>NZ_CM149970.1:2500-1190000 GCF_056311705.1 Microbulbifer sp. ABM4_008 | reverse complement strand
GTTTTTTCCGCCTGCAGGCCGGCTATAAAATCTCGTTACCTTTCTTTGTCTGAAAGCTCAAATTCGCTATGCAGCGCTCGGACAGCCAACTCTAAATAACGCTCGTCAATAATCACTGAGATCTTAATTTCAGAAGTAGTGATCATTTGGATATTAATATTGTCTTCACCCAGGGCACTAAACATACGACTAGCCACATTTGCATGTGAACGCATACCTACGCCAACAATAGAAACCTTGGCGATCTTGTCGTCTGTGATCACCTCTCGCGCACCAAGTTCCGCAGAAACTCGCTCTAAAACATCGCGAGCCTTACCTAAATCATTGCGGTGAACAGTGAAGGTGAAATCAGTCGTGCCATCGACAGCACTGATATTTTGAACAATAACGTCGACTTCGATATTTTCAGCGCCGACCGGTGCCAGGATTCGGCATGCAACCCCAGGGGTATCCGGCACTCCACGAATTGTCAGTTTTGCTTCATCGCGATTAAACGCGATACCGGATACAACTGGCTGTTCCATATCGTTATCTTCCTCATCCAGGCTAATCAGGGTTCCGTTACCCTCTTCAAAAGTTGAGAGTACGCGCAGGGGAACCTTGTATTTACCGGCGAACTCTACGGCGCGGATCTGCAGAACCTTGGAGCCAAGACTGGCCATTTCCAACATTTCTTCAAATGTGATTCGATCGAGTCTGCGTGCACTGTCGACCACTCGAGGGTCAGTGGTATAGACCCCGTCCACGTCGGTATAAATCTGGCACTCGGTAGCATCTAACGCCGCAGCTAACGCCACACCCGTCGTGTCAGACCCGCCGCGCCCAAGTGTGGTGATATTGCCGTCGTCATCCACCCCCTGAAAACCAGCCACAACTATGACTTTGCCTTCATCGAGATCGGTGCGCATTCGCTCCACATCGATACTTTGAATGCGAGCTTTGGTATGAGCATTATCCGTAAGAATTTTTACCTGCCCACCCGTGTAGGAACAGGCGTCATAACCACGCTTCTTCAGAGCCATGCTCAAAAGGGCAATTGTGACCTGCTCTCCTGTGGAAACCAGAACATCCAATTCTCTGGGATCTGGTTTTTCCTGGATTTGATAAGCGAGATCAATCAGGCGATTAGTTTCACCACTCATGGCAGACAAAACGACAACCATGTCATGTCCCTGAGCGCGAAACGCGGCGACTTTATCGGCCACAGCTTCAATTCGCTCAATTGAGCCAACTGAAGTCCCGCCATACTTCTGCACGAACAAACTCATAACTTACTGTGTTTCCTTAGCTCCACAATAAGTACGCTTCCTGCCCAACTCGTGCAGGCGCGCACTTAATCACCAAACCTCTGCGAAATCAACTCAACTACGAATTCAGACCACGAATTTGACAAAACTTAACTAGTTTAAGGATTGCTCAATCCAATTTGGCACTTCTTTCAGCATATTAGGGAGCGCGGACACATCGGTTCCACCACCCTGGGCCATGTCTTTTCGACCGCCACCCTTGCCGCCCAGTTTCCCGGCAGCAAAGCGCATAAGGTCACCCGCAGAAAGACGATCTGTCAGGTCTTGGGTCACTGCGGCAACCAAAGCCACCTTTTCGTCTCCCGGAGCCGCCAGCAGCACCACGCCACTGCCCAGCTTATTCTTCATTTGATCCGCCAGATCTCTCAGTGATTTGGGGTCAGCTCCATCAATAGAGGTTGCCAGCAACTTAAAGCCCGCCAACTCAATGGCCTGAGCGGAAAGGTCTCCGCCAGCACCACTGGCCAACTTGGTTTTTAACTGGGCAATCTCTTTTTCCAGTTTTCGATTGTTAAGCAGCAACTGTTCAACTTTGTCAGCCAAGGAGTCCGGACGCGCCTTAAGCAGAGTCGCTACATGCTCCAGACGCTGCTGCGCCTGATCAAACAAAGACATTGCGTGAGCGCCAGTAACCGCTTCGATTCGGCGCTGGCCGGAAGCAATACCGCTTTCCCCAACAATGCGAATCAAACCAATATCACCGGTGCGCTTCACGTGAGTACCGCCACACAACTCAACGGAAAAAGCCTTGTCATCGGTTTTGCCCATGGAAAGTACACGCACAGTATCGCCGTACTTTTCGCCAAACAGAGCCATAGCGCCCATCGCTTTTGCAGACTCAATATCGGTTTCGTGAGTTTCAACTGGGGTATTTGCGCGAATTTGGCTATTAACCAGGGATTCAATCGCGTGCAGTTGCTTTGCCGTTACGGCTTCGGGGTGGGAGAAGTCAAAGCGCAGGCGCTCGGAGTCCACCAGGGAGCCCTTCTGGGTGACATGCTCGCCCAGCACTTTGCGCAAGGCGGCATGTAATAGATGGGTTGCAGAGTGATTCAGGGCGGTGGATTGACGAACATCTGCAGATACGACTGCCTCAAGGGTTTCGCCCACAGCGATGCCCCCCTTCAACACCTTACCAGTATGCAAATGGTGCGCGCTCTGCTTGGTGCAATCACGCACTTCAAAGCGGGCATCACCGGAACTCAAATAGCCACTATCACCTACTTGACCACCGGACTCTGCGTAGAAGGGGGTCCTATCCAGAACAATTGCACCCTCTTCACCGTCTTCCAGGCGCTCAACCTGCTCACCACCTTTGACGATGGCCAACACTTTGCCTGTTGCCTCGGTCGCGTTGTAACCGAGAAACTCTGTAGCCCCTTCCAGTTCGAGGACGTCGGTATAGTCCTGTTTAAATTTACCGGCAGCGCGAGCTCTCTGGCGCTGGGCTTCCATAGCAGCTTCATACCCATCCATATCCAGGGATAGATCGCGCTCACGGGCAATATCCTGGGTTAAGTCTGTCGGGAAGCCGTAAGTATCATGCAGAGTAAATACCAACTCACCGGGGATCTCACTGCTTTCGAGGGAAGCCAGGGCATCCTCTAGCAGCGCCATTCCCTTATCCAGAGTCTTCGCAAACTGCTCTTCCTCTTTGCGCAGCGCATTCTCAATCAGCTGCTGCTTTTCACGCAGCTCCGGGTATGCGTCACCCATCTGCTCGGCAAGCGCTTCTACCAGCTTGTAGAAGAAGATATCTTTGTGCCCAAGTTTGTGGCCATGGCGCACTGCGCGGCGAATAATGCGGCGAAGTACAAATCCACGGCCTTCGTTGGAAGGCATTACGCCATCGGCAATCAGGAATGAACAAGAGCGAATATGGTCGGCGATCACTCGCAGGGATTTCTCTTCCAGGTCGCTGCAGCCAACCACTTCTCCCGCCGCTTTCAGCAGCGCTTGGAACAAGTCAATTTCATAATTGGAGTGTACTCCCTGCATTATGGCGGCAATACGCTCCAGCCCCATGCCGGTATCCACTGAGGGCTTGGGCAGTGGGTGCAGTTCACCATCAGCGGTGCGCTCATACTGCATAAATACCAGGTTCCAGATCTCGATATAGCGATCAAGGTCGTCATTATCGGAACCGGGAGGGCCGCCGGGCACATCGGCACCGTGATCGTAGAAAATCTCAGAACTTGGACCGCAGGGACCAGTGTCACCCATCTGCCAGAAGTTATCCTCGTCGAGACGGGAGAAGCGCTCGGCACTCACTCCCATTTCCTTCAGCCAAATATCAGCGGCTTCATCATCGCTGATATGTACGGTTACCCAGAGACGCTCTTCCGGCAAGTTCAATACTTTGGTCAGGAACTCCCAGGCAAAGCGAATCGCTTCGCGCTTGAAGTAGTCGCCGAAGCTAAAGTTACCGAGCATTTCAAAAAACGTGTGGTGCCGTGCGGTGTAACCGACATTTTCAAGGTCGTTATGCTTGCCTCCTGCACGTACACAGCGCTGTGAACTGGTGGCGCGATTGTAGGAACGCTTTTCCTGCCCCAGGAAGGTGTCCTTAAACTGCACCATGCCGGCATTGGTGAATAACAGCGTCGGGTCATTGCCCGGAACCAGGGAGCTGGAGGGCACAATGGCATGGCCCTGCTCAGCAAAATAATTCAGAAAGGCGTCGCGAATCTGTGCGCTTTTCATCCGGCGTAATTCCACTTCGTTAGTTGAGTTTTATTTGATTGGCGTCAGTGACACGGTGTCACTTCTGTTCCACTACTGTGCCAGCCCCTGTTCGGGCATTCTTTTTTGGGCAAGCAGGTGAACATGCAGGTGAAATACGGTTTGACCTGCGCTTCGACCGTTATTAACTACCAGTCGATAGCCCTCGAGCCCCAGCTTGCGCCCCAATTCTGCCGCCAGCCACATCAGGTGGCCGAGCAGGGATTTATCCTCAGCCTGTGCCGCGGATAAATTCACTAGGGGTTTGCGTGGGATAATGAGGAGATGGGTCGGCGCTTGTGGCGCGCGATCCTCAATAACGACACATTGGTCGTCCTCGTAGATCATCTCAGCAGGGATATCTCCCGAGATAATTTGACTGAAAACGCTGGGTTCACCCATTGGTTTACTTTTCCAGCTTCTCCTCGGCTGTCAGCTGCCGCGCTTCAGATTCCAGCATTACCGGTATACCGTCTCGCACCGGATAGGCTAGACCACTGGCCTTGCAAACCAGCTCCTGTGTGTCCTCTCGGTATTCAAGCGGCGCTTTACTCACCGGACATACCAACAGGCTCAGCAACTTTTTATCCATGTTCCACCCCACTATTTTCCCTCGGTAATACTTCCGATGGGCAAAAATGACCGCGTATCATACAATGCTTCATACGCTTTTACACGGTATTCGCCATAGCTTCTGCTGCGCCACCTGCTGGCTTAGCGCTTTTTTACCCTTATATGACAGAAGCAGTCTCTACTGAAACAGAATTGAGATGGCTAAGTAGCAGCTCCCGGGCTAAACGCCCCTCCTCTATTTCATTAAATACCTCGTGGTAAGACCTTGAGAAACAGTGCAACTGCTTGTTTTTTGACCCTACCTGTCCAAACCACTTGCGACTGAGTTCCACATCGACAATATGGTCTGATTCCGGCAATAACAGAAGGCAAGGCATAGATATCCCATCCAACCGGCCAGATAAAAACTCCCGCTCCTGCAAAAAAGTCTTAAACCAGCGCAGAGAGATGCTGTGATGTACAAGTTCATCACTGACATACCGCTTGACCACATCTGGACTACGAGATATCCACTGACTATTTATCTGGCTGGAAAGAGCCAACCCCGGAAGCCAGCGAGCCAAAAATAGCGCGAGCCATAACAGAAGGCCTTTGGGCTCACTTTTACCGCGAAAGCCCGGTGCAGAAAGATTTAAGCTGTCGACAGATTTATATCGAATAGCACAGCCACAGGCGATAACAGCTCCCATACTGTGGCCAAGAAGATGCATCCCAAGTCCGGGGTTTCCACTTTTTACCAAGGAGATAAATTCATTTAGATCCTCACTATAAAGTGCAAAATCCTCAATATCCCCGCGCTTCCCATCCGACAATCCATGGCCATAATGATCTAGGGCATAGACACTGTACCCTGCTCGATTGAGGTCCTCCGCCAGCTCACTGTAACGCCCACTGTGCTCTCCCAACCCGTGAGATATAACTACTACACCCACAGCTTCTTCTACCCACCAGCGCCGGTAATACAGCGTCACTCCCCTGGTGACAAACTCCATTGCAATCTCCTTATTGATTATTATTTTGCTAGCTATTTGCTATTCCAGGGTTTCGCGGTACCTGCCCAGCATGGCCAAATGATTCATGCGGGACCGTTTAAGTAGCGCTTCCTGGGCTGCTTCAACATTCTCCGGGCGCCCTTGCCAAGCAGCGAGTGCTGGCTCTTGTAGTGCGCGCCCATAGGAAAAACTCAACTGCCAGGGGCCACCACCCTGCTGATTCATTGCATTGAGATTAGCTGTGGCCTCTTCTGGCCCCTGCCCCCCGGAAAGGAAGTTAATTCCCGGCACTGCTGCGGGGACCGTTCGCCGCAAGCTGCGCAGGGTGTATTCGGCCACCTGCTCAGGATCAGCCGTTTCCGCCTCCGCACCTGGGGTTACCATACTGGGTTTGAGCAACATCAGCTCCAGTATTACCCCGTGCTGGTGGAGGGCGTGGAACACAGAGTGCCAAACCCGCTCATTTACCGCCGCACTGCGCTCTATATCGTGCTCACCGTCCATCAGAACCTCTGGCTCGACAATAGGAACCACCCCTTCGGCCTGGCATACCGCTGCATAGCGGGCCAACATCTCAGCATTTGCGGTAAGCCCCAGGCGCGTGGGGTTGTGATGGCCTATAGGATAGACTTCACGCCACTTGGCGAAGCGAGCTCCTTGCTTTTTATATTGCTGCAAGCGCTCAGACAACCCGTCCAGCCCGTAGGTGATCATATCCCCAGGCGCTCCAGGCAGAGGGCCCTTGCCCTTATCCACCTTAATGCCCGGCACTATCCCCTGTGACGCAGCCACCTCCGGCAAGGGCTGACCCTCGGCATCTTTTTGCCCCAGAGTTTCCTCGAACAAAATAACGCCACTGACACATTCACCCAACCCCTTACAGGACAGCAGCGCAGCACGGTAGTCGCGCCGGTTTTTCTCGGTGGAATCCACTCCAATCGTGGCAAAGCGCTTTGCAATAGTGCCGCCACTCTCATCGGCAGCCAGGATGCCTCTTTGACCATCGACCAAAGTTGCTACAGTTTCCTCCAGCATATCGATATGTGACATCTCTACCCCTCCCTTAGGTTATTACGCTAAGAGGATAGGCGGTCCAGCCTAAAAAGCTTTACAGGCTTTTACCGCCCTCCGCCAACCAGCCAACAACTGCTCCCTCTCCGCCTGAGTCATTGCCGGCATAAAGTCCCGTTCAATTTCCTGCAAACACTCCGGTAATTCCTTTGGTCGCCAGGTTCCACTTCCAATACCAGCCAGCAACGCAGCACCAATAGCTGTGGACTCAATCTGCCGGGGCCGTTCAACACGCAAAGAGGAGACATCCGCCTGGAATTGCATCAGGAAATGATTCGCGCAAGCACCCCCATCCACACGCATATGGGTAATCGGCAAGCCCAGGGCCTGCTCCATCAAACGAGCCAGCTCATCACTCTGGTAAGCTATAGATTCCAAAGTGGCACGCACCACCTCAGCTCGACCAGCCCCCCGACTCAAGCCGCAAATAGTCCCCCGTGCCGATGGGTCCCAGTGCGGCGCACCCAGTCCACTAAATGCAGGCACAAGATAAACGCCGCGGGTATGAGGAATACTCTGGGCGATGATTTCGGTATCCACCGCCTGCTGGATCATTCCCATCTCGTCGCGCAGCCACTGTATAGCGGAGCCCGCTGTGAAAACTGAACCCTCTACGGCATAGGCCGGATTACCCTGGGCATCACAGGCCACTGTAGCCAGCAACCCCTGGGGAAGCTCCGGGCGATCCTCGCCGGCAAAAGCCAGCATAAAGCAGCCAGTTCCATAGGTATTTTTAATACTGCCGGGCTCTGTACAACCCTGGCCAAACAGTGCTGCCTGCTGATCCCCGGCAACACCACAAATCGGAGCCGATGTGCCGAGAAAAGCGTGGGGGTCTGTATCGGTAAAGTGGCCAGCCGACGGTAGAATTCTGGGAAGAATGGATTCAGGGCACTGGAAAAAATCCAGCAGCTCACTATCCCAGGCTTTATCTTTTATGTTGTACAGGAGGGTACGACTAGCATTGGTGTGATCGGTGAGATGGGCTTTGCCACCGCTCATTTTCCAGATCAACCAGCTATCTACGGTGCCGAAACACAGGTCGCCATTTTGAGCTCGGGTTAGTAAATCCGGGTTACGGCGGAACAGCCAAGTCAACTTACTTGCGGAAAAGTAAGCATCCAGCAATAGGCCACTGCGCTCTCGCAACCAATCAGACCTGCCGAGTTCCCCCAACTCCCGGCATACCTCCGCCGAGCGCCGGCACTGCCACACAATCGCAGGAAAAACCGGCTCGCCGGTATACCTATCCCAGACGATCGTGGTCTCGCGCTGGTTAGTAATTCCCACTGCGGTGATATCCGACGCGCGAACACCAGCGCGCTGGAGTGCTGCGGCACAGACCCGGAGAGTTACCGACCAAATCTCTTCCGCATCCTGCTCAACCCAGCCAGGCTGGGGATAACGATTGGGAATTTCCGAGTAACTGCGACCAATCAGGTGGCCCTTACTATCGAAGATAAAAGCTGTGGTACCAGTGGTGCCCTGGTCAATAGACAGGATCATAGGGTTCTCGCGCTTATTCTTTTAGTCTCTTTCTGTACCTGAAAAATGGCCGAAACCTATCGACCAGTCATTCAGGTAGTAGTCAGAGTATAAGCCCGATTAATTGCCGTCCAGCGCCCAGCTAATCGCGTCCGTGGGGAAGCCCCGGTAAGCCAGGTATCGCTGGCGCCGCGCTCGCTCCTTCATCCACTGATCCCGTGGAAGCTCTGCGCTCATAGGGGCCCGGTATTTTCTCTGAAGCATTTCCGCAGCTAACTCAAACCAATCCACTTCCAACTGATCCAGCGCCTGGGCAATTAGTTCACCGCGCACGCCGCGCTGCTGTAGCTCCTGGCGAATACGCATCGGCCCCTGACCACGCTGGACACGGGAGCGGGCAAAAACTTCGGCAAAGCGTTGATCGGATTGATAGTTGAGTTCGTGTAGGCGCTCAAAAAGCGTGTCGAAATCGGCGCTGGGGAATTTTGCCGCGAGCTTTTGCCTCAATTCATGGCGGGAGTGCTCGCGGCGGGTCAACAGCTCAAGCGCCGCGCTGAAAAGCGCTTGAGCTGGATCAACGGAAAAATCCGCTTTTGAGTACGGCATTTACTCTTCCGGTAATTCCGCAGCCTCTTCAGGGGTCGCAGGCACTAAATCACCGAGCAGCTGCGCACGCAACTGACCTTCAATCTCGTTACGAATGTCGGGGTTATCGCGCAGGAACTTGGTAGCGTTCGCCTTGCCCTGGCCAATCTTGTCGCCCTTGTAGCTGTACCAAGCCCCAGCTTTATCCACCAGTCCCATCTTCACGCCGTAATCGACGATTTCACCAATCATGTTAATGCCTTCGCCATACATGATCTGGAACTCGGTCTGCTTAAACGGAGGAGCTACCTTGTTCTTAACCACTTTCACTCGGGTTTCGTTACCCACCACCTCATCGCCATCTTTAACGGAGCCGATACGACGGATATCCAAGCGTACAGAAGAGTAGAACTTGAGGGCATTACCACCAGTGGTGGTTTCAGGGCTGCCGAACATAACACCGATCTTCATGCGGATCTGGTTGATAAAGATCGCCAGGGTGTTGGTGTTCTTGATATTACCAGTGAGCTTACGCAGAGCCTGGGACATCAAACGAGCCTGCAAGCCCACGTGGGAATCACCCATCTCACCTTCGATCTCAGCGCGCGGGGTCAGGGCCGCAACGGAGTCCACTACCAGCACATCAACGGCACCGGAGCGCACTAGCATATCGGCAACTTCCAGCGCCTGCTCACCGGTATCCGGCTGGGATACGATCAGCTCATCGACGTTAACACCCAGTTTTTCAGCGTAGATAGGGTCGAGGGCGTGCTCAGCATCCACGAAAGCACAAGTGCCACCATTGCGCTGGGCCTCGGCAATCACCTGCAAGGTGAGGGTGGTTTTACCGGAGGATTCTGGTCCATAGATTTCAACGATACGGCCACGCGGCAAGCCGCCTATACCCAGGGCCACATCCAAGCCGAGGGAGCCGGTGGAGATCGCAGGAATACGCTCGCGCTCCTTGTCTCCCATACGCATCACAGTGCCTTTACCGAACTGACGTTCAATCTGAGATAGCGCCGCTTTTAATGCCTTGTCTTTATTGGAATCCATGACCATTCCCGTATTTCTGAGCTGAATTGAGTGGTGGCAAGCTTAACGAAGGATTACTGTATAGGCAACCAGTAATTCCTCATACTGAGTACCAGCTTCAGGCTGAGCGAGCCACGCCTCAAAAAGAAGCCTAAAGCTGGGGCAAACGAACAAAGTTTGACCCGGTGGACAAGTTCAAACCGGGTGCTCACGGACAATCCTTAACATTCCCTTTAGCGCCTCAACGACCGTCTGCGATTGCACCTCTGCCCGGTTACCACTAAACAGAAAACACTTCGCATCAATCTGCACTGGCTCTTGCCCCTCCGCATGGGCCCAGGCAATCCAAACCGTACCTACCGGCTTCTCAGCAGTGCCACCATCAGGCCCCGCGATACCACTGACCGCAACGGCGAGATTGGCATCCATCATCGCCAGAACACCACAAGCCATCTGCCGGGCGACCGGCTCACTCACTGCACCAAACTGCTTGAGATCATTGCTGTCGACACCCATAACACCGTTCTTGATGCGATTCGCATAGCTCACGATCGATCCATCAAACCAATTCGAAGCACCCGCTATAGAGGTAATAGCCGCCGCAATCGCACCACCGGTGCAAGATTCTGCCGACGTCACGCGCCAATCTCTCTTTTCCAGCTCCCCGCCCAACTCTCTGGCAAGCTCAGTTATCTCTCTGTATTCCACCGTTTCTTCCTGTTCAACCGCTCCTAGGCCACAACCGAATATTACAGCACAGAAGTAGGCTCTTATTATGGGTGCCGACCTGCGGCAAGATTACAAATTCCATTTTAAGTAAGCTGCCCCATACCGAATATACAACCGTCCTGCAGTGGTGAAGCCGCAAACCCTTAAAAAACTTAATCCACGCCGGCTGCACACCGGCGCCGACACCAAAAGACAAATCGTGCGCTGTCGAAGCACTCACAAGCGCCGCCAGCACTCTAGAAAATAAAATCACCTATGGAAGCCAGGTTGCCAAATCTAATTTCCGCCGCCGGCCCGCCTTCAAATTAGAATTTAAATTTTAAAAGGGGCCTTAATTCAGCAAATAGTTTCAAGCGGGCAATCCAATAAGCAACAACAAATTTAAAAATAAAAACGTAAACAATGTAAAAACACATTAATACGCACTGGCTGTCCCCAATTTTAAAGCAAAAAAATTTTGCATATGCGATAAGTTGGACCAGTCTCACGACAAAGGGCCCGAGCTTTCCCTATGCAACAATCGGCTTTTTGTTAGTCTGTTACTGCTGTACTGAATATATAAATATCACAATAAAAAAGCAGATAAATCCCCAAGCCCAACAAGCATTAATCATCGTGGCAGATCACCGCCATTATAAAAACATAATGAAGTTGGCACCCCCATAGATAATTAAAGAAAGACAAAATCATGAATTTAAAAAAATCAGCGATCGCGGCTGCTATTGTAGGCGCCTGTGTGTCCTCACTTGCCAATTCAAAAACTTTGGTCTGGGAAGATAATTTCGACGGCGACAGTATTGATAAGTCCGTTTGGACTTACGATGTGGGCAACTCAGGCTGGGGTAACAATGAGCTTCAAACCTACACCGATGATAGCGCCAATGCCTATGTTGAAGATGGCAACCTTATTATTCAAGCACTGCAAAACGACGACGGCAGTTTTACTTCCGCCCGCCTGAAATCCCTGGGTCGTATGACTTATAAATATGGCACCATTGAAGCCCGCATTAAATTACCTGACCTGGATGCCGGATTGTGGCCTGCCTTCTGGCAGCTGGGCGGCGACTACGGCCAAGTGGGCTGGCCCGCTTGCGGAGAACTGGATATTCTCGAGGCGGGCATGGCCGACGCTCTCAGTGCAGGCACGGTCAACTCAGAAGTTTCCGGCGCTTTCCATTGGTGGCATGAATCCGATGACTACACAGGCCAGGCGGACTACGGTCAATCGAAAAACCTTATTGATGACTTCGGCTCCAGCACTGACCTCACTGAGGACTACCATATTTTCGGTATGACCTGGACACCGGATAGCATCGTCATGTGGGTCGACGACGAAGCCAATGAAATTATTAGCATCGGCAGTGAAGACCCCGCATTTGACGAGTTCCGTCAACACCACTTCCTGATCCTGAACTTAGCGGTAGGTGGCGTCTTCCCAGAGATTTACGCTAACAGTGAAATCACCGCACCGATGCCCGCCAGAATGTATGTGGACTATGTTCGCATCTACGATAACGACGACAGCAGCTACAGCACAGAAATCTCCCTGGCTGAAGACACCGCCAAAACAGGTGATATCGGCGTATTTTCCGAGGGCAGCAACCTCTCCGAATCCCTGGAGCTTGGCACCGATACCGAGCTGTATGTCTGGAACCAAAACAGCATGTCAGCTACTGTCAGCGCCGAAGCTGCCGAGGGTGATGAAGCCCTGGAGTTTGATATTACCGCTGGTGAATGGTTCGGCATGGGCTTCTGGATGCACTATGACCTAAACCTAATGAACTACGAAAACGGTCATCTCAATTTCAAAATGAAAACCACCAGCAGCCAGACTATCGGCATTGGTATTTCCAGTACTGGTGGCGGAGATGCCTGGGTAGATCTGGTGGATGGTGATGATACCTACGGCCTGGAGCGCGATGGCGAATGGCATCAGGTCAGTATCCCCCTGAGCAAACTGGGAGTGGACTTCAACACTATCAGTCAGGCGTTTATGATTCGAGGTGATGCCGCCTCTGAAGATTTTGTTCTGTCCATTGACGATATCTACTTTAGCGAAAGTGTTGAGAAAACAGCCCCGACCGGTGTCTTTTCTCTCTACACCGAAACTACAGAGGCCAATTCAACTTTCACACTGGGAACTGATGGCAACCTGTATATTTGGGGCGATACCCTGCTGGAGGCCACTCAAACCCCATTCGAAGGTGAAGAATCCCTCTCCTATTACTCCTCCGGGGCCGGCTGGTTTGGAATGGCATTTACTGCCGACAGCTACTACGATCTATCCGCTTTCGATAATGATACTGCAACGCTGAATTTCGCCCTGAAAACCAGCTCAGAAACCACCTTTAAGATTGGCATGAAGAGCGGTAGCGTCAGCGATATTGGCCAGCAGTGGATTGAATTTGCCAGCGGCTCCGATCCTTATGAATTCGCACGGGATGGCGAGTGGCACCAGATATCAATCCCCGTTACTGATTTCAGTAGTGAAGTAGATATGTCAAATGTTATCCAACTATTTGAGCTACTAGGCGTTGATGGAGATATCAGCGATATTGAAATTGACGATATCTATTTCTCCGGCGGAAGCTCAGACAGCGATAGTAATGACAACTGTCGTCCACACTCCCACAAGTGCCACCCTCATCATAAAAGGCACAAGCATCGCCATGGAAACTGCACCCCACCTGCACGATGCGCACAGGGACCCCGTAGACATTAAAAATACAAGGGCGCCGCTAAATAGCAGCGCCCTTTTCTTTTTTACGCCACCCAATTTTTTCACCAGCATCAAAACCCGCCCTGTCTGCCGTCAGATATTATCTTTTAAAGATATGATCCTGTGTGATGGAAAGCGCAACAACAATAAATCCAGATTAAATTTGCTCGCACTTTTGCCCAACACAGAAAGACCAAAAACAGAATTCCCGCACAAAACACTTGCAAACAAAAACACAAAAAGGAATTTATTTTCTTGTAAAAAAATTACAAGAAAATAATTTTTCAAGTGTATGCGATAAGCAGGACTACAACTGCGACAAGGGGTCCAGATTCGCTTTCCTGTGGAACAATCGTTTTGCTAGGCTTTGCCCGTGACCAGCGCCTGTTTTTCGCGTGAATTTTAGGCAATTACAATTTAAGTAATCTGCATTCATTAAATCCACAAGTAACATTTGACTGAGTCACACCATTCCTATCAGGCATTTTATTCTTATAAATAATTAACAACGAAAGAAAATTATGATTATTAAAAAATCAGCGATAGCCGCAGCTATTGTCGGCACCTTTGTGTCCTCAATAGCCAATGCAAAAACTTTGGTCTGGGAAGATAATTTTGACGGAGACACTATCGACACCTCCGTCTGGACCTACGATGTTGGCAACTCCGGCTGGGGTAACAACGAGTTACAAAATTATACCGATGACAGCGACAACGCTTATGTCGAAGACGGCAACCTGATTATTCAGGCCGTACAGGAAAGTGACGGCAGTTTTACTTCTGCTCGCCTAAAGTCTCTCGGGCGTCTGTCCTACAAATACGGAACCATTGAAGCTCGAATTAAATTGCCGGATTTGGATGCGGGACTATGGCCAGCATTCTGGCAACTGGGCAGCGACTACGGTCAAGCCGGCTGGCCAGCCTGTGGCGAACTGGATATTCTCGAAGCGGGTATGGCCGAGGCGCTAGAAGCCGGCGTCGTAAATTCTGAAATTTCCGGAGCCTTCCACTGGTGGCACGAGTCCGACGACTACACCGGGCAAGCAGATTATGGTGTATCGCAAAACCTGGTTGAGGACTTCGGTTCCAGCTCCGACCTCACTGAGGATTACCATATCTTTGGCATGACCTGGACGCCCGATAGCATCGTTATGTGGGTGGATGACGAATCCAACCAAATCGCAGCTTTGACGGATACCAGTGATTCCGCATTCGATGAATTTCGCCAGCATAACTTTTTAATTCTCAATCTGGCAGTAGGTGGCATCTTCCCGCAGATCTATGACAACAGCGAGATCACTGCCCCAATGCCCGCCAAGATGTATATTGACTACGTACGTATCTACGACAACGATGACAGCAGCTACAGCACCGAGCTCTCACTGACTGCCGATACCGCAAAAAGCGGCAATCTGGGCGTGTTCGGGGACAGCAGCGATATTTCCGAATCCCTGACGTTTGGCACTGATATCGAGCTCTACGTCTGGAACAATATGGAAAGCCAATCCAGCGTCGACGAGAGTGATGCCCTGGAGTTCCAAATCGATACCGGCGAATGGTATGGCATGGGTGTATGGATGCACTACGACCTGAATTTGATGAACTATCAAAATGGTCACCTGAACTTCCGCATGAAAACCACTAGCGAAGAGACTATCGGCATCGGTATCAACAGTACCAGCGGTGGTGAGTCCTGGGTGGACCTGAGCGTAGAAGGCGATACTTTTGGCCTGGAACGGGATGGGCAATGGCACGAGGTGAGTATCCCCCTGAGCAAATTTGGGGTGGACTACAACACCATTAGCCAGGCATTTATGGTACGCGGCGATGGACCGTCAGAAGCCTTTACCCTTTCCATTGACGATATTTACTTTAGTGAGAGCGTCGAAAAAACCACGCCAAGCGGCACCTTCTCCCTATACAGTGAAAACACCGAGGCCGACTCCAGTTTCGAACTGGGCACTGATGGCAATCTGTATATCTGGGGCGAAACCCTGATCGAAACTTCTCCTTCTCCCTACGAAGGTTCTGAATCCCTGTCCTACACCTCCGCAGGTGCTGGCTGGTTTGGTATGGCTTTCACTGCTGACTATTACTACGACATGTCAGCCTTCGACAACGATACCGCCACGCTCAATTTTGCTTTGAAAAGCAGCTCCACCACGACCTTTAAGATCGGCATGAAGAGCGGCAGCATTGACGATGTAGAACAAAAGTGGATTGACTTTGCCAATGGCGCCGATCCCTACGGTTTCGCGCGGGATGGCCAGTGGCACCAGATCTCTATCCCCGTAAGCGACTTCAGTGACGAAGTAGACATGTCTAACGTAGTTCAACTATTCGAGCTTCTAGGCGTAGATGGAGAAATCAGCGATATCGAGATCGACAATATCTACTTCTCTGGCGGTACTGGCGGCAACGATGACTCCGGTGACGATTCCGATAGTGGAGGCGACGAGGACGGCGGCGAAGGCTCTGGCGATAGCGGTGAAGCAGGCAGCCAGGACCTGATTGCACAGGCTACCGTTACCGCTAGCAACGAAATCCAGCCCATCGCAAATGCAGTTGATGATAACAGCAGCACCCGCTGGGAAAGCGCCCATGGCGGTGACTCAGTATGGGTGCTACTGGACCTGGGTGAGGCAGAAGCTCTGAACACCCTGACAATCGACTGGGAAACAGCCAACGCTGCGACCTATACGGTACAAGGCAGTAACGACACTATTTCCTGGACCACACTGGCCAACTTTAGTGGTGGTAGCGCCGGAGAGAGAACCGATGAGCACTCCCTGAGTGGAAGCTATCGATATGTACGCCTGTACTTCACTGAGCGCAGCACAAGCTATGGCTATTCCATCTGGGAGCTGGGCTTAACTGGTGGCGACGGTCAGGCTTCAAGTATCTCTGCAACCTCTGAACTGCAAAGTGCTGAACTGGCAATCGACGGAGATAGCAATACCCGCTGGGAGAGCGCCCACGGTGTGGACAATGTCAGCCTGACTTATGACTTGGGCTCTGTACAGTCCATTGGCACCCTCAATATCGACTGGGAAACGGCCAATGCGGCTGCCTACACTCTGCTCGGCAGTACCGATGGCAGCAACTGGACAACTGTTGAGTCATTTTCTGGAATGGGAACCGGTGAACGCACCGACGCAATCACCGTAGAGGGAAACTACCGTTACCTGAAGATTGACTGCACCGAACGCAATACCGTGTACGGCTACTCCATTTGGGAAATTAGCACTTACTAATAGCAGCTAGGTAGTAGCAACTCGGGCAGCACTTTTACAGTGCTGCCCTACCTATAATTTGTCCCCGAAAGAACTAAAATTCCAAAACTAGAGGTACTACACACCTTTTCACAGTAATTCTTTCTAATTCAAAGCCAACCTGAAAATAATAACCTTCCCAAGGCTAACGGTAGACCATCGCCAGAATCGAGCGCCCCTGCTTTACGTAACTACGGAATAAATCCCCAACAGGGCCACTTAACTCATTCACTTCAACCCTCTCAAACCCCAAAGAGGAGTAAAAAGGCTCCAGGTGGTCGTAGGGAAATGTATAGGTGTCACTATCAAAACGTTCAGCAAGGAGCGTCAACAGCTGCCTTGCAACACCCTGCCCTTGATGATCTGGTGCAACAGCAACTCCGGCCAGGAGCTTAAAGCTCTCATAGCGCCGCAAATAACCGCAGGCAATCACCTCCCCCCGTTCGCCGCGCACTATCCCGCAGTCCTCATGGCGTTTGGCTTTGCCACGAAATCCATACATGCGATAAAATTTGTTCGCTAGCGGAATCTCTATATCTGCCAGCCACTGAACACTATTAGAAGGCTGCGTTTTCGCCATAAACCTGCCCCTGTACCCCTGAAGTAGAAAAATGCCCAGAAAGACCTGTAGCACCTGCCTGCGTCCGCCCAATGTCTGCTACTGCAGTGCGTTGGTGAGCCTGGCTAATACCATAAAAGTGGTGATCATACAGCACCCACAAGAAGAGAAGCACCCGTTCAATACCGGGCGTATGGCGAACCTGTGTTTAAATAACAGTGAAATGCTTATTTCTGAAACTCTTCCTAATCAACAGTTGGAAAGGCTACTCGATACACCCAGCGCTCTACTCTATCCGTCACTGTCATGGCTACCCCAAACACCCCGATTAGCTGAAGGGAATAATATCCCTAGCCACCAGAATCAGCTGGAAACGATTGAACAGCTAATTGTTATTGATGCGACTTGGAAAAAATCTAAAAAGATTCTCCACCTGAATCCCAAGCTACAACAGCTTCCAAGGGTCAACCTCAGCGGGGACTTGAAATCCAATTATGCTATCCGGAAAACCACTGTTGCCGATGGTCTATCAACCATTGAAAGTATTGCCTTGGCTATGACTCAACTTGAAGATAAAAAAGAGTATTCCAAGCTTCTGCAACCATTTGAAAAGATGATTAGCCTGCAACAGCAGAGCTATTCAGTAGAGCCAGCTTAGGGCATTTGGTTATCACAGTCAGTGAGACCTCAAGCAGAGAACCTAAACAATTACTCCATCAGGAAATATCAAATTAGAAATCCCCTGATAGGTCAGCACACACATAAAAATTGATAAGGCATATCGAATAATCGATCGATATCGCTCTTCATCAATCCTCGATTGAAGCTTAAATCCGATAATTAGTCCAAAATATGCAAATACGGTAATTGCAGATAGCGACATCAACTCCAAATCATCAAAACTCAAGTAAACTGAAAGTACAGAAAGCTGTATCAGCTTGCCAATCAAGAAACAAATATTGGAAATAAGGATTACTTCCTTTGAAGACTTGGCAACTTCCAATAAATAAATCATTAGTAGAGGCGCAATCGCATTAGTCGCGCCACCAATCACCCCAGCCAAACCGCCCATAATGATAGGAAAAAATACTGGCCGACTGGAGAATTTGGACAGATAACCCCTTAAACGATTGGAAAACAGGTAAATCAAGATTGATACCGCCAGTAACAACTTGAGAATATCCGGATTTGCCCAGGTTAACAGCCATGTTCCGGCAAGGCTTCCAAGAGACACCAATAATATTACTAAACTATATTTAGAAAAATTAATCCTATAATCTCGGCACTTATAAAGACTGGATATAATTACCATAAGCGACGGCAAGATGGTTAACACCACCGCCGTTTTCAAATCATAAGCAAGTGCCAGAATAGGCGTCGCAAGCATTGGGAAACCAAATCCCAATGCTCCGTGAGCCATACCTGCTACCAGAATAAGCAACAACCCAACTATAACTATCTCTATGACCACCCGTTAAGCAACCCTCGATATAGCAGGCATATTAAAACGTATTCGTTTAAGGTGCCTTTTCCTATCCTTTATTCCAGTTCTTGCGTGAAGGTATCGTCGATTATCCAATAACAATATCTGATTATTATTCAACCTAACCTTAAACATATTATGTGGCAACGATATTTTTAGCTCCAGCTCACGTAAAGCATCAAGCTCGTCTGAAGAGCAATACTCACGCTCGATAATATCATACCTGTATCTGAAACCATGGCTCTCATCAATTAAGGATGCCTCTATAAACTCAGACGACTTCCGAAATTCTTCAGGAACACGCAGTTTAAACTTACTATGTGAAAGCACCTGGAAGGTTTTATCGGAGAGGCTCTCGATTATCCTGTCGGCACAGACAAGAATATTTTCTCCGCCTCCATGCATATCAGCGTGCACAACGAAGAGACCAAAGTAGCCAGGCATCTCCGATTCAAAAGCACCGTCATTGTGCAAGAAGAAATCTCTATCACTATGAGATATAGCCAATGCCTCATCGCCTGTCTCACCACCAATCCTCACATCCCAAACCGTTCGCCCCATAGAATCATGCTCATGTACCAACCCAATGGTATTGACAATATCCTCCATCACTTCAGCAGAATCATCAGAAAATTTGAGATGGATAAGCGCAATCCCCTTTTTAAACAGGGCTATTTTGTAACTTTCATACTCTATGTCCGAACAGGACCCAAGTTCAAAGCAGCAGTAACTTGGGACTCTAAGTGGCATGGCATGCGATGAAAAATAGAGTGACGACATTTTCAGCTCCCTTGATGAACAATTCCTTTACGATTCCCACAATATGAACTTCTACCCACAAGATTAAAGGAGCAATCTTTATGCCAAATATCACATATGTACCAAACTCATACGTCTCCAACTTTAGCCCCTGATGGCGTTTAAAGCTCTTTTACATCGAAAAAGTAAGTGTTCCCGTGGAGACTCTCTGAATCGTCTATCACGAAGTAACCCAGGCCACCCTAATAAGCCCCCTGTTTATTTCACAAAAAAGCAACAATCCCCCGGTTCAGGCCAAGATAACCTACCTCCAAGCAGATAAAATTTATCGTAGTACGGCAAAACCACAGCAAAATATCTTTACCATTTAATAAAATCACAACAAATCCCCCTTAAAAAAGAAAAGAAAGCGTCGCAAGATAACAACCAGTATCGGAGACAAGCATGCCCTATCAATTCCCCAATCAGGTGGAATAATAAAAAGTCAGGCGCTAACAATAAAATATATAAAGTGGATAAAGGTACCACCTATCAGGACCAATTCTGCTTTCGAGCCAAGCCGAGGGGAAAAGTATGGAAGATTTAAAGACACGGGAGCCATTTAAATGCCGTTACCAAACAGCCCCCAAGGAAATATCTAAACAAACCCTACCTGATGGCAGCCATATAAAGTTGAGTGCCACAACTAAAGTACTCGTCAATTATTCAGAGACACGCAGACGCATACGTCTATTAAATGGGGAGGCCCAAATAAGCATTTGTAAAGAGGTAACCTGGCCATTTATAGTAGAATCACGACAAGCATTGATCCGTACACATAAGGCCACTTTCAATATTGACCAGCGATATGGAGTAACAGAAGTCACTGTTCTCGAAGGGAATATCACCGTCAGCCCAATAAAACAAAATAAAAATCGCGCCGAAATAAAGAAAGGGGAGATGCTCAAAGTAACTGAGCACAACACCGGTGCAATCAAAGGTTTTGAGGTTTCCAGCTATAAGGATTGGGGAAGCGGATTTACAAAGGCTGATAACATCAGATTAACAGAACTCCTAATATCGCTAAATCGCTTTACAAATACCCCGCTTGTGACGAGAGACCAGAACACTAGTAGACTACTTGTTAGTGGGGTTTATGACCTGAATCATATAGAAGATACCGTCCTCTGTCTGAGCAAATCTTATAACCTGAAAGTCACAAAAGAAGAGTCCCACACAGTGCTAGAGCTGCTTCCAGAATAATAACCTAGCTTGTTAAATACCAACAAAAGTAGTCTTGTGTACCTAACAATAAAGATAAAACAGTACTTTTCTGTAATTCTACCAGCAAATACGGTCAATCTTAGGGGCTCAGTATTACTAAAAATACGTAATTTGCTAGCCTAGTACCCTCAGCTGGCAAGGGGTACCAGGAATTCTCTTTCTGGTCCAGAGACTCCGAACCTTGCCAGCTTTTTTTATCACTTTCACTCAAAGTAAGTGACAGTAGAGCCAAAGAAAAGGCTGTAAATCCTACTCAACCGTGTCCTTATCTTCTTGCCTCAAATAACCAGCCGCATTTTCATCTTGAGCTAATTGTCCCTGTTCTGTCATTGGCAGAGCGCGACTTTGCTGATTAATAGCATGAATATTCGAAGTGTTTTCCAAGTCTCTGTTGCTTGTAATGGAGGCAATAGACTCTCTATCTTTCAAGAAACTAATTACGTCATCCCTGATTTCAGATAAGTCGCGTTCAGACTTATGCATTTCAAGTATATGCCTTGGATACTCCAAGTTTCTCATGCCAGATGCGGCAAATGTACTTGAGACAACCCTGGTTACTATCACCCAAGGCGTGATCGAACTTCTGACAAGCACATTTTCAGAACGAGTACTGTCATGTATTCCAGTGCCCGTTGAGATCTTAGATTCAGTGAATGTCCCTTCGCATTTAAAATACACCAATAGTGATTCAAACTGCATCTCAGCAAAGAAGATATGTGCCGCATTGACTAACAAACGAGCAAATGTATTAAGAATAAATCCTATCAATAGCAGGTGAATTAGCGCCATACAGAGAGCGCCGCCTGCTGAAATATACTGTTCTAGCAGAGCTAAGCGGCCAACTTCCTCGTCTAAGGCGCCAAACTCCTGTTTAATGGCTGTAAGAGATTCCGGCTGAAAGAAGTGAATAACATCAATCAAAGAGTATGCCAGCCAAATAGCCAGCGCAGTAACAACGATATAGAGCGCATTACCTGCGAAAAGACTAATATCGCGAATCAGCTTGAATTTATCACCCAAATCAACAGGACGAACGGTAGGTTGTACTTCCTGAATCATTTCCCCATTGAATGAACCTTTACCATCCACTTGCTCTTCAAGTTTTGGATCAAGCTCTCTGTAAATACGATTGGGCACTTCCTTATAACGACGATTTGCCATCACAAGGTTATCCAAGTTTATAAAGATTTCCTTCGGGTGAACCGATTCCTGCCAGTTATCCCTTAATTCAGAAACCTCAGTGACCGGGTTTGCAATTTCGCTTCTAAAGCGCAGCATATAGACAACAGCGAAACTACAAGCAGCGCCTACAAATATAACCCCTAGAATATAAAAGAACGGGCTAAAGCTCGGTAAAGCCTCAGCCAATACACCGGACACACTGATTATTTCATCTAGGGAAGTGGTACCTTCCCCCTTAAAAGCCTCAACGCCTAAACTTAACCCCAATCCTAGCAACAGAGGCACCACAATCGAGAATAATATCGTTTTTGCAATACTTCCCCCCGTAAGGCTCGCTACACTTTTCTGGGCTTCCCGTGAAATATCTTTACTCGCAGAGTGCCATACAATCAATGTATAAAGTAAAGCGATGGCAGAGTACATCGGGAATAGCTTTTCTCCCATATCACCAGCAAAACCACTGAGACAAATAAAAGCGACAATGACATAAGAGAGCAAGACAGTTAATGTACTTACCCATGCGCCAAACTGTGCCTGAGCCATATTTCGAATGGGGTATGGCATATAAAGCAATTTAGGGAAGATACTGTGTAATACCCGAGCCAAGAAGCCCTTAGGCTCTAGAAAAGTTGGATTCTTACGGCCAACTAACATCTCTTCTAAGCCGGAAGCGGTATAAGCCACTTCATTCTTCTCTTCTGATGCCGTACTCGTTTCAGATTTAGAATGGTTGAAAGCTAATGATACCGGATGATTTCGACCTACAAAGAAGCGCAATAAGGCCAAAATACCGCCTGATAGAGCCCTTATACCGCCGACCAGCAGGATTGCCCCCACTACGACAAGCACCCAACCACTTACGGGGTCCGACTTCACTTGGCCAGCAGCGATAAACAGCAAGATTAGGGCAACAATGAACTGAACTCCCCCCCTAATTGCGGTAACCCGGCCTTCTTTCTTAAAAGGGTTCTTCAGGCCCAAATCAATCGAGCCGTAATCAAACGCCATAGAGTATCCCCCTAGTACTGGTACTTATGCCTAAAGCCTTAATCTGCTAAAAGAAGATGTACTTCTCAACTCAATGCAGCTTAAGGCTTTCCTGACTATTTTTCACTCACTTTCTATAAAGATACTTACTATGCACTAGCAAGCTAATTGCATCCCTCTTATATGTTGCATGTATTTCTGTATAACTGGGTATTCTTGAAGGCTTGGATAAGGAGTTATAGGCTGCTCACATATGGCCTGTACAGCGCCTAGCCGATAAGTTATCTATACCTGTTCCCACATAGAATCGAGTTAATTCCCTCCGGGAAGTTTGATCGGTTAAATAGCTGCACAGAGTTTAAGATTGCTCGAAAAACGTAATATGCATTTAGCGTATTGGAAACATCTTCCGGCATTCGCATAGTTGGAGCTGACATTAAATATGGCCAATTCTCATGGGAGGTAGGTACTACTACTGCTGATCCTATCGGAAGTTCTCCATGAAAGTCGTATTTGAACCGTGCTTGCACCCGATCCTCTACTTGAAAACCGAGCCTATCCCTAATTGGCAGATCCAACCCTCCATCCACAATTCCGAAGCTATTGGCAGGGCTAACTATTGCCTCAGCTGACTGGGAAAAGAAATCACCCTCGAAAGCGCCTATAATTTCAACATCTTCAAATACTTCACTCCAAGCTTCCACAAGCTCCTTGGGTTTATCAATTAAATAGATTTAATCTGGCAGCATAGGTATCTCGGCCTTCAAAAGAAAAGGAACTTGTAGCAATATATAATCAACAGTATCTACAAATTCACAATTCTCTCACCTGATAATCAACTGTAAAATCCTTTACCCATGTAATTCCGGAGCCACTCATAACTTCATTCCCAAGTTCTATATCGGCAATAAATAGACCCTTGGGGATTAAACTATTTCGAACTGCGTAATTCAGTAATTCCAAACCAGGAATAGAGGCAATCATGGAAGGGTGCTTGGCCCTAAATGATACATACACCCAATTATTATCATTTACTCCCGACATATCCTTCCAATTCTTATGGTACCAAACCTCCCATACTGAATCATTAATCGATACCTCACTATGTTTTATCCCCGCAGGGTTGAAATGTCCGTCAGTAAAATATGTCCAGATCATAATTTCAGCCGCTATTACCGAACGATTTGGTTTACGCCCTCTATAAGCTTCAGAAGTTAACCACATCGTCGTAGCCGTATTATAATCCCCGCTCGACTTACTTTCTGTATGATGTGAAATATCAAGATTCGCCAGACTGGATATCTTTAAGGGGAATGTATCATCAAACTTAGGTTCCGGCGCCCAGGGGGAAGATCCTATTTTTATTTGTGGCTGGGAATAAATTACCCGTCGACTCAAAGGCCAAGACCATGACCAACCAAATTGTAACTCCCCCTCTACCAGTCGTTTCTCCAAGCATTGGGACCAAGGGTCATCTTCTGCAGCATATTTATTCCAGACGTTATTAGTCAAGATACCCAGCTTGGTAGGTACATTGTGAAAGTCTTCACAGCTGATAGTTGTAGTTTCTGGCTTTACCCATCCCGAACCATTACTAACTTTAGTAGCACAAGAAGCAGTCAAAATAATAAAAAAATACAATAAAAATCTCAAAACTTCACTTCCCAGTAATTTACAAAATAGCATTTTAACTCTTAAACTACTCAATTCTTTATTATTGGTAAAAAATAAGATATTTATCTTCCAATATTAGCTCCAACATTCATATTTACGGCAACTGGTACATAACGTATATTGTCCAGCTGCAATAGAGGAAAACAATATACGTTTATATATTTATCCTTGCCTAACTCTAATTTTGAAAACCCGTTCTACTCATGGATAAATTGAGCCGTATCTTCGGCGGCCACCGAAGGCCTTGTATGCCAAATTTCGCTGCTGAGCCGGCTTATAAAGACCGTAAACAAGTATGAATGTGATAGACACTAACTAGGCATAACCCGAATAGCAAAGCACAGAAGGTGGCAACCGCCCCCGCCATCGATAATAACCCGATCTTGAAACTTTTAAACACCGACACATAAAGCTAACCGGGAATGCCCCTAAATGCTCTTGTATCAGTGCGTACTTTACTCTTGGTGGTTCGCAAAGTACGCAGCTGCCTTTTTTAGAAACTCAACCTCCTGACGAGCTTCATGCAGCTCCTTCTTGAGTTTGCGAACTTCAGCGCTTTCCTGTTTGGAATAGTCGACACCGTCTAAACTATTGAACTGCTTATCAGACAGTCGATTAAATTGACGACGCCAGTTGTAGATCTGCTGTGCGCTGACGCCTAGCTCTCGCGCCACAGAAGCCGTTGTTGCTCCAGCCTTTTCCGCTCTCTTAACTGCTTCTCTGCGGAACTCCTCCGTATACGCCTGAGTTCTTTTCTTACCCATGATACACCTCCGTGTTAGGCCTAAACCTAACTATACAGGGTGTCTACTAAACGTGGGTAAGTCTTAGCTATAACGCCGCCAACACGGGCCGAAATGGAGCAGCGAAGCTGCGGAATGTAGGTCCAGCCAGCTTTTCTGGCG
Source organism: Microbulbifer sp. ABM4_008 (assembly GCF_056311705.1). Classification (NCBI taxonomy): domain Bacteria; kingdom Pseudomonadati; phylum Pseudomonadota; class Gammaproteobacteria; order Cellvibrionales; family Microbulbiferaceae; genus Microbulbifer; species Microbulbifer sp. ABM4_008. Next base: position 1,164,699 of record NZ_CM149970.1, on the reverse strand, counting down.
GTCGTGCTTGGCTTTGTTAGGCATTTTTACGCCTCTTCCACGCGGGTTTTCTAAATTCTGACTCAGGAGCTTTGCGGGGCACCTCTTTTACAGCTGGGGGCTCCTCGAATGGACTGCCGAAATCTGGGTTAAATTTGTAGCCACTTTCGAATAACGGCCTAAGTTTGGCCCATGCCTTTGTGTCGGTGACCTTTGGGGCCTTGAAGGCAGAGCCCGTTTCAAACATTACCCTTGAGCATTGTGGGCAGACAACCTCGTACTCTACAGGCTCCCAGTTTCCGCGTTTATCCTGGGTATATTTGTGCTTCCTGAAGACTTTCTTGCACTCCAAGCAGGCATAGCCAACTGTAATATCCTTTTTGTGCATACTGGTGCCTAACGAGACTGTAGAAAAACAGTTTTAGAAAAAGCTGTCACTCCTCAGGCTCCTCTAATTTAAATTTCGAGCTAAATTTAGCTATACCACCAAATTTCTTTCATTGTATTAAATTTAGGCGTCTTGACGCCCTTAATTCATCCTCAATCAGTGAATACTGCCACATCTCATCAACTTTTCAATGTTATGTACCAAGCAGAACATCTGCCATTGTCCCTGAACCTTACTTTTTCCTCGTAGCGAGAAGCGATTTAATCGCTTGTTGGTACCAATGTTCCCAAACACAGGCTCAACAACAGACATTCGATGCCCATAAATGGTCTTGCCTTCGATACTATCAACCCGCTTTTTCATCCAGTCAGTGGCTGTCCGTCCGTTTGTCCAAGTTAGGGATACTTGCCTTCCATGTCCTTTTCGAGAGTCGGCAGAATCTGGGTTTCGCATGCACTGTTTTTTAAGGCTGCATTTCCTGCAGTCAGTGAGGCGCCCTTCGAACAATAGTTTTTTCTTACCTTCACTGACATGCTCTTCTTTTAACAAAAGCATGGATTTTCCTGCAGGACAAATACAGGTTTTCTTTTTCTTGTTGAATGTAAATTCACTAGCTGGGGTAGTCTTCTGGACATTAGCCCTACCTTTTTGATTGCGCTTGCCATACTTGGTTTTTTGCGTTGTAAAAGCTTTATCTCGTGAACGGAATTTATTATCAGGTATGTAGGCATTGATGCCGTTCTCTCGCAGGTAGTTGTAGTTAGCGTCGTTGGAGAATCCAGTATCAGCAGTAATGATGACCTGTTTGGCCAAGATGTCTTCATCTATTCCTATATTCTGATAATGGCAACTGATGCCATCAAGAATAGGTTTCAATGTATGATGCTCCTGGCCCTCTCCAAAGGCCTGGGCCTCAACAACTATCTGATGCTTCCTATCAACTGCGGCAACACCGTTATAGCCCTGAATGGTTCCCTTGCTGGTAGTCATCTTAGCTGATTCATTGTCCGTGATATTACTTTTCACTTCTTTAGGTTTTTTACCTTGCCCCATCCTGGGGGAGTGATTTTTTAAGAACTGATCAATTTTATCAAAGTGTTTCTGCAGCGTATCCGCCGCTTTAGCTACCGCTTGCTTTCGCTCTTTTTCTTTAGGTTTCCTGCCATCCAGCCTCTTGTGCTCTTTGAGGCAATCTTTGATCTTCTTGCGAATTTTTTCCTGCTTCTGTTCTAGCTCTCTAAAAGTCCCCGAATGTTCTTTGCTGGCATTGGATGGCATCTTGCATCCATCTATTGCGAAAAGTTCGTTGCCAAGCAGCCCCTGCTGATCGCAGACCAGTAACACTTTCTCAAACACCGACTCAATCGCATCAGGATAACTGCTTACGAAACTTGCAATACTAGTAAAATGCGGAACGGTATCGCATGACAGTGCTTTGAAGAGGATATTATTCTCACATTGCCATTGAATTTCACGGCTTGAGGTAATGCCTTTTGAGTAAGCAAACAATGTGATTTTCAGGAGGATAGCTGGATCATAAGCGGTTCGCCCGCCGCTATCATTTTGATATTTTTTATGGAAGACAGAGAGGTCAATATGGTCATCAATCAAATGATGAAGTGTAAACTCAAAGGTTTCAGGTTGTAGTTGTTCTTCGAAATTGATGACGACCATTGCATCTTGGTTGTAATCGTAACGTTTGAAATTGGGCATATGGATAATCTCGACATCAAGACCTCCATTTTAACAAAAAAGCTACTTTTTAAGAGTTTTTCTACAGCCTGAACGACTACAACAGGGGCGGCCGGAGCGTAGCGTAGGCCGTCCCGCGAAGGGCCGAAGGCACGTAGCAACCTGCTTGTACTTGTATGATTGCTCTTGTCTGATTCTGATGTTGAAAATCCTTTTCGTTAACGGGTAAATTGAGACCCACCTTCGGCGGCCACCGAAGGCCTTGTTTATCACAGTTCGCTGCTTGACTGGTTCGTAAAAGACCGATAACAAGTATGAACGTGATAAGCACTCACTAGGCATAACTCGGATAGTCATGTGGGCCTCGAGCCCGAATAGCAAGGCGGAGATAGCTTATCTTATGGAACCTCAAGAGATCAATGTCGGTATCGATACCAGCAGTAAACAACTCGATATTTATGTGAGACCTACTGGCCAATTCTTTAGTGTTGCCAATGATAAAAATGGCATTAAGGATGCCATTAAACAATTACAACCTCTTAAACCTCAAAGAGTATTAATAGAGTCTACAGGAAGACTCGAATTAGAGTTTGTTTGCGCCGCTGACAGAGCAGGATTACCTGTTGTTGTTTGCAACCCTTCACAGATAAGAAGCTTCGCTAAATCCGCAGGGCGCCTCGCCAAAACTGACAAGCTAGATGCAATGGATATTGCACATTTTGGTGAGGCCATGAAGCCAAGACTATCGGAGCTAAAGCCAGTAAAGCTTAGGGAGATCAGTGACTTACTGGCTGTAAGAAGTCAGTGTTTAGAGATGAGTACAATGCAAAAGAATCGGCTTCAGAGGATGCCGAAATCAGTACACAAACCTATCCAGACCATTCTAAACACCATCAAGAAAGAGTTACAAGGTATCGACAAGCAACTGGATAAACTGGTTAACAGTGTGTCTGAGTGGCGGCAAAGGCGCGACCTATTGTTGAGTGCCAAAGGGGTCGGAAATGTATTGGCTTATACGCTGATGAGTGAACTTCCCGAACTAGGAAAATTGAACCGTAAAGAAATCGCTGCACTTGTAGGTATCGCTCCGATGAACCGTGATAGCGGCAGCTTCCAGGGAAAGAGATATATTCGAGGAGGAAGGCATCGTGTACGAACAGTTTTGTTTGTCTCCATCATGTCAGCCATTCAGCATCATCCCAAATTAAAGCCGATGTATAAGCGATTAGTCGACGCTGGTAAACCTAAAAAGGTTGCTCTGATTGCCTGCATGAGAAAGCAGATTACCATCCTGAATACGATGGTGAAAAATAACACCTATTGGGATGAAAGTATGGCTTAAAAACTTGACGAGTAACCATAGTCACTTGTTAAATTTTGTATTTCTCATTATCTTCGGGAAACTTAGGTTCTACTTTGATTCCCGCCTTATACAAAGCCGATGATGCTCGAAAAGCAATGCGCTCCCAAGCTTCTTTGACTTGCTCGGGCGCATCGTCTGGGATTTTTCTCCATTCGTTTGTTAGAAACTCGATATCTGTAGGGTCGAGCCAAAAAGCTAACCGTCCTTTTTCTTGCTCTTCAGCAGAGTCTGTAGTTTTCAATGCTCGATGTTTCCTTGAAATTTAACGCCGCTAGCAAGGGCAGCCGAAGCAACGCGTAGGCTGTCCAGCCCAGCCCCGAAGGGGGGTGAGCGAGCTTGACTAGCCTGGTTATGTGTTGATGTTCAAAATACACGAGTACCCTCGGGTATGCGATTTTTAATGTTACTTTCTTCTTCTGTTAAGCAGTGGCACGTATTGCCACCAATGCCATAACGCCCGCTTGGGGTATAACGAAAATCAGGGAACTCTTTTTCGAGGCAGATATTCTCACACTTATTCCGACCTTTGCTTACGTCAGAGAATATAAGAAATAAACCAATGGCAATTACAGGAAGAAATACCCACTTGAAGATCTTTAACTCGAATGATGTTGGCTCCTTGTCTGGTAGACGTTCGTACAATTCTAATTTCCTATAGACACATAACGTCTCAATAACAGGCGCGCTTTAGCGCGTCCGGCGCCGAAGGCGCGAAGTTGATTGATTTGTTAGGCTTTTTAGAGCTACAGAGGCCATACTTTTCTCGTCTTTAAAAAACTATCGTCAACCGTGTAACTATAAAAGTGTTCGTTTAGACCGAAAAAACCGTCTATCCCATGCGTATGGCAGGCAATGTGGGAGAGCTCGGATAAAACAGTTGAAAGCCAGCGGGCGATCGTCAAAGAATGATACCTACCCCACTTTTGTACAATGGCATTCTTGCCAGTACGTATAGAGGCAGATTCAACGTCTTGCATAGTATACCCACTCTCATTTGTTTGAATTACCATCGTAAATGGTGAAATCATTGAGTCAATTAATTCAGCTCTACCTTCAATACGCCTCTGTGTGGCCTTATCGTAATAGTGTTTCTCTAATATGCACTCAGCCACTTCCCCCCACCATTTGTTAATAGGTTCATCGGCCGTTAAATTGGGATTATCTAATGAAGCGAAATTTGCGTACCTACCTCGTCGTGCATCAGCAAATGAATCCAAACATTCTAGTATTTTTTGGGCAATATCTTGTGTTGGGCGCGAATAGCTTAGCGACAGATTCATCTTTTCGGAAATTCTTTCAACCTCATTGGCCAATTCGATAAGTTTGTGGCCGAATTTCCTTACGATTTTTTCGTCAGGCATTTTTCCATGATTCTCGATAGCGTAATGCGCAACGAGTATTAACTTTGAAAGTCTTTCTAACCCAACAGAAAGACCAAAGAACGCAGTGTAGTACTCGCCCATCTTATCTGCGTAATTAGCCTTGCCTATGGCCGTCGCTCCTGAGCCAATTAGATGCCTGACTAATGACGCTTCTCGACCTAGAGCATGCCATTCAGGCACTTCCCATGGATTTTTACTCACTCTCTAATTTCCTTTTTTATCATGAACTGAGGATTGATGGAGCCTAACGCCTATCCGCACGGCCCGGAGGCGCGATAGCGCCGGAGGTCCAACAAATGCGTAGCATTTGTGATCGTGCCGGATCTTGTTACGCATTTGCAAGGCACAATCACTTTTTAGATTCATTAACTATTTTTAGCCACTCGCCGAACGAACTTGCTGGCCAGTTGTTGCCAGGCTTAAGGCCTTCAACGTTGTAAGCACGAGCATTACCACCGAAAAAATTGACCCAGCCTTTAGTGGGTATATGAGCTAAGGGGACATCAAATTCCTTGATATAAAATTCGGTGCCCTCAGGAAAATCCGATTCTTTCATCGATACGGGTAACTCTCTAATGATGCATAACGCCTGAGCTGTGTTTTATACACATCATTTAAGTTCATTTAAAGCCTCTGCTGCCTCCATATAATGGAGAAGTTTAGTGTACCCCTGCCAAACGGTTTTAACTCCAGGCTCACCATCGCCGCTCCGCCCCAGAAAGCCTCCAAGTCCTGCCAACATACGAGTTATATCTCTCATACTTGGAGCTTCATTTGGTGGGGAGGTTTTAGCTTGCATTATCCATATCATACGCCACTCTTTTTCAGAGTAGACTTTCGTACACGACGTATCAGGAAGCGTTCGTGCCCGTGTTGTCATGGAGTGTAGACGCCACCCAATAATCATATAGATTGCAATACAGTTCAGCATTCGCTGCTCGGTTCTAAAGCGATTACTTTCTATCTGGCATCCGCCTTTCACCACTCGGAAATAGGTTTCAATTTCCCATCGACTTCGATACCACTCAATAATGATCCTCGCTTGCTTAAAGTCCTCAACTGCAAGATCGGTCAGCAGCATCCATTCAATACCTTTTTCCCCTTCTGGTGGGCTTAATTCCTTAGCAAAGACTGCGTAGAGAGAAAGAGGTCGTTTTGATTTTCCTTTTCCCTGCAATCTTACTTCTGCAATGGATACACTGACCTTAGCTTCCCTTTCTGGCTGTCCATTCCTTTTGGGGATACCTACTGAGTATTTCCCGATGGACTTCTGCTTGGTCATATAGTCCCAAAGTAAAGTCGTATCTTCTCCTTCGATCTCTAAACTACGATTAGCCTTGGCTCGAATAATATAGCTTGCACGCCGCTGTTCATTTTGATCTTCAGCTAATTGAAACCACTCATGAATATCCCCCTCTCTATCCGCGATGCTCACAATCGTGGTTTCAGGGCAGCGCTCTTGTATCTCACAAGCTGATTCATAATGGTCTAGCCAGCGTCGACTCTCTTTATCTTGTATCGACTTGGTATAGCGAGAATTAGCACTAGATTCTTTATCTCGCTGCCACATGCTACCCTCAATAATACCCAGATTATCTCTGGATGGTGTTATAGCGATAGACGTATGTAGGAGCTGCTGATTAGTCTCTTTGCGTCGGAGTGTTCCCATTTCTTTGCTTTCTAAATCGGTAGCAAAATTTAGGAAAGTGGTATCCTGAGGGATAAGAACAACTGGTTGAACCTTGATTCTTTCAAGAGTGGCTGATTTATGGCCACTCATAATGGAGTCAAAGCTGACTTTATCATTTTCGATAAATCGATAGGCTGCAAAGGTTTCTGCCCAAGACTTGTTTGCACAGGGAATGCTACCCTTTGGGTCGGAACTTAAATTACTGAGAATATTGGACAAGCGCTTATTCAATCGTGTATCACCCATAACCTGATTTTTCACTTCGTCCCTGACCCAGTCCTGCATAATTATCCAGCCAAATTTGTAGCCCCTATAACGTACAAACTGTAACTCATTGATTTTTATAATAAAACTGAAAAAACTTGTGTATAAAACTTAGCGCCTTGCTAAGGGGCTGCCGAAACGTAGTGTAGGCTGTCCCGCGGAGGCCGCGCTTTTTGCGACCGGAGTGTACTTGAGCAACTTGTTATGTGATTTACTCAAAAATATACTCCTTAATTACAAATACCTTTCTATGGTCACATTCTTTAGGGTGAATAGGCTCGAAGTTCTTGCAATAAGGTTCTACGTAGCCAATAACCCTCTTTGCTTTAGTTAAGTTCGTGCAAACTTCCATGGCTGGGCCTTTCGCAAAATATGAAATACCAGAGCCATGCGGCTTTAAGCTGAAAACGACACCAAGCTCGCCTCTTGCAAGAGGGCCGCAATCGTCTACTTCAATTTCGATGTCCTTGGCATGCACCATTGAGCAAAAAAGGCCAAGGCAAATAACGGTATATTTGATCATGCTATTCACATAACGCAGCCAACACGGGCGACCGAAACGCAGTGTAGGCCGTCCTGCCCGCGCTTTTTGCGGGCGTTCGTGCTTGGCTTTGTTACGTGTTGATCCAATCACCATTGGGCCCTCGTACATAACCACTCATAGAAGCAACTTTAGGCTGGGTGTCGAGATTCTCGATTTTGAGCTCATAAGTATGCGCATGTAGCACAGCTTTTTTTCGTAAAATATCTGGCCTGTGAAACTTTAATTCATTAACAATTTTTTCTTGTAGATCGTGCGGCACTCGCGCTCCTATTACTACCTCTTTTATTGCAGTTTTAGGTATTTTCCATACACCAGGACCCCACTGTGGATGTCCTTTTTTAGCAGAGCTGACAATCCGATATTCATTTTCATAACACCATTCTTTGGATTTTTTAAATATGGCGTTTTGATCATTTTCATCCGGTCGTGTATTTGTATAGTCAACTTTTCTAACCTCTGAGTAAAGGGGATTCCCTTCACTGTTCTTTGGGCAGTCTTTCATCAAAACTTCCGTATCAAAACCAACACATACACTCCGATGCTGATCTCCATAATGGCTCCACATTAGCATTCGATCCGGGTGCGGTGTTAGGCAAGAAACTCCTACAATATGGGAAGTGGCCTGTTGGATATGATGGTTCATCGCATCAGTTACAGCATGAGGCAACTCATTCTCTGGGAACTCACTGAACTGCGTCGGGCAGCAGTCAAACGGGTCATTAAAATCTGAAGGTTTCGAAAACATCATTGACCCATCTTTAATCAGATCAATAAAAAATTGAAATTTTCTTTCTTCAGCTATGACGCCTCGATATTGATAAAGAATCATGGCAATCCACTCATGCGCTAGGCTGTTTTGACACGTAACGCCCAGCACACGGGCGGCCGAAACAGAGTGAAGCGGCGTGTAGGCCGTCCAGCCCGGCGCTTTTTGCCGGGCGTTCGTGCTGCTGCTTGTTAGAGTTTGTGGCACTCATGTTAATTTTTAAATGACAATATTTTGAGACCAAGACAAACCAGCGCTCCAATTAACACGCCTTGCCCAGCAGCTATGATCGGAACTAATGGTACGGCTAAAAGCATATTACCAGGGGCGTCAGGTTGTACCAAAGCAGCAACTAAGAACAGCGGCGTAAAGATAACGGAAACACCCGTAGTCCAACCTTTCCATATTTGTGTGAACATTAATTACACTCGGTTTTATTGGTAGCTTGGTCTTGCCCACAAAAAGTAGACACTCTAACTATGCGTATTTTCGTTCATACTCTGCTGGACTTACATAGCCCAATGCAGAGTGCCTACGAACCCTATTGTAGAAAATCTCAATGTATTCAAACACCTCAGATTTTGCTTGCTCTTCGCTTTCGAATGTTCCGGCATAGACCAGCTCGACTTTTAGCCTGCTAAAGAATGATTCCATTGCCGCATTATCCCAACAGTTAGCCTGGCGACTCATACTCGGCTTGCACTTACTTTCGGACAAGAGATCCTGGTATTTCTGCGATCGATATTGCACACCCCTGTCAGAGTGAACTAGCAGTCCAGGCTTTATTGGTCGTCGCTCTAGGGCCATTTTCAATGCTCGACGTGTCAATTCATCGGTCATCTGCGAGTCGAATGCCCAACCTACAATACGTCGAGAGTACAGATCCATAACTACCGCGAGGTATAGCCACCTATCCAGAACCCAGATATACGTAATGTCACTGGTCCAGCGGCAATTTGGTCGATCCACATCAAAGCAACGCTTAAGTAAGTTGGCGGAGACGTTAATGCTCCCCTCTACGGGCTGACTATATCGAAAGCCTTTGCCGTTTCTCGCTTTAATATGTTCCTGTTGCATAAGCTTAGCGACGTAGTTCCGCGAGCATGGCTCACCTAACTCTTGAAGCTCGCAAGCAATTCTAGGCGCGCCATAACGACCTTTAAACTCAACAAACGTCTCTCGGATTTTCTCGATTGTTCGTATCTCTCTAATCGTGCGAGCAGATGGCAATCGCCCCCGCCATCGATAATAACCCGATCTTGAGACTTCTAAACACCGACACATCAAACTAACCGGGAATGACCCTACATGCTCTTGTATCAATGCGTACTTTACTCTTGGTGGTTCGCAAAGTACGCAGCTGCCTTTTTTAGAAACTCAACCTCCTGACGAGCTTCATGCAGCTCCTTCTTGAGTTTGCGAACTTCAGCGCTTTCCTGTTTGGAATAGTCGACACCGTCTAAACTATTGAACTGCTTATCAGACAGTCGATTAAATTGACGACGCCAGTTGTAGATCTGCTGTGCGCTGACGCCTAGCTCTCGCGCCACAGAAGCCGTTGTTGCTCCAGCCTTTTCCGCTCTCTTAACTGCTTCTCTGCGGAACTCCTCCGTATACGCCTGAGTTCTTTTCTTACCCATGATACACCTCCGTGTTAGGCCTAAACCTAACTATACAGGGTGTCTACTAAACGTGGGTAAGTCTTAGCTCTAACGCCCAGCGCAGACGCAGCCAGTGCGGAGCACGTTTTGTGTTAATGTTTGAGCGCCAGCGAGTAACACAAAAGGTGAGTAGCGTTGGCTGTCGCTCTGCCGCTGCTTGTTAGGTGTGGTCATTGGCACGATGTCACCGACCAGCTTGGGTGACTTTGCATTTGAATTGCACCAATAGGATAACTGAAAAATGATGCCCGCTTACCCGTCTTAAGCACAAAGTAACCATTTTGATCCGTTGTGGCCGTACCTAAATTTTCAGGTAAGTAAAATGGAATGTATACATTTTTCCAGGCTCCGACTTCAGCGCTCGCGATTGGATTCCCACTACAATTCAGAACACGTCCTTGATACAACTGCGGGGAGCTACAGCCCGCTAATATAAAGAACACTAAGGCTATAATTGGGAACTTAATTCCACTATTCATGATCACCTAACGCCGGCCCTGTGTTTTATACACATTATTTAAGTCCATTTAGAGCTTCTGCTGCCTCTATATAATGAAGTAGCTTGGTGTATCCCTGCCAAACGGTTTTAACCCCTGGCTCGCCATCCCCTTTACGCCCCAAAAAACCTCCTAAACCTGCCAACATACGGGTTATCTCCCTCATGCTTGGGGGTTCATTTGGTGGAGTAGTTTTATCTCGCATCATCCATATCATACGCCATTCTTTTTCAGAGTAGGCACTTGTACACGGTGCGTCAGGAACTCTTCGTGCATGCGTAGTTATCGAATGTAGCCGCCATCCAATAATCATATAGATCGCAATGCAGTTCAACATGCGCTGCTCTGTTCTAAAACGGTTACTTTCTATCTGGCATCCGCCTTTCACCACCCGAAAATAGGTTTCAATTTCCCACCGGCTTCGATACCACTCAATGATGACCCTTGCCTGCTTAAAGTCTTCAACTGGAAGATCAGTTAACAGCATCCACTCAATGCCTTTTTCACTCTCTGGTGGGTTTAATTCTTTAGCCAATACAGCATAGAGAGAAAGTGGTCGTTTAGATTTTCCTTTCCCAAGTAGCCGTATCTCAGTAGTGGATACGTTGACCTTGGCTTTTCTTCCAGGCTCTCCATTCCGTTTGGGAATATCTACCGTGTATAGACCGACAGATTTCTGCTCATTCATATGATCCCAAAGCAAAACCGTTTCTTCTCCATCGAGCTCTAAAGTGCGATTGGCCTTAGCTCGAACGATATAGCTCGCCCGCCGCTGTTCACTTTGATCTTCAGCCAGTTGAAACCACTCATGAATATCACCCTCTCTATCAGCAATACTCACAATTGTACTTTCAGGGCAGCGCTCCTGTATCTGACAAGCCGTTTCGTAATGGTCTAGCCAGCGTCGACTCTCCTTATCCTTTATCGACTTGGTATAACGGGAATTAGAGCTTGATTCCTTGTCTCTCTGCCACATACTACCCTCAACAACACCCAAGTTAATTCTTGATGGCGTTATAGCGATGGAGGTGTGCAAGAGTTGCTGATTGGTCTCTTTCCGCCTAAGTGTTCCCATCTCTTTACTTTCTAAGTCAGTGGCAAAATTTAGAAAGGTGGTATCTTGAGGGATAAGAACAACGGGCTGCGCCTTGATTCTCTCAAGAGTTGCCGATTTATGGCCGCTCATAATAGAGTCAAAATTGACTTTATCATTTTCGATAAAGCGATAAGCTGCAAACGTTTCTGCCCAAGTTTTGTTTGCACAGGGAATGCTATTCTTTGGATCTGAACTTAAACTACTAAGAATATTGGACAAGCGCTTATTCAAGCGTGTATCACCCATAACCTGATTTTTTACTTCGTCCATGACCCAGTCCTGCATAATAATCCAATCAAATCTGTAATTCATGCCAGGTCAAACTGTAACTTATTGATTTACATAATAAAACCGGAAAAACTTGTGTATAAAACTTAGCGCCGGCCACACAGGCGAGCGCTTTTAGCGAGTCCAGCCAAATGCGCTTTTTGCATTTGGCGGTTGTGCTGGCCCTTGTTAAGTGGCGACTGGCTGTTCATTAAAAAAGTACACCAAATTCTCGACCACATTAGCTTTACCATAATATGGGTTATTTTCTGCATGGTCTAACGTTCTTCCTGTACGTTGTGCGATTTCTTCTACTATGTCCAATTCGAAGTCTTCATCATCTATCAGAAGATCTTTGAATATATTATCAGTGGGCTTAATTGGAAAAGCGATGCTGTCTGAGCTGATATAGTTTTGGAGCTGCTCATAGACAGCACGTATTACCCACGTATCAATCGATTTACAGTCAAAATAACGAGAAAATGTACAAATTGAATCTTTATTACGTTTCTCTCGTAGTTTTGAAAAGTGAGACTTTCTATCTTTGGAGTTTTTAATTTCGACTGCAACTAATACTGGCACAATCGCGAGAATTACTGAGGCTTTGTAGATAAACCAGCCTAGCATCAAAAAAAATGCGGAAGCAATCAGCCAACCTGAAATACCAGTTGATTTCTCGACATACTTTGGCATAAATCTCGAAGGTTTGCGCATACTCTCTAAAGCCACTTAACGCCCGGCTTATCGGCGAGCCGAAGGCGAGTCCGGTGGAGGCGCTGAAAGTGCCGGAACGTAATACAGCCGCTTGTTAGGTTTCATTTAGACACCTTACCAGACAGGTTACCATTGTTTGATTGGACTTTTTTCCGTAAGCATCAATTTCTCGAATTACCTTAAGCCAATCTACTACTAGGGATTTGTCCTTCTTTACCTTTTCTTTGTCAGAATTCCACAGCGCTTGATATTGACGCTCTTTATCTAAGAGTTTATCTAGTTTTTCCTGGCACTTTGAACACCTAGAAGGAATCCACCATACAAACCTTTTCTGTATTTCATATGCTTCTTTTTGATCCTGGGCTGAGAAAACACATGAACAAGAGCATGTACGGCAGCTGTAAGAGATATTTTCGTAGTGAGTCGCTCTACTATCATAATGACCACCAGAAGACTTCTGGCTTGAATCTGACCACTTAGATTTGTCGATTTCAAATTCCATTTTATAACTAGAGCCCGATGCTTGTGGGAAACCTAACGTCTCAATAACCCGCAGCTGGAACGCAGCGAAGCGAAGTGTAAGCTGTCGGGCGCCGAAGGCGCGTAGTTCATTGACTTGTTATGCATTTGTTGGACTAAGTGCTGAGATTGCCTTTGATATAGCGTGACCATGCTCTTCGGATAGATACTCCAGGGTACTTTCTAGGCATTGGCGCTGAACAGCAGACAACCACGAATACCGTGACCTTGCTTGCTTCTCTCCTTCAGCGGCAAGCTCAAGATCGTAGATTATTGTATCCGTAATCGTATCAAAACGATTGGTGCAAATTACGGCCTTTCTTAGCAAGTTGGGCAAAAGCCAATTCATACCACGAGCAGACAGATTTGGTAATTCGGAGTGGAGATATCGAATACCATCCATAGGAATTTCAGCTTCAGAGTAGCGCTCCATATACTCAACAATATACCTACAGATACAATCTTCTGCTCCTTGATTCGTTAGTCTATTGCCCTCGGGTTTACTCTGGAATGGAAACGAATCTTTCACCATTTCATAAACTTCTTCCCGAGATTTGTATCCTTGGTATGTCATGTCTTCCTATGCATAACGTTGCCAACAGGGGCGGCCGAAGCAAAGCGTAGGCCGTCCAGCCCAGCTGTCAGCTGGGCAATCCTGCTTGGCCTGGTTAAGAGGCATTTTTATTGCGATGCCACAACAAAAATAACAATATTAGAATTAGTGTATAAGATAACCCCATAACAACTACACTTCCCTCCAACTTACTTTGTGAACGACCTAAATAATCATACAAAGTGAATGGCACTGCAATGGGGCTAAAAAATAAGGCCATACTTTCAAAGTGGCTTTCTGAATGCTGGAAAAGACTAATAGCAACACCAGATAAATACCAACCAAATGCTCCAATTAAGTACCAGGTTGCACTATATTTAATCAGTCTCAAATTTGCCTCTTAACGAGGCTGTAGAAAAACAGTTTTAGAAAAAGCTGTCATTCTTCAGGTTCCTCCAAACAAAAATTTCGGTCTACATTTAGCGATACCACTAAATTTCTTTCATTGTATTAAATTTAGGGGCCTTGATGCCCTTAACTTATACTCAATCAGTGGATACTGCCATATCTCATCAACTTTTCTATATTATGTACCAAGCAGAACATCTGCCATTGTCCCTGAACCTTAATTTTTCCTCGTAGCGAGAAGCGATTCAATCGCTTGTTGGTACCAATGTTCCCGAACACTGGCTCGACAACAGACATTCGATGTCCATAAATGGTCTTGCCTTCGATACTATCAACCCGCTTTTTCATCCAGTCAGTGGCTGTCCGTCCGTTTGTCCAAGTTAGGGATACTTGCCTTCCGTGTCCTTTTCGAGAGTTGGCAGAATCCGGGTTTCGCATACACTGATTTTTAAGGCTGCATCCCCTGCAGTCAGTGAGGCGCCCTTCGAACAATAGCTTTTTCTTACCTTCACTAACATGCTCTTCCTTTAATAAAAGCATAGATTTTCCTGCCGGACAGATACAGGTTTTCTTTTTCTTATTGAATGTAAATTCACTAGCAGGGAAAGTCTGCTGGACATTAGCCCTACCTTTTTGTTTACGCTTGCCATACTTGGCTTTTTGCTTAGCAAAAGCTTTATCACGTGAACGGAATTTATTGTCAGGTATGTAGGCATTGATGCCGCTCTCTCGCAGGTAGCTGTAGTTAGCGTCGTTGGAGAACCCAGTATCAGCAGTAATGATGACCTGTTTGGCCAAGATGTCTTCATCTATTCCTATATGCTGATAATGGCAACTGATGCCATCGAGAATAGGCTTCAATGTATGATGTTCTTGCCCCTCACCAAAGGCCTGTGCTTCAACAACTATCTGATGCTTCCTATCAACTGCGGCAACGCCGTTATAGCCCTGGATGGTTCCCTTGCTGGTAGTCATCTTGGCTGACTCATTGTCTGTGATATTACTTTTTACTTCTTTAGGGTTTTTACCTTGTCCCATCCTGGGGGAGTGATTCTTTAAGAACTGATCAATTTTATCAAAGTGTTTCTGAAGAGTATCAGCCGCTTTAGCTACCGCTTGTTTTCGCTCTTTTTCTTTAGGCTTCCTGCCATCAAGCCTCTTGTGCTCTTTGAGGCAATATTTGATCTTCTTGCGAATTTTTTCCTGCTTCTGTTCTAGTTCTTTAAAAGTTCCCGAATGTTCTTTGCTGGCATTGGATGGCATCTTGCATCCATCTATTGCAAAAAGTTCGTTGCCAAGCAGCCCCTGCTGATCGCAGACCAATAACACTTGCTCAAACACCGACTCAATCGCATCAGGATAACTGCTTACGAAACTCGCAATACTAGTAAAATGTGGAACGGTATCGCATGACAGTGCTTTGAAGAGGATATTGTTCTCACATTGCCATTGAATTTCACGGCTTGAGGTAATACCTTTTGAGTAAGCAAACAATATGATTTTCAGGAGGATGGCTGGATCATAAGCGGTTCGCCCGCCGCTATCATTTTGATATTTTTTATGGAAGACAGAGAGGTCGATATGGTCATCAATCAAATGATGAAGTGTAAACTCAAAGGTTTCAGGTTGTAGTTGTTCTTCGAAATTGATGATTACCATTGCATCTTGGTTGTAATCGTAACGTTTGAAATTGGGCATATGGATAATCTCGACATCAAGACCTCCATTTTAACAAAAAAGCTACCTTTTAAGAGTTTTTCTACAGCCTGAACGTTGCCAACAGGGGCAGCCGGAGCGTTTGCGTGCGAAGCGCGCCGCGTAGGCTGTCCAGCCTAGCCCCACAGGGGCTGGGCGAGCCTGCTTGGCCTAGTTATGGGGCCCCATTGTATAATAAGTAACCCTGAATTATCCCATAAAATAGCACGCCCACAACAACACTACTTGGGACATAGTAACGAGCATTATTTACCGGTAAAGCCGCAGTCAATAATGCTGAACAAACCGCTGAAACCACAGCAACACCAAACCAACTTCCCTTTAACCCTGGTAAAACAGCCCAAAGTACATATGCCATGGGAATCAAGCTTGAAGCAAAAAGACAAACCATGAATTTCCACAGATATACACTTAATTTTTGGTCTTTGTGAATTTGGCTCAATTTCTAGCCCTATAACGACTGCATCACCAGCCGGAGGTAATTGGAGGCTTTTTTGCAGCTCTACCGCAAAAAAGGTGCAAATTGCCGGAGGTCGGGTGCATGCCCTGGTTATGTTTATTTCTCATTCCACGCTAACCCCAATTGGGTTACCACTACAAAATCACTAAATTCTACAAAGAATAAAATGTACTCATCACCGTCATCATCAAGAAATCTTAAAGTCGTATGTTCTTGACTAATAAATCTATTCCAAGGGCCATCTTCTTGGTCTGATGTTGAGATAAGACCATAATACTCAATTAGATTCCAATCTAAATTATCCAAAGCCCTAGTTTTGGTATCCGATATTTTCTTATAAATATGATCGATGAATAATTGATAAGTAGTTTTGTAATCAGATTGTCTTTGTTCTATGAGTTTTCCAAACTCACCAATACTTTTTATTGTGCCTTCGACAATAGAGTTTAAACCAGCATCCTTTTCGACAAGTGTTGCACTAAACATCCTTTTCGGACAGTCGATCACACACCTTAATGCATTGAGGAAGCCATTCAACTCAATTACTGCAGGCTCTGCTCTATGAACTTCAAGATTATTTGTTTTAATGGAATGACCTCTCAAAAAACATAACGCCCAGCGCAGGCGCAGACAGCGCGGAGCAGCTTTTGTGTTAATGTTTGAGCGCCAGCGAGTAACACAAAAGGTGCGTAGCGTTGGCTGTCGCTCTGTCGCTGTTTGTTAGGCACTACGACGCACGAAGGTGATTTCGAAGTTATCACCGTCCCAATTTGTTAGTGTGCCGAACCAATCTTCACGAACGAAGAATTCATTTTTGAGTGTGCTAGCATCTATACCGGCTTCTACCGCATTTACATCGCTCGTTCTTGCAATAACAGGACGAATAACTTGTTCATTTGCATGTGCCTCTTGTAACTTAGCTTTTAACTCGTTACTTCCTGGCCCTTTCCATCTTGTGACAAAGTCAATGTACTTGATGGTATTGCCTTCTGGCTTTGTAAATCTATGCTTCCAAAGGCTAATAACTAGCTCGCCGTCCGAGTTCTCTGCGGACACGGACCAATTCACATTTTTCAACTTTGCTTTGTATCTAGCAAATGCTTCTGTATACAACATGTAATTACACTCGATTTTTCTTGTATGCCTAACGAAAATAGATATGCGGAACCGTTAAGAAAGTTGGCAGTGCCTTTGTGCAAGCAAAGGGAATGACAACTTTTAGGTTTCCGCATAATCGGGTTGTTATTTGTTGCTCGTGGACTGTGTACAAATCCACTACAAATATCTTTCTTTTATTGTCTACCACTATTCGGAGAGAGAAACTAGCAGCACTAGGTTCGTGGCCTTGCTTCGAAGCGGCTGCGCCGTCCGCATTAACTTCGTTATGCGAGCGTCGCTGAAGCTTCGAAGCTTACATGAAGGTCGAACCGTTGGCTATGGGCTTTCCCGCCAACACTGTTTTTTTATACAGCAACCTAATAATTACCTGCTATTCTTTATTGAACCCCCGCAAAACTGGAGCGAGCGACCAATAACGCCCGCAGTTGCGGACGACTTGTAGCGACGAAGGAGCGGAAAGGCGTTCCGACAACCTGCGCTTGTTATGTTTAATCGATGGTATATACAAGACCGCACCCTTTTGATTTTGCGTAATCTCTCGCTGACGTTAACAATTGTAAAAAATCGCTCGCACCAGATATTTTTAAGTCACTTAATTCAGAATTTGATAAATACCCTATTTTTGTCGATTTATTTCCCGCATCAAAATCAGCACCATAACCAGCAAATATGCGCCTGCCTGTTATGGAAAAAATATGCTCTACCTCTGATTCAGTGCACCACACATTTCCCAAACTTTCTGGGAACTCATGATGCTCACCATAAAAGTCAAATACATACTCAATAAACTTATCGATATATCTAGCTTGCGTTACATCCATAGGTTCTAATTCTGAACCAAAGTTTAAAGAGTCTACATAGTTCAACACTTCTTCAGACAGGCCATACCATAAGCTATCCCTGTAAAATTGGAGTAACTTACTGAGATTACCTTGTATCAGGCATTTCAAACCATCTGGAGAGCCAAGGTATATTTCAAGATATCTATTGACCATTCACTACCCAAGTAACATAACGCCTAAATCAGGTGCGCCGTAGGCGTCACCTGGATTTACTTGTTAGCACTACACTACAATGTGCTCACAAAGTGATTAATTATAGATTTTTTAATTTCTGGAGCTGTTTCTTTACTGAAACCATGACCGGTTTTATAAGAATTATGTACTACTTTGTATTTAAAATTTTTATTCTGTAAATACAACTCTATGTCTTTGGACATTTGATAGGAAGGCCAAACTTGATCATTTTCTGCTGAAACCATTAATATAGGAGCGTTTATATTCTCAAATTTAAATAATGACTTCTTCACATTATTTAAATTTTCTAAAGCAACGTTAAACCTGTCTATTAATTTTGCATTTGAATCTAATCCTAAGCCTAAAGCTGGAATATCTTTATCTTTAAACGTCCAAGCAGATTTTGGTATTGTTAGTCCATACCATGCAACTTTGCTTGGTGTAGTAACAGCTATTGACTTAATTCTAGAGTCCATTGTAGCAAGTAAAAAAGCAGCTTCAGAGCCACGAGAACCACCGACTATACCGATCCTAGAAGAATCTATTGACGGATGTGATTCTAAATAATCAATTGCATCAACAAAATACTCCATTGGAATTTGGTCTAATGTTTTAGGAAGCCCTTTTTCTTTAAAGTATGCTAGCGCAAGAACGGCAACACCGTGAGGGGCGATCATTTCACCATTAGCATTACCTGTGCTCAATCCACCTTCAGAGCCACCAAAAGCAATTACTACGGGTAACTTATGTTCAATTTTAGGTAAATATAGATTAGCAACTAAATTTTTATGTTTTACCTTACTTGTTTCGTATTGATAATTTTCAGCTTTTAATGAAAAAGAAAATAATGAAAAGGTTAAAAGAAAGAACGGTATAAATTTTTGCACGCCATCTCCTTGTAGTGCTAACGCCCAGGGCAGGCGCAGCCAGCGCGGAGCGCATTTTGTGTTAATGTTTGAGCGCCAGCGAGTAACACAAAAGGTGCGTAGCGTTGGCTGTCGCTCTGCCGCTGCTTGTTATGAGCTACCACCGGTTTTGCCACTTACTTTCTACCAAATTGAATTCATGGTTACTGTCGTGCGGTGCAATATTAGCCTTCAAATTAAAGCCCTGACCGCCCACAGCTTGCCAACATTTTGAGAACCACTCAATTAGCTCATTTGTAGCGATATCCCATGGGTCAAGCGACTCATCTTTGCTTGCATACTCTTCTTCTAGCTCATACGGGTATACGTGTTCGATTTTCAACAAACCTGGATCTACGGGTGAGGGGTATTCTGCTTTTCCATCTACGTAGATAAAGTGCTCTGAATTATCTTTATCCATAAAGAATGCCCGAACTGGGAATCCTGACGAGAACCCATCAACGAAAATCTCAAATGCGAGCGTATCAACCTCTTTGGGATAATCGAACTCTATTAATTTTTTGAGAATAGGCCTCAAATCCTCACTCAGGTTTTCTAAGTGCTCTGCGACCTTACCTTTAAATTCTTGCTCGATGTTCATTTCTCTCGCTACTCATAACGTTGCCAGCAAGGGCAGCCGAAGCGGAGCGTAGGCTGTCCAGCCTAGCCACCGGCTGGGCGATCTTGCCTGGCCTGGTTATAGCTGGCGCGCACTGAACGACCTACTTGCTCTCTGCCAGCCAACTTTGGCTGGCCACTGCCCGATAAATTTACAGGGGAAAATACCATACTTTCCCCACCGGATAACTATCTAATTGGCACTCCACGATGGCCTAGCTGGCTTGCAGGGCTTGCTGACTGAAAACGAAGGCACTGGAACGGAACTGCGGTACCAGCTTGCAGGAAAACTCTCAGAAAAAATGTGCTCAGATAGAGATTGATGCTTGCAGCAGCTACAAAACATCTAAAAATTGACCGCCACAATAACGCCCGGCTTATCGGCGAGCCGAAGGCGAGTCCGGTGGAGGCGCTGAAAGTGCCGGAACGTAATACAGCCGCTTGTTAGGTTTCATTTAGACACCTTACCAGACAGGTTACCATTGTTTGATTGGACTTTTTTCCGTAAGCATCAATTTCTCGAATTACCTTAATCCAATCTACTACTAGGGATTTGTCCTTCTTTACCTTTTCTTTGTCAGAATTCCACAGCGCTTGATATTGACGCTCTTTATCTAAGAGTTTATCTAGTTTTTCCTGGCACTTTGAACACCTAGAAGGAATCCACCATACAAACCTTTTCTGTATTTCATATGCTTCTTTTTGATCCTGGGCTGAGAAAACACATGAACAAGAGCATGTACGGCAGCTGTAAGAGATATTTTCGTAGTGAGTCGCTCTACTATCATAATGACCACCAGAAGACTTCTGGCTTGAATCTGACCACTTAGATTTGTCGATTTCAAATTCCATTTTATAACTAGAGCCCGATGCTTGTGGGAAACCTAACGCCCAGCGCAGGCGCAGCCAGCGCGGAGCACGTTTTGTGTTAATGTTTGAGCGCCAGCGAGTAACATAAAAGGTGCGTAGCGTTGGCTGTCGCTCTGCCGCTGCTTGTTAGGGCATTACCCTTTTGGTACGCACTGAATTTCATTATTACACTGCCCTAACCATGACCTAAACTTGATTATATTTGCGTAAGGATATTCCCCATTTGAGCTTGGTAGTTCTTTCACTGACCATATAGTGGACCCACACCATTGCTCATTGCGCCAGTAGCTTACAACAGCGTAGTCGCTAGAAATAAGCTCCTTAATGAATGAAACTGCATCGTCATCTTCCGGATCGATGAAGTCATAGAAATGTGCATGGTATGCATCAAAAGCTACCGTCACCTCGCCTCGAAACGTGTCAACACTCAACGGACACTCCTCACCGCCTGAAGGACTTGGAACTTTGACTGATAGTACCTCTTCCCCTTCATCCATTGCAGTGAAGCAAAATTTTTCCCAGTCGGGAAATTCCTGGATAAATTGAGCTTTAACTTTTCTTGAGAATTCATCCATAGCTTTGACGTGCCGTAGCCCTAACGCCGCCAACACGGGCCGAAATGGAGCAGCGAAGCTGCGGAATGTAGGTCCAGCCAGCTTTGCTGGCGATCGTGCTTGACTTTGTTAAGAGTTCTCATTTCCGAAGTGCCCAATAGAAGCAATACTAATTACAAGGAATACAAAAATTACTACGAGCCAAACATATGATCTGAACCAAAACCAATAGTCCATGCGATTTCCAGTCAAATGAAGATACTTAAAGCCAAAAATATAAACAAGAGTGACGGCTGTTGCTAAGATTAAACTGGCCGGCAGAAGCAGTACAACAGTGTCACTCCCACCTTTTGAGTTAAAGAAACCCAGAATAAATAGCCCAAAATTCAGATAACCTAAGACCTTTACTACATGTAAAAATAACTCTTTATTAGTACTCATTGAATATCTATGTTTTGACTCTTAACGCTTTTAGCAGCGGCGCGCGTTAGCGCGTCCAGCCCCGAAGGGGCGATGCTGCCTAAACTTGTTATGTGGGTGTAACTGGCGCATTGCTAAAACCAGTGAAAAAGATACCAACTGCTGCACAACTTATTACCAATACAACAATAAAAACACGAAACCACCTTTGAATTTTTAGACCTCGCTCGGTAAGAACTTGAGACGGCGGAAAGCTTGTTTTCCATAAAGTGCTTAAGTCTTGAACTTGGTTGAGCCTTTCTCTTGATACCTCTTTTGAAAGAAGCCGCATTACTATAGGGAAAGCAATGATACTTACGACCATCATAATGAGGATGGGAAGTACTGCAATATTAAAGCTCATATAACTCCTTTTGCTTAGTGCACATAACGCCCACGCTGTGTTTTATACACATCATTTAAGTCCATTTAAAGCCTCCGCTGCCTCCATATAATGGAGAAGCTTTGTGTACCCCTGCCAAACGGTTTTAACTCCAGGCTCACCATCGCCGCTCCGCCCCAGAAAGCCTCCAAGTCCTGCCAACATACGAGTTATATCTCTCATACTTGGAGCTTCATTGGGTGGGGAGGTTTTAGCTTGCATTATCCATATCATACGCCACTCTTTTTCAGAGTAGAATTTCGTACACGACGTATCAGGAAGCGTTCGTGCCCGTGTTGTCATGGAGTGTAGACGCCACCCAATAATCATATAGATTGCAATACAGTTCAACATGCGCTGCTCAGTTCTAAAGCGATTACTTTCTATCTGGCATCCGCCTTTCACCACTCGAAAATAGGTTTCAATTTCCCATCGACTTCGATACCACTCAATAATGATCCTCGCTTGCTTAAAGTCCTCAACTGCAAGATCGGTCAGCAGCATCCATTCAATACCTTTTTCCCCTTCTGGTGGGCTTAATTCCTTAGCAAAGACTGCGTAGAGAGAAAGAGGTCGTTTTGATTTTCCTTTTCCCTGCAATCTTACTTCTGCAATGGATACACTGACCTTAGCTTCCCTTTCTGGCCGTCCACTCCTTTTGGGGATACCTACTGAGTATTTCCCGATGGACTTCTGCTTGGTCATATAGTCCCAAAGTAAAGTCGTATCTTCTCCTTCGATCTCTAAACTACGGTTAGCCTTGGCTCGAACAATATAGCTTGCACGCCGCTGTTCATTTTGATCTTCAGCTAATTGAAACCACTCATGAATATCCCCCTCTCTATCCGCGATGCTCACAATCGTGGTTTCAGGGCAGCGCTCTTGTATCTCACAAGCTGATTCATAATGGTCTAGCCAGCGTCGACTCTCTTTATCTTGTATCGACTTGGTATAGCGAGAATTAGCACTAGATTCTTTATCTCGCTGCCACATACTACCTTCAACAACACCCAAATTAATTCTGGATGGTGTTATCGCGATGGAGGTGTGCAAGAGTTGTTGGTTGGTCTCTTTACGCCTAAGTGTTCCCATCTCTTTACTTTCTAGGTCAGTGGCAAAATTTAGAAAAGTAGTATCTTGTGGGATAAGAACAACAGGCTGCGCCTTGATTCTCTCAAGAGTTGCCGATTTATGGCCGCTCATAATAGAGTCAAAATTGACTTTATCATTTTCGATAAAGCGATAAGCCGCAAACGTTTCTGCCCAAGTTTTGTTTGCACAAGGAATGCTATTCTTTGGGTCGGAGCTTAAATTACTAAGAATATTAGACAAGCGTTTATTCAAGCGTGTATCACCCATAACCTGATTTTTTACTTCGTCCATGACCCAGTCCTGCATAATTATCCAGCCAAATCTGTAGTTCTTACTGGGCTAAACTGTAACTTATTGATTTATATAATAAAACTGAAAAAACTTGTGTATAAAACTTAGCGCCCACGGCAGGGGCGGCTTACCTCATGGGCGATTTGCGCGAAAATGGGAGCGTAGCGACCAGCGCAAAACGTGCATGAGGTACGCCGTCCCGCGAAGGCCCGAAGGGCCGTAGCTTCACTGCCCGTGATTGTTAGGCATTTTCGGAGTGTCGAGGGTCGCCTCTCCTGATGTAAATTTGAGCAACATGACTCCAATTGAACTGTATTACATCCCCTGGTGTTAATGACTCAATTGCAATAGGTTCGTTTGTTAAATGTCCGTAGAAGCAATTTTCCTGAATTATACAGACTTCTACCCACATTCTTTCTGCTCGAGGAACGCCCTTTTCAACAGCGCCTGTGAGTGTGAAATGCAAACGAAGTAAATCGCCAATTTTAACCAGTGATGCTTCTTCACTACTTGGGATTTCAAAGCTTTCCGGGTTAGCCTCATGAGTCAGCTTGCAATTCTCAAGCTCCCAACCATCTCCCTTAAATCCTTCTTTTACCGGATAGCCATCAAAAAAATCCATGGTATTCCTTCATCATTGCCTAACGCCCACCACAACCGCATTTATGGAGGTGCATGTTTTGTGTTATGAGCGTAGCGAACAAAAAACATGCACCGGAATAAATGTCGGATTGCTGGTGCTTGTTAAGTGTTGTGGAAAGCACTTGCTAGCTCCCCCAGTACTTTATAAACTTTGACGCCCCACAATTTTTGCACTTCCAAGTTTCTTCGTACTTTCTTGGTCCCACATAAAATGACAGAGTAATTTTTGGCTTTATATTAATGCCAGCTGGATCTCTAATCTCTACAAGACTCATTTTCCCACCACACTGTTCACATGGTTTGCTGGTCTTTTTGTGAGCATATATTGCGACACATAAAAAACAAACTAGAGCAACCAGTAAAAAAACTATCTCTTGTTCTGACATGACTAACACTTAACGAAAATAGATATGCGGAACCGTTAAGAAAGTTGGCAGTGCCTTTGTGCAAGCAAAGGGAATGACAACTTTTAGGTTTCCGCATAATCGGGTTGTTATTTGTTGCTCGTGGCACTGTGTACAAATCCACTACAAATATCTTTCTTTTATTGTCTACCACGATTCGGAGAGAGAAACTAGCAGCACTAGGTTCGCGGCCTTGCTTCGAAGCGGCTGCGCCGTCCGCATTAACTTCGTTATGCGAGCGTCGCTGAAGCTTCGAAGCTTACATGAAGGTCGAACCGTTGGTTATGGGCTTTCCCGCCAATACTGTTTTTTTATACAGCAACCTAATAATTACCTGCTATTCTTTATTGAACCCCCGCAAAACTGGAGCGAGCGACCAATAACGAAAATAGATATGCGGAACCGTTAAGAAAGTTGGCAGTGCCTTTGTGCAAGCAAAGGGAATGACAACTTTTAGGTTTCCGCATAATCGGGTTGTTATTTGTTGCTCGTGGCACTGTGTACAAATCCACTACAAATATCTTTCTTTTATTGTCTACCACGATTCGGAGAGAGAAACTAGCAGCACTAGGTTCGCGGCCTTGCTTCGAAGCGGCTGCGCCGTCCGCATTAACTTCGTTATGCGAGCGTCGCTGAAGCTTCGAAGCTTACATGAAGGTCGAACCGTTGGCTATGGGCTTTCCCGCCAATACTGTTTTTTTATACAGCAATCTAATAATTACCTGCTATTCTTTATTGAACCCCCGCAAAACTGGAGCGAGCGACCAATAACAGTTAATTCAAAAGAAGCGTCTTTATATCACCCTTCTATATAATTCTACTCACTTCTTTCAAGATAACCTAAAAAACCCAATAATATCAAAAAGTTAAGAACTTTGGCATATTTCTCAACAGGTAGATATATAGCAGGCGCTATATATCTACCTGCTTTTTCTGCTCTTTATAACATTACCAACCCTATAAAAATCAAAGAGATAGATCGTCATCTCCAGAAATAGGAGAAGCTTCTCTTGAATTCTGATATTGACAGCAGGACAAAAGAGCAAATACTGTATATAAAAACAGTCTAAGGGCAATATCATGGACGACATTCGCCACAAAATCCCAGGTAAGCCTGAACGATTTATGGACAATCTGCGATTTCATATTCGAAAGCAGGGACTATCGTACCGAACAGAGCAAACTTACACCCATTGGATTAAACGCTTCATTCATTTCAATAAAAAGAAGCACCCTAACGATATGGGAGCTGTTGAGATTGAGACGTTTCTCTCTCACCTTGCAGTTCAGGGCCTTTGCTCAGCAAATACACAGCGAATAGCTCTGAACGCTTTGATATATCTGTACAAGAGATTCTTAGGTAGGGATATTCAGGCTCTGGACTTTAAACTGGCAAAACAACAAAAGTACTTGCCCGTGGTTTATAGCCGTAGAGAAATATCAGCAATTTTGGGTTGTTTGGAAGGCACCTACAGATTACAGGTTGAACTAATGTACGGTAGTGGTTTTCGCAGCGCCGAACTGCTTTCTTTGCGTATAAAGGATATAGACTTCGACAGCAATAATATTTTTGTTCGAGGTGGTAAGGGGGATAAGGATCGCACTACGATATTACCTAACGGGTTAATTGTGCAGTTACATAGGCAGGTGGAGTCTGTTTCCCTATTACATCAACAAGATCTTTTGGCTGGTTTTGGTTCGGTTTATTTACCTAACGCTTTGGAAAGAAAGTACCCAGGTGCAAGCCGACAACTCGCCTGGCAATACCTTTTCCCTTCCAGCACCATCGGTCAATGTCCTCGCTCCGGTGAAAACAGAAGGCACCATATGCACGCAACAACTTTAGCGCGCCAGGTTCGTATAGCTGTCAAGCTAGCGGGAATCAACAAACCGGCTCGCTGCCACGCATTTCGCCATAGCTTTGCGACTCACTTGCTCGAAGCGGGTTATGACCTGCGTACGATTCAGGAGCTGCTAGGGCATTCAGATGTTAGTACTACTGAAATTTATACCCATGTCGTAAATCGGGGAAATAAAGGCGTTTTAAGCCCCTCAGATCGACTGCGCAACATTAATAAAATTGAGGAGGATGGAGCTAACTATTTTGTTGGGAGTAAGGTTGGGGAGGTACAGGGGCTTGGCTTATTGGCTGCATCTTAGTAGCGAAGAGATTGGATACCGGCTTTCGCCGGTATCCAATAGAAAAAAGCCGATCGAATTATCCCGGTGTTATATCGCCATTCTGCGCGCGGTGGCGCAGTGCGTGATCGATCAGAACCAGGGCCATCATGGCTTCGGCGATAGGCGTTGCTCGAATACCAACACAGGGGTCGTGGCGGCCTTTGGTAACGACTTCAATGGGATTGCCAGAGCGGTCAACGCTGCGGCCGGGAATACGCAGACTGGAAGTCGGCTTCAGGGCGATATGGGCAATGATATCCTGGCCACTGGAAATACCACCCAACACACCACCGGCATTATTCGACAGGAACCCTTCTTCCGGAGTGATTTCATCTCGGTGCTCAGTGCCCTTCTGCTCCACGCTGTCAAAGCCAGCTCCAATTTCCACGCCTTTTACCGCGTTAATACTCATTAAGCCGTGGGCCAGATCTGCATCCAGGCGATCAAAAATAGGTTCACCCAGTCCAGCAGGAACGCCGCTGGCGTGTACTGAGATACGCGCACCGATGGAGTTCCCCTCTTTGATCAGCTCCTGCATATAGGTCTCCATTTCGGGGACCCGATCAGCATCCGGGCAAAAGAAGGGGTTTTGCTCTACCTGGTCCCAATCCAGCTTTTGTACTTTGATCGGGCCCAGTTGTGAGAGATAACCGCGCACTTCAATGCCGTATTTTTGTTTCAGCCATTTTTTGGCGATGGCCCCGGCGGCAACCCGCATGGCAGTTTCACGGGCGGAGGATCGGCCACCCCCACGGTAGTCGCGGATGCCGTATTTTTGCCAATAGGTGAAATCGGCGTGGGCTGGCCTTACCTGTTCAGCGATATTGCTGTAGTCCTTGGAGCGCTGGTCGGTATTTTCAATCAACAGACCAATAGGCGTGCCGGTGGTTTTTCCCTCGAAAACACCGGAAAGGATTTTTACCTGGTCGGGCTCGCGGCGCTGGGTGGTATAACGGGAAGTGCCGGGCTTGCGGCGGTCCAGCTCTCGCTGAATTTCTTCTTCACTTATCTCCAGACCCGGAGGGCATCCATCGACGATACAGCCGAGCGCGGGGCCGTGACTTTCGCCAAAGGTGGTGACACAAAACAGCTTGCCAAAGGTATTGCCCGACATAGACGACTTTTCCAGCTAGTAGGTGGTAAAACAGGATGGCCCATAATAGGGGCGCGCATTATAAATGATCTGCCCGCCCCAGTGCGCAGACTGGGGCAAAAAGCACAAGTGTCCGCAGAACCGGGCTTGTGCCCATAACCCGGCAACCGAGATTGCCGGGGAGGCAAAAGGAATTATTCCTTTTCGAAGTAGGGTTGGTAGGCGAGCAGTTCTTCCCGGCTGATGGCAAAAACACCGTGCCCACCACCCTCAAACTCGGGCCACATAAACGGCACCTCCGGGAAGGCTTTTTCCAGGGCTTCCCAGCTATTGCCCACTTCGCAGATCAACAGGCCGTCGGGCTGTAAGTGGTTGGCAGCCTCGCGCAGCAGTCGGCGGGTAAAATCGAGACCGTCATCGCCAGAGCCCAGGGCTATATCCGGCTCAGCGTGGTATTCCTCAGGCATTTCGGCCAGATCGCGGGCATCGACATAGGGCGGGTTGCACACGATCAACTCGTAACTCATACCGTGCAGGCCGGAAAATAGGTCCGACTGCACTGCGCGCACACGTTCGTTCAACTCGTGACGATTGATATTGATCTGTGCAACTTCGATCGCGTCCTCGGAAATATCGCTCACATCGACACGCGCTTCCGGGAAGGCCTCGGCACAGGCGATACCGATACAACCGCTACCACAACAGAGGTCCAGAATCGCCAGGGGCTCAACATTGAGCCAGGGCTGGAAGTTGTGGCGAATCATCTCGCCAATCGGTGAACGGGGTACCAGTACCCGCTCATCCACATAAAATGTCATATCGCAGAAATGCGCTTCCTTGGTCAGGTACGCCGCCGGTATCCGCTCGCTAAAGCGCCGCTCCAGGATAGTGAGTACGTCGCGGCGCTCCTCCATGGTCAAACGGGCCTGGAGTATCTCCGGCTTACTATAAGGGGGGAGATGCAGGGCGTGGGTTACCAGTAAAACGGCCTCGTCCCAGGCGTTGTCGGTGCCATGGCCGTAGTAGAGGTCGGCCTCATTGAATCGGCTGGTCCCCCAGCGGATATAGTCCAAAACCGTGGTCAGTTCGTGGAGGCTTGTTTCACGCCTTTCTATCATCAATCTATCCTTAAGTGCTTTGTATCTCGTCGGGGCCCACTGTCACTAGCGGGTGTCCTCTGTTGTTGCTGCAGAGGGGCCAATCAATGCCCGGGGAGTGTAGTTTGCTCACACCAAATAAGCGACGAGTAAGGTTAAGTGGCCATTTTACAGCTGCTACCTAAAGGCCCTAAGCCATTTTTCCGCCCAACTTCCTCTGCCCTGCTAACAAAACAGCCTTCGCCAGTGGTCGTCAAATAACAGCTAACAGGCTCCTGGGGCCGCGTGGATCTTTACTCTCGGGTTACAAACGCTTAGGGTAGCGCACCCGCCCTTCGGGCTGAGATGTTGGAAAGAGCAGCATGAACGAACATTACGCGCGAATTATTGAAGCAATCGGCGAAGATCCGCAACGCCCTGGGCTCAAAGACACCCCGGAGCGCGCCGCCAAAGCCATGGAATACCTGACCCGCGGCTATAAACAGACCGTGGAAGATGTAGTCAACGACGCGCTCTTCCCGTCCGACTGCAGCGAAATGGTGTTGGTTAAGGATATCGAACTCTACTCCCTGTGTGAGCACCACCTGCTGCCGTTTATCGGCCGCGCCCACGTAGCCTATATTCCCAATGGCAAGGTCGTTGGCCTGTCCAAGGTAGCACGCA
This sequence comes from Microbulbifer sp. ABM4_008, assembly GCF_056311705.1. Lineage (NCBI taxonomy): Bacteria > Pseudomonadati > Pseudomonadota > Gammaproteobacteria > Cellvibrionales > Microbulbiferaceae > Microbulbifer > Microbulbifer sp. ABM4_008. Next base: position 1,135,354 of record NZ_CM149970.1, on the reverse strand, counting down.
TTGTGGATATGTTTGCGCGCCGCCTGCAGATCCAGGAGCAGCTGACCGTAGAGATCGCCGAGACCCTGCAAAACGTTACCGGTGCTGCCGGTGTCGGCGTGATCATCGAAGCCAAGCATATGTGCATGATGATGCGCGGTGTGGAAAAACAGAACTCTGTGATGAAGACTTCGGCTATGCTCGGTACTTTCCGCAGCAACCAGGCCACCCGCAACGAGTTCCTCTCCCTGCTGCGCCAGTAAACGCCACAGGTACCCAGCGGCCGCCAGGGCCGCTTTGACCGAGGAGTGACCGCTATGCCTCACCTGATCATAGAGTATGCGAAAAATCTGGAAGAGAAGATTTCTGTCGCTGCACTGGTCAGCTCGGCTCAGGAGGCGATGCACCGTTCCGGTTTGTTCGCCTCCCACAATATCAAGACTCGCGCCAAGTCCTACGATCAGTTTATTGCTGGGGACAATGGCAACAGCTTTATCCACGCAGAGATCCGCTTGCTTGAAGGGCGCTCTACGCGGGAAAGGGAGGCATTGAGCTCGGCTGTTTTTAACAGCCTGTGCCAATTTGCCGAAGGAGTTCCCGCAGTCTCGGTAGAGGTGCGGGAGATGGATGCCAGCTGCTATTCCAAACGGGTTCCCTTCTAAGCGGTTTCACCGTGCAAGAAAGGCCCAAACCACTCTGCAATCGCCCGGGCACCGCTCTCCTCCAGGTGTAAGTGGTGGCTTCCGGGAATCTCACGTGCCTCAATACCCGGAAACTCTTGCAGTACAGGGCGCAGGCGCTTGAGCATATCTGCGATACCATCTTCAGCGAGAACCAGCTGCACCGGCATCTTCAATCGGGATAAGTAAGCTTTAATCTGTGGCTCATTGAGCTTGGCTGTGGAAGCCGCCATCAGCCGGGGGTCATTACTCCACATATAACCTCCCTCCACTTCCCGGGTGCCTCGCTCGGTCAATACCTGCGCAGCCCACTCAGTTAGCGGAAACATACCATTCTTGCGCGCTTCGACAGCCTCTTCGAAGGTACCGTAAACCCGCAGCTTGCGCGTGCCGTAACGGGCTCTCTGGGCAATAGCTTTGGCCAGGTTCTCCGGAGCCTTTTCATCTTCGGTGGAGGGAGGTACCAGGCCATCGATCAGTGCCAAGCGCTTTACCCGATCGGGAAAAGCACCAGCGGTTATCACCCCTGCGATAGCACCTCGGGAGTGCGCCACAATGGAGAACTTGCGCCAGCCCAGCGCGTGTACCGCCCCCAAAATATCTTCCGCCTCTTCCCAGATGTTGTAGTTGGCATCGAGTGAGCGGTGATAGCTGCGTCCGTGGCCCGGCATATCTATCGCTACCAGATTAATTCCGCTGAGCAGGGGAGCCAGCCGACTGAAGGTGGCACAGTTATCCAACCAGCCGTGAAGAGCAATTACCGGCTCTCCCTCTGGATCGCCCCACTGGCGTGCAGCAATCGACTTGTGATCAAACTCAAGGGTGATTTCACGGGGAGTGATTTGATTTATCGCCAAAGTGATATCCACCGGATAGTGACTAAAAACAGGTGGTGAAATGGTGCGGCCCACCAACAACATCCGCAATGACAGTTGTGATCAGCGCAATAGGGATTTACTGGCAGACACAACTGGAAAAATTACTCTGCGTGCTGCAACCACTCCAGGTCAGCGCAGCCATTAGCCCATACATCCGCACTAACGCAGGCGAGGCTGGAAGTGCCCATCGGGTGCTCGTTACCGCTGCCACAGAGGCCATTGAGCAGGCTGCCGACCAGAGGCTGGTGACTAACCAGCAGAAGCGGAAAGGTATCCTGGGTTTGCAAATGATCGAGCAGTTGCTGTGGGTAAGTATTGCCGATGAGCAGCGGTTCGGTAATAACGGGCAACCCCAACTGGGCGGCAGCAATCTCAGCGGTTTCCTGGGTGCGTACAAATGGGCTGGCCCAAATTGCCTTTACCGCCGCCAGTTCCTCGGCGCGCTTTTTACAAACCTGTGCAACCTGCCTGCGCCCGCGCTCTGTCAGGGCTCTTTCTGCATCATTGGCGAGCATGGGCTCGGCTTTACCGTGACGCAAAATAAACAGCTGCATGGGGCTTCCTCAAGGGTAGGTTGTGACTTTGTTGATATCTGCGGGAATATTCACAGGGAGGGCAGCAGATATTTATCCGGTGCCCACGGATAAGGCACCGGATAAATTAGCGATAGGAAAAGCGATCAGTTCTTGTCGACAGGTTTGTCGGCGTCGTCGGCACTTTCCTCAACCAGCTCGGGCTTTTCGCTGCTCTCAGGCTCGGAGCTACCCAGGATAATGGCATCCTCGGCTTCGTCTTCAGCCTTGTCCTTTTCACGCTTTACTTCTGTAGAAACCACTTCTGCAGAAACATCTTCGGCGCCCTCGTAACCGGACAAATCCTCTACTTCAGATTCAGGCCACTCGGCAAACGGAAAAGGTTTTTCGTCGGAGTTGTAGATCAGGAACTGGATCGCCTGGTACACATAGGAGGCGAGCTGATCGCCAAAGCGACGCAGATTATCGTTGGATTTCCCGCTGATAATCGAAAACAGGAATTGCAGTATCACTACCGCCATCAGTAACCACGCGGCAACCTGAAGGCACACTGCAAACAGCACCATATAGATAAGGCGCACCCACTGGTTGCCGGAAGTAAGATTGCGCTTTAGATCGTCATTTTTCATATGAGGCTTCCATTTAAGGCTTGGCCGAGTAGGCCACATCAAAAGTTTGTGCGCCCGACATCAAATTGCGAATCACCTCAGGAATCGGCCGCTGTTCAAATAATATGGCGTGAATCGCGGAAACCAAGGGCATGTAGACACCCATTTCGTCGGCTTTCTGTTTAATCAGACGAACCGTATTCACACCTTCGGCCACCTGACCGATTTCTGCGACAGCCTGATCGAGCGGCTTGCCTTTACCGACCATATACCCCACCCGATAATTTCGACTGAGATCTGAGGAACAGGTCAGAATCAAGTCGCCGACACCGGCGAGGCCGATAAACGTCATAGGATCGGCACCCATCGCTTCGGCAAAGCGCATCATTTCTGCCAGGGAACGGGTGATCAATAAACTGATGGTATTTTGCCCGCGCTCCAGTGCCGCAGCCATACCAGTGATGATCGCGTAGATATTTTTTAGCGCACCGGCAAGCTCTACTCCAAACACATCGCTACTGGAATAAACCCGGAAAGTCTCCGAGTGCAGTGCCGATTGAATCGCTTTACAAAGTGCCTCGTCTTCACTGGCCACCACCGTTGCAGTGTAGTGCCCCGCAACAATTTCTTTTGCAAAATTTGGTCCGCTCAAGACCCCGACACGCATGTCGGTGGTTTCCTCGCGCAGGATATCGCTCATTAAGTGGAAGTTGTCGTGCTCGATTCCCTTAGTGGTGGAGATCAGCATGGTGCCCGGCGCCAACAAAGGGGCTACTTTTTTTACCACCTCGCGAAAGGATTTACTGGGTATCGCGACAAAAACGATACTGCAACCATCGACCGCTTGCTCCAGGTCGCTGGTAAGCTGTAATTCCGGATGCAGGGGCACGCCGGGCAGGTATTTATGGTTTTCTCGAGTATCGCGACACTCAGCCGCCGTCTCCGCGTTGCGCATCCACTGGCGGGTGTCGTGGCCGTTACCCGCCACAATGTTAGCAATCGCGGTTCCGAAACTGCCGCCGCCCAATACGGCAATAGCGAGGGGGTTGGAAGTTTCTTTTTGCATTGTCACACCGATAAAGCTTCTTATAAGACTTGCGGATTATAGAGGCATGACCCGCTGAGCCCAATGGGGTCAATTTGTTTTAAACTTCTGCCAATTGTGCGAAACGGCACAGTAAATAGCAAAAACGGCCCTCTGCCTTGACCAACCGATAAAACACCGTTCGATCCGGCAGGGGCCGCTTCTGGGACCAGCAAAGTCTAAAACAACTCCACTGGCCGTCGCTTAGCACCAATCAATAGCGCTGACTTAGCCGTGCATTTCCAGCAACAGCGTGTTCAGGCGGCGCACATAATCCGCCGGGTCCGCCAACTGGTTACCGGCAGCCAGATTAGCCTGGTCCATCAGGATATTGGTGAGATCCGCAAAGCGATCTTCATCCGCTTCCTGGTCCAGACGCTGTACCAGTGGGTGGGACGGATTGATTTCAAAGATCGGCTTGGCATCTGGCAGGGCCTGGCCGGCCTGTTCCAGGATGCGGCGCATTTGCGGGCCCATATCCTGTTCGCTCACCACCAGACACGCTGGGGAGTCCACCAGGCGAGTGGTTGCGCGTACGGATTCAACGCGACCTTCCAGAACTTCCTGTACCCGCTCAACCAGGGCACCGGACTCCTGCTCAACTTTTTCGCGCTCAGCCTTGTCCTCATCGCTCTCGGCTTCACCCAGATCCAGCGCACCTTTGGCCACGTCTTGGAACTGCTTGCCGTCGAACTCGTTCATATGGCCCACGAACCACTCGTCCACCTGATCGGTGAGCAGCAGCACTTCGATACCCTTCTTGCGGAATACTTCCAGGTAGGGGCTGGACTTGGCCGTAGCGAAGTTGTCGGCACACACGTAGTAGATCGCCTTTTGGCCATCCTTCATGCGACCCACATAGTCTTCCAGGGATTGATCCTGCTTCTCGGTATCGGTATGGGTGCTGGCGAAGCGCAGCAGCTTGGCAATTTTCTCTTTGTTGGAGAAATCTTCAGCCGGACCTTCTTTCAATACATTGCCGAACAGATCCCAGAACTTCTGGTATTCATCGCCATCTTTCTTCGCCAATTTATCCAGCATATCCAGAACACGCTTGGTCAGTGCGCTCTTGATCGCATCAGTATTGCGATCTTTTTGCAGGATTTCACGGGATACGTTCAGCGGCAGATCGTTGGAGTCCAGAACACCTTTCACGAAACGCAAGTACAGCGGCAGGAACTGCTCCGCATCGTCCATGATAAAAGTGCGCTGCACATACAGCTTGAGGCCGCGAGCGGCATCGCGCTGGTACAGATCAAACGGTGCGCGCGCAGGGATGTAAAGCAGGCTGGTGTAATCCTGTTTGCCCTCTACGCGGTTGTGGCTCCAGGTTAAGGGATCGTCGAAATCGTGGGAGATATGCTTGTAGAACTCCTTGTACTCCTCAGATTTCACATCGGAGCGGGGACGAGTCCACAGGGCCTGGGCAGCGTTTACTGCTTCAAACTCAGGCGCCTTCTCTTCTTTCGGCTCTTCGCCCTCTTCCGCCGCCGGCATTTCCTCTTTCAACATCTCCACCGGAATGGCGATGTGATCGGAGTACTTTTTAATGATGGAGCGCAGGCGCCAGTTATCGGCAAACTCTTTCGCTTCTTCTTTCAGGTGCAGAACCACCCGGGTGCCACGCTGGGGCCATTCAACAGTCTCTACGGAGTATTCCGCTTCACCGTGACACTCCCAGTGCACACCCTGGTCGGAATTCAAACCGGCGCGACGAGTGAATACGTCCACTTTGTCAGCGACGATAAAGGCGGAGTAAAAGCCCACACCGAACTGGCCGATCAGGTGCGCATCTTTTTTCTGGTCTCCGGTCAGCTGCTGCATAAATGCAGAGGTGCCGGAGCGGGCGATAGTACCGAGGTTTTCGATAACTTCATCGCGGCTCATACCAATACCATTATCGGTAATGGTGAGCGTTCCCTCTTCCTTGTCAAACTCGATGCGAATACGCAGGTCTGCATCTTCGCCCAGTAATTCGGGCTTGGACAGCGATTCAAAACGCAGCTTATCGGCGGCATCAGAAGCGTTGGATACCAGCTCGCGCAGGAAAATCTCCTTATTGGAGTAGAGCGAGTGGATCATCAGGTGCAGTAGCTGCTTGGCTTCCGTCTGGAATCCATGGCTCTCTTTTTGGGCCTCAACGGTCATCTATTCGGTCTCCCCGTAAACGTCAATCGGAACAGGGAGCAAATATTGGGATCAGCCAACAGGTTTCAAGGGGGGAAGGACAATCACTTACCAGTGGAGATCAGCGATCTCCACTGGTTTGAGCGGTAGCGAGATTACCTTTGCCGGTAATATCGATCACGAAATTGGCAGTGAGATCTGAGATCACACGGGACTCCGCATTCATCAGGATGGCAATACCCACTTTCAACTTTTCCGAATAGGCCACCGCCGCACGGAAGCCCGCAACCCAACCGCCGTGATAAATAATGCGGTCATCACCGATGGTGTAGAGGCGCCAGCCCAAGCCGTAGCCTGCATGAGACAGGTAGTCTCTCCAGATACGATGGCGCATATGGCGCTGGGTAGCGACTCGCTCTGTAGTCATATCGGCGATCACTTCCGGTGACAGTACCTTCGGGTAGTAGCCCATCTGGGCTTTCAGCCACTGGGCCATATCAGAGATACTGGCATTCACTCCCGCCGCCGGTGCAGCAAAGTAGTATTCCTTCTCCACTTTCACTGGGCGCCAACCACTACCAGTCTGGATATGGGGTGCCGCACGGTTGTCGGAGGCCATAAAGCTCTCCCAGCCAACCGATGCATTCTGCATTTTCAGCGGGACAAAAATTCTCTTCTTAAGCTGGCTGGCAAAGGAAACCCCGGTCGCCTCAAAAATCACATCCTCAATAAGGCTGAACAACACATTCTGGTAGCCGTAGCATTTTCCCGGCGTGCAGCGCGGATCGATATTGGCAAACTTGGGCAATATCTTGCTGAGAGGCTTGTTGTCCTCAAGGTAGTTGTCGTAGGCGTTGGGGGTCAGGCCCGAGGAATGGCTGAGCAGGTGCTCCACCTGAAGCTGGCGAGACAGCGAGGGCGTCTTAAAGCTCAGGTCCGGCACATAGTTGACCACCTTGTCATCCCATTTGAAGCGATCTTCATGCTCCAACATAGTGGCCATACTGGCAGCGAAGGTCTTGGATACCGAGGCCAGACGGAACACCGTGTCCTGATCCACCTTGCCGGATTTACCCCTGACCCTGACGCCATAGGTATCCATCGCGACCACCCGGTTGCCATCCACGATGACATAGGCGCCGCCGGGTATAGATTTACCCGCCATCATCTGTTTGAAGTATCGGCCAAACTGTTTGGCCCTGTCGTCTATATCAGCCGCTTGCGCAGGCAGGGACAGACTCCCCAGAATCACCAGGAAGAGAAAAAAACGTGCCATAGAGGCGCGCATGACGTAGACGATATTTGAAAGAATTGCAGGTCTCATAAGCAAATCGAGCCGCCAAAGCAATCCGGTAGTTGCAGATAAGACTAGCAGCCAGCGGGCAAAAACTCTATTTAGGCGCCACGCAGGACTGACTGCTGAATTCTAGTCTGCACTTTTCTCCGGCGCGGGGACGGCCATGCCAATCAGCGCAGGTCAGCGCAACAAGGCTTGTACAAACAAAAAAACCGCCTTGCGGCGGTTCTTCTTTTTGGGGTCCGGAGACCCCAGCGCAAAAAGCGTCTTACAGCTTCTCAGCGTTCTCGCTCAGGTAAGCCGCTACACCTTCCGGAGAAGCGTTCATACCTTTGTCGCCTTCCTGCCAGCCGGCGGGGCAAACTTCACCGTGCTCCTGGTGGAACGCCAGAGCGTCAACCATGCGCAGCATTTCGTCAACGTTACGGCCCAGCGGCAGATCGTTAACTACCTGGTGACGTACATTGCCTTCTTCGTCGATCAGGAAGGAACCGCGGAAAGCAACACCAGCGTCAGCTTCTACGTCGTACGCCTGGCAGATTTCGTGCTTAACGTCTGCAACCAGGGTGTACTTAACCGGGCCGATACCACCGTCGTTGACGGAGGTGTTACGCCATGCGTTGTGAGAGAACTGGGAATCGATGGATACACCGATTACCTCAACACCGCGCTTTTCAAACTCAGCGAAACGGTGGTCGAAAGCGATCAGCTCAGAAGGACATACGAAGGTGAAGTCCAGCGGGTAGAAGAAAACTACAGCCTTCTTACCTTTGATTGCTTCTTTCAGGTTAAAAGTATCGACGATCTCGCCGTTACCCAATACCGCTGCAGCGGTGAAATCCGGAGCCGGCTTGCCTACCAGAACTGCCATGAAAACCTCCTCAATCCAATGATGGGTTGTTGATGATACGTAGAGTGTTCAATTTATGAGCAACAGCTATAAATCGAATGGGAATTAATAGTGGGCCGCTATGATACACACCCACTTATTTCAGGCCCATAAATTTTTTAAATCAGGCTGATAGCAGAACGGCTATGCGTGAACTAACACCCAAAATAGGATGACCTACCCGCAAAAATGTACAAATAGCAAACAAAGAGGGTAAAATGCGACCATTCCGGAATCTTATTGACACTCATTCTCAATTGCAATAGGATTCCTACCTGACTACTATTGAGTAAGAGTTGAACAGAGCCACCGCCATGTATGTATGTATTTGTAAGGGCATAACTGACCGCCAGATTAAAGAGGCGATCTATGATGGCTCCACTTCGGTGAAGGCGTTGAGACGCCAGCTGGGCGTTTCTTCTCAATGTGGACGCTGTGCCGAGCAGACCAAGGAGATCATCGATGAGACCATGAGCGGTGGGATGGTATCCTCTGCCAACAACGGCCTCTTCTACTCCGCCAGCTGATTTTGGCTTTTGACCTGCGATCGTGTCCCTGGCGATCGCCTCCCCTCTTCTTATATCTCAGCTTCCACTCAACACCTGCTAGTTGAGTCAGGCTCTTCCCTTTAACGGCTTAGCGCGGTTCAACTGAAATTCAAAAATGGTGCCTCAGTTTTCCCTGCTACACACAAAAACGATTGTATTTAGATATAGCAATATTCCTGATCCATACATTTTTGTACCGCCCACTGACAACAACAAGTGCAGTGAACTGAACCAGAAATATGTATTTGTAAGTTCTTAGCAGACCGCCAGACCAAAGAGATAATCTATGGTGGTGCTATCTCAGTAAGGGCCTTGGGGCACCAGTTGGCGGTCTCATCCCTGTGCGGGAGGCCGAATAAACGAATGAGCTTATCGAATAGACCATGAGCGGGAGTATGGTCTACTCAGCTAACTACCGCCGATTCTACTTCACAAGCTGACCCCGAATCCCGGCTACCACAATCTATAACCACTAAGTTACCTTCCCGAATGCTCCCTCTAAAGCTCATAGACTAAGCTGATAGCACGCTGGCGTGCCTTTCTCCATCTATGAAGCAGTATCTTATACACCTCTATGAACGCCTCCACTCCAGTTTCTGGAGCGTCCCGCTGATTATGATCCTAGCGGCGCTAGCGCTCTGCGCCCTTACCGTTCACCTGGACACAGCACTTCCTGCTCCTCCCTTTTTATTCCGGGGCAGTTTGCAGTGGTTTAATTTGGGTAATATCGAAAATGCTCGAGCCCTTTTGTCAGTCATTGCTGGCTCCACTATCACGGTAGCCGGAACGGTATTCTCAATAACAATGGTTGCCCTCTCCCTCGCCTCTAATCAATTCGGCCCCCATTTGATCAGAAATTTTATCCGGGACCGAGCGACCCAGATATCCCTCGGGATTTTCCTGGCGACCTATGTCTATGCCATTGTCACTATGCGTTCGATTGGCACAGCGGAAAACGAAATAGCTAACTATGGCATTAGCGTGCTCACGGCTTTGGTGCTGACTTTAATCAGTGTTATCTACCTTATTTACTTTATTCACAATGTCGCACAGTCAATTCAGGTCGATAACATTACCCACCGTATTAATCTCGAGTTTCAGCAGGCGATAGAGCGTGAATATCCAGATTGCCATGAATCTACGAACAAAAAAGTATTCGATACTAAACGCCTGGACCTCGGCTCAAGTTGGATCGACATCCCCACCCCAAAGGGCGGTTATGTCCAATTTATCGATAAGCAAAGAATTACTCGCACAACCCAGAATTTCCAATGCTGCCTAAAGCTGAACTGCCACCCGGGAAGCTACCTGCATCACTGGGAGATGATCGGCCAGGTTTATCCGGCAAATAACCCAGAAAGAGTAATTCCTGCAATTCAGTCTGCAATACAGATCGGCACCCAGCCAACGGCAGAACAAGATGTGGTCTTTTCTATCCAGCAGCTTTCACAAATTGCTGTGCGAGCTTTATCTCCAGGCATTAATGACCCATTTACTGCTTATTCCTGCGTTGATCGCCTGATTGAGGGGCTTGGTACTGTATTATATCGACCTGAGCCCGCAAATTGTTTTACTGACTCATCGGGGGAATTGCGAATAATTTGCAGTAAGCTTGAGTTTTCTCAACTGCTCCAAGCTTCTCTCGACGAAATTGTCGAACACGGCAGATCAAGTAGTGTATTTATGTGCCATTTACTCAACGCACTAGAAACACTTGTTGAGGTTTGCCATAGGAAAACAGATAAACAGGCATTAAAGGACTATTTAAAGCGCCTGAATGACGATAACTCAGTTTTTATAAAAAGCAAAATCGATCAACAAATCATTAATGACAAATTAGTTTTTATTAGAGAAAAACTAAAAAGCTGAAATATAGTCCTGCAACCTAAATGAGAATTATTTTCGTTGCTATTTTCGGCTAAATTTGCGTTAAAACCCTTGTTTTTTCTGCATTCTACAAGAAAAATTTTTCCTTGACTTGCCGCAAATCGCAACGCAAACTCGGCCCCGATTGCAGCTGAAACCCTAAAATAAAATTAGGTAAATCAGGCAGCCGCAGACTTTAGTGACTAATAAACTTTAGTAGCTAAAAATATCAACTAATCTCTAGCGACTAACAAATAGGAACTCTCTGCAAACCTAATTGAGTTGGCAGGGCTTCAGGAGCACAGGCTATGAAAGGCGACCCCAAGGTAATTGAGCATTTAAACAAAGTACTGGGTAATGAACTGGTAGCTATTAACCAGTATTTCCTACACGCCCGCATGTATGACAACTGGGGTTTAAAAGAGCTGGGCAAACAGGAATATCACGAATCCATTGATGAAATGAAGCACGCCGATTGGCTGATCGAGCGCATTCTTTTCCTCGAAGGTATTCCCAACCTGCAGCACCTGGGCAAACTTCTGATCGGCGAAAATACCGAAGAGATGCTCAAGTGCGACCTGAAAATTGAATCCAAGGCCATTCCCGACTTGCGTGAAGCCATCGCCTATTGCGAGTCCGTTCGGGATTACGGCAGTCGTGAATTGCTGGAGAAAATCCTCGAGTCTGAGGAAGAGCATGTAGATTGGCTGGAAACCCAGCTGGAGCTGATCGACAAAGTTGGCATTCAAAACTACCTGCAAACTCAAATGGAAACTGCAGCCGGCCACTCTGGCAAGTAGCTTAAGTCCTCTCACAGGCATAAAAAAACCGCAGCTTCCGCTGCGGTTTTTTTGTTTCTACAGTATGCAGTATGCCTACCATCTATAGCAGCAGACATATTGGAGCAAAAGCGGAAATTAATCCTCGCCTTCGCTCTCCGCTGATGCCTCATCAATCAAGGTTTTCAGCTCACCGTTCTCATGCATTTCCATAATGATGTCACAGCCACCGATCAGCTCGCCCTTAACCCACAGCTGGGGGAAGGTCGGCCAGTTCGCATACTTAGGCAGCTCAGCGCGAATATCTGGGTTAGCCAGAATATCAACGTAGGCAAAGCGCTTACCGCAAGCCATCATCGCCTGGGAGGCCCGCATGGAAAAGCCGCACTGGGGGGCATTAGGGCTACCTTTCATATAAAGCAGAATGGTGTTATCAGCGATCTGCTGCTTGATGTTCTCCAGTGTATCCATAAGCGTGAAAAACCTCAGGTGGTCGAAGCAAAAAGTAAGTGTACAGGCACCATACCATCATCTGATATAGCGCGCCGGCATCCATTGTACCCCAGTGGGGCCGGCAATAAGTACACCATCCCCTCGATGAAAGCAAAAACCGCAGATCTACAACACCGGATACCATGTTGAAAATTCAGCCAGCCAGATAGCACACAGCTTATAAAGGCTGTGTTACCATTGCCCAATCAATATAAAGTGCAGATTAAAAAGCTTAAACAGAATTTTCTGCGGAAAATAAATAGTCCAAATAGTCAATATTTAAGGAGATGCCCCGGTGGCCACCCCGACACTCATGCAAAACTATGGCGATCGAACCCTCACACTGGTTCGGGGTGAAGGCAATTATGTATGGGATGATCAGGGCCGACGATACCTGGATGCAATCTCTGGAATCGCCGTCTGCGGCCTTGGCCACTGCCACCCCAAAGTGACCCTGGCCCTGCACGAGCAGATTCGGACCCTGTTACATGTATCCAATCTCTACAATATCCCTGCGCAGGAGAAACTGGCAGACAAGCTGGTACAGCTATCCGGCATGGACAATGTGTTTTTCTCCAATTCTGGAGCTGAGGCCAATGAAGCAGCGATTAAATTAGCGCGGCGGCTAGGCAATAGCCGCAACATTGAGACCCCTCAAATATTGGTAATGGAAAGCGCTTTCCACGGCCGCACCCTGGCTACCCTGACAGCAACCGGCAATGAAAAAATCCAAGAGGGCTTCGGTCCTCTGCCCGAGGGTTTTTTGCGTGTGCCGTTTAACGATACCGCAGCCATCGAAAAGCTCGCAGGTGAGCGCAACGATATTGTCGCAGTGCTGGTTGAGCCGGTTCAGGGAGAGGGCGGTGTACGCGTGCCCACTTCCAACTACCTGGGGCAATTGCGCGAAATCTGCGATCAACATAACTGGCTCCTGATGCTGGATGAAGTGCAAACCGGAAACGGCCGCAGCGGCAAAATGTTTGCCTACCAGCATGCGGACATATTGCCCGACGTGGTGACCACTGCCAAAGGACTGGGTAACGGTGTCCCCATCGGAGCCTGCCTGGCCAGGGGAGTTGCCGCACAATTATTTTCTGCGGGCACCCACGGCTCCACTTTCGGCGGCAACCCTCTAGCCTGCAGTGCCGCACTGGCTGTAATCGATACGCTGGAAAGTGAATGGCTGTTAGAGCGCGCCGAGGCATTGGGGCAACGCCTGCAGCACCAACTCAAACAGCAGTTATCCGATTGCGACCAGGTCAAAGAGGTGCGGGGCTTGGGGCTGATGATCGGAATAGAATTGCAGCAGCCCTGTGCCAAACTGGTGGACATAGCCCGCGAGCGCGGATTGCTGATCAATGTTACCGCCGGCAATGTAGTGCGCCTGCTCCCCCCACTCACACTCAGCGACGACGAGTGCCATCAATTGGCAAACGATGTCAGCTCACTGATTCACCAGTTTGCACTGCAAGCAGTCTGATGCAAAAAAAGGAGAACAGCTTATGGCGATCAGACATTTTCTCACCCTGACAGACTTGTCTTCGGAAGAGCTCAAGCAAATTATTGAGCGCGCGATCGAACTCAAAACACTGCGCACTCAAGGAATAAATACTGACCTTTTTCGCGGCAAAGTGCTGGGGATGATTTTTGAAAAATCCTCTACTCGTACCCGCGTTTCATTTGAGGCCGGTATGGCACAGATGGGAGGCAGCGCCCTCTTCCTATCTCCCCGCGATACTCAGTTAGGCCGCGGGGAGCCCGTTGAAGACAGCGCCCGAGTAATTTCCAGCATGGTGGATATGGTGATGATTCGCACCTTTGGCCACCAGGTACTGGAGCGCTTCTCAGAATATTCAAAGGTACCGGTGATTAATGCCCTCTCCGACAGCTACCACCCCTGCCAGCTGCTCGCAGATATCCAAACCTTTGTGGAGCACCGCGGCAGCCCTGAGGGCAAGGTGGTCGCCTGGGTCGGCGATGGCAACAATATGTGCCACTCCTATATTAATGCTGCCCGCCTGTGCAATTTTGAGCTGCGTATAGCCTGCCCGCCCGGCTACGAGCCCAACGCCAATATCCTCGCTTCGGCAAGTGATCGGGTCACCGTAGTACACGATCCGGTGGAGGCTGTTAAAGGGGCCGATTGGGTGGCCACCGATGTGTGGGCTTCCATGGGACAGGAAACTGAACAACAGATCCGCCTGAAAGCCTTCGAGAACTTCCTGGTGGACCACGAGCTGATGGGCCACGCCAATAGCGATGCCATCTTTATGCACTGCTTGCCCGCCCACCGTGGAGAGGAGGTGAGTGCCGAACTTTTAGAGGATGGCAACATCTCGGTGGTATGGGATGAGGCTGAAAACCGCCTTCACGCGCAAAAAGCCCTGATGGAATTCCTCCAAGACCACAGTCGCTAACCCCTGAAAGGGTACAGCCACTCCTACGGTTGTACCCTGCTACCTGTACCCACTCTCCCGCGCCTTTCCTCCCGACAACGTATAAAAGATGCGATTGGCGACAAAAAATCCAAGAGATCGCTAAATTTAGCAATCGGCGCCAACGACTAATTTACAGACAGCCAAGATGTCAGGATTAAATAAGCGTCAGTAAATTGAGCAATTGAGTACCACTTTGCTCAAAGAGCAGCCATTTGCAAATGGTTATTGCCGTTGTTAATTTACAGCGCTCTAGCTATTAAAAAAAATTGTAAGACACTGTACCCAGCGTTCTTTCCCGGCACCCACTCCTTTGCAGCCCAGGGCTGGCGGGCTCTGCCGCGAAAGTGGCTACTGACTCAGCACCTCTACCCACAATTTATCCACAAACAACTACATAGTTATTCGCCTTGAACTGACCCGCCTACCGCATTATCTTGTAGCGCACTCGAGGCCGACCCCCTATATATTGGGGTAGAGGCTCAAGAGCACCCCCATTATGTGGGGCAAATTCCGGCGCACCACCACACTTTTTGGCGGTGGGCGTCAGGCGCTGCTTTTTTCAAAGCAGAATCAGAGGTAAGCGGGCGGAATGGAATTTCCGCCACAGGCAGCAGCTGGCAAACCTTTTCAGATAGCCGGTGACAAGCCGCCTGTTTCCAGTGTCCACAGCTGTGGATAAACACTGGCAAAGCGAAGGACACGCTCCGCCATGCCACACAGTCATGTGGCCACCGTTCTTTTGAACGCACGCGGACAGACAACAGAACAAACCTTTCGGAGATTTACATGCACACAGAGACAGGGCGCTCTCAAGCCGTGCCTGCGGAAAAATCAGGCACCTCCAGCGACCAGGCGACTGGCGGCACGACTCTGGCCGCTACTGCACCGGGCCAGATCCGCGTAATCAAGCGCAATGGCACCGTTGTACCCTACGACGACAGCAAAATCGCCGTCGCCGTCACTAAAGCCTTCCTCGCTGTTGAAGGCGGCACCGCCGCTGCTTCCAGCCGTGTCCACGAGCAAGTTGAAGAACTGGTCAGCCAGATCAGTGCCACTTTCAAACGCCGCATGCCCTCTGGCGGCACTATCCACATTGAAGAGATCCAGGACCAGGTAGAACTGGCCCTGATGCGCGCCGGTGAACAAAAGGTTGCCCGCGACTACGTACTC
The DNA here is from genome assembly GCF_056311705.1 of Microbulbifer sp. ABM4_008. Taxonomy (NCBI): domain Bacteria; kingdom Pseudomonadati; phylum Pseudomonadota; class Gammaproteobacteria; order Cellvibrionales; family Microbulbiferaceae; genus Microbulbifer; species Microbulbifer sp. ABM4_008. The sequence continues at coordinate 1,119,986 of NZ_CM149970.1, read as the reverse complement.
TACCGCGAAGAACACGCCCGCCTGCGCGCAGAGAAAGAAAAAACTGCTCAAATTGCCGAGCAAGCCGTCGATGCCCACCCCAGCATCCGTGTAAAGCAGGACGATGGCAGCCTTGCACCTCTGGATATGGAGCGCCTGCGCACCGTTGTCAAAGAAGCCTGTGAAGGCCTCAAAGATGTCGACAGCGCGGCAATTCTTAACGAAGCCCTGAAAAACCTGTACGACGGTGTTTCCGAAAACGATATCAACACCGCGCTGGTAATCACTGCGCGCACCTTGGTTGAGCAGGAGCCCAATTACACCTTCGCTACCGCCAGCCTGCTGCTGGACAAGCTGCGCTCCGAAGCTCTGCGCTTCCTCGGTGTTGCCGAGCGCGCCACTCAGCACGAGATGGAAAAGCTGTACGCCTCTACCCTGCCCACTTACGTGAAAAAGGGTATCGAGCTGGACCTGCTGGACCCTGCACTGGCCACCTTCGACCTGGAAAAACTCGGCGAAGCTCTGAAAGGCGAGCGCGATCACCAGTTCACTTATCTGGGCCTGCAAACTCTGTACGACCGCTACTTCCTGCACAGCGACGATATTCGTTTCGAGCTGCCGCAGATCTTCTTTATGCGTGTCGCCATGGGCCTCAGCATTAATGAAGAGAACAAAAACGAGCGCGCGGTAGAGTTCTACAACCTGTTGAGCTCTTTCGACTACATGAGTTCCACCCCGACCCTGTTCAACGCCGGCACCCTGCGCCCGCAGCTGTCCTCCTGCTACCTGACCACGGTACCGGACGACCTGCACGGCATTTACGGCGCGATCCGCGATAACGCCATGCTGTCCAAGTGGGCAGGCGGTCTCGGCAATGACTGGACGCCGGTGCGCTCCCTGGGTTCCTATATCAAAGGCACCAACGGCAAGTCCCAAGGTGTTGTGCCCTTCCTGAAAGTGGCCAATGACACCGCAGTAGCCGTCAACCAGGGCGGTAAGCGCAAAGGCGCTGTCTGTGCCTACCTGGAAACCTGGCACCTGGATATCGAGGAATTCCTAGAGCTGCGCAAAAACACTGGTGACGACCGCCGCCGCACCCACGATATGAACACCGCCAACTGGGTCCCCGACCTGTTTATGAAGCGCGTGTTCGAAGATAAAGAGTGGACCCTGTTCTCCCCGGCCGATTGCCCGGACCTGCACGATCTGTTCGGCACCGCATTCGAAGAGCGCTACAACCACTACGAGCAACTGGCTGCCGAAGGCAAGCTGCGTCTGTTCAAGAAGATCCGCGCACTAGACCTTTGGCGCAAGATGCTGGGCATGCTGTTCGAAACCGGCCACCCCTGGATCACCTTTAAAGACAGCTGCAACCTGCGCAGCCCGCAGCAACACGCCGGTGTGGTTCACAGCTCCAACCTGTGCACCGAGATCACTCTCAACACCAAGGCCGACGACGAAATCGCCGTGTGTAACCTGGGCTCCGTCAACCTGGCTCAACACATTGGTGAGAACGGTGAACTCGACCGCACCAAGCTGGCCAATACCGTAAAAACTGCGGTGCGTATGCTCGATAACGTTATCGACATCAACTACTACGCAGTTGAAAGTGCACGTCAGTCCAACATGCGTCACCGCCCTGTGGGCATGGGCCTGATGGGCTTCCAGGACGCACTGTACAAAGCCGGCATCGCCTACGCCAGCGATGAAGCCGTCGCCTTTGCCGACAACACCATGGAAGCGATCAGCTTCGAAGCCATCTCCGCTTCCAGCGACCTGGCTGCCGAGCGCGGCAAGTACCAGACCTACGAAGGCTCCCTGTGGAGCAAAGGTGTTCTGCCGCTGGATTCCATCCAGATCCTGGCTGAACAGCGCGGCCAGCAGTTTATCGAACAGGACACCAGCTCCACGCTGGACTGGGACGGCCTGCGCGAGAAAGTCAAAGCCCAAGGTATGCGCAACTCCAACGTGATGGCGATCGCTCCTACTGCGACCATTGCCAATATCACCGGGGTTTCCCAGTCGATCGAACCGACCTACCAAAACCTGTATGTGAAGTCGAACCTGTCCGGCGAATTCACCGTAGTAAACCCCTACCTGGTACACGATCTGAAAGATCGCGGCCTATGGGATCAGGTCATGGTTAACGACCTGAAATACTATGAAGGTTCTGTACAGAAAATCGATCGCGTACCGGAAGACCTGAAAGCAAAATACCGCACCGCGTTTGAAGTGGAGCCGCGCTGGATCGTGGACGCTGCCAGCCGTCGCCAGAAGTGGATCGACCAGGCCCAGTCCCTGAACCTGTATATTGCCGGCGCCGACGGCAAGAAGCTGGACCTGACCTATCGCATGGCTTGGTTCCGCGGCCTGAAAACCACTTACTACCTGCGCGCACTGGCTGCCACTACCACAGAGAAATCTACGGTAAATAGCGGCACCCTGAACGCGGTAAGTGCACACGGCGGTAGCAATGGAATGGCTGCGGCAGCACCTGCTGAACAAGCTGCACCCGCACCGGCCGCAGTGCCTCAGGCCTGCTCACTGGACGACCCGGATTGCGAGGCCTGCCAGTAAAATTTAAGCCCCTTTTTTATAGGGGCTGCACTGACTCTCGGGGGAGAGCGTCGTAACCGCAAGTGCGGGCATGACCATGCGCAGCGACCCCGGTCCACCCATTATTTTAATAGTGGGTAATACCATAGGGACCGGGGATCGGCTGCGGCTTATTTCCCGAGAAAACCCAGTGCAATTGCCAGCGAAAATTCAGTGCAAATAAATGCACAAAAGCGCAGCAAAAATTGATCTGGCACAGGATTTTCTGTGCCCAGGCGAGTTAAAAATACGAGCCTGTAATGAATTATTGCCGGTAAAAAAATCACCGGTATGTCATCCCTGGTTACACACAATTAGTGAGTAATACACCAGGAAGATTTAAGAATTTTTTATCGAACTTTCGATAGTGAGACCGATCAAAAGGGCCAACTATGCTGAGCTGGGACGACATCGACACCAAGCCCCAACAACCTGAAAAAGCAACCGAACCGCGACCGACGCCGGAGGCCCAGGCAAAATCCGTGCAGGAGCCCAGCGCTTCCTACACAGCCGCTCCGGCGTCGCCTGCGGCCCAAAGCGGCTCCACTGCCGTTGATGCCGCCCGTGCCGCAGTTGCTAATATGGACCCGGCTCCCGGCCTGGAAGAACTGGAAATGGGTGCGGCCCGTATCCAGGTAGATGAAAAACGCATTATTAATTGCCGCGCTGACCTCAACCAGTTGGTTCCCTTTAAATACGACTGGGCCTGGCAAAAATACCTGGACGGCTGCGCCAACCACTGGATGCCCCAGGAAATCAACATGAACAAAGACGTGTCCATGTGGAAAGACCCCAACGGTCTGACCGAGGACGAGCGTCGCATCGTGGAATACTCCCTGGGCTATTTCTCCACCGCAGACTCCCTGGTTGCTAACAACCTGGTATTGGCGATCTACCGCCATATCACCAACCCTGAGTGCCGCCAGTACCTGCTGCGCCAGTCTTTTGAAGAAGCCATTCACACCCACGCCTACCAGTACTGTGTAGAATCCCTGGGTATGGACGAAGGTGAAGTCTTCAATATGTACCGCGAAGTGCCTGCGGTTGCCAAAAAAGCGGCCTGGAGCCTATCCCACACCCAGGCCATCGGTGATCCCAACTTCAAAACCGGCACCGTTGAATCCGACCAGGAGCTGCTGCGCAACCTGATCGCCTTCTACGCTGTCACTGAAGGTATCTTCTTCTACTGTGGCTTCAGCCAGATCCTGTCCATGGGTCGCCGCAACAAAATGACCGGTGTTGCCGAGCAGTTCCAGTACATACTGCGCGACGAGTCTATGCACCTGAACTTCGGCATTGACGTCATCAACCAGATTAAGCTGGAAAATCCACACTTGTGGACAGCGGAATTCCAGCAGGAAGTCACCCAGATGATTCTCGAGGGTATGGAGCTTGAAGTAGCCTATGCCCGCGACACTATGCCCCGCGGCGTACTCGGCATGAATGCGAATATGATGGAGGAGTACCTCCAGTTTATCGCCAACCGCCGCCTTAGCCAGCTGGGCCTGAAAGAGCAGTTCCCTGGCGCTCAGAACCCATTCCCGTGGATGTCTGAAATTATGGACCTGCGCAAAGAGAAAAACTTCTTTGAAACCCGCGTTATCGAATACCAAACCGGCGGCGCACTGCAGTGGTAAGCGCTTCCTGGTTAGCGAATTACTAAAAAGGAGAAAGTAGTCGCTCACAGGAAGAGAAGTATTGAAAACGGGCTTAATGCCCGTTTTTTTTATTTTGAGCATTCCAGTTTCCTCTTCACTCTAACCATAGACTTAAGTTCTATAGAAACTCTTTCTCTCCCCCTGCCGCTGACCATCTCGGCAAAGCATTTGGATAGCGGCTTGTATTCGCGCATAATGCCCCGCATTAATTGGTATAACAGCTATGCCTCTAGATGAGCAGGCCTTCAGTTATCCCTACTCGCCTATTACCTAGCTACAATGAATTGATATATGAGCACCCCAGATTTAAGTGAAATAACTAATCTCAGCTGTGAAGATCGCTACGAGTATTTTCTGAGCATAGCCGGAGAAGAGCGGGAGATCTGGATACTGATCGATAGCCAAAATTGCTTTCTTAAAATACACACCGATGAAGATGGTGGCTTTGAATATCTGCCAGTATGGCCAAGCGCTGAATTTGCCCAAGCCTATGCTGAGAATGAAACGGGCCTCACCCCTAAAAGCATTCCCTTACCACAGTTTTTAAAGAAGTGGCTTTCTGGCTTAAAAGGTGACGACATTGAAATAGGTGTGTTTCCTGCGCCGGATAAAAGCGTATGGATTACTAGCTCAGAGGAACTAGAGATCGATCTACGGGAAGAGCTGAACAACTTCTAAATAGGCTATTCACGTTGAAGCTATCGCTTCAAAAATCCGACAAAGAAAGTTCAGCTCTATTGAATAAAAGTAAGATAACAGGGTAAACACCTGTTATCTTACTTGGGTAATATACAATTACAGATTCGCCGCCTGATATTTATATATACTATTCACTTGAGGCGCTGCAATGAAAACCAGGAATAAAATAAGTTTCGACGCCACCAAAAACTATAAGGAAGAGAAAGATATAAAGCCGGCCTTGCCCGCTTATAGCAGCGCAGTCGCCAGTGCAAAGCATTCGGAAAAGAAAAGCAAATAGTATCCGGTTGGATAACTTTCACGTCATCTAAATCTCCCCATAAGTCGATATCCGAACTCAAAGCAAAATCCAAAACTCTTCCTCTAGAGAGTAGGTAGATATTAACTCCCTGATCCAGAGACCACCAATCATGTAGGATAACTAACACTTTATCGAGAAATTGGTATTGAGCAACAATCTCTCTACCATAAACGGGTATAGCTCTTTGGTTGGGGCCATCAATTAATACGACTTTACTATTATCAATTGGATTAAGCTTGAAGTGATTCATCTCAGAGAGAAAAGCGTTCGTCACTACCCTACCCCCTTAAATTCCAGACCTCTAACTTTACTACAAACTTTTAATCCAAAATATAGCTCCCTGAATTAGCAGGGTATTTAAAAAATCTTAATATGTTCCCCTAATTGGGTAATGGTTATCAGGATTTCGGATAAACTCGATACCCACCAATAGCGTTTGCAAGTCAGGCCTCGCAAAAGGTGCATTGGAAATGTCGACTATTTGCAGCCTTCCAGATTCGTTGATGACAAAAACACCCGGTTCAGCAAAGGGCCTGTCTGTTTCTTCAGGGGAGCGGGGTTTTGAAATATAGAGCCCAAGCTGCTGCATTTGGGGTATTGATAAACCGTAACCGACAGTAAATCCCGGCTGAATTGCTTCCATATGCTGAGAAGCTTTTTCCTCCGTATCGGCAGAGACAACAGCCACGTCAATACCCTCCGCATGATAGCGGGGTAGTAGTACACTCAAGACACGCAAATACTTGGTACATAGTGGGCAGTGCTTACCTCGGTAAACGACTACCATTTGCCAAGGGAAACTACCTTCAAGCTTCCCCAGTACCAACTCACCTCCACCAAGTCGCTTTACTTCTATTGCAGGAAAATCGATACCAGCAGCAAGCTTTATATTGCTCATTAGCACCCCACTTGAGAATATAAGAAGAGACTTAGTCAACCAATGAATCCCACCGTTAGTATAGGAGACTCGATGAAAAAGCCCCTTATTCGTTTTCTATCAACGCTATTAGCAGCCGGACTGCTAGGTGGCTGCCCTGCTAACCACCAAAGTAACTCTTCTCCTGAAAGTCATTCCCAGCCTCTTGAGTTCTTACCTGCCCTGAAAGGGGACTACTTTAAGCTGGATTCAGCGATTATTGGGCGCCCCTACCATATCTATACTCGCCTGCCTGAGGGCTATAATCCAAACGAGGATACAACCTACCCGGTCATTTATCTCCTCGATGGGGATTCACTGTTCCCAATTTTGGCTACTAATCACCTGTTTATGCATTACGATGATTACGCCCCCGAGGCGATTATCGTAGGTATTGCTTACGGCTCATTTAAACCCGAGATCAATCATCGCAGTTTTGACTTTTCACTACCCGATGACAGTGACACACTTACGTATGGCGGTGCAGCACAGTTTCTCAACTTTCTAGAGCGGGAGCTCTTGCCAACAGTTGAAAGCCGCTACTCGGTAGACCCTCATCAACGAGTTCTCTTCGGTCAAAGTCGAGGGGGATATTTTGTGCTTTACACAGCATTTTCTAAGCCCGACTTGTTTAAAGGATTGATAGCCAGCAATGCCACCTTCCTACCACAACAGGAATTTTTCTACAGGGAACCTGTACAAGCGACAAGAGAGGATCTGACTCTGGTAGTAACAAGTGGCTCCAAAGACATGCCAAACCTGCGCAAAGATGCACTCTCCTGGCATAAGCACTGGAAAGAACAAGAGACCACTCCCTGGCGCATTGCATTTACAACGATTCCAGGCGGTACCCATGCGGCAAATAGTACTGACAGTTACCGTTTCGGCATCCACGAGATTTTTGCAGAAGAGATCGAAATATCTCGTATGAAAGCAGAGAACAATTTGCAAGTGGTAGAGGATCACTAGAGCTAAAAACTAATAGAAGTAAATATGTGATTCCCGCAAACTAAAAAGCCCGCTTTTAAGCGGGCTTTTTTAAAACGATGAGCCAATTACTCTGTACAGGCAGCAATACGACCAGCCGTATTTTTACCGGCACCACAGTTCAGGCCATCGGGGATACCCGTGTAGTCTGGGGCCATAATACCGCCGTTACGCTGAGCGTCATGATCGGTATAAATACTCGCCAGGTTATAGGAACGCGCTGTCCCCTTATTGTCATTATCGCAGGAGAAGATAGCGCTTCCGTAAGCGATACCCAGGAAGGTCTTGTATTCCTTCAGATTTGACCACAAGTTGCGCTTAGCAGAACCAGAGCAGTTCATCTGGGAAGCCAGATTGATGTAACCATCGTCCTCACCGCCCAACAGCAAAGAGCTAGCACTCTCAATACCAGGGAAACCGGCGTAGCCTCCAATGGTATAAACCGGTGCAGCCAGGTTGGTGCCGACATAGTTGCGCACAGCATAGACATCATTAGTCTGCAGGTAACGTACTGCTGCGCACTCGCGACCGATAAACCAATCGTTGATCAAATCTTCGATCCAGCTACCGTTACACAGTCGATCAACCCCCTCAGTACCGGTGATTGCACCACCAGTAGTAAAGATTGCCGCGATACCGCTAATGGCAGTGTCAAAGTCCACTTCAACCGCGTAACTATCATTCAGGCCTGCGACATTAACGGTTTTGGTTTTCGTCTTACAGCTTTTCCAGAACCAGGAGCCAGTACAAACCTTCGAGGTTTCGGTCACAGTATTGGAATCCAGCTGGTTGTAAGCACGGTTATAGTAAGGGGACCCCGGTACGGCATTGCCTGCGAGGTACATCATTTGGGTGGCACCCTGACTGTGGGCAATCACGTAGAAAGTGTCATCGGCAGCACACTGGTTTTCATGCTCATAATCATCGCCTTCGCCATTGCGAATAGCGATTATCTGCCGAGCGATTTCACCCGCTGTGCCGTCATGCCAGTAGGGCATCTCGCCCTCATCGGTGGAGTTGTAACCAACCACACCGTAATTGCCGCCATTTACACGCAACTGTTCAATAAAGTCACTACCCGCGTATTCATCGAAGTAAGCCTCACTCCAATAATCTAAAGCCGGCTGCTCAAGATTACCCTGGGAGTTAGTACGCTGCTTAATATGGCCCTCAGTACCATGGCCATGAACCAGGATGTAGCAGTTATCCGCACTAGCAGAGGCTGATCCCAAAAGCCCCGCTAATAGTAAAGAGAAGCTCGCACCCAATCGTTGATAAAGTGTCATTGTGATGTCCTTTTATTTTTGCTCGGGCTTGATCCCAATTTTTTAAATTGTCTTTTTATGTTGCCGAGACTGTTTTATGGCTTGCGAAAGGTATCTGGTTAATTAGTGCCAAGAATATGACTAATAGCGCCAAACAGAATCTTAGGGCGACAAGCAATATGACTATTTAGTCACAAAGAGAAGGAGGCTTAGATGAATGTGACATAGTTCGCAAAAACTAAGAACCGCGACTTCGCTCTAGGTCACAGTATTGATGAAGCTAAAGGTGAGTGAGCACTTCTAAAAAACTTTTGGAGCAAGCTATCTTTTCGAAGAAATAACTTACGTAAAGAAAAGGTTGAAATCGTTTAAATTTTGATCAACCCCTATCGTAGCACACAAGTATCGTAGCCACTTTTCTATCGATATACCTATGACACGTTATGCACCCTTTCCATAAAAAATTGTGGCACTAAATTAAAACATGCAGCAAGAATTACAAGGTATAAATATATGAGCACCTCTACGGAGATAATTTTTAGAGTCTAACGATTCGGGAAATATACTACATATACTTAAAATCAAAAGGTAATCATCTAGTAGTAGATTATCCGCCGACCGAATGCATACTCATTGAACATCTACGGTAGGAAGGAAAAATGATAGAGCCAAAAAAGTTTTGGGATAAAACTGCAGCGCGCTATGCCAAAAGCCCTATAAAAGATTTAAAAAGTTACAAGAGAAAACTGGCTATAACACAAGAATATTTGCAGGCAGACTGGTCTGTACTGGAATTTGGATGCGGCACCGGCAGCACCGCTATTCAGCACTCTCCATATGTGAACAGTATAACTGCTACTGATATTTCCGAGAAGATGCTGGATATTGCCAAGCAAAAAGTAAAAATCGCTTCCATAAAAAACATAAATTTTAAACAAGGCACCTTAGGTTCACTAAAATTCGAACCAGATAGTTTTAACGCCATCTTAGGGCTAAATATATTACATCTTCTGGAGGATATAGATGGTGCTATCGCGCGGGTTTACAATTTATTAAAGCCGGGGGGCATATTTGTATCAAGTACTGCATTAATTAAGAAAAGCAATTGGCGATTCCTGATCCCAGTGATGCAACGCATAAATCTGGCCCCTTATGTCCACAAAATTGACAGACAGGAGCTTTTAGACAAGCTTACACGAGTTGGTTTTCTTATTGATCAGGAGTGGCAGCCTAGTAAGGAATCAATTTTTTTGATAGCAAAAAAGTAAGTTCTTCATTCCCCATATACGCGGCCACATTTCAGAAATCAGGATGAATTCCAGTAAAAAAGCAGGAGAGCGGTAAGGGGGAGCCCCCTTACCAAATTTATCTCCCAGTATCATTACAACAGTTCAGGAGAAAAAATTAATTAACGCTATTTGAGTGGTAAATCATCGCCTGCCAAATATTTTTCTGACCACTCACATAGTTATCGTAGGTGGGGTTTTTAATATAAGTCCAAGCTACTTTTCCATCACCTAAGTACATAGGCTCATCCAAACCACCCCATCCATAATTAGGTAACTCGATTGGCCCTTCAAGTACGTTTAGATCTGCATCGACTTCCATTACATAATAAGCTTTTGGTACTAATAACCGTTTAGAGCCGCTGTCGGCATAAATACGGTTATAGGACAAGTTATCAGAAATACACTGGAATTTTGCATACCCAAACAAGTAGCGTCCATTTTTTAAATCAATAAGTTGTGGATCACTAATTTGGCAATCATCATCCTCAACCAACCAATTAAAACCCTGGCCTTCCATACTACCGGTAGAGCTGACCTTGGCGATGCCAATACGGGTTAAAGAGCTGGAGTCTAATGCATCACCAGAATAAAGTCCCTGTCTTGTTATTGTGGCGAAACTATCATCATCTTCCCAATAGTTATAACTCATATAGGACAGGAAACAGTTTGTGGTGTCGTAATCTGCACAATCTTCATCAAACGGACCTTCCCCAGACGGATCAATACCGACTTCATCCTGGAGAAAGCGATCCATATCCGCATCTTCAATATATTTAGGCGAGACGATCAAAGAAAGGTTCGTATTGGCATCCACTGGTACAACAGTATGACCGCCACCATTAGATACCATCGCAGACGTTGATGGTACGAAGTGATTAAAGCGCCCTTCTGTAGACGAACTGGAAGTTTCCATTTTCACTGCAATGGTACCCAGTTGCCCATGAGTGCTACCTATCCAGTCGTTCCAATCACTGGTGCAAATTGCACCAAACATCTCATTGTCTGGATTATAGAATGAGCGAATGTTTACTACGTGACCATCGCCGCAGGCCCAATACCAACCGCGATTATCTGAGCTGCTCATATCCAGGGACCAATTATTACGGTCAATAACCGTTAAGCCTGCCGAATAGTGAGAACTCCCATTTCCATCAAATACCCGTGCAGAAACTGAGAAACCATAGCTACTACGACCCTGGCTGTCATCCTCAACATAAATCAGCTCTTGTGCGCCAAGATGAGTTCCACCGTGCATTTTATTTACTACGTAAGCATCAGGAACTTCACTTAAAGGCTGATTTTCCCACTCTAGCAGCCAAATTTGCTCGTTATAGCTGTAACTGGCATCTCGAATGTGCTGCAGTAAATCGTCATAGTCGCCAGAGGAAAGACTGGAAATAATATACTCCATCTCCTCTTGCATATCGGACCCTTTAATAGTGGTAAAGGATGGCGAATCCCCAAAATCAGTATCCGGGAAGTTTGCCTCCAAACCGGCAAGGAAATCGTCAAACGTCAGCGTAGGGTGTTCAGTAAAAAAGTCGATATATTTACCGTGATTGGTCGCAACCAGAAGACCAATTTCATTCGCAATACGGGATTCAATGGTGTCAATGTTATCTTCCATTTTCATCCACGTTGAACCGTATTGCTCAACAAGGTCAGCTTCAACCTCATAACGCTCATTGGCTTGATAATCTGTATTGCATAGAACTGCTACTGTGGAGCAATCAGAGCTTACAGCCACACCGTGGGATTCATAACACTGATTTAACAGCGTTGCATTACCTGTTGCCTCAAAACTGGAAGTATCCGGATCATACTGTAGCTCATAAATAGAACCGTGAGTTGTATCCGCAGCAGTGTCCCCCTCTGACAAAGTAGTGGAAACAAACATTCTCGGAGTATCGGTATCTGTTGCACAGGTCGCAGTATAACTACGAATCGGGATATCAATATCCTCTTCATCCTGCTCCCCGTCAGTTCGTGCTATATAGTGTGCCATCTGGTAAACCTCACGGGCATTGTTCATACCTTCTGGCAAAGTTACGTCAATGGCAGTCAATGAGGCGAAGCCTAAATCTGTATGCTCTACGTCTCCCACCACAACTGTAGTGCCCACATTATCCGAGATCGGATTATCATCGCTGCCGGACGAACCCTGATCGCTACCACTACCGCTACTGCCACTATTATTACCACTACCGCTACTATCTGAAGAGGGGTTGTCCGAATCCGAAGAGGAGCTCCCTCCACCACCTCCACACGCGGCCAGCAATGCCGTCAAAGAAAGCGCTATTAACTTCTTATTTATCAGTAAACCCATCAGCTCTGCCCAACTCGTATGTCACTAAGATAATTTGTTATTGCTTGCCGTCATCCATTGAATTTTTATCCTCAATTGATGACCAAGTGCGCACTTTAAAGTGATGCAATCGATTGTCTGTGAACTGGTTTTAGAACCTGGCTGAGACCGATAAGTGGTAATTTTGCAGCGATAAACGGTACTAAAATACCAAAGCAGAAATAGTCGCATCATGAATGGTAATTGGGCGATACTTTGCGAATATACAACTACAACGAACGGTTTCAGCTGCAACAATTGGATAGAAACTAGGAAAGCCGATATAGTGCTATTGATCGGCAATAAGCTAGTTTCCTGATAGATTGTCATTTATTCACAGTTTGGAAGTGTCAATATGAAAAGACTTGCTCTTTTAGCTTCGCTACTCATTCCCAGCCTTTCAATGGCAACCCCAGAGATTAAAGGCTCCCCCCAGGACTTACGCGACCTAATTTACCCAATATCAAGAGTTGTGACTCTCCACGGCAGTGCAAAAGAAACGGCTTATTCAGACCAGGCTATAGTCAATATTATTGTCACCACTGAAGAGCCCCTCCTATCAGACGCCATTGCTAACAATAGTTCTTTGCGTGAACAATTAACCGAGAGCTTAATAAAGGCTGGCATAGACCGAGCTAAGATTAAAAATTCAAAATTTTCATCTTCCCCACAATTTGGTTGGCTAGGCAAAAATCCTTCCAGCTATAAAGTTATTAATAGGGTCGCAATAACTATTAACAAGGAGGGACATTTACAGTCTATCGCAAGGCTAACCGATGAAAATAAAGAAATAGAAATAGTGAGTACTTCTTTTGAGCATTCAGAAGTATCTGAATATACAAAAAAGGTCCGATCTAAGGCACTAGCCAAAATCATGGAACAAAAAGCTGACTATGAGAGAACCCTGAGCATTCAGTTAACACCAGTTAATGTCCGTACAAATAATATCGGCTATCATGGGACAGCGGGAGCTGGAGCAATAGAAGAGGTTATCGTTACTGCTTCCAGAACTCGAAAAAGCAAATTTGAAGATAGCTTTTCAGAAGCATATATAGAAACAGAGGTTAGTTCCTTCGACGAAGTTCAGTATGAGGCTTCATTGTCCGTGGATTTTCAGGTTGTGCCGTCAGCTACAACCGATTAACTTTTGATTAAGCATTCAGGTTGGTAGGAGTGAAATAGATACTTCTACCAACTAAATACCCCAGTTGTTTAACCTACCGAAAGTGATAATATCTGGCTAATCTCATTCAAACTACGATTTGACTGAGACTGCCAAGTTTCGATGGCTGCTTTTAGTGCAGCCCAGTCTTTCTTGGAGGAGGGAGACTTGTCGACAACCCCTTCTCGGATTAAGGCTCGAATGGTATCACTTGCAAAAACCAAAGTATCAACTCCCATTCGTCTTAGAAATACCTGGGCAGTCTTACCGCCGAGTCGATCACCACCTTTACGCAAGTACAAAAGATTCTCAATATAGTTGTCTGTATTCCAGCTAGAGAAATACGCTCCCAAACTTCCATGCTCATTAGATAAATGCCAAAAGAAGTCTGCATTTCTCTGAATGGAGCGAGTTTTAGTCCAGTGCTTGATCATTCCTTCCTGCCGCATTAGGTCATCTAATGCCTCCTCCGGTAAGTAACGACAGAATGAAACATCAAAGCCATAAAAGATCTTCTCTATATCCGGCCACTTTTTTTCAACAACCTTCCAACTAAAACCGGCTTGAAAAACAGCCCGGGATGCCGATGACAACCACTGACTGTCATGTATCTCTCTCAAGAGCTGCGCAGGCTTTGGCTTAACCAGCTTCGACTGAAGTCCGTCTAACCCTCCAAATCGATCAATCACAGGTGCCTCAATGGCGGCGAACTCACGCATAATTCAGACCTTCCAGTAAATCTATCTCCATTCTACGCCTATAAATAGAAATTCAAAGCATTTGGAGTTTTAGCGGAATACTAAAAAGGTGGTGCGTGTTTATCCTGCCCAAACAACACGAAAAGCCAATTGACTCTAGAAGTTAATATTTCAGAAAGCTGAAAAAGAAAAGGACATTTCAACTTCCCCAACAAATAAAGGGGAGCTAGCTCCCCTTTATTTACATGATACTTAAGTAGAGATATAAAGAATAATTAGCTACCCATAATCAGACCTATATCTCTAAAATAAGCATAACATATTTATTACTTAACCTTCTTATCAGTCTCTCCATTTTTATACCCAAGTAAATCGAGGTAAAATGCATACTGTAAAGCGGTCTCCTTATAGCGACGGAAACGACCCGAAGAGCCACCGTGACCTGCTTCCATATTGGTATTGAATAACAACTGATTTTCATCGGTCTTCAATTCGCGTAACTTTGCCACCCATTTCATTGGCTCAAAGTATTGCACCTGGGAATCATGTAGCCCAGTGGTTACCAACATATTGGGGTAATCCTGAGCTTTCACCTGGTCATAGGGAGAATAGGAAAGCATATATTCATAACTATCCTTATTATTAGGATTGCCCCACTCGTCATACTCATTAACAGTCAGGGGAATTGACTCATCCAGCATGGTAGTTACCACATCAACAAATGGCACCGCCGCAGTAACACCCCGGTACAAACCCGGTTCCATATTGACTACCGCGCCCATCAACAGCCCCCCAGCACTACCACCTGAAGCAAAGATCTTATCAGGGGCCCCATATTTTAATTTCCCCAACGCCTTGGTAACGTCGATAAAATCAGTGAAAGTATTCTTTTTATTGAACATCTTTCCATCTTCGTACCAGGCACGTCCCAGTTTTTGGCCGCCACGAATATGGGCAATAGCAAATACAAAACCTCGGTCAAGCAAGGACACCACTGAAGAGCGGAACCAGGGGTCTACGGTACTACCGTATGAGCCATAGGCATATTGCAGTAATGGATTAGAGCCATCTTTCTTAAATTTATCTTTACGATAAACCAAAGATACCGGCACCTTAACGCCATCTCGTGCCGCTACCAGGATACCCTCGCTCTGATAGTGCTCTGGGTCAAAACCACCCAGAACTTTGTCTTGCTTAAGCAATTCCAAATCGCCACTATCCAACTTGGCTTCATAAACACTATTTGGTGTCGTTAAACTCGAATAAGATACTCGAACACTCTCTGAGTCCAAGTTTGGGTTTGAACTCAAGCCCAGCCTGTATACTGGATCATTAAACCCGACTTGAAGGTCCTTATTATTCTCTAAATTAATAATTCGGAGACCCGTTTGCCCCGCTTTTCGTTCTATTACTGCCAGATGATGATCAAATAAAGTGAAATCTTCCAACAAAACTTTACTACTATGAGGTATGACTTCCTGCCAATTAGACTTATCTGTTGCGTCGTCCATGGCAACCTTCATAAGGCGGAAGTTTTCAGCTTGCCAGTTGGTCATGATATAAAAATCATTCCCTAACTTTAGCGCTGAATACTCGTGATCCTCTTCCCGGGGATATAAGGGAGCAAAATCGGCAAGAGGGGTGTTTGCGTCCAGGATTGACTGGCCACTGCTAGTTGTAGAACTGTGGTGAATGCGTATCAGTTCTCCATCCCGGGATTTGGAAATCCACGTATAGAAAGCCTTATCCATTTCTTCATAAACAACAACATCTTCACTCTGCGGTGTGCCCAATTTATGGCGCATCACTTGATAGCCGAGCAGAGTTTGATGGTCTTTATTGATATAGAAGACAGTCTGGTTATCGTTTGCCCAAACCGCAACTGGTGAAGCATTCTCCAATTTATCTGGCAGCATCTCACCAGTCTTTAAGTCCTTGAAGCGAATCGTGTAAACACGGCGCCCAACGCTATCTTCAGGATATGCTACCAATTGATTACTGGGAGAAACAGCCAGGCGCCCTACACTAAAGTAGCCGTGGCCTTCGGCCAGCACATTCACATCCAGCATAACCTCTTCAGGTGCTTCCTGGGTGCCTTTACGTCGCGCGTGGATCGCGTATTCTTTCTCGGGAAGATAGCGGCTGTAATACCAATAACCATTATAATAAACGGGGACCGTTGATTTATCTTTCTCCAGACGGCCAGTCATTTCTTCAAAGAGTAATTCCTGTAACTCTTCGGTGTGGTGCATTACCAAATCGGTATAAGCATTTTCTGCTTCCAGATGAGCAATAACATCTGGCGCCTTACGTTCATCGTCACGCATCCAGTAGTAATTATCGATGCGCTCATGGCCATGCATAACCATTTTGTGTGGTACTTTCTTCGCTACAGGAGCAGAGGTTTGTTCACTAAACAAGGCTTTTTCCTCTACAGCTTGGTTGCTCTTCTCTTCGCCACACCCTGTTAAACCAAGGGTGAGCAACAGTGTTGCTGTGGTTTTATTCATCGAACTCTATCTCTCCTATCTATTTTTCTTTTATCCATTCGCCTGCTTATGCACATCTCACACTGGCTATGATGGAGACAAACACTATCCAGCCAGGATCAACCAACTCATCCCCGCTATTATCAGCGATGCCGTCACACTGAGTATCGCGCCCTCTCGAACCATATCCTGTATACGTACTTTACCGGTTCCATACGCAATCGCATTAGGCGCTGTAGCTACAGGCAACATAAATGCACAACTGGCACTCATCGCCGCAGGTATCATCAGCACCATGGGCTCAAAACCCGCTGAAGTGGCGGCTACAGCTAAAATTGGCATAAGTAGGGTTGCCGTAGCTGTATTGCTGGTTATCTCTGTCAAGAAGGTCACACTAAGGCATAGAATTACCAACAACAACCACAGTGGCATCGCCGTCAGGAAAGAAAGACCGTTGCCGAGCATATCGCTCAGTCCGGAACTGGAGAAACCTTTTGCTAGCGCTATACCACCAGCAAACAGTAATAGCATTCCCCAGGGGATCGTCTCTGCCGTCTGCCAATCCAGCAAGCGCCCTCCCTTACCGTTGGGCACTAGAAACATAGCGACAACGGCTGCTAGAGCCACGGTTCCATCACCGGCAGCATCAATACCTATCAATTCGCTCCAACCACCAAACGGTGCATTGCGAGTAACCCATAGGAGAATTGCCACACCGAAAACCATTAAGGTTCGCTTTTCCTCTTGCCTCCACTCTCCCACTTGAGGGGGCTCAATATCATTTTTCAGATGCACATGACGGGTCAGCCAGAGGGCCATTATAGGCAGCGTCACCAAAGCAACTGGGACTCCTATTTTCATCCAGCCCAGGAAGCTAAACTCTCGTCCGGTTACTTCCTCGTATATTCCCATAAAAATAACATTGGGCGGCGTGCCCAGAGGAGTACCTACCCCACCCAGACTTGCGGCATAGGCAATACCCAGGATCAGGGCAATACTTAAGCGCTCGTTGTCGATCTTACTGAGAATTGCCAGGGCTATAGGCAGCATCATCAATGTGGTAGCAGTGTTGGAAATCCACATGCTCAGGAAGCCTGCTGCCAGCATAAATCCGAGCACCAGCCTGCGGCCGCTGGAGACGCCCACAATACGCAACATATACAGGGCAAGGCGCTCGTGGGCCCCACTTTTCTCCAGGGCCTTGGACAAAATAAAGGCCCCCATCAGCAACAGAATGACATGACTTCCCAAGGAAGCTGCCACCTCCCGATGATCCGCTACTCCAAATAGAGGCAAGAGGACAAAAGGCACCAGTGACGTTGCGGGGATTGGAAGTGCTTCCGTTATCCACCAGATCACAGTTAACAAGGTAATTGCAGCAGTTACTGCCGGTAGATACTGCATCCCCAACGCTGATAAAAAGAAATAGAAGGCCACAGCAAAAAGAGGCCCCAAAACTATAAAGCGCTGCCGCGCGATTGACATACCTGCCCCCAACTACTCAAGGGTTTAATTTTTATAAGTTTGAATCTTGGGAGGGGGATAAACTCCTCGGTCAAGATGGCCGATAAAAATACAAGAAACTGGTCCTTTTGCGCAGCTCTTTTTATTCCTAGAGTAAAATTCCCTCATGGAATTGGGTGTTACACCGTTGAATCCCTTAAATAGCTGATGTTCAGTGATCAAATAGCAATCTATGTAACTGAAGGCATTTCGAGCAGCAAGGGTATGCAATCACTTACGCGAACCCCAAAATATGGACATACCTGACTATCAAGACTGAAAAACTAGCCCTTTGTACCATCACTTTTGTACATCTCGCTGGCATCCGTCAAACTATCGCCCACAATAGCTAGTAGTAGAATGAGGGCGGAAAGGAATCATGAGCAATATACCCAACACTGTGGAAGTCCTGGAGAAGCTCCGCTGGAATGCCCACCTGTGCAAACACAGCCACTTCCGAGCCTCCATGAAGGGGCGCAATTTGCATGTGCTTTGCGGGGTGCCCATCGTTGTCGTCAACCTGTTCCTCGGTTCGCTTTTCTTCTCCCTGATCAATGCAGAGCTGCCTGATTGGACCAAGTGGAGTGGTGCGGCGCTGGCCCTGCTGGCCGCGCTATTGGGCGGCGTGCAAACTTTCTTCAATTTTAAGAAAAACTATGAGGGACATCGGCAGGTAGGCAACGAGTACCTGGCAATCGCCAGGGAGTGCGAGCGGCTGATCGCCCTTTACTTCGACGATATCCTGGATCTTGAGCATCTATCCAAGAAGATCTCAGAACTGAATACACGCTACAGTGAAATCAACCAGCGAGCGGAAGAGTTTATTGTCTCAGATAAGGTATACAGGCAAGCGGTGCATATCCAGAATCAAAAGGCCAACCGGGAGCCCTCTCTGGTAGAGCAGATGCGTAATCGCCAGGCCACTGCGCAAAGAGTCGCCGAGGAGGCTCTCGAAATCGCAGAGAGCAGTCACTAACTCCCCCATCAATACCGCAACATTATCCTGGGGAAGTGGTAACTTCCCTACTTCCTATAGTAACAAATCGAAAAATGCAGACAGATCACAGTAGTCATCAACCCAGTAAAAACACTTACCCATTATGCTATTTAGCCACCGATATCGGCACACCGAGCAATGTCGGCGGCCTATTTCGTATCGCCGATGCACTCGGCGTAGAGAAAATTTATTTAACCGGTGAAAGCCTGGTTCCACCTAATTCCAAAATTCGAAAAGTTTCCCGGTCTACAGAAAAGTACGTTCCCTACGAATATCACTCATCTGCAGTCAATATCGCGCAAACCTTAAAAAATAAGGGCTATCGATTAATTTGTCTGGAGATTGCCTCAAACAGCGTCGAACTCAAAGATACCCCCGTTTCCAAAGGGGATAAAATATGTTTGGTATTGGGCTCTGAAAAGGATGGAGTTACCCCTGAACTCCTTGAACTGGCAGATGCTGTGGTACACATACCTATGCAGGGTATCAATTCCTCAATGAATGTTACTTCCGCCTGCGCTATAGCGACCTATGCTTTGTTGGAAAAAATTTAATCGGGCACTTTGACCATTATATTTTTCTGATTAACATAATCGGGATCACCGCCCAACCTTTTATTGCAGTTCAATCCATTAATTGCCTGGATCTCCGCATTGCTCAAATTAAAATCAGATATTAAGAAGTTATTGCGTATGTGATCCAGGCTTTCCGCCTTGGGAATAACTATGCGATGCTGCTGGATATTCCACTTAAGGATAACCTGCCCTGAAGTCACCCCATGATTATTCGCAATGTCCACAATTACTGGATCTATGAGAGGTTTTTCATGAGCCTCGACACCGCTCCATGTAGATCCCGACCCCAAAGGAGACCAGCTGCAAATCGCAATTTTATGGAACTGGCAATAATCTACTAAAGGCTGCTGAGTAAAATAGGGATGCAGTTCAATTTGATTACAAACAGGGCGCACTTCCGAGAAAGTCGCCAGTTGTTCAATATCAGATTTACGAAAGTTTGACACCCCCAGGGCCCGCACTTTTTTCTGCTGGTAAAGCGCCTCCATTGCACCCCAGGTCTCCCGGGTATAGGCCGGCATGGGCCAATGGATCAGATATAGATCCAGGTATTCCAGCTGCAAACGCTCTAGGCTACGGGCAAATGCATCGTGAGTTTTATTGGTTCCCTGCTCCGTATCCCAAACTTTACTGGTAATAAAAAGCTCTTCCCTCGCTAGGCCGGATTCTTTGATCGCTCTTCCCAGAGCTCGCTCATTTCCATAGACCGATCCTGTGTCAAAATGACGATATCCCACTGACATGGCTTTCAAGATAACTTCTGTTACATACTCATCATCCTGCTGCCAGCTGCCAATCGCAGCCATTCCCATGCCGAGCTGAGGTATCTCTACACCGTTATTCAATTCGAGAAAATACATAATCAATATCCTTTCAGACTACTGAGCGGTAAATCAGCAAGGACCAAGAGGGAATAGAACCGGGGTCACATTTATTTCGCTGAGTGTAGGCCGTACAGAAGTCAACGCGTAGAAAACAGCGAACTCACGCCAACTCCTGACTGCTAATCACTCACCATGCAATAAAAAGAAACTAATTTGCTAAGTTCAGTGAATATAAGCGATTATTTTGGAGGAAGTGAGCCCGCAAATACCGCTCCACGACTGACCCAGTTATCCAAATCCTCTGCGACAGCATCTTCTTCCACATACACCATGCCTTTTAAGGGGCGCCCGGTGTAATCCATAGGCCGGGTATAGCGTTCGGCCAACGCAGTTTGATACTCATCAGGCCCAACCCGGACCATCAACTCCTCTCCAACAACCCCACAGGCCATATTGCCATTCAACATAAAAGCGAGACCTCCAAACATCTGCTTTTCACTGAGGCCTTCATTTCCCTGAAGTAATTTGCGCACTTTTTCAGCCAGAGTTTCGCTGTACGCCATAGTTTTCTCCTTAATCACTTTTACCAGGCAGGAATACCCCCTCAGAAACTGCTTTTTTCTGAAAAGGTTAAAAACGATGAAATTTGAAAAGAATCGAGCGGAATTAAATGTGAACCCTAATCCCAGCAAGACATTGGATGGAGCAATGAGCAAGTAAACTGCAAATACAACAGATAACTGCACCATAGCAAAAACGTTATTTCGAATAATCGTTTAAGTATAGCAGTAGCTGAAGTTTCTACTTTAAGGAAGGGAAAAAATACGCCAGGAAATGAAAGGGCTGAAAAAAATTACAGAAATATTTCTATATTTGCTAAAGATTGTGGTGACCTGAAACGGCCACCACAATCTTTACGTGTACCTCGGCAGGCAAAAACCGAGGGAATGACTTGTCTTAGTCGACAAACACCCGCGCGTTACGGAACAAGCGCATCCAGCCGGAATCTTCTTTCCACTCATCTGGATGCCAGCTATTGCTGACAGCTCGAGCAACACGCTCAGGATGCGGCATCATAATAGTCACGCGGCCATCCTCAGAACTCAGAGAGGTAATACCATTTACCGAGCCGTTGGGGTTGGCCGGATAAGTTTGGGTAATTTCCCCTTTGTTATTCAGGTAGCGCATCGCGATAGTGCCGGAAGCTTCACACTTCTCGAGCGCCTGCTGGTCAGCAAACTCCACTCGCCCCTCACCATGAGCAACGGCAACCGGCATGTAAGTACCCGCCATACCTTTAAACAACACGGAAGGTGAGTCTTCAATGCCTACCAGTGCGAAGCGCGCTTCATACTGCTCAGAGAGGTTGCGCACAAAGCGCGGCCAGTGATCAGCACCTGGTATCAGCTCTTTAATCACTGAGAACATCTGGCAACCGTTACACACCCCCAAGCCGAAGGTATCGTTGCGATTGAAGAAGCCCTCAAACTGATCGCGGGCACGATCGTTAAACAGGATGGTTTTAGCCCACCCCTCACCAGCACCCAGTACATCACCGTAAGAGAAGCCACCACAGCCCACCAAACCTTTGAACTCATCCAAGGCTACACGGCCAGACAGGATGTCACTCATATGTACGTCGACAGCGTTAAAGCCAGCGCGGTGGAAAGAGTGCGCCATTTCCACTTGGCTATTCACGCCCTGCTCTCGCAGTACAGCAACTTTCGGGCGAACACCTTTAACGATATAAGATGCGCTGATATCGTCGTTGATATCGAAAGTGAGGTTTACTGTCAGGCCCGGGTCTTCTTTGGCAATTGCAGCGAATTCCTGCTCGGCACACTCGGCGTTATCACGCAGGGACTGGATACGGTAGCTGGTTTCCGACCAGATCTGCTGCAATTCAGCACGAGAGCGCTTGAAGATTTCAACACCGTTATTGGTGATGCACAGGTGTTCGTTATTGTTCAGGTAACCGATCTTGTGGGTGGGTACACCCACAGCGGCAAAGCGCTGTACCAGCATATCCGCTTCACAGGCGGGAACCTGCAATACCGCACCCAGCTCTTCACTGAACAGCGCCGCAATCGGGTCTTCACCCAATTCGTAGATTTCCACATCCATACCCACGCGGCCGGCAAAGCCCATTTCCGCCAGGGTTGTAAACAGACCGCCGTCAGCGCGGTCGTGGTAGGCCATGATCAGGTCTTCATTCAGAGCCTGCTGTACCACCTCGAAGAAACCTTTCAGCTTCTTGGCATCGTCCAGGTCTGCGGGCTTGTCACCCAGCTCGTTGTAGACCTGCGCCAGACAGGAACCGCCCAAGCGATTTTTGCCGGCACCCAGATCGATAAACAGCAACTCACTCTCACCTTTATCGGTGCGCAGCTGCGGTGTCACTGTCTTGCGGACATCAGTTACCGGAGCAAAGGCAGAAATTACCAGAGACAGCGGTGCAGTAACCGATTTCTGCTCGCCCTCTTCCTCCCAGGCAGTGCGCATAGACATGGAGTCTTTGCCCACCGGGATGGTAATGCCCAATTCAGGACACAACTCCATACCCACTGCTTCTACGGTTCGATAAAGTTTTTCCTCTTCACCCGGATGGCCCGCAGCGCACATCCAGTTGGCGGAGAGTTTGATATCGGATAGTTGCTTCACCGGGGTACAGGCGATATTGGTGATTGCCTCACCCACTGCCAGACGGCCCGAGGCCGGTGCATCCAGCAATGCCACCGGGGTGCGCTCACCCATAGACATGGCTTCGCCGGCGTAGCTGTCATAGGCAACGGTAGTTACCGCGCAATCGGCCACCGGCACCTGCCAGGGACCAACCATCTGGTCGCGGGAAACCTGACCGGTTACAGTGCGGTCACCGATAGTGATCAGGAAGCTCTTGCTAGCCACTGTGGGCAGGCGCAGCATCCGCTCAGCCGCTTCATTCAGGTCGATATCTACTGTGGAAAATGCCTTACTTTCCACCTGGCGAGTTTCTGCTTCACGGTGCATGCGCGGCGGCTTGCCGAACAACACCGACATCGGCAGGTCTACTGGCTTGGATTCGAATTGCTTGTCATTTAGCAGCAGGTGCTTGTCTTCGGTAGCTTCACCAACAACGGCGTAAGGCGCGCGCTCACGCTCACAGATTTGCTCGAAGCGCTCCAGATCTTCCGGCATCACTGCCAGTACATAGCGCTCCTGGGACTCGTTACACCAAATTTCCAGCGGGCTCATACCCGGCTCATCACAGGGCACATTGCGCAGTTCAAAATTACCGCCGGTACCGCCATCTTTCACCAACTCGGGGAAAGCATTGGACAAACCGCCCGCACCCACATCGTGGATAAAGGCAATGGGGTTGCTCTCACCCAACTGCCAGCACTGGTCGATCACCTCTTGGCAGCGACGCTCGATTTCCGGGTTTTGGCGCTGTACTGAAGCGAAATCCAGATCTTCAGAGCTGGAGCCGCTGGCCATACTGGAGGCTGCACCACCACCGAGGCCAATCAACATCGCCGGGCCACCCAGCACTACCAGTTTGGCGCCAGGGGAAAACTCGGGCTTGTCTACATGCTCTTCGCGGATATTGCCGTAACCACCAGCCAACATGATCGGCTTGTGATAGCCGCGACGCTCGCCATCGAAATTTTCTTCAAAGGTACGGAAGTAACCGCAGATATTCGGGCGGCCAAACTCATTGTTAAATGCTGCACCACCGATCGGGCCTTCGATCATAATATCCAGAGCGGTAACAATACGCTCAGGCTTGCCATAGTTGGCTTCCCAAGGCTGCTCCCAGCCGGGAATGCGCAAGTTGGAAACCGTAAAACCGGTCAGGCCCACTTTTGGTTTGGAGCCACGGCCAACTGCACCTTCATCACGAATTTCACCACCGGCCCCGGTACCAGCACCGGAGAAAGGAGCAATCGCGGTAGGGTGATTGTGGGTTTCCACTTTCATCAGCAGATGAATGGCTTCAGTGCTGAAACCGTATTCCTTGCTGTCAGGATCCGGGTAGAAACGCCCCGCTTCGCTACCAGTAACGACGGCTGCATTATCCGCATAGGCGGACAACACATTGTCACCACCCTTCTGGTACGTATTCTTAATCATGCCGAACAGGGAGTGCGGCATTTCTTCGCCGTCGATGGTCCAGGAGGCATTGAAGATCTTATGGCGGCAGTGCTCGGAGTTTGCCTGGGCAAACATCATCAGCTCTACATCTGTGGGATTGCGCTCCAGCTCATGGAAACTGGTGAGCAGGTAATCAATCTCATCTTCGGCCAAGGCCAAGCCCAAGGTGACATTGGCATCTTCCAGAGCTTCGCGACCGCCCTCGAGAATATCCACACCGCGCAACGGGCGCGGCGCTTCTTCCACAAATAATTGCTCAGCTTGAGCAAAATCGGTGAATACCGCTTCAACCATACGATCGTGTAAGCGGGAGGCCAGCACAAGGCGTTCAGCTTCGGTTAACTCGACACCAGTAACGTAGTAGGCAATGCCACGCTCCAGGCGATGAACTTTGTTCAGGCCAGTGTTATGCGCAATATCAGTAGCCTTGGAAGACCAGGGAGAAATTGTGCCCGGACGCGGCACTACCAGGATCAACTCGCCTTTCGGCTCGTGCTTTTCCTCGGTTGGGCCGTATTGGAGCAATCGCTCCAGCAGGGCCATCTCCTGGTTATCCAGTGAGTCGCTGTCTGCAAAGTGAACGAACTCAGCGTAGAGATCGTCGATGGTCGGTTGCAGCGCGCGCAGTTGATTGAGCAGGTTTTTATGGCGGAATTTCGACAGTGCAGGAGCACCACGCAGAACTAACATTGCGGGAGATAGCCTCTTGTCTAAATGAGAAAGATTGCGCGAATGGGATTTCGCACAAGGCCCCGGAAATTTGAGAGGCGCAATTGTACCTGAAGCATCGCCACTCCAACACACCCGCCCAACACTTGGGTACACATGAACTAATTAGTAACCTGAATGTTCAAAAGACCAGCAAGCTTGGCTGTAAATAAACCAACTTTGTATCAAAGTCAGGTTCGCCTACCTAAGTCTGTAATGCTTTGCAAGCGCGCAGATCACAGTGTTCAAAAGACAAACTGGGCAGATTGTCGTCAAATAATGTAAAATTGGCGGACTGCGTCAAATTTTGCCCTCGTATTTGAGAGCGAAATCGACATACAGGGCCTTAGGCACAACAGCAAATAAACCAACGGACTAGCTAGAGAGGACAGCCTATGATGATGAAAAGCCGTATGCTGCGCTACGTCCGCCGTGTGTGCAAAGGGATCGCCCTGTCCTGCTGCGCCTCCCTGCTGGTTGCCAGTAAAGCACCGAATACACTCGAGCGTGTCAAAGCCACCGGTGAATTGGTTGTCCTGTCACAAAACGGCCCCACCACTTATTACGAAGACGCCTCCGGCAACCCGACAGGCTTTGAATACGGCATGCTGCGTGCATTTGCTGAAGAGCTGGGGGTGAAATTGGTAATTCGCGACGTGCACGATCTGGACGAAATGTTCGATCAGCTGCGCGACCCAGAGGGTGGCGCGCACTTCGCAGCTGCCGGCCTCACGGTAACTCCAGAGCGTCGCGAACAAGTCCGCTTTACCCCATCCTATTTTGAAATTCGCCAGCAGGTTATCTACCGAGTTGGCGAACAGCGGCCGCGCAAAACTAGCGATCTCGAAGGAAAAAAGGTTGCCGTCATTGCCGGTAGTGCTCACGCAGAAGAAATGAAGAAACTCTCCACCCGCTATACCGAGTTGGATTGGGAGGAAGTCTCCGACGTGGACGCCATGGAATTGGTGGAGATGGTGCAGGAAGGAAAATACAATTATGCAATTGTCGATTCCAACGCCTATGCAGTTCACCGCGGCCTTTACCCAAACACCGCGGTTGCGTTCAACCTCACCCAATTCCAACCGGTTTCCTGGGCCTTCCCACAAAGTGATGACGACAGCCTCTATCGCAGTGCGCGTCGCTTTATGTTGCGCGCCAATACCAATGGCATGATTGCCCAGTTGCGGGAAGAGTTTTTTGGCCACGTCAGCGACCTAAATGTGGGCGGCGCCAAGGCCTTTGCCAAGCGCAGCCGCGAGCGCCTGCCCCAGTGGCGCGGCACCATGCAAAAGGTTGCCGACCAATATGACCTCGACTGGCACTTACTCGCAGCCCTCAGCTACCAGGAATCCTATTGGAATCCGCGTGCCCGCTCTCGCACCGGTGTACGCGGCCTGATGATGCTCACCCTGAATACCGCAAAAGATCTCGGTGTAAACCGCCTAAACCCCGAAGAGAGCATTGAGGGTGGTGCCCGCTATATCGTACAAATCCGCAACAAACTGCCGGATCGCATTCGCGAACCCGACAGAACCTGGATGGCACTAGCTGCCTACAACGTAGGCTATGGCCACCTTGAGGATGCCCGGGTACTGACAGAACGAATGGGCGGCAATCCAGATCTTTGGCCCGATGTGCGCGAACACCTGCCCCTTCTGGCCAAGCGTCAGTATTACAAGACCACCAAACACGGCTATGCCCGAGGCTGGGAACCGGTGACTTATGTACAGAATATCCGCCACTATCAAGCCCTTCTGAGCTGGAGTAGCCGCATTGAGGAACAACGACTGGCCGCAGCCAATGATGAAAACGGCGGGATCCTTGCTGAGAACAGCGCAGTGAATTCCGAAGCCAGCGCCGCCCCCGCTCTCTAATCCCCCTCTAGGCCAGCTTAACCTGGCCGAAGAAAGCCCCAAATGTCTCCACCTTAATCTATATTCATCTGGTCCCGGTTGGAGTGCCTGAGCGATGGATAATCCAGATACGGTAAGAGAGATCGAGCAGTTTATTGACTACCTCGTGCAGGCCGGGGTGTACTGCAGGGAAGACGAACTAGAAAGTGTCTACCACCGGGAAATGCAGGTCTTCATACTAGATCCTTCGGACCGGGTCACAGTGGCAGACAAAACGGCCTTCATCAATATGTTTAAAGCCAAGCGTGACGCGGGTGAACTACCTCTCAACGACTGGAAAAAAATTCACCACATAGTGGCAAATGAAAACAGTGCTTTAGTAATCTTCTCGCGAAAAAACAATTTGGCTGGGCAGGAGCAACTGTTAAAACTGGCGATAGATTTGGTGTATGAAGATGGGCGCTGGCAGGTCACGCGGGAAGTTATATTCTTAGAGCCAGCACTTCCTGGTTCAAGCTAGAAATACTCCTTACTCTCGATTACTTTTAATCTGCTTCCCGAAAATCTGCCAGACGCCTCGAAAGATTTCTAGGTAAAAACTGCAAATCCTCAGGATCATCAATATCCGCAAGCACATCCAATTGCTGACACTGCATATCACATTCCTGTAATCGCTCCAGGGTTTGCTGGGCAACGACTTCAGTACTCCAACATATATCTTCAAACAAGCGAGAATGCAGATACTTCAAGCCCAACAGGGTGTAGCCACCATCATTTGCGGGATACATAACGGAGTCCGTATGCACTAGCGCCACAGCCGCGGCTCGGAGTCTTTCTGCATTTAATGCCGGGCAATCTGTCCCCATCAAAAAGAACCCCTGGCCAGCGGCGTAAGAACTTTTCGCAGCCTGCCACAAGCGCTGACCGAGATCACCTTCTGACTGGCTGTAAAGCTTTACTCCCTGAGGCAATTTGAACTCCTGCCAAAAAAGGTGCCGGGTGTTGGGCGCAGCATGCAGCTCGACAGAGCCCAGCTCCGCCTTCACCGCTTCTGCCAATGTATCCTGTAATAACTGTAATGCGAGAGCGGCTGCGCCCTTCTCTCCCAAAGTAGGAATTAGCCGAGTTTTTGCATACCCTGGCAACGGAGCCTTAGCCATCACTACAAGACGCATGGGCGGCAATAGAAAACTACTCATAGCGCTTTGCCAAACTCTCTGCTGATACGCCCCGCCAGTAATCAAAACGCAATCGCCACATCAATAAAATAGTTCTCAATACGCCGTACTTTTCCCAGCGACGCCCTGAGGTTTCTACTTTTTCCCGAGAACAATAGGGCCAGTAATAACTACGCAAACGACGACTCAGCTCAATATCTTCCATCAACGGCTGCGCAGGGAATCCACCGATAGCTTCGAACAAACCACGGCGCACAAAAATGGCCTGATCCCCTGTAGCAATACCACTAAAACGAGAGCGTAAATTAACCAAAGTCGCAATCAAGGGAAACCAAAAACTGTGTCCGACAATTTGAATATTAAAACGCCCCCAGTGGGCATTCTCCTTTTCGAGGTTTGTGATGGACTTGAGGGCATCTGCGGGTAGACGGCTATCGGCATGCAAAAACACTAACCACTGACCTTTAGCCATTAACGCACCAGCATTCATCTGAACCGCCCTACCCCGAGTGGCGTGGACCAGCTGCAAATCAGACTGCTCTAGAATCTCAACACTACCATCGGTACTGCCGCCGTCTACGACAATAACCTCACAATCTTCCTGCACGTTCAATTGCTGCAAGTGATCCAGTAAAGAGGCTATTTGTTCCTTTTCATTTAATAGAGGGACTATCACACTGAACTGCATTAGTTGCGCCTCCAGCGGTTAAAAACCTCTAAGAAACGTAAAATAGCTGCTGGTGCGTGAGCACGTTTCCAATTGCCCGCGACAAATTTATTGGCTTCACTCATAGTGGGATAGATATGAATCGTTGAGAGAATCTTATTCAATCCCAACCCATATTTCATCGCCAAAATAAACTCCGCAATTAATTCCGCTGCATTTTCTCCGACAATGGAAACACCGAGTATTTTATCTTTCCCCGGCACCGTGAGTACTTTCACAAAACCTCGGCGCGCACCATCGACAATCGCTCGATCTAAATGTTCGAGATCGTAGCGGGTTATCTCGTAATTAACATTCTGTTTACGAGCGGCCTCCTCAGAAAGGCCAACACTGGCCACCTCAGGATCAACAAATACAGCACTGGGAACTAATGAATAATCTACGGCAAATTTTTTGAGATCACCAAAAAGTGCATTCACCGCCGCATACCAGGCCTGGAGGGAGGCCATATGGGTAAATTGATAAGGTCCAGCAACATCTCCTGCAGCAAGAATATGGGGATAGGTTGTACGCAGGTATCCATCCAATTGAAGCCTGCCACTTTCCTGCAAGCCCAAGTTTTCAAGCCCAAGACCTGCCAATTTCGATTGTCTACCCAGCGCCAGAATTACTTCATCAAACTCCAACCTAACCTTATTGCCCTTATTCTGAACAATTAAGGTTCCACCGTTTCGTTCAGGACTACCCTCAAATTCAACGGCTTCATGATCTGTTAATATTTCTACACCATCGCGGGTGAGCGCCTCAGTTACGGCTGCGGATACTTCCGTATCAAGCTCCGGTAATATAGTGTTGGATCTCTCCACCAAGACGACTTGCGAACCGAGCCGGACCAATGCTTGTGCCAGCTCACAACCTATTGCCCCGCCACCTAATAACACCAGTCGGCGGGGCGGAGCTTGTAGCTGGGTAAAGCGATCCCACAAGGTATCGCTTGTGAGGTAATTCACTTGATCGAGTCCGGGAAACGGCGGGGCACTCGGCTCAGCGCCGGTAGCCAATACAATAGCTCTCGCCGTCAGTATTTGCTCTCCCCCATCGTTTAGACAGGTCTTCACCGTCCAGGGGTCTACCAACTCTGCGGTTCCCTGTAGTACTTCAACCCCAAGCTCGGTATAGCGCTCAACACTGTCGTTGGGTTCGATTGCTTGAATAGATTCTCTGACATGCTGCATAACCCGGGGAAAATCAATTACGGGCTCTTGAAGAATAACGCCAAACTCACTTGCACATCGCGCCCTATGGGCCTGCCGCGCGCACATAATCAATGCTTTGCTGGGTACACAGCCGGTATTGAGACAATCACCACCCATTTTACCCGCTTCGATCAGAGTAACTTTTGCTTTAACCGCCGCAGAGATATAAGCCGTGACCAAGCCCGCCGCACCAGCACCAATTACAATTAAGTTACGATCAAATTTCTTAGGTTTCTGCATAAATCGATCACCCGGCCTGACGCCTGCGCTTAAGCCAGTTGAGCGCATATTTTGCAATTAAGGGAAACACACCCAATAGAACAAAAGACAATAACAGTGGCAAAGATAAAATATCCTTGAGATTTTCCACTCTCATCAACTGGGTGCCGGCATTTACGTAAACTATCGTACCCGCCAGCATTCCGAGCTGACTAACCCAGTAGAAAGTCCAGGCTTTAATATGGGTGAGCCCCATCAGGATATTAATTAGGAAAAAAGGGAAAGCCGGCACCAATCGCAGCGCAAAAAGGTAAAATGCCCCCTCCCGCTCAATTCCCTTATTGACGACTTGAAGCCGCTCGGAGAAACGCCCCTGAATATAGTCCCGGAATAAATATCGAGCCATTAAAAAGGCCAGGGTGGCACCGATACTGGAAGCAAAAGAAACGATTACAGTACCCCAGAAAAGACCGAACAATGCGCCGGCTGCAATAGTTAGAATTGCCGCCCCGGGAAGTGATAAGCCAGTCACCAAAATATAGAAGACCAGAAACAAAAACTCGACTAAAAGCGGTGACGACATCTGCCAGCGCTTAAAGTCCTCCGCTCCATCCTTTAACTTTTCCAGGCTCAACCAATGGTGTAGATCAAGCAAGTAGAAAGCCACCACCAATACGACAATAGCGGCTACCAGCAGGATTTTTTTACTCATCGTTTTCAGGTTCCATCTGCGTTAACAGAAAGTTAGAGAGCCCCACCACAACTACTTCCCTGCCCGGCTGTACAACCGTAACAGTGATCTGCAACGCAAATTGCCGCCCCCTTTAGATCTATCTCGATTAAATCTCGCAAATGTAATCGGCCGGGAATAGGCATGTTGAGCTGTTGGTTAAAATCGCAATCAAATAGGTTTCCCTGCCAATCGACACTAACCAAGCTACGACACATAACATCAGCGAGATTATCCGCACTGTAACTGTCTTTAAGTAGCGCCATATAATCGTGAAACTGCCCCTTGGAAACCAACATGGAACCAAAACGCTTGATTGGCATATTGGCGAGAGCGAACAAATGATTAAATTTAATGGAAAAGTGGTTCGCCAACTCTCTTCGGTAGTCCGCCTCCAAAGCACTTTGCTCCGGGGGTAAAAAGGGTCCTTGGGGGTTATAGACCAAGTTGAGCTCTAAGCCACTGCCGGGCTTGCCATAGCCCAATGCATTTAATTTTTGTAGCGCCGCAATGCTCTTATCGAATACTCCTTTACCTCGTTGCTTATCGACATTATCGATTGAGTAACACGGCAGGGAGGCAACGACCTCAACCTGGTTTTCAGCGAGGAATTCAGCGGTATCTTCCTGGCCCGGCTCAAAAAGAACTGTCAGGTTACAGCGATCAATTACATGTACTCCGCGCTCTCGCGCCCCTCTTACAAGGGATCGAAAACCCCAGTGCAATTCCGGGGCCCCACCAGTCACATCCAGCACACGGGGTTTACGGACCGTAAGAACTTCCAATAACAGCGCCAAATTGTCGTCCGACATCATCTCGGTTCGATTAGGCCCAGCATTGACGTGGCAGTGTAAACAGCGCTGATTACAACGGTAGCCAATGTTGACCTGCAAGGTCTCAATGGCCCCTCGGTGCAGAGAGGGGAAGTCCGATAGCTCCAGCAGAGGTAAGGTCTCACGCATCGATATCACTGCTCCATTTCTTCAAGCTCCGGTTCTGTCGGAGCGAGCAGTGGTTTTATTACAGCTTGTGTTTCCTCAGGCATAGCTTCGAGGGGAGTCACCAGACCGCTCAACAGTGCTGTATGAGCGGAGGACTCCGGTTGCTCAGCCCCTAAAATACGTATGGTTTCCATCGCAATTTGCTGCGCGCGCGTGGCATTTTGCTGAAGATTCGCAATCGCTACCTCTGCGGTTACCGCCTCCTCACGAGGGTGCCAACAATCATAGTCAGTAGCCATAGCCAGCGTGGCGTAGGCAATTTGTGCCTCCCGGGCCAACTTGGCCTCAGGCATATTGGTCATGCCGATAACCGACGCCCCCATACTGCGATACCAGTGGGACTCGGCACGGGTGGAAAACTGTGGGCCCTCGATACAGATATAACTGCCGCCTCGGTGTAACTCAATTGGCTGCCCTGCCTGGGTCTGCGTGAAAGCACGCGCCAAACTATCAGCGACAGCAGAGCATACTGGATCGGCCATGGACACATGGGCAACCGCGCCATCTCCAAAAAAGGTACTCTGCCGCCGGCGAGTCATATCAATGAACTGATCGGGGATTAACATATCCAGCGGCCGTACCTCTTCCTGTAGGGAGCCCACAGCCGAGAGAGACAGGATGTAGCGCACGCCGAGCTGGCGCAGGGCATGGATATTTGCCCGATAAGGCACTTGGGAGGGGATCAGGTGATGATTGCGACCATGACGGGCCAGGAAAGCTACTGATACACCTGCGAGCTTACCGCAGACAATGGCGTCCGAAGCCCTGCCAAAGGGAGTGTCGATATGGACCTCCTCCACCTCAGTCAGCCCCGGCATATCGTAAAGGCCACTTCCTCCAATCACCCCAATCAATGCCCTGGTCATATTCGCTCCTAAACAATTGGTTTTCGGCAGTATAGGAGTGGGGGCAAGTCGTGTATATCACCAGCTACGAGAAAGGAAAATTAGAAAAGCATTGGCATCTATATTACCTATACCCCTGGCCGCTAAAATTTGACAGGTAAGCTAGAGTTACTCTTCAGAATTTAGATCAATAGGGCGCCACGATTTACAGCTTACGATAATAAATTTTTATCCGCCACATTAAGAGCTGACAGTTAATAATCATCGACACCGAAAGGCAACATTCTCCTAGCAAAACCCAGCAAGTTCTTTTCTTAATTGATAGATATGAAATTGAATTTTAAAGAGGCCACTACAGCTCAGCCCGACACCATGTAGCAACATAAAAAAGGGAGCAAAAAACTCCCTTATTTTTATTCCAATAAAAATAACCGCATCGCACCCTAGCTCTTTTGGCTACATCAAAGGCCCGGCAAAAGATCTCGGCAGAGTCTGACGATTGCCATCATAGAGATATGAAAGCATATCAAGATCCCCAGCACTGGGATTCCAGGTAGAACTATTCACCTGATTGGCCGATATTTTACAGCCTCCCTCACGAGTGTTTTTAACAATCCCCAGTGCCCTTGCCTGGTCGTCATACATCATGATGGAGTTTCCATCAAAAGCAGAATTGTGTGTTAAAAACCTGGTGAGGGTTTGCACCCGAGTTTGCTGCTGCAGGGAGTCCAGTGTGTTCTTCACTGACAGAGGGGCGTCGGCACGCATGTGTTCGTGGGCCAAACCCAGTGTATGACCGATTTCATGGGGAAGGGAGGCAATCGCTGCTCTATTAGTTTTCCAATCTACACCACAATATTGATCGGTTTTATTGGTAAACCCTACCGTCGCACTACTGCGGTCGTCCTTAATTGTAACCACTCCACGGCCTGCCGCTCCAACCTGCAGGAACTTAATCGCTGCAAATCTGAACTTTCGATAAATGCAAATTTCCCAATGAGACATAGCCTTTTTTACCGAATTAACATAACCGGAATCTAAATTGGAGGGCACATAATATTTCACCACACCATTCGGCCAAACCCCACCTACCTCTTCATTCCTATCCAAAGAAAATCCACCAAAGTCTATCTTATAGGATATTTTTCGAATATTTTTATCTATAGCTAGCCCCATGCTGACGCACCTCCTGAAAAGTTATTTTCGCTGCCATAACGAGAACCAACACTGCCGCACCAAATTCGGCAAGTCAAAATTCACCCGACAGAAATAGAAAACAAAAAGAAGGAAGAGATCACAAAAAACCTTTTCCAAACACCAAAACCAAAATCGACTCCTGTAATAAAAAATATTTAAATATTTTCAGCAAGCAACCAAAAGAGCTAGGAACCACAAGAAAAGCCTTACAAAACGCAGACTTACGTGACCTATAGATAGAAGTACAAAAATGAAGAGAGAATGAAAATCAACTTTCAGCGAAAAAAAGAAAACTTAACAACAGATAAAACTGTAAACACCATGAAAATGTAAAGATAGGTAAAACTATTTACTGGGGGAGCCCAGCGCAACTCTGCCTAATCCGACCCGACTTTATACAGCCATAAAAAAAGCCACCCAATGGGTGGCTTTTTTGAAAACTAAAAGTTGGCAATTACTTACCAGCCAGTAATTTCCTTCAGAGCGTCGCCGATCTGAGCCAGGGAGCGTACGGTTTTAACACCAGCGTCTTCCAGAGCAGCGAATTTCTCGTCTGCGGTGCCTTTACCACCGGAGATAATCGCGCCCGCGTGACCCATACGCTTGCCGGGAGGTGCAGTTACACCAGCGATGTAGGAAACTACAGGCTTGGTAACATTTTCCTTGATGTAAGCAGCTGCTTCTTCTTCAGCAGTGCCACCGATCTCACCGATCATAACGATTGCTTCGGTCTGCGGATCGTTCTGGAACATTTCCAGGATATCGATGAAGTTGGAACCCGGAATGGGGTCACCACCGATGCCCACACAGGTGGACTGGCCAAAGCCGTAGTCGGTGGTTTGCTTAACCGCTTCATAGGTCAGGGTACCGGAACGGGAAACGATGCCCACTTTACCCGGCTTGTGGATGTGACCTGGCATAATACCGATCTTGCACTCACCCGGAGTGATAACACCCGGGCAGTTCGGGCCGATCAGGCGCACGCCCAGCTCGTCGCACTTCACTTTAGCGTCGAGCATATCCAGAGTCGGGATACCTTCGGTGATACAAACAATCAGCTTGATACCAGCGTTGGCCGCTTCCAGGATAGAATCCTTACAGAAAGGCGCAGGTACGTAGATTACGGAAGCTTCAGCGCCGGTCTTCTCTACCGCTTCTTTAACGGTGTCGAATACTGGCAGGCCCAGGTGAGTCTGGCCGCCTTTACCCGGAGTTACACCACCAACCATCTTGGTGCCGTAAGCAATCGCTTGCTCGGAGTGGAAAGTACCCTGGGAGCCGGTGAAGCCCTGGCAGATTACTTTAGTGTCTTTGTTAATCAATACTGACATGATTATTTACCCTCCGCAGCTTTAACCACTTGCTGAGCCGCATCGGTCAGACTGGTAGCCGCGATAATGTTCAGGCCACTGTCGCTCAGAACCTTGGCGCCCAGATCTGCGTTGTTACCTTCCAGGCGTACAACAACCGGTACTTTAACGCCAACTTCTTTTACTGCGCCCACAACGCCTTCGGCGATCATGTCACAGCGAACGATACCACCGAAGATGTTGATCAGTACGGCTTTTACGTTCTCGTCAGACAGGATGATCTTGAACGCTTCAACAACGCGCTCTTTGGTCGCGCCGCCGCCAACGTCCAGGAAGTTAGCTGGCTTGCCGCCGTGCAGGTTTACGATGTCCATGGTACCCATGGCCAGACCAGCACCGTTTACCATGCAGCCGATGTTGCCGTCGAGAGCTACGTAGTTCAGGTCGAACTTGGCAGCGTGCGCTTCACGGGAATCTTCCTGGGAAGGATCGTGCATTTCGCGCAGGTCAGCGTGGCGGTACAGCGCGTTGCTGTCGATTACCACTTTGGCGTCCAGGCAGTGCAGGTTGCCTTCGGTGGTGATTACCAGCGGGTTGATTTCCAGCAGGGCCAGATCTTTTTCCTGGAACATTTTTGCCAGGCCGAGGAAGATCTTGGTGAACTGCTTAACCTGAGTCGGGTTCAGTCCCAGTTTGAAAGCCAGCTCGCGTGCTTGGTAAGGCTGAGCGCCTACCAGTGGATCGATGGTGGCTTTCAGGATTTTTTCTGGGGTCTCTTCCGCTACTTTCTCGATCTCAACGCCGCCTTCGGTGGAAGCCATGAAAACGATACGACGGGTGGAGCGGTCAACAACGGCGCCAAGGTACAGTTCTTGGTCGATGTCAGTGCAGCTTTCAACCAGGATACGGGAAACCGGCTGGCCATTTTCGTCTGTTTGATAAGTTACCAGACGCTCGCCCAGCCACTTCTTGGCAAACTCTTCAATCTCTGCCTTGGAATCTACCAGCTTTACACCGCCAGCCTTACCGCGGCCACCAGCGTGTACCTGGGCCTTTACTACCCACTTATCACCGCCAATTTCGTCAGCCGCTGCTGCTGCCGCTGCCGGGGTTTCCGCTGCAATGCCTTTGGAAACCGGCAATCCGTATTCCGCAAACAGTTGTTTGCCCTGATACTCATGCAAGTTCATAGTCAATACCAATTCACATATAAAATGTGTTTACTAATTGCAGATCACTCTGCACCTGAAAGAGAAATTTAAAATTTCCGTCGTTGCAAATTTCAAATTCCACAAATGAAACCGGGGCGCTAATTAATCAATAATTAGTGCCCCGAAATCGAAAAATATTCTTACTTGCGCTTCTTGCGATTTACGGTGTGAATCGCATGGCCGTTCACGCCCAGCGCCGCTTCTTTCACAGTTTCGGAAAGAGTCGGGTGCGCAAATACCGTCATACCGATGTCTTCAGCACTGGAGCCGAATTCCATCGCGATCGCCACTTGCTGAACCAAGTCTGCGGCAGACGGGCCAACAATATGGGCACCCAGTACGCGGTCAGTTTCCGCGTGAGCAATGATTTTCACAAAGCCCTGGGTATCGTTGGCGGCCATAGCGCGGCCGTTGATAGCAAACGGGAAGCTGCCTACGTTGTAGGGCTCGCCATCGGCCTTCACCTGCTCTTCGGTGCGACCGACCGCAGCGATTTCCGGGTGAGTGTAAATAACGTTGGGGATCACGTCGTAGTTCATCATCGGCTTCTGGCCAGCAATGCGCTCGGCAACCACAACACCTTCTTCTGAGGCCTTGTGTGCCAGCATCGGGCCGCGTACCACGTCACCAATCGCCCATACGCCCGGTGCAGAAGTCATGCACAGGTCGTTGACATAGATGAATCCACGCTCGTCCATCTTCACACCGGCATCTTCAGACAGAAGGCCTTCGGTGTAAGGGCGACGACCAACGCAAACGATCAGCTTGTCGAAAGTTTCCTGGTGCTCTTTACCATCTTTGTCCTGGTAAGTAACAACCACTTCTTCGCCTTTCACTTCGGAGCCGGTTACGCGGCAAGCGAGGCGGATATCCAGGCCCTGCTTCTTGAAGATCTTCTGGGACTCTTTGGCAACCTGTTGGTCCATGATCGCCAGGAACTTGTCCATCGCTTCAAGAACAACCACTTCGGAGCCCAGGCGGTTCCATACAGAGCCCAGCTCCAGACCGATAACACCGGCACCGATAACACCCAAACGCTTTGGAGTTTCAGTGAATTCCAGAGCACCAGTGGAATCGACAATAATTTTGTTGTCTACCGGAGCGGGCGGAATATTTACCGGTACAGAACCGGAAGCCAGAATGACGTTTTCAGCTTCGTAGACGGTGCTGTTGCCTTCGTCGTCGGTTACTTCCACTTTCTTGTTCGCCAGCAATTTGCCGGTGCCGAAAATGGAGGTTACTTTATTGGCGGTGAACAGACCTGCTACACCACCGGTCAGCTTCTTAACGATCTCGCCTTTGCGCTCGATCATCTTGCTCACATCCATTTTGACCTTGCCGACTTCAATGCCGTGCACGTCGAGAGCATCTTTGGCTTCGTGGTATTTCCAGGAGCTGTCCAGCAGTGCCTTGGAAGGAATACAGCCAACGTTCAGGCAGGTACCGCCGTTTACGTATTTACCTTCCTTGTTTTTCCACTTTTCGATACAAGCCGTTTTCAAGCCCAACTGAGCGGCACGGATGGCAGCGACATAACCACCAGGACCGGAGCCAATTACGATTACGTCAAATTTTTCGGACATGATCAGTTCCAGATATTTCTAATGCAGTGTGATCGAGGGGGCCCGCAGGCCCCAAGATTTATTGTTTAAACTTCGAGCAAGATACGCGCTGGATCTTCGATCATTTCCTTGATCGCTACCAGGAAGCCAACTGCTTCCTTACCGTCGATCAGACGGTGGTCATAGGACAGCGCCAGGTACATCATCGGCAGGATTTCCACCTTGCCATTTACCGCCATCGGGCGCTCCTGGATTTTGTGCATACCCAGAATTGCAGTTTGCGGTGGGTTCAAAATCGGAGTGGACAGCAGGGAACCGAATACACCACCGTTGGTGATGGTGAAGGTACCGCCAGTCATCTCTTCGATAGACAGTTTGCCATCGCGGGCGCGAACACCCAGATCGCGGATATTGTTTTCCATATCCGCCAGGCCCATGTTCTCCGCATTGCGCAGAATCGGCACAACCAGGCCTTTCGGAGAGGAAACCGCTACACCGATATCCTGGTAACCGTGGTAAACGATATCGTTGCCGTCGATAGACGCATTCACTGCGGTGTAGCGCTTCAGCGCTTCTACTGCAGCTTTTACGAAGAAGCCCATAAAGCCCAGGCGAGTGCCGTTGTGGGTCTTCTCGAACAGGTCTTTATAGTTCTTGCGCAGGTCCATAATCGGCTTCATGTTCACCTCGTTAAAGGTGGTGAGCATGGCGGTGGACTGGGAAGCATCCAGCAGGCGCTCAGCGATACGCTTGCGCATACGGGTCATGGGAACACGCTTCTCTACGCGCTCACCCGGAGCAACCGCAACTTCAGCAACAGCGGCGGCAGGTGCAGCAGCGGCAGCCGGCGCAGTGCCCGCTTTCATTACGTCTTCCTTAAGAACGCGGCCACCCTTGCCAGTG
The DNA here is from genome assembly GCF_056311705.1 of Microbulbifer sp. ABM4_008. Lineage (NCBI taxonomy): Bacteria > Pseudomonadati > Pseudomonadota > Gammaproteobacteria > Cellvibrionales > Microbulbiferaceae > Microbulbifer > Microbulbifer sp. ABM4_008. The sequence continues at coordinate 1,080,931 of NZ_CM149970.1, read as the reverse complement.
CCTTCAACACCGGCCAGGTCTACGCCCTTCTCAGCAGCCATTTTCTTGGCAGATGGCATAGCAATTTTGTCGCCAGCCGCAGGAGCTGCGGCTTCGGCAGCCGGAGCTTCTGCTTTTTCTTCCGCCGGGGCAGCAGCTGCGCCAGCGCCCGCTTCAAACTTGGCAATCACTTCATTGGAGAGAACGGTATCGCCCTCACCCTTGATGATTTCAGTCAGGGCACCATCGGCAGGTGCAACAACTTCCAGCACAACTTTATCGGTTTCGATATCCACGATCAGTTCATCGCGGGACACAGCTTCACCAGGTTGTTTATGCCAGGTGGCGACAGTTCCGTCCTGAACTGATTCAGGGAAAGTTGGCGCTTTAATCTCGATCGTCATTTTTTCTGTTTCCTGAGATTGACTCTTCACTTATTACTGCCGCCGGTTATTTGACGGTCAGCGCCTCGTTGATGAACTTATTCTGTTCTTCAAGGTGCGTGGACATATAGCCCGCCGCAGGTGCTGCGGATGGGGCGCGGCCCACATATTCCAGATCCAGCTTCGGATGGGTTTCCGACAACAGGCGACGCAAGTGGTGCTGGCTGGAGTACCAGGCGCCCTGGTTCATGGGCTCCTCCTGACACCAGGCAACACTCTTGATCTTCTTGAATGCGGAAACCGCTTCCACAAACTCTTCGTCCGGGAATGGGTACAGCTGCTCGATTCGCACGAACGCCACATCTTCCTGTTCGCGCTCCATACGGGCTTCCAGCAGGTGGTAGTAAACCTTGCCGGAACACAGAACCACACGCTTCACTTTGTCTGGATCTACGCCCTGGTCCTGGATCACGTTGTGGAAGCGACCTTCTGCCAGCTCTTCCAGGCTGGAAGTGGCCAGCTTGTGACGCAGAATCCACTTTGGACTCATAATCACCAGAGGACGGCGCATGGGGCGCACCGCCTGGCGACGCAGCAGATGGAAGATCTGTGCCGGGGTAGTGGCGTTACACACCTGGATATTGTGCTCCGCACACAGCTGCATAAAGCGCTCAAGGCGTGCAGAGGAGTGCTCTGGGCCCTGGCCTTCATAGCCGTGCGGCAACAGCATTACCAGGCCGCACATACGGCCCCACTTGTGCTCACCGGAAGTGATGAACTGGTCGATCACAACCTGGGCACCGTTGGCGAAGTCACCAAACTGGGCTTCCCACACCACCAGGGACTTTGGTGTTGTGGTGGCGTAGCCGTATTCAAACGCCAACACCGCCTCTTCGGACAGCAGCGAGTCGTAGATATAGAAAGGCGGCTGGTCTTCAAACATATGCTGCAAAGGCACATAGCTCTGACCGTCTTTCTGGCTGTGAACCACCGCGTGACGGTGGGAGAAGGTACCGCGACCCACGTCTTCACCGGTAAAGCGGACCATAAAGCCCTCTTCCAGCAGAGTGCCGTAAGCCAAAGTTTCCGCCATGCCCCAGTTCAGAGGCAGGGCGCCACCGGCCATTTTGCGGCGGTCTTCATAAATTTTGGAGACCTGGCGCTGCATTACCACGCCATCGGGCACGTTGGTCATGCGAGTAGCGACATCCTGCAGCTTCGGCAGCGCATAGCCGGTATCTGCAGGCACCTGCCAGTCGTGGCCCAGGTAGGGGCTCCAGTCAACAAACATGGAGGAGTCCGGCTTCTTCACAAGACCGGTAGCAACGTCTTCACCGGCATCCAGTTTGTCGCGGTAGTCGTTGGCCAGCTTGTCTGCGGCAACCTTGTCCAGGATGCCCTCGCCCACCAGCTTCTCGGAATAGAGCGTGCGGGTAGTCTTGTGCTTGCGGATAGTCTGGTACATCAGCGGCTGGGTACCAGAGGGGTCATCGGTCTCGTTGTGGCCGCGACGACGGTAGCAGACCAGGTCGATAACGATATCTTTCTTAAATTCGTAGCGGTAGTCCACCGCCAGCAGCGCGGCCAATACGACCATTTCCGGATCGTCGCCATTCACGTGCAGCACCGGCGCATCGATCATCTTAGCGGGATCGGTGGAGTACTCGGTGGAGCGGGCATCTTCACGCTTGCTGGTGGTAAAGCCCACCTGGTTGTTCAGTACGATGTGCACAGTACCGCCGGTGTAGTAACCGCGGGTCTGGGACATCTGCAGGGTTTCCTGCACCACACCCTGGCCGGCAAAAGCCGCGTCGCCATGGATGTTGATCGGCATTACTTTCTCACCGGTCGCATCTTTGCGGCGATCCTGGCGGGCGCGCACGGAACCCACTACCACGGGCGCACTGATTTCCAGGTGCGACGGGTTAAAGGCCAGGGCCAGATGCACTTCACCACCGGGAGTCATCACGTTAGAGGAGAAGCCCTGGTGGTATTTCACGTCACCGGAAGTATCGAGGGTCTTCTTGCCTTCAAACTCCTGGAACAGATCCGCAGGGTTTTTACCGAGGATATTGACCAGGGTATTCAGGCGGCCGCGGTGGGCCATACCGATCACCACTTCCTTCACCCCGTAGGTGCCGGAGCGACGGATCAGAGCGTCCATCATCGGGATCAGGCTCTCACCACCCTCTACACCGAAGCGCTTGGTGCCGGGGTACTTGGAGTCCAGGTGGCGCTCCAGGCCTTCAGCGGCGGAAAGGCGCTGCAGGATTTCAATCTGGATGTCGGTGCCGAAGTTGGCTTTAGACTGGCTGCGCTCAAGGCGCTGCTGGAACCACTGCTGCTCTTCCAGGTTGGAGAGATGCATGATCTCCGCACCCAGATTGCCACAGTAGGTATTCTCCAAACCCTCGACGATTTCACGCAGGGTCGCCTCTTCTTTACCGAGGAACAGGCTACCGGTATTGAAGGTGGTATCGAAATCACCCTCAGTCAGGCCGTGGTAGCTCAGTTGCAGGTCGGGCACTTGTTCGCGAGCCATCAAGCCCAGGGGGTCGAGGGTCGCTTTTTTATGGCCGCGATGGCGGTAGGAATCGATCAGTTGCAGAACTTTAATCTGCTTGCGCTCGTGCTCAATATTGGCAGAGCCGGCCGCACCGGGAGCGGCCACCGGACGCGCGCGGTGTTTGCTGAGCAGCTCAAAGTGCTGGCGAACAGCGGCGTGGGAAACATCGCTGCTGCCCTCAACGCGGGGGAGGCTATCGAAATAATTGCGCCACTCCTCGGGGACACCGTTGGGGTCGTGCAGATAGGTCTCGTAAAGCTCCTCCACGTAGGCAGCATTGCCCCCGGAGATATGGGAGCTACGCCACAGCTGCTCCATGGTACTTTCGTGCATGTTGATGCCTACCTCAATTGCAGTGTGCTTATCTTCTCTTGAGCCACTGCGCTTTCCTTTCACTCACAAAAGGGGAGGCGCACAAAGCCACCTCCCCTTTTCAGTTTTTTACCGGTTAGAACCGGCTTTTTGTCGTTTGCTTGGCGCCCTACCTGGCACCGGGTTCGCAGAGCGCGAACCCCAGCGGGCCGATAACCGGCCGCAGCATCCCCTACACGGCGCGGGTCAGCAGCATATTGCGGATATGGCCGATCGCGCGCGTCGGATTCAGTCCTTTCGGGCAAACATTGACACAGTTTTGAATACCGTGACAACGGAATACGCTGAAGGGGTCATCCAGATTTGACAGGCGCTCATCAGTAGCCAGGTCGCGGCTATCTGCCAGGAAGCGGTAAGCCTGCAACAAACCAGCTGGGCCGATAAACTTGTCCGGATTCCACCAGAAAGACGGACAGGAAGTGGAACAGCAGGCGCACAGGATACACTCATACAGACCGTCAAGCTTTTCGCGATCTTCCGGAGACTGCAGACGCTCGATGGCCGGAGCCGGGGTATCGTTTTGCAGGTACGGTTCAATCTTCTTGTACTGCTCGTAGAACTGCTCCATATCCACAACCAGGTCGCGGATAACAGGCAGGCCCGGCAGCGGACGCAGAACCAGTTTACCCTTGGGGGCAGCTTCAGACAGTGGCGTAGTGCACGCCAGACCATTGCGACCGGAAATGTTCATACCGTCGGAGCCACAAACGCCCTCACGGCAGGAACGACGGAAAGACAAGGTCTGGTCTTCGGCTTTCAGCAGTTCCAGAACGTCCAACACCATCAGGTCCTTGCCCTTGGTGTCCAGTTCATAGTCCTGCATATAAGGCGCTTTGTCGGTTTCCGGGTTGTAACGGTAAATGCTTACTTTCAACATACTCTATTCCGCTCCCGAATCAGTAAGTCCGAGCTTTCGGTTCAAAGGCTTCCATAGTGTTAGGCGCGAAGTTTACTGCACGCTTGCCAACACGTTTTTCCGCGGGGAAATACATAGAGTGGCACAGCCAGTTTTCATCATCGCGCTCCTGGAAGTCCTCACGGGCGTGAGCACCGCGGCTCTCAGTACGGGTCTCTGCAGCAACTGCAGTGGCCTCGGCAACTTCCAGTAAGTTTTGCAGCTCCAGCGCTTCAACACGGGCGGTGTTAAACGCGCGGCTCTTGTCTTCGAGGCGCACATTTTCAATACGCTCGCGCAGATCTGCAAGCTTCTTCACACCTTCGGCCATAAAGTCGCCGCGACGGAATACGCCGAAGTGGTTCTGCATCACGCCCTGCAGCTCTTTGCGCAGGTCGGCAGCCTTCTCACCCTTCTCATTGGTTTCCAGGTGATTCAAGCGAGCCATAGCGGCTTCGAGATCAGACTCGGAAGCTTCGCGGTGCTCGATACCTTCGCGCAGGGACTTCTCAATAAACAGGCCGGAAGCGCGACCGAATACCACCAGGTCCAGCAGGGAGTTACCGCCTAAGCGGTTGGCTCCGTGTACGGACACACAGGCAACTTCGCCACAGGCGTAGAAGCCATCAACAATCTGATCGTTACCCGCAGCGTCCTGGGTCAGAGCCTGACCGTGAACGTTGGTGGGAATACCACCCATCATATAGTGACAGGTAGGTACTACCGGGATCGGCACCTTAACTGGGTCGGCATGGGCGAAGGTCTTGGACAGCTCACAGATACCGGGCAGACGGCTGTTGAGCAGCTCTTCACCCAGGTGATCAAGCTTCAGGAATACGTGATCGCCTTCCGGGCCACAGCCGCGGCCGTCGAGAATCTCGAGAACCATAGAGCGAGCCACAACGTCGCGGGAAGCGAGGTCTTTGGCGTTGGGCGCATAGCGCTCCATAAAACGCTCACCATCTTTATTGATCAGGTAGCCACCCTCACCGCGACAACCTTCGGTCACGAGTACACCGGCACCGTAAATGCCAGTGGGGTGGAACTGCCACATCTCAATATCCTGGACCGGCATGCCAGCACGCAGGGCCATACCGACACCGTCACCGGTATTGATGTGTGCGTTGGTGGTGGAAGCGAAGATACGACCGGCACCGCCGGTAGCGAATACAGTCGCTTTGGATTTGATATAAACCACTTCGCCATCTTCGATGCACATGGCGATCACACCCACAACAGCACCGTCCTGGTTCTTCACCAGGTCAATCGCAAACCATTCATTCAGGAATTCGGTTTTGTGCTTAACGTTGTTTTGATAGAGGGTGTGTAGCAGTGCATGGCCGGTACGGTCAGCAGCAGCACAAGTACGTGCAGCCTGGCCACCGCGGCCGAAATCTTTAGACTGACCGCCAAAGGGGCGCTGATAAATACGACCTTCCTCAGTACGGGAGAAAGGCAGGCCCATGTGCTCCAACTCAAATACCGCTTCGGGACCTACGGAACACATATATTCAATAGCGTCCTGGTCACCGATATAGTCGGAACCCTTAACGGTATCGTACATGTGCCAGCGCCAATCGTCGTTGGGATCTGAACTGGCAATTGCACAGGTAATGCCACCCTGGGCAGATACTGTGTGAGAACGAGTCGGGAATACCTTGGTAATAACCGCAGTTTTATAGCCGGACTGGGCCATCTGCAGGGCAGCGCGCATACCGGCACCGCCTCCACCAATTACAATCCCGTCAAATGAAATAGTACGCATGTTCGCCATTGCTTATACACCCCAAAGAATTTCAATACCCCACACCGCGTACAACACGGCAACGGCAGCCAGAATCACTTCTACGAACAAGCGCAGAACAGTGGCTTTACCGCCCATCATCCGGTTGGTGATGTAGTCAGTTACCACGGACCAGAGGCCAATCCAGGCGTGAATAATGGTGGACAGCAAGGCAACCAGGCTGAAAACACGCATCCAGCGCTGGGCGAACAGTTCGGACCAGGCCTGGTAGCCGAAGTCTTTACTAAAAAAGATAAAACCCACTATAAAGAGGGTATAGGCGAGCAATATTACCGCAGTGACTCTCTGGTAGAGCCAATCGAAAGTACCGCTACGGCCAAAGCTTGTTACTGTTTTTACCACAACCATACTCCCGCCAGAAGAATAAGGATTACAGCCAGCACCAGCACTGACACAGCGCTGCGACGGCCGCCTTCGAGACTTTCACCTACTCCCATATCCATAAACAGATGACGAACACCTGCCAGAATGTGGTAAATAAGTGCCGCCAGCGATGCCCAGAGAATGAGCTTGGCAGGGATACTGTTAAATACCGCTGCAATTTCGGCGAATCCCTGCTCGGATTCCAAACTGACATCGAGCATCCACAGTAGTAGTGCAACAACAACGAAGAGCACTACACCGGAAATACGATGCAAAATGGAAACCACAGCGGTAGCGGGAAGCTTTATAGTGGAAATGTCTAAATTGACAGGTCTGTTTTTGTTCACAGGAAAAACACCTTGTTGCCCTGAACGACCGGGCGCCCGTTAGCTTTTCAATGGAGGGACGAGCTGCTTGCTGATTACTTTGCACTCGACCTGATGAAGCCTTATACAAAGTAGCCGTACCATGGCGCAAGCCGCGCGGATTATAGGCATTCACTAGTCAAAACACAACGAACGCCTGCGATTACGCCGGGTTCCCACCAGTATCGCGCAGTAAATCGGGAATCGCGGGATTTCCTCAGACTTTCCTGTGCATTATCTAGACAAATACTCTACGAGTATGGAGCGGAACCGGATATCGTGTCGCCAATAGACTGGTCGTCCATTCCTTTTGGTTTGACAATTTGCGGCGCGGCACTTAAGTTTGGCCCCGCTCAAAAGGCCGCTAGCTCCCGAAAACAGCGGGAAAAGGCCGGCATAAGAACATTTTTAGGAGTCCGCAATGTCCGATAAAAAAGCGCACCTCACAGTCGATGGTATCGACGGCGCCCTTGAGATGCCAGTTCGCTCCGGCACCCTCGGCCCCGATGTTATTGATGTCGGCGGTCTGACCAGTAAAGGCTTATTTACTTACGACCCGGGCTTCGTATCTACCGCCTCATGTGATTCCAAGATCACCTTTATTGATGGCGGCAAGGGCCAACTGCTGCACCGCGGCTACCCCATCGAGCAACTGGCAGAAAAATCCGATTACCTGGAAACCTGCTACCTGCTGATGAATGGCGAACTGCCCAACGCAGAAGAAAAGAAGAAGTATGTAGACACCATTATGTCTCACACCATGGTTCACGAATCCCTGGTGAGCTTCTTTAAAGGCTTCCGTTACGATGCCCACCCAATGGCGATGATGTGTGGCGTAGTCGGTGCCCTCGCTTCCTTCTATCACGACTCCCTGGATATCACCAATCCGGAGCACCGCGAGATTTCCGCCCACCGCCTGATTGCCAAGATGCCAACCCTGGCAGCGATGTGCTACAAGCACTCCCAGGGCATGCCCTTCATGTACCCGGACAATAGCCGCAGCTATTCCGAGAATTTCCTGCACATGATGTTTGGCAACCCCTGCGAGCCCAGCAAGATAGACCCGGTTGTCGCCAAGGCAATGGACATCATATTCCTGCTGCACGCAGACCACGAGCAGAACGCCTCCACCTCCACTGTTCGCCTGGCTGGCTCTTCTGGTGCCAATCCGTTCGCCTGTATTTCTTCCGGCATTGCCACTTTGTGGGGACCCGCTCACGGCGGTGCCAACGAAGCGGTATTGAACATGCTGCAGGAAATTGGCGACGAAAGCCGTATCGACGAATTCGTGAAGCGCGCCAAAGATAAGAATGACCCCTTCCGCCTGATGGGCTTTGGTCACCGCGTCTACAAGAACTTCGATCCTCGCTCCCGCGTAATGCAGGGCATCTGTGATGAAGTTCTGGGTGCCATGGGTGCAGAAAATGATCCTCTGCTGAAGATCGCCAAGAAGCTGGAGAAAATCGCCCTTGAGGACGATTACTTCGTAGAGAAGAAACTCTACCCGAACGTAGATTTCTACTCCGGCATTATTATGAAGGCTATCGGTATCCCCACCGATATGTTCACCGTAATTTTCGCCACCGGCCGTACTTCAGGCTGGATTGCACACTGGAATGAAATGATTTCCAATCCGTACAAAATTGGTCGTCCTCGCCAGCTGTATACCGGCTACCCTCAGCGCGATTTTGTACCGCTCGAGCAACGCTAAGCTCAAAGCAATTAAAAAAACCCGGCTATGCCGGGTTTTTTATTAATTAGATATTTAAATTTATTTTGATTCCACTGGCGATAATCAACTGCATTTCGATAAAAATTAAAAAGCAAAGATCTAAAATGTGACACAAGTCTCACTTTGAAAATTTTGCTTTACTCGCCCCTTCCATAACAGTTAAACCAACTGTCATCCAATGTAAAATCCGCCACGCCCGCCGGGACCCAAATAGCTTTGCTTTCTTTAAGTTACCCCCAACTTCGCGGCGCGATCAGACCTAATAACAAACCTTTAAATTTACTGAGACTAAATTCATGCTTAGTTTTATTTCTGGAATGTTCCGAAGTAACAAAACAGAAGACGCGGCGGACCTTGAGGAAAAATATACTCGCAGCTCTTATGCAGGAGCTAAAGGTGCCCGCACAATCTCTTACGATCCCACTCTAATTAAAGCCCTTGAAGACGATCACCGCACCTTGATCAGTATTTTTCAGCGAATGTGGTCAGAGGGTTATGAGAAGCAGAACTACCGCCAGCTATCGCAGCTACTGACCCAATTTAAATCTGGCTTCCAGGCCCATCTAATCAAAGAAAATGTACGTTTTTACGTATACCTGGAGCAAGCACTGGCTGGCGATGCCCACACACTGCAAGTAGTTAAAGATTTCCGCACCGATATGAATGAAATTGCAAATGCTGTTGTGCAATTTTGCAAGCGCTATAACCACGAAGCCTTCACTCCTGAAATGGTTCGCGACTTCAAAATGGATTATCAGAAAATCGGTGAAGCGCTAACTCGTCGTACTGCCCTAGAAGAAAAAGAACTCTACGTCCTTTACCAGCCCTCCTAAAAGCAACGTTTAGTTTTTTTATCAGGAGTAGTGAGATATTTAACCTAGGAATGCCGATAGGAAACAAATCTTTACAATAGGCATACTATTTTACAGTCCGCAGCCCACAAGGACGGGGCCGCATATTTTTTGGCCGCTCAGCGGTCACAAAGTAACTGGAAAGCACTCCCCTCACCCCACCAATTTTTCACAGCCAAATTAAATTTAAGCACTGAATTTGGGCAAGATACATTTAGCCCCCCAAAAAAACTGTGCGCATCAGTTAAATCCAGCCTTATTTTCCGACCTGACCTTACTTTACACCCAATTCTCTATCGTCATGTTCTAATCGGTACTAGACGTTTATTTAATTTTGTTTAAACATATAGGGATTAGAATTCAAAAAAACACCTAAGAGTGGGATATTAGTCTAAGAAAATTAGCAGGCCATCTGGCAGACAAATTAAAAATACAAAGACTAATAGAAAATCAAAGCAGTCGGGGGGAGGTATGACTGAGCTAGACGACACACTTGTCGAGCAATTACCAAGCGGCATCCACACTAATGATAACAGTTACCCAATTTATGTAATTATCGGTACTGGTCCGGTGGGTGTGCGTTGTGCACAAAAATTATTAGAATTCTGTGATGAAGCTCAAATTGTTATCTATGGAGCAGAAACAGAGTCTCCCTACAACCGGGTTAAACTTTCTCAATATCTATCAAGCCATGTAGAGTTGGAGGAGCTTGATAACCCTATTCTCAGTCAAAGTGACCACCGCCTGGCAGAATATATTGACCGTAAAATAGTCTCTATTGATCGCTCCAAAAAAACAGTCACCGATGCTGCAGGGAATATACAACCTTATTCCAAGCTAATAATAGCGACTGGATCAAATCCTATTATTCCGAAGATTCCGGGTGCGGATCTGCCTGGTGTTTACCCTTTTCGAAGTCTGCGTAACACCAATGATTTACTTGAGTTAAGGGAGCAGAATGCAGACATCTGTGTTATCGGTGCTGGTGCTCTGGGCCTTGAAGCTGCAACCGCGTTAAAAACACCTAAAAACAACATCACTTTACAATCCAGAGGACACTTACTCAGCGGGCTCCTGGGTGAAGAAGGAGAGGAGTTCCTAAAGTCCGCACTCACTGCACTGGGTGTAGAGTTAAAAATTTCGGACTCCCTAACATCCATTGAAGAGAGCGATAGCAAGCGCCTACTCACTTTTGAAAGTGGCGAAAAAATTCCCGTCGACGCTATCGTGTTGTGCACTGGCATTAAGCCGGAAATTAGCCTGGCCGAACAGAGCGGACTTTCAACTAAACGCGGAATCGTAGTCAATGAATGGATGCAAACTTCCGACCCGGATATTTACGCCGTAGGCGAGTGCGCTGAGTTTGACAAGAAAGTCTACCAATTGGTCCGACCGGGCTACGAACAAGCTGAAAGCTGCTGCTCACATATTCGTCGCAACCATAGCGGTAAATCTCTCTCGCAGCCCTACTCCGGCACTTATACCGATATTCAGCTGAAAATTGCCCATATTCCCTGCGGAATAATGGGAGAGGTAACCCCGGAAAACCTCAATCAGCAAGAGGGCGTTGAGAGCCATGTCTATCGCAATCGTTTTAAGGGGATCTATAGACGCTTATTTATCAAAGGCGAATACATCGTTGGGGCCATTTATATTGGCAGCTGGGATGAAGCCAATGAATTGCGTCAGACTGTAGCACAGGAACAAAAAATCTCTCTGCGCACACTGAAAGACTTTGAAAGCGAAGGGCGAGTGTTTGCCAAAAAAAGCGGCAATAGCATTAAAGATTTTCCCGATAGTTATCTAGTCTGCCAGTGCAACTCTGTCACCAAAGGGGAATTATGCAAGGCTATTTCCGCTGGGAAGCGCAATTTAAATGAGCTGCAACAAGCGACAACAGCCGGGTCTGTTTGTGGTAGTTGCCGCCCACTAATGGCTGAGCTTCTGGATGTGCCAGCTCCCAACTTGGTAATGCGGCACTCCAAGGGGATATTGATAACTTCTGTTCTGTCATTAATCCTGATAGCCCTGGCTTTCCTGATGCCGCCAGCTCCAGTTTCCCCCTCAGTACAGACTGCACTTTTTTGGGAAAAGCTCTGGTACGACAATTTTTGGAAGCAGGTTACGGGCTATACCATTCTCGCTATGTGCTTGTTTACTGCCGCTCTCAGTATCAGGAAACGTTGGAATAAACTTAGCCTTGGGCATGTCGATCACTGGCGCTATGCACACAGCGTTACAGGTTTAATCGCTCTACTTGCTCTCGCTGTACATTCAGGCTTCCGCCTTGGTGAAAACCTGAATTTGGCATTGATGCTGGTATTTCTAACTGCAACCGCAACTGGTTCTCTCGTCGGCGTTTTTATGGCGCGCAACCACCACTGGACTGACCTGAAACTTCGCGAACACCGAAAATGGTGGTCCCGAGTTCACTATGCCCTGCTCTGGGCCTTACCGGTCCTTCTCGCCTACCATATTTTTGCGGTTTATTACTTCTAGATGAAATCATATCAATTTAAATTCTGGCATTACGGTGTATTGCTAACGCTGGCTATCGGCTCTGCGGTGGCATACAACCTTAACGTTGACGATAAATCTCTATTTATCAGTGGAGATGCCACGCACGGTCACCATCAAATTGAGCTGGCTTGTACTTCCTGCCATACCGATGGCTTTGCCGGTGAGGATGCTGTTCAGCAAGCTTGCCTGAATTGCCATGCGGAAGAACTGGAGCTTGTAGACGACTCACACCCCCGGCAGAAATTTTTAGATCCGCGCAATGCTGTACTTCTGGAGACTCTTGACGCCCGGCTATGTGTAAGTTGTCACACTGAGCACAAACCACAAATCACCGGAGAGATGGGAGTAACCCTGGCGGGCGACTTTTGCTTTCACTGCCACAGCGATATTGCCGAAGAGCGCAGTAGTCACAAAGACCTGGGATTTGAAACCTGCGCAAGTGCGGGCTGCCACAACTATCACGATAATGGCTCCCTCTATGAAGACTTCCTTATCGCCCATGTTGATCAACCTGATCTATTGGAAACTGCAAAGCTTCCCGCTCGTACAGCAGTTCAGTCCTGGCTAAATGAGCATTCAGATAAAGCCCCTTTAAAAGTTAGCGAAGCAGACATTAGCAGCTCTAGCCAGACTGCAGAAATCGCAACGGTCTGGGCACAGAGTATTCACGCACAAACAGAGGTGAACTGCAGCAGCTGTCACGTCGATGGGCAAATGCAATTCAGTAGCGTTGAGATTGTCGAGCAATGTGCTAGTTGCCACAGCGATCAAAAAGAATCCTTCACTCAAGGAAAACATGGAATGCGCATGTCCAACAAGCTGGAAGAAGGCTTTATCCAGCAGGTCGGTGCCATCTCCCCGCAACAGGCCCGCCTTCCCATGAATACCAGCGCAACGGATGAATTGAGCTGTGTCAGTTGTCACGGGCCCCATGAAGTAAATCTGCAATTTGCCGCTGTAGAGGCTTGCCTGGGTTGCCACAGTGATGAGCACAGTCTCTCTTACAAAGAGTCCCCTCACTTCGATACCTGGAATTCAAACCCAGAGGGTGGCGTAAGCTGTGCCAGCTGCCATTTACCACGGGAAACCCATGGCGAACAGGTTGTAGTTAACCATAATCAAAATCATAACCTTCGCCCCAATGAAAAAATGATGCCCGTTTGCCTGAGCTGTCATGGAGCCGAATTCTCCCTTGCTGCCCTGGCTGACAAAACTCTGATTAACAATAATTTCAAGCATAAACCCGCAGAGAAGCATGAAACATTCGAGCTGATCCGCGAGCGTATTGCAAGGATTACCAAAAGCAAAAACATGCAAAATCAATCCCAATAGGAGGGGAAAATATGCGTATTGCCGCTTGTATTATCGCTGGACTGGCACTGCTCACCGGCTGTGAGAAAAACCAGGGAGTTGCTCCGGAGCGAATGGCGGATGCCATCTTTGCCGTTATCGAGGCAGACAGGGCCAACTACACCAACAAGGTTGTAAACCGCCTGCAGAACGAGGAAAAAATCCTTGACGCTGATGAGCATTGGCAAGATAAGAAATTGCTACCACTCCCCGCGCAGATGATGCGTATGGGAGCTGAGCGTGTTGCCGAAAATGAGTCTGGCTTTAACTATGCCCTGCTCTCCCTGTGGCCAATCAACAAGCAAAACAAACCGCGCACTGAGATGGAAAAAGAGGGCTTGCAGTACGTAATCGACAACCCAGGGAAAAACTTTTACGGCCGCGAAAAACTAGGTGATACCGAGTACTTCACTGCAGTATATGCGGATGTAGGTGTTTCACCTGCTTGTGTGAGCTGTCACAACGATCACGTAGACAGCCCGCGCACTGACTTTGAGCTGGGCCACACTATGGGTGGTGTTGTTATCCGAATCCCACTCTAATCAGTTAGTCAGTAGATAGCTGCGTCCGACTTTCGAGTCGGGCAACTCTCTCACAAAATATTGCCGGCGGGTATTAGTCGGTGAGAACTGAGTTTAGAATAATTTAAAAGAGTGGCGGCCGAATTCGTTTCGACCGCTCCCTCTTTTAAGCTGACTGGCTCTACTCCCGCTACTACCTCGCTGAAATCATTCAGACCAGTGGTTACCCGCTGTGGGCCTATTTCCGGGTCAGTCCAGTCTCCATTACGGCCCGCTTTTTCTTGGGCTTCGCTCCGCAAAGCACACCTAGGCACTACTATATTAATGTCAAAGTCCCGCAGAGCAAACCGACCAAGGTGATTGCAATACTGGGAAAACCTGCTAAAAGGTCAGCGCAGAGGATCAATAAGCCCCTGCAATCCCTCTACTTTTATCTCCAAGGCTAATGCCATTAACTGTCCTAGACGCCCCTCTGGAAACCCCTTTTTTGCGAACCAAAGCAGGTACTCCTCAGGCAAATCTATTAAAACCCGGCCCGAGTATTTTCCAAATGGCATTTTGAGTCGAGCCAGTTCTACCAAGTCTTGTTTTTCGAACACCTTAACAACCACCTAAATATCGACAAAAAAAGGGAATGAAACTCCCAATTTGGATTTGTTGCCAGTGCATGCGGACTCTACACTGGCTCCGAAATAGTCGGCCTGCGCCGATTCTTTATACCTCAACCTTCCAGTAACAGAGGTGTCTATGCGTATCAAAGCTATCAAATATCTCAGCTTGGCCGCAGTATTGACTGCAAGCCTTGGAGGTACGGGCTGCGCCAATATGAGTGATACCGACCGCCGAATCGGCACCGGTGTCGGTATAGGCGCAGTAACAGGTGCCTTGATCAGTGGCGGGCGCCCTGGTGGCACTGCCGCAGGTGCGGTTATTGGTGCCGGTGCAGGCTACCTCTATGATAGGGAAAGAAAGCGCAGAGATTACTATCGTTATCGCGGTCGCTACTATCGTTATTAATTCGCTGCTTATTTTTAGTTGCTAATCAGTATAGTGCGGGTGTCATTGTACTTCGATATTCGCACTACTGAGGCAGGCAGGGAAGCCGACTCCCAATTAAACTGGTTCCTATAAGACAAAATTGGCACAATCCTCGCTTTCGTTTTACTACGGCACTCATAACGATATTCAGCAACCATCTCCCAGATAAAGGCATTACGCTTGAGCAGGAGCAATAAATTTGTGCTGAGTATTTCCCTACTCTAGGAAGCACTCCCAATACCCCCTAAAACCTAAAAGTCAGACCAACGTGCATTGAGTGGCTACCTGATATAGGGTGAGAGGAAATTGAAGATAGGCTTTTCATCTGGCGGGATACAAAGCCCCTTATGTAATAAAGGCCCTAGAGTATGAATCTTCCAGGCTTTGAATGGAAAACTGTACTTTTTCTCCCTCAAGCAAATATAAGACAAGCCTAACCTAGGGACCTTGCTGCGCCCTCTCAATTTTCGCAGGAAAAGCTAGTATATTGATAAGGTCAGTCTGACTCGGGCCGGATACCAGGTCTTCCAAGGTGTATTGCTCCAAACAAATAAAAAAACTTTCCATAGCCTCGGCGAACATTTTCTTCAACCTACACGCAGGAGTTATGACACATTGATTATTTGTCCCAAAGCATTCTACTAACACGGTATCTTGCTCCAATAATCGAACTAGCTCTCCAACATTAATGTCTTCAGGAGCTCGGCTTAGCCGAATGCCACCATACTTACCCCGGGTTGCAATCAAGTAGCCTTTGAGATTCAACTCTTGTACCACCTTCATTAGGTGGTTTTTAGATATTTGGTAGCGCTCAGCAACTTCTCTGATGGTTACTAACTCTCGATTCTGTATAGCAAGGTACATCAACACTCGCAAAGAGTAGTCGGTAAATTGCGTGATCTTCATTGGCAAAGTCCCTCATTGTGAAGCCAAGAATTTTCATCCCTTGAAAATTTAAAGATGCATCTAGTTTACATCATTGGAATTTAGGTGTAAATTGCCACGCAAAAGATGCATCTCATATACATGTATAGATAAAGGGGTAGAGAATGCTCAGTCTCAAATGCTCGTTCAACCTAGCCCTTAGGCTACGGTTACAGCCGAATGTGCTATTTATGACTGCCCCAAAAGCTATTAGAGGAATTTCGAGCGAAAGCGCTCTGAAGTCAGGGGCTACTTTCCTGAATTTAAGGCCGCTAATTAATTTAAGAGGCCAAGAAGTGAACTTCGATATATTCGCTTACACAAACTCTACCCAGGGGCGGCAGGTTAACAACGATTATTGGCCATTTTTCATTACCCAAATACAAGG
The DNA here is from genome assembly GCF_056311705.1 of Microbulbifer sp. ABM4_008. Classification (NCBI taxonomy): domain Bacteria; kingdom Pseudomonadati; phylum Pseudomonadota; class Gammaproteobacteria; order Cellvibrionales; family Microbulbiferaceae; genus Microbulbifer; species Microbulbifer sp. ABM4_008. The sequence continues at coordinate 1,064,880 of NZ_CM149970.1, read as the reverse complement.
TATCGGTCACCTAAAAATTCAATGTCTTACAAGACCAAACATTATTTTGAGAAGCCCATTCTCAATTTGATTTATTCAAGCAACACAAGGAAAAGGAGAGTTTATGTTTTTTCTGTTGCAAGTTAACGCCTCTACTGGAGGCCAATCTCATGAGATCAACGCAGCTAAGCAAGAACGCGAAAAGTCAGGCTTAAAACCTATTAACACTCAATCAGGCATCATAGATCCACTCCAAAAAATTAGAGATACCCGATGTTTACGATGTTTTGGTTTACAAGCAGCCTAGGGAGATATACGAAAATTAATAGTTTAAATAGCATATTGCTAAAAAAGCCAATTTATATTGGCAAGGATAACTCTGATGAGAACTTACAAATCTCTTTGGTGGACATTGATCGGCGTTTTAACTGTAACCTTTTCAATACTCGGATATTTTGGCAGTGAAATATATCGGAAGGCACCTCCGATACCTGACGCCTTTGTCTCAGAAAATGGCAAAATACTGACCACTAAAGATAAAATTTTAGATGGTCAAACTTCTTGGCAATCCGTTGGAGGAATGCAACTGGGATCTATTTGGGGGCATGGTGCCTACCAAGCCCCAGACTGGACCGCTGATTGGTTACATCGAGAGCTAATTAATTGGTTATCAATAGCGGCAAAAGAGGAATTTGGCCTACCATATGAATCTTTATCCAAAAGGGAAAAACACAAACTTCTGTATGACCTTAAATTAGATTATAGAACCAACACCTATAGCAGCGAATCTGGAAATGCTACTTTATCTAAGCGAAGAGTCACAGCTATAGAGCAAACTGCAAAATATTATAATGCACTTTTTGGGGGGGATCCCGCTTTACAGCCAACCCGCGCAAATTACGCAATGAAAGAGGTTACACTGCCTGATGCTGATCGCCGAGAACGACTTACTGAGTTCTTCTTTTGGACATCCTGGGTAGCTTCAACCGAGCGTTCACCAGGTGGCGCAACCTACACTAACAATTGGCCCCACGAACCATTAATTGACAACAAGCCAACTAGCGAAAATATTATTTGGTCTATTATTAGCGTGGTCTTATTGATTGCCGGCATTGGCGCCCTAGTTTGGGCATGGGCGTTCCTACGCACTGAAGACAAACACCCTACTGCCCCCAAGCAAGATCCAATCAGCACCTTCAAATTAACTCCCTCACAGAAAGCTCTTGGAAAATACTTACTAGCTATAGTAGGACTATTTACTTTCCAAGTTTTTTTAGGTGGTTTTACTGCCCACTATACTGTCGAAGGACAAGGATTCTATGGGATAGAGACATCGGAGTGGTTTCCATACAGCCTGGTACGCACCTGGCATATACAGGCTGCTCTATTTTGGATAGCTACAGGATTTTTAGCTGCCGGGCTATTTCTTGCTCCAATCATCAACGGTGGTAAAGATCCTAAGTTCCAAAAACTTGGTGTTGATATATTGTTTTGGGCATTGATAGCAGTCGTTATTGGATCATTTGTCGGCAATTATCTAGCCATTGCGCAAACTCTGCCACCAGAGCTCAGCTTTTGGCTGGGCCATCAAGGATATGAATTTGTAGATCTTGGCAGACTATGGCAAATCGGTAAATTTACCGGCATCGTACTATGGTTGGCATTAATGCTGCGCGGCATTGTTCCAGCATTAAAGCAAAAAGGTGATAAAAACCTGCTAGCCCTGTTTACTGCTTCCGTAATTGCCATAGGATTGTTTTATGGTGCTGGCTTCTTTTATGGCGAGCGCACACACATATCGGTCATGGAGTTTTGGCGCTGGTGGATAGTGCACTTATGGGTAGAAGGTTTCTTTGAAGTTTTTGCTACAACTGCGCTTGCATTTATCTTCTTCAGTATGGGCCTTGTATCTAAACGCATGGCTACTGTGACTTCTCTAGCATCAGCGTCATTATTTCTACTAGGGGGTGTACCGGGAACTTTTCACCACCTATATTTCTCAGGGACGACAACACCAGTTATGGCGGTAGGGGCCACATTTAGCGCACTCGAAGTGGTCCCACTTATCTTGTTGGGTTATGAAGCCTGGGATCATTATAGCTTAAAAAATCGTGCACCCTGGATGGTGAAAATCAAATGGCCTTTGATGTTTTTTGTAGCTGTTGCTTTCTGGAATATGTTAGGAGCAGGCGTACTTGGCTTTACCATTAATCCACCGATAGCGTTATATTATCTTCAGGGCTTAAATACCACAGCCACACATGCCCATGGTGCATTGTTTGGAGTATATGGGTTCTTGGCATTGGGCTTTAGTTTACTCGTTCTTAGATATATTCGTCCCCAGTTTATATTTAGCGAAAAATTGATGAAAACGGCATTCTGGTGGATGAATATAGGTTTGGCTTTAATGTTGTTCACCAGCCTTTTGCCGGTCGGTATTATCCAGTTTATAGCGAGCGCTTCAGAAGGCCTTTGGTATGCCCGCAGTGAAACCCTAATGCAAAGTGGAACGCTAGTTACTCTAAGATGGATACGAACTATTGGTGATGTGGTGTTTATCGTCGGTGCACTGGCTATCACATGGCAAGTAACACAAGGCGTGCTGAACCTAAAGAGGCACAGCTCAGTAGACTATCTATCAGGGCAAACCAAATCAGTCTCTTAACCTACTTATAAACCTATGCAACGTTACTGCGTAACTCAAAAGTAACGTTGCATTATTTGCTAACCCCATAATCATAGATGAGTGAATTATAGAAATTCCTGAGACCCAAAAATATTTTTTCGCAGTAATCACCCGTATTAGAGATGTTGAATTTTGACAATTCTCTTAGTAGGGGAAAGTAAATTACCTAATTATTAATTGAGCCGGCCTATGAATATCGGATTTGGAGAGAGAAAATTTACAAGTGTTTAATTTTCGTTTTTCCACAGCGTTCACAACGATATTCAGTAACCAACTTTCCCTGCTTTACGTCAAACTTGCGCTCGGTGACCACTTTCCATTTATGAAAACCTTCCCTGCACAGGGTGCTGCCCTTGTGCTTTTGCCAAGCGGTTTTTCTTTTGAAAGGAATAACATCTCCCATTTGTTCTCGCACAATAAAGTTTGAACACTAATTTTATTTTGGAACAATAAAGTTTGAACACTAATCACTTCAAGAGCCTAAATGTACCTTTGGGGTATCAAACAGGTGAGATAAATGAAGAGGTAAGTTGCTTCAAATTACACACACATACCGACAATTTTATCCTAAAAAAAGAAAAAATTAGATATAGCATACCAAAAAAATCTTTATTAAAAAAATTCTTTCTATTTATTTGCTTATTGGTTGGTTACAAATCTAGCGCTCATACCTCATCATTACAAGTGAACCACCCGATCTTTGATGGAATCCATCTAGATTTGTAGCAACGCAGCCACTAATCCTCGGCAATGGAGCGCTCAGTCAGAAAGGTCAGAAATAAAAGAGTTATCTAGGTGGTAAAGACACGTTGGTCTTGCCCACAAAAAGTAGACACTCTAACTATGCGTATTTTCGCTCATACTCTGCTGGACTTACATAGCCCAATGCAGAGTGCCTACGAACTCTATTGTAGAAAATCTCAATGTATTCAAACACCTCAGATTTTGCTTGCTCTTCGCTTTCGAATGTTCCGGCATAGACCAGCTCGACTTTTAGCCTGCTAAAGAATGATTCCATTGCCGCATTATCCCAACAGTTAGCCTGGCGACTCATACTCGGCTTGCACTTGCTTTCGGACAAGAGATCCTGGTATTTCTGCGATCGATATTGCACACCCCTGTCAGAGTGAACTAGCAGTCCAGGCTTTATTGGTCGTCGCTCTAGGGCCATTTTCAATGCTCGACGTGTCAATTCATCGGTCATCTGCGAGTCGAATGCCCAACCTACAATACGTCGAGAGTACAGATCCATAACTACCGCGAGGTATAGCCACCTATCCAGAACCCAGATATACGTAATGTCACTGGTCCAGCGGCAATTTGGTCGATCCACATCAAAGCAACGCTTAAGTAAGTTGGCGGAGACGTTAATGCTCCCCTCTACGGGCTGACTATATCGAAAGCCTTTGCCGTTTCTCGCTTTAATATGTTCCTGTTGCATAAGCTTAGCGACGTAGTTCCGCGAGCATGGCTCACCTAACTCTTGAAGCTCGCAAGCAATTCTAGGCGCGCCATAACGACCTTTAAACTCAACAAACGTCTCTCGGATTTTCTCGATTGTTCGTATCTCTCTAATCGTGCGAGCAGATGGCAATCGCCCCCGCCATCGATAATAACCCGATCTTGAGACTTCTAAACACCGACACATCAAGCTAACCGGGAATGACCCTACATGCTCTTGTATCAATGCGTACTTTACTCTTGGTGGTTCGCAAAGTACGCAGCTGCCTTTTTTAGAAACTCAACCTCCTGACGAGCTTCATGCAGCTCCTTCTTGAGTTTGCGAACTTCAGCGCTTTCCTGTTTGGAATAGTCGACACCGTCTAAACTATTGAACTGCTTATCAGACAGTCGATTAAATTGACGACGCCAGTTGTAGATCTGCTGTGCGCTGACGCCTAGCTCTCGCGCCACAGAAGCCGTTGTTGCTCCAGCCTTTTCCGCTCTCTTAACTGCTTCTCTGCGGAACTCCTCCGTATACGCCTGAGTTCTTTTCTTACCCATGATACACCTCCGTGTTAGGCCTAAACCTAACTATACAGGGTGTCTACTAAACGTGGGTAAGTCTTACGTCTAACGCCGCCCCCAGCTGCATTTCCCTACTTAACCAGGGAAATTAATAAACCCCAGCCCCCATAGCCTCTGAAATTCCCTATCAGATAGCAGGAATACACCTTTCGATAATCACAGATACTCAAGGTTCATATCTCTATCCAGAGATGGCTAATTCTGCGCTCTTGCAAGAGCGATCAATCGAGAATTACTCTCCTCCCAGTTTGCCTATGATAATTAGTAAGTGCCGGGAGGGTGCGCGTGCATTTTGAATTCAGAAGTAAAGTTTCAGCACACTATCCGCAACACAAACCAGGCGACCTGAACCTTCAACCTCTACCTCAATATGATTGATCATTTCCACACTACGCTTCGATGGCACCAGGGACTTTAAAGTCGTACGAGCTCGGATACGATTGCCAGTCTTAACTGGATAAGGAAAACGCACCTGTTCAAGGCCGCAGTTTATAATCATTCTAGCTTCAGGGTAAGGCGGTTTTTCCGGATTGACAGCATCGGTGAGCTCGGGAATTAGCGATAGGACCAAAAAGCCGTGGGCAATTGTGCCTCCAAACGGCGATTCAGCCCTTGCTCGTTCTGGATCAATATGAATCCACTGGCGGTCTCCAGTTACTTCGGCAAAACTGTCAATGCGCGACTGGTCAACTACAATCCAGCGCCCAATATATATCTGCTGACCAATACGTGCTTGCCAGTCTTGGTAGAAAGCGATGGCCTTAGGGTTCTTAATGACTTGTAATTCACGATTGGTAGCAGGATCAACAACCGGCCCAGCTTTCGAAGTCCATGAATTTTTAAGCAAGTTACTGATGTAATAGGACAACTGATGCAGGTGATTATCATGGGTGCTTTTGAGGTCCAAATTGTTAATCCGAGCCCTAAGCAACCTTTCCTTTTCCCTGATGTACTCGAGCACGTCCATCATCTCATCCTGTATTAATGACATTGAAGCAGCGTAACTGGACCTAAAATTAATTTTGTGCGGCAGCTACTTCCAACTCCACGTCTTGTTTCTAAAACGCCTTGCGGCTGAGTAGGTTAAAATGGTTTGTTTCCAATCGACCCAAAGGCGACAACGCCGGCGACTCCATCGCTACACAAAGCCAATAGCGTTGCGCCAACGTGCAAAGGTTAAACCAAAAGCTCCCCATTTCTCTTACCTTACACTCAAGCCACGTGGCTGGTTGCGAGTTAAGCAAAGATACAAGATCAAACTCGATCGTAGAAAAAGGCAGTCGAAGCCCCAAACCACACACTTTGGACACAGACTCTTTAATGCACCAAACCCTTGTTAACAATTCACAGTGAGCAGTGCTTGGGATAGTCATTACCTGGTCATATTGCTCTGGACTAAGTAAATGCCTGAAATTTAGACCTGAGCCCAGTTCACGAGCAAGGGGCTCCAGATCTATACCTGGATCAACGGTAGAGCTAAGCGCAATCGCGACCACACCACTAGCATGAGAAATACTAAATTTTATTGGGGCCACACTTTGGTTTAAAACTCTAGGCCTGCCTTGCTCATCAGGGAAAATTTCCCAATCTGCCGGCAAAATACTTACGCCACTTTTAGCGGATAAAACATAACGCAATAGGTAACGACCAAGCAGAAAATGTAGGCCCGCCGCTCGATTAACAATCCCACTATATCTTTTCTGCTCAGCCTCGCTAACTGTGGTGAAGACAGTTTGCGGATCATGCTCGATTAGAGTTTCAAACTCCTTCACGGTAGCAATCCAAAGACCTATATCCCTGTTAACTCCAGTCTTCATAGGGTCCGCTCAAAAAGAATAATGCAACTTAAACTCGATAAAATCCTCATCCCGTACTGGATACAGCCAAGTATCACTGCGGCCCACATTGAGGAATAAAAACGCCCGAGTTTCGATTCTAAAATAATCGCTCAGACGGTGTTCTAAGCCTAAGTCGAGGTAGTTGCCATGACTATCGAAGTCATAACTTATGACCCCTCGAAATTCGCTGTCACCGGTATCACCGAAGCTAGCTCTAAGGCCGACAAAGAGATCGTTCTGACCTAATGTTTCAGCTTGCTCATCCCTATCGTCGATTAGATATTCGGCGATCAAGGACAGATCTTGCATACTATCCGGTAGCGAATAAATCGGGTGCTCAAGGCCAACGTTTGCAGCAAAGAAACCTTGCTCCAGTTCGCGACCAGTTTTCGCTTCCAACTTCAAGGTCGTGTCGCCGAGGAGATAAAGTGTGTCCAGTAAAAAATTCTCGGTTTCGATGTAAAAGGGAGTCAACATCGTCGCTGAAGGGCTAGGCCTTACCAGTAGTGGCGCCCGCCTAGTGCCTCTGAAGTAACCGATCCCTGTTTCTAAATCACCAGCGTAAAAATGGCCTCGCAGAGCAACATCTCCACCTCTATTCGAGCTTTCAAAAAGTGCCCGGTCCGAAATCGGTAGTCCGAATGACGGGCGCTCTGGAAATTCTCGCTCACGAAAAGTTGGCAGATAGAATATCGATAGTTCGCCGTTATCAAAACGCAAACCTAAAGATGCGAAGGTCTGCCCCATCTTTTCCTTTCCGTCGATAGCTTGGCGCAAGTCAGCCTGATTAAGTACATTGACTATATTCAGAGATTCAGAAACGCCCCAAAAGAAAGTGCTAACACCAAGATTCAGCGATAACTGATCACGGCGCCAGTGAAGGCTGGCTTGGCGGATATCGGCATAACGACGCTCCCCATCCTGCTTATCCCAGCTACCAAACAACCGCAGCTTATAGCCAGTATCACCAATATCCCCCTCAGCATTTGCTTCAATTTCCAGCCCCGGTCCGAAGCGGTAGCTATCATCAATGGCCAGCGACTCCTCTTCTGCAAATATACGAGCCGTGGCCGCGATATCAACAGAATACTTGTCAACCTTGACCTCTGCGAGGACCGGCATAATGGTAAGGCTTAGACACAGCTGCACCCAAAACGCTAAACGCAAGACCCCCATACCCTTAATCCCGGAGTGTATTGCGATGGAAATTCGCAACTGAGAGACCGGTACCAAACTCGATGCGGCTATAGCTTAAGATCGTTACGTTTCCACTCTGCTGATTATGCATAACCACCTCCATGGGCCTCCAATAACGATCGTCGTAGAGGCGAAAATCCCTTGCGGAAAAAGTCTTGAGCAGCGTTTCCTTACGGTCGAAATAGTCTATACGGAAGATACGTCGAGCACTCTGATCAACCCAGACCCGCTGCCGGCTATATGCAGAGTGAGAGTCTTCTGGCACTCGGTCAATTACGTCACAAACCAGGGCACCATCTTCGCATGATTCCTCTCTCACGTAGGTATAGCGGAAATCGTCGACCGCCTTATCAGACAAGTCCTCGAACGAAAACTCACTACCGACGAACGCACCACTCTTATTGCGAGATGAGATCCTCTTAATACGGGAATAGGCAGGCAAATATAACCACTGCTTATCGGTATCCTCTAACTGCGGATGCGTTAGAAGCGCCGTGCCCCGGATATCGGCAGGAAAATTGAAGCGGATTAACGATTTGTCTCCACCCTCGTGACTCTCAAGTGAGCTGATCTGCAGTTCACGTCGAGTTTCATCTCCGGCCCTGTTGCGTAGAATCATCGTCAATTCGGCAACACTGTCGCCGTAACCAAGATCACGGTTATCCACTGCCACTGCGACCTCCCGCCCCTTTCTAACATCGCTAGCAGCGCCTTGAACCGGCAAACCGATTAGGCCACAAAGTATTGTCACTGGAAGGAGGAGACGGTAATCAGTTCGCATTATTTAGTTCCTTGTCGGTACGAAATTGCAGGTTCGACGTACGTGTCCTGCGCATAAAGGTTAGAACCAAGGCCGGTAGTAATATCAAGTCAAACACCAATGCCAACACAATAGACATCCCCGTGAGCATACCCATCTGGGCATTTTTCTCGAACGCCGAGGTCGACAATAGAAGGAAGCCTATCACTAGCAGCATTGAGCTAATCACGATCCCACCCATAGTCTTACTAATGGTTTCGCTTACGCTATCTTCAGGACTGAGCCCCCGCTTTAGACCGTTGACATACTGATAGAGGAAGTGAACTGTATCATCGACGATTATGCCGATCGCCATTGCCGACACCCCAGCCAGCCCCATTGAGATTTGACCATTAACGAGATACCAAAATCCAAATGCTGCCGCGACTGGAAGCAGGTTTGGAACCAAGCTCAATAGACCAATATCGAGTGAGCGGAATACCAGCATCAACGTCAATGAAATCACCACAAACGCTAGCGAGGCACCTTCAAGGAGACTTACAATATTTGATTGACCAATGTGGGAAAAAATCACTGCGGGACTGCTGTGATAGATATCAATGGAGCGAGGTTGGTTTTGCAATAACCACTCTTCGACCCGTTTTTCAAAAGCAATTAAGCCCACCGAGCTTAGATTCTTTAATCGTGCAGTCAGTTTCACCGAGGATTTATTCAAATTCACCTGATGGGTCACATCACGACCAAACGGCAACGACATCTCGTATAGCAGGAACTGCTGTGCAGCGGTAATTGTATCGCCAGGTAACCGGTAAGAGTCCTCATCACCACCATTCATCAAACGGTTAAGATCCTTGATTCGGTGCAGGGGGCTTGCAGTTGTAAAAACTTCTGGCTGCTCATGTAGCCAGTCATCGAATGTATCAAGAAACTGTAAAAACTCTGGCTGAAACATACCGTTCTGCTCTGGTACCGAGAGCGAGTAATCGATTGTATAAATACCAGAAAAGTGGCGATCGATACGTTCAGAATCAGCACGGAAGGGCTGCGACTCATCAAAATAGCGGATTAAATCATCGTTTAATTGATTCAATGGACTGAGTGCAGCGACGCATAGGGACAAAGGTAGCATTAGCCACAATATCCGCTGGCGGTAAGCGATAACCCAGCCTGACAACAAAGCCATGCGATTAATCAGTCGGTTGGCACCTGTTTCCCGCGTTGAAAAACGAATACGCAGCAGAAGCTGTGGTAGAACCGTCAACGACAAAAGTAGCGAGAAGAGCACACCTAAGGCAACTATATTGCCAAGATCTCGAAACGGCGGTGAGTCACTGAAATTCATCGCCAGAAAACCGATAATAGTAGTGACATGGCTCACCGCAATCGGCTTGAGATTGCGCCGGTAGGATTGCAAGACTGCTTCTTCACGAGAAACACCACTGCGTATCTGGCGCTGAATATAGCTGAGGATGTGGATGGCCGACGCTACTATCACCGTGAACATGATGATTGGAGCCGATACTGATGGCGCAGACAATTGAATACCGAGCCAACCAGCTAGACCCAAAGACCCTAGCAGTGCCAACACTACTACCGTCAAAATAGCGCCACCTGCAGCAGGTGATCCGAGAATTAGAGCAGCGCTGACCAGCACAAAAAGGATCATCAACGGTATCAGCGTGATGAAGTCTTTTTTTGCCGCCTGGAAAAAGGCACCGTTCATCTCCACCACACCGGTGACAAAAAAACGATGATCCGGATATTCCATCTTGAATGACTTAATCAATTCATCGACAGCACCGGTAACGGCTAGCACTTCGGCCTTATGGTCTAACCCTGGCAACCGAATGGTCGCATTGATCGCGGTAAATCGTCCGTTCTTACTAACCAAATTGCCAACCAAGTCCCTCTCACTACTAGCGGCAGTTTCAATAAAGGCGATCCTTTGCGGCGTCAATTCGTCAAGCTCGTAGACGAACTCCTCAATCAAAATATCATCGTCTTCAGCAGAGCTATAGGGGAAGTTCGTTAGCGAATCTACTCGAGAGACATGGGCCGTCCGCCACAACGCGCGTGTCATTTCATGTATAAGGCTCAGAGTACGCTGGTTGTAGATGTTGTCATCCACCGGTTCAATCATGATGAACACGTTATCAGTCGTGCTATAAGTATCTTGCATCTGCTCCAAGCGCAGTAGGTCACGATCGTTATCATCGAAGAAAACGCGATAATCACTGGCCAGCCCCATCCGTTTTAGGCCAACAGCCGACATCAATGTGAGCAACAGCACCAGCGCTAATAGCCACTTACTGGCGCCAGAGCGAATGATCCAATCGGTCTTTATATTTTTGTTCAAGGTATTTCTTTCCTTTCGGATAAAAAGGCTCGCAGCGGCACCATTACTCGCTCTACATCCTTCTCAACCCCCATTACCAGCTCCGACGCTCGACAACTAAGCCATTTACGTCCCACTAAGAAAAGCCCAGGCTCTGGAGTCCTTCCATAGTTTTCAATGAAGCCCCTCTCATCGACACAGTGCGGCAACTTTAGCCAGCTCGTTCGGTCGCAATAGCCTGTTGCCCAAATCACTGTATCTATGTCATGCCAACCGACGGAGTCGAAACGGATTTGACGGCCAGAGCACTCCAAAGCACGGCCAACAATCTTTACGCCTTTAGCCTTCAGCCGTCTATTGTTGTATTCACCACAGGGGACAGGGTTACGCTTTTTTAATATCTTCGCGATGAGGCTGTTCTTATCGGCGGAAAGGATACGCAAGCGATCAAGCCACCAAAAAATATCACGTCCGAACAAACGGTTGGGAGGCAGGCCACGTGGGGAACCCGTGGCCAAAAACACATTGCAACGTCCCGCTAGCCGGTCCACGATCTGACGCCCAGTAGCACCATCCCCAATAACGGCAACAGTGTGGCCATCAGAAATGACATCGGTTGAGGCGAGACTACCGTCTAGTTGCTGCACCTCTCCAGCAAGTTGGGAACTTATCGCCGGCACCTGGGGTATCTGATTAGCACCAGTTGCATTGACGATACTGGTGGCGAGCAGAGACGTGCCGTCGGCAAGGTCGACCTGAAAACTGCCGTTCGAAAGGCGATCGAGACCAACAACTTCACAGCCTTCTCGAACCTGAAGATCAAAGTGGCCTGCATAGCTGACCAAATAATCAGCTATTTCTACTGTAGTCGGGAAGCCCTCAGGATCGCCCGGAAAGGCTAGTCCTGGCAGGGCACAGAATTGACGTGAAGTGAATAGCTTCATACCTTCGAGCCGGTTACGCCAAACGTCGCCAATACTATCCCGTTCAAGCAGAAGGTAGTTGAGATCAGCCTGCTGCAGCATTCGTGCGGTGTGAAGACCGAACTGGCCTCCACCGATAACTATGCAATCAAGTCGCGACATCAACTGCGCTCCAAAGCTGTTCTTGAAAAATTCTTTTCGAGATGTGCCACAAGAGCGTTAATCGTTGGGTAGTCGAAGGCTAGCGTCGGATCGATGTCAACAGAGAGGTGGTCCTCCACCATAGTCGATAGCTGGACATGGTCTGCCGAGTCTAGACCTAGACTTGAGAAAGAGGTGTCACTGTGCTTATCAATCGAAAATTCTGGTGTCTTAGCAGCGATAAAATCTGTGATCTGTTCCACCAGGTTTTTCATTCTAAATTCATTCGTCATCTTATATTTCCTATCAACGGTTCATGCGAGCTGCGCCTCTTCGGCTGCAATCAGATCCCTGCAGGCAGTCCTACGAACTTTGCCGCTGGTGGTTTTCGGAATACCGCCAGGCTTGACCAGCAAAAGCTGGTCGAGGGCGACATCATGTGCCAACATCACTGCCTCACGCAGCTCCTGTCGGAGTTCATCGTGGTTTCGGTTAAGAAAGGCGTGGCGGCGAATCTCAACAATGGCTGCCAGTCGGTTTTGGCCATTGCTATCCACAGTGAAAACCGAGGCTCCGTTATTGCCTGCCGCATCAGGATGGTCACTACAGGTACGTTCAATATCGTATGGATAAAGGTTGCGGCCGCGCAGGATTAACATTTCCTTAATCCGCCCGGTGATATACAACTTATTGTCACGGACGAAGCCCATGTCCCCGGTTTTGAGGTAATAATGACCGTCGCAGGGCGATATACGAGCACCGAATTGCTGCTTACTAATCTCAAGGTTGTTAAGATAACCTTGTGCTATTGAGGCACCACTAATCCATATCTCACCAATACAACCCTCATCTGCTAGCCGGCCACTCTCCGGATCAACAACCTTCAAAATCATCCTTGGCGTGATACGACCGCAGCTAACCACTTGACGCCCCTCACCAGTAGATTGCAGTCGACCAGAGTCAAATGCTGCGGGATCGAAAGCCAGGGTTTCAATGCCTACGCCTTTCGGTCCTCCAGAGACAAACAAAGTGGTTTCAGCCATGCCGTAGCAGGGAAAGAAAGCAGTAGAGGAAAAACCGTAAGGCTGGAAACGTTCAGCAAATATCCTCATAGTGTCGGCGCTGACAGGCTCAGAGCCATTCAAAGCCACCTTCCAGCAACTCAGGTCTAATCCCGATAAGTCCTCTCGCTCACCTATGAACTTGATGCAGTGCTCATAGCCAAAATTAGGTGCAGCAGAGCTATGAATTCGATAGTGAGATATCAATTCTAACCACCGGCGTGGACGCTGAACGAACTTCATCGGTGGCATGAAGACGTAGGTACCACCAAGGAACAATGGCTGCAGCATATGGCCTATCAGTCCCATATCGTGGAACTGTGGCAGCCAGCCGCCAGCAATTACACCTTCGCGGTGGCCACACGCCTGCTGGATAGCCAATTGGTTATCGATAATGTTGGCGTGACTTACCATCACACCTTTGGGTAGATCAGTAGAGCCTGAGGTGTACTGAACAAACGCCAACTCATCTGGAGCCGGAAGAGGTAACTCTACATCTTTAGCAGCACCAACCTGCTGCTCATCAATCCAGGCCTGGTCGCCCAAATTAATCGCCGGTAATTCTGCTAATTGCTCAAATAGCTGTTCACGAGTCTCAGCGGTCGTCAGAATGGCTTTGGTCTTTGCATCACCAAGAATACGAACAGTGCGCTCTAATTGCTGAGCATTGCAACTCAGGTTCAGGGGTACAGCAATGACGCCAGCCGCGAGGCAGGCGAGGAAGTTGACCACAAAATCAAGACCAGCAGGGAAAAGCAGAGCAAGCGGCTGGCCTCTATATCCGCGCTCGACTAACAGTCGGGCCCGTTCCAGTACCTGCTGATTCAGTTCACCGTAACTCAGCGATAGAGCACTATCAGGCCCATGAGGCTGGAATACGCAGGCGGTACGGCTAGGCTCATTAACCACGTGTCGGGCGAACTGATCCATGAAGCGCTGAGCTGGAAAAATCTTATCCGTCATGAGCCCAACTCCTCACCCTTTAAAGCTCATGCTTTTGAGCTGTGCCACGCACCGCTGCAATGAATCAACAAAACGATCTATATCATCAAGGCTGGTAAAGCGGCCGAAGCTAATCCTGATCGCACTTTGTATTTCTTCATCACTTAGCCCCATTCCTTGTAATACAGGCGATAGTTGACGGGTCTTGTTGTTACTGCATGCAGAGCCAATCGACACCACAATCCCATCTTTCTTTTCCATTAACAGAGCAAGCGCCTCACCCCGAATGCCTGGAATCGATAGGTTTAAGGTATTGGAAATCGCCCCCTCATAATGACTAGCACCATTGATATGTGTTTCGATAGAGGATTTGCCAAGCTGTTCGATCAAGTGCTGTTTGCACTTCAGACAGTGATGATCCCAGTACTCAAGCTCCCTGCGACATTCGTCAGCAGCCTCACCGAGTCCGGCGATAGCGACCAAATTCTCGGTACCAGAGCGCATTGCCATCTCTTGTCCACCACCATGAATCAAGGGAGATATGCGATCTATATTCTGGATATATAGGCCGCCAATACCCTTGGGACCATAGAATTTGTGTGCGGAAAAAGAAACAAAATCAGCACCTAATGCCTCGACATCAAGAGGCCGCTTACCTACTGCTTGCACTGCGTCGACATGGAACGGAATGCCTCGGGAGCGGGTCAGCCTTGCCACCTGATCCACAGGTTGAATAACGCCGGTTTCATTGTTCGCATACATCATGGAAATCAATCTGGTGTCAGGCCGGATAGCTTCAGCGACAGCCTCAAAACTGACGGCGCCACTCGGTCCCGGCTTCAAGCAGGTGACTTCGAATCCGAATTGGTGGGCGCAGTATCGGATAGTTTCTAGAACTGAAGGGTGCTCAATCGCCGTGGTTAGGATATGGCCGGCCCTACCCAGGTCGTTCATCAGGCTTCCTTTAATAGCCCAGTTATTGGCTTCAGAACCGCCGGAGGTAAAGAAAACTTTTTCCGGCGCGGTACCCAGTAGGCTAGCGACATGGGTCTTTGCTCGCTGGATTAGCTCACGATTACTGGTCGAAGGAAGCGTACGCCCCGATGGATTAGCAAAGAGCCGAAGCGCAGAGGACATAGCCGTAGCTACAGCCTCCGACACCGGGGTTGTGGCGTTGTAGTCGAAGTAACCCTCAATCGAGTGAGCATTTGTCATGGCATCACCTCCCGACAATCTTTGCCAACTAAGCTCAGCAACCTATGATGAAGCTGCTGCAAAATCTCAACACAATGGTGTTGTGATGGCTCTAGTTCACCAAGCATGCCTTCTATTTCGCTACTTGTTCTCCCGGCAAGCTGTTCCGGTGCCAACCCCTCAAGCGAGGCACAGAAAATGTTGGCCGTCGCCACCGAAGTAGCGCAGCCCCAAGCTCTAAAGCGAGCACTGTCAATCAGTCCATTGGTGATGTTGATCTGAACGCGAATCCGATCTCCACATACTGGATTGCCAATTTCATATTCGTAATTGGGTTCGTTGATATCACCGACATGAGCCGGGTCGGAAAAGTTGTCAATGATGATGTCGTTGTACATGTTGTAGCTCCATCTTGGACAGCTGTAATTAGGCGACGACTGGACAACTGCCGCTAGCAGCCTGCTCTGCGTCCAAATCTTCAAGCCGCTTATCTAAATTAACCGCACAGCAACCAAATTCTTTTGACTCAGGTAGGCGCATTACATACTGCATGCGTTGACCACTTCTTCCCGAACGACTCGCTTCAGGCAACAGTCGCACCAAGTCCTCAGTAAGCATGAAACCAGGCGTCGAACGTGCGAGAGGGTCAAGAATTGCCAATTGGCCGGTCTGGCCCGGTTCGACCTCTCGATCTAGTTGTTTGGGGTCTCTTACCGAGAAATGAACGAAGGGGGAGACATGCTTGATTCCATACTCATCGTCAATAGCAATGACATTGGATTCAACCAAGGCGTAGATGTCACGGATCTGGCTCTCTTCAACGCCCAAGTACTCGATACATTCACTGTTGAATTCTGCACGTGACAACATCTGGCCTGAGAAGCGCTTCCACCCCCCAAGAGTGATGATGTAACTACTCTTATCGAGTTTAATTCGGGTGTTGGTAGCTTTGAGGTAGCTGATAAAACGATTGATCAGGAATGGAGGACCAATCAAATGGCGACTGAATTTATCATTCCAATCCTCAAGCTGTTCTAAGGCCTCTTCGGGCTTAAAAGATTCTTGCCGAACCATGAATCTATGAGTGTCCAGCAGACCTGCGAGCATATTGAGGGCCTTGATCATGCCCATTTCAGGAATTTCCTCGGTTGAGGGGCAAAGATAAAGGCCGGCACCTTTGGAGATCTTTAGGAATTCGCGATACATCGAGTAAATCCCCAGCACCGCATTGTCAACGGTGTCCGCGCAGCGGCGCGAAACGCTGGGAATACCAGAGGTACCTGTGCTTCGCATTTCTAGCTCTACATCACGTAGGCTGACTGAAAGTAACTTATGGCTATCGTTTGATTTAAAAAGCTCAATGGGAATCAGAGGTATTTTGATCAGGTCAGCTGGAGTTGAGATCATATCCGGTGTCACTCCTTTGCTATCGCAAGCGGAGCGGAAAAAAGCATTGTTCTCATAGTGATAAGCGAATGCCTCATGGATCAAGCCTGTCTTGAAATCCAGTAAGTTATCCTCTGTCATCGAATAGAGTTCCGCCACAGATGACAGTGCCACCTTTAAAGGGTCTAACCCGTTTTCCTTGAGTATGTTTTGTAACTGTATCGACATTTCAATCTCCATTTTTAAAGTCAAATAAGACACGGCCTCAATCGTCTATGCGGAGGCATTTAGGCTATTTTTTTACTGTTTTAATCAAGCTGATATATATCAAAAAACTTAACAAAAACCTCAAAGCTTGAATTAAGAATGGTTTAAACATCAGAGAATTTAGAACTCGACTGAAAGACCCATCCGGGAATCATGCCGGGTAAACCTGCCGGGTAAATCTGCCGGGTAAATCTGCCGGGTAAATCTGCCGGGTAAATCTTTGACCACCATCAAGAGTCTCTACTTATCGATTCTATTTATTATTTTCCGAGAGAAATATTAAACACATTAGAAATTTTAACAATCACTTCAAAGTAATTTTCTTTATTTTTTTATTTTTCTTGCCGCGTAGTATGGTTTTTTTTTGCTACATGACCAGCCCCTCTCACTTACACCCACTTACAATCTTACCCCTTCAAATTACCTCTAAAAATTAGCCAGAACAATCGGTCCGCCAATCACATAAAAATCATCTTGCGATCATGAACTCACAACAAAACGAACAGGCTTTATACATATTTTTTTTACTATTGAAGCTTGCACTCACACCTGAACTCCGACTCCCAACGGGAAACCCAAGAAAGCACCTTGCCGCCAATTACAGCAAATTACAGCTTATATTTTGGTAACATATTGTGACCAGCCAATTAACAAATATAAACTATTTGATGACAAGCTTAATAGAATTAATTCAATCTTAGGGGTAGAGTAAATTCGCACAAATATTCAAGCTTACATTGTCGTTTTTCCTCAATCTTTAATCTCCCTGCTATTTTTCAGCAGAAAATTCGTATTTTTAAGTAAAGATTGATACATCACATTCATATAAACCACACCACAATTAACAACACGCCCCGCAACACCAAGTAATTTATTGGATATTTTTTTATTACAACGATCTACTTTAAGGAGAATAGTACCAAGTAAGGCGCAACTGTACTTCCACCTCCTTTTCTTTTACCTACACCAACTAAACGCCATTAATTCTCATGACTAAAATAGAAAACTCAGTCTCATTTATGACAACCATCCATAATAATCTATTTATTACTCTTTATTTTTTAACTATCAATAAAAAATTATCCACATTATCTTTGCGAGATTCCCTATTGCACAATTAAAACCACAGAAACAATGGCCATTTTCAACACACAAAAAACCAGAATACCGCTTTAGACATCCCTCAGAAATACCCAATCGTGCTTACACATTTTATTACCATGGGAAAATATCTATTCAGCAGGCACTTTAGAAGCATCCACCAAACTAAAAATGCTGAAAGCTGAGCACCAGGGATAGATTTACCTACATCCGCCGATGAACTGAAAAACATTATCTTTGCCGGCCAGCTTAAAGAAGCACTACAAAATCGGCTTCAATTATAAAGCGCATACCAAACCTCGTAGATGTGGCTGAAGATAAGATCTGATTTCTAGCTAACTTTAGGAGTACTTTGCAAAATGAGAGAGCATACGGCACACGCAATCTACGTAACATTTTCTTATTTCATCTAGCAATGGCGATATTTAGTATCAAAAGAAACAGAACACCTTCCTAGTACCTCCGAGCCACCTCCCAATTAAGCCCCATACTTCACCCTAACTTAGTGTTAAATTATTAAACTCAACTTTCCCACCAAAAGTATCCACTAGACCGGAAGTTATGAAGAGTATAAATTTTTACAGGCACAGAACCACACACTTAATTGAAAATCGTTATCATTACCAATATTACCTATAGAATATGAGCGACAGAGAACTTTCTGAAACATCTAACTCGATGAAACAGCTGCTCGACAATTATTTGCCATACGGCTTTAAGACTGAAGAGATATAGATCAAATCACCGATCTAAAGCATTGCACCATACTTTGCCATGAAGCTCACCTAGTAGACATTAATGTCGCGGCTCAATATTCTTTTCAACAGAAGGTACGTATCAATTTTTAGTTACAGTCGGCTAAAAATTTAGAGCTATAAAAAAAACACTTGAGGACTTCTTAGGCTTTTATGCCCCAATGAAAGATATTCAACACCTAACAATACTTCGACTAGATCCTTTGGAGGCTGTAAGGGAATATTCGGCAGCATATAATAATAAAATTTCTGCCTAGACCATCTAGGTCAAAGGTGAAAAAAGTGCGTCATGTCATAACGCATTAAAATGGATGCACAAAACTGCTCTATGAGAGAAAAGCACTCATAAGTTCGCCAACTCAAACCTTAAGGGATCATTGCATCTTTTGCTCTCAGAAATTAGTGACAAGCATCTTCAGGTAAGACTCCCATTGATCTACAAACTATTTTAGACAAGCCACTAAGAAGTTGATATTACTCATACTATTAAAACCTTAAGGTCACTTAGGATATTTTGGCTTTTCGAGTGGACTCCCTCGCCTCTTTAAGAATCAAAAAACCACCTCGAGTGACAACAGCCGAAATTATTAAGCCTATAGCAAGATCAGGAAAACGACTATCGATTACCGCCACTAGTAGTCCTGACACAATCACTCCTAAATTTGCGACAACATCATTGGCTGAAAAAATCCAAGCGGCTCTCATATGTACACCCCCTTCCCTATACTTTGATATTATTAGGAGGCAAACAACATTTGCTAACAAGGCAGAGGCCCCTATTGATATCATTAGTATACTTTCTGGCTCGCTTCCAAAAAGTGATCTCCTACAAACCTCATACAACACCCACAATCCCAATATAATTTGAATTATTCCACTGACATTAGCTGCCTTAGCTTGATATATAACCCCTCTACCTACAACAAATAAAGAGATCCCATACACAGCAGCATCAGCCAACATATCTAGAGAGTCAGCAATCAGTCCTGTTGACTGAGCAAACCATCCAAGAATTAATTCAAACACAAACATAATTGCGTTGATCACTAGCAGCACCATTAAAGTGCTTCTCTCTAATTTATCTGCTTGCTCTACACCGCAACCACATTCAGACATATTCATGCCCTCTCTAAACAGAACTCCACTTAGGGATATTTATGTTTTAAACATCAACAATTACTTACTTCAAATTCTCTCTCGAGGCTAGATCCTGTCTTTCTTTAAAAATTCAGATCATATTTATTAGTCAACCTCATGAGAAGTCAAATTACAATTCACTAAAATCAGAGATCAAGGGCACCAGCACTTCCGCCCACTCAATTTAGGACCTATAAAGGTTGGCATTGAACTAGAATAAAAATCTGCAAGCAGTAAACTCATACTAAACCTACACACTAAAAACCCGTCACTCCATTGAGGCAATAGAAACATCTATTATTTTCTATTTATCTTATATAAATATCAAGCGCATCCATTTCTTTCATGCTCAAAAATGAACCAACAAACACTTAAATATTTTCATTAAAATTTTGCTCACCCCTACCTAAATATAAGCAAAGGTGAGCATCATAAATTATGTTTATATTTTCAATATACCTTCTCTTCCATGCACTATCCGATAAAGCAATGGCAGTACAAACAAGGTTAGGAGAGTAGAAGAAATTATGCCTCCAATTACCACCGTAGCTAGTGGTCTTTGAACCTCTGCTCCAGTACCTACATTCAAAGCCATAGGAACAAAACCGAGACTTGCAACCAACGCAGTCATCAATACTGGACGCAGGCGGATCATAGCACCATCGATAATGGATGTGAGCAACTCACCACCTTGCTGACGAAGTTGTCGGATGAAGGAGAGCATTACCAAACCGTTTAACACCGCCACACCAGATAGTGCAATAAATCCTACTCCAGCAGAAATAGATAAAGGCATATCGCGCAACCATAGGGACAAGACACCTCCAGTAAGCGCCAGGGGTACTCCACTGAAAATAATTAAGGCATCCTTGAATGAACCAAAGGCCATCACCAGAAGTCCCAGAATTACCAATAGTGTCAGTGGAACCACTATTGAGAGGCGAGTACTGGCGGATTCCAATTGCTCGAAAGTGCCGCCGTATACTAGCCAGTAACCTGCAGGCAAAGAGACCTGCTGATCAATACGGCTCTTCGCCTCTTCAACAAAGGACCCCAAATCACGGTCGCGGACGTTGGCAGTTACCACAACACGGCGCTTACCATTTTCCCGGCTGATCTGGTTGGGGGCAGGGGTCATTTCCAAGTTAGCAACTTCTGACAAGGGCACATAGCTACCCAATGGGCTACCAGTAGGTAACGGAACAGGTAAATCCCCAAGGTTCTCATAGTCTCGTCGCAAGCCTTCCGGCAGACGCACTACCAGATGAAAACGGCGATCGCCTTCGTAAATCAATCCAGCCTCTTCACCTCCAATAGCCGCTGAAACCAAATCTTGCAAGGTTTGCAGATCTATTCCATAGCGGGCGAGTGCGATTCGATTCGGCACTATTGATAGAATCGGTAGACCCTCCACTTGTTCTACACGAGCATCAGCAACACCCTCAATTCCATTTAGCACACCGAGAATTTCATTTGAAGAAGCCACCAGCTGATCCAGATCATCACCGAATACTTTAATACCCAGGTCTGCACGTACGCCGGAAATTAGTTCATTAAAGCGCATTTGGATTGGTTGGGTGAACTCGTAGTTATTTCCCGGTAACTGACGCACAGCTTCTTCGATTTCAGCAACCAATTGTTCCTGGGGCAGTTTCGGATCGGGCCATTGGTCACGGGGCTTCAGGATCACAAAATTGTCGGCTACATTTGGCGGCATTGGGTCTGTTGCTACTTCTGGTGTACCAATTTTTGCGAATACTTTATCTACTTGAGGAAACTCCTTAATACGCTGCTCCAACAAGCTTTGCATTTCTACAGATTGCTCTAAACCGGTACCAGGAATACGCAGGGCGTGTAAAGCGATATCACCCTCATTGAGCTGAGGAATAAATTCAGAACCCAGTGTTGTTGCAAGCCAGCTGCAGAACAGTACTAATGCAAGAGCCCCAGAAAGTACTAACCAGCGCACTTTCATTGCAGCAATCAACAGTGGTTTATATAAAGATTTGGTCGCAACAATAACTTTGTTTTCATTTTCACTGATTTTACCTGTCAGGAAAACAGCAACTGCTGCAGGCACAACGGTCAATGAAAGCACCAGTGCAGCGAGTAAAGCCATCACTACAGTGGCAGCCATGGGGTGGAACATCTTCCCTTCCACACCTGTAAGCGAAAATAGAGGGATATACACCACGGTAATGATCAAAACACCAAACAAACTTGGGCGAATCACTTCGTTGGTAGCTTGGAATACTAGCTCCAAACGCTCTTGTAGGGGCAGCTTGCCTCCGTTGCGATGCTGGGCTTCGGCAAGTCGGCGAATCGCGTTCTCCACAATTATCACGGCCCCATCGACAATCAGGCCAAAGTCAAGGGCTCCGAGACTCATCAGATTGGCGGAAACACCCGTTTGCACCATGCCGAAAATGGTGGCAAGCATGGAAAGCGGGATTACCGCTGCAGTAATAAAGGCGGCTCGAATATTTCCCAGCAACAAGAACAATACCACGATAACCAGCAGCGCACCCTCAACAAGGTTTTTTTGCACTGTAGCGATAGCTTTATCTACCAGAGTGGTCCGATCATAAACCGCCTCTACCTTAATACCTTCAGGTACGGTTGATTTTATTCGCTTTAAGGCTTCCGCTACACTTCGAGCTACCTCCCGGGAGTTTTCCCCTACCAGCATCATAGCTGTGCCCAATACGGTCTCTTCACCATCGCGAGTGGCAGCACCGGTGCGAAGCTCTTTTCCAATAGCTACTTCGGCTACATCCGAAATTTTAACCGGCACCCCGGCGCGACTGGTAATTACCACATCCTCAATTTCGGCAATATTTCGCAACTGCCCTGGTGAACGCACCAGAAGTTGCCGTCCATTCCCCTCCAAGTAACCAGCGCCGCGACTTTCGTTATTGCGGCTCAGCGCTAGAGCGATATCTTCCATGGATACGCCAAAGTTAAGCATCTGTCGAGGTTCGGGTGTTACGTGATACTGCTTGTTATAGCCACCGATGGTATTAACTTCAGTAACTCCGGGGACTAAGGATAATTGCGGTTTTATAATCCAATCTTGAATTTCCCTCAGTGAAGTGGCGTCGTAAGGCTGCCCATTGGGCTGGGTGGCGCCAGGCAGAGCCTCCACTGTGTACATAAAAATCTCACCGAGTCCGGTAGCAATGGGACCCATTTCAGGCTCTAACTCCGGAGGCAAATGACTTTTAATACTACTGAGACGGCTATTAATTAAGTTCCGAGCAAAATAGAGATCTGTACCCTCTTTAAAAACAACAGTGACCTGGGACAAACCGTAGCGAGAGAGCGAACGGGTATATTCTAAATTAGGCAAGCCGGCGAGTGCCGCCTCCACAGTGTAAGTAATCCGCTGCTCCGCCTCTAAAGGTGAATAACCAGGAGCCTCGGTATTAATCTGTACCTGAACATTGGTGATATCGGGAACCGCATCAATTGGAAGTCTCTGATAACTCCAAACCCCCAGGCCCACCAATACAAAGATCAGGGACAGTACGAAGTAGCGCCGCTCAATTGAGAAGCGCAGTATACTTTCAATCATCTTCTGGCCTCATTTAATGGCTATGTGCAGCGCCGGACTTTTCAATATCCGCTTTGATCAGGTAGCTGTTCTCGGTGACATAGCGATCACCCTCATTGAGGCCACTCAGCACTTCGGTTACAGTGCCGTCGCTACGGCCGAGTTTTAGTGGACGAATTTCATAGGTTTCTCCCACTTTGATAAATACCACCGTCCAATCGCGGAAAGGTTGTAGTGCACGATTCTCGACCACTAAAGGCACAGATTTTTCATTGGTTACTACTTGGCCTTGGACCATTAGATCGGTAGTCCAGAGCTCATTGGGGTTTTCAATCACCGCTCTTGCAATCGCGAAGGGCTGACCATTACTGCTCGGAGCAAGGCTGCTGATAGTTGACTCAAAAGAACGCTCACCAGCTGTAATTGAAACCTGTTGCCCTAATTTGATCTGATCGCGACGCATCGGAAATACTTGCAACTCAGCCCACAGCTGGTCGTAGTTAGCTATGGTAAACAGCACCCGTTCGCCACTGAATTCACCTTGGCTGGCTTGCTTATCAATTATCTGACCGCTAATAGGAGCGACCAATGGATAAATTTGCAAGCTGTCATTGGATTCGATAGAAGCAAGCTCTTCCCCTTTCGCTACCAAATCGCCAAGCGTTTTTTTAACAGTGATTACGGTTCCTGGGTAACGTGCACGCACATGACTGAGGTTACGATGATCTATCGCAGTTTTACCATATAAGGTAACGCTTTCTTTAATTATACCTGGAGCAGCAATTGCAGTTTTAATGCCTGCCTTTTTTGCCATTTGTTCAGAGATCTGCACTCGACCTTCATGGGACTCATAATCCCAACTTGTGCGCTCGCCGTTGTAAAAAACAGAAACGGCAACATCAAAAGAGTGAGGTTCCTTTACTACGCCTTCACCGCGGTAATACCCAACACTATCCTCCCAGGCAAAGGGTATTTGATCCACTTTTCCACCAAGTCTTTCAAGCTCTACGGAAACACGAGCATTCTCTAAAGGTTTACCATTAAGAGAAATCCAGGCTCGAAACTCTGGCTTTACACCACTTTCATAAATAAGCAACTCGGCCGTTAGATCCCCCTCAGTCAGTAAACGGCCACCATTGGGGCCCTTTTCCTCCTGATGCTCATCATGTCCGCCATGGTTATCACTATGTCCATGACTAGAGAATTGTTTCCCTTCCTGTTCATCATGCTCATCATGGCTATCATTGGAGCCCAGCTCTTCATCTTGCTTAACATGTTCATCATGACCACCATTTGCATGACCCAGGCTTGCAATCCAAAATCCAGAGAAAATGAGGAGTATGGATAATATTGCCAGGCGAATTACTTTACTTAATCTGCTCATATCTAAATCCAAAATTATTTTCCGCTTCCTACACTCTCGGAACCTAAAGGCCCTGCTGTAAGCTGCTCAATCTCAGCGCCGAAAAGAAGTACAGACCGCGCTGCTTCGATTCGTGCACGTTCAGCATCGAGCAACTCTTCCCGAGCAACAATTAAGTCAAGATAAGAACTCCGGCCACGACGATAGGCACGATCTACTTCAGTCAATGCCTCGCGAAGCTTAGGGATTACAGAATCCTGCAAACTGGAGACAGTAGCCAGGGCCTGTTCGCGACCGGTTACGGCAAGAAATAGCTGAGGATAAAGTTGTAGTAATGCCGCCTCACGACGGAGCATAACCTCATCCAATTCAGTCATTGCTGTTAGCTCGGCACCACGATTGCGTTTTGCGGTAAAGAGTGGAACTTCGAAACCAGCTAAAGCTGTAGTTTCGTCAACAGCCCGATTCACGAGAAGACCTGCAAACCATCCAACATCAGGCTTTGAGTTGGACTGGGTGAGACGAAGCTGTGAAGCACTCAGTCGCTCTTCGGAAGCAAAGCGCGCTATAGCTGGGTTTTCCTGCGCACGCGCATAAAGTTCCTCAAAACTAGCGCCGGGCTCAAAACGATAGAGCTCACTGGAGTCTACTCGATAATCTATACTCGGCTGTCCCCACAGAGCCGATAGGGCATGCCTGTAGTACACTAGCATGCTCTCATCCGTCTGCTTAGCGAGGCTTGCTTTTGTCAGGGCGGACTCCGCTCGTAGGCGTTCAGAAACCGGGCTAGCAGCAGCGCTGACTCTGGCGCTGACAGCGCTTAGCGTTTCACGTGCGAGTAATACCTTCTCCCTAGCCAATACAGCTAATTCCTGGGCAGCAAGAACCTGAGCATAGCGACGGATAACTTCTGCCAGAAGATCTAGCGCCTTAGCTTGCTCATCCGCGATCAGTAAATTACGCTGGGCATTGACTACATCTATTCGAGCTCTACGTTTATCTCCTAGCTCAATTACGGAGGATAAAGTTACCGTCAACTCAAGCTCATTGTCGGCATCATCCTCGGGATCTGGCGCATTATTGGAGCCACCATCACCAAAGTTCTTGTATTGAGCCTCACCTCCTAGGCTTAACGCAGGCCGCAGTGCTGCAGTCTCTTCAGCACCATCTAGACCTCTTCTCTGTAATGGGAATACCGCAAGCTCCGGATTCTGTGCGAGCGTCAGCTCAATCGCATCTGGTAATGTCAGTAAATCCCCCTCCTGCGCGGATACTGATTGCGCAGCTAAATACATTATCGCCACCATCAACTGGAATATGGCACGACGACGAATCACACTCTCAGTGAGCGTGCAGTAAAAATCCATGGGTATCTCCCAAGTCAGTTTTTAATTGCGCAAGGGGGCCTTGTAGCTCTCCTTACTCGCGCGGCATTAGAGCAATCAGACTTGGGTTATAGGTGGGCGGAGTAGAGGGGTAAAATAACCACTGGGAACACGTGTATTGCCGAATTCTCGATAATTAACGATTCCGCTCAGAATAGAGAGTAATGATTGACCTACCAGGGCGGTAAAGGTACTTCCATGGCAATGACAGCAGTGATTACATAAATCCAGAAGAAACGAAGATTGATCAGCCTCATCCCCGCTGGAGGGGATCTGTAAGCTTAAATCAGAAGGGGAGCTGTCCGGTTGAAACGGTAAATTGCCGGGCAGATCTTCATCATGATGTAGAGACAGGTGATTCGTTACCTCCTGAACTTCTTCATGGCTATCATAGAATGCACCTGCGGTCTGAAAGACCATAAGCACAATTAATAGAAATGATAGTCGAACTACATTCATAAAAGTTACAAAGAGACCAGAATCTACTGAATGGGATTCTAGCAAGTAAATTCAGACACCTCAACTTAACTCACTGCCCTAAAGTTATCATTAACCCCAAAGTGGCTATTTGGTCACACCTTCTCTCCAAGTGAGGAGTCAGCCTCTAGAAGAGGTCAATTTACAGTTAACGACACTTACACTAGTAAGGAGTCTATCGGTCCCATAGTCCACGGAATTTGGGTTGGAAAGGTAGAGCTTTAAAAGGGCTATATTCTTCAAGTAATCGGGATGCGAGATCATAATACTAATGTTAAATTCATTAAGTAGATTAAAATTCTTTCAGGAACCGTTAACCTTGCATGAAAGTGGGGGATTAACTTTGAATAAGCAGCCCAAATAAAAGTCTATGCGACATTCATTTAGGAATGATTTTGATAAGAGAGCTTTCGTGAAGTCTTAGGAGGTTTATTCAATTATACGAGAGGGCAGAGTTTAAATAAGCCCACATTATAACTTACCTTGGAGAACAAATGAATGAAGACACTTACTCGTGAATACTTATCAGAAACCCCTATGCTTGACTTTGAGAATAAAACCATTCAGATGTTAATTGAAAATAAGAAATGGCGTAAGCTATCTCAGTATGACGCCATTGGTGCCATCTATAAGTTTGTTCGTGATGATATTTTATTTGGTTACAATAGTGATGATCGTATTCCGGCTAGCAGGGTACTGAAAGACGGGTACGGACAATGTAACACTAAAGGAACATTGCTAATGGCTTTGCTTCGCGCTGTTGGCATTCCTACACGCATTCATGGATTTACTATTTTTAAAGACCTTCAGAAAGGTGCCATACCTAGTTATCTATTCTATATCGTACCTGAACGAATTATCCACAGCTGGGTTGAAGTATATTCAAATGATAGGTGGATCAACCTTGAAGGATATATTATCGACCGCCCATACCTGAACAAAGTCCAAGAAGGGTTCCGTAATCAATGCTCTGAGTTTAAAGGCTATGGTATTGCCACAAAATGCCTACAAAACCCACCCATTGACTGGGAGGATAAAGATACATTTATACAGAAAGAAGGTATCGCAGACGATTTCGGAGTTTATACGCAACCTGATGATTTTTATCTGCTCTATGGAAGTAATTTAACTGGCATTAAGAAATTACTATTTCGCTTCGTGATCCGTCATTTAATAAATATCAATGTTAAACGGATTCGAGCAAAGGGCTTAGGTAAATGTAATACCTTAGAATTAAGCTGATAAAGTATAGCGATACCACCTCTAGCGAGGGTGTTCAAAACTCTGCCTAATTACCACCTATACTAAGCCAATTTTCAGCAGTCTTTCCGGCATTGGAGGTGTCCGAAGAGAGAAAAAAAAAGTCTTGGAATGAGTGCTGATAAGTCGAACCGTCGATTAAATCGATATTGAAATTCTGCCAAATATCGCTGCGCATATTTCGGCCTAATCGCATGGTAGGTACTACGCAGTGCACTTTTTAGATTGCCGAGTACCGTATTCACCCAATAGAACTCAGGCTCTTCAACAGAAGCTCGACCACCACCACAAACAATCTTGTCATGTACACAATTAGCCTCTGTGACAGCATTGAAGCATGCAAGGCCATCTGAGATAACCATGCTACCGCTGCAAAGATGCTTTTTGCTCCAGGTAGAAATCTCACTGCTCCTGAAGCCCTTGATAATAGAGAGCTTGATACGAGTAGGACGTCTATCTTTGGTAGTTTCAACGGCAGCCACAAAGGGAGTTTTACCCTTAGCTCCGCGCCCCGGCTTGCATCCAGTATGTTCACCACCGAGATAGGCATCATCCAATTCAATAAAACCGGATAGCTTGTACTGTTGGTCCCGCTCCATCATCACCTGCATGAGTTTCTGCTTCATACGCCAGGCAGCGTTGTAAGAGAGACCCAGATGACGAGCCAGCTCCATAGAGGAAATACCCTTCTTATCCTGGGTAATCAGAAAGATACCGAGAAACCAAGTAGTAAGGGGCAGTTTGGTGGAGTCAAATATCGTACGAGAAGTAATCGATGTCTGACGTCGACACCGGTTACATTGCTTGAGCTTGCGGTAAGCGAGGTTGCAATGTTTGTCATGTCCGCAGTGAGGGCAACAGAAGCCATTTGGCCAACGCCATTGACAGAGAGCATCGAAGCACTGCTCTTCTGTACCATAAGCTTTAAGGAATTGGGTCAAACTAATACCCTTCTGGAACTGTACCTTGTTGCGAGCCATGGTGTATTCCCTTACAGATCAACATGATAGCTGTATTTATATACAGTTACATGTGACTTAGCAAGGGTGGTAATTAGGAAACTCTGTGTCAGCCAAATAGCCTCATAGGCTGATGTATTTCTCCAGTCGATCTGGGAAGTGGATCGTCAGCTGTGATAGTGTCAGATTCCAATTTTGAATTGGGTGCGTCCAGCGTTCGGAGGCTTTTAGTATACCGGCATAGAGAAGCTTCAGTAAGCTATTCTCATTGGCGAAGCCGCCCTTGGTCTTGGTCAACTTGCGGAACTGCCTGTGTACAGCCTCCACCGCATTCGTAGTGTAGATCGGTGTGCGGACGTATTCCGGGTATTTAAAGTAGGCCGAGAGAGTCGGCCATTTACCCCGCCAGGACTTAATCACCATTGGATATTTGTCACCCCACTTGGTCTCCAGCTCGTCCAAAGCGTGCTCGGCGGCATTGAGCGTTGCCGCCTTGTAGATGCATTTGAGATCGGCCATAAAGGCCTATTGATTCTTTGAAGCTACATACTTTAGTGAGTTGCGGATCTGATGGATGATGCAGTGCTGGATCTCGGTCTTAGGGTAGATGCTCTCTATGGCCTCAGGGAAACCCTGCAGGCCATCAACACAAGCAATGAGGATATCTTTGACCCCACGGTTGTGGAGATCGGTCAGAACACTCAGCCAATGATGTGCGCCTTCTTGATCGGATAGGTAGAGCCCCAATAACTCCTTCTTGCCTTCGATATTGAGGCCAAGAATCGTGTAAATGGCCTTGCTGGCATAACGACCGTTTTCCTTGATTTTGTAATGGATAGCATCGAGCCAGACAATAGGATAGACAGCCTCCAGGTCGCGCTCACGCCAAGCTTGTAGTTCAGGCAGCAGCTTGTCAGTAACGGCATTGATGGTGCCGTTGGAAAGCTCCATTCCGTAGATATCGGCAATATGTGTGCGGATGTCCTGATAGCTGTTACCCAGGGCAAACAGGGCGGTAATCTTGCGTTCCAGTTCGTCGGTAAGCTGAGTTTGATGCTTCTTGACGATTTGAGGCTCGAAGGTGCCGGCACGATCCCGCGGCGCCTGCAGCTCGAAGCTGCCAGCGGGGCTTTTCATAGTTTTTGAGGTGGTGCCATTCTTGCGGTTGGGCTTATCCTCGCTGGCGAGGTGCTCTTCCAGCTCCGCTTTCATGGCAGCTTCAGTGAGTTGTTTGATCAGAGGGGTGAGGATGCCATCTTTGCCATTGAGGTCTTTACCCTCGCATAAGGCTTTGACGGCGGCATCCATATCGAAAGTAGGTTTGGTCATGGGTCATCTCTTTTTTGCTAATAGTAAAGAAATGACACAGAATTCTGAACACTACCCCTCTAGCTCTAGTCTGAGATCTAAATATGTAACTTAACTGCCACTATAGGAGATATGGTGGGTATCATTTCCTTTAGATACGATATCTATAATGAGTCCCAGAAAATATAAAACAATCTTTTTGAACAAACCCAGGATTACATAATCATATAAAATAATTTAACTTTCATATCAACAACCAATCAAAGCGGAGTATCTAAACAATATTAAATCGAGTACTCTTGATCTTCCCGCAATAAAAGATTAAGAGTCATAAAATACAATAGCCATCTATGAATAAATGAGACAAATTTCTATGACATGAAAGGCAGAGGTTAAGCCTCTCATACAATCAAAATTATATTTATAATAAGTACATCACCTATTCGCATCAAACCAACGATACATTTTTTAAATAGTCAAGTAAGGAAGTATTCTCGAAATATTACGTGCATCATCCACACCGCGATGCTGCTGACCTTCAAAGACAATACCGAGAGACTGTAGAGCAGATCCAAGTCCTGAACGACGCTTCTTACCTGTCTTTTCTTGCCATACTGCTTTCAGGTTGATATGCGGTTTAGCAAAAAAATCTGGCGCGCAACCGTGCCGTATCAGCTCTACTTTGATCTGCTTCCAATCGTATTCCCCCCAGCTAGCCCAGGCTTGATACTCATAATGAGATAACCATAAGTTAAGGAGACTCGTGCTTTCTCTGAAATCAGGCGCACTAGCCACCATGCTATTTTTGATACCTGTAAGTTCACTGCAAAACTTACTAAGTTTCGGATTAATCATTGGTCTAACAAATTGACTATGACTAGCTAAGATTTCACCATCCAAAGTAGTCAGTACAAGTCCGAATTCAATGACCTCCATTACCCCAACAGATAGTGGGCGATCATTCCAACAAGTTGCCTCAAGATCTACAATCAGCAGGTGCTTAATACCATTGAAGCAATTCTGAAAAACCATGCTAAACCCTATAGTATTTTTTAAAAATGAAAAAAATCCCATTAGTATACGAAAATTATAATATACATATAAACAGAGTGAGATATTTAGAACGAGCCCGTCATCAATTGACATGGCTCAATAGAGTATTGTAAATTTTTCAAGGGATATACTATATGGAAACAATAACATGTCCTTTAAGTACTTTTAATTATTAAATATTAGATTTCTTGGTATATCATTAGGTATTCATAAAAAATAATAAGCCATTTCAAAATATATGTGTGTATATTTATGAAGCTCTATAGCTCTCAGAACAAACTTATCAGCAAGCTAGATAGAGAAACTACAAACCACACAATATTTCTATCTTTACAATATGGTATAACTATGTTTAGAGCACTGCAACAGCCGGGTGAATCCATCCATTCCTTTATATTAAGAGTTTTTATAAAAGCTGGGTTTCGGAATATAAATAGCTTAATAGCTGGCGGGGGTGGATGGAGAGAGTACCCTTCAATTCCGGATACAGCCAAAAAATATTTCACTTTTTATCCCGAGAAAGTACTGATTGACATTTTTGACTCTACTTACTCTATCGGAACAGAGGACACTTTTAGCAGAAATAGATTTACACATTTTAAAGGCTTCCCGCAAATTCTTAACTACTCTCATGGACAATTTACTGGAAAACGAATACCTATTAAGTTTTGTAAAAGGTGTATTGAAGAAAAACTTGCAAATCAGGGCCATGCGTTTTTCGAAAGCAAGTGGTTATATATATCATATTGCGAAAAGCATAACTGTCCGTTATGGCAAATCAAAAGAACCCCTTCAGTAAAAAACAAAATTAAAAGCGTGATTTTAGGTGTTTTATCGGCTAACTGGGAGAAAGTATCCAGCTCAATAAAACATTTAACTTCAGAAGTTTACAATAATAAACATTATGAGGACCCCATAAGTAAGTGGAAACTTTACTTTTCTCCCTGTGCAAAACTAACCTACATAGAATATTTTGTTCAGACTTTATCCTATCAGAAAAATTACATTGGGAAATTTTCTGATAGGAGATCAGCAGAACCCACGAAGAGCGACCTGAACCTCTTAAGAGCAAGATTGAAGAGATATTGTCATATGAGTTTTTATGATGTGTACAGTAAAGAATTGCAATCAAACTATAAAATCATTAAAAACTTCGAAAAAGAAAATTTTGAAACTATAAAAGTTAAACGATGGGGAATGGAGTTCCCTATACTTAAAGATAAAAAGGGAGCCTGCGCATCTTGTTCCCGATGGAATATAGATTCTTTCACTGACTGTTCAATTTCTGGTGTTATAGCTAGCTCTCGTGAAAGCGATTATTCAAGAATGGAAATTAACAGCAATAATTATATTGACTTTACAAAAAGATGTGCTATTACTTGGCTAAACATACAGAGATATGAGTTTCGCAAGAAGTATGGTTATAAACATCCCTTAGGCCTTCCTGCACCTCTCAATCAATAAATATGTTCTCTATTTTTTAGGATACCTCCCCTTAGCCTTTAGAGGTTTAGGTAGAGCAACCTCTAGCCATTCACGATCATATAAATACAACCAATAAAAGGCTTTATTACAGTGTAACTTAATATCTTTACGAATTGCTTTAGGGTGGGATTTGTAATATTTAAGGATTTTTAGCCTATAGCGACGTCGCATTGACTCCATATGGCATCGTTTACGATAAGTTACTAGTTCAGGATGAGTTGAGATAACTTGTTCTACTGATCCTACACCAATTTTACAAATTGTAGCTATTCGATGCCGGTTCATTCTTGTATACCCAAGGTGAATAATTTCATCTCTACAAGCCTTAGATAATTTCTTTGGCTTAAGATTCAAGGGGATATCGTGGAGCGCTGCAAGTCTTTTCAGATAAGTTCTACTTTTCCCTGTAATTTTAGAGGTTTCATTAAGCGACCTGCTTCGTAGAATATCAATACATTTCCTCTCTTTCCTTTTCGTCCTCATAGCAAAATCCTTTTTACGGGTTTGGAATTCAAACTCTACACTATTATGATCCTCTAATAATTGCTGGAAGGTAGAAAAAAGCCAACTTGAGAAAAAAATGTGCTGGAAGGGATTATGGCTTGCTCCTTGAACTAAAAGTTGAGAAACATATCTGAAGTCTTCAGAAGATTTTGGGAGCGAGCTATTATAAAATGGCCGATACTGCTGTGAATATACATAAAAATTTTGCATTAATTTTAGACGCCTAATACGGCCACTATTCGTTACCAAGCCCATATTATTTAATTTAAGGCGATATTTTGAAGTAACATCTATTAACGGAATAGGCCATTTGATCTTTCTTAAAAAATCATATCCAAACTTACCTACCTTATATTCAACACTAGATGCTTCTTTAGCACAGCAGGTCACTGATGGTAACAATCCAAGGTTAATTCGTTGACGATTAAGTAAGTCAATTCTCTCTAAGAGTACTGGATGTATACCACAAGAAGAGACCCCAGGGATTTGATGCGACCTATGCCAATAAGCAACTCCATATTGATTTATATCGCTACAGGCGCACTCTTGACACCATTTCAAGCATAGCGAAGAACCTGCACCAAATGATGGGAGCTGACTTTCCCTTATTGATCTCGCGCTATCATTACTCAACATAAATTTTATTATGTTATTTGAATACTTAGGCAAATAAAATATATATATTGGAGCCAATGTCTGACCAAATAAAATTTCGTACGCTTCATCATCTGTCAGGGCTGAAAGTTTTTTTAGATTCGATGTCAAAAAGGGGTGTATGGAGGCCCTCTCCTCAGCAAGATATATTTTATTAAACTCTTTACCCTTTAATCCAGAAATAGTAGCAAAGCGAATAATTCGACTAAAGAAAAGTTCATCAGGAAAAGCTTTGGGCAGGAGCATATTGTCAAATATGGGGTGAAACTTACTTTGAGGATAGATGCTTGATCGGATTTTTAAATAAAATTTCCATTTTTTTTAACTCAGCTTCAGGATTCTCTGCAATAGATGCTCGCCTTATCAAGTCTGGATCTTTAATAAGTTCATTTAAGTCACCAATAGATTGCAAGTAAGATAGCTTCTGATGAAATTCATGGTGCTGGGGGCGATTTAAATCTCCGGGGATAATCATAACTTCTGATTTCGAAGTATCTATAGATTTAACGGAAATTTCACTAGTTTCGACCTTAGACCTATTATTACTCTTTTCCCTTCTGATACGCCGAAATTTTTCAAGCCTATTTATCCTTGCTTCATCTACAGATTTTTTGGAGAAATTTATAGCTTTTTTTGCTGCATACTCCAGGACATATTCTGTTATAGACTCGTTATCTGAACCAATTACTAAACGCTGAGACTCCCTATAAATTCTTACAGCCAGATCCATATTACCAATAGATAGATCATATAATTTGTCACTAAGAGATTTAGTTAAAGGAGTTTTTTCCTTTGTCCATTGCAACACCCAAAGTTCTTCAACAAACATGGTCCACTCCTCATCATTTTTCATCAAGTCCATAGTAAAAGAAGCTTGACTTTCTGCACGTCTTGCTGTCTTTAGAGTTTTCCCTAATAATTTGTCAAAAGGAGGGTTTGCACACAGAAGAATGGGAACTCCCAATTCATTCATAAGATTATGAAGAAACCCCAGAAATTTATCTTCGCCTCCAGCTTTTGCCAAATTTAAATGCTGCATTTCATCTATTATTATGACACCTAAAAAGCTAGACTTTATTTTAGCTTCAATTTGCTTAACAAGTAGATCACTCGTTTTTTCTGGCTTAGTCTCTTCTCCTCCAAGCTTTCTATCAATTTCCGATAAAATCTTAAGACAAAGGGCTCTGATACTTGAGTTTTCTGGGCAATCTACTTTAGCCCATACTACTTGCTTAATATATAAAGGCTCACCTTGGTATTTACGATGCTCAATAACTTCTGGAAAACAATTTAAAATCTGCTCTAGCATACAACTTTTTCCGACACCGCTTTCCCCAAGTAAAGTTATACCACTCCCGTTAGATTTGAAATAACCTGTTCTAGGAGCAACTTTAGATCGTTGGTCTACAGGGTAGTGTAAATAGTTCATGGTTGTCGGCGACAGGGGATTCTTGCTTGAATAACCTTTCTTAATCGCAATTTCAATTGCTCTAAAGCATTCTAGATATACTGGAAGAGGCTGCCTTAACTCTTCGATTCTTGTAAGGTATTCAATACGCTCGAAAGCACTCAACTTTCTCTCGTTTTCAGAAAATGAAGGATAGCTACTTAATTTTTCTACCAAATCCTCATCTTTCAATTTTTTTGGTAATGCTTCGATCAAGGGGTTCCCCCGATGCTCCGGGAGTATTGCAATGTTATACTCTGCATAATTTACACCTCTCACTGGTTCCGCCTCTTCCTTTTTATTAATGAGACAGCTTCATTTTTCCTTTTTGACTCTAAGTTCTCATCATCGGGATATAGTTCTGATTTCTCTTCTCTAATGGATTCACCGTATTCAATTCGTCTATCAAGAACCGCCTCTTTTCTTCGTGTTCTCATTCCCTTTATTCGCTCAGTCTTACTCTTATCTTGTACATCTTTTTTTGTTTCACTTTTTGCTACTTGGCTAACTAATTTACGTCTATTATGTCTTTCTATAGACTTTTTACCTGGTTTATTTTTACATTTTTCTTTCTTTTTCCAATCTTTAAAATACAATATATCAGCTTGATGCTTATCACTAAGGCTTGCAGAAAACTTCATCAAGTTGCATTTAGTGAACCCTTCGCGCTCCTTAAGGCGAACATATATGAATGAAGAGTTATCTTGATCGATACGAGCTTCCATTTTCCAGCACTTGGTAGACCTGGCAAGCACTTTCCATTCTTGAAATTCTTCCCGGTCACATTCATAGTACATATCCTCATTTAAGCGGATACCTTTACTCGTCATAGATACTTCTACCGCAGGTAGAAGTTTAGCCCTTACTTCGGACTCCTCTGATCTACTTAAAGCATGCCGATGCTTTTTTAGATGGATATTCCAATAATTAAGCGGTGTAGGGGGCAATCCATTTTGCACTAACAAGACGGATTGTGCAGCTAAACCGTCAAATAGAGAATTATTATGCTCCATAACCTC
Organism: Microbulbifer sp. ABM4_008; assembly: GCF_056311705.1. Taxonomy (NCBI): domain Bacteria; kingdom Pseudomonadati; phylum Pseudomonadota; class Gammaproteobacteria; order Cellvibrionales; family Microbulbiferaceae; genus Microbulbifer; species Microbulbifer sp. ABM4_008. Next base: position 1,028,683 of record NZ_CM149970.1, on the reverse strand, counting down.
ATCAATAAGTAATTTTGTTACTTCATCTAATGTATATGTTGCATCGAGACGTGGATCACGATCACCTCGAATATAATGATGTCCTCTAGTTGTCCCTAATAATTCATGGACTAGATTTTTATTCAATATTTCGAATCTTCGTTCCACAATGCCTTTAAGATCGGCGCGATAAGGTGGAGCTATACTCAGGTGACCGATTAATGGAACGGCTAATTTTTCAGCGCTCTTACATATAAACTCCCCTCGATCGCAAAGCAAACGCTGGGGGATATGATGGCAAGGCCATTCATGATCTTCGATTTCGATACCGAACCTAGAACAATAACTTTTCTTATCCGTAAAGCTATTGACAAGAGCTTGACGACCCGCACGCCAAGAAGCATATTCCATAGAAACGTGAAGCCCAACAATCATCCTGCTTTCTTTATCTACCACACAATAAACAGTAGGCCTACCTAGAACATGAGAGCGCCTAAATTCAGAGACAATATGAACATCCAGTACTGTTGAATCCAATTCAAAGCAACTTCCAGGAACTTCGGTATGATCTGTCGCAGCTCCTCTTAACCCACGCTTGTTTCTTTCAAAGTCACCCACTGTAGTTTGCTTTCGGATTATTTCATTTTTTGGGATTAATTTTTTAACCCAATATATAAAAGTACGATATGATGGAACATTCGGCAACCTAGATTCACTCTCTGCCAGTATTAGTTCTTGTGAGTATAGCTCCTTCAACATTTTTTCATAAACTTGACTAAATGGAACTCGACGCCCTTTCAAGCCATACTTCTTCATCGCTAAAATAAAATTATTCTTATCATTTTCCGAAGTGTTAACCCCTTGATGTATTTCCATGCTCGGTGTAAGCATTCTTATTGGAGCTCCACGTTTAAGACCTCCTGAGACCCTAACTCTTCCAGCTCCTCCAGAATTCTTGTAAGCAGGCAGGAGGGCATTTCTTTCTTGCCCACCCCTCCAATATTGATTTAATAACCTATATATTCTCTGAGCCCTTACCCCTTTACTTTTCGCCTGATTTACCAGAACTTTGCTTCTTTCTTCAGTAGAAATCTCAAGGAGAAAATCTGGATTTTCTATTAGCTCACTTATCAGCTCAATATTTCTATCACGTTTTTTAATATGAGCTTCAGGTATCAACCCCTCATCAGCTAGCTGATAGTAGGGAAGAGGACTAAAGTTTCTTTTCACAGCTCCTCCTTTAATCGCACACAAAAATCTGGAGCTATCAATCTTAATAGGCCTTCTTAAACCTCCAGATTCTTCAAGATTAAAAAGAACCAGAATATTTATATCATAAAAAAGTTCAAGAACACGATACACACCACTATCAACCCCATCAATATCAGTTATACTCCAAACACTGTTTCGTTCAACTCGCATGCTTACCTACCGATTGATGAAAGAATATTTGTTATATCTATAACTCCAGACTCTGCTATCGGTTTACTTAAGTCTACCTCAACTTTCTTAATAGCGATTAAATGCTTCAAAAGTACTAAAGCTTCATCGTTCTTAACATCTACATTTTTACAGAATCCATTGCATATATCTTCGATCAAATTGATCCCGACATGTAATGTCTTTATGGCTTGCTTTTCTATACTTTCCTTAAATCTACGTCCTTGTCTATATGCAGAGGTAAACCACTGAATATTTTTAGATTGAATAACCGATATTTCATTCATAGTATATATATGGAAATTTACCCCCAGAAGCTCCCACCAAATACGTTCAATTTCTAATTTTTCAGCTGTACGCTTTATTGATAGTTCTTGGGCTGATTTAACAGAGATAGCCTCATACCAAAAGTCGTGTTTATCTGTGCAAGTCAAAACAAAGTCTGTAGTCATGACATTGTATGATCCAGAACCAGGCACTTTTGGATGATTTATATCTAGATTCTTTGCAATCTTGATAGAAAAGTCTAGGGGGAGAAGGGGAAACTGTTCCCTTATATCGATTACTGAATCACAGTTTTCAACCAGATAGAAGAGACAGCTTTCGTTTTCTGAGAGGGTATGATGCTCTCTATTAACTTTAATACCCTGAATTTTTCCACTATTTCCCTTAGATTTAACATCCTGAACTCTCAGCCAGGGTTTGTATTCTTCTCCAGCTCCCAGCCCATACTTGTTTTTCAGAGCTCTTTGAAAATCAGTTAGCCTCTCTAACCTTCTGTGTCGCGCCAAAACTTTTCACCCCAATCTGATTTATGACTAAAGCATTAACATCTTAGGTCTGTAAGATTTATTAATCCGGTATCTATAGTATACATACTGAGGTCATATTTAAGTGGTTGTGTTCATCCTTATTCAAACATTATGAAATTTAGCAGATCTTACAAATTCGTAGGACCGCTACGCCTAAACCGTAGAGTGTTTCTACCTATTATAAATCTGATTTTTTTATGTTATATGATTTAAGGATTGTCTTGATAATTTCTTATAAAAAGAAAATATCTCATAAAATTTTCAGCCAAAGTAAATCTACTATGAGTCATAGAAATAGGCTCTATGACTCATTTAATGGGTATTTTGTGAGTCATAGAAATAGGCTCTATGACTCATTTAATGAGTATTTTGTGAGCCATATAAAGCCTTACACAACTTCTGAGCTTGGCTTAAAATACGGAAGGCCTTAAAAGGTGGCATTCAAATCAACAGTTTGCACTTAATATCTATATATAAGATTTGGTTTGTTATCGATTTTGAACTAGTAACGAAGGATATATTGTTATATTCATCCTCATTTATTCCTGCTGCATAGGCTGCACGACTACCTCTCCCGCTGAGTGCACTCGCAGATGTGGCAATATTCACACTTTATAATTAGTGTTCAAACTTTATTATTCAGTGTTCAAACTTTTTCTACAGTGTTCAAACTTTATTGTACCGGCACACCATTAAGCCACCTCTCCTGCAGCATGACCTGAAGCCCAAGCCCATTGGAAATTAAACCCGCCGAGCCAGCCGGTTACATCGAGAACCTCACCAATAAAATAAAGCCCCTGCCGGGTTTTACATTCCATAGTACGGGAAGAGACCTGTGCAGTATCGACTCCACCTAATGTTACCTCAGCAGTGCGATATCCCTCAGTGCCCGCCGGTACCAATTTCCAGCTTTGTAACTTTTCCCCAGCTTGCTGTAACTCCCCCTCCCCAAACTGTTTTAGGGGGCGGCTAACAATTTGCGCTCGCTGCAGGAAAAACTGTACTAACTTTTTGCTCCAAACCTCAGCCAAAACGCTGTGTAAGTGGCCATCCGGGCTCTGTTGTCGGCGCAGCGGTAACCACTCTGCCAGATTTTTCTCTGGAGCCAAGTCAAATATTACCATTTGACCTTCTCGCCAGTGGCTGGAAATTTGCAAAACCGCTGGCCCACTCAGTCCCCTGTGAGTGAACAGCATCTGCTCCTGGAAACTACCTTCAGCGCAAGAAGCAGTCACTGAAAGGGAGGTTCCAGGCAAGGTACCCTGACGCTCCAATTGCCGTTTATGCTGGGTGAATGGCACTAGCGCTGCTCGAGTTGGGACTAAATCAAGCCCAAACTGCTCAGCGATCTCATAGCCAAACCCGCTCGCCCCCATGGTGGGAATAGAAAGGCCTCCAGTAGCCACGACCAAGGATTCACAGGTAACCGTCCCCATACTGGTTTCGACCTTATACCCCTGCCCCAGAGCTTGAATTTGAGTAATGCTGCAGCGCGTGCGGATCTGTGCCTTGGCCGCACGGCATTCCGTTAGTAACAAGTCGACAATATCCCTTGATTTATTGTCGCAAAAGAGCTGACCGAGGGTTTTCTCGTGGTAGGCAACCCCGTGCTTCTCCACCAGTGCAATAAAGTCCCACTGGCTATAGCGAGCCAAGGCGGACTTACAAAAATGGGGGTTATTACTGTAGAAGTTCTCTGCACTGGTGTAGAGATTGGTAAAGTTGCAGCGGCCACCACCAGACATCAGGATTTTCTTTCCGACTTTGTTGGCGTGGTCCAGGACCAACACGTTGCGCCCGCGCTGGCCCGCTGTAGCCGCGCACATTAGTCCAGCTGCCCCAGCGCCAATGACCAATACATCGACGCTTTCCGGTAGCTGGCTGGTAGAAACCTCTGTCATAGGTAGGAAATAGTACTGCAGTAAGATCGGTGATCAGGTGCGAGGCAGGGTAACGCCGCGCTGGCCCTGGTATTTGCCACCACGATCGGCATAGGACACATCACAAACTTCATCGGATTCGAAGAACAGCATCTGTGCCACGCCCTCGTTGGCATAGATCTTCGCGGGCAAGTTAGTGGTGTTGGAGAACTCCAAAGTCACATGACCTTCCCACTCCGGCTCCAGTGGCGTCACATTGACGATAATACCGCAACGGGCATAAGTGGATTTACCCAGGCAAACCGTCAATACAGAGCGCGGGATACGGAAATACTCCACCGTACGCGCCAGGGCAAAGGAGTTTGGCGGAATAATGCAGTGGTCGCCTTCAACATCCACAAAGCTGTTTTCATCGAAGGTCTTGGGATCAACTGTCGCTGAGTGAACATTGGTGAAAATCTTAAATTCACGAGCACAGCGAACATCGTAGCCATAGCTGGAGGTGCCATAGGAGATGAGTCGATCGCCATTATCGTTATGACGCACCTGACCAGCCTCAAAAGGCTCAATCATACCGTGCTGCTCTGCCATGCGGCGAATCCACTTGTCGGACTTGATACTCACTCCGTCCCCCTGAATAGAATAATTAGTGCTCAATTAAAGAGGCGGAATCATAGCCGGTTTAGGCTGTGCAAAAAAGTGCCTATCCAATGAATTCTCACTTGTTGCCACTGGATAGATACTGTATAAATTAACAGTATCACTGTATACACATACAGATTAAGACGAAGACAGTGGCCAGATCGGACTAAAATTCAGTGGTGGAATCGTGGGCAGCGCAGAAAACTTCATAGAAAACAATCAGTTAGAAAGCCAGGCAAAACACCAGAAACTGGCACAGTTACTCACCAGAGCCGACATCTGGCAAGCAGCGAATGAACCCCGACGACAGCGAAACGGCATCGCCAGTGGTTATCCAAGCCTCGATGCCCTCCTAGCGAACCACGGCTGGCCAAGAGGGGCCACTACTGAGCTACTCATGGACCAGATGGGTATCGGTGAACTCACCTTAATACTACCGGCCCTGGCAGGCCTCACTCAGAGGGGGCAAATGGTCATACTGATCAATCCACCCCATATCCCCTATGCGCCCTCATTGGCCAACAGTGGTATCCGCCTTGAGAACCTGCTGATCCTGCACCCCCGAGGCCCCAAGGATACTCTCTGGGCGATCGAGCAGTCCCTACAGTCCGGAAGCTGTGGTGCCTTACTCAGCTGGCAGGGGCGGCAATCCCTGAACCATAAAGATCTTCGCCGCCTGCAGCTCGCTGCCCGCAATGGGGACTGTCTGCACTTCCACTTTCGCCCTCAGTGTGAAACAGCAAACCCCTCACCCGCGAGCTTGCGCCTACAGCTCACACCCAGGGAAGGAGAGCTGGTGCTAAGGCTTTTAAAACAATTGGGTGGAAACTCTGGCCAAAACCTCTATTTGGCAAGAGCAGCAAAACTGGTCCGACGGGACCAACCTATGCACTGAACGGTTTCAAGGGGTAGCTCCATGCTATGGCTTTGTATTCAATTCCCCAGGCTTCCGTTAGAAGTTCTGACCCGCGCTCAGCAACAAGGAGAAGAGGCTCTACCCCAAGTTGTGGTTGAAAAACAGTTGGTGATTGATAGAAACCCAGCGGCATCCCAATGCGGCGTTGAGACCGGACTCAGTATTGCCACTGCGTCTGCTCTCTGTGCAGATTTACAGCTGCTACAACGCGATTCCCAGCGGGAACAACAAGAGTTACAGCAACTGGCCCAGTGGGCATACAGCTTTACACCACTTGTATCACCTCAGTCCGCAGGGCCTATGAGCAATGGTGAGAGCACTCCCGCCCACCTCTACCTGGAGCTGAGCGGCTGCCTAAAGGCCAGCGGTGGCTTCAAGGCATTGATACAGCAGCTGAGCGATGAGCTTGAGCAGATGGGAATCCACAGCCTGATGGGCCTCGGCCACAGCCCCAGTGCAGCTCATATGCTAAGCCAACTGACCGAACACCGGCACTGGCTTGCGCAATCAGATTCTCCGCCCAGCCCTCAGCAGTGGAGACAGTGGATTAGCTTTGCCCCATCCAAGCTCCTTAGTTGCGACAACAAAACTATTTCCAAGCTCTACGCATGTGGTATCAAGCGAGTAAGCCAGCTGCTCGCTATTCCACTCTCTGAGGTAGGCTCTCGTTTTGGTCGCCCATTTGTGGACTACCTGGCACGCCTGAACGGAACTCGCCAAGATCCAGTCTGTAGTTATCAGCCCCCTGCACAATTCCGCAGCGAGTTATTTTTCCCCAGCCCCTTGGATAATAGCGAACAACTGCTATTTCCTATCGGTCGCCTACTAAGGGAATTATGCTCCCAGTTGCAGCGACGCCAGCTCTACACACAACAGTTAAATTGGCATATGGATTTCGGCCAAAATAAATCTCAGGAAATAACCGTAGAACTCTCCACTCCGCAGTTGGATCCTCAACGCCTAATAGCACTAACCAAGCTGCAAATGGAAAGAGTAACTCTTGATCATCCAGTGCAGTCCATTAGCTTAAATTGCAAGCATTTAATCCCCTTGGAGCAGGGATCACTGGATGAAGATTTATTTGCTGAAGGCAGCCAACATAAACGCAATCAACAGCTATTAGACAAATTAAAAGCCCGCCTCGGTCATCAAGCACTCTCGGGAATTGCCCTAAAAGAAAGCTACCTACCAGAGCAGGCCTGGCAAAATACAGATACCCTGATAATTAAAAGTAACGCTAAGGGACAGCAAATTAAGCCCATCCAAGCACCGCGCCCCAACTGGCTATTAGCTCATCCAACCAAACTGGAAAGTAGCGAACACAAATTATTTTATCAGGGAGAGCTACACCTATTACAGGGGCCAGAGCGAATTGATGGCTATTGGTGGCAGCACGGGCGTCACGGGCGGGATTACTATATCGCAAAAAATAAAAGAGATGAGTTCTACTGGGTCTTTCAGGATCTTACAACCGAAGAGTGGTTTTTACATGGCGTTTATAGCTAAGCCTAAACCCCTTTCTTAATACTGATCTTCACCAAAACCCAAATCCCATCACAATCAACAGATAGACGCCGAGAGAATCAGCATGAGGTACGCCGAACTCTTTTGTCAAAGCAACTTTTCTTTTCTGCAGGGGGCATCGCATCCGCAGGAATTAGTCCAAACTGCTTACAACCTGCAATATACAGCCCTTGCTATCACCGATGAATGTTCCCTTTCCGGAGCCGTTAGAGCCTATAAAGAACTTGAAACCATCAAGTCTACAGACTCTAAAAATCCCGAGTTTAAACTAATTTTTGGCAGTTATTTCCGGCTCCATAACAACATAGAAATAGTTCTACTGGCTCCGGACAAAACTGCCTATAGCGAGCTATGCCAGTTAATTTCAAAATCACGCTTAAGAGCGGAAAAAGGAACCTACATTACTTATCAAAGTGACCTGGTAGAGTTATGCAAAAACCTAATTGCCATCTGGATTCCAAATTTTAATGAGATAGAAATACCTGAAGAAATCAAGAAAACCTTCAGCGAACGGCTTTACATTGCCATCAACAATCACCTACACGCAGAGGAAAGCCTTAAGTCCAATAGAATTACTGAGCTTGCAAGAAGAGAGAATATTTCCTTGGTTGCAACCAATCATGTCTTGATGCACTGCTATAGCCGAAAGCCACTACAAGATGTACTCAACGCAAATTACCATAACTGTACCCTGGATAATCTAGGGTATCGTATTGAGCAAAATGCTGAACGTTATCTTCGCAGCTTAGGTGATATCCAATCGTTACACTCCAAAGAGTCTATAGACAATACCAACCTCATTGCCAAACAGTGTACTTTTTGCTTGAGTGAACTCAGTTACGAATACCCATCAGAAGTTATCCCTCAAGAAAGTAATGCGAGTAGCTATTTAAAAAAGCTAGTACAAATAGGAAGGGCTGCTCGCTGGCCACAGGGTCCTGAAAAGAGAATTGATGAGATTATCAATAAAGAACTCGCAATAATAGCAGAACTGCAATATGAGCATTACTTTCTAACCATTTACGATATAGTCCAGTTTGCCCGCGAAAATCATATCTTATACCAGGGCCGTGGCTCCGCAGCCAATTCAGTAGTTTGCTACTGTCTATTCATCACAGAGATAGATCCTCATAAAATTGGATTGCTATTTGAACGGTTTATCTCACGGGAACGCAATGAACCCCCAGATATTGATGTAGACTTTGAGCACGAACGACGTGAAGAAGTTATTCAGTATATTTACACAAAATATAGCCGCGAAAGAGCTGGACTTACCGCTAGCAAGATCACCTACCGCTTTAAAAGCGCCGTAAGGGATATTGGAAAAGCCCTTGGTATCAACGCTGCCACAATAGAACAACTTATTGCTGAACGCGCCTGGTGGGACACTCTAGATAGTTTCCCCCAGCAGATGCAGAAAGTGGGAATAGATCCGAGTAGCGCAATAGGAAAAATGTTCCCGCAGTTACTGCAGCAAATATATGGTTTTCCAAGACATCTATCGCAACATGTAGGCGGTTTTGTTATTACAGAACAACCATTATACCAGCTGGTTCCAATTGAAAATGCCGCTATGGAGGATCGCACCCTAATCCAATGGGACAAAGAGGATATCGAAGATTTAAAACTAATGAAGGTCGATGTGCTCGCCCTGGGTATGCTGACTGCACTGCGTAAATCCCTGAATTATATTGCTCTATACGGCCCCAAATTGCGATTGCAGGATATTCCCGCCGAAGATCCACAGGTCTACGAAATGATGTGTAAGGCCGACACAGTTGGAGTCTTTCAAATTGAATCTCGCGCTCAAATGAGCATGCTGCCAAGATTACAACCCCGAAATTTTTATGAGCTTACTATAGAAATCGCCATTGTCCGCCCCGGGCCAATTCAAGGCGGCATGGTACACCCCTATTTGAAACGCAAGCAGGGATTGGAGACCGTGCGCTATCCTCATAACAGTTTACGCCCAGTGCTTGAGCGCACTCTCGGTGTTCCTATATTTCAAGAACAAGTTATTCAACTTTCGATGGTCGCAGCAGGGTTTAGCGGCGGTGAAGCGGATGAGCTGCGCCGAGCCATGGCCAGCTGGGGAAAAAATGGGGACTTGTATAGATTCAGGGATAAGCTTGTGCGAGGGATGCAAAGTAATGGCTATAGGGAAAGTTTTGCTGAGCAGCTCTTCAACCAGATGAAGGGGTTCGGCTCCTATGGTTTCCCCGAATCTCACTCTGCAAGCTTTGCGCTTTTAGCCTATTTTTCTGCCTGGATTAAATACCATCATCCAGCGGCCTTTTACTGTGGGCTGCTCAATAGCCAACCGATGGGGTTCTATGCGCCGGCACAGCTGGTTTATGATGCTCAACGGCATGGGGTGAAGGTTTTGCCTATTGATATCCTCCACAGCCACTGGAATCACCGCTTGGAGCCGGGGAAAGTATCAGTTTCTCAACAGCTCCACACTGGATATAAGGACTTTTCTGCCTCCACCAGTATCTCAACAAACTCCGATAAAGAGTCAGGTTTTTCCGCTGAACTGCCTGCGCTTCGCCTGGGCATGCGCCTAGTAAAAGGATTGAAAGAAACAACGGCCAATGTAGTTAAAAGAGAGAGAAAAGAAATCGGCATTCACTCTCTAGCACAAATGCAAAAAAACACAGGAATGTCCAGTGAACAACTAGCCTGCCTAGCTAATGCAAATGTATTCCACCATTTTACTCAAAGCACTCAACAAGGTTATTGGCTGACCATTAATAACCACCAAGATAGCAACTACAATTCACTCAAGCCCCTGATAACGATTCAAAGTAGTGTAGAGCAAAATTACAACGCTATCGGATTAACTTTAAATGAACATCCAATCGCATTATTGCGTCGACGGCGGCGCTTTCAGCATTGCACCAATGCAAAAAATATCTCCACCATTCAAAACAATCATCCTATAAGTGTAATTGGTATCGTCACTTGCCGACAAAAGCCAGGCACCGCCTCAGGAGTTATGTTTCTTACTCTGGAGGATGAAACGGGCACTATAAATATCGTAATCTGGAAAACAGTCCAGGCTAAATTTAAAGCTGCGCTAATAAATGGGAGAGCTCTATGGGTTACCGGTGTAGCTGAGCACAATGTGGCAAAAAATAACAAAGCAACTACGGTGTCTCATGTTATTGCCAAGAAAATTGTAGCGGTGGAAATAGAGCCCAGGCAATAATAAGAGATCAGTACATTCAATATGGAAATTATTGCAATAAAAAACCCTGCAAAGCAGGGTTTTTTATTGCTCAATCAACTTGCTAAGAATTAGCAGTCAACCCAGCCCTCAGCACATACATCATCTCCGCCTGTGGAGTTGATAGTCCATGTCATAGAGGAAGTACCAGCAACAAACCCCGGAACGATATTAATAGTCTCATTAGTACCGTCACCATTGAGATCGGTAAGGTCCATACTAATAGTACCGTCTACGATAGCAGTCACCGCACCACTAACATTAGGTACACCATTTAAACCTGCATCGCAAGGTGTGAGATCAGCGCCATTACTTTGTGCACAAATAGCAACCGCTGTTTTAACTGCATTAGCTTCACTTGCCAGAACCTGACCAGTAGCGCCACGAGTGTAATCTTCATAGGCCGGCAGAGCTACCGCGGCCAAAATACCGATGATCGCTACTACGATCATCAATTCAATAAGAGTAAAACCCTGTTGCTTTTTCATTGTAACCGTCTCCATACAGACTTGAATAAATATGGACTCCGTGAAGAAGTCGCACTACAAGATACAAGGTTTATGCCAACTCTTGCAAGACGGTACCAAGACTGGTTTCCGCTATTGAGAAATCAATCACTCGGTGACATCAACATGCTGCTAGCTAGCACTAAGTGACAGTATCCATCACCCTGTGACAAAAATTGTCACAGGTCTCACTAGCTAGTTGAGTGTAGGCAACGACAAAGAGTAAATACCTGATTTGGCTCAATTCGGCTAATTCGTTATATTTAGTTAACCTGCACCAGCCCATTATGAGGGTCGGTCTGATTCCCGTTCGAGTAAAGCAAGCAGGCCTAACTCCTGCGATAACACAATGTGGCAACCCAATCAATGACAACTCCCGCTCTTAGTGGCCTGGCTAAACGCCTGGTTGCAGATAAAATTCTTGATGAGCCAACAGCAAAATCAGCTATCAAGGCTGCCTATCGGGAAAATCAAAGCTTCGCGCAACACGCTGTAGAAACCAAGCTTGTTTCTGCTAGGGAGCTTGCCAATATCGCCTCTCAGGCATTTGGCACGCCTATCTTTGAGCTGAGTAGCTATAACTTCGAGTTAATACCTAAAGATACAATAGCTGAAAACTTGATCAGCAAACACTTCGCACTTCCCCTCTATAAGCGCGGGAACCGCCTCTTTGTTGCCGTAGCAGACCCGACCAATCTGGCCGCCCTGGATGAGATAAACTTCAATACCGGATTAAATACCGAAGCAATATTGGTCGAAGCGGATAAGCTGAGTAAGGCTATTGAGAGCTACCTATCGCAAAATGACAACATCGGTGCCGGGCTCGATGGCGTAGACGACGAAGAGCTTGATGGCCTGGATGTTGATGGTAGTGAACCGGAGCATGACAGTGAAGGCGAACCCGGGGGGGATGAGGCCCCAATCGTCCGTTTTGTCAACAAGGTTTTATTGGATGCTATTCGCAGCGGCGCTTCAGATATTCACTTTGAGCCTTATGAAAAATCGTATCGTGTAAGATTTAGGACTGATGGGGTACTGCATGAAATCGCCAAGCCACCGATACAGTTATCCACAAGGATATCAGCCCGGCTAAAAGTAATGTCCAGAATGGACATCTCGGAAAAACGCGTACCACAAGATGGTCGCATTAAAATGAAGCTGTCCAAAACCAAGGCTATCGATTTTCGGGTTAACAGCCTGCCTACCCTGTGGGGCGAAAAGATTGTTTTACGAATCCTCGACCCCTCCTCGGCCAAACTGGGAATTGATGCACTCGGCTATGAGGATTTCCAGAAACAAATCTACATGGACGCCCTCGCTCAACCACAGGGGATGATTTTAGTTACCGGACCCACAGGGTCAGGAAAAACAGTCTCCCTCTATACAGGCCTCAACATCCTCAACACCCCAGAGCGCAATATTTCAACTGCAGAAGACCCGGTAGAAATCAATTTGGAGGGGATCAACCAGGTTAATGTTTCTACAAAAGTTGGGTTAGATTTCGCGGAGGCACTGCGCTCGTTCCTGCGACAAGATCCGGATATTGTTATGGTGGGAGAAATCCGGGACTTAGAGACAGCGGAAATTGCAATCAAGGCCGCCCAAACGGGACACTTGGTGCTATCCACCTTACACACCAACTCTGCTCCAGAGACCCTGACTCGCCTGATGAACATGGGGGTACCGACATTCAATATTGCCACTTCTGTTAGCGTAATCATTGCCCAGCGCCTGGCTAGAAGGCTATGTAACGAATGCAAGAAGCCAATTAACCTACCCGATGAGGTCTTGGAAGCCGAGGGGTTCAATACGGTTACCATTCCACAAGATGAATGGTCCATCTTTCAACCCGTAGGCTGTGAACATTGCACTAAAGGCTATAAAGGGCGCGTAGGCGTGTATGAAGTGGTTCGCATCACTGACGGCATATCCAGAATTATAATGGAGGGCGGCAACTCCATCCAGATTGCTGACAAGGCGCGTGAAGAAGGGTTTAATAACTTAAGAATTTCAGCCCTTCGAAAGGTGGTTATGGGGGTTACCAGCCTGGAAGAGGCAAACCGGGTAACCAAAGATTAATACAGCTTAACGGTTTGCCAACTTGAAAGACCACAATTATTGATTAATGAAAAGTCTTGGAAGGTATACCTTATACCCCAGTATATAAATAACAAGCCTTGAAAGAATTAAGTGTTATCTCTTGCAAGTCGAATTAACAAGTGCAAGAGACAAAGAGCAGGAAGAGCATTTATGGCCAATGCCACAGCAGTTGAATACATCTATAAAGGTGTGGACAGTAAGGGTGCCAAGGTTCAAGGGGAGATCAGTGGCACCAGCCCCGCCCTGGTCAAGGCCCAGCTACGCAAGCAAGGCATTATTGCCAACCGGGTACAAAAAAAACCCAAACCTCTCTTTGGGAGCGGCAAGAAAAAGGTTAAGCCCGCTGATATTGCACTATTTACTCGCCAAATGGCTACCATGATGAAGGCCGGTGTCCCTCTAGTTCAAAGCTTTGAAATTGTCGCCGATGGCTTAGACAACCAAAGTGTTAAAGAGCTGATATATAAAGTACGGGATGAAGTCGCCTCAGGTACAGCTTTTGCCGACGCCCTGAGAAAGCATCCCCTATATTTTGACAACCTTTTTTGCAACCTTGTAGCATCCGGGGAAGAGTCTGGCGCACTGGAAACAATGCTAGACCGCATAGCAACCTATAAGGAAAAAACAGAATCTCTTAAAGCAAAGATCAAGAAAGCCATGACCTACCCAATTGCGGTTGTTGTGGTCGCTGTGATTGTTACCTCCTTGCTTTTAATAAAAGTTGTCCCCCAATTTGCCAAAACTTTTGCCGGCTTCGGTTCTGACTTACCCTACTTTACACAAATTGTTGTAAACATGTCTGAATGGATGCAGGATTATTGGTTTATTGCATTATTTGGCACTGCTGCCACGCTGACAGGCATCATAGAATCAAAAAAACGAAGTAAAAAAGTGGCCGAGTTTTTTGACTCCTTAATACTGAAGCTACCCATCTTAGGCACCATCACTTATAACTCAATATCTGCGCGTTTTGCGCGAACCCTTTCTACCACTTTTGCTGCGGGCGTCCCTTTAATTGATGCCCTAAAGTCGGTTGCCGGAGCCACTGGTAATTCCGTCTATGAAGAAGCCACTCTAAAAATCAGGGACTCTGTTGCCACCGGTATCCCTTTGAATACTGCTCTCCGATCCTCGAACCTTTATCCTGCTATGCTAATCCAGATGACTGCTATCGGTGAAGAGTCTGGAGCCCTTGATGAAATGTTAGGAAAGGCCGCTGATTATTATGAGGAAGCGGTTGATAATATGGTCGACAATTTAACCACCCTGATTGAACCAATGATTATGGCTGTTTTGGGTGTGCTTGTCGGGGGCTTACTTATCGCTATGTACCTTCCTATATTCAATCTGGGGAAGGTTATTTAGTCATGCTACAAGAAACCACCAACACCCTGCCAATACTCATCTTGGCAGGGGCCTTTATTTTAGGGCTTCTAATAGGCAGCTTTCTCAACGTCGTAATCCTGCGCCTCCCGGTTATGATGGAGCGGGAATATAAGCGAGACTTCTATAGCTACTTTGATACAAAGCCCTCTACCGAAGAAGAGCAGAAGGAGTTAGAAAAGCCTTTCAATTTGGTACTACCTCACTCCCACTGCCCCAAATGCCAGGTTGAGATCAAGGCCTGGCAAAATATCCCGATTATTAGCTACCTGTTTCTTCGCGGTAAGTGCGGCTCCTGTGGTACCGCTATTTCCAAGCGCTACCCAATGGTAGAACTGATTACCGGCATTCTGACCGCTGTCGTTGTCTGGCAGCTGGGCTTCACTTGGCAGGCACTGGCTGGATGCTTTTTTACCTGGGCATTGGTCGCCTTAACAGGTATCGATTTTGACAAGCAACTGCTTCCAGACAGTATTACGCTGCCGCTACTCTGGGCCGGTTTAATCATCAATATTTGGGGAGTGTTTGCTTCTCTGCAGGACGCAGTAATCGGTGCTATTGCCGGCTACCTATCTCTTTGGCTAGTGTTCCACATCTTTAAGATTGTTACCGGCAAAGAAGGTATGGGGGCTGGTGACTTTAAAATCCTGGCAGCTATCGGCGCCTGGTTTGGCTGGCAGGTGCTACCGATGGTCATCCTACTTTCTGCCGTCGTGGGGGCTATCGCGGGAATTTCCTGGAGCGTTGCTGTAGGGCGGGATCGCAACTTGCCCATCGCTTTTGGCCCCTATCTGGCTGGTGCCGGCTGGATCGCTATGCTGTGGGGGGACCACATTATGAACTGGTATTTCAATATCTCTGGACTCACCGGTTAAACCGCAAGCTACCTACTCTCCATCCAATTGGATTACCATGACCCCGGCCAGCTATCTGGCCGGGGTTTTTATTTATACCGCAACCTTATTTATTCTTGGGGAGGGCAGCCATTGTTTACCGTAGGTTTAACCGGCGGGATCGGCAGCGGAAAGTCAGCAGCAGCTGGGCATTTCCATGACCTTGGCATTAATGTAGTAGATGCAGACTGGGCGGCAAGGGTTGTGGTACAACCGGGAAAGCCCGCTCTGGAACAGATAGCCCGTCACTTCGGAGCCGATGTCTTACTGGAAAATGGCGAGTTAAACCGAGGCAAACTACGCACACTAATATTTGACAATCCAAGCGATCGGCAATGGCTGGAGAGTCTATTACACCCGCTTATAAGAGAAGAGATAACTTCCTCGCTGAACGCAAGTCAGGGGCCCTACGCGATATTGGAATCCCCCCTTCTGATTGAATCAGGCCAATATGAGCTTGTTAACAGAATTTGTGTAGTCGATCTACCCGAGCCCTTGCAGCTTCAGCGCGCCAGCGCGCGCGATAACAGTCAGCAGGAGCAAATTCGCAAAATCATGGCGGCCCAACTGACAAGGGAGCAACGACTAGAGAAGGCCGATGATGTGCTGGATAACGCTAATGACTTAGCCTCACTCAAAGCTCAAGTAGAGCAGCTCCATCGGGAATACTTACGGATTACCCGGCTGGAACAATCGAACTAAGTTAATTAGAGTACAATTCCGATTCAGATCACTTTAGAGCCCAAGCTATCTTATGCCTAAATCCAGCGTAACGCCGACACTCAACTGCCCTACCTGCAAAAAGCCCATTGAATGGAGCGATAAGTTTCCCTTCAAACCTTTTTGTAGCGAACGTTGCAAGCTGATTGATCTCGGCGAATGGGCTAGTGAGGGACACAAGATTCCCGGGGAGTCAGTGTATGACGATGTGCTGAGTGATGACCTGGACCCGAACAAGCCCCGCCATTAAGGCCATCCAACCCACTTGAACAGCTGCCTGCAAGCAGCTGTTCAAGATGAAGCTTAGGAGAAACTCCCTTTTACCGCTTCAATAATTGCTTGGTTGGCATCGGGGAAGTGGAAGTTATCCAGCTCCCCAGCAGACACCCACTTGATTTCCTGCTGCTCTCGTCCTAGGGCCTCACCCGTGAACTGCGTTACCTGCCAAGTATCCAGCAGCACGGTTTTTTCAGGGTAATCGTGACGAATTTCTACCAGAGGTTGCAACTCCTGTACTTCAATGGCCACTTCTTCAAGTAGCTCCCTATAGAGCGCCTCCTGCACAGACTCATCAGCTTCCACCTTGCCACCGGGAAATTCCCAGCGCCCCCCCATATGCAAATGGTCGGGACGGCGGGCAATCAGGATCTTGCCGTCCCCCCGGGTTACTACACCGACAGCAACATGGACAACCTTACTCACTCTACTACCTCAAGTCCGATATTCTGCGTTGATGGTGACATACTCGTGAGAGAAGTCACAGGTCCAGATGTGCTCACTGCTGGCACCTCGACCCAGCTCAATACGGATTGTAAATTCAGCTTTTGAAAATACCTGCTCTCCAGCCTGCTCTTGATATCCAGATGCGCGCCCACCGGCACTTACCACCTGTACATCATCGAGGAAAATCTCCACCTTTTCGGTGTCTAACTCGCCTTGGATAGCATTGCCGATCGCCATCACCAGCCGACCCCAGTTAGGGTCTGAGGCATAAAGTGCAGTTTTCACCAGCGGAGAATCACCGACTTCAAAAGCTACTGCCAAGGCCTCTTCACTGCTGAGCGCGCCATCCACTTGTACGGTAACAAACTTGGTCGCTCCCTCACCGTCCCTGACAATGGCCTGGGCCAGCTCTATATGAATTTCCGAAATTGCTTTATACAGCTCCAGATAGCCAGTGTTCTCAGAGCTGCTGATCATCTCCCCCCGAGCACCTGTAGCCATCAAAACACAAGCATCATTCGTCGAGGTATCTCCATCTACGCTAATCCGATTAAATGAGGCCCCAACAACTTCCCGCACCATTTGATCTAGCAGGGGCTGCGTCACACCGGCATCAGTGGCGACATAGGCCAGCATGGTAGCCATGTTCGGCTGGATCATGCCGGAACCTTTGGCAATACCGACAACGGCAATCTCTTCACCATTAATCATTAACTTGCGGCTCGCAATCTTTGGCCGGGTGTCCGTAGTCATAATGGACTCGGCCGCCAATTCCCATCCGGCGGGATCAAGCTGTCCAGCAGACCCCGGGATAGCAGTGAGTAACCTCTCCATCGGCAAGTGCTCACCAATGACACCAGTACTAAAAGGCAATACTTGTTCAGCAGAAATCTTCAGTGCATCTGCCACCGCCTCGCAAGTAGCCCGGGCATCCGCCAGTCCCCTTACCCCAGTAGCGGCATTGGCATTGCCGGCATTAACCACCAGGGCTCGCACTTCTCCTTTGGCGATATGCTCTTTGGCCACCGTTACCGGAGCCGCACAAAAAGTATTCTGGGTAAAAGTGGCTGCAACTGAAGTTCCTTCAGCAAGCTCAACCAACAACAGGTCATTGCGTTCCCAGTCTTTGATCCTGGCTGGCACACTGGCGAGGCGAACCCCTTCGACAACGGATATGGATAATTCAGGCATAAGAATAACGACTTTGGGCTATCACAGCTGCAGGTAAACCTAGACCCCAGTTCACCCAAACGGAATAGCGGAAATAAATGAGCGGCCGACATTATCAAAGCCGAACCTCAGTAAGGCAAGCCAAAAATAAACTTATCTGCGGAATTAAAATCTTTTTCCGCAGATAATTCTTTTACTGGTTAAAAAAATACCCCGCTAAGCGGGGCACTTTCTGAATTCAAGCAGTAGAGAACTAGCTCTGGGTAGAGGAAGCCAGCTTGCCGTGACACTGCTTGTACTTTTTCCCGGAACCACAGGGGCAGGGATCATTGCGCCCGACCTTAGGGCCGCGACGTTCTGGTGCCGGAGTAGCCTGCTGCTGCTCCTTGGGCTCACTTTCTGGAAGTGCTGAAGCTTGAGCATGTTGCAGCTCGAGCTGTTGCTTGCGCTGCTCTTCCAGGCGACGCTGCTCCATCTCTTCCGCTTGCTCACGAGTCATCGGCTCTACGTGGGCAAGAATACGTACCACCTCATGCTTGAGGTTCTCCAGCATGCTCTGGAACAGATGGAAAGACTCGCGCTTGAATTCCTGCTTGGGGTTTTTGTTGGCGTAAGCCCGCAAACCAATACCCGCACGCAAGTGGTCCATGCTGGAAAGGTGCTCCTTCCACAACTGATCCAATACTTGCAGCATAATCTGACGCTCGATAGTCGGCATCAGATTGGCATCACCGGAAGATTCACCAATACGGGAAACTTTTGCAGCATAGGCTTCCTGCGCGGCGACAGTAATCTTTTTCCGCAGGCTCTCTTCGTGCAGAGTGCGATCTTCATCGAGCCACTGCTGAACCGGCAACTGGATACCCAATTCGCCAGAGAGCTGCTGCTCCAGGGCTGGAATATCCCACTGTTCTTCCACGCTCTGGGGAGGGATAGAACCGGAGACAATGCCGTCAACCACATCTTCGCGAATGGCAGAGATGGTATCACTGATAACCTCAGCTTCCAGCAGCTCATTGCGCTGGCCGTAAATCACCTGACGCTGGTCATTGGCCACGTCATCGTACTCCAACAACTGCTTGCGAATATCAAAGTTGCGGCCTTCAACACGGCGCTGGGCTTTTTCGATAGCGTTGGAAACCATGCGGTGCTCAATCGCCTCACCGCGCTCCATACCCAGCATCTGCATAAAATTCTTCACCCGGTCAGAGGCGAAGATGCGCATAAGGTTATCTTCCAGAGATAAGTAGAAACGAGTAACACCCGGGTCACCCTGACGACCTGCACGGCCTCGCAGCTGGTTATCAATACGGCGGGACTCATGGCGCTCAGTACCGATAATATGCAGACCGCCCGCAGCGATCACCTGCTCGTGGCGCTTATTCCAATCTTCCTTGACTTGTGCGAGCTCCGCTTCGGTCAGCTCACTACCCTTCTCCTGGGCCAGGGCTGCCGCTTCAGCCTCCCAGTTACCACCGAGAACAATGTCGGTACCGCGACCAGCCATATTGGTAGCGATAGTCACTGCACCCGGGCGACCCGCCTGAGCGATGATCTGTGCTTCGCGCTCGTGGTATTTCGCGTTGAGAACCTGGTGCTTAATTCCCGCCTTTTGCAACTTGCGGGACATTTCTTCAGAGGTTTCGATAGAAGCGGTACCTACAAGGATTGGAGCCTGCTTTTCACGACAGTGCTTCACATCCTCAATAATCGCTTCCATCTTCTCTTCCTGGCTCAGGTAAACCAGGTCATTGAGATCTTCACGTTGAATTTGCTTATTGGTGGGGATCACCACCACGTCCAGGCCATAAATTTGCTGGAATTCAAAAGCTTCTGTATCCGCAGTACCGGTCATTCCCGCAAGTTTGGGGTAGAAGCGGAACAGGTTCTGGAATGTTGTAGAAGCGAGGGTCTGGCTCTCACTCTGAATCTGCACACTCTCTTTTGCTTCCAGCGCCTGGTGCAGGCCTTCGGAGAGACGGCGACCGGGCATGGTCCGACCTGTGTGCTCATCAATTAACACCACCTGGCCGTTCTGCACGATGTAATCCACATCGCGGTTAAACAGCACATGCGCGCGCAGGGCGGCGTGCACGTGGTGCAACAGGCCCAGGTTCCCAGGGGCGTAAAGGGACTGATCTTCCTTCATCAACCCACTGCGTGACAGCAGGTCTTCGATCAACAAGTGGCCCTGCTCCGTCAGCTCAACCTGGCGAGTCTTTTCATCAACGGTGTAGTGCCCCTCCCCACCTTCTTCGGCACGCTCCAGCTGGGGAACCAACTTATTCATTGCCGTATAAAGGTGAGAAGAGTCTTCGGCGGCTCCAGAAATAATCAGCGGAGTACGCGCCTCATCGATCAGGATGGAATCCACCTCATCGACAATAGCGAAGTTCTGAGGGCGCTGGGTGCGGTCCTCTTTGCGCAACACCATGTTGTCACGCAGGTAATCAAAACCGAATTCGTTATTAGTACCGTAAGTAATATCAGCCTCATAGGCCGCTTTCTTTTCTTCCGGTGGCTGCTGGGAAACAATAACTCCCACCGTCATGCCCAGGAATTCATATACCGGGCGCATCCAATTGGCATCCCGCGAAGCGAGGTAATCGTTCACCGTAACAATATGAACGCCCTTACCTTCAAGTGCATTCAGATAGGCCGGCAGGGTTGCAACCAGGGTTTTACCTTCACCGGTACGCATCTCTGCAATACGCCCTTCATGCAGGGTCATCCCGCCGATCAGCTGAACATCGAAGTGGCGCATACCCATGGACCGGCGACCCGCTTCACGCACTGCCGCAAACGCCTCAGGCAGAATTTGATCGAGCTTTTCCCCGTCAGCGAGTCGCTGCCTAAACTCATCTGTTTTAGCCCGCAGGCCCGCATCGTCAAGCTTCTGGAAATCCTCTTCCAAAGCGTTGATCTTTCCCACGACGCGTCGCATGCGCTTCAGCTCGCGGTCATTTTTTGAACCAAAGACCGATTTAATCAGTTTGCCAATCATTATCTAGAAACCACTTATCTTATTTGCGCTGTCGGCGCTAATATCAGGCAGATCGATGCACCGACGCTCCTTTATGCGAGGGGTGCAAGTAAACAGGAAGGCGCAAGCGCTGGCAACTCTTATGCCAAGCTACCAACAATTACGCGTAAAGGAAGGATAGTTCTTATCTGCCTGTGCGGCGGATATAGCTAGCTGGATCAACCGTGCGGTTGTTCTTATATATCTCAAAGTGAACATGGGGCCCGGTAGAACGACCACTGGAACCCATCAGGGCAATAGTCTGCCCCCTCTTGACCACGTCACCCAATCCCACTTTCAGCTCACTATTGTGCCCATAGCGGGTTGAATAACCATTGCCGTGATTGATTTCTACCAACTGACCATAACCATGGCGCTCATCAGCCCAGGTGACGACACCTGCGGCTACTGAAACAACATCGGAGCCCATCTTGCCAGCAAAATCCACACCCTTATGCCAGGTCCTACGGCCAGTGAATGGATCGGTGCGATAACCATAACGGGAAGACATCCACCCCTTGCTGATCGGGCGGCCCGCTAAAAACTGCTCGTCCTCAAGCTTGAGGTTGGCCATCAGGGATTCGAGTGTGTTCAGCTGCATTTGGCGATCTTCAATCTGATGAGAGAGATCTCCTATAACATCCAGGAATTCCGGTGGCTGATACGGCAACTCCGATGCACCTGCGATTCCGGGGTCTTCCGGCCCACCGATAGCAGGTGCACTGCCAAACTCAAACTCTCCTTCATCGAGGTTGGCAACAGAGGTTAAACGCTCACCCAGTGCATCAAGGCGAGTTAAACGCGCCTGCAACTCTGCAAGCTTAACGGTAAGAGCTGCCAGCTGCTCCCGCGCCTCTCTATCTGCTTCAGCAATTTCTTCCTGCTGTTTGCGCAGTGCGCGGCTCCAGGCCTTGGCCGTTCGGGAATCAAATAGGTCAGTTTTAGTAACCGGTAAATTCGCCCCCAGCAGAAATGCACCCACAGGGAGGCTCAGCAAGCACAACCCCAACAGGGCTTTGCTCAAACTGCCAAAATTAAAGCTGCGAGTCGCACCGCGCTCATTAACCAGGATTACTTTCATAGGAGCTGTGAGGAGTTCGACATTTTTAATTTTCGTTAGTCCCCAGCTCACAAGCCGAGGTGCCAAACCAATAAGGATACCAAAAATCTATAGGCTTTCTCTGTGAAACAATCATACAAAAAAGCCGGCACTATAATGCCGGCTTCTTGCGAAAGTATCAAACTGCCAAAATAGGCTTAATATAAGAGATCGGTGCTTCTTCCTGCTCACCTTCAAAGGTGACCATTTCCCAAGCATCCTCCTGAGCCATCAGGTTGCGAAGGGATTTATTGTTCAGCGCATGGCCAGACTTAAAGGCCTTGAACTCACCAATCAGGCTGGTCCCGAGAAGATAGAGATCGCCAATCGCATCCAGAATTTTATGTTTCACAAATTCGTCTTCATAACGCAACCCGCCTTCATTCAGAATGCGGTACTGATCAATCACAATTGCGTTATCAACGGAACCACCCTGAACCAGGCCCTTGGAGCGCAGGTACTCGATTTCGTGCATAAAGCCAAAGGTACGGGCGCGACTCACTTCCTTCACAAAGGAGGTACTGGAGAAGTCCACGGATGAACTCAGGTTACGCCCCTGGAAAACCGGGTGGTCAAAGTCGATTGTGAAGGACACTTTAAAGCCATTAAAAGGCAGGAAGCTGGCAACCTTATCGCCATCCTCTACAGTTACTGGCTTCTTGATTCGCAGGAATTTCTTCGGAGCTGCTTGCTCTTGGATACCTGCAGATTGAATTAGAAATACAAATGGGCCGGCACTGCCATCCATAATGGGCACTTCTTGCGCGGATAACTCGACAACCGCGTTATCAATGCCAAGGCCCGCCATTGCCGAGAGCAGGTGCTCTACCGTAGCAATGCGAACATCACCCTTTTCCAGGGTGGTTGAAAGGAGAGTGTCGCCGACATTTTCCGCACGAGCCTCGATTTCAACTACCGGGTCCAAATCGGTTCTACGGAACACGATACCGGTGTCTACGGGCGCTGGTTTAAGGGTAAGTACAACTTTCTTGCCAGTGTGCAGACCTACGCCAGTGGCGCGAATAGCATTCTTAAGCGTGCGCTGTTTGATCATGAAACTATCTTTTCCCCGTCGGTGGACTACGCCCCTAAGGCGCAGCAAGCCATCGATACTAGCACAATTGCGACGCCAATACCAATTCTGGGCGAGTGGTCACCACAACTGTGCACCACCTACCTATATGAGGATAGATCAAGCAAAGATTGCAGCGCCAACGCATGTCGCTATGACAGCATTCTAAGATCCTAAGCTCCGCAAGCGCTGTTAATAATTGTTAATTATTTTAGATAGTTATTGCGACTCACCAGTTCTGATCAAAATCTACACAAACGGGGCAAGGGCCCACCCATTCGACAAGGTAGACCCGAGCAAAAGCCGCACCGCAGCGGCAATACCCAGCCGGAGCCGGGCAGACATGAGCGGTGTTCTGCCTCTGCGGTACCGTTTCCTAGTCTGCCTGACGGCGCAGGAAGGCTGGAATATCCAGGTACTCCATATCCGCATCAGCGGGATTCAGGGCAGGAGCCGGGCGCTTGGGGCGCTCCGCTTCAGCACGAGGGCGCGGATCAATGGCCTCGCGGCTTGCCAGTCCCGCAGAGCTGTGGCCAGCGTGAGCGCTGTGATTATCGCGAACCTCACGGGTTTCACGAACAGGCTCGCGAGGCTCTGGGCGGCGAGTATTATCCACCACCTTCGCCGGACGCGCTGCAGGAGTACCCTCTCCAAGACCTGCGGCCACAACGGTAACCCGCATCTCATCACCGAGCTTATCATCTACCGCTGTACCGATAACCACAGTAGCTTCATCGGAGGCGATTTCCTGGACAATCTCACCTACTTCAGAGTACTCACCCAGGGTCAGTTCCTGACAGCCCGCCTCTTCGCTACCGGTGATGATATTCACCAGGATACCGCGAGCACCTGCCAGGTTGACGTTATCCAGTAGCGGGCTTCGCACGGCTTTCTCAGCCGCTTCGCGCGCACGGTTTTCACCGACGGCAGAACCGGACCCCATCATCGCCATGCCCATTTCAGACATTACGGTGCGCACATCGGCGAAGTCCACGTTCATGATGCCCGGACGAATCATCAGGTCTGCAATGCCTTGTACAGCACCCAATAAAACGTTATCTGCCTCTTTGTAAGCAGATTTCATTGTGATCTTGCTACCGAGTACTTCCAGCAAACGATCGTTGGGGATAGTAATCAGAGAATCAACTTTATCACGCAGCTCAAGGATACCCTCTTCAGCTACAACTGTGCGTTTGCGCCCTTCGATCTTAAATGGGCGAGTAACTACCGCAACGGTAAGGATGCCCAGTTCTTTTGCAA
The DNA here is from genome assembly GCF_056311705.1 of Microbulbifer sp. ABM4_008. Taxonomy (NCBI): domain Bacteria; kingdom Pseudomonadati; phylum Pseudomonadota; class Gammaproteobacteria; order Cellvibrionales; family Microbulbiferaceae; genus Microbulbifer; species Microbulbifer sp. ABM4_008. The sequence goes on along the minus strand of NZ_CM149970.1, from coordinate 1,004,313 downwards.
TCTCAGCGACAATCGGCGCACCACCGGTACCGGTACCACCGCCCATACCGGCAGTGATGAATACCATATCCGCACCGGTTAATACCTCAGCAATGCGATCGCGATCTTCAAGTGCGGACTGACGGCCAATATCCGGGTTTGCCCCTGCGCCCAAACCGCGTGTAATTGTGTTACCCAGTTGCAGGATAGTGCGGGCCTCAACATCTTTGAGGGCCTGTGCATCTGTATTTGCACAGATAAAATCTACGCCCTCAACATCATTGGCGATCATATGCTTAACAGCATTACCACCACCGCCGCCGACACCAATCACCTTGATGACAGGCTTATCCTGTACGCTATCAACTAGTTCGAACATTGCTGTTCCCCTTTCTTGCTCATGTCGAATTTTACAGCCATGCCTAAAAAAAATCCTTCACCGGATGGCTAAATCTGGTTGCACTCTATTACAAATTTCCGCGAAACCAGTGCTTTACCTTGTCCCACCACTGATTATCGTTGCGCACAGGCTGTATTTTGCCCTCTCGAGCCTCTTCCTGCTGCATCGCATACATCAATAATCCAACTCCAGTGGAATAAATTGGGTTGCTGACGATATCCGTCAAACCTGCAATACCCTGAGGCACTGCTAGGCGAACCGGCATATGAAAAATTTCCTCAGCCAGTTCAACCGCGCCCTCCATTTTTGAAGAGCCGCCGGTAAGTACTACACCCGCCGCACACAAATCTTCGAAGCCGCTGCGACGTAACTCCGCCTGTACTAATGTAAACAATTCGTCGTAGCGCGGCTCAACGACCTCGGCCAATGCCTGTCGGGATAAATCCCTGGGCGCGCGATCACCAACGCTCGGCACCTTGATGGTTTCACCTTCCCGAGCGAGCTTTGCCAATGCGCACGCATATTTGATTTTCAAATCTTCTGCGTGCGGTGTCGGTGTGCGCAAAGCCATGGCAATATCATTGGTAACCTGGTCTCCAGCAATCGGTATCACACCCGTATGCCGAATAGATCCACCAGTAAACACAGCAATATCGGTAGTTCCTCCACCAATATCTACCATGCACACTCCCAACTCTTTTTCATCTTCGGTCAGGACTGCGTAACTTGAAGCCAATTGTTCAAGAATGACATCTTCTACTTCCAGACCACAGCGACGAATACACTTTTCAATATTTTGTGCGGCATTCACCGCACCGCTGACCAAATGGACCTTTGCTTCGAGGCGAACACCAGACATTCCGAGAGGTTCTTTTACCCCTTCCTGATTATCAATCAGGTATTCCTGCGGAAGCGTGTGCAAAATCTTCTGGTCCGCAGGAATAGCGACAGCCCTGGCAGCATCAATAACACGATCGAGATCCTGCTGGGTAACCTCTCGATCCTTAATCGCAACTATACCGTGAGAGTTCAAGCTGCGAATGTGACTTCCCGCAATCCCTGCGTACACAGAGTGAATTTCACAACCCGCCATCAACTCAGCTTCTTCCACAGCGCGCTGTATAGATTGCACGGTTGATTCAATATTAACCACTACGCCCTTTTTCATTCCAGTGGAACGATGAGAGCCGATACCGACAATATTAAGTTCCCCATCACCGGAAGCTTCACCGACAATAGCGACTACTTTAGAGGTGCCTATATCCAGTCCAACAATCATGCGCTGATCGGATACCTGTGTCATTTTCGTGCCAACCCCGCTGAGCTGCATTCTGTTTCAGGTTCTGCTATCGGACCAGAACACAGCATTCGCTTTTAAACTTTTATCTATAAAACAGCCACCCGGGCTGCCTCGATGTTTACTTTTCTTCGTCTTTCCACTGAACCGCTACCGCATTGCTGTAGCGCGTATCGACGCTGACAACTTTTTGCAAGTGCGGCGCCAGTACACCCCGACTCAAATACAGAAAACGGTGTACCCGCTCCAATAAAGCATCATGGCCAAGTTTTAATTCAATTCCCGACACTAACTCCAGATGCCAACCGCTTAGGTCGTCAAATGACAACCGCTTAACCTCCATATCCCGCGTGGTCAGTAACCCCGCAAGCGCGCGGTATTGCAGCATAATCCGCTCTACCAATTCTTCATCCCCGGCAAGCTCGGGCAGGGACTGAACCCCCATATGTGACGGACGCGGCAGCAGATCCCCACTCGCTACCAACAATTTATCTTTACCCCAGGTCGCGAGAGGTTGTGCTTCAGTGATATCAACCTCAACACCCTTCGGCCAACGCCTGCTCACCGAGGCGGAAGTAATCCAGGGGTTAGACAGTAATGTCTGCTGCATCGCCTGAATGTCCGCTGAAAAAAAGCCCGCTTTCAAGTGAGGAAGAAGCACCTCTCTTAACTCTTCTTCAGTTACCGCATTAAAAGCCCCGCGTACTTCAACTTGCTCCAGGGCATCAACATTACTCAACTCAACCGATGGCACCCATCGCCATAACCAAACTGCACCATAGAGCAAAGCACTAAAGCCTGCGAACATCACCAATAAAAAAAAACACCGCTTCCAGTTCAGACGAAGCTTCTCGGGATCATCGGTTCCAAGAGGGCTCGCTCCGCGAGCTGTCTTTTTTTTCTCCCGGCTGATTTCGTTCCAGCTCCTTTCACTAGCTACTTAGCCCTCGCCGCTGCGCTCGCCCAAGCGCCAATCAGCCAACCTTTGCGAAAGTGCTCCGACGTTGCCAGCTCCCTGGGTCAGGACAATATCACCTGGCTCCAACAGATCAGCTAATACCGGGGGAACCTGATCGATAGTTTCCATAAAAATCGGATCTACCTGTCCCCTGTTGCGTAAACTTCGCGCAAGCGTTCTGCCATCGGCACCGGCAATTGGCGCTTCACCCGCACTGTATACATCCAGCAAAATCAACTTATCCACTTCAGAGAGGACCTGAACAAAGTCTTCAAACAAGTCCCGTGTACGGGTATAACGGTGGGGCTGATAAATCATTACCAAGCGACGATCCGGCCAGCCATCTCGAACTGTCTTTACAGTAGCGGCTACCTCACGTGGGTGGTGGCCGTAGTCATCTACCAACATCACCTTATCAGCTTCGGTATCATCGCTAACGGCATAATCACCGTAGATCTGGAATCGACGACCAACGCCCTGGAAGCCTATTAGACCTTGGCGAATTGCTTCATCACTAACGCCTTCATCACTAGCTACAGCAATTGCTGCAGTCGCATTGAGAACATTGTGAATACCCGGTGTATTCACAGAAACCTGCAATAGATCACCTTTGGGTCTCTGTACCGTGAAATGGCTGCGCAGAGGTTCCTGCTTTACTTCAACGATGCGGTAGTCATTACCCTCATCAAATCCATAGGTCAGAACCGGGCGGGAAAACTTGGGGATGACTTCCTGAACATTGGTATCATCCCCGCAAACTACCGCCAGACCGTAAAATGGCAGGTTGTGTACAAAATCAATAAAGATCTGTTTCACCTTTTCGAAGTCGCCACCATAAGTTTCCATATGGTCCGCATCGATATTGGTAATCACCGTCACCATCGGCTGTAAGTGAATAAAAGACGCATCGCTCTCATCAGCTTCAGCCACTAGATAGCGACTTTCGCCCAAGGCAGCATTGGCACCGGCAGCGTTGACCAGGCCACCGATAACAAAGGTCGGATCTTTTTTATCTGCTGCAAAGATTGAGGCGATTAAGCTGGTCGTGGTGGTCTTTCCGTGGGTTCCCGCCACAGCAATGCCATAGCGATAGCGCATCAGTTCACCGAGCATTTCGGCACGGCGCACAATAGGGATTCTCTTTTCTCTCGCTTCAATCAGCTCCGGGTTATCGCCATGTACGGCAGAGGAATTGACCACAACATCAACGCCGCGAACATTTTCCTCGCTGTGCCCGATTTGGACCTTAACGCCCAATTTGCGCAATCTATCAGTAACCGCAGATTCACGCAGGTCAGAACCTGAGACTTCGTAGCCCTGGTTCTGCAGTACCTCTGCAATGCCGCTCATACCGGCACCACCGATCCCAATAAAGTGGATACGGCGGATACGGCGCATGGCCGGTACCGCATAACTTTTATCTTCGTTTGTCCGCACTGAAGACATTACTTTAACCTTCGTCCACTTATTCTGTGTTACCTGGCCGAGGCCAGCTCTTCTCTGCAAGCGTTAACCACTTGCTCAGTCGCATCAGTTTTTGCCGCGCGCCGCGCGGAGGTCGCCATTTGCAATAGTTTCTGACGATCTTCTAACAGGCTTTTTAACAAGCCGGATAACTTCTGCTCGTCCATTTCCCGCTGCTGCATAACAATCGCTCCGCCAGCATTTTGCAACCACTCGCCATTACGCGTTTGATGATCATCAATTGCAAAGGGGAAAGGCACCATGATTGCACCGACTCCCGCAGCTGAAATTTCAGAAACAGTCAAAGCCCCGGAACGGCAAATAATCAGGTCCGCAGAGCGGTAGGCCTCAGCCATATCCGCAATAAAAGGGAGCACCTCTGCTTCTACTGCCGCCTCTTTATAGGCGTCTTTGGCAGCCTGAAGGTGGCGCTCTCCAGCCTGGTGGACCACTACCGGGCGCAGGGAGGGTTTCAGCAATGCGATTGCCTTAGGAACCAGTTCATTAATTGCTACAGCACCGAGGCTACCGCCCAATACCAAAAGGCGCAGAGACGACTGGCTACCAATTCGAGTTTCTGGCTCAGGCAATTCTGCAATCTCTTTGCGCACTGGATTGCCCACTTGCCTGGCACCGGGTAGCCCACTGGGAAATGCTTCAAGCACCTGGCTGGAAATCCGCGCTAACAAGCGGTTTGTCGTTCCGGCAACAGCATTTTGCTCGTGAATAATCAACGGTATCCCCCCGAGACGGGCTGCAACGCCCCCTGGGCCGGTCGCAAAGCCGCCAAAGCCGAGTACTGCATCAGGTTGTACCTGCTTAACAACTGCCCTGGCCTGAGCAATTGCCCGCAAAATTTGCAACGGGGCTTTGAGTAAGGCCAACTTTCCCTTCCCCCGAATACCCTCCACTTTAATGCAGTGCAAAGGAATATTCGCCGCAGGTATTAATCGGGATTCAATCCCACGGGCAGTACCTAACCACTCGACAACAGCTCCCTGCTCTTGCAACGCTTTAGCCACAGCCAACGCTGGGAACACATGACCGCCGGTACCACCGGCCATCAGCAAAAACTTCTTTCCAGAAAAACGCTTATTTACTTCAGACATCAAACCGTTTCTCCGTTGCTGCCCTTCACACTGGACTTGGGTGAATGGAATATTGGCAGCTGACGCAAAAGCTCAAGCCCCCCGCTTCCGTTTTCAGCAGGCTCTTTTAGTTCAGCCCGAATCCGCATCGCCAAGCCTAGTAATGCACAACATACAATCAGGCTGCTGCCACCAGAGCTGACAAATGGCAGCGTTAGCCCTTTAGTCGGCAACAGGCCTGAAGCAACACCCATATTCACGAAAGCTTGCCCTGCCAATAGCACTGCCATACCAAAAGCCAGAAGTGCAGCGAAAAACTTCTCCTGCACCAGGGCCTCTTTTACCAGGCGGAGCAGTGAGTAGGTGAGAACAACAAAAAGCCCTACCAGCACTACACCACCCAACATTCCCCATTCCTCTGCAAGAATGGCGAAAATAAAATCCGTATGGGCCTCAGGCAGGTAAAACAGTTTTTGCACACTATTGCCCAAACCAACTCCAAACCACTCTCCGCGACCAAATGCAATCAGGGACTGGGTAAGTTGGTAGCCACTGGCAAACTGATCCCCCCAAGGATCCAGAAACGTCAGCAATCGCTGTAAGCGATAGGGACTCATCAGTGCCATTAACGCCAGTCCACTCGCAGCCGCAGCTACCAATAAAAAAGTATGGGGAAGACGCGCTCCCGCTAAAAAAACCATTGCCAACACGGTGCCTGAAATTACAACCACCGAACCGAAGTCCGGCTGTAAAAGCAATAGCAGAGCAACCGTTGCGAGAATCACCACTGGCACCATAAAGCTGGTCCAGTGGCGTAGTTGCTTATTTCGACGAGTTAAAAAACTGGCGAAAAAAACTAGCAGACAGAACTTAGCCACTTCCGCAGGTTGTACAGTTATGCCGGCAAATACCAGCCAACGCCGGCTACCGTTCACCTCCCGTCCAATCCCCGGCACAAGCACGGCAATCAATAGCAGGCAGGCAAACAGTAATAATGGCCAGGACAGTCGCGACCAAATTGACAGGGGAATCTGACTAACGACAAACCCAGCTAATCCACCAAACATCAAAAAAGCCAAATGGCGCCTAAGGAAATACCAGGGATCACCATAAATATCCGTAGCAAAAGCGATAGATGCTGAAGCGACCATCACCACACCAATGCTAGCCAGAACCAGAACACTGAGTAGCAGCAGCCCATCCTGCCATTCACTACCTTGAGCCTTGATTACCTGGGCACTCACTGGGAGTCACCAGCGGTATCGCATAATTCCAGAACGGCCTGGCGAAAATCATCACCGCGGGCTTCAAAGTTCTGATACATATCAAAGCTGGCACATGCCGGTGATAACAATACATAGTCACCGCCATTGGCTAATTGTCTGGCCTCAGCGACGGCCTCTGCCATTGTGCTAACCCTGCGAATCTCGCACAGGCCATCAAAGACACCGGCTATTTTGTCTCCATCTACACCGATACAAACTAGGGCCCGGAGTGCTCCTGCACTTTTTCGTAAGGGAGCAAAATCAGCACCCTTGCCATCCCCTCCAGCAATAAGCACTATTTTACTGGTTGCCGTAGCCAAGCCATCCAATGCCGCCTGGGTTGCTCCTACATTGGTGCCTTTTGAATCGTTAACATAAACAACGTCTTCAAAATCAGCCACGCGCTCACAGCGATGTTTCAACCCGCGAAAGTTGCGTAAAACTTTTAGCATCGCCTCAGTGGGTAGGCCCAGTGCATAACCCATTGCCAGGGCTGCCAAACCATTGGCAATATTATGCTTACCCACCATAGCCAAATCGGCCACAGGCATTAAAACTTCTGTGCCTCGAGCCAACCAGTTCTGCCCCTCATGCAAGCGCAGGCCAAACTGATTGAGATCCGGCTGATCAAGCCCAAAACTCCACTCCCGTCTCTCTCGGGAAAGAGGCCCCTGGGATAATGGGTCCGCGCGATTTATCACGAACTGATCCGCTCCGCGATAAATGCGCTGCTTGGCCCGGTGGTACTCCACCATACTGGGGTAGCGGTCCATATGGTCCGCACTCATATTTAAAATGGTGGCTACAGTAGGTGCCAACGAGTAGGTGGTTTCCAATTGAAAACTGGAAAGCTCCAAAACAAAGATGTCCGGCAGAGGTTTCTCAAGTAAATCCAGCACCGGCACACCGATATTGCCACCCACACCAACTGTCAGCCCTGCCTCTTCAACCATCTCCCCCAGGAGTGTGGTCACTGTACTCTTTCCGTTGGAGCCTGTGATCGCGGCGAGCTTTGCTGTCGATTTCATCCGAGTCAGGGCCTGGGCAAATAACTCAATATCCCCAACCACAGGAATCCCATCCGCAATCGCCTGCTGCAATACGGGTTCAGCAAGCGCAACTCCCGGGCTAGCAATAATCAAGCTCGCGGCGAGTATTGTCCCCGGGCGCAATGGACCTGTTTCCACCGCAACCTCAGGGAACTCCTGACAGAAAGCTTCGAGCCCCGGCGGGTTATCGCGACTGTCTGCCACGACCGGCGTATGGCCGTGACGCAGCAGGTAGCGCACCACCGACTTTCCGGTAGCGCCAAGACCTATTACCACTTTCTGCTGTGAAGAAGTCGCGATCAGGCTCATTTATCTATTTATCGAATTTTCAGTGTTGCCAAACCAGCCAAGACCAGAATGACGGTAATAATCCAAAAGCGCACAATGACTCGAGGCTCCGGCCACCCTTTTAACTCAAAGTGGTGGTGCAGAGGCGCCATACGAAAAATTCTCTTCCCCGTTAATTTAAAGGATGCCACCTGCAAAATTACGGAAACTGTTTCCATCACAAACACACCGCCCATAATGAACAGAATAATTTCATGACGGGTAATTACCGCAATAATTCCCAGCGCCGCCCCCAGTGCCAGAGCGCCCACATCCCCCATAAACACTTGGGCCGGATAAGTGTTAAACCATAAGAATCCGAGTCCGGCACCACCGAGGGCAGCGCAGAACACCGCCAACTCCCCGGCTCCTGGAATTGCGGGAATATGCAGGTAGTCAGCAAACTCCATATGGCCGGATAGATAAGCAATCACCCCAAGTGCTCCACCCACCATCACAGTAGGCATAATCGCCAAGCCATCCAGGCCATCAGTCAGGTTAACCGCATTACTGGAGCCAACAACAACAAAATAGGTCAGCAATATAAAAGATACCGGTCCCAGGTTTATCGCAACATCTTTAAAAAAGGGAACAAAAAACTGGGTCTCTGCCGGGCTTGAAGCACTCATATACAGATAAATAGCTGCTCCCAACCCGGCAACGGATTGCCAAAAATATTTCCAGCGAGCAATAAGGCCACGGGGATTTTTGTAAACGACTTTTTTATAGTCATCCACGAAGCCCACAGCACCGAAAACAAAGGTAACTAATAAAGTAACCCACACGTAACGATTGCTGAGATCAGACCAGAGTAGGGCTGAGGCAAAAATGGAGGCGAGAATCAAGGTGCCGCCCATAGTCGGGGTGCCAGATTTACTCAAATGGCTTTGCGGACCATCATCGCGAACAGCCTGTCCCACCTGTAAATGATTCAACCAGTGAATCATGCGCGGACCCACAAGTAGTGAAATACCCAGAGCCGTCAACGCAGCAAGAATTGCGCGCACTGTCAGGTAGTTAAATACCGAAAATCCGCTGACATGTTGTTGTAATAGCTCCGCTAGCCAAAGCAGCATTACTTCTCCCCTCTGCTATTGCCAAGCAGTGCCTGCGCTACCAATTCCATACGGGCGCTGCGTGATCCTTTAACCAAAACTGTGGTTTGTTCATCCAATTGTTGAGTGAGAGCAGTAACCAGAGGTTCTCTCTCGCGATAATTGCGCAGCGACTCTTGCCTCCCCGCAGAAAAGGCCATGCTGGCGGCAGTACCCAGCGGCCCCAATGTAAACAGCGCATCCAAGCCCCGCTCTCGTGCCAAAGCTCCAACGCTTCTATGCATTTCCTCCGCGTCCGGCCCCAACTCGGCCATATCCCCCAGCACCAGAATTTTTTTCCCTGAACGCTGTGACAGCAATTCAATGGCCGCACCTACTGAACCCGGGTTCGCGTTGTAACTGTCATCAATAACGGTTGCACCGGCTATACCTGCCTGCTCCTGCAAGCGCCCAGCAACCCCGGTCACCGTGTTAAGTCCGCTGATAATTTCCACCGCAGGTATTCCCGCAGCAAAAGCACATCCAGCAGCAACCAGAGCGTTGTGAACGTTATGCTCACCAAGCAATTTCAGGCTAACGGGGTGGGCAACGCCTTCAATTACCAAGTCAAATGAAGGGCAACCGTTAGGATTCAATACAATATTATCCGCATGGATAGCACACTCATTGGATAAGCCAATACCCAGAGTCTTTACCCCTTCGGGCATATTCTCCAACCAGTAATTCGCATAGCCATCATCGGTATTGATCACCGCCGTCGCCGATACATCCAAACTGGTATAAATTTGGCCCTTGGCTTTTGCGATAGCATCAACAGAACCAAAGCCCTCGACATGCGCTGGCATTACGTTATTTACCGCCGTCACCTGCGGCTTGCCGATACTACACAGGTAGCCAATATCGTCAGGGCCGTTAGCTCCCATTTCGAGAATCAACACATCGTGTTGCACTGTCAGCCCAAACAAAGTCATAGGTAAACCGAACTGGTTGTTCAGGTTTCCCTCGGTTACACAGGGTGTATGACTCTGGGAAAAAATTGCAGACAGCATCTCCTTAACGGTGGTTTTTCCGCAGGACCCTGTGATCGCCACAACCGGACCGTCAAACTGCTCACGGCACAGTAAGCCAATTTGCCCTAATGCGACCGTCGTATCTTCAACGCGCCACTGCGGTAAACTGCAACTGGGCACTTCACGATCGACGACCAACCCCAATACCTGACCATCCAGCTCACCGACAAAGTCGTGCGCATCAAAATTTTCGCCAACCAGAGCAACAAATAAAGATTTGGGGTCCAGCTTGCGGGTATCCGTACAAACCAGTTCAAACTCCACAGAGCCATTGATTAACTCACCACCAAAACGGCTCTGCAGTTGCTGCAACGTAAGGGAATTAATCACCTTGGCTCTCCTTGCCTTCACTTGACTGGCCCGATTCATCCACGCGGGCTTTGAGAGTTGCAGCAGCTTGCTCACGATCGCAGAAGTGAATTTTTTCACTGCCGATAATTTGGTAATTCTCGTGCCCTTTACCGGCGATCAATACAATATCCCCCGGTTGTGCTGCAGATACCGCCTGAGATATCGCTGTCGCGCGATCAATTTCAACTTCGATATTACTGGCAGCCCCTTCGAGAATATCGTCGATAATTTTTTGCGGTTCCTCGCTACGCGGATTATCGCTAGTCACAATGGCACGGTCCGCCATCTCGGAGGCAATACGCCCCATCGCCGCGCGCTTACCCGTATCCCGATCACCGCCACAACCAAAAACACACCACAAATTACCACGACAGTAAGGGCGCGCTGCTGCTAAAGCCGCGCGAAGAGCATCTGGTGTATGGGCATAATCCACCAATACACCCACATCATCGGAACCCTCAACCAGGACACGCTCCATACGCCCCGGCACCGCTTTAATAGTGGGGAAAGCGGCAAGAATATCTTCAAAAGGCATGCCCTCTGCCGCTGCAGCAGCTACCACAGCCAGAGCATTGTGAATATTGAAATCGCCAATTAAGGGGGCGTGCAGCTCACCGCTGCCCCAGGGGGAATTAAGTTTTACAGAAAAACCGCGCTCATGGCGACGCAGGTCAGCAACATATAAATCGCCCGCCTGCAGCCCATAAGTAATAACGCGCAGGCCTCGTAATTTGCAGCGCTCTGCCAACTGGGCGCCAAACGGATCATCCAGGTTGATGACTCCTCGCTTCAATTTTGGCAGTCCGAAAAGCTTCTCTTTGGCTGCGCCGTAAGCGGCCATATTGCCGTGATAATCCAAATGATCGCGGCTCAAATTGGTAAAAATTGCCGTATCAAAAATCAGCCCATGCACACGTCCCTGAGAAAGTGAATGCGAAGAAACTTCCATTGCGGCAGCGGCAACGCCACTATCGCGATAATTTGCAAAGTCCGCTTGTAAACTCACCGGGTCAGGCGTTGTTAAACCCGTTTCCTGCAATTCGATTTGGTTATCTTCCCAGACACCATTACCGATGGTGCCTATCAGTGCTGCACTGCCAAAGTGGCGAGCCAGTAATTGGGAAGTCAAATAGGCGCAAGTGGTTTTACCGTTGGTGCCAGTCACTCCAACCAAGTGCATTTCACCACTGGGGTTACCGTGGAAGCGCGCGGCGATTTCCCCTACCCGCTTTGCCAGACCGGGAACACTGACCACCTGGATATCACCACGGCTTTTACATTCCAACTTGTCACCATCGGCAAGCACTACCGCAGCACCTGCAGTAATTGCCGCATCGATATATTCCCGACCATCGACCACAGAACCGCGCAAGGCCATAAATGCATCGCCCGCTTTTATCTTGCGGCTATCCAGGGCAATACCAGTGACAGAAATATCGGGAATACCGGCGTAACCCGGCACTAATTCTTTGATAGAAACAGAATGTTTTTCGCGCTGACTCACGATTTTGAACCCCTCTCGCTTAACTGCGCGGCCAATTGCCCTTCCGCCGATTCAATTTTTTCCGGCGGAACCTGCAACAGGCGCATAGCACCAGTCATCACCGCACCGAATACCGGTGCAGCAACTTCACCACCGTAATATTTGGCATGACTGGGATCATCAATAACAACTACCGCGGCAAGGCGCGGATTATCAGCGGGGATAAAGCCCGCAAATACTGAGCGATAGCGATTATCCGCATAGCCACTACTGCCAACTTTGTGCACAGTACCGGTCTTGCCGGCGACACGATAACCTTCTACAGCGGCAAGGCGTCCGGTACCCTTAGCACCAATCACCGTCTCCAACATCGCAGTAACCTGCCCAGCCAAGGACTGCTCAATAACCTGCTCAGGCTCGCCCGGAACTTTGTCACCGGATAAAACCAGGGAAACAGGACGCTTAACCCCTTCATTCGCCAGTACGCTGTAGGCTTGTGCCAGTTGCACAGCGTTAACTGTTAAACCGTAGCCGAAGGCGAAATTAGCCCGCTCGATTGGGTGCCAGCGGCTGCGACTGGGCAAGATCCCCTGTGCTTCACCGGGGAAGCCGCTGCCCACTGCCTCGCCCAGACCCAAGCGATAAAAGAGTCCCCGCAGAGAATTTGGTTCCAAATCGAGAGCAATTTTTGTAATTCCCACCTGGCTCGACTTGGTAATAATCTTGGTGAGGTCTATTTTTCCGTAATTAACCGGGTCCACCAGGGTTTTTCCCGGCACGCGAATATATCCAGGGCTGGTGTTTATTTCTGTTCTTGGGGTGTAGCGCCCGGTTTCCAAAGCCGCCAATACCGTTAAGGGTTTCACTGTAGAACCCGGCTCAAACTGGTCGATCAGCGCACGGTTGCGCATAGCCGCCGATTTAACCCCTTTGCGGTCATTGGGATTAAATGAAGGCTGGTTGGCCATGGCCAACACATCGCCACTGTGAGTATCGAGAATCACCATAAAGCCGGAAGCGGCGCCGTTTTCCGACACCGCCCGCTTTAATTCCCGGTAGGCCAAATATTGCAGGCGCATATCGATAGACAAACGCAGATCCCTGCCCGGTTGCGCTTCTTGACGAATTGCCAAATCCCTTACCGTGCGCCCTTTCAGATCTTTAATTACCTGACGTGATCCCGGCTGTCCGGACAGCCAATCGTCGTAGGCCAATTCCATTCCTTCCTGGCCGCGATCATCGATATTGGTAAAACCGAGAAGTTGGGCTACAACCTCCCCAGCAGGATAGAAGCGCCGATACTCTTTTTTACTGAAAACACCTGTAATACCCAGGTCCAGCACTTTCTCAGCCTCTTCTGGAGACAGGTGCCGGCGCAGGTACATAAATTCTTTATTGCGGTATTTCTTCAGGCGAGAGCCCAGTTTGGAAGACGGTAAATCCAGCGCGCGAGCCAGGCGCACTAAATTCGAATCGCTTATTTCACTCAACAGTTTGGGATTGGCCCACAGGCTGTGTACCGGTGTACTGACAGCGAGAAGCTCACCGTTTCGATCGACTATTGAGCCCCGATAGGCAGCAATCTCTTCGGTGCGCAAGGTGCGGGCCCGGCCCTGGTCTTGCAGGAAACGATATCCGCGCTCAGCAGCAGGCACTACCTGCAGTTTGGCCAAGTGGAACACAAGGGTAAGAGCGAGCAGGCACAGCAGGACCGCCACCAGCGCAAAGCGCCAGCGGGCTATACCCGGCTGAATATCCTTTTTTTTGACTGCGCCCATGTTTTCCCAGTTGGCGTTATCTATTTATTTTGCATCCCGGCTGAGCATGCCACTCTCCAGGGCCTGAACTCCAAAACTCAATTAACGCAAAATTCTTTATAATTATTTAAAGGCCAAAGCCCCCAAACGCAGAAACCCCACCGGGCAAGCAGTGGGGTACTTACGTCTTCATCCAAGGCGGTTAAAACTTAATCCGCCACTACCAATACCTGTTCCGAAGGTGCTGGCATATGCATTTTTAATTTTTCTCGGGCGACCTGTTCGACCCGGCTATAGGCAGACCAGGCACTTTTCTCCAAAAGGAGACGCTCCTGCTCATAGCGCAATTCATCGTGGGCTTTTTGTGCCTTACCCAGCTCAGCAGTTAACTCTCGGCTTTGTTGGGTGGTATGAATAACAGATAGCGACGACAGTATTACCGCTATCCACATTACCCCCACTCCAAGTAGAGCCTTGCCAGACATAAACTCAGCTTCCCGCCAGCTTTTCTGCCACCCGCATTACTGCACTGCGGGACCGCTGATTTTCATCCACTTCAACCGTGTTGGCTTTCACTGCCTTGCCCACCGAGCGCAGTGACTTGGCTATCTGACTATCCATAACCGGAAGGCCACGAGGCAACTGGGGACCGCGCTCTTTTTCCCGAATAAAACGCTTCACCATTCGGTCTTCAAGAGAGTGGAAACTGATAATCACCAGGCGCCCACCCGGTGCCAGCAACTGCAGGGATTTATCCAATGCGCTCTGCAGATCATCCAACTCGCCATTAATATGGATACGAATAGCCTGAAAGACTCGGGTAGCGGGATGTTTACCTTTTTCCCAAGCCGGATTCGCCTCTTTCACAACCTCGGCAAAATCGAGAGTGCGCTCAAATGGTTTTTCCAGCCGGCGCTTTACAATGGCAGCAGCCATTCGACGGGCAAAACGCTCCTCGCCGTACTCTTTAAACACCCGGGCCATTTCGGCCTCAGCCTCAGTGTTGACCCACTCCGCTGCACTGATACCCCGACTGGTATCCATACGCATATCCAGGGGGCCATCCTGCATAAAACTGAAACCGCGCTCGGCCTGATCCAGTTGCGGCGAAGACACACCCAGATCGAGCAATATTCCACTGACCTTACCGGCAGCTCGCCCGGCAGCCATTTCCATGTCGGCAAAAGACCCATGCCAAATGGAAAAACGGGATTCACCGGCAAACCGCTGCTCTGCAAATTCGACAGCCTGGGGATCTTTATCCACCCCTACCAACTGGCCATTGGGCCCCAAGTGCTCAAGGATTGAGGCGCTGTGCCCACCCCGGCCAAAGGTGCCATCGATATAAAACCCATCCGGCTCAGTCACCAGAGCGTCTACGGCCTCGCGTAACAACACACTGCGATGCAATTCTTGAGACACCCGGTACTCCCCTTATAAAGAGAGGGATGCCATTTCCTCAGGCATACCCTCTTCGTCTTCACTATCATCGAGCCAGGACATCCAGCGCTCCTCACTCCAGAGCTCCAGCTTTTTCCCCTGGCCCACTAACATCAATTTCTTTTCCAGCCCCGCGTACTCACGCAGAGTTGGCGGAATCAATACCCTGCCATTGCCATCCACCTGCAGCTCACAGGCATACCCGATCAGCAGGCGCTGAGCGCGCCGAGCCACTTTGTTAAAGCTGGGCAATGCTTCAATCTTCGGGAGAATTTGCTGCCATTGAGGCGACGGATACACCAACAAACAGCGTTCCTCTGTATGGGCAGTCACCACCAAGCACCCCTCACACTCATCCAACAGCCTATCGCGGACGCGTGCAGGTATTGCCAGACGCCCCTTGGCGTCCATATTGATTGCATGGCTGCCCAAATACACGTTTAGTGGTTCTCGCTTTGGAGATCGCGCCTCTCGCGACTCACTCCCATATGGCAGGTCAATGGAGAAAGATGTTCGACTTTAACCTGGCGGTGTGAACACCCACTTACTTATCGCAAATAAACCACAAATTTCCACGATTTTCCACTTTTTCCCACTCTCGACACTATAAAACTGGTCGACACAAAGTCAAGGAATTCGACCCCAAAGTCCCCATAACCCCTTGTAAAATCGCGGCCTCCAGAGAAGTGGCGCATATTGGCACATTGAAACTAGTCGGAACAGCACTATCTGGCACGATCGCCCCCTTAACAGTTAATCAATTTTTTTGCGCCAAGAAGAGGCTTTAGCCGAAATTAAACGAGAAGAAATAGGCGAATACAAAGAGGGCTACCGGAGCCGGGACCACCACATCAGGCAAACAAAAAAGCCCGGCAAATGCCGGGCTTTTGAAATTGTTGAGCTGGCCTGTAAGCCGGGTTCTGTCGAGGACAATCATTCATCTGGGATGCCTGTCACCAGACACCTCAAGCGACCTACCCGCCCTCAGTGCGGGTCACACCTATAGAGGGCCTATTTGGTCTTGCTCCGAACGGGGTTTACCATGCCGCGGACTGTTACCAGCCGCGCGGTGCGCTCTTACCGCACCCTTTCACCCTTACCTGTACTCCCAAAAAAGGAGCCATCGGCGGTCTACTCTCTGCTGCACTTTCCGTAGGCTCGCACCCCCCAGGCGTTACCTGGCGTTCCACCCTATGGAGCCCGGACTTTCCTCCATCGCACAAGGCGACAGCGATTGCCCGGCCAGCTCGCGGCGAAGAGTAAAGAGGCGACAGACGGATTGCAACAGGCAATTGCAGCAATCAGTGCCTTATTTTTGCTCCAGGCTCCAGTTGTACAGGACTTTCTTTTTCACTCCAGTAATTTCGGCAGCGATCGCCGCCGCCTTTTTCGGCGGCAACTCCGCCAGCAACAGCGACATTACACGCTGTGCCTCCCCATCCAGCTCGCTTTCACGAGAGCGCTCTGCACCACGTACCATCAAAACAATCTCACCGCGCTGCTGATTGCTGTCAGCTCGGACCCACTCAACCAACTCAGCCAGAGGCATCAACTGAAAAGTTTCAAAGGCCTTGCTGATCTCGCGGGCTATCACCGCCTCTCGATTACCGCCGAACACGACCGCCATTGCTTCCAGAGTGTCAGCAACCCGGTGCGGGGCCTCGTAGAACACCAGGGTACGGGTATCACCGGCCAATTCCTGCAGGGCTCGCTCACGGGCACCGGACTTAGCCGGCAGAAATCCCTCGAAACTAAACTTGTCACTGGGGAGTCCGGCGGCACTCAGTGCAGAGACAAAAGCACAAGCCCCCGGTATCGGAGAGACTTTGATTCCTCGCTCTCGGGCTTCACGCACCAGGCGATAACCGGGGTCTGAGATCAATGGGGTGCCCGCATCGGAAATCAGGGCAATGGTCTGGCCCTGCTCCAAACGCTGCAAAATCTGCTCTGTGCGCTTGTCATCCGAGTGATCGTGATATGCCATCAATGGCGTATCGATATTAAAATGGGAAAATAATCGCTGACTGTGACGTGTGTCCTCCGCCGCAACCAGATCGGCACATTGTAGAACTTCGATCGCTCGCGGTACCATATCGGCCAAATTACCAATGGGCGTAGCGACAATATAAAGCAGCGCCTGATCCGGCCCCATAGCTGTTCACTCCAAATATAAATATTGCGGGAGAAGATTATGTCCGCCTCTTCCCGGCGCACCTCTACTGTAATCACCAGAATGGCAGCTGCCTCACTGGCAGTCGCACTGGCTGCTTGCCAGACACCGGCTTCCCGGCCAAACGTTTACCAGCCGGATTATTCGGCCGGCCACACCGCAAGCCGCAGTGAAGCTGTACGTATGCTGCGCAGTGCCGACACCCTGCCGGCACCGGCGCGGGATCAACAGCGCCTGCAAGCGGCCGCTATTCTATACGAGCTGGGAGATAAAGAGACGGCAAAAGAGGCGGTAATCAAAATTACGCCCGAACAGCTGGACGACAACCTCTTCGCCAGCTATGCACAGGTCTATGGCAGCCTACTTGCCGCAGACGACGACTTCTTTGAGGCCCTCGACCTGGCAGCCTCTCCACGCCTGGAAAATGTGTGGCCGGAGTTACCACAGAAGACTGCCTTACCTCTACGCAGCCTGCGCGCTGACCTATGGGGACTTCTGGGAAATCTCGACAGCGCAATTAGTGAGCGGCGCGAAATCTCCTATATCGCACAGTCCGACGAAGCGATCACAGAGAATAACAACGGCTTTTGGCACCTCTTGACCCAGCTGCCCTCCAGTGAATTGCAGGCTCGCGCCACCCAAAGCAATGACACCCAGATGCGCGCCTGGTATCAACTCGCCCTGCTGGGCCGCGACACCCAGACGGATATCAGCTCACAGCTGACCGCCCTCAGCCGCTGGCGCGAGCGCTGGCCCGCCCATAGTGCCAATTCCCATCCGCCACAGGCATTGCAGCTGTTAGAGCGCTTGGCCGCCCAGCGGGCAGACCGCGTGGCGCTGCTCCTGCCACTGTCCGGCCCCCTGGGCAACGCTGGCAGGGCAATCCGGGATGGCTTTATGGCCGCCCACTACACCGCCCTAAATGCTGGCGGCGCAACTCCGAAAGTGATGGTTTACGACACCGGTTCCGGTCAGCCATTTGAGGAAATTTACCAGAGCGCCGTAGATGCCGGTGCGCAGATGATTGTTGGCCCACTGGATAAGAGCAAGGTAGCCAACCTGCTTGCCACAGAAAAACTGCCAGTGCCTACTCTCGCCCTCAACTACGGCGATGAGGGGCGCCTGACCACAGACCTGGTCCAGTTTGGCCTGGCAATTGAAGATGAAGCGCGGCAAATTGCCCAGCACGCTTACCGGCAAGGCAAGCGACAGGCAATGGTCCTCACCGCTGACAATAGCTGGGGGCAGCGCGGCGCTGAAGCATTTGAAGAAGAGTGGCTGCGCCTCGGTGGCTCAGTCAGCATTCGCCGGACGTTTAAGGACAACAGCAAGTTCTCAGCCCTGGTCAGCGATGCCCTGTTAATTCCCGCCAGCAACGCGCGTAAGAAGGAATTGCAGAGCCGCCTGGCTGCAAAGCTGGAATTTACCCCCAGACGCCGTGACGATGTCGATATGGTATTCCTGGCAGCACAACCCCAGCAGGCGCGCCAGCTCAACCCCATGCTGACCTACTACTACGCCAGTGACCTGCCCGTATACGCTACCTCTCATGTCTTTGGTGGCAGCATCAACCGCAATCGCGACAGGGATATGAACGGTATTCGCTTTACCGCCCTGCCCTGGCTATTTGAAAGCAATCAAACCAAGCAGGATATCGAGGAGCAGGCGTCGCCCGCACCGGCTTTTGCCAGACTGTATGCCCTAGGTGCCGATGCCTTCCGCCTCTACCCGCGCTTGCCGATGCTGCGCCAATTCCCGGAACAAAAAGTACACGGTCTCACTGGCGCATTGAGCCTGAGCGCTGATGGCCGCATAGTGCGCGAACAAATGTGGGCGCGAATCGACAAAGGGGTGCCGGTGCCCATCACTACCGTCGAGCCCCAATTGCCGCAGCGGGAGCCAATCGAATTAAGTGGGAATCGTGAGGCTTTTTAAGAGCTCAAGCGGCACTGTCGGCAGCCAAATGGAGGCTGCCGCGGCCCGCTATTTGCAGCGCGCGGGACTCACCTTATTGGAGCGCAATTATCGCAGTTCACACGGAGAGATAGACCTTATCGCCCGTGAAAGCGATACTGTCGTGTTCGTGGAGGTGCGCTTCCGCCGTAAGAGCCAATTCGGCGGGGCCGCAGCCAGCGTGGATTCACGCAAGCAAGCTAAGCTACTGGCCACTGCCAGCCGCTATTTGCAGCAACATAAACTGGACTGTCCGTGCCGCTTCGATGTCCTTGCCATAGATGGCGATGCACAAAACATCCAGTGGATTAAAAGCGCCTTCGAAGCCTGAGGCAAAACCGAGATTTACCCTGTCAAGTTATGGTGAGTTCGAGCTCACCTGAATTAAGGACACAATGGAACAGCGAGTCGTAACCCTTTTTCACCACAGCCTTGAAGCCACAATGAACGCTGGCGAGATACTGGCCCCGCTGATTGCAGAAGCCAGCGAAATGGTGGTGCATACACTCTTGGCTGAGAGCAAAGTCCTGCTCTGTGGCAATGGTGTCAGTGGCGCATTGGCGCAAAGTTTTAGCTCGCAACTGACCGGCGGCTTCCAGCGCGAACGCCCCGGCCTACCGGCTATGGCCCTCAACAGCGACGGCGTCTCCATGGGCACCGTTGCCTCGAACCACGGCGGTGCAGACACCTTCGCACACCCCGTTCGCGCCCTGGGGCAGCCCGGTGACCTTCTCGTAATTATCAGCAGCGATGGGCGCGACTCAAACCTGGTTCAGGCCATGCGTGCGGCTCGGGACCGGGATATGGGCATACTCGCACTGACCGGCGGTGATGGCGGCGACTGCGCCGCCCTGCTCGATACCCATGATATTGAACTACGGGTGCCATCCGATGTCGCAGCAGAGGTACACCAAGTACATCTTCTGACAATTTTTTGCCTGTGCGACCTAATCGACAGTAGTTTGTTTGGTGGCTACGAGGAATAAACGATGAACAACAAAAAGTTGACCCTGGGGAAATATCTCCTGGCTGCCCTTGCGGCAACCACCTTGTTAGCGGGATGCAGCACTGTATTGGAGGCCACCCATGACGGCCCCATACAACAGGACCCCGGCGAGCGATCTTTTGGCACCTATATTGATGACCAACGTATCGAGACGGTGACCACAGTCAATATCAACAAAGCTCACCCGGACCTGAAAACCTCGAATATCAATATCAATTCTTTTAATGGTGTTGTACTGCTCACCGGCCAGGTGCCCAGCCAGGAACTGCGCCTGCTTGCCGGACGCACGGCGGAACAGGTACAGAATGTTCGCCAGGTCTACAACGAAATTCAGGTGCGCGGTAAAGTCACTTTACTGGCTAGCACCAGCGATACCTGGCTAACCACCAAGGTGAAAAGCAACCTGTTTGCCAATAAGGAAGTAGACAGTGGTCGCATCAAAATCGTGACCGAGAATGGAGTTGTTTATTTGATGGGACTGCTAACTCCCGCTGAAGCGGAACGGGCAGCCGAAGTGACCCGCTCGGTAGGCGGGGTACAGAAGGTTGTGAAAGCAGTGGAATATATCAACTAATCTTTCCCGCACTACACAAACAAAAACGGAGGCAATTGCCTCCGTTTTTGTTAGCGCTCAAGCCTGTAACTTATACGCGCTCTATAGCAACCGCTGTAGCCTCACCGCCGCCAATGCAAAGGCTTGCCACGCCCTTCTTGGCGTCGCGCTTTTCCATCGCTGCCAACAGGGTAACCAGGATACGGGCACCGCTAGCACCTAGCGGGTGGCCGAGGGCACAGGCACCACCGTTAACATTGACCTTTTCCCAGGGCAAATCGAGCTCACGCATTGCAGCCATAGTCACTACCGCAAATGCCTCATTAATCTCGAATAGATCCACATCTGCCGCAGACCAACCGGCATTTTCCAGCAGCTTGTGCATAGCGCCGACCGGGGCCGTAGTGAACCACTCGGGCTCACGGGCAAACTGGGATTGCCCTTTGAGAACAGCCAGAACTTTCAAGCCGCGCTTCTCAGCTTCACTTTTGCGCATCAACACCAGCGCCGCAGCACCGTCAGAAATAGAGCTAGAGTTCGCCGCGGTTACAGTGCCGTCTTTACGGAACGCGGGCTTCAGTTGAGGGATTTTGTCTGGACGGGCATTACCTGGGGCCTCGTCAACACTCACCTCGATCTCACCTTTGCGAGAGGCAATCGTGACCGGGGCAATTTCACGGGTAAAATCTCCACTCTCAATCGCAGCCTGGGCACGCGCCAGAGATTCCAGGGCAAAAGCGTCCTGCTCTTCGCGGGTGAAATCGTACTTATCGGCAGTAGATTCGGCGAAAGTCCCCATCAGCTTGCCATCTGCAGCATTTTCCAGGCCATCCAGGAACATGGAATCTTTGACCTCTCCATGACCGAGGCGCATACCAGAGCGGGCCTTGGCCAGCAGGTAGGGGGCATTGCTCATGCTTTCCATACCACCAGCAACGATAACCTTACCCTCACCCATCAGCAGGGCATCGCGAGCCATCATCACAGTCTTCATTCCAGAGCCACACACCTTGTTAACAGTGGTGCAAGGAGTGCCAACCGGGATGCCAGCACCCAGTGATGCCTGACGTGCCGGAGCCTGACCAACACCTGCCGGGAGCACACAACCCATCAGCACTTCATCCACATCGGCAGGTGCCACACCCGCGTCCTCAAGGGCTGCGCGAATCGCCGCAGCACCCAACTGCGGGGCAGTGAGGGCTGAAAGGCTGCCCTGCATAGCGCCCATTGGCGTACGCGACATTCCGACAATCACTACTGGGTCCGAAGTTACATCACTCATTCTGGCTGCTCCAAGTTCTGTGCCGCCATCACTGTGGTGGCGGCAATTGTTTTAATGTCGCCGCATTATAGCCGAAGCCCCACCCCGCTCCGCCAGGGGTGCGGCCGGTGCGCATCAGTATCAGCCCATCGTGTTACTATTTACGCCACCAACAGGGATAAATAGGGGAGCGTTATGGGATCTACGGGACTTATTGTGCTGGTGGTAGTCATCGCACTGTTCTTTTTCATCATCAGTATCTTTAACAAACTGGTTTCACTGAAAAACCACAGCGAAAATGCTTTTGCGCAGATAGAGATACAGTTAAAGCGACGCCACGACCTGGTACCAAATCTGGTAGAGAGTGCCAGCGCATACCTGAATCACGAGAGGGAAACCCTGGAAGCGGTAATCAGTGCGCGTAATACCGCAATTTCAGACCTTAAATCTGCCGCTAAAAACCCTACCAATCCGGCCGCTATCGATAAGCTCGGCCGCGCAGAAGGCCTTCTCAACAGCGCCCTCGGCCGCCTGAATATGGTGATTGAGGCCTACCCGGAACTGAAAGCCGACCAGACCCTCCGCGAACTCAACGAGGAGTTAAACAGCACCGAAAACCGCGTGGCATTTGCACGCCAAGCTTTTAACGACTGCGTCACCAGCTACAACATCTACAAGCAGAGCTTCCCCCCAGTATTTCTGGCCGGCCTTTTTGGCCACAGAGCCAACGCCCAACTGCTTGAGTTCGCAGACTCAGAAACCTTTCAAGTCGCGCCACGTATCGAGTTTTAAATATGAACTTTTACGTTCACCAGGACAAAGCCAAGCACAGCAGTCGTTTGCTGGTTTTCCTGTTCAGCCTGGCCGTCATTACCCTAATCAGTTTGAGCACCCTGGCTACGGCAGCCATGGTGTCACTGTCTCGCGGCCAACCATTTACTCCCTTTGAAGTTGTGCAACTTCTGGGCTGGGAGAGCCTTGGCTCAATAGCCTTTGTCATCGGTACCGTCGTTATCCTGGGCAGTCTGTACAAGTTCCATCAATTATCCCCTGGGGGAAAGGCTGTGGCGGAATCCCTGGGAGGGTACAAGCTTAATACTTCCGCGCGAACTGAGCGGGAAAAGAGAGCACTCAATGTTGTGGAAGAGATCGCTATTGCAACAGGTATTCCGGTACCCGATGTCTACATCATTGAGGACAGCACCATCAATGCCTTTGCCGCTGGCCAAAACCCTACCGACGCCATTATTGGCCTGACGCGGGGCTCCTTGGAAAAGCTTACCCGGGAGGAACTACAGGGCGTTGTTGCCCACGAGTTCAGTCATATTCTCAATGGAGACATTCGTCTAAACACCCAGATCACCGGGCTGTTACATGGAATCTTAATTATTGGACTTTTGGGACAGCTCCTTGTCAGAAGCCCGGTACCCCACAGGCGCATAACCCCCGTAAGATATCCTCTACTAGGCCTGGGAATAACTCTGATTATCCTCGGCTACACCGGTACGCTAATCGGCAACCTGATCAAGGCCGCTGTCAGTCGGCAACGGGAGTTTCTTGCCGATGCCTCCGCAGTACAATTTACTCGCAACAACCTCGGTATTGCCAACGCGCTGAAAAAGATCGGTGGCCGCGATGTAGGCTCAGAACTCAGCAGCCCCAACGCAGCAGAGTTTAACCATATGTTGTTCGCGGTTGGGGTAAAACACTCTCTGCTCAGCCTTTTTGCCACTCACCCTCCACTACCGGTGCGCATAAAGAGGCTAGAACCCGCCTGGAATGGCCTATTCGCCAATACGGAAGAGCAGGTAAAAAGTGAAGCCCAGACTTTAAAACCCAGTGAGTTGCAAAATCCTCAGTTCGCCATGGCCGCTCCTACAACGCCTTTCCAGGCTGCTCTGGATGCGGTGGACAACAGCATTGCCAAGCCAGATACACATCAAGTCGAGCTTGGACATCAACTACTGAGCTCTATTCCACCCCTTATCCAGCAGGCTGCACACGAACCCTTTACCGCCCGGGCACTGGTTTACTACCTTCTTCTGCACAAGGATAAAACCGAGCGAGACAAACAGCTTAACCTCTTGGAGAAAATTGCCCACCCCGCTGTTATCCGCGAGATGAAAAAACTCACACCACATATGGAATCACTGCCGAGCAACGCTCGCCTCGCATTGATAGACCTATGTATCCCGGCCTTGCGTGCCCTAGTCCCCCAGCAGTACCAGATCTTTAAACGAAACCTTATCAAGCTTCTACACAGCGATGGGAAAGTTGAAGTTTGGGAGTGGGCCCTGTACCGGGTATTAATGCACGCGCTCGACGGCGCTCCAGATCGACAGCGCCTCTCCCACAGCAAACATGCCAACAAAGATGCTTCACGATTTATCATTGCAGCCATCGCCCATGCGGGAAACAGCCAATACCTTCCAGCAAAACGTGCTTATGAGAAGGGACTCAGTGCTCTCAGGCTTGAAATAACCCCGCTACCCGGCATCGCTGATATCACCCTACCACGACTGGACAAGGCCATTGCAATCGCCAGCCTTATCCCACCCCTGGAGAAACCCGACTTACTGAAAGCGATTGTGATCACCTTGAATCACAATGGGGTAATTAAAGCGGAGGAGATCGAACTGTTAAGGGCCGTCGCTGACAGCCTGGACTGCCCTATGCCACCGATTATCGATAAGTCTAGGTAGCCGCACAACGCCAGCACAAATGCTGGCGTTGTGAAACCTCAATGGGCGTGGTGCTGATAAACCGGCCCGATGCCCACACTCCATAAAATGACGGAGCCAATAAGCACCGTAACCATCATTACCAAGGCAACGGTTAATACTGCACAGGCATACAGAAATGCTCGATCCTTATTCATATTCATCAGGATCGGAATGCCGGCAAAGACCAGGTAAATAGAATACATCCCGGCAATGCCTACGGACGCCATCGTGAGCCAGGGGTGTGGATAAAGGACGACGATACTCGCCAGGAAGATTGGCGTAGTAATAAACACCGCAAGTGCCGTGCCTTCATAATGGCGCGTGGGCTCATCTCCCTCAACTCCGTAGGATCGCGCCATCCAGTTAATGAACTCTCCGAGGCAATAGACGCCAACCAGCAATGCAAAATAAGTAACAACCGACAGAACAGCCGCACTTTCAGGTGTCAGCTTTGCCAGATGCCCCCCAACCTGGAAGCCTACCCGGGTAACCCCAAAGTAACCGGCCACGGTAGGAATCAACGCCAGAAGCGGCACATGAGTTACAAACACCTCAAAAAAAGAATGGCGATCAGCGCGTATCGCTTTCCACTCTTTTTCCGGGTTGGTAAGAATACCTATTGTATGACTGAGTATCCGCACACCAAATCTCCCTTCCAATACCCTGCTTTGCAGTATCGGTGGCGCACAACAGATTGACCAATGCCAAAAGGGAATTAAGCGTCACTTTCAAATTTACTTGATTTATATCAGCTGTGGACAGACAGGCAATTTCGCCCGCTGCGCTTTGCTTTATAAAGCGCTTGATCAGCCGCTTTAAGGATACTCTCGGGTTTCTTTAGTTTTTTATTGCGGTGGGCAACGCCAATACTCACAGTAACTTTCACTGGCTTCCCTCCGCCCTTCCCCCTGAGCGAGGCCCCTGCGGCAAGGCGCCCCGATGACCTCAGGCGCAGTGGGTAGCTTGAGATTTTCTCCCTGATTTTTTCCAATAAAGCTTCTTTCGCCTCGCGACTGCGGCCCGGAAGATAAATAACAAACTCCTCGCCACCATAGCGAAACACGGCACCGTGAGAGTCGCGCGCGAGTTGAGCCGCAACCATTTGCAAAGCCTGATCACCCACTTGGTGCCCATAGCGATCATTCAGCTTCTTAAAATAATCGATATCAACCATGGCAAGGCTGTAATTCCATGCTGGCGTCAGCATCTGATAGCGGAAGGCCCGCCTGGAATGAAGCCCAGTCAGCTCATCGCGAAACGCCAATTCATAACTGGCCCCAAGCAGCGAAGCGACCAACAATATTCCCGCTACAGACCCGGTAAACTCGAGAGGAAAGCTCAACCAAACACTGCACAGCAGCAAAATAGAACAACTAAACAGACCCATAGCGGTGGGGCCAGGGTAGAGAAAAAGTAAGGCAAAAGCACCGAGAGCGGAGACACTGCCAATCAATTGTGGCAACGAAAATGCATCGGGAAAAAACCCGGACAACCCCCTGGGCAAATTCTCGACCGGAAATGCCAGCCTCAGCGGCGCGCAGCAATCGTAGAGCAAGACAAAACCCACCCCCTCAGCCAGCAAAAACAGGCCCCACAGCAGCCCAAAAATACTGAAGACACTGCGATCACGACTGCAAGTAAACAGAACAAGATTTACCGCAACCAGTGAGAGATATAGCGGGAGATCCCTGTGCAAGCTGGGGAGCAACTGGGAGTGAGCCGCGATGTATAGGGCCATGATAAGCAGCGCTGAAAGCGCAACCCGGCTTGAGCGAAAACCAAAACTGAGCAATGCCGCCATAGCCAATAGCAACACAGGCAGCTGTGGACTGTATAAGTGGGTCAGATCGATCCAGGGAAGATACTGCGCAACGAGAAGCACCAGAAGCATCCCTGGCAGCCAAATAAAGCGCAGCCATTGAAGGTACGGCGGCATGACATTCGCAGCAATAAAAGATAACGCGACATTATACGGACTTGGGACAAGCGTATACCCGGAACCGGGTCACAAAAGTGGAGGAAGGGAACTGGCAGGGCTTCAGAAATCTGCCCTACCAGCGAAAAGGAGCGCTATTTAACGACACGCAGAGCCGGTTTTTTCACCGATTTTTTACCCAAACTGGTGGGTGGCGTCGGTTCGGGCGGCTCTGGAGTTTCCTCGGCCTCAAATACCATCCCCTGCCCGTTTTCCCGCGCGTAGATTCCGACCACAGACCCCACTGGAACTTGGATATCTGTCGGAACCCCGCCAAAACGGGCGTTAAACCTGATGGCGTAATTATCCATAGTCAGACTGGCAACCGCTGATTCCGAGATGTTCAGCACTATCTGACCATCGTCGTTCACATGTTGTTGCGGCACCAAAACACCGGGGAGGTGCGTATCAACCAGAATATAAGGAGTGCACCGGTTATCGGTTATCCACTCGTAAAACGCCCGCAGAATATAGGGACGATTGGATGTCATGGCCGGCTTGCTCACCAGTATTCCCTCAACGCATTTCCCGTTCGTATTCGGTCAGACTCTGCTGGAATGCCTCGCGGGCAAACAGGCGGTCCATATAATCCAGCAACGGCTTAACCTGCTTGGTTTTCGGAAGGCTGATTTCAAATTGCTCGAGACGCCACAACAGCGGGGCCATGCAGCAATCCACCAGAGAAAACTCTTCATTAAAGAAGTACGGCAGGTCGGTAAACATCGGAGCGATACCAACCAGGTTGTCGCGCAGTTCTTTGCGAGCGGAGGCCGCGTCCTTACCACCGGCAAGGATCTTGTCCACCAAAGGACACCAGTCGCGCTCGATACGATACATGATCTGGCGGCTCTGCGCGCGGGCAACCGGGTAAACCGGCAGCAGCGGCGGATGCGGGAAACGCTCGTCCAGGTACTCCATCATCACTTTGGTCTCGAACAGAACCAAGTCGCGATCTACCAGGGTTGGCAGGGAGTTGTAAGGATTGAGGTCAGCGAGTTCAGCTGGTTTATCATCGGCGTCCACATCGGTGATATCGACGGAAACCCCTTTCTCTGCAAGTACGATACGTACTCGGTGGCTATAGTGGCTGCGACCATCGGAGAAGAAGGTCATCGAGGAGCGCTTGTTGGTAGGCACACCCATGTTCAAACTACCTCAAACTTTAAGCCGGCTAGAGCCGACCATTTATTCAAAATATAAAAGGGCAGTGAGTAAACCCACCACCCATTAGAGACAAACTAGCGACGGCTTTAGTGGTGCACGTCTTTCCAGTATTCGCGGTTCAGCAACCAGGCGAAGATAAAGAACACAAAAATAAACGCCAGCACATAGAAGCCAACACGTTTGCGATCTTCAGCCATCGGCTCAGCAATGTACTCCATAAAGTTGACGAGGTCATACATTGCCCCATCAAACTCTTCCGGTGTCATAGAGCCTTTCACCTTACCGACCTCCAGGCTACCACAGGCGGCATCCATAATCGGGTTGCCGAGCTCATCGCGGACAACTTTACCGTGGTCGCGCTTAGGACCAGGGGCACACTCCTGCAAGCCTTGCAGCTCCATCAGAACGTGAGGCATGGCCACACTCGGGAAGACCTTGTTATTTAC
Organism: Microbulbifer sp. ABM4_008; assembly: GCF_056311705.1. NCBI lineage: Bacteria > Pseudomonadati > Pseudomonadota > Gammaproteobacteria > Cellvibrionales > Microbulbiferaceae > Microbulbifer > Microbulbifer sp. ABM4_008. Next base: position 976,079 of record NZ_CM149970.1, on the reverse strand, counting down.
CCCGGTAGCACGACTGTCGTCCTTATAGAAGCTGCGGAGGTAAGTGTAGAGCCATTCCGGTGAGCGAGAACGAGCAACCAGCGTCAGGTCCGGCGGCGCGGCGCCGAACCATACTTTGGAATCATCTGGACGCATGGAGATCGTCATCAGGTTGCCGATTTTGTCGTCACCCAAAACCAGGTTCTCCATCATCAACTCAACCGGGATATCCAGGTCAGTGGCCACACGCTCCCAACGGGAGTAATTGGCACTGTGACAACCCATGCAATAGTTGACGAAGTACTTGGCACCGCGCTGCAGAGACGGCTTGTCCCGCAGATCGATATTGATGTGATCCAGCTCCACTTCAGATTCTGCACCTACCGCTTTAATCGGGATAAAGGTCAGCAGGCCGACAACGATAATACCGATAAACAGGATGCCGAAAGTTTTACCACCAGACGGGCTGGTTACACGCTCAGGCTCAGGGTAGACCTCATCGCGATTGGTAATCCAGGGCAGCAAAGTAAAGAAGGCAGCGAGCAGCAGAGTTACAACCACCATGAAAGTATTCACGGAGTAATTAGCTACCGCCATCCACAAGAACAGCACGCCGAAGATGACACAAACAGCCCAGGAGCCAATGCCTTTCTTACTCTTCGGATTCGTCCAAACCGGCATGGTCAGGAAGAAGGCGAAGTAGAACAGCGTCGCTACCTGAGACAGGAAGTTACGATCCGGGGTCGGAGATTTAACACCCAGGTAGCCAAGGATAATAAATACTGCAGCAAACAGAAGCAGCAAGCCCTTCGGCAACCAACCCTTGTAGCGGATCGAGCGAACCGGGCTCTTGTCCAGCCAAGGCAATACAAACAGCACAGCAATAGCGGCACCCATGGCTACCAAGCCAAGGAATTTCGCAGTAAGCGGACCGATATCCATGGTAACCGCACGCAGGATTGCGTAGAACGGCGTGAAGTACCAAACCGGAGCAATATGCGGTGGTGTCTTCAGCGGGTTCGCTTCTTCGAAGTTAGCGTACTCCAGGAAGAAACCGCCCATTTCCGGGAAGAAAAACACAACAGTTGCGAAGATAAACAGGAATACCGCGATACCTACCAGGTCGTGAACAGAGTAGTAAGGGTGGAAAGCAATACCGTCTTTGGGGATGCCATTCTCATCCTTGTTCTTCTTGATCTCGATGCCGTCTGGGTTGTTGGAACCCACTTCGTGCAACGCCAGGATATGCAGAACTACCAGCAATACCAATACCAGCGGCAGTGCAATAACGTGCAGGGAGAAGAAGCGGGTCAGGGTAATACCAGAGATCAGGTAGTCTCCGCGAATCCACTCAACCAGGCTATCGCCAATACCGGGAATTGCTCCAAACAGGGAAACAATTACCTGAGCACCCCAGTAGGACATCTGGCCCCAGGGCAGTACGTAACCCATAAAGGCTTCTGCCATCAGCACCAGGTAGATACACATACCGAAGATCCACACCAGCTCGCGGGGCGGCTTATAAGAGCCGTACATCAAACCGCGGAACATATGCAAGTACACCACCACGAAGAAGGCAGACGCACCTGTGGAGTGAAGATATCGTATCAACCAACCCCACTCCACATCGCGCATGATGTACTCAACCGAGGCAAATGCCTCCTCGGCAGAGGGGTTGTAGCTCATAACGAGCCAAATACCGGTCAACAGCTGGTTGACCAGGACCAGTAGGGAGAAAACGCCGAAGAAATACCACAGGTTAAAGTTTTTGGGCGCGTAGTACTTGCCCATGTGCTTATCCCAGGCCTGGTAAATGGGTAGTCTCTGATCTACCCAATCACCGAAATCTGCGAGCCATTTCATGCGGTGCCCTCCTGGTCTACGCCAATCACGATTACATCGTCGTTTTCATAGGAATAAGGCGGCACCTCCAGGTTGGTAGGCGCGGGAACACCGGTATAAACACGGCCAGCCATATCGTATTTGGAACCGTGACAGGGACAGAAGAAGCCACCCATCCACTCATCGCCACCCAGATCGGCAGCACCCACTTCCGGGCGGTACATAGGCGCGCAGCCAAGATGCGTACACAGACCAACCAACACCAACAGCTTTGGCTTGATAGAGCGGTTTTCCGGATCTACATAAGCTGGCTGGATAGACTCCTCGGAGTTAGGGTCGCGCAGTAGAGGCTCCACTTTCTCCAGGTCTTGCAGTATTTCATCGGTACGGCGCACAACATAGACCGGCTTACCTCGCCACTCTACAGTGACCATTTGGCCCGGCTCAACTTTGCTAATGTTGTATTTAACCGGAGCACCCGCAGCTTTCGCCTTGGCACTCGGCTTCCAGGAAGCGACGAAGGGAACGGCAACCCCCACCGCACCCGCGCCACCAACAACTGAGGTGGCAGCGGTTAGAAAACGGCGCCGTCCTACATTTACACCGTCATCACTCATGACGTAGTTCTCCCATCACAGCGACCCCGATAGCCCGGAGATTCGCTGGCCCAAACCCAAAAAGTCTTGAAAGAAGTCCCGCCCCGGCAGATTGCCCGCGCGAATAAACCCCACAAATCAAGCGGATACAAATCGGCGCAATGTTAAAGAAAATGCCAATTTGATACAAGGCAATGCTATGGGGAACGTCGGGAATCACGCGGCGAAACCGCGATAAATCCAGCAAAAGTCATAAGAGCGCTGGATAACCACAGATACGGGAATATAAAAAAGCCCGGCAAAAGCCGGGCCAAAAAGAAAGCTTAACGCTTGGAGAACTGCGGCTTCTTACGCGCTTTGCGCAGACCCACTTTCTTACGCTCAACCTCACGGGCGTCGCGGGTAACATAACCAGCGGCGCGCAGCGGTTGACGCAGCGCTTCATCGTACTGCATCAGGGCACGGGTCAGGCCGTGACGGATAGCACCCGCCTGACCAAAGGAACCGCCACCTTTAACAGTAACAGTGATGTCGAATTTCTCGACCATTTCAACCTTTTCCAGCGGCTGACGCACGATCATGCGAGCCACTTCACGGCCGAAGTATTCGTCCAGAGTGCGACCGTTTACGGTGATCTTACCTTCGCCTGCTGTGAGGAATACACGAGCAGTAGAGGTCTTGCGGCGGCCGGTACCGTAGTATTGAGTAGTTGCCATCAGATTTATTCCCGTTTAGATCGCCAGTTCAATCGGCTGTTGAGCCACATGAGGATGTTCACTGCCGCTGTATACTTTCAGCTTCTTGAACATGGCACGACCCAAAGGACCTTTCGGCAGCATGCCTTTAACGGCGCTTTGAACGGTGCGCTCGGGCGCTTTTTCGATCAGCTTTTCGAAGCTGATGGATTTAAGACCACCAGGGTAGCCGGAGTGGCTGTGGTAGATCTTGTCTTTGGCCTTGTTACCGGTCACGCGAACCTTTTCTGCGTTGATTACAATGATGTAATCGCCAGTGTCCACGTGGGGCGTGTATTCAGGCTTGTGCTTGCCGCGCAGGCGGGTTGCGATCTCGGCAGCAATACGGCCGAGGGTCTTGTCCGCAGCGTCAACAATGTACCAGTCGCGTTTTACCGCCTCTGGCTTGGCACTGTAAGTCTTCATGTTATAAACACCTGTAATATGACCCCCAGAATTAGGGGCCGTCCCACAAAAGAGCGCGGATAGTACAAAAGGAGTGTATGCTTTTCAAGCGGAATTTACCCCGACTCGACAGACTTATTCGGGGCGATGGGGCCGTTCCAGATATTCGCGGGACTGCATCTCCAAAAGCCGACTCACCGTGCGCTCAAACTCAAACTTAAGATTCCGGCCGACGTACAACTCCTCAGCTGGAACCTCCGCAGAAATCACCAACTTCACGCACCGGTCGTAAAATTCATCCACTAGATTAATGAAGCGACGCGCCTGGGCATCCATACGCTCATCAAACTTGACCACCGACCCCAGAAGCACCGTATGAAACTCCCTGGCCAGCTCGATATAGTCATTTTGCGATCGCGGCCCATCGCATAGATCCACAAAATCAAACCACGCAACATCATCCGCTACTTTCAAGGCTCGAATTGGGCGCCCCTCCACTTGCAGCTGAACCTGGCTACGAGCTTCGCAGCCGCTGACACTCAGCTGTGAAAAACTCTGCTCCAGACTGCTATCCGCCTCAGGTCCCAGCGGAGAATGATATAGCTCCAATATCTCCAGGGTGCGCAGCCGGTAATCGGTACCGCTATCGACATTAACCACCTTGGTGTACTTCTCCAGCAGATCGATGGCCGGAAGGAATCGTACCCTCTGCAACCCATCTTTATATAAGCCTTTGGGCACAATGTTCGAGGTCGCCACCAGGGCCACCCCCCGGCGGAACAGCGCATCCAACAGACCGGCCAATATCATGGCATCGGCAATATCTGAGACAAAAAACTCATCAAAGCAGAGCACCCGAGCGCGGCGGGCAATCTTATCCGCCACCTTCTCCAGCGGATTCTTCTCCCCTGCGTACTCCTTTAGATCCTGGTGAACTCGACGCATAAAGCGATGAAAATGGGTGCGCTGTTTTTCCGCGAACGGCAGGGACTCAAAAAACGCATCCATTAGGTAGGTTTTTCCGCGGCCTACCCCACCCCAAAAGTAGAGCCCCTTCTCGGGCTCATTAGCACCACTGCGAATACGGGACAAAAAACTGACGATCGCACCGCGCTCAGACCGAGCCACCAGGCGCCGATGAAGATCCTGCAACTCCTCAACTGCCTGACGCTGGGATTGATCCTCAACAAAGTCCGGACGCTGAAGATCACTCTCATAACGCTCAAGAGGGGAAGAAAATAGTGGTTTGGCGGGCAACATAGAGGAAAATTTCTTCGACTACTGAATAACTGGCGCGCACTCTATCAAATTCAACCAATCTACGCATAGACCGCAGAGAGACATGGTTGGCCCCCTTTACAACAGGGCAACTACCCGAAATAGCCAGCCATCCCCGCAAACTGGAACCAGACACTAACCATTCTGCCGCAATTGACCGACAACATTAATTGTCAGCGTAATAATCGCGTATACTGGCCTCTCTATTATGAGGGGCAATAGCCACGAACGCGGGCTACCCAAAGTGCAGAAACCGGCTGGGCCAAGATTGGCAGCCTCATCTCCCCGCGAGGCGATCTGTACAATAAAAAAGCAAGTTGAGGAGGTAGTAAGTGCACTCTACATCGGTATTAATTCTAGTCGGCGTCCTCGGTATGACCCTGGGTGCATTCCTCGCATTCCTGGCTGTGCGCGGGCGTACCAGTGTGGAGCGCTCAGAGGAGCTGGAGCAAAGGCTACGTGAGGCCAACAACAAACTCGAAGACTTCCAGTTGCAGGTCAACGATCACTTCGACCAAACTTCACAACTTGTTCACAACCTCACCGAGAGCTATAAAGAGGTTCACGAATACCTGTCTAATAGCGCGCTGCGCTTATCCAGCCAGGATATTGGCCGCCAGATGCTAAAAGCCGGCAGTGGAAAATTAAAAGACAACGATGAGAAATTGCAGGATATAGAGCCGCCTCGCGACTGGGCCCCTAAGGAACCTGGCGCCAAAGGCACACTTGCTGAGGACTACGGGCTCGAAAAAGAGGCCCATGAGAGCAGCTAATAATTAATAAGCTGTACGAGATAATGAAACGCAGCTTTCCAAGAAATAGAAAAAGGCGGGTAATCACCCGCCTTTTTTATTCGGCATTTACAGGCTCTGATAGTAATCCATCAAAATCTGCGCCACTTCGGGGCGAGAAAACTCAGGAGGCGGCGCAATACCATCACCCAACATTTCACGCACTTTAGTACCTGAAAGCAGAATAAAGTCTTCTTTCGTGTGATCAGGAACATCACGCATCATCACCACCTTATTCAGTTTTTTGGAATAAGCGGTGTGGTCAGCACGGAAAATTTCAATCTCCAGAGCACCTTCTGGCACCTTTTCATCGAAGATTGTCTGAGCATCGAAAGCCCCGTAGTAATCGCCAACGCCGGCGTGATCGCGACCGACAATTAGGTGACTACAGCCACAGTTCTGGCGGAATACCGCATGCAATACCGCTTCGCGCGGGCCCGCATACAGCATATCGAAGCCGTAACCGGTAACCATCACAGTATTCGCCGGGAAGTACAGCTCTACCATCTTGCGAATGGAAGCATCGCGCACCGGAGCAGGGATATCACCAGGCTTCAGCTGGCCAAGCAGCATATGAATCAACACACCATCGGCTTCCACCCCATCGAGGGCCATCTTGCACAGCTCTTCGTGCGCGCGATGCATCGGGTTGCGAGTCTGGAAGGCTACAACCTTATTCCAGCCACGCTCCTTGAATTCATTGCGAATCTCAACCGCAGTGCGGAAAGTATCCGGGAAGTCATTCTGGAAATAGCTAAAGTTCAGCACTTCGATCGGGCCCGATATCAGAGTTCGACCCGCAGACTTAAAGGTTGCGACACCAGGGTGCTTCTCATCCAGAGTGCCAAACACCTGCTCAGCCATGGTGTCCATTTGCTCTTCTGAAATGGTTTCGATCGCCTCAACATCCATTACAGCGAGAACCGGGTTTCCCTCGACATTCGGGTCACGCAGGGCAATACGGGAGGCACCCTCAATTTCACTAGTGTCTTTAACAACATTAACAACCGGCACCGGCCAGAACAGGCCGTCTACTGTGCGCAAGGTTTCAGCAACACTCATGGCATCTGCCAGATTCATATAGCCGTGCAACGGATTGAAGTATCCCGCCCCGAGCATCACCGCGTTAGCAGCGGCTGCCGAACTGACCACGATTGACGGCAGGGACTCCGCTTCATGCATCAGCTGGTGATGCCTCTCACTGTCATATACAAAGCGTGGCTGAAGTTCAACGCTGCCATGGGGGCGGACTAGGGACATTTAGGTCTCCAAAAACAGTAGTTACCGGTTAGTCTTAAAATTTGGATTGGCCATTATACGCATGTATCGTAAGCGACCAATGTCATTGCCATACAGGAGCTAGATTATACCTCCCAAATTCCATTCCCAGAGCAACTCCAGGATCTCAACAGCCAAGTAAGCAAACCCGGGTACTGGACAATCGCTATATAGTAGAGTGAGAAATACAAGCGCCCTCCATTTAGGCTCACAAACTGCCCCTCTATCCAAGCTATTTTGTAGAGCCCTTACATGCTAATTGTTGTGACGTGAACAACCACCCCACCAAAAGAAACAATTTCCTCTAACAAACGCCATGTGCAGCGATTCCGCTTGGAGACGTGTGTATAATCAGCGCAAAGAGGAGTCACGAGTGTCCCAGAACCGATTTTTACAAGATTGGATCCTACCAACCCTGGTAGGTCTTGCCATGGCTGCCCTGCTCTTGGTTATATTCCCACAACTGCGCGGTGTCGCCCCCGAGACCAATGGAAATAATACCCAAGGTCCGGTTTCCTATGCCCACGCTGTCAATGTGGCAGGCCCAGCTGTAGTCAATATCTATACTCGAATGGCCATGCCGCAGCGCCAGCACCCTCTGTTCAATGACCCCCTTTTCAGGCGCTTGTTCGACAACATGGATGTCCCACAAAGACAGAGGATGCAATCCAATCTTGGCTCAGGTGTGATTGCCAGTGATAACGGTTATATCCTGACCAACCATCATGTGGTCGACCAGGCCGATGCCATTGTTATTCTTTTAGCTGATGGACGGGAAGCGCAAGCAAGGCTCGTCGGAAGCGATACAGATTTTGACTTGGCCGTCCTCAAAATTGACCTCGACGGCCTTACCTCCATTTCTGTCGGTGAACCCGACAGGGCACAGGTGGGCGACGTCGTCCTAGCAATCGGCAACCCTTTTGGAGTTGGGCAAACTGTGACTCAAGGCATTATCAGTGCGAAAGGCCGTCACCTTGAAAACTCAGGCACCGGCAGCTACTTACAGAACTTTTTGCAGACAGATGCTGCGGTCAACCCTGGAAACTCTGGTGGCGCACTGGTTGACTCTCAAGGGCGCCTGCTAGGCATCAACACCTCAATTCTCAATCAATCCGGCTATTCAGGCGGGATCAGCTTCGCCATTCCCGCCAATATTGCCTTCAAAGTCATGCAGGATATTATTGCTTATGGCCGCGTCGTACCCGGCTGGCTGGGCATTGAAGCTACTGGCATTAGCCCTCAAATGGCCAAGGAGTTCAATTTAAACTCTACTGGTGGCGTATTAGTAACAGCTATTTACAACGAGGGCCCCGCGCATATTGCAGGTCTTCAGCCAGGAGATGTCATCACGCATATTGATGGCCTCCCTATCGGCGATGGCAAACAGGGAGAGGCCACTATGGCCACTCTGCGCCCCGGAGATACCATCTCAATAACCTTCATTAGAGAAGGCGCTTCTCATACGGTTAATGCCACAGTTTCAGAAGAGCCACAGACAAAAACAACAATAGAGTAATCCCTTAAGAAGGAGCCCTCTATGCGCTCACTGGTTTTAGCTCTGTTTTTTACCATAACTGCAACCCCAGTGGCCGCTGGGGATCGAGAAGAATTGCATCAACTGCTGACCGACTTTATCGGCAAGGCCGCCACTGATTCCCAGGCCCATCAACGTTTCTGGGCCGAGGACCTGGTGTACACCAGCTCCGGAGGAAAACGCTTTGGAAAAAGCGAGATTATGCAAGGAATGCAAACACCTCCCGCAAAACCAGTGACAACGAGCTATGCCGCCGAGGAAATTGACATTCGGTTGCTAGGGGATACCGCAATTGTTGCATTTAAACTATCGGCTAATGACAGCAGCAAGGGCCAACAAAGCTATTACTTCAACACCGGTATGTTTGTTAAACGAGATGGTGAGTGGCGCGCTCTAGCCTGGCAGGCTACCCGCATCCCCCCTATAGAATAAGTGCGCTATGTACACCCCGCATAAAGGAATCTGTCAGGGTGCATTACTCAGAAACCCTTGACCCGAAAACCTGCAGAGCGGGCATGAGCCTCCAACCCCTCCCCGAGCGCAAGAGTATGCGCTACGCGCCCCAAGGTATCAGCACCTTTTTCAGAACAGTAGATCACCGAACTGCGCTTCTGAAAATCGTAAACTCCCAGCGGTGAGGAAAAACGGGCAGTGCCACTGGTAGGAAGGACATGATTGGGGCCAGCACAGTAGTCCCCCAATGCCTCTGCCGTATAGCGCCCAAGGAAAATGGCTCCGGCATTCCGGATCTCAGGAAGGTAAGCCTCAGGGTTATCTACTGAAACTTCCAGGTGCTCCGGCGCAATCCGATTAGAGATTTCTATCGCCTGCTGTATGGACTCCACTTGGATCAAAGCTCCACGATCAGCAAGGGAGCGGGAGGCAATCTCAGCTCGGGGTAACTCGGCTAGGTGCCTTTGGAGTGAACGTTCAACCCGATCTAGATACTCGGCATCAGGGCACAATAGAATTGACTGCGCTTGCTCATCGTGTTCAGCCTGTGACAACAGATCCATGGCAATCCAGTCGGGATCTGTTTGCCCATCGCAAATCACCAGAATTTCAGAGGGGCCAGCAATCATGTCGATAGCGACATGACCAAAAACAGCACGCTTGGCACTGGCGACAAAGATATTCCCCGGACCAACTATTTTATCCACCGCGGGGATAGACTCAGTACCATAGGCTAGCGCCGCTACTGCCTGGGCGCCGCCAATCGTAAACACCCGGTCCACCCCTGCTATTGCCGCTGCCGCCAACACCAGGTCGTTCAGTGCCCCTTTCGGAGCCGGCACCACCATATTTACGGCATCAACTCCAGCCACTTTTGCCGGAATTGCATTCATAAGCACGGAAGAAGGGTAACTCGCCTTACCTCCAGGAACATAAATGCCGACACTTTGCATTGGGGTAATCTGCTGCCCCAACACAGTCCCATCGGCCTCCGTATAGCGCCAGGACTCCTGTCTTTGATGCTCGTGGTAACGCCTCACTCTATTAGCAGCTACCTCCAGTGCCTCGCGCTCCTCGGTACTTATACGATTTAGAGCTGCGATAAGCTCGGCAGCCGGCAGAGCAAAGTCTTTCGCGCTTTCCAGGTGCCGATGATCAAAGCGGTTGGTGAACTCGATAACAGCCTTATCACCATGAGCGTGCACACGCTGCAATATTTCTGCAACGATATTTTCGACCTCTTGATTTGCCACTGCCTCCCAAGCCAGCAGCTGCTTCAATTGGCCATCGAAATCTCTATCGACCGTATTTAGCCGACGAATTACTTTGCTCGTCATAATGCTTCGGGTATCTATTTGGTTTGTGCCACAGCCGATGCCAACTTCTCAATCAAACTATTGATTGGCGTATATTTCATCTTCATGGCCGCTTTGTTGACGATCAATCGACTGCTGATTTGCGCAATGGTCTCTCGGGCTTCAAGGCCATTGGCCTTTAGCGTATTACCACTATCTACAATATCGACAATCTCGTCGGCCAAATTCATTAGCGGAGCAAGCTCCATAGCCCCATACAGCTTAATGATGTCAACCTGACGGCCAATCGAGGCATAGTGCTTTTTGGCACTTTGTACAAACTTGGTGGCAACCTTAATTCGGCCGCTGGGCAGTTGCCCGCCCTTGACACCAGCGGTCATCAGGCGGCAGCGGGCAATGCCCAAATCGAGAGGCTCGTAAATACCATCAGAACTATGCTCGAGAAGAGTGTCTTTCCCCGCCACACCAATATCTGCGGCTCCATGCTGCACATAAGTGGGCACATCCACTCCCCTCAGGAGGAGGAGATGCACCCCTTCGCGATTCGTCGGAAATATCAACTTTCGGCTTTTAGTTAGGTCTTCAGTAGGCTCCAACCCCGCCGTCTTAAGAAGCGGTAGAGTCTCCTGAAGAATCCGCCCTTTTGTCAGTGCGATTGTAATTTGTGCAGTCATTTCGATTTACGCCAGTCCGTCTTTGGCTCTTGGGGTTAACTTCTTAGCAATCAGCCGGGAACTCGCCGAATATTCGCGCCGAGCTGTCGTAGCTTTTCCTCAATGCACTCGTAGCCGCGGTCAATATGATAAATACGATCTACCATAGTAGTACCCTCCGCCACCATACCAGCTATAACCAAGCTAGCTGACGCGCGAAGGTCTGAAGCCATTACTGGAGCGCCCTTAAGCTTCTCCACCCCGGTAACAATTGCTGTATTGCCCTCCAGAGTGATATCCGCCCCCATTCGATTCAGCTCATGAACCTGGATTAAGCGGTTTTCAAAGATTGTTTCAACTACAGTTCCCTTTCCTTCGGCTACAGCATTCATTGCTGTGAACTGGGATTGCATATCTGTAGGGAAGGCTGGGTAAGGCGCTGTACGGAAGCTCACCGCTTTAGGGCGATTGCCTTTCATATCCAGCTCAATCCAATCGTCGCCACAACTGATATGAGCTCCGGCCTCTTCGAACTTAACCATAACCGCATCGAGGATATCGGCACGAGTATTGAGCAGCCGCACTTTACCCCTCGCCGCAGCAGCTGCCGCAAGGAAAGTTCCGGTTTCAATACGGTCCGGCATAACAGTGAACTTGCAGGGAGCGAGCTTAGGCACACCGTGCACACGCAGGGTGTCAGTGCCAACCCCTTCAATCTGAGCCCCCATAGCAATAAGGAACTCTGCCAAATCGACGATTTCGGGCTCGCGAGCGGCGTTGTGCAAAGTCGTAGTTCCCTCTGCCAGTGCCGCTGCCATCAACAGGTTTTCAGTGCCGCCAACTGTCACTTTCTCCATGACAATATTGGCTCCCTTAAGACGACCATTGGAGCGCGCCCGAATGAAACCACCATCGATGGTTATCTCAGCACCCATTGCCTCAAGGCCCTTCAGGTGAATATCGACTGGGCGGCTGCCAATTGCACAACCACCAGGAAAGGAGACATTCGCAACCCCATGCCTAGCCAACAGGGGCCCAAGAACCAAGATTGAGGCCCGCATCGTCTTAACCAGCTCATAGGGAGCGGTCAGGTCATTGACTGAGCGAGGGTCAATCTCAACACCCAACTTTTCATCAATAGTGACATCACACCCCATACACCGGAGCAAGGTGATCATGGTGGTAATATCATTGAGATGCGGCAAATTATCGATTTGCACAGGCCCGTCAGCCAATAAAGCAGCAGCCAATATCGGCAAGGCTGAATTCTTAGCTCCAGAAATCCGCAGAGTCCCGGAAATTGGGCTGCCGCCCTCTATTATCAACTTATCCATTCAATCTCTTTCTAGATAGCCAACACCTCAGTGGCAATGGCAAGTTAACGACTGGCTTCTTCTGGAGTCAGAGTCTGCATTTGCACGGCATGCAAGGTGCCATCGGCGATTTTTTCACCAAGAGCGGCATAGACAAGCTGTTGCTTTTTTAAACGACTCAGACCCTCAAAGGAACTGCTCACTACAGTGACCATCAGGTGACTACCTTCAAAAGCCACTTCAACAGTACTATCGGGAATTTGCCCTTCGATTAGGGCCTTGATTTCGTCTGGTTGCATAGGAGGGACTTGCGATTGGTTAAAAACAGCACGCAAGTGTACTTGAATCAAGCGGAGTGCGCAGCTACGCACTCCAAAGTTCGCGGATCAACTCACTTTATTTGCGGCATCGTCTGCCGCTGACCAATTAGAAATCACCTTGTCGATGTCCCCATAAGTCTGCATTGACTGCGAGAACTGACTGCGGAAAGTCTTACCCAGGTTGACCCCATTCAGAATCACATTGATCAACTTCCACTGGCCTGCCCGATTGCGCACCAAGGTATACGAAACTTTTGTTATACCCTCTTTGCTGCGAACTTCCTGCAGCACATTTACACGATTACCTTGAGGTGTGGTGCCGGGATTGACCACTTTTACATCCAGGTCGCCAAAATTTGCCACGCCGCGAGCAAATGTCGCTACAAGATCGCGACGAAAAGCATCCGTAAAGCGAGAGCGTTGGTCGGCAGTCGCCTGCTTGGCATAGCGCCCCATTACACCGCGAGCGATAAAGTCAAAATCAACAACCGGATTCAGCACCCCCTCAACAGCGCTGTAGTATCTTTGCGGGTCCGAATTAGCATACTGAGCACTGGTACGAATTACCCCCAATAGCTCGTCGGAAACCCCTTTAATCATTACATATGGATTTTGGGCCGCATTGGCTGCAGGCACCACTGTAGACACAAAAACAACACAAAGCGCAAATCTAATCCACCGCGACAAACCGTTTTGGCCAATCCAAAATGATGCGTTCACAAATTATCTCCAGTTAGCAAATCATTCCTTGGACGCATATGACAGAATTTAGTGCCATAGCAATACCACATATCAACCTTCCCGCAGCCCAACTGAGAGTGTGTCGATCATCCATTGAGTGACATAGCTGACAGCGGAGACGGCAAACTATACCATGGCCGCACCCGGCAGTGTGGCGGTGTACGAGCGTGTCATTTGAAACGTCCAGAAAGCATGCTGCTTTTCCCTCCGCCAGCAGCCCGCTAATATAGATTAGCACGACAGCAAAAAGGGCAAGCTCCCTTCATTTAATGGACTCTTATGACAAAAAGTATCCACGCTGTCAGATAAGCAAACATCAAGACTGTCGCATAATTAGACAGTTTTATGGCAACTTTTAAAAAGCACTAGTAAGCGATTCGAGGCAGTTGATGACACAGGATCTAATTTTGGAAGCTGGGCGACGTACCGTCCGCATGGAAGCTGACGCCGTAGCAGCACTGGAAAACAGAATAAACGAAGAATTCCAGCAAGCCTGTGAATTGATTATGCAATGTCGTGGCCGCACAATTGTTACCGGCATGGGCAAGTCAGGACATATTGGCCGCAAGATAGCCGCTACCCTTGCCAGCACTGGCACACCAAGCTTTTTTGTTCACCCCGGCGAGGCGAGTCACGGCGATCTCGGTATGATCACACGAGATGACGTTGTCATAGCCATATCAAACTCTGGCTCCTCCGCTGAAGTCCTCACGTTACTGCCGCTATTAAAACGCTTAGGTATTCCACTTATTAGCATGGCAGGCAAAACCGACTCTCCCCTCGCTCAGGCCGCAGAAGTTAATTTAGATATTTCTGTAGAAACAGAAGCCTGCCCCCTCAACCTTGCGCCTACCTCTTCAACAACTGTCACTCTCGTGATGGGAGACGCCCTTGCGGTCGCTTTACTCGAGGCTCGCGGCTTTACCGCCGAAGACTTTGCCTTCTCTCACCCCGGTGGTGCACTCGGGCGCAGGCTTTTACTGAAAACAGAAGATGTAATGCATGTCGGCAACGAACTTCCTCAAGTAACACCAGAGACATTACTATCAAAAGCCCTACTTGAGATGACTAGTAAAGGCTTTGGTATAACGACTGTAGTGAACGACGAAGGTGAACTGCTCGGGGTATTTACCGACGGAGATTTACGCAGGGTAATCGATCAAAAGATTGAGCTAGATAAAGCAATAATGGCAGAAGTCATGAGCCGCCGCCCCAAAACGGTCTCCACCGACACACTGGCAGCTGAGGCGTTACGAATTATGGAGGATTACAAAATTACTGCTCTAGTTGTAGAGGATGAAACACATCACCCGCTTGGTGTTCTTCATATGCACGATATTCTACGTGCCGGTGTTATTTGAAAGATAATGTAAAATGCGCGGAATAGGCCGCGCAACTTCAAAATGAAAAGCTTGTATTCGCGCGCAACAGTAAGTTTATAGGAATAACCCTAGTGATCCATGAGCAATTATTAAACGACTCCCTTAGAAAGGTACGCTGGCTTATATTAGACGTCGATGGCGTCCTTACAGACGGCAGACTTTATTTTGACAACAGTGGCAACGAACTCAAAACGTTTAATACCCTAGACGGTCACGGCATTAAGATACTACAAAATTCCGGAGTTCGTGTAGCAATCATAACTGGTCGACGCAGTAACGTGGTAGAACGCCGCGCACACGACTTGGGAATCAATAAATTAATCCAGGGCCGGGAAGATAAGTTTGCCGCCCTACAGGAACTGCTCTCCGAAGAGTCCTGCCGCCTGGAAGATATCGCGTATGTAGGTGACGATTACCCCGATCTATTGGTTATGACCAAAATTGGATGCCCTATTGCCCCACCCAATGCTGCTCCACCTGTGCGAGAACGGGCTTTATGGGTCACTGAAGCTCGTGGTGGTGAGGGGGCTGTGCGTGAAGTCTGCGATCGCATTATGATTGCGCAAGGAACCTTTGACGCGGCACTCGCCCCGTATATTGGAGAAATGTAATGCGCTCCTGGTTGCCTCTCATATTGGTCATCCTGCTCATCAGTGCGGGGCTCTGGTTTTCCGAGAGTCCACCTGAACAACTTCTGAGCAAAAGGCCCACCCCGCAGCAGCAAAATCGTGCTGCTGATCTTATTATAAAAGGGGCCGAAACCCGCCACTTTGACCAGACAGGCAATCTTGCTTATCGCGTAGACGCAGAACAAATTACCTATTTTCAATTTAAAAGGCGAGACCGTGCCAACCTGGAAGAACCGCGCATGCTGTTCTATGAGAACGACCAACCTAAGTGGGCAGCTCGCTCCAGGCGCGGAATCGCCTTTAATCGTGGTGAACGCATTGAGCTCGACAGCAAGGTTCAGGTTGATGAACTCCCCACCCCGGATGGCATCCAACTAAGAACGTCACGGCTTACAATCTTCCCTGACAGGGAATTCGCCGAAACCGACAAAGTTGTTACTATTAGCTCCGGCCCCAACCAAACTGAAGGAACGGGCATGCGTGCTTACCTGAAAGAAAACCGGATGGAAATCCTATCCGATGTGAAGAGTAGCTATGACACCCAATAACCGCCACCTCCCAATCTTGAAGGCACTCGCTGCAATTACATTGGCAGCCCTTGCTGCTACAGCACAAGCACTACCCGATGACCGGGCCCAGAAAATATCTGTAGGCTCGGACTCCATGTCAGCCGACCGCGCAAACAACCTGGTGGTTTATACCAACAATGTAGTCATCACCCAGGGCTCTCTGAAAATCAAGGCAGACCGGGTGGAAGTCTACTTTACCGCAAGCGATGAAATCAGCCGGGTTATCGCTGTGGGTCGCCCAGCGCACTTCCAGCAACGGATCTTGGATAGTCAAGAGCCTGTAAAGGCTCATGCTGAACGAATAGAATACGCAATCAGCTCTGAAGAGCTACAGCTCACCGGGCAAGCTTATATCGATCGCGATGGCAACACCCTAACTGCGGAGAAAATCGACTACGATCTCGCAACTGAGCAAATGAGCGCTCGCAGCCAGCCTGGCCAAGGCAGAGTTGAGATGATCTGGAAACCTGAGAGCACAGAAGCCAGCGAGCCTGCTGAAGCTAATACCGACACAGACCAGTAGTTCACCCAAGTTTCAATGCCTGTAAAACAGCGCTATTTACAATGATGTAATCCGCTGCCCCTCTCGGCCGCGGTTAGATTTCAGGACTCATTATGCCAACGCTACAAGCGTTACACCTCGCCAAACAATATAAGAAAAGAAAAGTTGTCCAAGATGTCTCTGTCAGCGTCTCAAGTGGACAGGTCGTTGGCTTACTTGGCCCCAACGGAGCTGGGAAAACCACCTGCTTCTATATGATCGCTGGGCTGGTGCAGGCCGATGCCGGGCAAGTCCTGATCGACAACGAAGATATTACTCGCCTGTCAATGCACGGGCGCGCCCGCAAAGGAATCGGCTACCTGCCCCAAGAGGCCTCTGTTTTTCGACGACTGTCAGTGCGTGACAATATTCTCGCAATCCTCGAAACCCGAAAAGGGCTCAATCGTACAGAGCGCGAAGAACAGGCCCAGGAGTTGCTCGAAGAGTTCAACATTACACACATTGAAAACAGCCTAGGAATGGCTCTATCCGGCGGAGAGCGACGCAGGGTAGAGATTGCACGAGCCCTGGCTACAGACCCAAGCTTTGTCTTGCTCGATGAACCTTTTGCTGGTGTAGACCCTATTTCAGTGAACGATATCAAACACATTATTCGCCACTTGCGGGACAGGGATATTGGCGTCTTGATCACAGACCACAACGTGAGAGAAACCTTGGATATCTGTGAAACCGCTTATATCGTTAGCGAGGGACATATTATTGCCTCAGGCACGCCCGATGATGTCCTCGCTAACCAGCAAGTGCGCGAAGTCTATTTGGGACACGAGTTCACCATTTAATGGCAAATGATGACAGGCGTAACTAAATAGGTAAAATTTCGAAAAACATATCACACTTCAGATAGAAATCGACCTCCTGGCAGGCAATAGTCGGCATGCTTATTGCTTGTAATAGTTTGAGGGCCAAGGTAGTCTGCGCCATCTCGGGTTAATTTTGACGAACCCTTTGTCGCACTGGCCTGCAACTTTAAATTATGAAGCAGTCTCTCCAGCTCAAACTCGGCGCACAGCTAACTATGACCCCCCAGTTGCAGCAGGCAATACGCCTCCTGCAGCTCTCCACACTAGATTTACAGCAAGAAGTCCAGGCAGCCCTCGACAGCAACCCGATGCTGGAAGCTGAGGGTGAAGATCTGGCTCAACAAGCAACAGCCAATACCGAGAGCAACGCACAACAAGAGCCTCCAGCCGCTGTAGGGGAGGATTTAAACCACGCAGCCGCTGAGGAAAAAGAGCTTGGTGATTCCGACTGGAACCAGGATATTCCAACAGAGCTGCCCGTTGATTCTCACTGGGACGACATTTACAGCAGCTACAGTGGTCCCGCCGAGGGCGACGACCCCAATTTTGAGCGCAACTCTTCCACCGACACACTTCAAGACCACTTGCGCTGGCAATTAAACCTGACAGCACTTTCCAGTCACGATAAATGGATCGGCGAGCACCTTATTGACGCCATCGACCCAAACGGTCTCCTCAATACCACCGTTGATGACGTGGCCAACTCCCTTCAGCTCGAAGAAGATGAGGTAGTTGCAGTCCTTAAAGCTGTACAACAATTCGAACCCGCTGGCTGCGGGGCCAGAAGCCTCCAAGAGTGCCTTCAACTCCAGCTCAAGCAGCTACCAGCGGAAACTCTGTGGCTAAACGAAGCGCAGACCATCATTGAGCGCCACTTGGAATTACTTGGAAAAAGGGATTTCAGGCAACTCACCCGACGCACACGTCTCAACGAAGCCCAGCTCGGCGAAGTAATCCGCCTTATCCAGACACTTACCCCCAATCCAGGTGAGGAGTTCAGCAGGGAACAGCCCGCTTATGTCATTCCCGATATTATTGTGTCCCGCAAGGATCACCGCTGGCTGGTCGAACTCAATCCAGAAATCACTCCAAAGATCCGGATTAATGGCCACTACGCCTCCTTGGTAAAACGGGCGGATAACTCCCGGGAAAACAATTTCATGCGGGATCACTTGCAGGAGGCCCGCTGGTTCTTGAAGAGCCTGCAGAGCCGCCACGACACTCTGCTAAAGGTCGCCACGTCCATTGTGGATAAGCAGCAAGGCTTTTTTGAGGAAGGCCCAGAGGCAATGCGACCAATGGTTCTGGCAGATATTGCTGAAACCATTGGCATGCATGAATCCACCATATCCCGAGTGACCACCCAAAAATATATGCTGACTCCGCGGGGAGTTTTCGAACTCAAATATTTCTTCTCAAGCCACGTCAGTACAGATTCCGGTGAGGATGCGTCATCCACCGCCATTCGAGCCCTGATTCGCAAGCTGATTGACACAGAAGTACCTCGAAAGCCGCTATCAGATAACAAGATCACTCAGGAGCTGGACAAGCAAGGCATCAAGGTTGCGCGCCGAACGGTAGCGAAATACCGCGAATCTATGGGTATCCCCTCCTCAAGTGAGAGAAAGAGGCTCATTTAAGTCACAACCCAAACACAGCCAATTAATCTGACCCCTAACCCACCTCCAGTCATACGCTACTGGCGCCTTCCGCCCCCAACCTGCAACCAAAATCCAAAATTTGAGTGTATCCTTCCATTCTGGCCCACTTCCTAGTAGGGTTGCGACCCGATAGGGGGTGAGCGCCGGCTTGTGATGCACCTTTCAAGGAGAAATCCATGCAGATCAATATTAGTGGCCACCACGTCGACGTTACCTCACCTATGCGCAGCTACTGCGAAAGCAAAATGGAGAAGCTGTCCAGACATTACGACAACATCACCAACGCGCAAGTAATTTTATCCGTCGAAAAACTGATCCAAAAAGCTGAGGCGACGGTACATATAAACGGTCACGACCTCTGTGCTGGATCCGAAGACAGAGATATGTACGCGGCAATTGATGCGCTCACCGATAAGCTGGACCGCCAACTGAAAAAACACAAAGAGAAGTTGCAGAACCATCGCTGAACTATGACACTGGAAGCATTACTCTCTCCCCGCCTTAGCCTTTGCCATCTGGCGGGGAGCAGCAAAAAAAAGCTACTGCTCAATATTGCCCAGGCCATTGCCGAACAATATCCCCAACACGATTCCGATACAGTTTTTAACCAACTGATCGCCCGTGAGCGCCTTGGTTCCACCGGTATCGGCGATGGTGTTGCCATTCCCCATTGCAGGCTGCCCGGCTGTGATAGCCCCATTGGGGTTCTCTGTACCACCCAGCCCGCCATTGATTTTGACTCTGTCGACCGCCAGCCTGTCGATTTGCTATTTACTCTTCTGGTCCCCGAAGATGCTGAGCAGGAACATCTGGATACGCTAGCCGAAATCGCCGCTCTGTTTTCCAGCAGCCAGGTTAGAGATAAGCTAAGGCAAGCACAAAGTAGTGATGAGCTATATGCCCTCGCTATTGATAGTACTGCAGCCGCCTAGAGGAGGTTTTGTTAGTAACTGAGTCTCAGAGCTGACATTCGCCTCGTTGTTCAGGTAGTGCAACAAGCGAAATAATAAAGACTTGATCAAAGAAAAGGGCTCTCCATGCGCTTGGTGATAATTAGTGGACGCTCCGGCTCCGGAAAAAGTTCTGCACTGCAATTACTGGAAGATGTCGGCTTCAATTGTATCGACAACCTTCCCACCAGCCTGCTCCCGGAGCTGGTTAAGAGGGTCAAGGCACAACCGCCAAAAGAAAACACACCTCTGGCCCTGGGTGTCGATGCCCGCAACCTCTGGCAAGACATTAGACAGGCTCCCAGTGTTATTGAGTCCTTGCGCGAGGCAGGGGTTCAATGTGATGTTATCTATCTCGATGCCCGCGAGCCGGTTTTAGTACAGCGATTCAGTGAGACCAGACGGAAGCACCCTCTCAGCAATGATTGCACCCATTTGCTAGAAGCTCTCAATCAGGAAAAAGAGCTGCTCACCCCTATCTCAACCATCGCAGATATGGTTATTGATACCAGCACCCTGAGTTTGCACCAACTGCGTGAACTGATTAAAAATCGTGTTGTTGGAGAACAATCAAACAGCATGGCGATTCTCTTCCAGTCCTTCGGGTTCAAGTATGGGGTTCCTGTGGATTCAGACTTGATTTTTGACTTGCGCTGTCTACCCAATCCCTACTGGGAACCAGCTCTGAGAGAAAAAACCGGTAAGGATATCGAGGTTGCTGAATTCTTGCGCTCTCACCCAGAGACCGCAAAGATGGAGGCTGATATCACCAACTTTTTGGAAAACTGGCTGCCCTCCTACCAGAAAAGTAATTGCAGCTACACCTGTGTCTCTATCGGCTGCACTGGGGGCCGACATCGATCAGTTTATATGGTTGAACAGCTGGTAAAGAAATTTTCCAAAGAGTTTGATAACGTCCAGATACGCCACAGGGAGCAACAAAAATAGATTTTTGTCGAGCAGCGCAATGCAGAAACACCAACTGACCATCATCAATAAACTCGGCTTGCACGCCCGCGCTGCAAGCAAGTTCGCGCAGACTTCCTCCAAGTTCTGCTCCAATATTAAAGTGCATTGCCAGGGTAAAGCCGTAGATGGAAAAAGTGTGATGGCCCTAATGTTACTAGCTGCAGGCAAAGGCACGGAGCTGGAACTGGAAATAGAGGGGACAGATGAAAGTGCCGCCCTGGAAGCTATCAGCACACTGATCTCCGATCGATTCGGCGAAGCTGAATAGAGGCCAGTATACTATTGCCACGAAAAGCTCACTCTAAACATTAAATCGCTAAGCTTTTACATCGCCTCCCAAATCCACCACTAGCAGTAAGGACTTGTTGTGCCCAGCTCTCCCCAAGCCGAAATCAAATTCCGCGCACAGAATCAGCTGGGTGAGCTGTATGCCGCGCTGGATAGCGGTACGGGACAAGAAGTCCGGCGCATGCTCAAGACCCTGACTCCCCAGAGTGTTGCGCAATTGCTGGAGAGCTCTCCACCGCGTATCCGCCAGGTACTTTGGAATTTGGTGGATAGGGAAATAGAGGGTGAGGTCCTGCAGGAACTCACCGACGATGTACGCAGCCAGATCCTCGCCACTATGGATACCGAGGAGATGGTGGAGGTGATGGAAGGCCTGGATGCCGACGACATCGCCGATATACTTCAGCAGCTGCCGGAGCGAGTTGTTGCCGAAGTGCTCTCATCGATGACGGAAACCGACCGCCTCCGGGTTGAAAGTGTTCTCGCCTATGATGAGAACACGGCCGGCGGTTTAATGGATACAGACACCATCTCTGTCCGCCCCAACCTGACTCTCGATGTGGTACTTCGCTACCTTAGGCGCCATGAACAACTACCGGAATCTACCGACAGCCTTTTTGTGATTAACCGGAGGGGCCAATATATCGGTCTCTTGCCACTATCCAAACTTCTCACCACAGATCCATCGGTGACAGTTCGCGAAGTGGTCAATACCGATGTGGAACCGATACCCGCAGATATGCCCGACACTGAAGTCGCGCGCTTGTTTGAGAAATATGATTGGATTACCGCACCAGTAGTCGATGAAGATAACCGCCTGCTGGGGCGAATCACCATTGACGATGTAGTAGATGTTATCCGAGAGGATGCAGATCACTCCCTGATGAGCCTTGCCGGCCTCGATGAGGAGGAAGACACCTTTGCCCCAGTTGGGCGCACTGCTCGGCGTCGGGCCGTTTGGCTGGGTATTAATCTGCTCACAGCTCTGCTTGCCTCCTGGGTGATCAGTTTGTTCCAAAATACCCTGGACAAGGTGGTAGCCCTAGCAGTCCTAATGCCCATCGTCGCCAGCATGGGGGGCGTGGCCGGTAGCCAAACGCTGACAGTGGTCATTCGCGGTATGGCCTTAGGCCAGATAGGACGCAGTAATTTAAGCTGGCTACTTTCCCGTGAGCTGGGTTCGGCGGCACTCAATGCTCTTTTGTGGGCGCTTGTGATGGGCTTGATAACCGCCATGTGGTTTGGCGACATATGGATTGCGGTAATTATCCTTGCCGCCATGATAATCAACCTATTAACCGCCGCACTCGCTGGAGCGATATTACCAGTAGCATTGCGTGCCATGAATATAGACCCGGCACTGGCCGGCGGGGTAGCCCTTACTACAGTCACCGATGTAGTAGGCTTTATGTCTTTTCTGGGCTTGGCCACTTGGTACTTTAGCTAAATCACCTCTGGACCAAGCCCCCTTATTTACCGAAAGCGAATCAAAGATGTACGAATACGACGATTACGATGACGACCTGCCGAAAAGTAAAACTCAGGTCAAAAAAGAAATGCACGAGCTGCAGGATCTCGGCAAGCAACTAACCGAGCTCTCCAAGGCCCAACTGGCTGAAGTCCCCATAGATGAGGACTTGCAGGAGGCTATTGCTACGCTACATCGGATCAAATCCAATGAAGCTCGCCGGCGCCAGATGCAGTACATCGGCAAGTTGATGCGCAGTGCCGACCAAGAGGCGATAGAAACTGTGCTGAACCGCTTTAAAGAGCGAGACCAACAGCACCTGCGTTTCGATAAAATGGCTGAAGACTGGCGCAAACGACTACTGGAAGAAGGCAATAGTGCCCAGGGTGAGTTCTTTGACCAGCATCCCGGTGTCGACCATCAACAGCTGCGCCAACTGATTAGGGACTCCCATCGAGAAATCAAAAACAATAAGCCACCAACCAATCAACGAAAATTATTCCGCTATCTTCGCGACTTCTTTATCCAGGAAGCGGAATAAGGGCTCCGGGCGCTCCAGAGTTAACTGGCTGGCAGCGCCCGCAATCTAGACACCAGAAGTTATTGCGATTTCTTATCCCCAGAAGCCGGCACAAAGTCCAGGGCGAGAGAATTTAGGCAGTAGCGTAAACCAGTGGGCTCCGGGCCATCTTTAAAAACATGCCCCAAGTGTTCCCCGCACTTTGATAACACCTCAGTCCGCTTCAATCCCCAGCTGTAATCGTCCTTTAAGATAATATTTTGTGGGTAGGCAACATCCCAAAAGCTGGGCCAACCAGTGCCCGATTCAAACTTCTGCTCAGAGCTGAAAACCGGTAAACGGCAACCCGCGGTGACATAAATCCCTTTCTCTTTGTTATTCAGAAGCTTGCCACTAAAAGCGGGCTCGGTACCTTTTTTCCAGAGAACCTTATATCGATCCTCTGGCAGGATCTGCTTCCACACAGACTTAGGGATCTGATCGAGATCAGTCCCCTCTGCAATATGCTTTTCAGCTTGAGCGACCGTCATATTCTGGTCGCGCTGATGGTCATCTGCCTCAGAACACGCCGAAAGAGTGACGGCTGCAAAAAGAAGGAGGGGCAATAATGAATGCAACGCCATCTACAGTGCTCCTTTTACAGGGGATCCTCACTAAGATTAGATGGCTATTGCACACTGCCTCTGGATATTAAAACTCAAGCTGCAGGAGGAGACCTCTCTTCAGAGCCGACCCCAACCTGTGTCTTGTTCCCCTCGTGGTCCAGAACCGCGCCCTCTCGCTTGGCGCCATCTCCATCAAACAATTTCTCAAATCGCATTTGCGGGTTTGACCAGCCACCACTAATTCGGTAACTGACACTGGCGACCTTTTTCACCTGCTTTTTAAATGCCTTACTGATCAGGTAGACACCCGCAGCTGCAGGCAAGCCACCGGCTAGCGCTGCAACCAAAGCCAGGTTATTCCCAACTGGCAAAGTAGCCACCAACGTTAAATCCAGATCTTCGCGGACTAAATTAACCCGCCCCGCCATCTGCAGTTCACTGGTGGGTCCCTCTACCTGGATGGGTACAGCGATTAAAAGCTGACCATCGCCTTCAAAGACTACTTCACCACGCACCCTATCAAAAGCCATACCACTCTTGTAAAGGTCGGTGAAATCAAGACGCAAACGTCGCGCCCAGGTATCAAAATTAAACAGTGACAATAGACGCAACACAGTAGAGCCTGTCGCACCGGTTGATCGCAGGAATCGGCCATCGCGAATATCAACCTTAAGCTCTCCGGAGAGAAGGCTTCCTTTCACCTGAGTCGGGGCCCCCTCCCACTTCAAAGCAGTTTCAAAGATCGCCGATTTACTCTCAATCAACGGCTCATGGCCCATCTTGCGCTGGATATCTGCAAGATCATCCGCCACCAATCGGCCGATAAATTGTGATGACTGCTGCCCCTCGGCATCCCTCATCCACACCAATTCTGCACCTAGCTCACCACTGTGTTTGCCCTGCCCCTCGATGCGGAACCCTCTCACCGTGCCGTGGATATCACTCACCACCAAACGATCTGCAGCTGTCCTCAACTTAAATGACCAAGGCCCCAAGGCCTCTTCACCTATTTGAAGGTTATCAGTACTAAAATCGATTTGTGGCAAACTAGTAAAATCAAACTGCGCCAAAGGATCCGCTACTACCTCCTCCGCAAAGGGGTCTAAGGGAAAAGCTTCATCACTGACTTCAGCCGGTTTCTCTGGCTGAGGCAGACGCAAATGAGCCAGTTTGAGGCGTAACGGTGTACTGCCATCCAGTAAGCCGGTTAGATTTCCTGCAATCATTTCACTGTCAAATTTGAGCTTCCAATCCGTCCCCACTCCCTCACCGGTAACATGGATATGCTCAATTTCTGCAGAGCCCAATCGAAGCTGGTCTGTACTGAGATCCAGGCGAATCGGAAGTGGCTCACTGGCACTATCCTCAGCCTCTCCTTGGTTTTCTGTGGTACTTGCAACAGAGCTGGCAGCGCTTGACTTCGCTGGTTCAGACAACTGGTAAACATCCAGTAGAGACTGCCAGCGAGACAGGTCAACAGTGGAAATATCTCCAGTGACCGTCAACTCCCGTTTGGAGGGCAAATTTGCCTCAGCATTCAAGGCGATTGCAGCCCGATCTAACTCTCCATCAATCAGCCAGAATTGCCCCTGTAAATGTTCTCCATAGTCCAAGTGGAACAAGCTGCCCTGCTCTCCAATCGGCACTCGCAATACAAAATTGGTTTCTGTTTCCGCCGTCTTGCCAAGTGGGTCAGGCAGGTTTACAGCCACACCGGCCAGGTTGGAAGTGAGTTCAAATACTGCGGCGTAAGGGGTTTCCGCTGATTTTGCAGGAATGGTCACCAGGGCTTGATAATCCATTTCTCCTTCCAGCCACTGCAGTTCTGGCCGCGAACTCCAAGCGTGTACCGACTCAACCAATGCATTGCCGTCGATAACCACCTGGGTATCCCGTGCATCCCCCTCGCCAATATGTTGGATACGAGCAGTCAGCGGGCGGCCCCACAATTTGCCATTCAGCTGGGTCCCTTCAAGGCCTGTCGCACTATCGTATTTCACCAAACCATTCAACGCAGTCGCATCGAGGCGGAGCCCTTTCAGTTGAAGGTCACCGTGCTTCAGATTGACTTCAACCTGTTGCTCGGGAACTACGGATGACTGTCCCAAGGGTAAAGTTAAGGATACAGCGCCATCCAAACTCCCAGTCAGGCTCCAATCATCAAAGGCACTTCCAAGGTGATCCCTGAGTGGTGATTCACGCAATAGTCGCAAACCATCGGCAGCCGGTCCAACCACCTCAGTTTGTACATCAAGGCGTGAGCCTCCACTCTTCTGAGGGGTTACCGCAACCAGAATATTTCCAGCATCCATATTCCAGAGCTTGGCTTTATCGGCATTGACCCGCACAATTTCATCATCGAGCAACAAACGGCCGTCCACATTCCTGACCTCAGGCCACTCACTGGCGTAGTCCAGGCTCGCATTTGAAAAATCGAGTGCCAACTGAATCGTTCTGCGCTTCTGGTGAGTCGCGAATGCTTTAAGGGTTTCTTCTTTACCCTCTTTGCTATAACTGCTGCCTCGATAGATAAAGGCCGCACTCTCAACGCGCCCTTGATTGTTCTTACCCAGGCCAGTTTTCAACCAGCTGCGCAAATCATCGCTAACCACAAATGGCACCAGCTCTTCCTGGGTAATAACCCCCGCATCTTTTATCGATAGGGAAAGCACCAGATCCACAGGTCGTGTTTGGGCGTGGAAGGGTAGTGACAGCATAAACTGACCACCGACCTGACCAAGTTCACTGCCAAGCATCAGCGGGCCCGACAATACGTTGACTTCGTTCAACGCCTTATCGACATCCCAGGCAATGGTGCCGCTGGCTTGATCGAATCCGAAAGCACTCTTATACAGACTGGGAAAGTGCGCTCCGAGGGGGGTACCGTCGAGTTCAACCCGGCCACTGGCGCCCTCAACCTGAAGATATCCACTCAACTGAGTAATTGCCGGGGCCCCTCGAAACGCCTCGACCGCAATATCTTCCAAGTTTGCGCTGATCTCTAACTGCCGGTCCGCGCCAGCTCGCAGACGCAGGCTGCGCAACCGACCTTGAGGTTTTAGTGCACGCAACCATTCATCTGCAGCCCCCTCAAGTAACGACAAGCGATTTAAGATACTGCTCCAACCAGCGAGATCGACCAGATCGGCCATCAGGGCTATACCCTCTTGGTCACTGTTAACCTGCAGGTTCAGCGACGGCATTTTCAAGCCCTGCCAATCGATTTCAATATCCTGCAGCGCTAATCGCCAGTGCTCTCCCGGCAACCAGCGGCCCGACAAGTTGCCAGAAAAAGCGCGCAACGGAGCCAGTGTATGCTCTTCTATATCTTCTCCTGCCCTTTGCATATCGGTCAGGCTTTCTACTTGGGCCAAGTCCACCTGGCCCACTATGCGATACCCACTTACGGCATCACTATGCAACCACAAGCGGCCGTCTGCCCACTTCTTCCCCTGCCAGTGAAACCGGTCGGGTAACGGGGTGAGTTCGTGAAGCAAGCTGACAATGTCTTCATCCAGTAGCAACTCATTAAGCTGCATATAGCCGCGCAGTGAGAAGTGCTCTTTATCTTTGGGATTGCCCCGCCCCTCTAACACAACCCGTAGGGTCTCTTCATCAACCTGGCTACTCTCCCCTTCACGGGAAATAAAAGCCCGTGCAGTCAGTCGGTGAAAATCCCCGCTATTTTCCAGCTGGATTTCAGGCAAATTGATTTCTGCCAGCTGCTCATCGGGAAGGCGCACAGTGATCGCTGCATCACTGATTTGAATTTTGGGGCTCAACTGGAATAGGCGGGCCGGATCTGCCGCTTCGGGATTGGGTGCAGTGCTGCCTTCAAGCTTAAGCGGGGCATCGGGAAACCCCTGTAGATACCAGAGGCCATTTTCATCGCGGTTGAGCCCGGCCGAAAACTGATTCATTTGCAGGTCTTTCCAGACCAATTCCCGGTTCCAGAGACTGGAAAGTAGATCCAGCTGGAACAGGCCGTGCCCCATTTTCAGCTCACCGTGTTCCCCCAGACGCAGTCCATCCAGCTGCAATGCAACTTCAAGGGCCTCCCAACGCAGGGAAATACGATCCATCTGTACAGGAACGCCTAGCTGCTCACTAAGCCAATGACTAATCTGGGGACGATAGTTCTCTACCTGCGGGGATAGCAGTCGGCCTGTTTGCACGATGATTGCCAGTGCAATCACCAAACTTACCGACAGTAACCAGAACTTTCTTGCAATCCAGCGTATTACAACCATCGCTATACCCTCACCACCAAACAGGCATGGACCGAGCGCTGACAATAAGCTCTCTTAGCTTGCTGGCGAGTGAATAATGGATTACACAAGAACAATGTCATATTGCTCCTGGTTGTAAATGGGCTCTACCTGGAACTGAATCGGCCGACCAATAAATTCTTCAAGATCGGCGACATTAGCCGACTCTTCATCCAGTAAAAGATCTATTACCACCTGACTGGCCAGTACCATAATTTTTTCACTATCGTAAGAGCGCGCCTCTCGAATAATCTCGCGGAAAATCTCGAAGCAAACTGTCTCCGCACTCTTTAAGGTGCCCCTACCACTGCAAACAGAGCAAGGCTCACATAAAATCTGCCCCAGTGACTCACGGGTGCGTTTGCGAGTCATTTCCACCAACCCCAGTTCGGAGACCCCGGTGATACTGGACTTGGCATGATCGCGCTCCAGGGTCTTTTCCAGGGTGCGCAAGACTTGTCGCTGGTGCTCGGGGTCTTTCATATCGATAAAATCAATAATGATAATCCCACCCAGATTCCTCAAACGCAGCTGGCGGGCAATCGCTGTAGCGGCCTCCAGGTTGGTCTTGAAGATAGTCTCTTCAAGATTTCGATGCCCAACAAAAGCACCCGTATTGACATCAATTGTACTCATCGCCTCTGTCTGCTCTACGATCAAGTAGCCGCCAGACTTCAAGGTGACTTTGTTGTGTAGTGCCCTTCTTATTTCTTCTTCAACACCGTATAAGTCAAACAGTGGGCGCTCACCGGGATAGTGTTCCAGGCGACCGGCAATTTCCGGCGCATATTTACCGGCAAATTCTGCCGCACGGCCGTGGGCCTCTCGGGAGTCTATACGAATCTTTTCGGTATAAGGGCGCGCAAGGTCACGCAATGCACGCATAAATAGTGGAAGGTCCTCATAGATAACCGAAGGCACTGGACGCTCCTTAATGCGCTCATCCAGCTCCCCCCATAATTTGTACAGAAAGGGGATATCTCTCAGCAGCTCTTCCTCACTCACCCCCTCGGCAACGGTACGCAAAATAAAGCCCCCATCGGCCGACAAACCATCTTCCGCGAGGCGTAGAGAAGCTGCTTCAACCAACTGGCGCAATCGCTCGCGTTCGTTCTCGTCTTCAATTCGATTAGAGATACCGATATGGCGCGTCTGCGGCATATACACCAGGTAACGTGCAGAAACCGACAGATGGGTAGTCAGCCGGGCACCTTTACTGCTGATAGGGTCCTTCACTACTTGGACGATCAGTGACTGCCCCTCTCTAACTAGCGCGCGGATATCCGCCACCTCGGCATCCCGCGCCTCCATACCTTCTTCGTCGAGAGGTGCAATATCCGAGGCATGGATAAAGCCCGCACGCTCGAGGCCAATGTCAACAAAAGCGGCCTGCATCCCGGGCAGTACGCGAATCACCTTTCCCTTATAGATATTTCCTACAATCCCTCGCCGCGCACTCCGCTCCAGGTAGACCTCCTGGAGCACACCATTTTCTACCAGCGCAACCCGGGTCTCAGTCGGCGCAACATTAATTAACAGCTCTTCGCTCAAGATTGGCCCTCCTGCCAATAGGGAATGCCCGCATGATCCAGCATGGGGACTACAGCTTCCAATGGGAGCCCTACAACATTGCTGTAACTGCCACTAAAAGCCTCTACTAAGGCGGCACCAAAACCCTGAATACCGTAACCGCCAGCTTTATCGACAGGCTCTCCGGTACTCCAGTAATCCGCTATTTGAACTTTGGACAAGTGACGGAACCTGACTCGAGTTTCCACTACTCGGCTAAACTGTCGATCCTGTGAACGCAAGCACACTGCCGTGAAAACAGAGTGCTCTCCTCCCGATAACGCCAGCATCATGGACTCAAAGTCAGCAAAATCTTGGGGTTTTTCCAGCAGCCTCTCACCTGCCATAACCACCGTATCCGCTCCCAAAGACCAGAGTCCCCGCGGGTTGTCAGCGGCTTGAAACCCGGCGACAGCCTTGTCGTGGGCCAAGCGTTCTATGTACTCAAGAGGGCTTTCAGCAGGTTGGCGCTGTTCTACAACAGCGGGGGACAATTGGGAGAAAGGCACCCCAATCTGGGCCAACAGTTCGGCGCGGCGCGGCGAACCAGAGGCCAAAAGAAGTCGATTTTCTGAAGCGCTTGTTGTCACTCTATTACATATTCCCTGTGGGTCAGCGGCTGATTATAGCGGCACTGTTCGAAAAATGATCGATTTTTTACACTGATTTACAGTGCCGACGAGACGGTCAACGAACGTGTAAACGCCCGGAAAGCCCCCTGAGCCACGGGGTCACCCAGGGCCAGAGCAGGGCTGTAGTCAAGGCGGGCCACAGGAAGGTCAGCCCGGGTACCGATTTCCCCTCAAGGCCGTGCACCCAGTTGCCCACCACTTGATGAATGCCCACCAGAACAAATACCCACAACAATTGCTGGGCCGGATTAAATGCCCGGGTGCGCTGGTAAGTCAGTAAGCTGAAATAGGCGAGTACCGATAGGGCCAGGGCATGGGTTCCCAAGCTCGCCCCCGTAGCCAAATCCTGGACAATACCGATCATCCAGGCGAAACCCACCCCGAAGGCCTGGGGCATTCGGGTAATCCAGAATATCACCAGCAAAGCCGGAAATGCCGGCCGAAACCAAAGCCACTGCTGTGGCAGGGGCATAACCGAGAGAAGCAGTGACAGCAGAATAGTGACCGCGATAAACCAGCGGTTATTCGCTTGCAACAGAATGTCCTCCACTGCCAATGACCGCCAATACAAAGCGGCTGCGATTCATCCGCCCCCTCGGCAACACTTCAGCCTCCGCAAAAGGTTTACCCGGGTCTCTCTGCACCGAGATAACCTCCCCGACCGGATAACCTGCGGGAAAGCGACTACCCAAGCCGGAGCTGAGCAGCAAATCGCCCTCCCGAATATCACTGGTATTAGCAAGATGGCGTAACTTCAGGCGATACAGGTCACCTGTACCCTCGGCGACGGTGCGCATACTGTTGCGCAGAACCTGGACGGGAATGGCATGACTGGAATCAGTTATCAGCAGGATACGACTATAGGAGTCGCCAGCTTCAATCACCTGCCCCAGCAATCCACTGGCATCCATTACCGGGGTACCGATATCAATGCCGTCATCGCGGCCTTTGTCAATCAGCAGCACATGCTCCAAAGGGTCCGGGGTAACGCCAATTACCTGAGCCACCAATACTCGGTCATCGACCATTTCTGCTGAGTTCATCAGCTCTTTGAGCTGAGTGTTTTCCGCTTTTACGGCCGCCAATAGCTGGCTGCGCTGCTCCAGCAGTAAAACCTGGCGCTTGAGGCGGCTATTCTCCTCTTGCAGTTCTTCGCGTGAGCGAAACTGCTCATCGGCCCAATCGCCCACACGCTCGGGGGCTCCTGTAACCCAGTACAGTGGAGCAATAACTCCTGATAAGCGTTCTCTAACAGGCTGAAACCAATTGGTGTAATGATCGGAAACGATCAGCGAGATCGCGAGTATGATGAGAAAGCCCAGGCGGTATTCGGCAGAGGGACCGCGGGTAAATAGCGGTTTCACAGGCAATCCCCTCTTAACAGGTCAATCAAAGATGGTGAGAACAGCACAAGCCACAAAAGATGACTCGCATTTTTTTATTACAAGGAGCTTGCGGATATAGCCACAAGCTCCCTAGCAGTTTTCATAATACCGATGTCTACTAGTTAGACATCAGGTAGAGACGGCTGCGATCCAACATATCCAGCGCTTTACCGCCCCCCCGCGCCACACAGGTCAGCGGGTCATCGGCAACAATTACCGGTAGGCCCGATTCTTCCATCAACAGACGATCCAGATCGCGTAACAGAGCACCACCACCAGTCAGCACCATACCGCGCTCAGCGATATCAGAAGCCAACTCGGGAGGGGATTGCTCCAGCGCACTTTTAACAGCCTGCACAATACCTGTCAGAGGCTCTTGCAGGGCTTCGAGAATTTCGTCGGAGTTCAAGGTAAAGCTGCGAGGCACGCCCTCGGCCAGATTGCGTCCGCGCACATCAATTTCGCGAACTTCACTGCCTGCATAAGCACAGCCAATTTCCTCTTTGATCCGTTCAGCAGTTGCATCACCAATCACACTGCCGTAGTTGCGACGCACGTAGTTGACGATAGCTTCATCAAAACGGTCACCGCCGATACGCACCGAATCGGAATAAACCACACCATTCAGGGAGATAATGGCGATCTCGGTAGTGCCCCCACCGATATCCACCACCATGGAGCCGCTCGCTTCCTCGACATTCAAACCTGCGCCTATGGCAGCGGCCATGGGCTCTTCGATCAGTGACACTTCGCGAGCACCTGCACCCAGGGCCGACTCGCGAATCGCGCGGCGCTCCACTTCTGTGGACTGGCAGGGAACACACACCAGCACTCTCGGACTCGGGCGCATCCAGCTATTTTCATGCACTTTCTTGATAAAGTGCTGCAACATTTTCTCGGTCACTTGGAAGTCGGCGATAACACCGTCCTTCAGCGGGCGAATAGCGGTAATATTGCCAGGAGTCCGGCCGAGCATGCGTTTGGCTTCTACTCCGACAGCCTCAACGATTTTCTGGCCATTGTAGTGACGGATTGCGACGACAGAGGGTTCGTCGAGTACTACGCCGCGATCGCGAACGTAAATCAGCGTGTTGGCAGTTCCCAGGTCGATGGAGAGATCACTGGAAAACATACCCCGCAAACGTTTAAACATGGAATTCGATTACCTTGTACTAATTATCAGCCCCCAGGTCGGGCACTGCGGGCGCGGCTTCTTTTATGGATACAAATCCTAATTAGTCCGCAAAAATAATTCTGAGTTCCGAGCCGCATTTCGAATCGGATTCTACGCAAAATACCGGAGTCTCTCATCACTCGGCAGGATTCGGCAAACTCTAACAACCGCTAGGCATCAGGGCAAGGCTGAAGGGAGGTCATTTGAGGCCCGCTATCCATTACTGCCGGAGCCGGTGAGAATATAACCCCAATGTGCTAAATTTGCCGGTTCTGCCCGCCGCAAATAATCCGGGCAGTTTTCGACTCGCAACTCAAGCTGGAGGAGTCCATCACCATGGCAGTGGATACGCAAACTGTAGAAAAACTGGCGGAACTGGCCCGTATCGCCATATCCAAAGAAACCATCGAAGAAGTCAGCAACCGCCTCGGCGATGTATTGCAACTGGTCGACCAGCTGCAATCCACCAATACCGATGGTATCGCTCCGATGGCGCACCCACTGGACGAGATCCAGGAGCTGCGTGCCGACGCAGTGACAGAGACTGACAAGCGCAAAGACTTCCTAGAATTGGCTCCCCAAACCGAAGAAGGCCTCTACCTGGTTCCCAAAGTAATTGATTAGCCGGCCCAACACTGACGAAATTCACCTAAATACCCAGCCCTCAGCCCGTCTAGAGCCTTTAAGGGAATAATATGCATCAGCTTACTATCGCCGAGATCATCCGTGGATTGCGGAGCAAAGAGTTCTCGAGTACAGAGCTAACCCGCCATTTACTCGGCCGTATCCAGCAACTGGACAGCAACTACAACAGTTTTATTACCGTCACCGAAGAGAGCGCCCTAGCGCAAGCCGCAGCCGCCGACCAACGCCTGGCCAACGGGGAGGCACCGGCACTGTGCGGTGTGCCCATCGCCCACAAAGATATTATTTGCACTAACGGCGTGCGCACCAGCTGTGCCTCAAAAATGCTGGATAATTTTATCCCTCCCTACGATGCCACGGTGGTAGATAACCTCAACGCTGCCGGAACCGTCTCCCTGGGCAAGACCAATATGGATGAATTCGCCATGGGCTCATCCAACGAAAGCAGCTTTTACGGCCCAGTAAAAAACCCTTGGAATACCCGCTGTGTGCCCGGCGGTTCCTCCGGTGGCTCAGCTGCGGCAGTTGCTGCACAACTGATACCCGGCGCCACAGCTACCGATACCGGCGGCTCTATTCGCCAGCCGGCAGCGTTGACAAATACCACCGGGCTGAAGCCCACCTACGGGCGTATTTCCCGCTATGGCATCGTAGCCTACGCCTCCAGCCTGGACCAGGCTGGCCCCATCGCCCGCAACGCAGAAGATGCGGCTTACCTGCTATCCGCCATGGCCAGCCACGACCCGAAAGATTCCACCAGCCTGAAGCAGCAGCCCACTGACTTTACCGCCGAACTGAATAACCCGATTGCCGGGCTGCGGATCGGAGTACCCCGGGAGTACTTTGGGGAAGGTCTTAACCCTGAAACCGCAAGCCGGGTTCAGGAGGCTTTGAGAGAGTTTGAAAAGCTGGGTGCGCAACTGGTCGATATCAGCCTGCCACATACCGAGTTAGCGATACCTGCTTACTATGTGATCGCCCCCGCTGAAGCCTCTGCCAACCTATCTCGATTCGATGGGGTGCGCTATGGCTACCGCTGCGAAGAGCCCAAAGACCTGCGCGATCTCTATATGCGCTCCCGCGGTGAAGGCTTCGGCGAAGAAGTGCAGCGTCGAATCCTGGTAGGCACCTACGCCCTGTCCGCCGGTTATTACGATGCTTATTACAACAAAGCCCAACAGGCCCGACGCCTGATCAAGCAGGACTTTGTCGAAGCATTCGAAAAAGTGGATGTGATTATGGGCCCCACGACCCCCTCCCCCGCTTTCGAGCTTGGCGCAAAGAGCGCTGACCCAGTAGCTATGTACCTGGAGGATATCTACACCATCGCCACCAACCTGGCGGGGCTGCCGGGTATGTCTGTACCCTGTGGCCTGGTGGACAATATGCCGGTGGGCCTGCAAATTACCGGTAATTACCTGGAAGAGGCGCGCATGCTCAACATCGCCCACCAATACCAACAGGTAACCGACTGGCACAAAGCCAGCGCCGTATAAGGAGATAAATTGTGGAATGGGAAATCGTTATCGGGTTGGAAATTCACGTCCAGCTCTCCACCCAGTCAAAACTCTTTTCCGGCGCCAGCACCCGCTTTGGCGCCGAGCCGAATACCCAGGCTTGCGCTGTGGACCTGGCTATGCCGGGCACCCTGCCAGTACCGAATGAAGAAGCATTTCGCTTTGCAGTAATGTTCGGCCTGGCGATGAACGCAGAGATCGGCAAGCGCTCTGTTTTTGAACGCAAGAATTACTTCTATCCCGACTTGCCCAAGGGCTATCAAACCACTCAATTGGAACAGCCGATTGTCGGCCCAGGTGAAGTGGAAATTCACCTGGAAGATGGCAGCAGTAAGAAGGTGCGTTTGCATCACGCTCACCTGGAGGAAGATGCCGGTAAATCCCTGCATGAAGATTTCCACGGAATGTCCGGTATCGACCTGAACCGCGCAGGTACGCCACTGATTGAGATTGTCTCTGAACCGGATATGCGCAGTGCCGCCGAGGCTGTGGCCTACCTGAAAAAAATTCACAGCATCGTAACCTACCTGGGCATTTCCGATGGTGATATGTCCCAGGGCTCACTGCGCTGTGATGCCAATGTATCCGTGCGCTTGAAAGGCGAAGAAAAACTCGGCACCCGTACAGAATTAAAAAATATCAATTCTTTCCGTTTTGTCGAGCGCGCAATTAAAGTCGAAGCTGAACGTCAGATCGATATCTTGGAAGACGGCGGCACCATTACCCAGGAAACCCGCCTCTACGACGCGGACAAAAATGAAACCCGCTCTATGCGCAGTAAAGAAGTGGCCAATGATTACCGCTACTTCCCCTGCCCGGACCTTCTGCCAGTTGTACTCACTGATGAATATGTCGAGCAACTGCGCAACATCCTGCCAGAACTGCCTGATGCAAAAGCAGCCCGCTTCCAAGCGGAATACCAGCTATCCGCTTATGATGCAGACCAGCTGACACAGGAGCGTGCCAGTGCAGACTATTTTGAAACTGTGAGTAAATCCTGTGGCGAATCCAAGCTTGCTGCCAACTGGATTAACGGTGAACTGGCAGCGCTGCTCAACCGTCGTGAACTAACTATTTCACAATCCCCGGTTTCTGCCGACCAGCTGGCTGGACTAATCGCGCGCATCAAAGACAACACCATTTCCAGCAAAATCGCCAAACAGGTATTCGAGGCTATTGCCGACGGAGAGGGCAGTGCCGACGAAGTCATCGAAAAACGTGGCCTGAAACAGGTTTCGGATACCGGCGCTATCGAAAAAATGGTGGATGAAGTGATCGCTGCAAGCGATGCCCAAGTAGAAAACTACCGCAAGGCCGATGAATCAAAGCGCCCCAAAATGATGGGGTATTTCGTCGGGCAAATTATGAAAGCGTCCAAAGGGCAGGCAAACCCACAGATGATTAATAAAATTCTCAAACAAAAATTGGACGCACTGCTTTAACCCTCAACATTTCAAGACCTGGGCCGGGCTTCGCCCGCCCCCTATTTATGTAGCAAGGATATAGTTTTGAGCCTGAAAAAAGACAAACAGAAAGTACTCGGAGAAGTTTTTGACGAGGAGCGTATTGCTGGATTCTTGATTGGCGAAGCTCCCGCAGGCGTAAACCGGGATTTTCATCTTCTCGAGCGCGCCTACCGAAGTATGAAAGCAGAGAGCTTTGCCACATTTATAAAATTATTTCTCGCTGAAGGCCTGGATCTGAACAGTCCTGGTCCCGATGGAAAAACTCTGCTGGCACGTATTGCTGAACACCGCCAGGGCGCAGAATATAGCGAGATTTTAAAAGCCGCTGGCGCCAACTGAGAACTCTGGAAATTTAGGCATCGTACCAGCGAAAGGTGAGAGTATGACTTCAAATCCCGTTCACGGTATCGACGCATTGGTGCGCGGTATCCACTTGATTACCCGGCGTGAGTTACGCCCATTTATCCTGGTGCCATTACTAATAAATCTGGTGCTGTTTATTATTATCAGTAGCATAATGATTTCACAGCTCGGAGGGCTTACCGATTATATAAGTAGCCTGCTTTCCCACACGCCGGTAAATACGGAGAATATGTCCTGGTGGGAAGCCATTATGGCCAAGGGTGCAGCATGGACCGCCAGTGTTTTTCGCTGGCTGGCCTGGATTATTGCACTAATAGTGCTTTTCCTATTTTTCCTTGCTTACGGCTATTTATTTAGCGTCATCACCAACATTATTGCCGCCCCCTTTAACGGTTTGCTCGCTGAGAAAGTAGAGGAACTGCTAACCGGTAAAGCTCCTCCTGCCGAGCCGATAATGCAAATGGTATGGCGTACCCTGGGCCGGGAATTGCGTAAGCTGGGTTACTTTATATTTTGGGGTTTGATCGTATTTATAATTGCCACCATCACCAGCTGGACCATTATTATCCCCGCAGTGCTCACCGCAGTTTGGGGCGCTTGGTGTATGGCTATTCAATACGTTGACTACCCACTGGATAACCACCAGCGGCCATTCGATGAATTAAAAACGGTACTGCGCCGCCGTAAACTCACTAGCCTTACCTTTGGTGGGACCGTGATGCTTGCCAAAATGGTGCCGATTTTAAATATCTTTATTATGCCTGCGGCAGTTGCTGGCGGTACGGCTCTGTGGATTGAAAGATTGCGTATCGAGGGGGATCCGGGAACTCAAACACCAGTACTTCAGTAACCTTACCAGTAAGAAAGGAAGCCCTCTCGTACAGAGGGCTTTTTATTTTGACACTATCTTCCCGATGTTTTCTTCTTTTTCAGTGCGCGATACCAGGGCTGCTGATCCTTGGCGATATAAGCGCTAGCCGACAGGCAATTGGCCAAATCCTCAAGCTCCTGGGTAAGCACTTCACCTGAAAATTTTTTCCTTACCATCTGCTGGAGCTTGTCTGCCAACAATGCGTCACGCAATCCCTCTGGCCTCTGAATACCTGCAGAAAGAATTTCAGGAATCCACTCAGACAGATCCCGAACCGTTATCCAATCGTTTCCCTGCTCAGGATAGCCAGAAAAATCAGTATCGAATGCCAGGCCGGAATCGTTATTAAGAAAAGTATTATTTAACAAATGGTTGGAATTTTTGAACCTCATAAAGAACTGCTTGGCATCACCCCTTGAAGGCAGCAACTGAGTGTCATCCTCCAACATCATTGGCTTCAGCTTAATCAATTCAGATTCCGCCACCCCCAATTCCAGTAATTTATGGGTCAGCAAAAACTCCTTTCTACCTACCCCCTCATTCACTCTGCGAGCAGAAAGCTCCACTCCCCCGCCAAGCAAAGCGAGAAAGTCACTCACTATTTCACCGCCATGTAAGGCTTCCCGACTGAAAAGCCTCACTCTGAGGGAATCAGCTCCAAATACATCCGCCCACAGTATTAACTTGTTAAAATAGTCGTAGTAAATTTCAATATCTTTACTGAAAGAAGGGAAAGCCCCTTCAGCGTGGCCAAGTAATTTACTCGAGGAACTCCTATTGGAAGCCGCTCCTCTAGCTCCTTGCTTCTTGAAAGATATTGCCTGTAGGTCTTGCCTGCGCAAGTAAACAATTACCACAATCTTATCGAAATACTTGCTACATACTCTCTGAATAAGCTCGATACTATCGCGCTGATACAGATAGGAAAGATGCTCAGCTGAAACTATCACTTGCTCACTGCGGCTCGCAGCAAGAAGCTCATCAAGTCGGGAATTTACCTGGAAATGGACGCGACCCTTCTCTTTGCATACATCAATACACCCTGAAGAGTTCCCCTTTTTCCCAAGGGAAAGAAATTCAAAGCCTGCCTGGTCCAGAGCCTGTACTTGCTCCTTCATTGCCAATTGAAGGGAGCTGGAGCCGGTTTTATGGAAACCAATATGTAGATAAAGGATGCGCATCCGAATGTGAACTGTAATTTTTATTGAATGAAGGATGTCAATTTCAGGCCGCAAGTAGACTCCAGTATTACCGGTGTCATCTGAAGTTGCAGGGCCTTACTTCACGTAATAGGCCAAATTTGTTTAATTTTAGGACAGATTTGAAAGTTTGAATGAAATTAAAGCCTCTACTGGTACATTCGTCACAGTTTAAACCTTAACAAAGCAAAGGAGCGGTGAATAGCAGGAGGGGGAAAAGCATTCTCGAGCAGGTAGTAAGTGCTGTAAGGGCTAACCCCCTTACAGCACACAGGAGAATCAGTGCCGACGTGGACGACGATGACCTCCAGAGCCACCGCGACGCCCATCGCGATCACCGTGACTGCGCTGAACTTTCACCTTGGGCGGTTCAACCAAAAGCTCTTCTGGCGGCACTTCGCACTTGAGCTTGCCACCGAGCAGCTGCTCAATGGGCTCCAGACGCATGGCATCATCTTCACAGGCGAAACTGATAGAGGTGCCCGTTTTACCCGCCCGACCAGTTCGGCCAATGCGGTGAACGTAATCCTCCGGCTCTTCAGGCAAGGTGAAATTCACCACGTGGCTGATGCCATCGATATGAATACCACGCCCGGCGACATCGGTAGCTACCAGCACCTTGGTTTTACCAGACTTAAAGTCATCAAGAGTGCGAACCCGCTTATTTTGTGCCACTTCACCGGACAGCAGGCCCGCAGAAATACCGTGAGCGAGAAGCTGCTCGTGTAAGCGGCGGCATTGGTCGCGGCGGTTGGCAAATACAATCAGGCTATCCACCTCTTCCCGCTGCACAATGTTGTAAAGCAAGGTGTACTTTTCTTCGCTGGCGGACAGGTAGACATGCTGCTCTACGGTATCCGTGGCAACCCTCTCCGGCTCAATCTCCACAACTACCGGATCATCCGTCCACTGCTCCACCAGATCATCCACTTCGGGAGTAAATGTGGCGGAGAAGAACATGGTTTGGCGATGGGTTTTACGCGGCGTCTGACGAACAATACGGCGCACTTGGGGGATAAAGCCCATATCCAACATGCGATCCGCCTCATCGATCACCAGGACTTCCACCTGATCCAGGAAACAATCCCGATTGCTGACAAAGTCCAGCAGGCGACCCGGCGTCGCCACCAGGATATCCACCAGCCGCTCATTCAGGTTTCTCTGCTGCTTGTCATAATCCATACCGCCCACCAGGGTATGAATCTCCAGCTCGGTGTGTTTACACAGTGCCTTGGCATCATCGGCAATCTGCATTACTAGCTCACGGGTCGGAGCGATAATCAGGGAGCGGGCTTCGCCAGCATAGCGCTCACCTTCAAACGGGTGCTTGAGCAGATCGTCAATCACTGTGATCAGGAAGGCCGCTGTCTTACCGGTACCGGTTTGTGCCTTACCCACCAGGTCGTGGCCATTGAGGGTGTGGGGAAGGGAGCGACCCTGAATTGGCGAGCAATACTGGAAACCCAGGTCGTGAATAGCGTGCATCAGCTCGTTGGGCAGTCCCAGGTCGTGGAAGCGGACCTTGCCCTCCTGTTCTGGAACCTGGAATTCATCCAGGGACCAGGGCGGTGCGGGTGCCGCTGGCTTTCTGCTGCGCTGGCGCCCTTTTTGAGCGTTTCTGCTACCGCCCCGGCGCGACTTCCCCTCCGCCTGTGCGGATTTTGTACGCCCCTTGGCAGCCTTATCAGACGGCTTTTGCCCTTCTTTTCGGCGTCCGGAGCTGTCTTCTCCCCGGCGGGAGCCCTTATCCTCTTTGGAGGAGGATCGGCGGAACAACTTTCCTATCAAGTGAAATACTCGCTCAAATGTTCAAATAATCGGCGAGTATAACATCTCTACGGGGATCCCTGCCCGCTATAGTGACGGCACAGCCAGTAATCCACACTGAAAAACCGCCCCGCCCCACTACAAAATAGCACCAGCAGCATAATGAAGTAGGTAGCTGCAAACTCAATACCATTTTTCAGGATGGTCACTCCTCCAGTTTCCACAAGCCATTCATAATTGCCGTGCTCCTTGAGTAAACCAACAATCTTCTCTTTACGCACCGAAGCTTCATCGATAAGGTCCTTGCGCCACTCCCAGGGCACACTCAAGGTTTTATCCGGCAACGCAGACCAACCGTTCTCCCAGTGGGCCGTATAGGCTGCCACTGCCATCACAAACATCAGGGGAATCGCCACCAGCCGAGTCGCTACGCCCAGCAAGATAGCGATACCACCAAAGAATTCCACCAATGCAGCTATCCACGCCATCAACATCGGCGCTGGAAGCCCCAACCCCCAATCGGGATTGCCAAACCAGGCAGCAACATCTTCGATATTATTCATCTTATTCATGCCGGCCAGGATAAAAATTGGCGCCAAATAAATCCGTAGTAATAATGGCCCCAGCCAGTCTATTTTGCGTACATAATGTACAAAGCAGTTGTACCAACCGCTCAGACTATTCATAGCTCCACTCATTTAGCTCACTCTCTTATCAGTGTCTTTGTTCACTTTAGTCGAGTGATATCGCCAACTCTTACACCGCACTATCTCAGCGCCCCAGAAAGCACATCTATGCTTGCAGAACCCAAGTAACTTGAGGGCAACCTGGTGGGGAAAACTTACGTACTGGTCCACGGGCTATTTCATGGAGGCTGGTGCTGGAGCAGAGTCGCCCACCTCTT
Organism: Microbulbifer sp. ABM4_008; assembly: GCF_056311705.1. Taxonomy (NCBI): domain Bacteria; kingdom Pseudomonadati; phylum Pseudomonadota; class Gammaproteobacteria; order Cellvibrionales; family Microbulbiferaceae; genus Microbulbifer; species Microbulbifer sp. ABM4_008. The sequence continues at coordinate 934,683 of NZ_CM149970.1, read as the reverse complement.
GCAGCGTAATGGGCATCGAGTACTCACCCCCACCCATACTGGCCTGGGGGAACGCAAACACCTGCTCTCTCCCTCCGTTGGTCTGGATACCTTTATCCAGGACCTGATCAATACAATCCTCTGGGAGGAGTTGCGGCAAGTCATCCTTGTGGGCCACAGCTTTGGGGGAATGGCCGCAACCGGTGCCGCCGACGCTCTACCCGAGCGGGTACACCGATTAATCTACCTGGATGGCGCTGTTCCTGAGCCGGGGCGCCCATTTAGCAGGCAGCTCCCCAGCGGTATAGAGGAGCAGCGGCTCAAGCAGGCACAGGATATCGACGGTACTCTCTGTATTATGCCTCCACCACCAGAAGCCTTGGGGATAACCCAGCCAGATGATATCAACTGGCTAAAACGCCGTATGACCCCGCATCCCATCAAAACGCTACTGGATCCCATCCACTTAAAACGCTCTCCTGAGCAGGGCCCGCCGTGTACTTTCATTCACTGCACCCAACCCGAATACCCGCCAGCCATCTACAGTAGCCACAAGGCTAAGCAAATATCCGGATGGACATATCGGGAAGTGGAAATAAACCACGACTGCATCATCAATAAGCCCAAAATTGTAGCCAAACTACTTGAGGAAAGTCCGTAATCGGCACTGGGCGCAGGCGCCGTTTGTACCGTAGAATGTCGGACCTTTTTGCGGTTTTGCCCCGCTGCTCCCAAGCAGACTGAAAGCCTTTCCGAACTTTGACCCACCGACCGTTTTCAGCTGCCTGTGTACATTGCGAAGGTTAAGGTCTGTTAACACTCCCCCGCAGGATTAATTTTTTGTCAAAATTAGCCCAGACCCCAGAACCCTCTATCGAGATCAGTAACAAGAGCTCAGGTTTTTCTTTGTTCAAGCTTTACCGAAATGCCACTAAAACCGAACTGTCGCACCTAACCACCTTGGGAGGCCCCCTGGTGGTCAGCAACCTGGCTGTAGTGAGCATGGGAGTTGTCGATACTCTGGTAGCAGGACGCGCTGGAGAAGTAAGTCTCGCCGGGCTCGCCTTGGGAGCCAGTATTTGGGCTGTTTGCGCAGTGACACTAATCGGCCTGCTCGCTGCTATCTCCCCGGTTGTTGCACACTTGCGCGGTGGTCGCGATGAAGCCGGCTGCGCCAGGCAATTACACCAGGCGCTGTGGATCGCACTGATCGGTGGCATTCTGGTGTTTTCCGCCCTGCTTGCGGTTCCTATCTGGAGTCACTGGATAGACACGGAAGAGTCGGTTCGAAAAGTGATGGAGGGCTATGTACTGGCCCTGACTGTCGGCACCCTGCCTTTTGCACTCGGCACAGCGTTGCGCGGCTACTGTGAGGGTATGGGACAAGTGCGCCCGGTAATGCGTATCTATATCACTGCCGCAATTTTAAATATTCCCCTGGATATTCTTTTGGTGTTTGGTGCCGGCCCCATACCGGCGATGGGAGGAGCGGGATGTGGGTGGGCTACCGCAACGGTCAGCTGCCTGATCGCACTGGCACTCTTCTGGCACGCGAACACTGATCCGGTCTACCACAAGCTAAAACTTAGGCTGTTACCACCTCGCCCCCACTGGCCAACCCTGCGCCACTTGCTCGCAGTTGGCCTGCCAATTTGTGTAGGTGCGGCCAGTGAAGTTACTTTTTTTGCCAGCCTTACCATTTTGCTTGCCCCTTATGGTGCAGCCATTGTCGCCGCCCATCAGATAAGCATGAATGTGGGATCGATTTTTTACTTGGTCGCACTGGCACTGGCCCAGGCCCTAAGTATCCGCACCGCCCAACTACTCGGTCAGGGACGGCCAAAGCGCGCGCGCTTCTGTGGCAAAGTGGGCATCAGTAGCGGCCTAATCTACGCACTGGGCACCGGTGTACTCTTGATTACCCTGCGCACCCTGTTTGTTCAGGCCTACACCAGCAATGAAGAAATTATCGCGGTGGCCACCAACCTGCTATTGCTGTGTGCCGCATTCCAACTGGTGGATGTCACCCAGGCAATGACCTGGGGCGCATTGCGCGGATATAAGGACACCAGTGCGCCCATGTTTATACAGCTATTTTCCTACTGGCTGGTGGGGCTTTCTACCGCCTACTGGCTGGGAGAGAGCTTCTGGGGGGTATACGGTTATTGGACCGGTGTCTGTATCGGCCTGGGAATGGCTTCAATCCTGCTGGGAATTCGCTTTTGGCGAACCAGCCGCAGAGCCATCGAGCGAACCTACGGATACGCGTAATTCGGCGCGTATCACATTCCTCGGGAACGTATTGACTATACTGGCGCTCCAAAGTCCCAATCTGTGCCGGACACAAGGCTCTCCGGCACACCCAGATATACGAAGTTGACCGGAGTGCCGAATGATCCCGCGCCAATCCTCCCGAAGGACCCGACACCTGCTAAGCCTGGCTTTACTACTTTCATCCACCCAGGCCCTGAGCGCCGATGACAGCACTGGCGAAGAGACAGAAGCGGTCCCTCAAGCTGCCAATATGCAGCTGGACCAACCGGTGATCACAGAGCTGGGGCCACCCACCAACGCTGCCCCTACTGAAGAGCAATCCCAGTCGACAGATGCTGGTTCTGAAGAAATTTCCCTGCCCCAAGCGGAAAATCTGGAGCTGGACCAACCTATTCAGGAACTGGATAAACCGGCAGCTCCCACCGAGACTGCTCCCACTGCCGATAAAGAAACTGAAACAGTTAAACCTCAACCCGAATTACCGGAGCCCGGCACCATTTCCCTGGTTCCGGGAGAGACGGCCAAGCCTCTGCGATTATTAGGCTCAGAGGTTCCCCCTGCGACCTCTACGCGCCTAGCCTGGTCTCCCAGCCAACACTTTGAAGGGGTCTATAGCCCCACCGCTGTGTTGGTGGTTAACGGCGCCAAGCCAGGGCCGGTTCTCTGCCTTACTGCGGCAGTGCACGGTGATGAGCTGAACGGTGTGGAAACCGTGCGGCGGGTTATGTACGACCTGGACGCAGACCATTTAAGCGGTGCGGTAATTGGCGTACCCATCGTCAATCTGCAAGGCTTCCATCGAGGCTCCCGCTACCTGACTGATCGACGCGACCTGAACCGGCACTTCCCCGGCGATCCCAATGGCTCTTCGGCCTCGCGAATTGCCAATTCATTTTTCCACGAAGTGATCAGCCACTGTAACGCCGTGGTGGACTTACATACGGGTTCTTTTTATCGCACCAACTTGCCACAGTTGCGCGGCGACTTAACCAATCCCAAGGTAGTGAAAATGACCCAGGGTTTTGGCTCCACTGTGGTGCTGCACAGCGCCGGAGCCAAGGGTACCCTGCGCCGCGCCGCTGTGGAGGCAGGTATCCCCACCGTCACTCTGGAAGCCGGAGCACCGATGGTGCTGGATGAGCTATCGGTAAGTCACAGTGTGAAAGGTATACGCACTCTGCTCAACCAGCTGGGTATGGTGAGTAAATTCCGCCTCTGGGGCGATCCCGAACCGGTTTACTACACCTCCACCTGGCAGCGGACATCGACTGGCGGGGTTATCTTTAGTGAAGTCCAGCTCGGCGAGTTTGTGCGTAAAGGCGACTTACTGGGAACAGTAACCAACCCTATTACCAATGTACGCACAGAAATTCGCTCCGAGCACAACGGCCGCATTCTCGGCATGGCATTAAACCAGGTCGTGCAACCGGGGTTTGCCGCCTACCATATCGGTATCCAGGCTCCCCAGGAACAAATCAGCCAGCCCCAGGAAGTAGTAGCGGAAGAATCGGTCGCTGACAAATCAGAGAGTAAAGTACCAGCCACCCCAGAAAACCGCCAGCCGCCGACAGAAGGTGAGGAGTAAATCCTCACCTATTAATCACTGACCTTATCGATCACCGTCACTTCGGGCATTGCCAAAGGTTCCGGTTGAAGGGTTATATGGTCGATATCGAAGCGCTTGACCAGGGTTTCCCGCAAGCGCTCCAGTACGCTGGGCCAAGCCTGTAAGTCATCCACCACAATATGGGCCGATAGGGAAATAGTGCTGGAATCCAAACGCCAAATATGGAGATCGTGCACAGAGCGTACCCCGGTTACCGCCGCCAGTGTCTCGCCCACAACCGGAAGGCTCAATTCCCTGGGTACCCGCTCCATCAATACATCGATCGCATCCCTGAGCAGTCGCACGCAGGAAACCAGGATTAACAGGCAAATAAGCAGTGAAAGCAGGGGGTCGATGGGTACCCAGCCGGTAACATAAATCACAGCTCCGGAAGCCAGTGCTGCGACAGAGCCCAGCATATCGCCCATCACATGCAAAAGCGCACCGCGAATATTGAGCGTGCGCTCGCCTTTTAATAAAACCCAGGCCGCCAGAATATTAATCAGCAACCCCATGGCTGCAATCAACATCACCGTACTGCCATGCACCGGCTGGGGATTGCGCAACCTATCAATGGCCATAAAAGAAATACCGACCACGATCAGAAGCATAATCAGGCCGTTGGTTACCGCAGCTAAGACCTCCGCTCGCCCCCAGCCAAACGACAATTCCCGATCAGCGGGTTTTTTCGCCAGTACTGCGGCAATAGCCCCCAGTGCCAAGGCAAAAGTATCGGTAAGCATATGGGCAGCATCGCCGAGCAATGCCAGGGAGCCAGATAGCCAACCACCTATGGCTTCAACTATGGAAAAACTGAGAGTGAGAACCAGTGCAATAATTAATGGGCGCAAAGCCCCATTGCCGGTTCGGTGGTGGACATGATCATGCATAGGCTCCCTCCTCAAATCCCTGTGGCAGCTCCGCAGGTATCACTATTTTTGCCCTAAGGTAATTCGCTCCCAACCGGAATAATCCCTGCGACTTGAAACTTTATTCAATCCCGCCGCAGAAAAAATATCCCGCACGCTCTCGGCTTGCTGCCAACCGTGCTCCACCATTAGCCAGCCATCGTTTTCCAGGTAATCACTAGCGGTTGTGGCGATATGCTCAATATCTGCCAAACCCTGTCGCTCTGCCACCAACGCAGTGCGGGGCTCAAAGCGCACATCGCCCTGCACCAAGTGCGGGTCAGATGCATCGATATAGGGAGGGTTGCTAACGATCAGGGAAAACGGCTGTGGCTCTAAACTGGAAAACCAATCGCTCTGGATAACTTGCACATTTTGCAACTTGAGGGAGCGCCGGTTTTCCTCTGCCAGTGCTACCGCAGCGGGTGATTTCTCCGCTGCAATAATTTCCCATCCCGGTCGCTCCGACGCCAGAGCCAGTGCAATAGCACCAGTGCCAGTGCCCAGGTCCAATGCTCGCAACCTGCCCTGGGGGAAAAGCTCCAGCGCGGTCTCCACCAACAATTCAGTGTCCGGGCGGGGGATCAGGGTGGAGGAATCCACCTTTAGCGATAGGGACCAAAATTCGCGCTCACCGATAAGGTGTGCCACTGGCTCTCCCGCTTGCCGGCGCTGGAGCAACTGCTCATAGCGCACTTGTTCAGCTTCATTCAATTCGTATTCCGGCCAGGTATAGAGCCAGGTGCGCTCGCGCCCCAACACACTGCCGAGCAGAAGCTCTGCATCCAGGCGCGCGCTGTCGCTATCGGTTAATTGGGCGCAGCGTGCGATATTTTCCTTGACGCTGGTCATGGAGAAAAACCTATAAAACGCCGCTCGAGGCGGCGTAAAAAATCTGGATTTATTGGGCCAGGGCCGCCAACTGGTCGGCCTGGTATTCCGTACGCAATGGCCCGATCACCTCCCCCAGAGCCCCCTGCATAATCTCATCGAGTTTGTAGAGGGTGAGGCCGATACGGTGATCGGTAACCCGACCTTGGGGATAGTTGTAGGTACGGATTCGCTCAGAGCGATCACCGCTGCCCACCAGGCTGCGGCGGGCATCGGAAATTTCCTGGGCCGCCGCCGTTTCCTGCGCAGTATTGAGCTTCGCTTGCAACAGTGCCATTGCCTTGGCTTTGTTCTTGTGCTGGGAGCGCTCATCCTGACACTCCACCACAATTCCCGTGGGAATATGGGTTAAGCGCACAGCGGAATCGGTTTTGTTAACGTGCTGACCACCAGCACCGGATGCACGGTAGGTATCCACACGCAAATCCGCTTTATTAATTTCAATCGCATCGCGCTCATCCGGCTCCGGCATCACCGCGACCGTACAAGCCGAAGTGTGAATACGACCCTGGGATTCTGTTTCAGGAACCCTTTGTACCCGGTGCGCACCGGACTCAAATTTTAATTTTGCGTAGACATCTTCACCGGCGACGCGAGTGATAATTTCCTTGTAACCACCGTGCTCACCAAGATTTTCACTGACAATTTCTATTCGCCATCCCTGCTTCTCCGCATAGCGAGAGTACATGCGGAACAGATCGCCGGAGAAAATAGCCGCTTCATCGCCACCGGTTCCTGCGCGAATTTCTAGGAAGACATTTTTTCTGTCGTTGGGATCGCGCGGCAACAGCAAAGTCTGTAGCTCTCGCTCCAGCGGCTCCACTTGACCTTCAGCCTCGCGCAGCTCTTCCTGAGCCATTTCGCGCATTTCCGGATCATCTTCCCCCATCATCTCCCGAGCCGCGACCATATCTTCCTGTAGCTGTTTGTAAGCGCCGTAGCATTTCACCACTTCTTCCAGCTCAGAATACTCGCGGGAAAGATCGCGGAATTGATCCTGATCAGCAATTACGTCGGCGTCGCCCAACAGCGCAGATACTTCCTCGTGGCGCTCAAGCAGGGTTTCCAGTTTATTCAGTAACGATTCTTTCATTGATGCTTTTTCTCTAAATCGATATCGGTGAGATCATCCAACCCAACGACCTCCCGAGCGATACGCAAACGCTCAATATCACCCTCCGCCGTGGCTTTTTTCAGACTGACGGTGGGTGCATGAATTAATTTATTGGTGAGAGAGCGAGCGAGCTGCTCCATCAGTCGACGAGGGTCCTCGCCTTTTTCCAGCTGCAAAAGTACCCGTTCAAGTTCGGAAGTGCTCACTTCCTGGGCTCGCTGCCGGTAGCTGCGAATACTATCCACAGCCTCCAAAGAGCGGCTCTCTTTGGTAAATTCAGCCGCTGCAGCATTTACTATTTCCTGAGCGGCCTCCGCCGCTTTCTCTCGGGAGCGCTTGCCCTCATCAATAACCCCGCGCAAATCGTCCACTGTATACAGATAAACATCATCCAGCTCGCCAACTTCCGATTCGATATCACGGGGTACCGCAATATCCACCATAAACATGGGGCTGTGCCGACGCTTGCGCAGCGCCGATTCGACCGCTCCCTTACCCAGGATCGGCAGCTGGCTCGCGGTGGAACTGATAACGATATCCGCGCGCGCCAGATGCTCGGGGATATCCGCAAGCAGGATTGCCTCGGCACCAAAGCTCTCTGCGAGCAACTGGGCCCGGCTCAATGTGCGGTTGGCAACAATGACCTGCTTGATTCCCTGATCGAGCAAATGTCGGGCAACCAGCTCCACGGTCTCTCCCGCACCGATCAACAGGGCAGTCTGCTTTTTCAGGTCGGTGAAGATACGCGAAGCCAGAGAAACAGCGGCGTAGGCAACAGAAACCGGGTTTTCACCGATTGCAGTTTCGGTGCGAACCTTCTTGGCGACGGTAAACACCCGCTGGAAAACCCGGTGCAGTTCACTGCCCACACTGCCGGATTCCCGCGCCACCGCATAGGCGGACTTAATCTGGCCGAGGATCTGCGGCTCACCCAACACCAGGGAATCGAGACCACAGGCAACGCGCATCATATGGCGTACCGCTTCTTCATCGCTGTACACATAGGCACAGCCCTTGAGCTGCTCCAGGGGCACTTGGTGGTATTCAGATAGCCATTGCAACAGGGCTTCTGACTCCACATTTCCGTATATTTCGGTGCGATTGCAGGTAGACAGGATGGCCAGCTCGCGGCACCCCAGTGCTTTTCGCGCATCTCCCAGTGCGCCGGGCATCACCTCGGGGGCAAAGGCCACCCGCTCGCGCACTTCGACCGACGCGCTATCGTGGTTGATACCCAGGGTAAGAATTGGCATAGACTTCCGTTAGCATTAAATCTTAAAAGGCGGAAACCGCACTGGGAGCGCATTTTCATAGGCAGCCGTCTCCCTTGCAAGCGTAAGAGGCAGTAAAATTGCCCGCCGATTTGGCAAGAGCCCCTGCCCACCACCGTTCCAAACCCGATTCACGACTAGAATTATATGGCGATAATCGTTTAAAACACGCCAGTAATACCCCGCTTTCAGCGACAACGTAACGTATGGACACGATCTATGCTCCCACCTCGCGCACATCAGCTTCCAACCCGAATTTCCAGCCACCAGCTCAAGCTTGCCGCATTCCTTGCCGTATCCGTAATACTTGCTTCTTGTACCCAGTACCAGACGCCGGCAGCCCCCTCTACAGAAATCGCGAGCACAGCACTGGAGCCGAGCAACCTTAAGGGGAAGGAAACCACTGAGTCAGAAGGGCCGGAAGCTAAAACTTTCCCTATTGATACCTTTTACACCCTTCTGGTGGCCGAAGTCGCCGGTATCCGCGAACAGTACGATGTCGCACTGGCCAATTACTACCACCAGGCGGAGGTCACCAAAGATCCCGGGGTTGCCGCCCGCGCTACACGCATTGCCCGCTTTTTAAATGCCCGCCAGGCCGCCTTGGATTCAGCCAGGCTATGGGTAGAGCTTGAGCCACAAAACGCCGATGCACAGCTGGCCCTCACAGCCGAGCTGACTTTGTCCGGCGACTTACACGCAGCCCTGATTCACGCCAGTAAAACCCTGGAACTCGGCGGCAACCCACCCATGCAATCTCTCGCAGCAACCGCTATTGGGCACGAGCAACTCACGGAACAAGCCAAGCGGGAGTTTGCCCGACTGGCAAAAGTCTATCCCCTCGATGACGAGGTCGTGCTCGCCTATGCCATGGTACTGCGCACCGAAAGGGAATTTGCCCGCGCCCTGTCCCTGGTGCGCCGCGTCCAAGAGCACCATCCAGACCAACTGGATGCACCACTGCTGGAAAGTCATCTATTGGTTGATCAGGGCAAGCGCAAGGAAGCCATTTCCCTTCTCGAGCGACTCGTCGGCATCCATCCTTCCGAGAGCCGCCTGCGCCTTCAGTACGCCCGCCTGTTGATTCGGGAGGACCTGGCCCTGGCACGCAAGCAGTTTGCCGAACTGGTTAAGCAGCGCCCTGAAGATGGCAACCTGATTTTGTCGTTGGCCCTAATTCAGTACGAGACCGAGCAAACTGACGAGGCCAAAGTCCTCTTTACCCAACTACTTGAATTACAGCAGCACGAATCCGCTGCTTATTTTTACCTGGGCAGCATTGCAGAAAAATCTGGGGATTTTTCCCATGCAATTAAATATTTCCGCGAAGTGGGGCCCGGTAGTGATTACGTAGAAGCCATTACTCGCGGTACGGAATTACTGGCGAGCCTCGGACAGTACAACACTAACCGGGAGTGGTTTTCTGAACTGAGAAAAAAACACCCCACTCAGGAAGAACATTTTTACCTGATGGAGGTCGAATTACTTCGCAAAAGTGGTGAAGCCAGTATGGCTTTACAGCGAGTAGACGAGGCATTACAAACCAACAGCACCAGCGGTCGCTTGATGTACACTCGCGCGCTGTTGCATGACCAACTCGGCAACGCACAACAATTCGAAAAGGACTTGAGAAACCTGCTGGAAAGAAATCCCGATAACGCCACAGTTCTCAACGCGCTCGGTTATAAACTGATTGAAGATAAATCCCGGCACACAGAAGCCTACCAATTGATTAGCCGCGCTTTGGAACTCGAGCCTGAGGACCCGGCAATAATCGACAGCATGGGGTGGATAGAGTACCGTCTCGGCAATCACGAAGCTGCGGAAAAGTATCTGCGGCAGGCGATGGAAAAGTTGCCCGACCACGAAATTGCCGCACACCTCGGTGAAGTACTCTGGGTTCAGGGAAACAGAGAAGCCGCCATGAATATGTGGAGAAAAGGCCTTCTGCTGAATCCCCACAGCAAAATTATTCCGGCTGCCATGAAGCGCCTACAAATCAAAGAGTCACTGGAACAACATGCATCAGATAGCTGACAAGACAACCGCGCGAAGATTCTATCTGTTACTGCTGGCATGTCTGGCAATAATGGTTTCCGCTTGTGCCGGTCAAAAAACCAAACAGGAACCGGAGCCAGGCTCCCCCACTGAAAATCAAAATCCAACGCCGCAAACAGTAGCTGAATTTACCCAGTGGAATCTCAAGGGCAAGCTGGGTGTTCGCTCCCCCAAAGAAAACGGCAGCGCTAACCTGGCCTGGCTTCAGGGCGGTGCAGAGAATTTTCGCCTGCATCTCAGCGGTCCGCTCGGAGCGGGTACTACCGTCATCACCGGCTCAGCCGGTGGCGTCAGTTTGGTACGTGGTAGCGAGCCGCCAATTTATGCGCGCAACCCGGCACAGCTAACCCAAGAAGCACTGGGGTGGCCCCTGCCCGCCCGGGAGATGTTCTACTGGGTGCGCGGTCTTCCCGCGCCCGGCGCCAAAAGTGGTGAGCAGCGCAACGCCCAGGGCCAGCTGCAAAGCCTGCAACAATCCGGCTGGGCCTTGAGTTTTAGTGAATATCGCAGCGAAGGCTCCTTTATGCTGCCAACCCGGATCAAAGCACAAACCAACAGTCCCACTGGCCCGGTATCCGTCACCCTGGTGATTAAAGACTGGGGGTTGTAGAGAGTTTCACATAACTCCGCCAATGCCCAAATCGCAGCATGCAGGTATTATGGCGATCCTGTAATTAATTGACTCCTTTTTGCCTCATGCTGCTAACCCTGCCCGCCCCAGCAAAACTCAACCTGATTCTGCGCATTCTCGGCCGTCGCCCGGATGGCTATCACGAGTTACAAACCCTGTTCCAACTTCTCGATTTCGGCGACTTATTGGAAGTCAGTGAGCGCAGCGATGGCATTGTCAGTGTCGATGCCGGCCAGCTGGATGTAGCTGAAGAAGACAACCTGGTTTATCGCGCAGCCCAATTGCTGCGCAAACAAGCTGAGCCGGACCGACAAAATTCTCTCGGCGCCTCTATTCGGTTGATAAAGAAGTTGCCTCACGGCGGCGGCATCGGTGGAGGCAGTAGCGATGCCGCCACCACTTTGCTCGGGCTCAACCACTTATGGCAGTGCAATTTATCGATCGATAAACTGGCGGAGCTGGGACGACAATTAGGCGCCGATGTTCCAGTTTTTGTGCGCGGGCGCACCGCTTGGGCGGAAGGGGTTGGTGAAAAATTAACCCCAATAACCACCGAGCAACGCCACTACCTGGTTGTCTCAACTGGTTGCGAAGTGAGCACTGCAAAAATTTTTCGCGATTCACGTTTGACAAGAGATTCAGTCGCAATTACATTAGCGGCCCTTCGCGAGGAGCAGGCCAACGAGATGCGACTCGGCAGCGAAAAACTGGAAACATTTTCCGGTAATGACTGCCAACCATTAGTTGAGAAGCTCTACCCTGAAATACGCGATGCCAGAGAATGGCTCGAGCAATTTGCTCCGGCACAACTCACCGGCACCGGGGGCTGCGTTTTTGCAGCATTCCCTACGGCAGAGGCGGCCACTGAGGCACACGCCAAACTGCCTGAAGCGTGGCAGGGTTTTACAGCAGCGGGTGTATTGGTTTCACCGACACATCAAGCGCTAGCGAAAATCTCCTCAGATTTTTGAGGAAACATTACTGGGGCGTAGCCAAGCGGTAAGGCAGCGGGTTTTGATCCCGTCATGCGAAGGTTCGAATCCTTCCGCCCCAGCCACTTTCTTTATATGCAATGGCACAGTCAAAAACCGGTTCCGACATGATTCAGTCTACGCTGATCCAGCCGGCCCAGGCCATTCGCACAGGGCTTTACAGAGCCACCCCCCAATTTTTAAAGAATCCTGAAGGCAGACTTGAGTGCAAGCGCCCGATGGTTGTGCGAGCACGCACCCAGAGCAACCCGTTGAGCAAGGAAAAAAACTGTGGCCAAAACCCTGTTTTTATCCGCGCAACAGTGCGCCGCTCAACGCAAAAGTGTTGCAGCAAAAACCCTGACTGCTAGCAAATATGCAGGCATCTACACTTCAATTCACTTCAAGACAGAATTAAAGGAACTCGCAGTGGCTGACTTAATGGTCTTTACCGGCAACGCAAACCCGGAACTGGCACAGAAGGTTGTCGACCATATGGCGATCCCCCTGGGTGAAGCCACGGTCAAGCGCTTCTCCGACGGCGAGATTGCAGTAGAAATTACCGATAACGTGCGCGGCCGCGACGTTTTCGTGGTGCAATCCACCTGCCAACCTACCAACCGCAACCTGATGGAACTGATCCTGCTGGTAGACGCCCTGCGCCGCGCCTCCGCCGGCCGCGTTACCGCTGTAGTCCCCTACTTTGGCTACGCCCGCCAGGATCGCCGCGTAAGATCCCAGCGCGTGCCGATTTCCGCAAAAGTGGTTGCCGATATGATGGTGAGCGTCGGTATCGACCGCGTATTAACCGTCGACCTGCACGCGGAACAGATCCAGGGCTTCTTCGACGTTCCTGTGGATAACGTTTACGGCTCCTCTGTCCTGCTCGACGATATCGAGCGCCAAAAATACCAGAACCTGGTGGTGGTATCCCCGGACATCGGCGGTGTTGTACGCGCCCGGGCTGTGGCCAAGAGCCTCGACTGCGACCTGGCAATTATCGACAAGCGCCGCCCGGCCGCCAATGTTGCCGAAGTCATGAATATTATCGGTGAAGTCAGCGGCCGCACCTGCCTGCTGGTAGACGATATGGTCGACACCGCCGGCACCCTGTGTAACGCCGCCAACGCCCTGAAAGAGCACGGCGCCGAGAAAGTTGTCGCCTACTGTACCCACCCGGTACTGTCTGGCAACGCCATCACCAACCTGAACAACTCCGTTCTGGATGAGCTGGTGGTTACCGACTCCATCCCCCTGGGTGACAAAATGGAGAAGGCACCAAAAATTCGCCAGCTGACCCTGTCTGCAATGCTGGCCGAGTCCATGCGCCGTATCAGCAATGAGGAATCCCTGTCCGCAATGTTCCGCTAGGAACTTGCCGATCAAGGTATCCCCGCGCCCCGCATGCCGGGGCACTTTGCCTTTAGCGCTGATTCCCGTAGAATACGCGCCCGCCCGGCACTGCCGGGCGATTACTTTTGGGCCCAGTGCCCATTTAACATCCATGCCAGAGCGGTCCGGTCGCAGGTCACTCTGGACAGACAACCCGAGGTTTATCCCATGTCTGATATTAAATTGAACGCCATTGCCCGCAGCGATGAAGGGAAAGGTGCGAGCCGCCGCCTGCGTCGCCTGGAAGGCCGTGTACCCGGCATCATCTACGGCGGTGAAGCAGAGCCTGCTTCTATCTCCGTGCTGCACAAAGACCTGACCAAAGCTCTGGAAAACGAAGCTTTCTTCTCCTCCATGCTGACTGTTGACGTAGACGGCAAAGAAGAGAAAGTTATCCTGCGCGACCTGCAGCGTCACCCGGCTAAAGCCCTGCTGCTGCACATCGACTTCCAGCGCGTATCTGCCAACACCAAAGTACACGTTAAAGTACCTCTGCACTTCCTGAACGAAGACAGCAGCAAAGGTGTTAAGGCTGGCGGTATCGTTTCCCACACCCTGACCGAGCTGGAAGTTAACGCTCCTGCCGGCAAGCTGCCTGAGTTCATCGAAGTGGACCTGGCCGACCTGGAAATGGACGGCGTACTGCACATCTCCGACCTGAAACTGCCGGAAGGTGTTGAGTCTGTGGCACTGAGCCACGGTGCAGACCACGACCTGGTTGTAGCTTCTATCCACAAGCCTCGCGGCGCTGTAGAAGCTGAAGCCGAAGCTGGCGAAGGCGAAGAGTAATCGCCTTGGCTGCGGCACCGGATACTCCGATCCAGTTGATTGTCGGCCTGGGAAACCCCGGACCGGAATACGATCGGACGCGACACAACGCCGGTGCCGACTTTGTTGTCGAGCTGGCCCGCCAACAAGGCACCCAGCTCAGCCTCGACAGCAAGTATCACGGCCTCACTGGCCGTGTGCGGGTCGGCAGCCAGGATATCCGGCTGCTGATTCCCACCACCTATATGAATCGCAGTGGCCAATCTGTCGGCCCACTGGCGAACTTCTTCAAGATTCCCCCGGAAGCCATTCTGGTCGCTCACGATGAGCTGGACCTGGCCCCCGGTATCGCGCGTCTGAAAGCCGGCGGCGGTCACGGTGGACACAACGGCCTGCGGGATATCATTGCCGCACTGGGCAACAACCGAAACTTTATGCGCCTGCGACTCGGCATTGGCCACCCCGGCAGCTCGAGCGAAGTGGCCCGGTTTGTACTCCAGCGAGCCCCCAGGGCGGAACAGGAAACACTGGCTGATGCGATCGATCGCTCGATCGACGTTCTGCCCACCGCCGCTTCCGGCGACTGGGGCGCAGCCATGAAAACGCTGCACACCAACAAATAGATCCCACCCGCCGGCTTGCCTTTTGCCGCGGAAATCTCGATAGTGTGCTGCGCTAAATTTGCCGGTATTTTCCCGGCTGGCCCGGACCCTGTGGTGGCCGAGACACCCCGCCCATCCAAAATCCCGCCAGCGCAACCACTACCGGACCTCAAACGCAATTAGCAGAGCGCGCTGTATGCGCCTCGGGCAAACGGAAAAATATCACCATGGGTTTTACTTGCGGTATTGTCGGCCTACCTAATGTGGGCAAATCCACCCTATTCAACGCATTGACCAAAGCGGGTATCGATGCGGAAAACTTCCCCTTCTGCACCATCGAGCCCAATGCCGGTGTCGTGCCGGTACCAGATCCCCGCATCGACAAGCTGGCTGAGATCGTCAAACCGGAAAAGGTCATTCCCACCACCATGGAATTTACCGATATCGCCGGCCTGGTTGCGGGCGCCTCCAAGGGAGAAGGCCTGGGTAACAAGTTCCTCGCCAATATCCGCGAGACCGACGCTATCGCCCACGTTGTGCGCTGCTTCGAAGACGATAACGTTATCCACGTCGCCAACCAGGTACACCCGGTAGCAGATATCGAGGTAATCAACACCGAGTTAGCCCTGGCCGACCTGGACACTGTGGAAAAGGCCCTACAGCGCTTTACCCGCGCCGCCAAGGGGCAGGACAAGCACGCGATCAAGATGAAAGCGTTGCTGGAAAAAATCCAGCCACACCTGGATGAAGCCAAGCCGCTGCGCTCTTTCGAGCTTTCAGAAGACGAACTGGCAGACCTGCGCGAACTGAGCCTGCTCACTATCAAGCCCACCATGTATATCGCCAACGTGGACGAAGATGGTTTCGAGAACAATCCGCACCTGGATGCTGTAGCTGCCATCGCCGCTGAAGAAAACGCGGTACTGGTACCTATCTGCAACAAGCTCGAAGCGGAAATTGCCGAGCTGGACGACGAAGAAAAGCAGGAGTTCCTGGAAGAGCTGGGTATGGAAGAGCCGGGGCTGAACCGCGTGATCCGCGCCGGCTACCAACTGCTGGGCCTGCACACCTATTTCACCGCTGGCGTGAAGGAAGTTCGCGCCTGGACCATTCCACTGGGCGCTACCGCTCCCAACGCTGCCGGTAAAATCCACACCGATTTTGAAAAGGGTTTTATTCGCGCAGAAGTAATCAGCTACAGCGATTACATTGACAACAACGGTGAGGCCGGTGCTAAAGACGCTGGTAAATGGCGCCTGGAAGGCAAGGACTACATTGTCGCCGACGGCGACGTAATCCACTTCCGTTTTAACGTCTAACCGCCTCCCCTTTTTTTGCCTCCCCACCCCGGGGAGGCGCGCCACCCGTGTAAATTCCATGGCTCAATCAAACTGGAAAGTCGGCCTGCCCCTGGCGCTGATCACCGTATTTATGTGGGCAACCCTGCCCATCGCTCTCAAAGGGCTTCTCGAATACATCAGTCCCGGTACCGCCACCTGGTATCGCTTTGCCGGTGCAGCACTGTTAGCGGGCGTCTACTACGGACAGGCGCGCAAGTTACAGCTCAAGCCACTATTCAGTCGCGGCTTACTGCTTTTCACCTTCCTCGCCGTTGCCGGCCTCCTGGTGAACTACCTCGCCTACGCCAGTGGACTCAATTACATTACCCCTGGTGCCGCTCAGGTTGTAATCCAGCTGGCCCCCCTGCTTCTACTAATATCCAGCGTGCTTTGGCTGGGAGAGCACTTCTCGCCGCGTCAGTGGAGCGGCGTGGTATTGGTAGTAATCGGGCTGCTGCTATTTTTTAACCAGCGCCTGGGAGAGCTGACCAGTGGCGCCGGCGGCGAATACCTGCTGGGGCTCGGCTATATCCTGATCGCCGCTGTCACCTGGGCGATTTACGGCTTTTTCCAGAAGAAAATATTGAGCCGCGCAACACCCCAGGATCTACTGGTAGTAATTTATATCGCAGGGACCCTGCTCTTCCTGCCCATGGCGGAGCCAATGAAGGTTTCTCACCTGGGCTGGCTCGAGTGGGTGCTATTGGCATTTCTCACCGCCAATACGCTGATCGCCTATGGGGCTTTTAGCAAGGCACTAGCGCACTGGGAGGCATCCAGTGTCAGCGCAACCCTGTCATTAGTGCCAGTCATCACCCTATTGTTCAGTACGCTGATCAGCTCTATCTGGCCCGACTATATTGCAGTTGAGCCGCTCAACTGGGTCAGCTGGGCCGGCGCCGGCGCCGTAGTATTCGGTTCCGCCCTTGCCGCAATCAGTTCCAGGCGCGGTTCTGAGCAGTCCCGGGCATCAGATGAAAAAAATCGCTAACTATCTGAAAAGAATACAAAAAAAGTGTTGACACCCCCGGCCTATCGTTTAATAATGCGCGCCCTCGGGACAGCCGAGACAACAAAAGAAATGGCAAGGTAGCTCAGCCGGTTAGAGCGCAGCACTCATAATGCTGAGGTCGGGAGTTCGAGTCTCCCCCTTGCTACCATTTCAAATCACAGAGGCTATTCTTTGTGAAACTTGAAACTGGGGCGTAGCCAAGCGGTAAGGCAGCGGGTTTTGATCCCGTCATGCGAAGGTTCGAATCCTTCCGCCCCAGCCATCTTCCCAAATTATCTAGCAGGCCCAAGTCTGGGCAGCAATCAAAAGCCCAACCGTTTTTTATCTGATTCTGCGAATAGTTCGTCCGGCGAACGCAATCCAAAAATCAACTACTCCGGCAGCACCACACCATTAGCTTCCATAACTGTCTCTAAGGCGCTATCGGGCTCCAGGTCAGCAGTACCTGAAGTTGCTACAGGCGTTCGCACTTGTTCCCTGCGCAAACCCAGTTCCCGCAGCCACTCGAAACCCGCCAGGCAGCACAGCAATGCCAGCAGCACTAGCGGACCACCATATCCCTTCATAGCCTCACTCTCGGACATACAAGTCCACACAAGCTGCACAACGCACAGGAAGGCCACAATCAGCAGGGTCGGCTTGCGCCCCAGCAAGCTAACGACAAAAACGCCCAGAGGCGCCCCCAGGGCTACTACTGGTGCTGCCGCCAGCCAATTCCCAAACACCCCAGGCTGCCAATCTCCCGCCACCGACTTCACTATTACTCCGAGTACCGAACAAAATGCCATGATCACCACTGATGTAGGGATCGCCACCTTGAGGTCCACCCTGCTCAATAGCACAAGAGCCGCATACACCAGCATGTCCACACCCACACCGGTAACTGCCACCACGCAAAAGCCGGCAAAAGCGCCCAATAGCAAGCCGACACGAAAATCTGTTGGGCACTGAGGGTCCCCCGCGTGCTCACAATCAGTAATTTCGCTGAGGCGATACAAATGAAAAATGCCAAAACTGCCCCAGAGGACGGCAAAGGAAAGCTTCACCCAGAGTTCGGGTATCAGAGGGGCAAACAATAGGATACCGGCGGGAGTCGCCAGAAGAGAGCCCAGCAGCGCCCCCCGCAACATCGACCAGGCCAACTGCTGGCGCCGGCAGAGAATAAACAAGCTGGCACTGACCATACCTATCGACTGAACCGCAAAACTAAAGTCGCGACCCAGACTTGCCGGCATATCAAAAAACAGCACCAACACGGGAAACCCAACTGTCCCGCCGCCCATCGGCGTAGAACCTGCGGCATAGCTACCCAGCGCCATCGCCATCGCCATAGACCAATGCTCGAGCGCCAGGGCCAGGTTCTCGCCCTGTAAAATCAGGAATAACCAAACACCGTAAAACAGAACCAACCAAGCGAACCAATAGCGAAGAGAGAATCGCGCCACGTTTTTCATCTTATTATTTGTGAGCTAAAGCGTCAGAGGGAGACAATAGTGGTACGAGTGTGAGATGGGATCAAGACAAGATTTGGCGAGTTCGCCTATTCCGGTCAGGAGGGTCGCCCGACAGCCACAGCTGCCGGGCAAAGCGCGATTAGTTCAAGCGCTTCTTGCGAATCAGGTTTTGAACCTGCATAGAGGACATCATAGAGGCGTAGATTGCCGGCAGGGCGCCACGTTTACGCAGCTCCAGGAAGTCTTCATCAGACAGCTTGTTAAGCTTCTCTTCATCGATAACAAAGAAACCTGTCAGATCGTAAGGCTTGTCATCTTCGCTAACACGCAAAGTCAGCTTCTTCTGGGTCAGCAAGTCCTTGGAGACCAGGAACTCGATAAAAGACTCAGTCACTGCAACACGCTGTGCAGTTTCAACCACTGCCTGAGCACGATTCTTCAGGAAGTCAGTTTGCTCGCCTTCCCCATCGAACAGCGCTTCACCTTCAGAGTCGCTCAGCATCTTGGAGTCTTCGTCGATGCACAGAACAGCCTGATCAGCGTTGTCTGGATTCTTCACCAAAACAAACGGGTAAGTGCGCACTTGTACAGGAATGTAGCTGCCATTCCAGCCATCAGCGCCAGAGAACAGGTTTTCACCGGGGCGCAGACCGGTAAGCGCCACAACTTTAAACTGGTCAGTATTCTGGTCTTTAACGAACAGGATCGGGTAGCTCTGGGCTGCCTGTACGATTTCCTGAACCACCAGCGGCAGGACATGATTACTGCTTACATGGTCAAAAGTAATGTCTTGGGTGAGTTTCAGGTTGGCATGCGCCTTTTTGTCCAAAGCTTTGATCTGTGCCATAAGTACAACTCCTAGCTACTTTTATAGTTACTAAATTTTCAGAGATACCCTAACGTACCACTCTTCTACGCATCTACGATGACAAGTGCTTCCCGACAGTCGCCGGAAACCAAAGCCAGCATTAAACAGGGAAGAAGCCCAACTGGCAAACAAAGTCCGCCAACATTAACCTAAAGACAAATTTATTTGGTTAAGTTCACACTATTCAAGACTATCAAACCAATTAAATTCACTGCTCCCCCCTTCAAACGACTCGGCAACCTTCAAAATCAACGAATCGAGTATTAGTTAGCCAACCCTGACAGGTAGCGCATTACCTGTATCACCCCTCCCCCACCTCTACAGCTATCGTAACAAGTGGTGCTTTTTTATACGATTGAAGAAGTGGTTGGAGTGAGTTCGATGCAAAAACCGAGGGGCGCCTCATTATGATGAGCCTACTATTTCTCTTCTATCTCCTTGCAATGGCTCTAGCCGTGAAGAATTACCACACCCTAGCAACCGCAACATTCATTTTTGCCTTGATATCAAGCATCGCCTGGCTGGGCTATCACACCGGTGACAATCTCAACTTAGCCTTATAGAGGAGGGTGAATGGGGCAAACATTTCGCGAGCTTAATGCACTGGGCATACTCGCCGTATGTGCCGTACTCGTCGCCGCAGAGTACTTTCAATTAGTGAATGGAGAAATGCCCTGCCCTCTCTGTTTACTTCAACGAATTGGGCTCACAGGAGTCTTATTTGGCCTGATGCTAAATGTACTCTATGGCAACCGCCCTCTACACTACAGCTTGGCAACATTCTCAGCGCTATTTGGTGCCGCTACCGCACTGCGCCAAGTCAGCCTACATGTTATTCCCGGAACACCAGGTTATGGCGATCCATTAATGGGATATCACTATTACACCTGGGCACTAATTATCTTCTATATGACAATTATTGGCATCGCGATTATCGGTGCATTTGATAAGCAATATGGAAAACCCATATTTATCAGTTTCCGCGATCAGGGAGCTCTCGGAAAAATGGCCATAGTAACTGCATTTTCAATTACCGCACTTAATATATTTATAACTTTCGCAGAGTGTGGACCTACTGTCTGCCCGGATAATCCAGACAACTATTGGCTCTTTGGCGCTATCGACGGAATTTAAAAGCAAGCTGAGAAAAGAAAAGGGGTATGGCTATACAAAAGACAGCTTGCCAAGCATATATCCATAGATCAACAGAATAGATGGAGGCCAGGACCGGATTCGAACCGGTGAAAAACGGTTTTGCAGACCGTCGCATTTCCTCTCTGCCACCTGGCCATAAAAAAACCCGGCGCTTCCGCTCCGGGTTCTTTGACTCTACGGAAGCAAAAAACGCTTCCGAATAAATTTACAGAAGCACGCAGGTTGCCTGGCAGCAACATATAGAAAGAAGTTCTTGCGCGTATTTCATAGTAAATTGTCTTGTTCAAGTTGCCGCCAAGGATAATGGAACAAAAACTCCATTTCAACTCTTTCTAGGTAGCCCCAGAATACTGCCCAACCCTAATCTCATTACCGGGCAACGGCTGCTCTGGAACCAGCTGTGCCAACCCAAGAGAAATTAAGGCCATTAAAGACCCGGCAAAGAATACCATTGGCGGAGAGACAAGCCACAGCAAGCCAAATACTACAGGGATAACCACAGCGGCAATATGATTGATTGTAAAGCTGACTCCAGCCGAAGCCGCGATATCCCGCTCGTCGACTATCTTCTGGAAGTAGGTTTTAATCGCAATTGCCATAGAAAAGAATAAATGGTCAACAATATATAATGCCGCTGCCAGCGCAGCACTTTCTACCAGCGCATAACCCGCAAATACCAGTATCAGGCCAATATATTCCAAAGTGAGGATACGGCGCTCGCCAAACCGAACGATAAACTGTCCGATCTTCGGTGCGATATACAAATTAAGTAAATGGTTTACCGTATAGAGAGCAGCAACCTCCCCCACGCTGTATCCAAATTTCTCCACCATCAAAAAACCAGCGAATACTATAAAGATTTGCCTGCGAGCCCCACTCATCATCGTGAGCGCATAATAGAGCCAATAGCGTTTTCGCAGAATAAGCTTCTTATGCTGACTGTGGGGCTGAGCAAACTGAGGGAAAAGGACCCAGGCACCTAAAGCAATGACAATGGTCGCGCCACCACCAATTAGATAAACCCAGGAATAATCCAAACCTGCGAAGTTCATTAAACCCCACACCAAACTATAAGCCAGAAGCGCAGCAAAGGAACCAGCGGCAGCCATGCGTCCCATCCAAACTGCTGCTGTTTGTTTAGGAAACCACTGGAGTGCCAGGGAAGTCTGCAAGGTCTCATAAAAATGAAATCCCGTAGACATTAAAAGTGTAGTGAGTAACAACCCGGTCAATGATGGATACAGTCCCGTTAGCATCACTCCAAGGCCAGTTGCTACCAGTGAGATTATCGCCAGCCGCTGCTCCCTGACAAAAAGCAAAACAAAGACCACTAGGAAGGCTAAAAAGCCAGGTATCTCGCGCACACTTTGCAACAAACCAATATCTGCACCGGTAAATGCTGCCTTTTCAATAACAAAGTTATTAAGTAGCGTATTCCAAACAGCAAATGAGAGCGGCATCGAAGCTGCCAGAATAAGCAAAAGAATTTCAGGCCGGCGAAGACGTTGTAGCATAAATGACCTCCTATAGCTAAGGTCCGCAATATACGCCCTCAATATCCAACTGTAAAATTATAAAAATAGTACTGAGGAATGAGTTTTCATTGAGAATATTGCAGTTCATAAAATTAAATACTAATTAAGCCATTAAATAGAGGTAACACCGACCAACAACTTGCTCAAATGCCCGAAAAAACGGTGAATAAGACGTACCAATTGGAAAAGTAGCAAGCCATCTAATTATGTATAAATTCCCGCTAATCATGTATTTTTAATGAGATGAGTAAACTTAGTTCACTACATATAATGACTAGAATCAGACAACTCCAACCTAAATTCACCTATGCTTTAACTGCTATATGTCTAGGCGCCTTACACCACAGCATGACTGATTACCAACATAGATAACTCTTGGAGAGAAAAATGCGCATTCATTCCTGGCGAATTCATCATCTCACCTTAGTCATGCTACTTACCACACTCCCTTTTCTACTGACGAACGCCGCTGCTCAAGAAGATAACTTACCTGACAAACTTAAATTAAACGAATGGAAGGTGCCCTGGGAGGGACTCCCCAGAGACCCGCATGTAGACAGTAAAGGTAATGTCTGGTTCTGTGGACAAGCGGGTAACTACATCGGAAAGTTTACACCGACCTCTGAAGAGTTTAAGCAGTATGAAATACCTGAAGGCACTCACCCTCATAACCTGATTGTGGATTCAAACGATATTGTTTGGTATGCAGGTAATCGCAATGCGCATATTGGGCAATTAGACACCAAGAATGGGCAAATTAAACAGTATCCAATGCCTGAAGGTATCAAAGACCCACATACGTTAATCTTCAATCGAGAGGGAAATATCTGGTTCACGGCCCAGCAAAGTAACCGCATAGGCCTGCTAAATATACAAAGTGGCAAAGTTCTAAGTGCCACCCCAACAACCGCTAATGCTCGCCCCTATGGTATTAAGATTGATGCTCAGGGAAACCCCTGGGTCGCTCTATTCGGTACCAACAAGTTAGCGCGAGTAGACGCAAAAACCATGGCCATAAGTGAGGTTAACCTGCCGCGCCCAAATGCTCGCCCTCGCAGACTGGAAATCGACCCTACCGGCAATATTTGGTACGTAGATTATCCAGAAGGCTATTTGGGGCGCTATACCCCGACGACCAAGGAGTTTAAAGAGTGGAAGCTACCCAGTAAGAATCCACGCCCCTACGGAACAGCACTGGACAACAATAACCAACTTTGGCTCGCTGATACTGGAGAGGTTCCAAATATCATTTTTGCCTTTAACACAGAAAAAGAGAAATTTACAAGCAAGACCCCAGTTCCAAGTGGTGGAAATATAAGATATATGTATTTTAACAATATGGATGGAAGCTTTTGGTTTGGTGTTGATTCTGGATTTATCGACCAGGGAATACCAAAATAGAAGCATATATAGCTCTATTGACATCAATCGATGTATGGCGTCACTGCAATAGTTCTATATATCCTGATACAGGACAAACTGTTCAAATACAGACTTCCATTTAGAATTCTAATTTTTTCAGCTCTATTAACAGCCATTCACGGCGCCCTTATGAGGCAACCATTGATGGATTACCTTATTGGCAACCCACTACAAGTTACACTAGCTTAAAATGGCATGAAGTGGCTCGCGTGGATACTCATGGCGACCGTTATAATTATAGGTGTTGAAGTATTCGCCTCAAATAAATCAAACTCTAACGAATCTAAAAAACAAAAAACGTGCAGCAATCATTATATAAAACTCATAAACAGAATTTACAATTATGGAACCGAAACAAACCGGGATAGCATACGATACCATCACACATCTATGGGAACGTAAAGAGTTCAACAGGAACAACGGTATTAGCCAGTATAAGCGGGCACTTGGCTTTGTAAAAAATAGAGGCTCCGCACTAGATGTAGGGTGTGGTTGTACAGGAAGGCATATCGAGCTTCTGCTAACTGAAGGATTTTCTCCCGAGGGAATTGATGTTTCTGAGAAAATGATAGAGATCGCCAGGGATAAGCACCCTACTGTCAACTTCTATCTAGAGGATATATGTAAGTGGAAAGCCACAAGAAAATATGACTTTATAAGTGCGTGGGATAGCATCTGGCATATACCAATTGAAAAACAAGAGGAAACAATAAGGAATCTAGCGTCTTACTTAAACAAGGAAGGCGTTCTAATATTCTCCTTTGGTGGAACAGATAAAGAGGACTATCATACGAATAATGCGATGGGACCGGAATTATACTACTCTACGTTAGGCACAAATAAATTTATACAACTTCTTATTTCATCTGGTTGTATTTGTAGATATCTGGAGTACGATCAACCACCAGAATTACACGCCTACTTGATTGCTCAGAAGATATAATTGTTTTATATCGCCCCCTCAATCATGGGTAGCCTATATGTTAACCGGAGCAATGCTTGTTTGGTTTATTCTTACGAGTCTCAGCCTAGTTTTTATTATTTGGGACTCAATCACTAATGCGCCAACCAGCTGGGTTCAGCGCCTGGCTTGGGTATTAGTAATTCTTTATACCGGTGTTATCGGCTTAATCTTCTACCTACTCACCTGTCGCCGTCCTTTTCCTGGCGGCCACGATCAATTCACTCGGGCGGCATGGAAGCAAAGTGTAAATAGCGAAATGCATTGTCTTGCAGGTGATGCAACAGGGATCCTTATCGCAGCATCTATTGTACCCACACTGGGCCTCGCCAATGGATGGGACTCCATAATTGAGTACTTGGCTGGCTTTGTTTGTGGTTTGTTTATTTTTCAGGCATTGATGATGCGAAATATGTATCAGGGAAACTACTTAAAAGCAGTGGGTAAAACTTTCTTTGCTGAAACTGTATCGATGAATATGGTTATGGCTGGAATGATACCCGCTATGGTGATACTGACTTCCATATGGCCACACTCTGAAGACCCAACAAATGCTACCTTTTGGTTTCGTATGAGCTTGGCAACCATTGTTGGGGGTATCATTGCTTACCCTATTAACTATTGGCTGGTAAAAAATCACTTAAAACATGGATGTATGACTCTTCCGGGAAAAGATGGAGCCGCGCCCAATTTTGGTCATTGCTCACATGAATGCGCCTCAAATTCAGCACCGCACATCCATGCTACCTCACAAGCAGAAACGCCTAAAATGGAAATGCATTCTTTATCTTTAATGGAATCGAGTATATGGATAATGGGCACTTTTATAGCTCTTTTTCTTGCAATTTATGTCACAGATAAAATCACACCAATATACTTTTGATCTCAGAACTTTATGCACTCAAAATAATCGCTTAAGCATAAGATTCAAAAATTTCTTTCTCCGCCTATAGTAAGATTTCACTCTGAGGCTGGTTGCCAATTGATTACCGGGTTTACTCCTTCAGTATTACATAACCAAACAATCGCTTTTATGCCAACCTTAAGCTTCCCCTTAGTATCAATGAGTTTCTCCCAATCGCTGGAATGAAAAGAACGGCCATGGATGCGGAACTGCCCGAGAACCTCCTTCCAATTTGGCATAGTCAGGTTTAGAAACTCATTTGTTCCATGGTCAGTAGCAACCCAAAGCTTAATTCCATCTTTCACCCGCACAAGTTTTGTAATCTCCCCCTGCCATGAAGTTAATTGGTTTCGATCACAAGTCACGTACTCTGGAACAGCTAGCCTTTGAGCCAAAAGATTCGGGCTAGCAAAAACAAATAAGCTCAGCACTAAAAATAAATAATGTTCTTTATTCATAATTAAAGAAGGGGGGCAAGCCCCCTTAACCATTAAAGACCACGATAAGTCGCGCTTTGTTCATCCGCGCGAGTGGCTTGACCTTCAGTGAACTCGTACATACAGCTATCGTCAGTATAATCCATAAAGTTAGTTACCGGATCTTCCCCTTCAGCATTTCTTCCCCTGGTACAGGTATCCCGACCAACAGGGCAGCCATAAGCAGCCGATCTCTCCGCAGGAGTATCTGAGACGTAGTCCCCCCGGCCAAAACATCCACCTTGGAACGTATGATAAAGACCCAACCAGTGGCCAACCTCGTGAGTTAAGGTGTCCCCCTCATTGTAGGGCGCAGCATCACCTCCAGGCACAGAACCAGTTAAAATTACTACACCATCATCAAGTGGATCAGAGGAGTAACTACTTGGGAATGTAGCCCACCCAAGTAGGCCGTCACTAATTTCAGCTACATAGATATTCAAATCCCCGGCATCGCCAACTCGTAAGGAAGATTTCATTGACTGCTCAGCCGATGAATTGTAACCAACGTTATACCAAGAATTATTTGCTGTAACAGTGGTTGAAACTAAATTAAAAGTAAATGGAGTATTTGCGTAAGCATCATTCAACACATCCATTTGCGCATTAATCTCACTATTAGAAAGCGCTCCATTATTAGCTGAGTCAGTAATTACATGAAAGTAAACATCAACTTCTACAGAACCTGCGGGCCGCAATGTGTGTGCCACACTTCTATCACTTGATATACCACGCAGAGTAGAAAAATGCTGCTCTTTTAATGCAGCTTCCTGAATTGATGGGTGGTCTGTACCGCAGCGCTTTAGCCCAACGCTATTGTTGGCAGCCTCAACCGAAGAAACACTCTGAGCAAAACCTATAGTTGATGAAGCAAGCATGCACAATGATAGAGCAGTTTTTATCGAGATATTAGAAACAGTCTTTCTCATAACCTAAGCCTTAATTTTATTATTTATTTACACTCCCATAAGAGCCCGCCAACTTTCCACGCTTCCATAAACTTTTGTCAATAGCACCAATTCTTAAATTGATGATAATGACATCAAACTCTTTAATAAGGCGTAACGTTCAACAAGAAAAATGTAAATATAAAAAAATAAAAACCCAAAAAAACAAAATGCAGATACATTTTTCTCTGAAATTAGTTACATATGAAATTTATTCACGGAAAACATAAGGTGCGACTCACTTAAAAATACGAACAAAAAATTGAGGAATCTGAAATTACTGACAGGTAAAATTCCAATAAAAAATACCGAATTTTGTTTCAACAAAGCGGACAGCTATATTTTTATGATACATCATCACAAAAACAGCTCGCGCTAACTGAGGTTAACAATAAAAAGATATTCCAACCACTAGAGCACCTAATTCAAAAGGCCAATCACAAATAACAAAGGCCACTTACCTTCTGTGGCCATGGAGGTAAGCGGCCTTTATAAATTCTACAGTTTTTAAACTAAAGTGAACACTCTACTCTAAATTAACCCCACTGTTTTTGAGAGCTAAGATCATTTCCACTGCTCGGCGAGCGACAGGCGGTAAAGTGAAGCTTGTTATAACCTAGCTTATTTTCAGTAATGACTTTTAGAACATCATCTAAATGAATATGGGCCCCCTCTTCAACCAAAATCAAATCATGATCATGAAGACCACTCTGCCAAGCCTTCTTAATATTATCCACATGACCAGGGCTTTTTTCATTATATGAGAGATTATAATTATAAACACTCGCACCACCACCAGCTATAGAGTGGACTTTTCCTGACCCCATATTTAGGAACTCTAAAGTTCCAAATTTTTCTTTACTATTTTCCTCATTGGCAGGCTTACCTGTTTTTGTCAAACTCTTGACTGCATGATCAGAAGACGCCGAACCATGAAATGAGTAGAAGTATAGAGCCAAATTCTCTGGCAATTCAGCCTTACCAAAAGAGCCGTTATCAAATGAACCATGTGCGTAAAGGATCGCCTCATTACCACTGGCTTGTTCTTTTTTATGAATTATTACTTTTCCAAACTGAACAGTTTTCATCACATTCCTTATCGATCAAAGGTTGGAGAATCTTTTTTTTGACCACACCATCAAGATGCGGTCACAAATTTAAGATTATTCTTTTCAAACAAAACCCAACTGTTTTTAATGGTTACAGATAAATAAAACTAGATCAACGAAAATAAAATCTATGTAAGCGACTGAAATCCAATCTTTATTACCACCCTCTCATTCGAGCAAAACCGTAATCAAGACAAGCAAAAAAACTATGGACTGCGAAACAAGCGTCATACAAAACCCAAAAAAAACCACAAAATCTCAATTGAGGAATTTTTCATACACATTTCAAGCCAGGAGCAAATGGATTTAAAACCTGATGAACAATCTCACAAAAAATGATTATGTAACCTTCGAGAAACTGAGGCTCAATTTCGCGTGAAAAAAAGTTCTATTACAGATAAAAGACAACATTATTGGCTATTGCAACCATCATACAGTCAAGCACACCTAGCAAACTCTTTATTTAAATTTTTTTGGTTAAAATTTGAGATGAAAGGTATACCATCTCTCATCATTGCTCTAGGAAGAGAGACCAATAAGCTACAAAAGCCTAGATTGCTAACATAAGTAACACCATATGAAATACAGAGTTATTTTTTACAAATATACTAGAGAGAAATCTCTCACAGACGACTAAGACTTGAACAGCTTGACAACCCACCCTCTCAGTTGGATTACTATTTTAAGCTGAAAAGAATGAGTTGATGAGCTATGGACGAATGTCTACTCTGAAAAGAGTGGCATATGGCATGGGTAAAAATTCCTCACCAAATTAACCTCCAAAATGAAAGATATAAATCGTATGCAGGTAGAAACTGGAGGCTTTCTAGGGCGAAGAAGCGGTGGTGAGCCTAGCATCAAAACTGTTTGGCAGGGACACACTAAGCTGCTTTATTACTTGGGGGCAGCGGAGACTTTAAATCGACTTAAAGGGTCTGTATAAAATGTAGTAGTTCAGACTTGTTATGACAGTTATCAGCTTTTAAAAAGGTGCCTCATCAGGTCAAATTCAGGTTGCAAGTTTTTCCTTCCTTATACTTTTCTATCTTTAAGTGTTGCCATCTGTGTGCTGCGTGCATTTCTTTGTGTCAGAGATGCTGAATCCGGAAAAGATTACGAGCATCGACACGAATGGATTGAAAGCCATATGCATAAGTTGGTCGAGGCGTTTGCGCTAGATATTGCTGCCTATGCAGTAATAAGTAATCACTACCACATAATGCTATACATCGACACAGAATGTGATGATAAGTGGTCGTAGAGGCAAAAGCTCTTCAAAGCCTCTAGCTTTGCCCAGCGCTATCTTCGAGGCGATACCCTCGATCACGCTGAAGTAAACAGACTAAAAGAATTCTTCTCCCAATAGCGGGAACGCTTCACGGATATCAGCTGGTTTATGCGCTGTTTAAACAAATCTATCGCCTGTCAGGCCAACGCTGAAGATAATTGTACAGGCGACTTTTGGTAGTAAGTCTCAGGCATTGCTGGATGAAAGAGCCCTCACCGCCTGTATGGCCTATGTAGACCTCAATCCGGTCCGTGCCAACATCGCCAAGACACCTGAAGAATCTAATTACACTTCGATTCAACAGCGTATTCGTGTCGCAGTCTTAGGCAAGCAGCCCAAAAAGCTACCTCCATTTATCGGCGATGAGCGTTTGAATACACCAAAAGGACTACCGTTTCACCTGGACCACTATTTGGAGCTAGTAGACCCGAGTGGCCGAGATTTAGACACCAGAAAACGAGGTTATATTGCTGAAAAAACGCCTCCCGTCCTGGAGCGGCTTGACATTTCACCCAAGCACTGGCTCTATCTCAACCGGAATTTTGAAAGTTACTTTAAAGGATTGGTAGGGTTTGTAGAGGCGGTACAACAAACTTGTGCGCAATTCAATAAACGCTGGGTACACGGCTCCTCTCAGCTACGCCCTGCTAACCTGCTCCTGCCTCAAGTACTCGATAGCGCGATTATCGCCCTTGTACCCAAAAGCAGCGCCCCCCAAAATCTAACTAGCCATTCCCAGCATTTAATCTCCTTTACCTGTAAACCATTGAGAAAGTGCCGCCAGAAAGGAGGTTAGCTCTATTGCTGGCGCCTCCCTCTAGTCTTTGGCTGTCCTAGATCTTGGCACACGGTAGTGTCCAGAATAATTCATTCCTGCCATTCATCTTTTTCGCCCAGGCACGACTGACGGGATAATCCTTCTGCCTTTATACAACTCTTTATTTTGCTGAAATTCCTGCGCTAATTTAGCAGTTTCTTCCTGGCTAACTGAGACTCTAGTAATTTCTCCTTCCGTTAGTTTCACACAAATATCAACTTCAAATGGCCCTCCAGAAAAAAAAGTTAGGTACCAATCAGCGTCATCCTGAACCAATAAGTATGAATAAGGCTCTTTAAAAACTATTTTCATCTTTTTTCTTCGCGCTATCAGTTGCATCAGAGATACTCATTTCTTTATAAGATCCTATTGGTATCGCATCTGTTACGGCCTCATCATGCCCAGTCGGCAATTTTCCTCCTGGCAACCAAAGTTCATTGGCTCCACCCTCTCGACCTGTAGGTATTCTAAGATTATGGTTTGCAGGATTACTTATCTCAATAACTACCATTTCTTGACCTTGCCAAGCACCTGCAGGAATCCCCAACTCTTTTTCTACTAACGCCATATCTCCATTAGTTCTAATTAATAGATCATCTACTTGCGCTTTGGTCATAACAAACTGGCCATCTGCACGCCCAACTGGATCTCTCCCAAATTCATCTAACGCCCACTTAGGCGCAAAGTAAGCTGCACCGCCTGCAAACTTGCCTTCATGGGCATCAATATAGGACTGCGGCAAGTAAGTTGATGGATCTGGTCGTACGCCATTATCCATTGCTTGAACAGCTTTCATCTTTTGGTAAGAAGCAGCCGCTTCCGAGCTATTCGCAAAATGCCCTTTGGTATTTTTCTGAAATTCATTCCAAGAATTTACAGGCGGACAATCTTTACTCGTTAATCCATAAGGATCAACCCAAGTTACAGGGTTGGGTACATATTGGTAATTATTAACCCCACCCAACAACCCAATCGGGTCCTGCTGAGTAAACTCCCCTACTTGCGGATCATAGTACCTAAACCGGTTGTAAT
Organism: Microbulbifer sp. ABM4_008; assembly: GCF_056311705.1. Classification (NCBI taxonomy): domain Bacteria; kingdom Pseudomonadati; phylum Pseudomonadota; class Gammaproteobacteria; order Cellvibrionales; family Microbulbiferaceae; genus Microbulbifer; species Microbulbifer sp. ABM4_008. Next base: position 903,898 of record NZ_CM149970.1, on the reverse strand, counting down.
GCAGCCCAGTCTCTTCATCAAAATACTGTCCCTGAAAACGAATCGACTGCTCTATCTGATTCTCATGAGCTAACGCAATACTGCCATAACTCTTATAGGCAACACTCCATACGACTTCACCTTCCTGATTGGTAAGGGCATCTGGGGTTCCCAGATGATCCAGATGGTAGTGGTATACCTGCTCATCTTCTTTCAGTGCAACCGGTTTGAAAGTCCCCGGTTCAAAATAGTAAGTCCGAGTATTCAGATCTTGTTGGGTGTGGATATCAGCTTTGTTTTCGCGAAGCAGAACATCCCCATCCCAGAGGAAGCTGGTTTGTTCACTGTTAGTTACCTTACCAATACGACGGCCCAGCGGGTCGTACTGGTAGTGAATCTCTTGTTGAAGCTGTTCGCTCCCCTCTTCCACCTTGAGCTTTTCAACCCGCACCAACTGCTGGCGGCTGTTGTAGTGATAGCGGGTTTGCAGTTTCTGCCCTTTACCGCGCAGCTCGGCGATACGGTTGCCGTGGATATCGTAGCGGTAGTGGGTATCGCCACGGAAGGCTAGGCGATTGCCCTTGACTTGAGTGGCACTGGCCTGCTGTTTGGCTTCATCTTCTGATCTAGCGGCGGCCAGAATATTGTGGGCAGGGTCGTGCACAAAATATTCGGGGTTGGGCCCATCAACCTGGGTGAGGCGATCCAGGGCGTCGTAGTGGTAGCTATGTGTGCCGCGCAGGCTGTCCTCGATTTTGGCAATCTGCCCAGCTTTATTGTACTGGTAGCTGCGCTCCAGGATTGAGTTAGATTCCTGGGTCGGATCTGACACTGGACCACCGGCCTTGCCCAGGCTCAGCTTTTGCAGGCGCCCTTGGGGATAATGGTCTCGCTGGCTTTCCAGTCTATTACCGTGGTGGCGCCGACTCTCCCTGCCCTGCTCATCGAATCAGCTGATCGATCTTACCCCCCCCCACCGGGCGGCAGCACAGGCTTTGGAATTGACCTGCTGGGTTGAAGGCGAAGTTGAGGACTTCACGAGCGGGCAAAGTCGTGGCAATGCGGTTGCCAGTAGCATCATAGTTATGGGTGAGTTTATCTTTGCCCTGCCGATCCATGGTTTCGCGGTCATTGGCTTCATATCCCTAGCGTCGCTTGCAGTAAGTGTTTTCCCCCTGCGATAAACTGGCCTTTGCAATAACGGCGGAAGCCGGCATTCTCTTGCTCAAACTATTATCCAGTCTTTGCGTCCCCTAGATTTCTCTGACTTCACTTTTTAGGACTGTAATCTATAGGAGTCTAGACATGTGTATCCTGTTGTTGGAGCCACTGCCGGAACCACTACTGCTGGAGCTGGAGCTGGAGCTGGAGCTGGAGCTGGAGCTGGAGCTGGAGCTGGAATTATACGAGGATAGTCTGCCGTCATCCTTAAGCAGATAGCTTTTTGTAACTTCTCCCAACTCGATGTAAGTAAAGGGAATATACAATAACTGTCGTAAAGATAGTTTACTGGAAAACTTTCTTGACTACATCTTAATGAGCATTAGTTGGATAAAACCTGACTTAATATTAAGCACTATTGATGTTTAAATATGGTGGATAGATGCTTGGCATTCACTGCTGAAAAATAAATTGTGGACTACCAAAAAAATAACCCAATCGACTGACTGGGTTATTATTAACAACTAAATATTCTATTTCAAAGAGCATAAGAAATCATTAAAGCTATTCGCAAGGCACCTCAGATTCTTTGCGCCTTCAGCTTCATGATTCCAAAAGTAAATTTTTCCAAAATTAGCTTCATCAACACCAATGCAAAGATTATTCCCTCCTCCGGCCACCGCTATAGGGAAGTACCCTTTAGGTATCCGGGAATTATCTACATAGACCTTTTTTACCCAATCTAAACGCCGCTCTTCTTTTTCAGTGAATCCATAGAATATTCCAAGCTCTCCCTTTGGCCTATCTTCACTACCAATTTCTGAGGTATGTTTATAAAAAAATCCATAAGGATCTACAGAGCAAACATTATTCTCAATTAAAAAGTTTCTATACTCTCTTGGAAATTGATACCCCAGCTCACCCTCAAATTTAGACACCAAATCTTCGGAAGCCTTTTCAGACATTGAAAAAATTTTCACTAAAATTCTCCTCTCCATCTAGCGGTCATATGCTGGCCCAGGCAAATGCCCCAGTCTAACAAACTGATCATGAAGACTCACACCTCCTGTATGGGTAACAGGTCCATGAATTGATCTAGGCACAAGTTGCAACACTCCTAAGTCTTGATGATGATGCCATGTTAAATCATGTTCATCCCTAAAAGCTTTATTAATTCCAGCCAACTCATCCGCTGCTCTAAAGTCATCTAAGTCACTTCCCGTTAATTTGATTTTAACTGTATTCGCAGTCAAAGATTCATGTATGAATACGTGATCATTAAATACAGGAAAGCCTTCGGAATCATATCGAACCACTGTACCATTACCTAATTTTACTGAATTTGTCCAGGGAGTTTGGTTATCTATCGCATCCGCTGGACTACCACTATTAACTTCTATTATGCGGCCACTAGCAGCACTAACATTACGCCTTTGCCATGGTCTATTTAACTCACCATTTTCTAGTAGCTGTGCCCGCTGCGAATTCAGAGAATTATATACATTGTTGGTTTCATCATCGAGATTAGAAGCAAATCTAACATTTTCACCATCTAAGGGATTTGTTCGCACAGACCTGTTTGCACCTTCGGAACTACTATCGGCGATGCTGCTGCTTTGATTGGAGCTAGATCTATTAGAAGTAGCAGAGCTGGAATTGCTCGAAGGCGGTCCACTGGACCTTTGCGGCACCGTAACCTCCGAAGAGCTCAGGTCGGAGAAACTTGCACTGCCGCCTTTTGCTTTACCGCCCCTTTTCTTAAGTACCCGCTGTTGCAGCTTCTTCAGTTTAGCGAGCTCCATCATCAGCTCACCGATCTTCTTAAAGGACCTCAGTAAGCGTGCATTTTTGACCATAGATACAGCTGCACCGACGCCCCCAGTTATCGCTGCGAGGACGATAGTAAGGATAATTTCAAATGTTCCGCCACCGGCTATTTCGGTAATTTCCAGACTGTGTTGGGCTTTTACATAATCCTGGGCAAAGCGGAAGATAACCCCGCGCAGGGCCGGATCATCGTAAATAATTTGAGCAACGTCGAATGCCAAATCCAATTGCTGCCGAGTAACCTTTGAAGGGTCAAAACCGAGTACATCCACCACTTCTTTTTGCAGATCCGAAACGTACTCCTGGCCAGATTCTGCGAAGCTCTTGTCATTCCAGAAGTAATTTGCTGTGGCAACACCCAACCTATGCGACTGACGGAGAGGATTCAGCATTTGCGCCACTTCAAGCACATCTTTTGTCCATACCGCTAAGCCCCAGGCGGCATTGCCAAAACCGGTCGCGCCACTTTCAATATAGGCACCCACTTTTTCCAGCGTTGAGCGCTTCTCATGCTGCTGCTGGATTTGGGCCGCCTCTGCTCTCTCCTGGGCAATAATTTGCTGTAGGCCGATACGAATCTTGGCAATCAACTCAGCCTGTTTCTCAGCAATTACGGTAGCTGCCGTTGGCGCTTCTTCAATAATCAGTCGATTCTGGATTAAAGCGCGATAAATCTCTCGTTCAGAAAAGGACAAGTGGCCGGGCGGCTCAGATAGGGGCCCCAGGAAGATTGTGCCCGAAGTACCCGCTTGAATACTGGTACTGAGCAAATTGCAGGAGCTACCTCCCAGGCTGAAAAAGTGTTGGTAAATTTTCTCAATAACCGCATCGTCGAACATCGAAAGCAAGTGGCCGACATCGACCTGCATAGGAATTCCCAGCGGGTACGTCCACCCTACTCTCACTTCGTACTGGATGCCTTGCTTATTTTCAACACGTAGCTGCATGATAATCCTTTAAACACTTACGCCTATCTGGACCTAGTGGGGACCTAATTCAGTTAATTCTCACCCGCGAACATTAGGGAACCCCCAAAGAACTCCGGTAAGTTTTCGATTCCGTCTATTTTTCGAGCAAAATACCCTTAAGCTGAAGTCAACCAGACTTCAACTGGTGATTCCTCCGAGCTTTGTCGGCGTCGATTAAAATCGAAATCGCAAGACCAGCCAATACCACGCCATTACACAACGAAGCCGCTGAGAAGAACATTCTCTATCCAAAAAAGGGAGCTTAAGGGCTGCTGTGCTAGAAGAATACTAACGACTAGATTCTTATCCTCCTTTTCACTCTTAAGAAATTAAGAATCTAGGTGGCGCCAAATAAAACATAGGACTGAGATCTACTTCGCGAGGTTACCGCAAATTAGGTAAATACGGTAGATAGCAAGTGTTAAGCTGAGTAGCGAAGCTTTCGGGAGCAGAAATTAAAACTTCGATAACACAAAGCCGAGCCAAAGTTATCGTCGATTAATTTTTAATAAACCAATAAAAATAGTACCCGCGTATTAAAAAAATATCCCGCAATACAATTTCTATGAACAATTATTATTCATTTGTTTACCGTAATTGGATAATTTCTCTACAGCGAGTATCAATATTCCGTTATTGATAAAAGTAACTAATTGGATAGCGTTTGGCAGGCTGTGAAATTGGATCTTTAAATTTGTGACACTCATCACAAGGGTATTCCAGTTACAAGCAGGGTGAACGGGGAAATCAGCGGACGGGATTGCCTGGAACTGCAATAAAGCACGGTATGGGTTGAAGCAGGCCCAGTAACCTCATTATCAGGTGCCCGGGCCTTTTTTCAGAAAGCCTATTCGATCTCTTTGATCCGCATGGAGTTGGTATGCCCACCCATATTGAGGCGCTCCCCCTGGGTAATCAGTACCCGCTGCCCTTTCTGCAAATCGATTCTAGAGCTTAATACCTCGATAACCGCTTCGGTTAAATGTCCCAGGGGAACTGAAGCCGGATCAAAGCTCACTGTCTCTACTCCCCGTAACAGCATCAGCTGGCGCGCGATCTTAGGATGCCGGGTTAGTGCATAGATCGGCAAGCGAGTATTTGCACGGGACATCATTCTCGGTGTGCGGCCTGACTCGGTCAGTGCGGCTACAGCACAGAGATTCTCCACTCGCGTTGCAACATCAATCGCCGCTTGGGCAATCACAGTATCGATTAAAGCTGAAGAACCGTGGTCCTCTGCAGTATAGGGAACACTGCCCAAATACTGTTCAGCGCCGATAATCACTTCACTCATAGATTCCACGGCGGCAACCGGGTAATCACCCGCTGCTGTTTCCGCCGACAACATAACTGCATCAGTACCGTCCAGCACCGCATTGGCAACATCCATCACCTCGGCACGGGTGGGAGTCGGGCTGGTAATCATCGACTCCATCATTTGTGTTGCAGTGATTACGGCGCGATTGAGAGCATTTGCGCGGTTGATCAGTTTTTTCTGCACCCCGACCAGAGCGGGATCACCGATCTCTACCCCTAGGTCACCTCGAGCTACCATAATCGCATCGGAAGCCAGGATTAGGCTGTCCATTTGCTCATCATCGGCAACAGCTTCGGCCCTTTCAACTTTGGCGACGATCGCCGCTTGGCTACCAGCCTCTGCCATGGCTTTGCGAGCAGTATCCAGATCTTCTGCACAGCGCGGAAAACTGACCGCGAGGAAATCCACTTCGAGATCTGCTGCCAGCTTGATATCCCGGTAGTCTTTTTCTGTCAGAGCCGGTGCAGACAGGCCGCCGCCCAGCAAGTTGATGCCCTTGTTATTCGACAGCTTACCGCCCTGTAAAACTCGGCAATAGAGCTTGCTTGGCGTAGTGCCGGTTACTTCGAGACGAATCTTGCCGTCATCCAACAGCAGGATATTGCCGGACTGGCAGTCGCTGATCAGGCTTGGATAATCCACTCCAACGCGGTGCTCATCCCCCCCTTCAACCGGGCAATCCAGGTCGAGGGTAAATTCGTCATTGTTTTCAAGCTGTACACTGCCCTTGGCAAAACGGGCAATGCGGATTTTGGGACCCTGCAAGTCCCCCAAAACCGCAACAATTTTTCCCTGCGCTTCGGCGGCGTTGCGCACCTCTGTAACGCGGCGTCGGTGATCCTCTGCCGATCCATGAGAAAAGTTCAGACGTACAACGTTCACCCCTGCGCGAATCATTTCATCAATTACGCGAGGCTTGTCCGTACCCGGGCCTAAGGTTGCTACGATTTTTGTATGGCGAATCATAAGATCCCGTCATCTAATAATTTGAGAAGGAGGTTCAGAGGGCTATCAAACAGGAATTCTATGTCCATTTAATGGCCCTCAGTAATTGAATTACCAAAATATGGTAAATGAGGGGGGATCAGGCGGATTCAGCAACAGGCTGCTTCAACTGAAGTGACTCAGCCATTGCCAGACTGGTATCCAACATGCGGTGGGAGAAGCCCCACTCGTTATCGTACCAGGCCATGACCTTCACCAAGTTACCATTCACACGGGTGTGGTTGGCATCAAAGTGACTGGAGGCACTGGTGTGATTGAAGTCCACAGATACCAAGGGCTGATCGCAGTAAGTCAGTACACCGCCACTGGCCTGAGCAGCTTCCTGCATAATGCGGTTAACTTCTTCGGCGGTGGTGTCACGGCCGGCAATAAACTGGCAGTCCACTAGAGACACATTGCTTACCGGTACACGGACGGCCATACCATCGAGGCGACCTTTTAACTCAGGCAATACCAAACCAACCGCTGCAGCCGCACCTGTTTTGGTAGGGATCATATTATCCGCCGCCGCACGGGCACGATAAATATCTGCGTGCACCGCATCTTGGGTATTCTGGTCGTTGGTATAGGCGTGCACGGTGGTCATAAAGCCGCGCTCAATACCCAATTCACGATGCAGTGCTTGAGCTACAGGTGCCAGACAGTTGGTGGTGCAGGATGCATTGGATACCACACGGTGATCTGCAGTGAGATTGCTGTCGTTTACACCGTAAACAACTGTGAGATCCGCATCTTTTGAGGGTGCAGAAATCAGCACTGCAGCGGCACCGGCTTCAATATGGGCAGAAGCGGAAGCGCGATCGGTAAAGCGGCCAGTACACTCCAGGACTAAATCCACACCCAGTTGCTTCCAAGGCAATTTGGAAGGGTCGCGCTCCTGGCAAACCTGAACTCGATCACCACCAATAACCAGAGCATCACCATCGACTTTGACGTCTGTACCAAAGCGACCGTGAATAGTATCGAAGCGAGTCAGGTGAGCATTAGAAGCTACCGGAGCGAGATCATTAATCGCGACCAATTGAACACGATCGCTGTAGCCTGATTCGTAGATAGCTCGGGTGACATTTCTACCGATACGACCGTAACCATTAATGGCAATTTTAATTTTCATCTCGCTTTACCCTCTTTATATGCTTCTGGTTTTTCAAGTGGCACCCGCTTGCGAGTGCACCATACCGAGTGTGTGTTATTTCAATTCCGCAGCTTGTTTTGCCAGACGAGTAATCTCTGCCCAGTTCTTTTCACGAACCAGAGTGCTGCTCGCCATCCAGGAACCACCGACACAAACCACATTGTTCAGAGCCAGAAAGTCCGGGGCATTTTGAGGCCCTATACCACCGGTGGGACAAAAGCGAACGTCTTGTAGCGGACCGCCAATGGATTTCAGCATTGGCACTCCCCCTGCCGCCTGGGCTGGGAAAAATTTCTGATAGCGATAACCACGCTCGTAAAGGCGCATCACTTCTGAAACACTGGCAGCACCGGGCAGCAGCGGTACTTCACTGCCTTCAGCAGCATTCAGTAAGCGGTCGGTTGCGCCGGGGCTCACCATAAAGCTGGCGCCGGCTTCGATAGAGCGACGCAGATCATCACCATTTAGCACCGTGCCAGTTCCCACATGGGCTTCCGGCAGGTGTTTTGCAATTTGTTCAACAACTTCCAGGGCTGCCTCAGTGCGCAGGGTTACCTCAAGTACTTTCAGGCCACCTTCAATCAAAGCGCCGGCAAGAGGGAGGGCATCTTCAACTTTATCTACAACCAGTACTGGGACAACGCCAGCTACCTGCAAAATCTCGGCGATATTTTTCTGCATCAGATAATTCCAAATCTTTCGTTAAGGCGCCCAGTAAACAGTGACTGGTTTCAGCCCCTGCTTAAGAATACTGCGCACCGGCATTTCTAACTCATCACTGCCGAGCAACGCCTCGCGATAAACTTTTAGCTTCTCTTCGCCAGTGATCAATAACTTGATATTGCGCGCTTGCAAAATTGCACTCAGGGTCAAAGTCATACGCTCGGTATTGGAGCCGGTAACTTCACTTTGATTAGCAGTAATTGCCTTGCACAACTTTTGTGATTCAGGATTTAGTGCATCCTGTAAGCCCTGTGCATGGGGGAATAGTGATGCGGTGTGGCCGTCACTGCCCATACCCAGCAAACAAACATCAAACGGTTTCTGCAACTCGCCATATGCGCGCTCACAGGCCTCTTCACCTTCAGCAGCTGATGCATGTGAATTTTTCATACCCAGAAAATTGGCTTCGGCACCAAAATTCTGTAAAAGCGACTTTTCAATAAAAGCTGCGTTACTACCGCTTTCGGTTTTTTCTACCCAGCGCTCATCAACGAGGGCCGCTGTAATTTGCGACCACGGAAGCGGGCGTTTGGATAGCTCGCGATATACTGGTTCCGGCGTACTACCGCCAGATACCAGGAAACTTGCGTGATTATTTTCTTTAATACCTTTTTGCAGTTCGCAAGCACAATCGTGGGCTAGAGCCTGCACCAGGCGCTCGCGATCTTGGAAAAATTTTTCTTCAGCCATGGATTCTTCCATTTCTCTTAGTGGAAACCGGCGCGGTAAAATTAATAGCTGCGCCGGCTTTCCAAATTATTACTGCGCGTTAAACCAATGACGATCACTGCGTGACAGCAGTTTTTCTGCCTCTTCTGGCCCCCAGCTACCTGCAGGATAGGGCTGCGGCTGATTAGCCGTTTCGCGCCAATGCTCAATAATTGGATCAACCCACGCCCAGGCAGCGGCAACTTCGTCGCGGTGGATAAAGAGCGCGGGATTATTTGCTGCAGCATCCAACATCAGGCGCTTATAAGCGTCGCTGCGGAAACTGTCGTAAGTATCAGAAAGGGTTAAATTCAATTCGGCCGGTTGCAACTCAGTGGTGAGACTGTCCATTTTTTTCGCCATCAAAACCAGCTTGATACTTTCTTCCGGCTGTAAGCGAATAACCAAGCGATTGGGGACAACCTTTCCGGCTGACTCATCGTACACATGATGAGAAACATTTTTGTACTGCACTACAATTTCGGCACAGCGCTTTTCCATGCGTTTACCAGTACGCAAGTAAAACGGCACCCCTGCCCAACGCCAACTATCGATATGCGCTCGAATGGCAACGAAGGTTTCGGTTGAACTGGTTCCACCGTCGAGCTCATCGAGGTAACCAGGAACATCATTGCCATTGATTTGCCCAGCTATATACTGGCCACGCACAACGTTTTTATCGACCAAGTTTCCGGTAAGCGGGCGCAAAGCCTCAAGTACCTTAATTTTTTCTGCACGGATATTCTTCGCCGACATACTGTTGGGAGATTCCATGGCGATAAGGCACAGCAGTTGCAGCAGATGGTTTTGCACCATATCCCGCATAGCACCAGTTTCATCATAAAAACCCGCACGCCCTTCCAGGCCTACGGTTTCTGAAATACTGATCTGGATATGATCAATGGTTTTTGCATCCCAAAGATGCTCAAACAATACATTGCTAAAACGCAGTGCAAGAAGGTTTTGGACAGTTTCTTTACCCAGATAGTGATCGATACGGAAGATACTATCTTCCGGGAAGTAACTGGCAATTTTACTGTTAATTTCATCAGAGGTTTGGGCGTTATAGCCCAGTGGCTTTTCCACTACGACTCTGGAATTTCCAGTAATCAGGCCTTTTACGGAGAGGTTTTCACAACAGGGGCCGAATACCGCGGGCGGTATTGCCAAATAGAAAATACGAACCCGCTCTGAGTCGGAACCGAGAATTTCTGCCAGGTGATCCCACTGGCTATCCGGTACGGCAATGTCCAGTGCGATCGGACAAAGTAATTGGCTAAATTGGTCCCAGCTCGAAGCACTGTACTCACCCTCACGGAGATATTTTTGCAGTGCCTGGTGGGCTGTTTCGATATATTGATCAACATCTGATTGGCGGCGACACACCGGAAGGATGCGACAGCCCTCAACCAAGCTGCCCTCTCTAAATGCTCGGTAAAGTGCCGGTAGTAACTTGCGCAGTGCAAGGTCTCCGCCTCCACCAAATAACACCATATCAAAAGGGTTAATCATAAATTTTGCTCTGAGATCGTTCTTTTCTCGGAGCCTGTTTGGCTCCGTAATAATCAATAAAGAATACTTGCACCGGTCTCTGCACCGCTGGCAAGCCCACGCATATTAGCGAAAAGTTCACGGCCCGTACCACGGGCACTTTCAGACAGATCACACTGGGCCGGTTGGCGGGCATTAAATTCAGCTTCATCTACCAGCACGCGTAAAATACCGGCCTCTGAATCGAGCTCAATCATGTCGCCCTCTTGCACCTTGGCAATCGCACCGCCTTCTACGGCTTCCGGTGACATATGAATGGCAGCAGGGACTTTCCCGGAAGCGCCGGACATACGCCCATCAGTGACTAACGCCACTTTAAAGCCACGATCCTGCAGCACCCCCAACGTCGGTGTTAACTTGTGCAGTTCCGGCATACCGTTGGCACGAGGTCCCTGGAATCTCACTACAGCGACAAAGTCACGCTCTAGCTCACCGGCTTTGAATCGCTTGAGCAGGTCGTCCTGGTTATCCAGAACAATGGCCGGGGCCTTCACTTTCAGGTGCTCAGATTTAACCGCAGAGACTTTGATTACACTGCGCCCAAGATTTCCTTCGAGCAACTGCAAACCACCATGCTGGGAGAAAGGGTCTGTGGCTGGACGAATGACCGTCGTATCACCGCTCTCTTCTGGAGTGGGTTTCCAAACCACACCACCGCCAGCATCACTGTTGAGGAAGGGGTCTTCACAGTAAGGTTCGAGACCGGAATTACCGAGTACTGTGTGCACATCATCGTGTAAAAGGCCAGCGGAGCGGAGTTCGCGAATCAGGAACTGCATACCGCCGGCTGCGGCAAAGTGGTTGATATCCGCAGTACCGTTCGGGTACACATGACAAAGCAACGGCACCACTTCAGAGAGGTCGGCCATATCCTGCCAAGTCAACTGAATACCTGCTGCACGCGCCATCGCAATAAGGTGCAATGTGTGGTTTGTGGATCCGCCGGTAGCGAGCAGTCCCACCACTCCGTTGACGAATGCTTTTTCGGTGAGAATTTTAGCTACCGAAGTGTGCCGGCTCGGTTCAGTAATTTTTACCAATTGCGCCACGGCAGCTTCATTTAATGCCGAGCGCAATTCGGTACCGGGGTTTACGAAGGAACTGCCAGGCAGTTGCAGTCCCATAATTTCTACCAACATCTGGTTACTGTTGGCAGTGCCGTAAAAGGTGCAGGTGCCGGCACTGTGGTAGGAAGCACTCTCGGCTTCCAATAGTTCAGAGCGCCCTACTTTACCTTCAGCATAGAGCTGGCGAACCCGGACTTTTTCCGCATTGGACAGGCCAGTGGGCATTGGACCCGCAGGTACAAAAATTGAAGGCAAGTGGCCAAAAGAAAGAGCACCAATAACAAGGCCGGGGACAATTTTGTCGCAGATACCCAGAAATATGGCTCCTTCGAAAACATCATGCGAAAGCGCGATTGCTGTGGACATGGCAATCACATCCCGCGAAAACAGGCTGAGTTCCATCCCTGCACGCCCTTGAGTCACCCCATCGCACATTGCCGGTACACCACCGGCAACCTGGGCCGTTGCGCCATTGCGCGCAGCTGCCTCTTTCAATTGAGCAGGGTAGGCACCATAGGGCTGGTGAGCGGACAACATATCGTTATAGGCGTTGACGATACCCAGGTTCGGCCCCCGCCCAGAGGCGATCAACTGCTTATCACCTTCTGGAGATGCGGCTATTGCGTGGGCCAAGTTTCCGCAAGACACATGTGCCGCTGCCCGCCCTTCAATATGCGCTTTCTCAACCTGCGCCAGATACTCTGCACGAGTTTCTTCGCTGCGCTTAATGATGCGTTCGGTAACGGTCTGAAGCTTGCTGTGAACCATGACTATTCCGTAATAACTCTGTTGAGGTGGTCTCTAGTTACAAAAACCACCAGGGCCACATTTCAGTGGCATCAGCCACCTGTGATTATCTTTCCGTGGAGCGCCTTTCGGCGGAATGGCTCCCACTGCAACCCTTTGGTTGTAGTGCCATCAATGTCCTATTACCCAATCGTAAATCTGAAGCAGAAGGAACAAAGTTGCTTTTATCAGATCGCTGGAAACCCAATCATTCCAGCGGACCACCTTTCAGCCCACGGCAAGACTGCTGATGGAGACTCATGGGAAATCCTGTTATCGGGTAGAAATCTCACTTCCGAGCCTCTTCCCGCTCTTAGAGCTGAATGTTAGTGATCCAACAATGCCGGAACCTCCTCCCCACTGAGGTGGTAGAGACTTTGGACGCCCGGCTTGAGTAATTCACCCAATCTGTAGCCACTCAATCTTATTGATGCGCATTATGTAGTAAAACTACAAAAATTTTCAAGAGGCTTCAAATAGTGATTGAAGATGTTGACCAGGGGAGACAGGCATGTAGGGAGTATTTGGCGTAAAAGCCATCATTTTCTTTAATACTGGGAAACTTAATGCCTTCATTCAGTCACAAAGAGAAAGATTGGCCTTACTTAGGTGTAGGATTTTTACAGACAAATGATAAGGTCTGGGAATCTCAAAGAATTGGGATAAAAAACTACAAATTACCCACAAATTAAGAAAGGAGGCGCACCCCATAAGCTAATTGCAGACTCATAACTGTTAAAATCCCACCTTCCAGCAATACTTACTTGTCGATGCCAGCAAGGCCAAGGCTCAGATAGAACTAGTTGATGCATGAAAGTCACAATTAACGATGTTGCCGAGCGCGCCGGCGTATCTATCAAAACAGTGTCCAGGGTGATCAATAATGAGCCCTCTGTACGCGCAGCCACTCGGCAAAAAGTACTCGACGCAGTCAAAAGCCTGAACTACACACCCAGTCTGGCAGCGCGGAATCTGGCGGGGACACACTCCTATTCCATCGCATTTATTTATGACAACCCTAATGCCCACTACGTTATCGATATGCAAAACGGCATATTGGAAGCCTGCAGAGCAAAAGGGTATGAGCTACTTATCCATCCTTGTAATTCAAAATCTCCAGTTATCCACAGCGACCTAAATAAACTTGTCGAGCACGGCAAAGTAGCCGGATTGGTCCTGACCCCCCCTTTTTCAGAGTCACCTTCTTTTATCGATATGCTCCAATCCATGAATGTGGAATTTGTGCGAATTATTTCCTCCACCAATACAGAGAAAGCAAAGGGAAAGTCTATACAGATTGACGACCGCCAGGCCGCCTACAATATTACCCAGCACCTACTTTCACTCGGGCACAAGCGTATCGCTTATTTAAGCGGAGGCGAGGAGCACCTTTCCACATTGGGGCGCCAAAATGGATACAGCCAGGCACTCGAAGATGCAGGAATAGCAGTGGACCAACATTTGATTGTTGAAGGGAAATATTCATTTGAATCGGGCGAGATCAATGCAAGAAAGATCCTCGACAGCGACAAACCTCCCTCAGCAATATTTGCCGCTAATGACGAAATCGCAGCGGGCGCTCTATTTGCCGCCCGTATGTTAAAGATTGATGTTCCCGGGCAAGTCTCTATCGCAGGATTTGAAGACAGCCCATTTTCTCGACAAACCTGGCCCAAACTTACAACCGCACACCAACCCAATCAGGAAATCGCCCGCTCGGCAGCAGAATTACTGCTTGAGAAAATTCAGTGTAAAAGTTCAAAAGAACTTAATGGTTCTGGGCAAGAGGGTGAAACGTACCGTAGCTTCACCCCCGAGTTAATTATTCGACAATCCACTGGCCCCGCGTCCAAACAACCCCTTCAGCTTAAGAGAGATCTGGAAAGTTAATTCCGTCGATAAATTTCACGCCCCAGGCTCCAGGTCCTATTCACTTGCAGATCCTCACCTAATAAAACCATATCCGCTCGGGCCCCTTCAGTGATTACACCTGCTCCCAGACCAAGGAACTGCGCCGGATACAAACTTGCCATGCGCAGCGCTTCCGGCAATTCAATCCCACACCTGTCGCGGATATTTTTAACCGCGCCGATCATATCCAAGTGAGAACCCGCTAATTCTCCGGTACTGGAGGTCAGTTTATCCCCTTCTCGTGTAACCACTCGATCAAATAGGGGAAAACTGGTGGCATCACTGCCCACTAGCGACATTGCATCGGTTACCAGTAACAACTTACCGCGAGGTTTTGCTTTCAAAGCTAACGCCATAGCGCCGGTACTGACATGGTGGCCATCGGCAATTAATCCACACCAGGCATCTTCCCGGATCAGAGCTGTCCCCACCATACCCGGCTCACGCGAATGAAGCGGGGACATTGCATTGTATAAGTGGGTAAATCCTGTCGCTCCAGCATCCAACGCAGCTTCAACAACTTCAGCATTCGCATTCGAATGACCGAGACAAACATGAACCCCCAGGGAAACCAACTTTCGGATATCGGATACCGATACACACTCTGGCGCCAGAGTGACCAAGCGGATTCCCAGGTCTTCCCGGGCGTAGAGGGAAAGCTCCTCATGACTCAAAGAGCGGATAAACCCTCCTTCATGGGTACCCTTTTTGGCCTCACTTAAATGCGGCCCCTCAAAATGTACTCCAATCACACCCGGAACACCGCTGGACAAGGCCCCACTTACCGCATCGGCTGCCCGCTGCATCACTGGAAAGCTATCCGTAATCAAGGTGGGCAGGAAAGCACTGGTGCCAAACTGACTATGGGCTTCGCTTATTTGCTGAAGCGCATTAACTGAGGGCTCCTGATTAAACAGTACACCACCGCCACCATTGACCTGGATATCAATAAAGCCCGGCACCAACAAACCCGGTAAGCGCTCAGCATCGGAACTCACACCCCCACCCACTGCGGAAATCAGTCCGCTATCTCCAATGGTGATAGCAACATCTGCAAGTATGCGCTCGCCATCAAATAGCTTTTCAGCAATCAGGATAACCCCCACTTCCCCCTCCCAAATACTAATTTCTGTTTTATTCAGACTGTCTGAGTAACTTTCTTTAAACCCGCCGGCTCATCGGGATTAATCCCCCGACTTACCGCCACGTGGGCCACATCGATATAAAAACGCTGCAACAGCGCCAGTGGAGCCACCCTCGGGTGAACCCCCTTACTCGGCACATGCAAATTAATCAGAGCCGCCCCACGCCGCCGAATTTCATCGATCTGTTGGCTGTGTGTGGGGAATGACTCATCCTCGATTGGAACATTCACCACTGTCAATTTCCCTTCCACCAGCGTAACGGGGCCGTGCAAGAATTCCGCACTGGAATAGGACTCCGCATGGATATTGCAGACTTCTTTTAACTTCAGCGCCAGTTCCCGGGTAATCCCATAACCGGGACCCCGCCCCAAAACTACCAGATTTTGTACCGAGGCCAGGTTTTCCGGACGCAATTGAATTTCTGCCCGCACCGCAGATCTCAAAGTTTCCGGCAACTTTTCCAGAGCATTACAAAGAGCGGGATCCTGCGTCCAATTGGCGACCATCTGCAGTATCGCAGATAGGGTCGCCAGATAACTTTTCGTAGCTGCAACCGCTTTTTCCGGGCCAGCCTTTAAAGGAATTACCAAGTCAACCACATCTTTAATCGGCGCATCTTCATCGTTAAGCAAAGCGACTGTATAAGCCCCCTGCTCTCTCGCCATGCGGGCCTGGGTCAGAATATCTGGGCTTCTGCCAGACTGGGAAATGACGATAACCAGGGCCTCATCGAGCTTTAATTTGCGACCATAAACACTGGAGACCGACGGTGCGGCAGCAAAAGTAGGGGTACCAGTTTCAATCTCTATCAGATACTTGGCAAAGACGCCCGCATGATCAGAAGAACCCCTCCCCACAATCATCACAAAACGAGGAGGCTTCTGGCGCAGCCGCTCTCCCAGATGAGACATTATATTGGCATTGGAATGCAGCTGTTCAGCAATCCTATCCGGCGCCTCACGAGCCTCAGCCTCCATGACCGTGGTAACCATAATACTTCCTACCTGACTCACACAAAATATGAACCCAGTTCTCACATTAATACCGAGCTCCATCAATCAGTCTATGCCCAGCAGTACTTCACCTCAGTTAATTGACGCCATTAATCATCCTGCTTTGTTTTCAAACGCCCGCTAGCACGCCAACCCGATACCCCATTACTGTCACAACAAAACTGGAATTGGGTATACCTTTTTAATCTATGCTTAAGGCACCCCTATCAGTCGCTGCCGATCATATCTACAGGAAGGATCAATGCCCCAAACCCCGGGCAGTTGCACCACACAAAAATGGCGTTTAATCATTCTCCTTGTAGTTGCGAGCTTACTTAGCAGCTGCTCCAGCATTCAATTCGCCTATAACAACATTGATTATTGGATACGCTGGAAGCTTCGTGACTATGTCGACTTAAATTCCCAGCAAGAACTGGAGTTTCAAGGGGCTCTTAACAGCTTTTTTCACTGGCACCGCCAAACACAGCTACCAAAATATGCCGATTTCCTGAGCCAACTGGCAGATAAAGTAGATCAAGGTCAACTTGAGAATCCTCAGCTGGCTCCGGTTGAAAAAGAGGTGTACCACTTCATCGAAAGCGCCAGTAACAACGCCTTCAACTTAATGCTTCCTATTGTGGCGCAGTTAACGCCACAACAGATTGATCGCCTGCAACACAACTTGGCCAAAAAGCAGCAGAAAACACTGGAAAAATGGCAGCGCTCGCCGTGGAAAATACAACGACACCGCGATCGGCAAATTCGCCGGGAGAGCAGGCGATGGCTGGGAAGTTTAACCGAGCAACAAAAGCAGCTGATCTCAGCCTGGGTAAAGCAGGTAGAGTACAACCCTGTATTACGTAACGAACAACATATGATTTGGCAGCAACATGCCATTGAGCTTCTCCGACAGAAGCCTGATGGATACCAACAACAGTTGCGCGGTCTGCTGGAAAACCCAGACCAACTTTGGTCCGACGAATATCGCAAGGCGCAAGAGCAGCGCAAAATCCAAGCTCGCGAACTGGGAGAACAAATTCTGTCCAGTACCAGCCCCACACAACGTCGTCACCTAAGCAAAACTCTGCGCGACTATGCCCAGGACTTCCGCTCTCTATCCAGCCAATAATCAGACGCCCAGATCCCAACACCACCGCCAAGCTAATGAACGACATGAGAGCTCAAAAAGCTAGCGTATCCAGGATAAATTCCACGCAATAGATTCAAGAGAAACTAATAATCATGTGTGATTTCCTGCTGACGAAAGCAACCTAAGGCTGATAAGCTCGCCAACTCACATTACCAGCCAGGGGAATTCAAGTGCATATCGAATCCGCCACACAGGAACAATTGATCGAGTGGGAAAAAGAATTAAGCGCTCACTACAACAAGATCTGTCAACACGAGTTAAGCCTGGATATCACACGTGGAAAGCCCTCGGCGGAGCAATTAAAACTTTCCGATAAACTTGATGGAATTCTCTCCGGTGACTATCGAGCGGCAGACGGTACCGACACTCGCAACTACGGTGGCCTAATCGGTCTGACCTGCGCAAGGGAGCTGGGAGCCGAAATGCTTCAAGTGCCGGTCAGCGAAGTGATTGCCGGAGGCAACAGCTCTCTCACACTGATGTATCACGCCCTAGTCACCGGTTACCTGTTCGGCTTTGCGGGCACTACCCCCTGGCGCGAATTAAAAGCTCCCAAATTTCTCTGCCCTGTTCCCGGCTATGACCGCCATTTTACGATCTGTGAGCAGCTGGGTATCGAGATGATTAACGTGCCCATGGGAGAGCAGGGGCCCGACATGGAGCTTGTGGAAAAGCTCGTGCGTGAAGACGCAGAGATTGTTGGTATCTGGTGTGTGCCCAAGTTTTCAAATCCAACAGGAGCCACTTACAGCAAGGAAACTGTAGAAAGATTGGCGCAGCTGGGACAATTTGCCGGCGCCGGCTTCCGGATATTTTGGGACAATGCCTATTCGGTGCACGACATTGGCAACTATGTAAATCTGCCAAATATTCGCACAGCAACCCTGGAAAATGATACTGCAGACTCCGTAATACAGTTTGCCTCAACTTCAAAAGTCACCCACGCTGGCGCAGGCGTTGCGTTTGTGAGCGCCAGCCAGGTAAATCTCGATTCCCTCAAAGGCCAAATGCAGGCAATGACCATTGGTCCTGACAAAGTCAACCAATTGCGTCACTCGAGATTTTTTACCGAATACACCAGCCTGACAGAACACATGCATAAACATGCAGATATTCTTCGCCCGAAGTTCGAGTGTGTTCTGGAGCATTTACATAATGCCCTCACCGATGCAGATATGGGTACTTGGGAAAAACCTGAAGGAGGTTATTTTGTTTCCTTTAATACACTTCCCGGTTGCGCAAAAGCAGTGGTTAAAATGGCTGCGGATGCCGGAGTAAAATTAACACCTGCCGGCGCTACCTTCCCTTATGGCAAGGACCCTGAGGACAGCAATATTCGTATTGCACCCAGTTTCCCACCGCTGGAAGAACTGGATACCGCAATGTCTGTTTTCGTCCTCTGTGTCAAACTGGTGAGCCTACGTAAAAAGCTTGGCAAAATTTAACCATCCAAAATGCCAGGTGAGATTTCCTGAATCTTAAAAAAAGGCAGCTTTACGCTGCCTTTTTCATAAAGAGTCACTTCTAAGTCAGCTGGATAAATAACGTTTAGCAAACTTCTCGTCCACTTTTGATAAATCAACAACGACCAGCCCATCCACAGCATCGCAAAAATCCGGGTCAATATTAAAGGCGTGGAAACTGGTCCCTCCCGTTTTAGTAACAGAGGCATACTTTTTAAATAGGGGAGGTAGCATAACGCCCTCCTCACGCAAAATATGCTTCAATTGACGCATATCTGACACCGAATCCCCAAGTAATTCAGGCAGTTCAGATTGTGCTTCCGGAAATGGCAGTCGAGCATCCCCCAAGGAGTTTTCAGGAGCAAAATAATGGGAAAAATAGCGCACAATAACGGACTTCGCTCTCACGGAAAATGTACCGGGCATAGACACTGGGCCAAATAGGTAGCGTACCTTATTGCGCAATACCCACTGTCCAATAGCACACCAGAGCAGGTCTAACCCGCGCCCTCTCCAATATTCCGGCAGTAGGAAGCTACGCCCTAGCTCTGCAGAATCTGGCAGGCACTGCCGAGGAGGCTGCGGGTAATTAAAAAGCGTACTGCTGTATATCTGATCATCCGAGAGCGCCTCGGTCGCTGCTATGCGGTAAGCTCCTGCAATCTGTCGATTTTCTGCATCCCACAACAATAGATGGTCGTAATGAGCATCAAACGCATCCCAATCCCGGCTCTGCCCGGTCCCTTCCCCCACTGATCGAAAGGCAATCTCCCTCACTCTGGCCAATTCCCGCATGACGGGGCAATCTGCTTTCTGCCGATATAAACGCACAGAAAAATTACCCAGTTCAGAGAGTGATACACAGGACTCAACCACTCGCGCTACATCGACTTTTGGCTCAGCTTCAACAATTAATTCCGGCCCCAGAGGGGCGGGCGAACGATGTAATTGGTAGACATGTTTACGCCACAGGGCAGCCTTGGCGCGGGGTGTTAGCGGCCAGCTACGAAAGTGTTCCGCTTCCAGGGGACGTCCTATACGAATATCGATACTGCGGCTGGCCTGTTTAAACATCTCCCTAATCAACCATAAAGTCGAGAGAGGCTTGTTCAACATTGAGAGGCCATAGAACCACCAGGAATTCCTCCCTAAAACCTGCACCGGCAATATCGGCGCATTGGTTTTTTCCGCAAAACGGGCAAAGCCTGAATTCCAGCGTCCATCCCGAACCCCATGGGGGGTGAGCCTGGATACTTCGCCCGCCGGGAAAATGATGATCGCTCCCCCGTCACCTAAATGGCTATAAATACCTTCAATATCGGCTCGACGGGTACGCCCATTAAAGTTATCTACGGGCAATAAACAGGGGCGCAGGGATTTTATGTTCCATAATAGTTGGCTCGCGACAGCTCGAACATCTTTCCGTACCCGCGCCACCATATCAATCAGAGCGAGACCATCCAGGCTTCCTAAGGGGTGATTAGACACAATCACCAGCGGCCCACTAGTGGGAACCCGAGCCAACTCTGATGGATTTAATTCGTAGCGAAAATTCAAGTCATCGAATACCTGGCGAATAAAATCCAGGCCGCCAAGATGGGGGTAACTGCTGGTAAATTCCTGTAGCTGCTCCTCACAACAGATTTTCTTTACTGTGGCAGAAACCAATTTTCGCGTGGTTTTTTGTGGTGCCGCGCTGTACCAGGCGTTTTTCTGCAAAAGAGTCTCAAGATGAATCATGCCGCAACCACCTCTGTCATTATGCTGGCAATTTTTGGAGTCCGATACCAATGTAAAAGATCTAAATTGCCATCCTGTTGTTCTACAACCGCACTCATAGAATCGACCCAATCACCACAATTCGCATAGGTCGCAGTATCCCCACACACTGTTTTATTTCTAAGGGCAGGCCTATGGATATGGCCACAAATAACACCATCGAATCCCCGCGATATCGCTTCACGAGTGGCGACATCCTCAAAATCACTCATCATTTGTCGAGCGGCACCCACACGATTTTTTATCTGGCTGGCCAGCGACCACCAGGGCTTATTAAATCGATTGCGCCAATAATTGATCCAGCGATTAAAGCGCAGCATCAGGTAATAACTGCGATCGCCGATATGGTAACTGATTGGATGTATTTTAATTCGGTGTTCAAACTGATCGCCGTGGGTTACCCAAAAGCGGCGCCCATTAGAAGCAGTGTGGATATAGTCTTTTTCAATTCGGATATTGCCGAGCCGCTTTCCGGCCCAGCTGCGCATTGGCGCGTCGTGATTTCCAGGAATATAAATGACTTCAGGCGTCAGGCTACTTAATTCGGAAAGCATTTCCAGTAGCAGCGAAGAGGCCTGACACCATGTACCTCGTCCTTGAGCGAGTGCCTGCATATCAAAAATATCCCCAACCAGATAGACCGTATCGGCGCGATTCTGAGCCAGAAAATCTGCAAGTCGATGGGGCTCACTGTCTCTGCTGCCCAAATGGACATCGGAAATCCACAGTGCGCGATAGCGATTGCTCATAGCAAAGTTCCAGTCTGTACCAGTTATCAGCCCATAAAAATCAGGGCAGATACGCGGCAAAAATATAGGTCGTCGCTTGAGCTAACTTGAGAAAAATCGATAAATCCGTATTTGCTCTCTTGCTAGCAAATTGAGATCAACTAAATACAGAACGGCGTTGATCGTCAGCGCAACCACTTTGCAGCGATTTGATGACAGTCAGGAGGATTTTTATTGAAGCTTATATTGCAGAGGAAAAAAAGGTGCAGCGGATGATTTTGGCGCTAAAAACCGGGCATAGAGCCCGGCCTGATTCAGAGTAAAAATAAAGCTTACTCTGTGTCCTGGGGATGACGGATAGGCGGGGCAAAAGGAAACTTGGCAACTTTGTCACCCTTTACTTCAACAATCTTGCCGGTGCCCTCTTTTTCCACTTCATCAATACGCACGATGCTGTGCATCGGAATATAGGAACGGGTTACCGAAGCAAATTCGGTTTTCAGCTTTTCCTCACTGGGATCGACCACAAGCTGAGCCTTTTCCCCAAATACAAACTCCTCCACCTCGATAAAGCCGTACATATCACTTTGATAGATGGCCCGAGCGTAGAGTTCGTACACTTGGTTTTGATTGTGGAAAATAACTTTATAAATCGGGTTGGCCATAAGTCTCTCAGGATGGGGATGACCCCGAAGCTCAAATTGATCAAAGAACGGGCAAAGCCCGAAAAAGCGCGCAAGAATAGCACAGGTTCGCAACAGCTAATATAGCCATCTATGCAGTGCCGGGTCGTATCGCTATAATGCCCCACCCTAATTGTTGACCAGTTTTTAACCAGGCGCGATATGTCCGAAACATCGGTGAAAAAGCTATATATTAAGACCCACGGCTGCCAAATGAATGAGTACGATTCCGCGAGGATGCGCGATCTGCTCGGCGAGTCCCACGACATGGTACCTACCGACGATCCCTACGAGGCGGATGTACTATTGGTCAACACCTGTTCTATCCGCGAGAAAGCCCAGGAAAAGCTGTTCCACCAGCTGGGCCGTTGGAAGCACCTGAAGGAAAAAAATCCCGACCTGGTGATTGGTGTTGGCGGCTGTGTAGCCAGTCAGGAAGGCGAGGCGATTGCCAAGCGCGCGCCCCATGTAGACTTGATCTTTGGCCCCCAGACCCTGCATCGCCTGCCGGAGATGATGGAGACCAAGGAGCAAAAAAGCGGCGCAGTTATCGTCGATGTGAGCTTCCCGGAGATCGAGAAGTTTGATCGCCTGCCCCAGCCAGAGGCCGACGGCGCCACTGCATTTGTCTCTATTATGGAAGGCTGCTCCAAGTACTGTACTTTCTGCGTGGTTCCCTACACCCGTGGCGAAGAAGTCAGCCGCCCTGTGGCCGATGTACTCGAAGAGATCGCCCACCTGGCAGACCAGGGTGTCCGCGAGGTGAACCTGCTTGGGCAAAACGTAAACGCCTACCGCGCTACGGGAGAAGATGGCCACGAAGTAGATTTCGCCGAGCTGATCACTTATGTGGCAGCGATCGATGGCATCGACCGCATCCGCTATACCACCTCTCACCCTGTAGAGTTCTCCGATGCGCTGATCGATGTCTACGGACAGGTGCCAGAACTGGTTAGTCACCTTCACCTGCCCGTACAGAGTGGCTCCGACCGCATTCTGATGGCAATGAAACGCGGCCACACCGCCCTGGAGTACAAATCCAAGATCCGCCGCTTGAAGAAAATTCGCCCGGATATCTGCCTGTCTTCAGACTTTATTATCGGCTTCCCCGGCGAAACTGACAGGGACTTTGAAGCGACCATGAACCTGATCCAGGACGTGGGCTTCGATATTTCCTTCAGCTTTATATATTCCCCTCGCCCAGGCACTCCGGCTGCCGACTTGGCCGATGACACCCCGGAAGAGGTGAAAAAGCAGCGCCTACAGCTGCTGCAAGCGCGGATTAACCAGCAGGCTGCAGCTATTGCCCGCCGCATGGTTGGCAACACCGAGCGTGTGCTGGTAACCGGCGTTTCCAAAAAGGACCCCGGACAGCTGCAAGGCCGCACCGAGAACAACCGGGTAGTCAACTTCCGTGCGGACGATCTCGCCCTGATCGGCAAATTTGCCGATGTTGTGATTGAAGAGGCCCTGCCAAACTCCCTGCGCGGTACTTTAGTCACATCTGAGCTGGAAGAAGACCTGTTCTAAGACTTTGTGATTACCTCAAATAGCGGCAAGATGTACTTCGAAAGCACATCCTGCCGCCAAATTAGGCTCAACTTACCCCCCAAATTACGCCCCGTAATTAAAATCAGGTAAAGTTAGAACCTATTTGTAGGAATCACCTCTTTCCCCTTTAGGGAAAATGGGTATACCCTAGCAATATAACCCCTGGATTAAAGGTGCCGGAAACCAATTTGGAAACACAAACCCTCGCTCACAGCATCACTCTCGAGCCCAACGACGCACGCCGTCTCGCCAATCTCTGCGGTCAGTTCGACCAACACCTACGCCAAATAGAACAGCGCCTGGATATCGAAATTCGAAATCGTGGCAACCAGTTTTCATTTTTCGGCGATGCCAAATCGGCGCGTGCCGCTGGCGAACTACTCAGTAGGCTCTACAAGGAAACCGGTACCAAGGACTATCTCACTCCAGATGAGATTCACCTGGCTCTGCAGCAGGCGGGGGTTGAAGAACTCACCGGCCAAGATGGTAGCGGTGACTCCAGCGAAGCTGACCAAGTAGTACTGATTCGCACTAAGAAGTGCTCGGTACGCCCCAGAGGGCTCAATCAGCGTAAATACGTTAGCGCTGTGCAGACCAATGATATCAATTTCGGTATCGGACCCGCCGGTACCGGTAAAACCTACCTGGCAGTAGCCTGTGCTGTGGAGTCTCTGCTCAAGGATGAAGTTGAGCGAATCCTCCTGGTCCGCCCCGCCGTTGAAGCCGGCGAGAAATTGGGCTTCCTGCCCGGTGACTTGAGCCAAAAGGTAGACCCTTACCTCCGCCCGCTCTACGACGCCCTCTACGAAATGCTCGGTTTTGAGACTGTTGGCAAGCTGATCGAGCGCAACGTTATCGAAGTAGCTCCCCTTGCCTATATGCGCGGGCGCACCCTAAATAACGCCTTTGTTATTCTCGATGAGAGTCAAAATACCACCCGAGAGCAGATGAAAATGTTCCTCACGCGGATTGGCTTTGGCTCAACCGCCGTAATTACCGGTGACCCCAGCCAGGTCGACCTGCCCCGTGGCCAAGCTTCCGGTTTGCGCCATGCTGTTGGAGTACTGGGGCGGGTTAATGGAATCAGCTTTACCCACTTTGGAGCCAAGGATGTGGTTCGCCACCCCCTCGTGCAGCGCATTGTGGAGGCCTACGATATTCATGAAGCTGAGCTGGAAATGGCCTCGGCAGATCGAATTTCCAATAAAGCCGATGAGAATGCCGCTTAGAGTCCGCACCTGAGTTATGACTGATTTAACACTCGATGTGCAGCGGGTCAGCCGCTGCCACGACACCCCTTCCGATGAGGCTATCAGCAACTGGGTATCCAAGGCTTTGACCGGCCACCGCAACGAAGCGGAACTGTCGGTGCGAATCGTGGACGAAAGTGAGAGCCAGGAACTTAATCACCAGTATCGTGGCAAGGATAAACCCACTAACGTTTTATCCTTCCCTACAGATTTTCCTGCGGAGCTGGATCTCCCGATGCTTGGAGATCTTGTGATCTGTGCCCCAGTAGTTGAACTGGAAGCGGAGCAACAGAGCAAATCACTATCGGCGCACTGGGCACATATGGTGGTCCATGGCACACTGCACCTTCTAGGTTATGACCATATCGAAGATGCAGACGCTCAGGTTATGGAAAGCCTGGAAACGAAGTTGCTCGCCAACCTCGGCATTGCAGACCCCTACGCCCCACTGGATGAAGTGGGATGATAGCCGCTGTACCACCGAAGTAATGGCAAACTGCTACTGAATTTTATCTACAAACGAGAGAACCCCGGAGCATGGCCACTTCCATGACCACAGACGAGCCCCCAAGTAGTCACTCAGCGAGCAAATCCCGCGCGAGTGAAAAAAGTTGGCTGGAAAAGCTGTTCAGCGCCTTTTCAGCTGAACCCAAGTCTCGCGACGAATTATTGGACATCATTAAGGACGCCGCTGAAAATCAGCTGGTAGATGCTGAAGCGCTCTCTATTATCGAAGGCGCACTGGACGTTTCCAGCCAGCAAGTCCGCGAGATTATGATTCCACGCTCGCAAATGGTTGTGGTAGGCCTTCACGATAAGCCGGAAGAGTTCCTCCCCAAAATTATTGATTCGGGGCACTCCCGATTCCCTGTCGTCGGCGAAAGTGTCGATGATATACGCGGGATATTGCTCGCCAAAGACCTGCTCCCTCTCCTGTTGAAAGGTTTCGACGGATTTCAGCTCGAAGACCTGATCCGCCCAGCCAATATTATTCCCGAGAGCAAGCGCCTCAATATCCTGCTGCGCGAGTTCCGTGAGAACCGCTACCATATGGCGGTCGTGATAGACGAATACGGCGGTGTATCCGGTGTTGTGACTATTGAAGATATCCTCGAGGAAATTGTCGGTGAAATCGAAGACGAGACCGACGAGGAAGAAGCGGATAGTTATATCCGTAAAGTTGGGGAAAACGATTTTATCGTTAAAGCTCTGACTCCCATTGAAGAGTTCAATGAATTTTTCGAGAGCGCCTTTAGTGATGAAGAATTCGACACTGTCGGCGGTCTTATTATGCAATCATTCGGCCATTTGCCGGGCCGTGACGAAGTCACCCGACTGGGTGACTTTATGTTCCGGGTACTCTATGCAGACAGCCGCCAGATACACCTTTTGCGGGTTGCCCATATGCGCAAACCGCCAGAAGAAGACAGCTGAGCACTGCAAGCTTTAACACACTGATACCCTTAGAGAACGGGGTATCCTGACAACAACTTTATGCGCAGATTATTTTCTCCTCTCGCCAGCGTTGTAGCTGGCGGGTTGATGACACTTTCATTTGCCCCATTTAACTATTGGGTATGTGGCCTGCTGTCCCTGACACTATTCGCCTGGATTCTGCTCTCTGCAGCCAAAGGGCAGGTGCTACCGGGTCGCAAAAGCTTCTGGCTCGCCCTCTGCTATGGATTGGGCCTCTTCGCCAGCGGGGCTTCCTGGGTCTACGTTTCGATTACAAATTTTGGCAACTCATCGGTGCCATTAGGACTGGCCCTCACCGGAAGCTTCGTCGCTATTATGGCGCTGCTGTTAGCCGCGCCCTTCTTCATTCTGGGCCGCTTCACAGATAATAAATTCAGCTTCGCTCTGGCTTTTGCCGCATTGTGGTTTATCAGTGAATGGCTGCGCAGCTGGGCCTTTACCGGTTTCCCCTGGCTCTTCGCCGGCTATGGCCATACAGAAACCTGGCTAGCGGGCTGGGCGCCGATTTTGAGTGTCTACGGCATAGGCCTGCTATTGGCATTTACCGGCGCAGTGCTGGCCCTGGTTGTCAGTGGCCGCCTATCCCCGCTCAAGCGACACAGCCATATCATTCTACTCACTGCGGCACTGGCCCCCTGGCCAATAGGAGCTGCCCTCTCCCAAGTGGAGTGGACCTCCGCAAAAGGTCCTCTTATCAGCGTTGGGCTGGTGCAGGCTAATATTCCTCAGGAAAAGAAGTGGTTGCCAGAGTTTCGCGGGGAAACTATCAGTCGCTACCAGGAGGGTACTCGCGCCCTTAGCGATCAGGATGTAGACGTTATTATCTGGCCCGAAGCCGCCCTGCCCATGCTCTACGGGCAAGCCCCCAACCTTATGCAGGCGCTGCAACGCAATGCTGAGACTACCAACATCGATTTGATCACCGGTATTCTCTATGACACCCGGGGTTCGGCACAGGAGCGGCCGAGTATTCACAACTCCGCCGCTGTTTTTGGCCAGAGCCCCAGCGTGTATCACAAGCGCCACCTGGTCCCCTTTGGTGAGTATGTACCGTTAGAGGATTTTATTCGGGGCACTATCGAGTTTTTTAATCTCCCCACTTCCTTTATCCGCTCAGGCCCGGACGAACAATCGCCGCTCAATGCTGCTGGTGCAAGCTGGGCGCCGCTTATCTGCTATGAGATTGTCTATCCCAGGCTGGTTGCCGACTCAGCACTGTCTTCCCAGGTTTTGCTGACCATTAGCAATGATGCATGGTTCGGGACCTCTATTGGCCCCTTACAACATATGCAAATGGCGCAGATGCGCGCTTTGGAAACTGGTCGCTACCTGGTGAGGGGGACAAATACTGGTGTGACGGCAATTGTGGACCCCAAGGGGAAGGTTATTAAAAAACTCCCCCAATTCGAGCGCGCGAATATGACCGGGGATATCAGAGCGATGAGTGGCGCCACTCCGTTTATGCTAGCCGGCATCTCATTGGTATTTGCCTTGGCGCTCCCAATGCTGGCCCTGGCCCTGTTTTTACGCCGTAGGGTGGAACCCCAATCCAACTCCCCTCTCAGTGGCGAGCTACCCGATTAAAACAAGCCCTGTGGCAACTCCCTGCCGGGGTGGCCATCGGTAAGCTACCGCCACTGAATATCACTGCTATGCTCCATTCAATTTTCTAGCGAATATAAGGCAAGGTGATTCCCCATGCATTGCTTGATTAGCGGTGGCACCGGGCTTATAGGCAGACTCTTTTGTCGACGCTGGCTGGAGCGAGGCAATACTATTACGGTATTAAGCCGACATCCGGACAGGGTTCGAAACTTATGTGGCGAATCAGCCAACGCCTGCCGCGATCCCGCAGAGGTAAACCAGCCCGTAGATGTCATTGTGAACCTTGCCGGGGCCCCCATCTCCCGTCGCTGGACAGAAAAATATCGCACTGAGATTCGCAGTTCACGACTGGACACAACAGAGAAGCTGGTTCGCTGGACCCTGGGCCAAAGAGACAAGCCATCCTACTTCTTGTCCGGCTCCGCAATCGGCTATTACGGCAATCGCGGAGGGGAGTTACTGAAAGAAGACAGCGCTCCAGGAGGGGGCTTTGCCGCACAGCTGTGTCGGGACTGGGAGGCCGCCACGCTCCCGCTGCAGCACTCTGGCGTTAAGGTAGGCATTATCCGCACAGCTATCGTTCTCTCCATGCGCGGTGGCGCCCTTCCCCAAATGCTGCCACCATTTCGTTTCGGGCTTGGCGGCCCCATGGGCTCGGGCGAGCACTGGATGAGCTGGATTCACGAAGAAGACGAAGTCGGACTGATATTACACGCCATCGACAATCAACTTTGCCGTCCATTTAACGGAAGCGCACCGGAACCTGTAACCAACAACAGCTTTGCCCGAATCCTGGCCAAAGAGTTGCGTCGCCCGGCGTTTTTACGCTTACCGGCCTGGGCTTTAAAGATAGCTTTTGGAGAGATGGCTGATGAATTACTGCTAGCCAGTGATAGGGTCGAGCCCTGTACAGCACTGGAAACCGGCTATACCTTCCAATTCCCAACTCTGGAGCAAGCCCTCTCAGACCTGCTCAAGGGTGACGGCGCTACCACTAAAGCCAGCGCCTGAACAAATGAATTTAAGCGGCGGCCATATCGCTTTCGAGTGCCTGGGCTAAGTAGCGCCGGCTAGATTCGCTGGTCACCAGATCGCCATGGCACTCCATTGGCGCAGACCCCACCCACTGGGCATGCCAGCGATACCAATGGGACTCCTCAGCTTTTGAACGCAGCTCGATAAACTCCACTTCGGCGGGAGCAAAACCGAACTCCCGAACTATCTGCCCGGCAAAGGTCTCAAAATTTTTACTGAGTTGGGCGCCGCTATCGCCACCGGCACACAGAAAAACCAGTGTGCGGCCATCTTGCTCAACCCGCTTGAAGCCAATCCAAACAGCCCGGTTTAACCGGTTATGCAACTGTATCGGAGAGAAAGAAAGTGGGATGCCCTTCATCATAAGGTTATCTCGATTATTGTTATGTTTCTTATCCACAGCCGCTACTCCATATAAAAAGGTAATCAATGGGTATGTCCTGTGGCGCCAGTCATCCTAAGCCCGGTACAACTAGCAATCAAGAGCTCTCAAACATTTGGGCTCGACGCCTGATCCCTCAAATCCTGTAGGCCTCTGAGATTACATTTATCAAAAAGTTCCTTATCCATCCTCAACATTTTCTGATGGACGGTAGCGAACTCCACCGATACCAGATCCGTGCCAGTATTTCCCGCCAGTAGACCTGGGTCCTTAGCAGGGAGACAGCATTGGGCAACCAACGCCCCACACCTGTCTGAGCGCGGGGCATCAACTCTCCGGCACTCCCAACCGGCAGGGGCTGTACCTCTAAGCCAGCGCGGGTAAAAATTTCCGCTGCCCGAGGCATATGCCACCAGTGAGTGGCCAAAAAAACCGACCTCACGTTAGCACTGTGCAAAATATCAGCACTATTTACTGCATTCTCTGCAGTAGTACGACTGCAATCTTCACGCCAAGTGACCGGAGTGGAAAACTCCTCCTCCAACAACGCAGCCATTAAATCAGACTCTGCCAGCCGCTCTCCGCTGTGAACCCGACCGCCAGATACCAGAATCGGTAACTCTTCTGGTGCTTGCTCGACAGCACCGGCAACTCTTTCAAGACTCGCCGCAGAGAGTCTCTCCCTATTCGAATACCTGTCGCGATAACGCCCTGCACCAAGGATCACAACAGCCTCAGGCCTTATATGGGGTTGATAAGGTACTTTTCCCAATCGATCCCCAAGCCAGGATGAGAATGCCGGGGTCGCCCCTAACCAAAGCACACAAAAGGAAATCACAGCCAAGGGTAGAGAGCATCTCTCAAGCAGGGACCCGGATGAAGAGAATCGCAAAAGGAATGCAACCAACAGCCCCAACAATGGGGCTGCTGGAGGCATCAGAAGCGTGGCCGCCGCCGTATAGAGCCCATTCAATACTCGAGACCACCCTCAATCTGACGAAAGCATCCATAACCACACCGGTGGCAGGGAGTAATCTGGGTATTTGCCGGCGGCATAGCTCGGTATCCACAGCCCAAACACTGCAACTCCTCATCCGGCCCTACAAACTCGCCGGCCAAAGCCCAAGGCTTGCCCTCTTTGATGCATCGCATTAAGTTTGGCCAGGCGGTTTCTGTGGGGTCCGCCGCATCCAGCAGCCAATCACCACTGCGCTCCTCCAGGGTCTTCAATTCCCCACCTAGTCCCCGGATATAGTCAGCAGCCCGATGCAGGTCATCTTTCAGCCAAGCGCGCAAAAATGCCATCTTATTGGCGGTGAGATTCTCAACAGCCAGCTCACCTTCGACCAAATCTTCAAAGTCTTCGCGAAACTCATTAATCAGATCGTCCTTCGGCGGCAACTTTGGTTCCTTCGTCACGGTATCCCTCCTATAATCCCGCGTTTACGCATCGTAAAAGATGCACTGGGAGCGAAACTTGATCGCGATCAATCTTTACCGATTGACAAGCGTTCACATCCCCCAATAAACACTGAACAGTTTCCCGCAAATTTTGATCACAGAGTATAGGTCCCGAATCGATGGAAGAGCAGTACAACCCCTCCGCAGTCGAAGCTTCCGCCCAGGAATTCTGGGAGGCCGAGAAGAGCTTTGAAGTAAAGGAAGACGCCGGCAGGGAAAAGTTCTACTGCCTATCCATGTTCCCCTACCCCAGCGGCAAGCTACACATGGGGCATGTGCGCAATTACACCATTACCGATGTAATTACTCGCTATCAGCGCATGCAGGGCAGAAACGTGTTGCACCCGATGGGCTGGGATGCTTTCGGTCTGCCGGCAGAGAATGCGGCCATCCAGAACAAGACCGCTCCAGCCAAATGGACCTATGCCAATATCGAGTACATGAAAGGCCAGCTCAAGGCTCTGGGTTTTGGCTTTGACTGGTCCCGCGAACTGGCCACCTGCCAACCCTCCTACTATCGCTGGGAGCAGTGGTTCTTCACCCGCCTCTACGAAAAAGGCCTGGTCTACAAGAAAAACTCTGCAGTGAACTGGTGCCCCCACGACCAGACAGTACTGGCCAATGAGCAGGTAGAAGATGGCGCCTGCTGGCGCTGTGGCACTACCGTTGAGCGCCGCGAGCTGGCCCAGTGGTTTATCAAGATCACCGATTATGCCGAAGAGCTGCTCGAAGACCTGGACAAACTGCCCGAGTGGCCCGAGCAGGTGCGCACCATGCAGCGCAACTGGATCGGCAAGAGCCGGGGAGTAGAGCTGAGCTTTGCCCTGCCCAAGCCTATTGCGGGCATGGACCACTTCGATGTGTATACCACCCGTCCGGATACACTGATGGGCGTTACCTATGTTTCCCTCGCCGCCGAGCACCCCATCGCTCTGGAACTTGCCGAGTCCAACCCCGAACTCAAAACTTTTATCGCCGAGTGCAAAAAGCAGTCCCTATCCGAAGCCGATATGGCCACGATGGACAAGAAAGGCATGGATACCGGGCTCAAGGCGATTCACCCCATCAGTGGTGAAGAAGTCTCCGTATGGGTGGCTAACTATGTTCTGATGGATTACGGCTCAGGCGCGGTGATGGCAGTACCGGCACACGACCAGCGCGATTGGGAATTTGCGCAAAAATACCAGCTGCCCGTTATCCAGGTTATCGAGGCTGCCGACGGCGAGTCCATCAACTTGGAGAAAGAGGCCTATACGGAGAAAGGCAAACTGGTGAATTCCGGCAGTTTTGACGGCCTGGATTTTGATGGCGCCTTTACTGCGATCTCCGAAGCGCTGATTGCTGCAGGTAAGGGTCGGGTTAAGATCAACTATCGCCTGCGCGACTGGGGTGTCTCCCGCCAGCGCTACTGGGGTGCGCCCATCCCCATGTTCAACCTGGCCGACGGCGGAGAAATACCAGTACCCGCAGACAAGCTGCCGATCCTGTTGCCGGAAGATGTCGAGCTCGACGGCGTTCAATCACCTATTAAAGCCGACCCCGAATGGCGTAAAGACGAACTCAACGGCACTCCCGTAGAACGTGAAACAGATACCTTCGACACCTTTATGGAGTCCAGCTGGTACTACGCCCGTTATACCTGTCCCGATTTTGAAGAGGGCATGCTGGACCCGGACCGCGCCAACTACTGGCTGCCAGTGGACCAGTATGTCGGCGGTATTGAACATGCCATCTTGCACCTTCTCTACGCGCGCTTCTTCCACAAGCTGATGCGGGATGAGGGCCTGGTCAATAGCGATGAACCCTTCAAGAAGCTGCTGTGTCAGGGCATGGTGTTAGCCGAATCCTTCTACAAGGAAGAACACGGCCACAAGACCTGGATCAACCCCGCCGATGTGGACGTCGAGCGCGATGACAAGGGCAAGCCGACCAAAGCGATTGAGCGAGCCACCGGCGAAGAGATTATTGCCGGCGGCGTGGTAAAGATGTCCAAGTCCAAGAACAATGGCATAGACCCTCACGCTGCGGTTGAGGAGTACGGTGCCGATACCGTTCGCCTGTTCACCATGTTTGCCGCCCCTCCGGAGCAGACTCTGGAGTGGCACGATGCCGGTGTGGAAGGTGCCAGCCGCTTCCTGCGCAAACTCTGGAAGACCGTTCACGCCCATATTGCAGCGGGCTCCAGTGAAGCACAGATCGACCAGCAGTCCCTCAATGACAAGCAACAGCAGCTGCGCCGCAAAACCCACGAGACCATCCAAAAAGTGGGGGATGACTATGGCCGCCGCCAGACCTTTAATACCGCTATCGCAGCAGTAATGGAATTGCTCAATGAAGTCGGCAAGCTGGCAGATCGCAACAGTGATCAAGGACTGGCTGTAGAGAGAGAAGCCCTACAGACCGCCGTCTTGCTGTTGGCTCCGGTTACTCCTCATATCTGTCACCAACTGTGGCAGGTGCTAGGGAATACCAGTGCCCTAATCGATTCTCCTTGGCCAATGGCAGATGAAAAAGCACTGGTGCGCACCTCGATTACTTTGGTCGTCCAGGTCAATGGCAAGGTACGCGCAAAACTGGATGCGCCTGCTGATGCAGACAAAGAGAGCCTGGAAAAACTCGCCCTCGCCGATGAGAACGTTCAGAAATTTATCGGTGAAGCTACGGTGCGCAAAGTAATCGTCGTTCCTGGCAAGCTGGTTAATATTGTCGCCAAGTAGAGACCCGCAATATGATGCCGGGAGTTTCACTCCCGGCTCACTTAAGTCAGCTCGCTGTAGCCGACAAGACCAAGGCAAGTAGTTTATGAAAACAATCGCAATTCGAGCCTTTATTTTTCTTCTCGCTATCACTATTGCCGGTTGCGGCTGGCATCTAAGAGGCGCCCCTAAGAATTTTCCTCCCGGTAGTACACTCTATATATCCACAGTAGACCCTCGCAGTGATATCGCAGATCAATTAACTCGACTGCTCAATAATGCGGGGGTGCCTATGGCGGAATCACCTGCAGAAGCTGACTATACACTCATCATTCACCAGGAAACCGAGAGAAAACTAACCGTAGCTGTAGACTCTGAAGGGCGAGCATCTGAATACGAATTAATTACCAGTGCAATCTATAGCGTACGCACAGCTTCAGGCCAAGTCCTCCTAAATAAAGCACAGGCAGACGTTTACCGCACCTTGGAGTGGGATGTCGATGAAATTGTCAGTAAAAGTGAAGAGGAAAATACCTTACGCGCGGAGATGCAGCGGGAGCTTATTGGGCGCATTATCGACCGCTTACGGCGTATCGATGTGAATGCTTCATTAGAAGAAAAGAGCTACTAGGTTAGTTTTATTAATGCGCGTTAACCCCCATCAATTATCGCAAAATCTAAAAAAGGGCCTATCGCCAATTTTTATTATCACTGGTGATGAGCCCTTAATAGTACAAGAGTGCTGCGATTTAGTCCGCTCAACAGCGAAAAAGCACGGTTTCACCGAGAGAGAACTTATCCACGCAGAACATAATTTTGACTGGAGCACGCTGGTTGCTTCAGCCGGAAATATGTCTCTTTTCGCAGAAAAAAAACTCGTCGAGCTGCGTTTACCCGGAGGTAAACCGGGGGATAAGGGCAGTAAAGCCCTGCAAGAGTTTGCTTCATTGGCGAGTGAAGATCTTTTGCTTTTACTGGTATTACCGAAACTTGATAAATCGCAACTCAACAGCAAATGGGTCAAAGTCCTAGAACAATCAGGAGTACTGGTTCAGGTATGGCCTGTGACGATTCAGGAAATGCCCCGCTGGATCAACCAGCGCCTTGCATCTGCAGGCCTCTCAGCCGAACCAGAAGCAATACAAATCCTGGCAGAAAGAGTAGAGGGCAACTTACTTGCCGCAAGCCAGGAGATAGAAAAACTTAAGCTTTCCAGCCCCGGGCAAGAAATCACCCGGGAAATGATGGAGCATAGTGTTACCAGCTCCGCCCGTTACAGTGTTTTTGACCTAATTGACACAGCACTCTCTGGCAACTCAGCCAAAGCAGTCAAAACACTCGACGGATTGAGGGTCGAAGGTATTGAACCACCCATTGTACTTTGGGCAATAGCAAGAGAAATTCGCACTCTTCTCGACATCATGGAAAAACTGGATCAAGGCCAACCTCTAGCGAGATTGGTTCGGCTGCAAAAGCGACAGCCATTGGTCCAAGGAGCCCTACACAGACTTAATAGGAAGCAACTGGAAAGCTTATTAATTCGCGCTCGGGCTATAGATGTCTCTATCAAAGGTGGTAGTGGGCAGCAATCTCCATGGACAGGGCTATTAGAGCTGACTCTCAATTTTTGCGGGCAGAGAACCATTTAATCAATCTAATCTTAGAGAAGTCTCTGCAGCTATTTTATACACAAAAAAACCGCCCAATAGGGCGGTTTCTTCATGCCTGAGTCTTTTCAGAATCAGTTCTGAGTGATGGTGGCAACGTTGCTCGCACCAACCTGCTCAATGCTCGCCATATTGTATGCACTGCTCTGGCTAACAGTAGCAACATTCTCATAGCCTCCCTGTCCAACATGAGCGGAATGCTCATAACCAGTTTGAGCCACAGTAATCAGGTTATCGCCACCAAAGTCTTGGTGAACATCTGCCAGGTTCAAATCTCCCGCCTGATCAATATCTACAGTATTTGCAACACCAGCACTGTAACCATAGGCATAGTTGCTGTTGCCTGTCTGATCAATATTTGCCAGGTTTGCATCGCCATACTGACCGAAGTCAGCACTATTCATGTCACCGGTTTGAACAAGATTAGCAGTGTTATCAAAGCCGGATTGAGCCATATAACCCAAGTTATTGGTCTCATTCTGGGTGATATTGGCAACGTTGTTAGCACCTGATTGGTAACCAAAAGCAGCGTTAGCATCACCTTGCTGCAGGATAGTAGCGGTGTTGCTAATGCCGGATTGAGACAGGTCGAGCAGGTTAATATCACCGCTCTGCATCAGATTCGCAGTGTTCTCGGCACCTGACTGATAAACAGTACCTACGTTGAAGTCACCTACCTGACCACCTACAAAACCGTCAAATGAGGAGTACCAGGTGCTGTTCCAAACACCATTGTTGTCTCCTACCTGGGTACTAACGAAGTAGTTGCCATCACCTTCCTGTTGCAGAACACCCATGTTGTCATTGCCGTCTTGATACATATCGGCATAGTTAAAGTTAGAATTAGTATATTGATCCAAGTGGATCATATTCTCACTACCAAACTGAGCGGCATAGGCGCTATTGTAGGAACCGGTCCACTGGTGGATAGTTCCATTGTTGCCTTCCCCATCCTGGTAGGTCAAAGCTTCACTGCCCATTTGATCTGTTTGACTAGTGTATGCTGCGTTGCGAT
The DNA here is from genome assembly GCF_056311705.1 of Microbulbifer sp. ABM4_008. Classification (NCBI taxonomy): domain Bacteria; kingdom Pseudomonadati; phylum Pseudomonadota; class Gammaproteobacteria; order Cellvibrionales; family Microbulbiferaceae; genus Microbulbifer; species Microbulbifer sp. ABM4_008. The sequence continues at coordinate 867,681 of NZ_CM149970.1, read as the reverse complement.
CGCCAAGCTGGGTCTGGTCAATGTAGTTATCATCAGCAGATGCTTGATATGCACTAGCTACGTTATCGTTACCCTCTTGCCACTGATAAGCAGCATTATTATTAGCGGCAGATACCTGGGTAACATCAGCATAGTTATTGTCACCGACCTGTACCTGATCACCGTAGTTATTGTCGGCTACAGCCTGGCCTGCGCTAGCAATCAAAGCAATAGCAGCAGCAAGTGTAATCTTTTTCATTTATCAATCTCCCTCGGAATAAAATTATAAATACAAGTAAAATAGTGCAATGCCTTAATCGTACTGCACCAGTTGCACCGCATGGTCGTCACCGAACTGCGCGACATAACCAAACAATCCATCACCATTTTGAATAATGTTTGCAGAATTTCCGTAACCAACCTGGCTAATTAAAGCCACATTATCTACGCCATTCTGTATCGCTGTAGCTTGGTTGTAGGCTCCTGACTGCGATATCGCAGCATAATTAGAATCGCCTGTTTGTTGCACCAACGCTGCATTGGAGCCACCCTCCTGGATCAGGACAGCCTGGTTGTAAAGACCAGACTGGGTAACTTCAGCAAGGTTGTAATCACCTACTTGTGAAACCTGGGCCAAGTTACCCGTAATTGAATCTTTTCTTAACAAAAGAAGATCCAGAGCACCCTGCCCAGCAGACAATTCATTGTGGTCATCTAAATCAGAAGCCCAGCACACCGAAAGCGGTAAAACCAGAAACAGAAATAAAATTGCCGTTACTCGTTTAGCTGTAGCAATCACCAACCACCTCTCCAATAAGAACGGTTAACAACTATAAGAAACAACATGGACACTATAGGTAAAAAAAAATATATCTTAAATCAGAAGAAAGATTACATTTAACCGGAAAGAGTAAGAAGAATGTAAAACTTTTGTATTAAGGTGGTGATTTAAATCAAAACACACAAAAAATAAAACAGTTCAATCCCACCAAATTACACACACAAACATGAAAACACATAGATATAATTTAATAAAATTCCATTTCACTAAATTACATATACCCCTAAATGAACATACCAATAAATTTAAATATCCGCTAAAGATTTATAATATTTTTACTGGTGTCGCAGAATATTCACTGAGGACAGACATAGGGTATTGGCTATTATCTTCCAATGCCCACAAATTAGCATTAACCCCCTGGGATATAAGATGAATTACCGCCGACTCTATCGCAGAAAGAACACATAATTGAGCTGGATCGTTAGTGGTCATCCCAGCCTCTATTTCAAGTAAGCGCTTATATTCCACAAAAGTGTAAACATCGCCTTGAACTTGCCTCGACAAGATTTTCTTGCTCGTTAAAACACTACTTAGAACTCGTCCACTTCGGACATCTACCGCACGCAGGTTTACAGTAACCTCATCTACACGATATTGTTCAGAAATACCGATACCGAAGTAACGTGCCCCCGCACCCCCTGTTTTGATGTTTGTATCGTAACCGACTATTCCACCCTCTAACATAATATTGGCTGACATAAGAGAAGGCAGATCGAATACAGGACTGGCAGGATTGTCCTGTTCTTTCAGTGCAGCTCTAATTATTTTCCTTTCGGTTAAGAGGTTTTGTAAACCCTCCCGCTCAAGAGTCACAAACCACCCAGATTCATTCAGAACCTGAACCAGCATAGCTGCAGCCCCTTGAGTCACTGCGGTCGAGAATGAGCTGGAGGGCGCTGGCCGATATTGTCCAGTTTGATCACTAAAACCGTACACTGCTGCAACTATTTTCCCTCTAGGGGCAGGCAAACTGACTAAGTCAGAATAAGTGCTCATTCTATCCGTTAAAGTTGCCTTTTGTTGTCCAGGGCCGAACAACGCCTCCTTAACAGAACTACACCCACTAATACTAAAAACAATAATTAGAATAAATATTCTCGATAACATCGCACCACCCCACAAAACCTAAGCTTGCAAATATAATTTTATTAGTTGCTTGGATTGAGACCTACAACTACAATTTCAGATATTTCACCCGTAACAGCGTCGGTGATGGTTATCGTCAATTCACCATCAATATCAACAATATTTACGATATAGTCATCAGTTACCAAAGTACCATCATTACCATTTCCCACATCTGTCAGCAGCTGTGAGAGCAGACGAGATTCTAGTGTGTCAGTAAATCTATCCAAGGAAGATGAATCAGAGTACGGCGAATCCTTAGCATCAGGATCTTTTTTACTGTTCTGTGCACTAGCATTATTCAGCAAATAATTACCATTAAGAGGATTACCTCCAAACGATGGATTCACAGGTGTGTACACCAGCTCTGTTGCAAACACCGAGCCAGAAAATAATAAAAAAGCCGTTGTAAATAAAAATCTCATTATATTTCATCCCCCGCCAAATCAACATTTTGAGACAAAAGATCCTGCAACCTCTGCTGCCTCACATTATTATTTATTTGCGAAGCAGCCTGCTCGACAATTGCACCAAACTTTCTCCGCCCAGGATAAATGACAGTCTTAAAGACTTGCTTGCTCTCAAAGGTTACCCAAACAACACTGCCCCACCTTGCCGAAGGCCTTTCATGCACGGTCAGGTTGTAGTCGAATCCTGTCAAATTAGTTGTTATATAAATTGATAGCGATCTAGCAAACTCATGACCTATACCGCTTACCGTATTATCAATTACCAATCCAGTAAGCAGGGATTCCTCAGAGCTTTGATCACTTGTTTCTTGAGCGTAACTTTTGTGAACGATACACGAAAGCGCAACTGTTAACACAGTTGCGCACAAAAATAGTGATTTCATAATATTACAAGTTTTGACTGGCCCAACTGCTTGCTTCTAACCGATTCTTACAGCCTATTTTTCTATAGATCTTATATAAATGACTTTTAACGGTGTGCTCACTAACACATAAGGTTTCGGCTATATTTGCATTGGTATTACAGTCACAGATCAACTGTAAAATTTGCCGTTCTCGCTGCGTGAGGTTTGAAGCCTTATCGCACCACTTTTTAGGCTTTCTGTGTTGCCTGAGAAAATTATGGAGAACATCTCTTGGAAACCAGTATTCTCCCGAGAATATCCTACCCAACCTCTCCATAATGACTTTTGCTTCGCACTCGGAGGGTATTAACCCCAGAACTTTTTCCCAATGCAGAACAAAATCAATATCGGCCTTCTGATCGACATTGATTAATACTAAGTTGGGAGGTGTGGGCAGGGAGTGTATCTCCCTCAAAAGATTCTCGAGATCTGAAGAGGATACATCGGCACAATCAAGAAGAAGGTATTCGGCCTTAATACCACTTAGGGATGAAAGTGTCGAGCGCTGAAGGATAGCGCAGGTAGTCTTAAACTCATCTTCAATTCGCCCTGCAAATATTGAGGATTGAAGATTGATGCATGCGGTTAAAAAGGCAACTGTAACCCCTGTTTTTTCTAACTTAGGGCTAACAACCTTTAGCGGTGCATAATCCTTATGCAAATTCATCTGGGTTCCCCCAATGTGCAGTCCTTTTATGTTTCAGCCTGTTACCAGCCTAACTATTTTTTATCAATTTTCCGCGCTCATCTTACGCTGTGAGCTAAATCTATTCGATCAACTCATTAACTGCAACCGGTAGTGATCTAGATATCAAAAATTCAATCTTAAGTGTGCCAACTTGGTTCTCTAATACCATTTTGTAATACAAAGGTATCATGGATCAGTAAACTAAAAAGAAAAATCAACATGCTTTGGTATAGATTTTCTATCGGCAATAGAACTCTATAAATATCAATTTTTTTGTACTGGTCCACATTATTAATAAATTTATTTTGAATAATTTAAGGTGAAAAAAATTGCTACCAACAATAAGACGACAAACACAAGATGATTCGAGCCTCATCGGAGACAGACTGACAAAATGGTATTCGATAGCAATAAAATATAAATTTCACCTCATTACTTTTAAGCCATATTTGATCGAGTAAAATCACCTGAGAATTCATAGGATCAGGCCCTGCAAATAAAAACGGCAAAATCACGACTTAAAATTAAACAGCTTAAATAGTAATCAGGAAAAGCTTGTTTTATGCTCATATTCGGCTATGCCTGAATTATTCCCCCTAGGGGAATTGGCAAAACCGTACAAGTTAAATTACAGCATCAAATAGAAATCTACATCCTCCAGGGTGAAGTTATGAACAGTGAGATCCACACATCAGATTGCAAAACCAATTATCAGGTTGCCAACCAGCCCTGCCCGCTTTCTGGTCATAACCTCTATATTGCTGATCAGGCGTTAAAGGAAGCCGTACATATTAATGGGGCCCATTGGGCTGAAGATGACCTGGAGCGGTATGGGGAGGTGTGTGGCAGGCCAGAAATGATTGAGCGGGGCTATGCTGCCAATGAATTTAAACCTATCTTCGAAAGTCACGATCGTTCCGGCCACCGCATTGATTTGGTTCGATACCACCCCTCTTATCACCAGCTAATGCAGCTGGCACTTTCAGAAGGTTTACACAGCTCTCCCTGGACCGACCCACGGGCTGCTGCCCATGTGGCCAGAGCTGCAAAAAATTACTTGCACACTCAGCTTGAAGCCGGTCATGGGTGTCCTATCACTATGACCTTCGCCTCAGTACCCACTATCGAGCTAAACCCTGAAATCGCCACTGAATGGATACCCAAAATAACCAGCCGCACTTACGATGGAAGTAATCGCCCATATTTTGAGAAAAACTCATTGACGATCGGTATGGGCATGACCGAAAAACAAGGGGGCTCAGATGTCAGGGCAAATACCACCGCTGCAATTCCCCTCGCCGATGGAACCTATGAATTATTAGGGCACAAATGGTTTATGTCCGCCCCTATGTGCGATGCCTTTTTAATTCTTGCCCAGGCGCCCGGCGGCTTATCCTGCTTCTTGGTTCCAAGATGGAGGCCGGATGGATCGAAGAACCAGCTGGAGATTCAACGCCTGAAGACAAAGTGTGGCAATGTTTCCAATGCTTCTTCAGAAGTTGAAATACGCGGCGCATTGGGCTGGCTAATCGGTGCAGAAGGGCGTGGGGTCAGCGCCATCATCAAGATGGTAGCGATTACACGGTTTGATTGCATGATGGGCTCATCTGCAGGGCAGCGGCAAGCTGTTATCCAGGCAATATACAATGCTAGTGAGCGTAAAGCATTTGGCAAAAAGCTGATTGATCAACCACTGATGCAAAATGTGCTTGCCGACCTGCAATTGGAGGTGGAAGGCTCAATTGCCTTTACCATGCGCATAGCCAGAGCAATGGATCAAGAGGGCAACGAACACGAAAAGATGCTACTCAGACTCGGGGCCGCGGTGGGAAAATACTGGATATGCAAACGCAGTCCTCATCACGCCTATGAGGCTATGGAGTGCCTGGGAGGTAATGGAGCTATTGAAAATTTTATTACGGCACGGCTGTACCGAGATGCTCCGATAAATGCAATCTGGGAGGGCTCAGGGAATATTCAAGCGATGGACGTGTTACGTGCCATCACTAAAACCCCTGCAGTAATTAGCCACTGGTTTGATGAATTAAACATTAGTCGAGGCATAAACACACAATTTGATACGGCAGTCGACAAGTTAAGAAACGACCTTTCCGACCTAAATCAATTTGAATACCGTGCACGTCATATTATTGATCAAATGGCCCTGACCATGCAGGCGCACCTTCTGCTACAGGGGAGTAGCCCTTGTGTAACTGATGCCTTTATCAAATCAAGAATAGGGATTAACGGCACACACAATACTGGAAGCCTACCCACCGGGATTGACATCGCCACTATTCTGGAGCGGGGAAACCCTCTTATAACTTAAGATACGATAACAGCTACTATCGCGCCTATTTCACGCTGATCGCTACCAGGGTATAAGACTTCCATCCCATGATAGTAATTTTCCGGTATCTGACGATGCCAGTTGACTCAAGACATCTACAATACGATTCGCACTTAATTCAGGGGTGTAGAGTTTATCTGGGGGCAAATTAGACTGGAAAGGCTTGGATAGTGAAGTATCTGTCGTACCTGGATGAATCGCCACCACACAACTTTCCTCCAGTTTCCGCGCCCACTCAATAGACAGGTTCTTAACCAGCATATTTAATGCGGCCTTACTACACCGGTAGCTGTACCAGCCACCGAGCTGGTTATCCGTGATACTTCCCACCTTTGCCGAAAACGACGCCCACAACAAAGGGCGTCTGCGCTTCAAGAATCCATCCAGTGCGCGCGCTAAATGTAAATGGGAAAGTACGTTGACCTGAATCGACTGCAATAACCAGTGATCATCACATTGCGATAGAGACTTCTCCGGTCCATGGAACTCATCATGTAAAATGCCACAGCAGTTGATTATCCAACCTGGAGGCTCAGAGTGTTCGGCCAAAAAATTTTCAACAATATCGATGGACTCGGCTTGCTCTAAACAAACGGATAAATGGTGTCGCTCACCGACATGGCCAGGAATCATATCAACTGTGATTCGACTCAAGGTCAATAATGTAACTTGAGGATAGCGCCGAATAATTTCGGCGCCAATGGCCTGCGCTATGCCACCGGAAGCACCGGCTATCAACACAGATTGTGGACTTTTGAGCATACCGGCCTCCATGCCGGATTATGGAGTTTTACTATTTTCCTTTCTTTTTCTCTCCAGAAGACTGCACTTTCTCAGCTTTGCCCTTGGAGGCTTCCTTAACGACCCTTAGCATCGGCTCATCAGAGCGGAAAATAAGACCGTGAATTTCTGTCGTATTCTGCCCCTGAAGTAGCTGCTGTAAAAACTGTACTATTTGGGCTGAAATTTCCTGTCCCGGCACAAGGACCGGAATACCTGGCGGATAAGGAACAATTTCATCTGCACTGGTCCGGCCAACCAGGTTCTCAATAGCTTCTGTGCCGTTGTCCATCAGCGGCAATTCTTCTGCTTCCGAAAAATAAGCATCTGCCGGTAAACATGTAAAACGGGTAAATTCTGGCAAACGCCTCGGCGACCCGATATGAATACGCTTGTGAGTATTTCCTGCCAATTGCTTAAGAGCATGAATCAAGCGAAGTAATTTGCTCTCTGTACTACCGAGGGTTACAAGCACAGTAATGGTATTGTAGGTGGTCTTTTCCACCTGGATGCCATACTGATCAAACAATTTAATCTGCATTTCATTGCCAGAGTAACCACTCTTGGAAATATCAATAGTCACCTTGGTGGGATCAAGGCGAATGTTATCACTGGCAAGTGGGTCAGCAATCAAGTCATCACGTGTTAGCGCGCGGAACACACCTGTCTCATTAACGGCATTACGTAAAATTTCCACCATCTTTAGACATTGCTTCAAACGACCATACCCCTCCATCGCCATTTGTTTCCGCGCCACATCTAGGCTCGCAATCATTGCGTACTGAGGACTGGTAGAGGCGTGCATATTCAGGTTTTCGCGAAAACGGAATTCATCAAAGTCCGGGTCTTGCACGTGGATCATACTGGCCTGGGAAAAGGCCGACAGCATTTTGTGGGTGCTTTGGGTCACATAATCTGCCCCACACTCCAGTGCTGTAGGCCGCAACTCGGGATGGAAGAAACCATGGGCAAACCAGGCTTCATCCACCAGCACTTTCACTCCACGCTCATGGGCGTAGTCGATAATTGGCTTAAGGTCGTAACGTAATCCATCATAGGTGCAGGAGGTAATTACCAATAGGCGCGCATCACTGTGCTCATCCAGGGCAGCTTCAATATCCGAACGCTTTACCGGCCCGTAAATTCCAAATTCTGGATGCAGTACAGACTTCAGGTAAACCGGCTCACAGCGATTCATCACAATCGCATGGTGAACTGATTTGTGACACGCTTGGTCAACGATAATTTTTCCGCCACCACCAAGAATTTGCTGAATAACCACTTTATTCGCGGTAGAGGTGCCGTTGGTCAGGAAAAAGGTATGGCGAGCTCCAAAAGCCTGAGCCGCTAGATCCTGCGCCTCCTGAATAACCGAGTGGGGCTCGAGTAAACTATCTAAAACTTGAACAGATACAGACAAGTCTGTATTGAAGATATGTTCACCCATAAAGCGATAAAAATCCCCCACCCAGGGACTATTGCGCAGACTGTCACCACCAGAATGGCCGGGTGTATGCCACGCATCCCGAGCTGAGAATACGTATTCTTTCAGAGTGTCGGCAAAAGGAGTCGAAGCTCTTCGAGCAATAAACGCCTGCACCAAGCGGAACATATGGTTGAAATTGCCCTCACGGCGGTCGAACAACTCATCGAAGCGGCGACGCAAATTTGACAGGGATTTTGAACTGGATTTGCCCGGCTTGGAAGTTGTTCCAGCAAAACCACTGTGGGCTACGAGGAAGATGTTAAGCTGGGAACGCAAAGCGTGAATTCGGTCAGCGAGTTCATCTGCAGCATCCAGCCTCTGCCCATCACTGCCACCATCGACAATGACCGCTTGCAGGGAATCCTCTTCTTTTGCCAACCTCTCAGCATCTGCGGGCATTACGGCTTCAAAATGAAGACCAAAAGGATTGTCGTGTACTGCTGCCGTATTATTGAGAGCGGTAATCCACTCATTGGCCAATTTGCTATCAGAACTGACCAGAGCGACCCGACACTCTAATTCAAGGCTATTTTCGTTTAGGTTGCCCAACTCAGGCATCTTCAATTCCAAACCCATAATTCTTATCCATCAGCATAGCTTGTAGGTGAGTACAACTTGCTGTATCAATTATTCAACTATTTGATTTTATTAACTTTTATAAGGCCCCCGCGAGTTGCGGTGGCTCTGGAATTCCAGGGCAATAAACACCAGGGGGCAAATACTAATGTAGGAGGGAGGGGAATTCTGCGACTACATTACATTTGGCGATTTTCGCCAAATGTACCCAGGCATACCAGATCTATTGCCAAGGAAGATAATAAAGTTAGAACTTTGCGCTACGCACAATACCATTAAACGTGAGGCAATCCTCGACCCTGTGACGCTGTACCTGGGATAATTGGTGAAGCGGAAAGTAAGCCCATTGGGAATGTTCATCAGAGAGAATATAGTCACCCTCTTTAATGAAATGGGCTCGAAAAATAAAAACATGTGAATTGAATGCGTTGTGGTAGTAGATGCCACTTAGATACTCTATTCGAACTTCTCGTCCAAGTTCCTCATGGCACTCCCGCACCAATGCCTCATGGGCAGTTTCACCCGGGTCTAATGCTCCGCCAGGCAAGCCCCAGCTACGCTCAGCATAAGTCGCTTTCAGCTGCAGTACTTCTCCACCAGTATTCGTGATTACCGCATGGGCACTCAAGCGGTAACTATCATCAAAGGCCATGAACAAACCCTGATAACAAGTCAGGTTAAGAAGGGAAAAACGAGAGCCTATTCATTGCGAGTACGCCCTCGTCGTTAAGGTTAAAACCCCTGGGCTAATACAAATCCAAATCCTAAAGTTTGCACTGATTCATCATAATCAAGGAGGCTCTCTCCGTAACCATTGAAATAGCGGATATATCCATCAACGCGTTTCCCGAGAGGGAAGCCCCAGGTCAGCTCCACTGCACCACGATTATCTGAGCGCAAATTGTTACGTAACATCAGTGAAACCGTGTGATCTCCATCGCGGTATCGCCCACCTAGTTCAAAATGCCCCAGGTAGTGCTCAATATCCGGATTATCATCATCATCCTTATCTTCAGGAACCCTGTACCAGGGCTTTAGGCTGATTGAATAATTATCCCGCTCAAAAATGAAATTCGCATATATTCTATTCCAGCTACGGGAATAGGGTTCACTACGCCCATTTGACTGGTGGTTAATCGCTACCTGGTTAGCTACATTATTCCAACCAAATAGACTCCAGTCATTGAGCCAACTCAGAATCAATTCCGGCTCGTGGTTTGTTTCACGGAAGGGAGCGGAGTCATCGGAGTTGTACGCCTGCCAAAAGCTGCGATTTGTATAGGCGACACTCAGTACAGAAGCCTGCCCCAAAAAACCCCGCCAAATAGGCACCTGCACAGAAAGCTGGAATTGAACTTCGACGTTATCCAACTCTTCTGCCTCAGCTAGGCCTTCAATGTCTGCCAGCCCTCCCTCTTCCGGGGCTGGATTGTAGACCATTGGCAGCACGTAGTTAGTTTTATGGGAAGCTAAAGTAAAAGGGTTATTGGCAGCATCCCTGATAGCCTGAGCCCTCCCCCCTAACAATACTTCATCTGTCGGAAGGTCTTCCTCATACTCGTCGACAATAAAGTCCGCTATCACCGGATCCTCTTCAAGAGTCAGTTCAGCTCTGACTCTTTCAGCGCAGATACGTCGAATTTCCCTTATCGTGACATCGGCATCCGAAACAAGAATTTGCTCGTTCAAGCAGCGCTTATGGTGGGTCTGCAGGTTTTCTCCCGCATCCATAGAAAAAGTTGATTCTGGCGCCTCTTCAGCTAAAGCTGTTGGCAACTGTGCAACTAACCCAACAGAAGAAAGTAATGTGAGCCCGGCAAAAACCCTTCTTCGATAGTAGGACAAAACGCTTTCCCCCAGTCATTTATTGCAATCGTGATGCAAGCTTACACTGGAGAGGATTACAAGTCCCACTACATAATTTTGCGATTATCGTGACAAGACAGCCAATCAGGCTAGATAAGCTCTAATTTCAGCTTAGATAGAACAGAAAACTAAATAGTGACAGGTATAGAAACAGGAATCTCCATTTGAGCCTATTTGTGTGACCAATAGTGGTTATAAAGTTTCCTCAAGCTGGGCTAAAGTAGTCCTTTTAAGCTCGACGACCACTCCAAGTCCCTCAGCCGAACCTGCCACAGGCGACCAGTACTAGATGGCCAATCGTACCCCACTAACAGGCTCCGACTATCAACATAGCAATGGGCATCTCTTTCAGCTTCATCACCCTGGTAAATGTAAGCAATAATATCGGAACCCAGTTCCTGAGCCTTCTGGCTCGAAACATCCCCCGCCATTGATCTTGCCGTGCGATGGCTCACCCTAGGAGAGAGCAACTTACCCCGCTGAGATGGATCGACGATATCAGGGGATACAACTTCCAGGCCATTTTCATGTTGTACCAACCTCGACAAGACAGGCCCCATAAAAACCCGCATCAGTGGAAACAATAGCCGCTCTTCCCCTTCGATGTTGAGTTGCTGAGGGCCATTGGGGCCTGTCCAGCTGGCTTGAATATCATCACCTATCGCAGGACTCTTTCCCTCTTCTGGAATTAACTTGTAGTGGGCGCTCACCTCATCAACTTCATCTCGCCAATGCACAACACACTCACTCACTAGCCCCCCTTCCAAAAGAGCAAATACTTCGATACCAAACCCCTGGTCCCCGACTAAGCGCCGACTGACAAGCGAGCGTCGCCCCTGCTCATCATTCCCTAACTGCCAACTATCTTGCACAGGCATTTCCCTGCCATCACAACTATAGTGATAGCGACCCTGAGCCAAAGTTGAATTTAAACGCATCGCAGGTTCCCTCCTTGCTCGCTGTACATCAGACCGGCGGTCCAGTACCCAAAAAGTATTGCACATGGAGGGAGGCTAACCTCGTTTTTTACGCCTCCTTTAGCCAAACACTATGGAGACAGTGACCAACACAAGGATTTAAAAATAGGGGAAAACTATGAAACAGCTGAAATACCTCCAAAGTGAATGACTTAACCTGAAGTAGTTGAAGAATTTTCCAGCCGGATGCACCAATAGAGTGAACGTTTTATATAAAGCACTACTGAGGTTCATTTAAGGTATCCAGAAATTAGGCTCGCCAAAATTCCAGGTAACTCCTGACCTAGAACCAACTATCAATCATTGGAAAACCTATATCTACAAAAGTACTTACAGCCTCTTCTTTTATTCTCATTCACCCAAAAGAAACTTAAGCTATTTAAGCGGAATAACGTCAAGCTGGCGCAATAAACATCAAATAACTTTTCCCACATCACATAAGCACAAAATTCCAGCTAGCAGCACAGGATTTCCGGGGGAATGATCCAAATATATTTGGTAGCCTTTAATTCTTGAGCATGACCAAAGAGAAAACTCTCGAATTTTATCATTATCCATATCACTCATCGAAACCAGTAACTTGCTGGTACAGCAAAGTGAATGGCTTTCATGGCGAGTAAAATTAGACGCAACAGCATGTCAGAAATTTGTTTGAATAGAGGATCGCTAATTCAACTACTAATTCTCTTAGAAGAGCTACGGAGACAATATCTTTAGGTATCCATGATGTTGCTGGAATACAACCATTAGATCCCTATAAATATCGCTTTCTCCTACCAGCTTTCACGTACTAGCGTCACCGAAGTCAAGAAATATGATATTGGTATTTAGGACTCTTAAAACACCCAAAACCCCAAGAAACACCCCCTTACAAAAAGCTTCTGCGTATCTACTGCTACCACCGTTTGTATGGACATTATTTTTAATATTATCAATCAGTAAAGTCTCAGGGCTACAGACCTAATCTATGGAACTAATAATTGGGGTACATCGCACTTCAGCAGCTACCAATAAAATATCTAACAGTATTGGTCAGCCGTAGCTTTCAGATCACAGCCACGGCTTATCGGAAGATAGCCCCATACAATGACTACAAATTTGAAAAGGTGAATATTAAAGATATCGCTGCCAAAATTCGGCCTGACCGAACTCCTCATCCATGGCGTACGGTTTAAACCCAGTCTTACGGTAAGCAGCCTGCGCAGTGTAATTTTTTTGTAGAACTTCCAAGGTTAACTTACAACAACCTCTGTCTTTTGCTTCTTTCTCAAGAAAACCCAGCATAGCCGTACAAACGCCCAAACCTCGTGCAGATTCACTAACAACAACATCGTGAATATTAATAAGAGGTTTACATAAAAAAGTGGAAAAACCAGTAAAGCAATTAATAAGACCAACAGCTCTACCATCTCGATATGCTAAAATACTAAAAGCTCCAGGAAATTCATTTAGTGCCGACACCAACCCTGTTCGACAATGATCAGAAAGAGCTTCACCACCACCAAATGGATGAAGTGCATACTCTTCCATTAAAGCAATTATGCTTTTTGCATCATGCAAGTCATCATAATTCGCCAAACTAATTTTTAAATCAATATCTACATTACAACCTGACAACACCATATGATTCTCTTTTTACTTTTCCATTAGCTCAACTGCTTTATTGAATGTAATTTATTAACCACTTATACAGCCAACTTATCCACCTCACTTATAGATCTCTGATGCAGCGTGGACAACAGAGGGTACAATATCGGATTTACTCCGTAACTTCAGCACCCTTCTTTTCCAGTACCGCCTCGATATTGGCTTTTTCATCCACTGGAAAATGCTGTAAATAGCTACGCAAACGCGTCCGTCTTGCAAGCAATTGACGCACTCTCAAGCGATGCCGCCCCACTGAATTCGAGTGCCTGGAAACCCTCTGCCGCCTTCTGGGAATGGCGCTTTTCTTTCTTCCCATGATCTTAGATTCCTTTTTAGACCAGGTTTTAGGCAATAGTCATCTTTTTAGATTAGACCAGATACACTTGGCGCGCACGAACAAAGTCGCTATCCTGCTGACTAATTGTCCAAACGGTCACATCAGGATAGATTCATTGCACCCGCTTAATCATTTAATAGAGAACAACCAACATTGGTCAGAGGCAACTCGCGAAGATAAGCCTGACTTTTTCCTTAAACTGTCTGAGCAGCAGAGCCCTGAATACCTCTGGATTGGCTGCGCTGATAGTCGCGTTCCCGCGAATGAAATTGTCGGCCTATTACCCGGGGAGCTTTTTGTCCACAGAAATGTTGCCAATGTAGTAGTCCACTCAGACCTGAACTGCCTTTCAGTACTGCAGTACGCTGTAGAAATCCTAAAAGTAAAACATATTATTGTCTGTGGTCATTACGGCTGCGGCGGTGTCCAGGCTGCACTTAATAACGAGCAACTTGGCCTGATCGATAACTGGCTGAGACACATTCAGGATGTCAGGGATAAGCATCACACCTTGATAGATCTTTTCCAGCAACAGCAACGCACAGACTTACTGTGCGAACTCAATGTTCTGGAACAGGTAATACACGTTTGCCAGACCACCATTGTCCGCGATGCCTGGCGTAGGGGCCAGGAACTGACCGTCAATGGGTGGGTATATGGACTCAAGGATGGCCTGGTGCACGATTTGGGTATTTCAATCAAGCACCCGGGGGAAATTGCTGATATTTATCAAAGTGCTCTCAGTAAAATCGCCCAGCGCAGCACGGAATAATACCGCCCAACCACAACTCCTTTCGTTTTTACCGCTATAAATGGGAAAGCCCCGGTATTTATTTATCGGGCTCGACCCTGCTTGGTGGAGAAACATGTCGGCATACAGAAAGTGGCAGTGCCAGAACTGCGGCTGGATATACGATGAGTCCAAAGGTTGGCCCGAGGATGGAATTCTTCCCGGTACTCGCTGGGAAGATATACCTGGAGACTGGTACTGCCCGGAGTGTGGTGCAGCCAAACAAGATTTCTCCATGCTGGAGATTGGCGCCGATACCACTCAAGCCAGCTTAGCTAGCAATGATGGCTTCCGGATCTGGGAGTGTATGGTATGTGGCTGGACATACAATGAGGCCGAGGGATGTCCACAAGATGGCATTGCTCCTGGTACTCGGTGGGAGGATATTCCCGACGAATGGAATTGCCCTCAATGCGGCGTTAGTAAACAAGAATTTGATATGGTTCTTGTAGGCCAAGCCCCCATCGCCCCGTCCCCTTCAGCCAACCAAAAAACAACCACTACAACCTCAGCACTTTTAGTTATTATTGGCACAGGGCTGGCCGGGTATAATCTGGCGCGAGAGTTTCGCAAGCTTACCCCCCAGTCTCCTCTCCTGTTAATCACTGCCGATGATGGAGCTTTTTACTCCAAGCCTTTGCTGTCAGCCTCTTTCTCTCACGGCAAGACTGCACAGCAACTCAGCACTTCCAGTGCCGAAGATATGGCTAGCGAACTCAATGCACAAATTCTGGTTCACACGCGGGTAATACATATAGATCGCCAAAACAAAACTCTGACGATTCAGCAGGATGGTGCAGAGCATGTATCCAAGATTCCCTATGGAAAGCTAGTTCTGGCAACCGGGGCCAAGTGCCGCAAACTTCCCCACTATGAGGGGGATGCCCAATCACATATCTTTCGCATAAATAATCTCAGAGACTACCACCGTTTTCGCACTGCCGTGGTGGGGCGCAAGCGCATACTACTCCTGGGCGCTGGTTTGATTGGCTGTGAATTTGCCAACGATCTGGTACAGACCGGCTTCGCAGTGGATCTGGTTGACATGGAGCAATGGCCACTGGCGACACTGCTGCCGGAAGTCGCCGGGCGCGATCTGCAGACGGCCCTGGAAGACTATGGCGTTCGCTTCCATGGGGGCTCATCATTAAAGGGTATCGAGAAATTGAGCACCGGTTTCCGGGCCCAGCTGAGTAGTGGAGAGCAAATAGAGGCGGATGTTGTTCTCGCCGCACTCGGACTTGAGGCTAACACCGGCTTAGCCTCCATGGCCGGTATAGCCGTGCAAAGAGGTATTGCTGTAGATCGATATCTGCAAACAAGCGATCCCGATATCTACGCCCTGGGGGATTGCGCAGAAATAGACGGCCATCAGCTACTCTTTGTCGCCCCCCTAATCAGCTGTGCGAAGAGTCTGGCACAAACTTTGTCAGGAAATCTGACTCCCGTTTGCTTTGGCGTTATTCCTGTGGCCGTAAAGACAACCCTGCACCCAACTACCGTTTGCCCGCCAAGCCCTGACTCCAAGGGGACTTGGCAAATCAACATAGAAGATTCAGGGGTTTGCGCCGAATTTCGCGACGAAAAGGGCAATCTACTCGGTTTTGCCCTTACCGGTGGTGCGATCGCCCTCCGGGAACGGCTCAGCCAAGAGTGCCAGCCAATTATGAACGAACAGTCAAAAAATAACTGATAATCGTACTTATTTTAATAGCTATTCGAGGTAAAGCGCGCAAACCGTTAACTTTTGCCTTAAAATGGCGGCCCTTCAAAGTTTTGGTACAAGTAGCCTTAGTATGACGACAGAGAAAAGCCGTACGATTTCCCCGTCACCCGAGCAAAGCCGGCTACTGCGGGACACCCTCGGCCACTTTGCTACCGGTGTAACTGTCATTACCACTCAGGATACCAATGACCAACCTGCCGGCATGACGGCTAACAGCTTTAATTCCGTTTCCCTGGACCCCGCCCTGGTTCTATGGAGTATCGATAAGCAGTCCATGGGCTATAAAGCATTTACCACCCGGGAGCACTTTGCCGTGCATATCCTGCGAGCAGACCAACAACATGTCTCAAACCTATTTGCTGGTCGAGGGGCAGACAAGTTTGGACAGGTCAACTGGTATGAAGGCCCCAATGGTATACCCCGCCTAGAGGAGTGTGCAGCCTATTTCCATTGCCGCCGCGCGCAGTGCATTGATGGTGGAGATCACACAATATTGCTTGGAGAGGTGCTGGAATTTGCCGCTTTTGGTGGTGAACCCCTGGTCTTTCATCAAGGCTGTTATCGTGCATTGGCTGGAGAGTAGCAGCTCACTTTTTGGAGCCTAATCACTACCCAAAGGCTATAAAAATAATTTTTTAATGCCAATTAACCAGTATTTGGCAGAAACTTTGGTGTTGCATTAGTGACCTCGTAATAATTTAAGGGCAGTCTGAAGCAAACCATGAAAATGGACTGATAAGCCATGACTTCAACTACGCTCTTCTGTTTCGCCCACCGGGGCTATCAACAGCGAGCCAGTGAAAACACTCTCCAAGCAATCGGGCATGCGTTGGAACTCAACGTCGGGGGTATCGAAATTGATGTGTGGAATATTGGTGGGCAGCTTCTCGTCAAGCATGACCGGCGACTCGGACGCCTAATCGCGGGCTCTGAACTCATCACTGAAATGCATCCCGATGCCCTGAAAGAGAGACCTCTCCCTTGCGGGAATAAGGTCCCTACATTAAGGGAAGTCCTGGAACTTGTGGGAAATAGTGCCCAACTCAATATCGAGCTGAAAGGGCCTAACTGTGCAGCCCTTTTCGCGGATGAAATCCACACCTTTACGCAGGATACTGGTGCAAGCTACGAGCAATACATCGTCTCCTCTTTTGATCACCGCCAGTTGTACCAGTGCCTGCAATTAGCTCCTGAGGTTCGGCGGGGAGTTCTGGTTTCCGGTGTTCCCCTCGATCTTGCAGCCTGCTCTGCTCCATTAAAGGCCTATTCATTACATACGAACGTAGATTTTATAAATGCAGATTTAATAGCCGATGCAAAACAGCGCGGGCTTAAGAACTACGTATTTACCGTCAACGACCCCAACGATTTGATACTGTTGGCAGCTCAAGGTATTGATGGGGTTTTCACTGATGAACCTCAAATCGTATCCGATTTTAATGCCCGTGTTGAATTCACAAAAACTGGCACTTAGACTTTGGAGAAGATCCCCTTCACCAATTAAGAGAACAGACAGTAACCCGGGACAATTACCGGGCTACTGCTGTGAGTTAAAGCAGGAAAAGACTCGAGGCTAAATAGTCTCCCCTATTTATACAGCTTAAAACTCTGCGCTAGCACGTAAATACCAATAACCACCATTAAAGCCAAATGGTGATGTGAGGGCATGACGTACCCCGAGATATCGCAACGTGGGCTCCTGCTCATCATCAGGCATTACGTCAAAGATATTCTCGCCCCCCAACGACAATTTATAATTTTCATACAGCGTAAACGTCGCTTCGATATCAACGAGAATTTCACTGCCATAACTATAGGTATCACTGGCATCCCCAGCACCAAACAACCCGCCTGTTGATTCCCAACTGCCATAGCGATTAAAACGCAGGTACCCTGCAAATAAATCACCCGTATCGAGGTCAAAAGTTAAAGTCGTTCGATCACTGGGAACTTGGTTTTCCAGGTCAAATACCCGTGAGGCATTGATGGTATTTGGCGTAACACTGGTAACTTCCTGGCGATTGTGATTGTGGCGTAAATCCACCACCAATAAACTTTCAAAAATCTCGAAATCACTGGTAACTGCCAGATCTATACCAGACACTTCCGAGTCATAAGCATTGACGAAATAGTTTGCATTGCTGCCGTTGAGTAGTGCTGCATTTTCTATACCGGCATTTTGCAACAGAATCACTTCGTCATCTCCGATGGCATTGTTGCGCAGAGCCAGGCGATCCTCGATGTCGATGTTGTAGTAATCTATTGTCACACTGGTATTGTCCAGTGGGGCAAAAACCGCACCCAAGGTGAAACTGGTGGATTCCTCCGGCTCCAGCTCAACGGCTCCGAGCGCTGACGCTACCGGATGAGCCACAGGATAGGTTCCATTGGGTATCAGGTTGCCACTGGAGTCTGTCGTAGTAGTAACATTTAAGGTGTTCACCTGTCCGGGTGTTGGCGCCCTGAAACCAGTATTTACCGTCGCTCGAAATGCCAGTTGTTCATTCACATCATACCGTGCTGACAATTTCCAATCCGATGTCGAGCCAAACTCATCATATTCCTCTAACCGTAAAGCCGCTCCCAAAGTCAGAGCCTCAGTCACATCGGCTTCAAGGTCAATATAAGCCGCAATACTCTCGCTACTGAAACTGCCCAGCGCTTCAATCGGGAAACCCTGAAAACCATCTGAACCCACACCAAAGTACGCAGCAGTTGGGCCTACCGCAGTGGACGCTGCATCCCCCCTACCAATTGAGTAAGTCTCTTCACGCCACTCAGCGCCGAATGCAAGGTTCAATGGCGAAGCAAAAGCCATGACATCAATGGGGTAGACAAAATCCGCATTGAGGCTGGACTCTTCCTGCGTGAGGGTTCCCGGCTTGAAGGAAGTAGGAGACAAAATACCCAAACTTGGATTGATTGAATTTTTCAGGACATAGTCCACTTCATTTTCAGCCAAACGTCCGCGTAGATCCCAGGAGAGACCATTGGCAAGCTCTCCACGCGCCCCGAATACAGCAGCGATATCATAAATATCTGCACCAAATTCAGGGTTGTAACCGCCGGGGAACTGAGTATAAATTGGGTTTCGCAACACGTACCCACTGTCGCTGGAAGTATCTGCTACCAGGTAATCCGAGGGGTTTAGGCCCTGCGCCAAAATAGAATCCACTAAAGACTGGGGAGCTGGGTCGGGCATGTAATCGATACTATTCGGATCAAGGGGGTCATTGGGGCTGTCTACTTGCAGGGTACCTCTCGCAGTAAACTGGTGTTCTGGGTCGAGCACCGGTCCACGATAGAAAAAGTCAGAAATTGTTTCATTTTGTGAATAACCGAAGTTTCCATAGAGCTCTACCGAATCAGAGATATCCAGGCCGCTGTTAATAAAAAACTTCAGGGACTCAACATCGGGATCACCCCATCTCTGACCCAAGCCATCCAGTGGTACTAAATTATTTCCCACAACTGATCCTACCTGTTGCGCATCTGGCCGCGCTTCGCTGCGCCAGGTTTTATCTGCGCGGGAGAATTCAACGGTGCCATTAATAAATCCTGCATTACCCAGCGCAAATCCCGTATTTGCGGCAATACTCATCCGGGTTCCATCCCCTTCAAAATACTCCCCTGTCTGAGCTGATAAGCTAAATCCCTCTGCATCATCCTTCAGGATAATGTTAACGACACCAGCAATCGCATCGGAGCCATATTGTGCTGAAGCGCCATCACGCAAAACCTCAACTCGCTCTATAGCCATAGAGGGTAGCGCCGAAAAGTCGACGGCTTGGGCACCCTGGTTAACTGTGCCCAGGGGGGCAAGCTGCAAGTTAACCAGCGCAGAGCGATGGCGGCGAGTTCCATTGACCAGTACCAAAGTTTGATCTGGGGATAAATTACGTAAAGTCACCGGGCGGATAAAAGCGGTGCCATCAGCAATTGGAAATCTCTGCGTATTAAATGAAGGGGCAATTTTTGCCAGGGACTCAGTAAGATCAAAGCTCGCTTGATCCGCAATGTCCTCTCCGCCAACCACATCTACCGGAGAAAGAGTCTCGGTGGGAGATACACCCTCTTTGCGTGTACCTGTGGTTATCACTTCCTCCATTGCCCGATCAGCAGTATTAGAGGCGCCCTCTTCCTTTTCCTCAGCAATCGCATACCCACCAGAATTAAAAATCGCAACTGCCACCGCCAATGACAAAGGTCTCAACAAGTAACGCTTCATATTCACCACCCTCTCTTCTCATTATTAACATCAAACAGAACATCACCGGATAACTCATCAAAGCAATGCACATCAAATTAGATCCGTGCAGGGGTTAAACAAAAAAAGCGGCATACTGACGTTCCGTTAAATTGCATCCATGCCAGAAATTAGTGCACGCCTGGGGTAGATCTTTTACGCGATTAAATGTCAACTTCCAACAAATCAAAAAATTAATGTCGCGATATTTATTTTAAAAGGAGGGGGTACACGTTTAGCAAATACCAAAAACTGCCAAACGTGACTTTTAGAAAGGCTGAAGCAAAAGTGACAGCAATGAATTCACTTAAAAAAATAAATAGGTGAAATCAGCACCGTCTATTGAGGTGTATAAGTAACGTCAACTTCATAATCCGATCCAAGGCGACTGTAACCCCGCACCATAAAATAGGCTTCACTCTCACCACTTGGCACGGTTAAGGAACAGTTCTCAGAGCTATCTCCCTCATAGGGACGACAATCGTAATAGCGCCAAGTAGGTGCCGCACCAAAACGGACATATAGATCGGCATCATTAGTACCGGTCATATCCGCGATAAAATCTGTACCGGGCGTTACACTGAGAGGTCCATAGTGATCCTCCGAACCTCGACCCACATCACCACTAAAGGTTTCTGTTTGTTCCTCACCGGGGTCTGGATCGGGATCGGGGTCCGGATCGGGGTCTGGGCCCGGATCATCCCCTATATAACCCTTGGCCAATTCAGCGACATAGGCAGCAGCAAGCTTTCCAAACTTCACCGCATGACTGGCATCTCCACCACTATTAGCGAGGGTATCACTTGAAGTGTGGATATAAGGGTTTGAGCCATTAAAAGTCGCCTCAAAAGGAAAGGAAACCGGATACCCCTGGTTATACCAAGATGCGTGATCAGAACACGCATAACCACAATAAGTTGTTCCAACAGTGAGGCCGCTCAGGTAGGTCTGGGCCAGATCCTCAAGAAAGCTATTCTGGGCACTATTGGTGTAATCTCCAATAATATAGATATCACTATTTGAGCCATAGTAATTAGTCATATCCAACTGCAAGGCACCTATCACATTTTTATTCTGTGATTTGTAATCGCTGGCAATATCATCTGACCCCCGCAGCCCCACTTCCTCAGCAGCATACCCCATAAAAGCCAGCGTTTTATCCGGCTTATAGTCTGTAGCGACAATTGCATTAATGACATCAGTCAATGTTGCTATGCCAGACGCATCATCGTCAGCCCCCGGCGCTCTCGTACCTTCACCAGTGCCAAAACCGACCGTAGAATCCAGGTGCGCCCCCAGCACGATAATTTCATCCGGGTCAGTTTGCCCCTGAATCGTCAAAATTACAGAGGGTTGCGCCCAACTATGGCTATAAAGTTCGACAGAAGCATCACTTCGTGAACTCGTTAATGCCTGCCACTCATCCCTGATCCACTCAGCACCATCCACGCCGGTTGAGGTGGTGTAATAGCGATTAGTAAAATTCGACAAACTTTGAATAGTCGACCGTATATTAGACTCTGAGATCTCTGCTTGCAGGGCGTTAACCACATCTGCATTATCAATAGAGTAAGCGATCACGTTATTCACTGTTGTCGTCAGCGATGAAATCTGGGCAGCTTCTGCTTCCTCCAATGAGTCATGTACCATAAAGCCGCCACAACGGTTATGGTTGATATGCATCAGAGTCGATATTTCGGAAAGATTCTTTTCATTAACTTTTAGAATAGTGACTCCGTTACGTTCCTCACCTTGAATCGAGAGTGGTTGCTTGGCAACCAGGCTACTGTTTTGCTTTAAGGTTTTATAACCATCACTACCTATAGTTATCCACAGCTCTTCTGCCATAACAGCACCGGGGAGTGCAAGAACCCCAACTAAAGACCTACTAATAATTTTTTTCATTATCTTCTCCACATTAAGTTAGCCCCCTGCGAATCCCTGATATTTCAAAAACACAGGCAGGCAATAAACACACATGCAAGAAGCCTGCACAAACAGCAGTTTTGAATCTCAATAATATTCAAATAATACAAAAATCAATGAGGATGGAACTACAGGCCATACCTATAAACAATCGCGGACAATCCAGAAATATTTTTATTATTCGAATTTCGAAAAGCGCAGAGAGAACAAACAAAACCGGATTGACCAATCCGGCAAGGAAAAGCTAGCACATTCAAATAAATACTAAAACAATTTGGCATCTTTCAGCGTAAGAGCCGCAATAAACTTTAAGTGGATCACAAATACACAAAAAACATAGAATATAAAAACACTATTAATAGCAAATAGAACTAGGAATAATTTCTGAACTAAAGGGTTTTTCAGCCCTTTATTTTAATTAGATCTACAAGAAGAATTTTAAGATTGCAACTCACACAGAATCTACCCAACCAGGAAGCCTCCTTTTTAATCCCTGCTGGTTTTGTAAAGCAGCGGCTGCACATAAAACGGTCTCATCAGCATATTTTCTGCCTACTATTTGCAGACCTACTGGCAGACCATTCCCTGAAAAACCGCAATTGATTGATATTGCCGGATGGCCTGATAAATTGAAGGGGTAGGTATAAGGTGTCCAGGAATACCATAGAGAGCCTGGATTATTATCCGGCACATTGGCCCCAGCACTAAATGCGGTAATGGGTAAAGTTGGGGTCACTAAAAGATCATATTTCAGAAAAAATTCCTGTAATCGCTCGACAAAGTTATCTCGCCACTTCAGCGCGTCGAGATAATCAGGTAAGGATAATTTGTCCGCTTGTTCTGCGACCTCCAACAATTGGGGATCCGCCAGTTGACGCCTGGTACTATCCATCGCCCTAAAGATGCTCGCTATCCCCGCGCAAAATAGACAGCCAAAAGATGCACTAGCATCATCAATACCTGGGTCAACCTCTACAACTTCAGCACCCAATTCCTGGAAGTGCATTACACTAGCAGAAACGTTGCTCACCACCATGGGATCAGGTTCTACGTAACCAAGACTGGGGCTGTAAGCAATACGCAACTTTCCTGTTCTTTCAATCAACCTTCCCTCTGTAGCTGCAAGGAAATCAATGTTCCGACGTGGTATTGCGCGGATATCCCGATGATCCGGTTCACTGATTACATTCATCATCAGTGCACAGTCTTCCACCGTCGATGCTAAGGGCCCCACATGCACTAGGGAGGAGAAGGTACCTAATGGCCAATGGGGAACCTGCCCAAAACTCGGTTTGAACCCAACTGTGCCGCAAAAGCTGGCAGGAATCCGGATAGATCCACCACCATCAGCCCCCACAGCCAGAGGGCTCAATCCCAGTGATACTGCAACAGCAGCCCCGCCACTCGAACCACCCGATGTCTTATCCCTATCCCAGGGGTTTCTCGTAATACCGTCTATGGCATTATCCGTCACCGCCTTCCAACCAAACTCCGGTGTTGTGGTTTTCCCTATTGGCGTGTACCCGTTGCGCTGTAATGCCGCAATGCAAGGGGCCGCACATCCCAGCGTCGTCTCTGGATCAATTATTTGGGAGCCGAAAACCGTTGGCCACATCGGTGTGTAGAAAACATCCTTTATTGCCACTGGCACCCCATCAAGTAACCCCCTCGCATTACCAGACATATAGCGGTGTTCAGCTTCCCGCGCATAGGAGAGGCTTGTCTCCCTGTCAATCAAACAAAAAGCCTTAACATGCCTATTAAGTCGCTCAATTTGATTGAGTAACTCCTCGGTAACCTCAACCGGTGAGAAAGACTTCTTCCTGTATCCATGCAACAGCTCAAGAGCTGTCATCCCAACGAAATCGCCCATCGAGTAAGCCTTCCAATTACTGATCCGCTAACTTCATCAGACTAGTCGTCGGTAGCTAACTACTTGCTCCACCTTCTCTTAAAAAGATCCGATGGAATAATTTTACGCAATACAGAAAGTTCAGCTTCCAGTCAGGAAATTCACAGTAAGCTTTGGTGAAATCACCGACACGGATAACCGCTGTGAAATTTCCCTCTCAAATTGCACTCCTCTTTCTTTTAGTTTCATTGATCTCGGGATGTGCCACCATGAGCGAAGATGAATGCTATGTCGCAGACTGGCAGGCAATCGGGTATGAAGACGGTGCAGCAGGTCGAGACATTTCTTATTTAGGGGGGCGTCGTGAGGCTTGTGCAAAGTACGGTGTGTCAGTCAATACAATGGCTTATCGCAATGGGCGAACTGAAGGGCTGGAGCTTTTTTGCACCGAGCTGCGCGGCTTTGATCAGGGTCGCTCTGGCAACAGCTATAACGGGGTCTGCCCCGCAGACCTCGAAGGGTTATTCTTGCGGGGATACAATTCAGGCCAGGATATTTTTCTTGCCAAATCTGCTGTCGAGGAACTGGTATCGGCAATTCATGACCTGGAACTGGCGAGAGAGCATATTCTCGATGATATGACAGAGATCGGTGCTTTATTGGTAGATGAGACAGTCGACAACTCTGAGCGGGTGACCTTGCTCGCTGATATTGCTCGCCTAAAGGTCAGGCATTCAGAACTGGGGATGGAAATTACTGGCTTGCAGTTCGAACTAATGCAACGAGAAGCCGAGTATCAGGAAGTATTGGCCCGTTCCCCCTACCTGTAACTCTGCTCTAAAATCCCATAAGAGCCAAGATTACCTCTGCGGGCCCTAATCTGCAGAGGTTAATTCCTGTCTCTATCTATTGTCGTGAATCAACCATTTCTAATCCCGGTCTCCATCACTACCAAACTGGCACCATATGATAAATGGAAAAAGTAGGCCTCCTACAAAAGGCAGGCTTGCAGCGGTTGCCCCCTATTCGACTTATAGACCACCAGGAAATTTGCACCAAAGAACCAAGTAAAAAGACAGTTTCAAGAAAAATTATTCTCTATATTTCGGGCAATTGGATCAGTGCTGGTCTTTTATCCTACCCCGCATTGACTTCACCTGAGAGCGACGACTTTTTGCTTGCAGGCGACGCTCCTTGGCACCACGACTGGGTTTTGTGGCCACGCGGAATTTTGGCTTAAATGCAGCTTTATCCACCAGTTCCTGCAGTCGCTCCAGGGCATCCAGGCGGTTTTTCTCCTGGGTTCGGAACCTCTGAGCCTTGATAACCACCACGCCATCAGAGGAGATTCGACGATCTTTTAACTTTAAAAGACCATCCTTAATCAACTGTGGAAGTGAAGAAGCCCGAATATCAAACCGCAGATGAATTGCACTGGAAACTTTATTTACATTTTGGCCACCGGCGCCTTGTGCGCGTATCGCACTCATTTCGATTTCTTCTTGAGGGACAGACACCTTCCCTTTTCCATAAACCATAAACACCCAATGCCCGAGTTACATCATTTTACTAAAAATACAAAATCTAATGACCATTCTGCCCAAATAGTGCAGCTATTAACCAGCCCCACCACACAGATACAATTCGCCATTGACAGAAATCAAATTATAAAAAAATGCTTCCTATAAAATGAGCATATCTAGGGGTAAACCTCATTTACCGGGAAACCCTCATTAAGTAATATTGCGCCAGCCGAATAAAAGCTATTAAAGGGGCCTTAAAGGCCAACCAGGATTTGCGGAATGATTTGTGACTTATTTTCAAGTCATAGTCAAATCCGCTAAGATTGCCCGGCTTCCTAGAAGTACTGGAGCAAAGAACAATAAAGACTCGCGCCCTGTAGTTTCCTCTGGACTGCTCCCGATGTCTCCGCGGGTGTGAGATTACCGCGACAAGGAGAAAACCATGCATAACGCCAAGCGTAGCCTCGCAGCGGCCATAGCACTCGCAACAATGACAAGCTCTGCGGCTTTTGCCAAAGAGGCAGCCTTTTCCCAGGTTATCGCCTTCGGTGACAGCCTGACCGATGTCGGCAACTACGATGTATTCACTAATGGGGGCGACGATCGCGAAGTAGCCATTAGTCTTTTATCCCAGAATCTGGGCCTGGGTGCCGTAACTCCGTCTTGTGCAGGTATGGAATCTTCCTTTTGCCTACCCACCGTAGACCCCTCACTGAGTGCAGAGGAACTTGAAGCTTCCGTTACTGCTCAGATTGCTGCTGGCTTGAGCAATGCCGGTACAGGCTGGGCCGTTGGCGGGCACAAAGCAGCTGATGTTCTGATGAATATCATCGGTCCCGACAACTATGCAGCCTACCTGCAGGCATATGGCCTGGAGGCTGACCCGAGCCGTCATAACCTGTTAAGCGCCCTGATGCCAACCACTGGTGACGAAGGCTTAACTCCCAGCTACCCGGACTCCGAACTCCTGACCCAATTGCTGGTACAACAGGCCACTGCAGCCCAATTAGTAGCCCAAGCCGAAGCTGCCCTGGCAGAAGGTGATACCGCAACTTATGCTGACCTGATGACCCAAGCTTCTGCTATGGGCGACGCCATTGAGGGCACCTTTGCTGATCTTATAGCCACTACTGGAACTTCCGGTAACCCACACCCACTGGGAATGGGCTACCTGGAAAGTACTCTGGGAAGTGCTGATCACAACGCTCTCTATTGGGTAAACGGCGGTGGTAACGACTTACTCAGCGGTTTCGAAGATGTCGTCGCTGGCACCTCAACCATCGAAGAAGTCACTGCGGATCTGGACGTTGCATCAACAATGCTGGCAAGCGCAGCTGGCGCCCTATCCGATGCAGGTGCCAATTACATCCTCGTATCCAATGTACCGGATGTCAGCAAAACTCCTGGCGTTTACGCTGCTGCATATGAAGCCGTTTACTCCAGCGACAATGCAGAGGCTCTGCAAGCTGCAGTTGATGCTGGACTAGTGAGCCAGGAAGATGCGGATGCCCAGCTGGCCACCGCCTTCGAAGAGATACTTTTCGAAGCAAGTAGCACTTCTGAAACCTTCAACTCAGCACTGTTAGCTAAGGCCAAGAATATCGACGGCGTTCTGATGGTTGACCAGGCAGGTATCCTGAAAGTCGCCCTCAATAACCCGACCATCTTTGGTTTGTCCTCCTCAGAGAACCAACTGTTTTGTTACGACGGCAGTGGCAACGACTGTATTGAGCATTCCGTTTATGGCATTAACGGCACCGACCCCGATGCAGACAAGCTGATCTTCAACGACAGTGTTCACCCCACTCAAATTGGTCAGGAAATCCTCGGTGACTACTACACCGCAATCGTGAATGCTGCTCAGGTTGCCGGTCAGCTGCCAGATATCGCAATCCAGGCTACTCGCACCCACACCAACAGCCTTGACGAGAGCCTGGCCAGTGTTCGTTACCGGTCCGCTCAGACTGGCGTTTTCGCCGGCAGCTCCCTGGGTAACGTCGACTACGATACCGATTACACCGCCAATGTCAGGGGAGACGGCTACTCCAATATTCTCGGCCTGACTTTTGCCGTACGCGACAATGCGGAAATCGGTTTTGCAGTAAGCCGCTCCAATATTGATGTGGATAATTCACAGCTTGCTATTGATTCCACCTCGACCAACTACAGCGTTTTTGGCCGCATGCACTACGACATTTTCTTTGTCGAAAGTAACGCGACCCTGACCGATGTAGATTACGATGACGTCAGCCGCTCTATCTCTCTGGGCGACACATATAACGGTAACCTGACCGGGAATACCTCTGGCGAGAACTTGTCTTTGGGTATTACTGCCGGTGCCAACCTGCTCAATAGCGAAACTTTCCAGTTCGGTCCATTTGTAAGCTTTACCAAGGTAACTACGGATGTAGATGGCTACACCGAAGATGCCATCGAAGGCTTTACCTATACCGACCTGAGTGGCAATGAGCTCGACCCACTGGGTATGCACTACGGTGATCAGGAGCGCCGCCTGAGAAACATGCGTTTTGGTGCTTTCGCCAATAAGAGCTGGGATACCATTAATGCCTATGCAGAAATTTGGTATGAAGACACCAACGGTACTGAAGAAGACACTATTGAAGTGGGTATAAAATCCATGGAAGGCAATATGAATGCCATGCCTAGCTATGCCAGTGTCGACGAAGGTATCTTCAACGGTGGCATGGGTATGATTGCCGGTATTCGCTGGCAAGCAGCTGACGCTATCGCTGTTAGCGCAACTGTCGCTTCCCGCCCAACGACTGAATCTGCCTCTGTCAATTTGACTTACCGCTTCTAAGTGGTAACTGTGCCCCCTGCCAGGGGGCACAGCCTCCCCTTCTATTTAATTTAACTACGATTCTTCTCACCTCAGAGCCTTCCCTCATCAGTGAAACTGAAAAAACAGGGTCCGTCCCAATGCTCCGACTAGAAACTGACAACCTGGCTATTCAAGAGCTTAATGAAGACCGGGATAACGGTTTAATGCTGGCACTACTCAATGATGCCGATTTTCTAAAGAATATTGGCGATCGCGGAGTTCGCACAAAAAGTGAGGCTCGCAACTATATCCTAAATGGTCCCATTGCCATGTATCGTGAGCACGGCTTTGGTATATACAAAGTGTCCTTGAACAATGGCACTGCAATAGGCATCTGCGGACTGGTTAAGCGAGAGGGGCTCAATGGAGCCGATATTGGTTTTGCCTTTTTACCCGATTATCGTGGCCAGGGTTTTGCTTTAGAAGCAGCCAAAGCTGTAATGACGTACGCCAGGGATATACTGGGATTAACGCGAATCCTTGCGATTGCACAACCAGAAAATAAACCCTCTATCCGATTACTGGAAAAACTCGGCCTAGCCCACGAGAAGCAAATTGTATTGCCAGGCGAGACTGAGAAACTGGCTTTAATGGCCTGGGACAAAGACGCAGCTGAAATAACAAACTAGAATAAAAACTATTTCTTAAGAAAGTAATTCTGATATACAGCGTCACTGCACCTTGATAATAAAAATACCACACAGACCCTGTGGTTTTTCATTGACATGCAACCATGCTGGTCTAGTCTCCAACTTACTATTAAGGAGAGGACTGCCATGATTATCGCAACCGATATGCCAGAAGTCAGTCGATGTGCCGCCAGCCAATGTGCTTATAACGCCAATGATGCTTGCCACGCCAGAGCAATTACCATTGGTGACGGTGCCGATCCCGACTGTGATACTTTCTTCACCAACTCCCGTCATACAAGCAGCTCCCGTACCGCCGGCGTTGGTGCCTGCAAAATGGAAGACTGTAAATTTAATGATGACTTCGAGTGCTCAGCAGAAAGCATTCAAATTGGGCTGACAGGAAAATCCCAGCACTGTCAGAGCTACACTCACTGACTAGACAACCAACAACCCAATAAAAAAGCCCGGATCAATACTCACCGGGCTTTTTATTAATCAGGGGCGATTAACTCACAGGTTCAAGTGAAGCCTCTTTTGAGCCCTCACTCACCGCAGTGCGAGGCTCCCATACAATCCCCTTGATATCCACGTGTTGTTTAAATAGAGGCTGATAATGAGCTTCAAGTACCTTTCGCTTAATCTTTAATGTCGGCGTTAGGAATTCATTGAGGGGAGTCCACTCTTCCTTGGTAATAAAGATGGTCTTAATCCGCTCATGTTGCGGTAACTTATCATTCACTGAAGTCAGTAGCTTCTGCAAATGCTCGTTAACTTCCCCACGTGGTAATTTCTCAGCGGACTCGGAGATAGTCACCAGCATTACTGGCTGATCCATACCGTGCCCCAGAACACAGAGCTGGGCCAGCATTGTCTCATTACCAAAAAATCCTTCGAGTCGGCTGGGCTGAATAAACTTGCCTTTACTGGTTTTGAAGGTTTCTGAAATACGCCCAGTGATATGTACCAGACCGTCCTTATCAATAAATCCAGAATCACCCGTGTGGTAATAACCGTCCCGTATTACCTCCGCAGTTTTTTCCGGTTCAAGATAGTATCCCTTCATCAAGGAACCGCTCTTAAAGAGTATCTCCCCTTCCTCAGAAATCTTAACTTCACAGCCGTGATAAGGCTTACCAACCGTCCCCGGCACAGGATCTTCCCCCGGCGGAGCAAAGCAACCATAAATAAAATTCTCGGTCATACCGTAGCCATCGGCCACCTTCATTCCCATACGGTGGTACCAGCGCAGTAGTTCAATGGAAATAGGGGACGCACCGCTAACCAATATTTCTGCATCATCCAACCCCAGACCATTGCGAACTTTCTTTCTTAACCAGGTATTGATTCCAGGAATACGTAGCAGTACTTCTTGCAGCGACGGCGGGATTTTTTCATCAATTCCCTCTTTAAACTTGGTCCAAAGGCGAGGAACCGAGAAGAACATCGTCGGACGCGTTCGCTTTAAATCTTCCAGGAAAGTATCCAGAGATTCGGGGAAATGAATTGGGGTACCAGAATACAAACAATGGAATTCAACCAATATCCGCTCTGCGGCATGAGCTAAGGGCAAATAAGAAAGAACACGGTCATTCTCATCCATTCCATAACCGCGAATCATATTTGGGGAGACAAAAACCACCGAAGACCAGCTATGCATAACCCCTTTTGGATTACCTGTAGTTCCAGAGGTGTACATGATCGTAAAGATATCATCCAGATCAAAGGTCGGCTTTTCCTCAAAACGCTCACTCTCTTTGATTAGGGTTTCCAGATCCTGGTCACAACGGATCTCACAGCGTTGGATAGCAACCGAGGGCAGCATATCAGCAACTTCCTGTAGAGCCGCATTATTGTCGGTGGCCCCACAGAAAAGCATCTTCGATTCAGAGTGCTGTAAAACATAAGTCATCGAGGAGACAGATTGACCTGGGTAAAGCGGCACGCTGATCATTCCCGCCAGCATGATACCCACATCCGCAATAATCCAGTCCGCACAATTTTTGCCGTGAATAGCGATGCGATCACCGGGCTCGTACTGAGCGCGCAAGTAGCCAGCAATCCTGCGAGCCCGATCCATTACCTCACCCCAGGTATAGTCTCTCCATTGCCGCTGCTGCATTTGGCGAAGAAAGACCGTATCAGCCTGCTGCGCCTCCCTCTGATAAAGAAGCTCTAAAGGTTGCAGGCCCTTCACCTTCTCGTACTTTTCTTCCGGGGTCATCGCTAGTCCTCTCTGATTATTGTGTTTTTTTTAATTATGAGCAGTATCATTTGTCCGGGCAGATTGCACCAATATGCAGCACACCCTGAGCGGAGTTACCAAGATAACTAAGCAGTAAAGCCATTAAATAACGACTTTTACCCGGCTTGGCTAGATCCGCCGAATGAATATGGCAGATGAAACACCTAAAAAGGCAGAATCTCTGACAGTTATTGTTTTACCTTAAGTTACTGAAGATCAGCTATTAGTGCAATTATTGTTATCAACCATAAAATGCGAATGGCTGGTCACAAAGGGGCAGACTCTTTGCTGCTTAATTGGGACATCAGGTCTAACAAAAGTATCCCATTTATCAGGACGCTACTTACTAATAGAACTAAAAACTAGTGCATTGTGGTACACAGTGTCACATGAATGTAATTCGAAATGACTTTTGATTTCTTAAAAATTTAATCCGCACTAATTTCTAATTTGATATCAGGCTTACAGAAAAACAACCGGAGACAACAAGCAAAAACAAATAGCAACACCCAACTTAAAAGCCCGAAAACTACAAAAACTTTCTTTTAGTAAGTGCAAGCACTCAGGTAAACAAAAAAACGACAAAAATCCACGGAGACTTAAAATCTATTTAAGGCAATTAATACATTAACCTTAATTTAATTAAGAGCATTAACAGCTCTTAAACATTGAAAATAGCCGCCTCAATACTTCAGAGAAAATAACTTTAATTTCTCAATCAAGAATATACTTTCAGAGCTCGCAACAGCGAAAGCACTGTCAGTTTTGTTTAAAAATAGATGTGTTTAACTGGGCGTTAAAAGCGAGATTGAGGAGGGAGAAATGGGGAGAGGGATGTGAAAAACACCCCCCTCTCCTACAAATTGTATTAACCTACCTTTTCTCCGTGAGCCTGCTTATCAGCATGGTAAGAAGAACGTACCAAGGGACCACAGGCCGCGTGCTTAAAGCCGATTTGCTCGGCGTAGCGGCGATACTCTTCAAACTCATCCGGATGGACGTAGCGTTGTACCGGCAAGTGTTCTTTACTCGGTTGCAGATACTGGCCGATCGTAAGCATATCGATATCATGCTCGCGCATATCGTCCATTACCTGGAAAATTTCCTCTTTCTCCTCACCCAGGCCAACCATCAACCCGGACTTGGTCAGTACGTCAGGGCGACGCTTTTTGTATTCCTGCAGCAGCTTTAAAGACCACTTGTAATTGGCACCGGGACGAGACTCTTTATACAGGCGTGGCACAGTTTCCAAATTGTGGTTAAACACATCCGGAGCTTCTTTCTCCAGAATGTCCAGCGCTACATCCATACGGCCGCGGAAATCCGGAGTGAGAATTTCCACTTGCAGGTTCGGGGATTGCGCTCTCGATTCACGAATACAATTGGTAAAATGCTCGGCGCCACCATCGCGCAAGTCATCCCGGTCAACAGAGGTGATTACCACATAGCGCAAACTCATTGCAGCAATGGCATCCGCCAGGTTCTTGGGCTCTTCCGGGTCCAGTGGATTGGGCTTACCGTGGCCTACGTCGCAGAAAGGACAGCGACGGGTACAGATTTCACCCATGATCATAAATGTCGCGGTACCGCCACTAAAGCACTCTCCCAAATTAGGGCAGCTCGCCTCTTCACAAACCGTTGACAGTTTTTGTGAGCGGAGAATATTTTTGATGCGATCCACTTCTTTTGAAGCGGGAACCTTTACGCGAATCCAGTCAGGCTTACGCAGCAGGTTATCGCTGGCAATTACCTTCACCGGGATACGCTCTACCTTATCGCCATCGCGAAGTTTCTCCCCCTGCTGGAGGCGGCGAGTGCGCTTAACGGGCACCAGGTTGGGTTTATCAGCCATTACTTAATTCCTGCTGTTCTGCGCTCAGCTGCGCAAATACTTTTTCATCAATGGGTTGCCACTGGGCGTCGGGCAACTGAAGAGTGTGGAGCAGCTCGCGTACAAAAATCTCGGCGACCTGGCTCCAACTCGGGGTTGGTTCCAATATTTCTGCCATCTGCACCATCTGCATCCCCGCATAGCCACAGGGGTTGATCCGCAGGAATGGAGCCAGATCCATATCGATATTGATGGCGATACCGTGGAAACTGCACCCTCGCCGAACTCGCAATCCGATAGAGGCAATCTTACTTCCCGCACGTGGGCCTTCAGTGAGGTAGACCCCAGGCGCATCGGCCCTGGGTGCCGCTGCAACACCAAAAGTTTCCAGCATTGCCACCGTGGCAGTCTCCAGGGCAGTGACCAGATCACGCACGCCGATTTTTGCTCTGCGTAGGTCCAACAAAGGGTACACCACCAACTGGCCGGGGCCGTGATAAGTCACCTGTCCCCCACGATCCACCTGAACCACGGGTATATCACCGGTATTCAGCAGGTGCTCGGCTTTGCCTGCCTGCCCCTGGGTGAAAACCGGCTCGTGCTCTACACACCAGATCTCGTCGACACTTTCGCCATCGCGACTATCGGTATAGCGCGACATGGCCTGCCAGACACTCTTGTAATCTCGCCGCGCAAGATCGCGAACAATGGTCATCAGAGCACCATATGCACAGCGGGGTGCTGTTTCAGTTCTTCAAATAATGCTTTGAGCTGCTCCTCACCAGTGGCGAGGATAAAGAAAGTCATTGAGGTGAATTTACCAGTACTACTGTCACGCAAGGTAACGCGCTCTTCATCCAGGCCGGGGGCATGGCGACGCATCACATCCAGTACAAATTCGTGCGCCTCATCATTGGCATCACGCACGACCTTGACCATGTAGTCTTCGCAGGGAAATTCAATTTTCGGGGCTTTTTGATTGGGATCTTGACTCATACCACTCTCCGGGGCCGGGCTGTTAGATATTGAGGAAAGCTTAGGCACAGCCGGGCGGCGATTATACAGCGGCTAAACAGCAGTGGACAGTGAGCAAAAGGGGAAGTGGACAGAGAGTGGGGAGGGATGGACAGGGATGGGAATCATTCCCACCCCTAAATCAGCAATTAGCTAAAAAAGCCCATTACAAAGCGCTTGATGGAGTCCCACATGCGCTTGAAGAAACCGGCACGCTCCACATCTTCGGCAGCAACTGCTTTAACATCGGCGACAGTCTCACCATCCAGGGTCACAACAACTTTACCCACTGGCTGGCCCTTCTGCACAGGCGCTTCCAGCTCACCATCCACAATCAGGTCGGCCTTAATGCCTTCCTCACCGCCACGGGGGATGGTAACGAATACATCTTTAGCTACGGCAATACCCACGCTGGGCTCTTTACCACCCCAAACACGCTCCGTCTGCAACTCTTCACCCTGACCATAGACCTTGTGGGTTTGGTAGTAGCGGAAGCCGTAGGCGAGCAGTTTTTGGGTCTCAGAGGCGCGCTTCTCATCACTGTCGGTGCCGACAACAATAGCAACCAGGCGCATGCCGCGCTTCATTGCAGAAGCTACCAGGCAGTACCCTGCTTCTTCCGTATGGCCGGTCTTAATTCCATCTACAGAGGAATCGCGCCACAGCAAACGGTTGCGGTTGGGCTGGTTAATGCCGGAGTAGCTGAAATACTTCTCGGAATAAATATCGTAATGCTCTGGGTGGTCCATTATCAGCGCACGCGCCAGTACACCCAGGTCATGGGCAGTCGTTACATGCCCCTCTGCAGGCCAGCCAGTGGCGTTGACAAAGTTAGTATCTTCCATGCCCAGCAGCTCTGCCTGCTGGTTCATAACTTCGGCAAAGACCTCTTCGCTACCGGAGACGTGTTCTGCCAGGGCGATACTCGCATCGTTACCGGACTGAATAATCACACCGCGCATCAAGTCGATAACCGGCACCTGGTCACCCACTTTGACAAACATCTTGGAGCCACCCTTGCGCCAGGCCTTTTCAGAGATACGAACCATATCGTTTTCTTTGATGCTCCCCTTAAGGATCTCCTCAGAAACGATATAGGCCGTCATCATCTTGGTTAGGCTTGCCGGCGGTACCGGAGTATCCGCCTCGTGCTCAACCAGGACCTGACCGGTGTTGGCATCTAAGAGCAGGTAAGACTTTGCCGCCAATTGAGGCGGTGCAGGGATAAGAGATTGCGCCTGGGCCAGGCCCGCACATAACAACAGGAAAGAACAGGCGATAATCCGTGTGATCATAGGTATATGTCTCGTCATTCCTCGTTTTCGTTGGCTTAACCTGCAACGAAATCTACAAGGTTAATCAGCGGCACTAGAGCTTGTCACCAAACGCCGCCTATCATTACAAAATTACAAAATACAAGAAAAAACGCGTCAATGCGCACTATTTTGTGAACGGGTATTCAAATGACTGCCGCCGATAGCATCAGTCACAATCATTTAAGGCAGATATCACCCTTACCTATTGATACCCAAAAGCCCACAACACTATTCGTAAACTACTTGTGGCTGTCCAAATTGCTTTTGCTCAACAGTTTCCCGCGCTGTTGCCAAAGCTCTCTGCTGGGTGAGTGGGCCAATTCGAACTCGATAATAAGTCTTGCCGCCACTCTGAACAGAACTAACAGCAACAGGATAGTCAATGGCCGCTGCCAATTGGGTGCGAATTTCCTGGGCCTGCGCGGAACTGCTATAAGCACCAACTTGCAGATAGGTATTGTCGGGCAACTTGATAGTCGTATCTTCCGCCAAACCAGCGGTGCCATCACTATTGGCC
The DNA here is from genome assembly GCF_056311705.1 of Microbulbifer sp. ABM4_008. Classification (NCBI taxonomy): domain Bacteria; kingdom Pseudomonadati; phylum Pseudomonadota; class Gammaproteobacteria; order Cellvibrionales; family Microbulbiferaceae; genus Microbulbifer; species Microbulbifer sp. ABM4_008. The sequence continues at coordinate 831,695 of NZ_CM149970.1, read as the reverse complement.
AGCACTTCATTGGCCGCCGGCAACGCGGCCGGGTCCAGAGCCTCTACCTCAACCCGAGCAATGCCTTTATCAATGTATCCGAGCTTTTGCGCAGCAGTATAACTGAGGTCGATGATGCGCCCGTGCACAAAGGGCCCCCGATCGTTTACCCGCACGATAATACTGCGGCCATTGTCGAGATTGGTGACCTTGGCATAGCTGGGCAGTGGTAGCGTTTTATGGGCAGCAGACATGGCATACATATTGTAGACCTCGCCATTTGCAGTGCGTCGGCCGTGGAATTTTGTTCCATACCAGGAAGCCTGCCCCACCTCTTTATAGCCCTTGACGTCATTGCGTACACGATACGTGACACCGTTGACCTTATAAGGGGATTTATTGCCGGCGTCGCCGATCGGCTCTCGGACAGGGATCGGCTCAGGGGCTGCTTGCATATTTACCGGAGCAGCAGGGCCACTATCCTTGATGCTATTAAAGTCCGGTTGCTTGGTGTTTTCGGTTTTCTGTGGTTTTGGCTGCGGGCCACTACAGGCCGCTAATATCAGGACCGCCAGGGCCACTCCCCAACGCGCTTTGCACTGAAACATAATCCCCCCGGCGCGCGACAACTTATTGCTGCCGTCTCCAAGCCGCTATTATCTGGAACTGCTAAATAAAATAGAAAAATATGAACGCTAAAAACCCAAATGGTTCCCTCCATTTGGGTTAAATTTAGCTGCGGGACTGAAGCCGCCTTAAGACTTGCCGCCTCTCGCTTTAACGATCTCTTGGGCCAGGTCATTGACGGCCATAGCGTAGAGACGACTGCGGTTATAGCGGGTGATAGTCGCGAAATTATTCAAACCGAGCCAATACTGTTTTCCCTGCTCAGTTTGCAGGGAGAATACGTTGGCCGGCATTTCCGGAGCCACCTGGCTAGTAGCGTTAAAGCCTTTGTCCGCCAATTCTCCAACGGTCCACTGCGGCTGCAGAGTATCGTTGACGATTGTCATGTCCGCATTCGGGCGGGGGCTGGCCAGTACCGCGACCGGTTCACCGGGCTTCCATCCATGTTTGACGAAATAGTTAGCCACACTGCCGATCGCATCGGTAGGGTTATTCCATATATCTGCCTTGCCATCGTCGCTGAAGTCCACCGCATAAGAACGGTAGCTTGAAGGCATGAATTGACCGTAGCCCATAGCCCCAGCATAAGAGCCCTTGAGAGCCAAGGGGTCCATATCCTGCTCACGAGTCAGCAGAAGGTAATTTTCTAACTCTTTGGTAAAAAACGCAGAGCGACGGGGGTAGTTAAATGCCAGCGTGGAAAGTGCATCCAAAACCCGGTAGCCGCCCATATTACCGCCGTATCGGGTTTCAATTCCGATGATGGCAACAATCATCTCTGCCGGTACACCGTATTTCTTTTCAGCCTCAGCCAGGGCCTCGGCGTTTTGATCCCAGAAGTCCACCCCACCGGCAATGCTCTGCGGGGTGAGAAACAATTTGCGATACTCGTGCCAGGGCTTGGCTTTCTCGGCTGGCCGTTTGATCGCCTTTAGAATGGAATCTTTGCGCTTGGCCTCACGCATCAGAGTCTGCATTTCTTCGCGATTAAAATCGTGCTCTTCCACCATATAATCTACGAATTCTTGCGCTTGTTTATTATTTCCATGACCCGGTTCCTGCGCACAGGCGGCGAGGGCCAGTCCCATCCCGATTAATAATCCCGAGGTCCACTTCAAAACGACCGCTCCTGTCTTCATCTCGCGTCTCTAAATCCGGTTATTGTCCCTATGCAGTGTTCCTCAAAAGTGAACTCTGCGCCGCTCAGTGCCAACAGCCATCAACAAGCCAAATCCGGCCATCAATGTAATCAAGGATGTCCCGCCGTAACTAATCACTGGCAAAGGCACCCCCACCACCGGCAACAATCCTGTAACCATACCAATGTTTACAAATACATAGACAAAAAAAGTGAGGGTAATACTCCCCGCCAACAGTCGGCCAAATACGTGCTGGGCCATAAAGCTGATGTAAATGCCGCGGGAAATAATCAGTACATATAGCAAAAGCAGCAACAGGGCGCCGCGCATACCCCACTCCTCCGACAGTACCGCGATAATAAAATCGGTATGGCTCTCCGGCAGGAAATCGAGCTGTGACTGGGTTCCCTGCAGGTAGCCTTTGCCGTAAACACCACCGGAGCCGATAGCCGCTTTGGAGTTAAATATATTCCAACCAGCACCAAAACGGTCATCATCTGGGTTGAGCAGAGTCAAAATTCGCTGCCGCTGGTAATCGTGGAGCCCCCAGTGCCAAATTGGATAGGCAGCAACCAACAGCGCCATTGCCGCGGCACTGATCATCTTCCAACTCAACCCCGCTAGATACAGGGCAAAAAGACCGGACGCCGCAATCAGGATCGAGGTCCCCAAATCCGGTTGCCGTACGATAAGAGCTGCGGGAATCGCCACAATTGCCAAAGCTCCAATCACCGTGGTCAGTGATGGCGGCAAGCGGCGTTGATGCAGGTAAGCTGCCACTGCCATGGGGACACCGAGCTTCATCACTTCCGATGGCTGGAAGCGAAACCCGCCTATCTCCAGCCAGCGCTGTGCCCCCATCGCCTTGGTACCAAAGAACAATACCCCAACCAATAGCGCACAACCGGCCAAATAGGCCCAGGGGGACCAGCGCCGATAAAAATCCAGGGGGATTTGCGCAACGATAAACATGCCCACAAAGGCCACGCACATAAAAATTGACTGGCGCCGCACATAGTTCATATCACCGCCAGAAGCGCTGTACAGCACTCCAAGTCCTACGGCGGCCAACACCAACAACAGCACCAGTAGCGGTATATCAATATGCAGGCGGCGTGAGAGACTGGCCGGTTTGCGCAGACTGCCGTGGGCATCTGACAAACGGTGGGAGAAATCGCGACTAGCCATTGCCAGCCCCCTCGCTCAAATAAGTGGTATCCGCCGTCTTCTGCGGTTCCAACTGCGGGCGTGACATCCACTCCGCAAATAGCTCTCTTGCCACCGGGGCAGCGACCTTGCCGCCGCCCTCACCATTTTCGACTAATACCGAAACAGCGATACGGGGGTTATCCACAGGCGCGAAGGCCACAAACAGGGCGTGGTCTCGGTGGCGCTCTTGCAGGGCCTCTGAGTCATAGCGCTCCCCCTGGGCAATACCGACCACCTGAGCGGTACCGGACTTACCCGCCACGCGGAAGTCCAGATCTTTACCTGCCCGTTTCCCGGTACCGGTACGGTGGTTGACTACAGCCTCCATTCCCTCGAATACCAAATCCCAGTGATCAGGGCGGGCCTCGAGGTTGTGCAGTATCTCGGGAGGTTGTTCCACCCCGTTGATCGACTTGACCATCTGCGGGCGGTAGTGGGTACCGCGATTGGCAATCGTGGCAGTCATTACTGCAAGCTGCAGTGGCGTCGCCAACACAAACCCCTGCCCCAGCACCGCATTCAAACTGTCACCGGGGAACCAGGGCATTCCGCGGGCGCCGCGCTTCCAGTCTCGGGAAGGAAATAGTCCAGAGCGCTCCATGGGCAGATCAATCCCTGTCTTGCTGCCCAAGCCAAAATGAGAGGCGATGCTGTGCATATCATCGATATCCCAGCGGTGCGCCATATCCCAAAAGTAGACGTCACAGCTCTGCGCCATGGCCTGTATCAGATCCACTTTCTCACCGTGCCCCCAGCGCACGTGGTCGCGGTAGATGCGCGGATCGTTGGGCAGCTTGTAAAAGCCGGGGTCCTTGACTGTACTCTCTCGAGTAATAATGCCCGCCTGGAGTCCACCCAGCCCCATCAACGGCTTTAAAGTGGAACCCGGTGGATACTGACCCTGCACCGCCCGATTAAACAGGGGCACATCGAGGGAATCGCTGAGGGCGCGATAGTCGGCAAAGCTGATGCCGGTCACAAACAAATTGGGGTCGAAGGACGGCTTGCTGACAAACGCCAACACGCCACCGCTATTTACATCGATCGCAACTACTGCACCGCGACGATCTCCCAGGGCATCAGAGGCGACTTGTTGCAGTTGAGCATCCAGGTTGAGCACCAGATCCGAGCCCGGTTTGGGGTCCTGGCGCTCCAGTACTCGTAAAACCCGGCCACGAGCATTAATTTCAACATTTTCATAACCGACCTCACCAAGCAGGAGGTCCTCGTAGGAGCGTTCCAACCCAACCTTACCGATGCTACGGGTACCGCGATAGCGGCGCACATCATCCTCGGTAAAGTTACTCAGGTCCCGGTCACTGATTCGCCCCACATAGCCCACACTGTGGGCAAATAAATCCCCGAGGGAGTAGTAACGCACCAACTCCGCCTCCACTGACACCCCAGGCATACGGAATTGATTAACACTGATCCGTGCGATTTCATCTTCGTTCAAACGAAACCGGAGAGGCACTGGCTCATAGGGGCGCCGGCGCTTGAGGCGTTTCTGGAATTTGGTGACATCGTTTTCATCGAGTCGCACCAGGTTACCGATCAGCTCTAGCGTGGCATCCATATCGCGAACGCGCTCGCGAACAATCGACAAGTTATAACTGGCGCGGTTATCGGCTAGCAAAATGCCGTTGCGGTCGTAGATCAATCCGCGGGTCGGCGCGACCGGGCGCACCTGGATACGGTTCTCATCAGATTGAGTGCGGTAGTCTTCGTAATTAACCACCTGGAGGTTGTAGAAACGCGCTACGAGAACACCCAGTAAAAAGATAACCCCCACAAGCGCCACCAACATACGATTGCGAAACAATCGCTGCTCGGTATGGGGGTCCTTGAGATGGTAATCGTGCGGCATCAGAATTTATTCGATGGTTTTTGACTGGCGTGCAAAAAATCTAATTCCCTACATTAACACAGGGCGAGTCAGGAGAGAGAACCGAGTCGGCAAATCTCTCCGCGACTTATCGCAAATATTTTATTTGTGGTAGGGATGGCCGGCCAATAATGTCCAGGCGCGATAAATTTGTTCAGCCAGAACCACCCTCACCAGCGGGTGCGGCAAGGTCAGTGGGGACAGAGACCAGCGCTGGCGAGCACGGGCGAGGCAGTCTTCGGATAAACCGTCGGGCCCGCCAATTAACAGGCTGATATTTTCCCCAAGCATTTGCCAATCACTTAATTGCGCCGACAACTGCTCGGTACTCCAGGGCTTGCCTTTCACATCGAGCGCTACCACGTGGTCCCGCGGTCCCAAAGCGGCGAGCATCGCCTCGCCCTCTTTTTTTCGCGCTTTTTCAATCAGGGCTGCAGAGCTCTTTTGGCCTCGTTGGCCGAGTGGAATTTCCACCATTTCCAGAGCAATTTCCCGGGGCAGGCGCTTAGCGTACTCGGCGTAGCCCTCCTGCACCCAAGCCGGCATTTTTCCACCGGCGGCAAGAATGCGGATTTTCACAGCAATTAACCCTGGTGCGGATCACTGCCATCGGCATCGTCACGGGTATTCGGAGTCATAGACCAGAGTTTTTCCAGATCGTAGAAACCGCGAACATCTGCGAGCATCACGTGAACAACCAAGTCACCGTAGTCGACTAATACCCACTCGCCCTGGTCAACACCTTCAACACCAATGGGGCGAATACCTTCTTTTTTCAGCTCGTCTACAACGTTCTCTGCCAGGGACTTAACCTGGCGGCTGGAAGTACCAGTACAGATCAGCAGATTGTCCATTACATCTGAAAGCCCGGAAACATCCAGGGAAACAATATCCTTACCTTTCAAATCTTCCAGCGCATTGAGAGCGATATCTTTAATATTTGTCATAACACCTTGATTCATTGCGGGTCGCCTGAAGCAACCTCTGTATAAAGTCGATGATCTTCTATGTACTGCAACACAGTTGCGGGCAGTAAATAGCGTGGCGACTGGCCACTTTTAATTAATTCGCGAATTTGCGTTGCGGAAATTGGCAACATGGTCTGCTCCCGCAACAGCAGGCAACCACATGCTCGTGTATGCAAGCCTGCAACCGTGCCCCGATGATTCTCCAGCAGTTCTGCCAGAGGGCCATGCTCTTCGCTATCGCGATCTGGCAGGTGCCAGCCCGGCCTTGTTACCACCACCAGATGTGCCAGCTCCAAGAGGCGCTCCCAGCGGTGCCAGCGGTGCAGACTCAATAGGGAGTCCAATCCCATGCAGAAACTGATGGAGGTTTCACCTCCCAGTTCACTGCGCAGCTCCTCCAGGGTATCTACCGTATAAGTAGCTCCGCCACGATGGAGTTCTCGCTCATCCAGGGTGAGCTCATCACACCCCTCAAGCGCCAGAGCCAGCATTTCGCTACGCTGGCGGGACGATACACCTGGCGTCTGCCGGTGGGCAGGCTGGTGGCTGGGTAGCAGGCGCATTTCATCAAATTCGAGCACCTGGCGCAGCTCCAGCGCCATGCGCAAATGACCGAGATGAATCGGATCAAAGGTTCCGCCAAACAGGGCCAACTTATGCCTTTTGCTCGCCACAATTATTTCTCGTACCCCCCGCACTCGCTGCCCCAAAGGGAAAAGTGCTTATTGCCGGATATGGCCATCTCCGAACACAATCCATTTTTGCGAAGTGAGCCCTTCCAGGCCAACCGGGCCGCGGGCGTGGATTTTATCAGTACTGATACCAATTTCCGCCCCCAAGCCGTACTCGAAACCGTCAGCAAAGCGGGTTGAGGCATTAATCATCACTGAGCTGGCATCCACAGCACTCATAAAACGGCGGCTGCGACTGTAATCCTGGGTGACAATTGCCTCGGTGTGGCCGGATCCGTAACAGGCAATATGGTCCATAGCCGCTTCCATATCCGCAACAACACGCACAGCGAGAACCGGGGCAAGGTATTCCTCACTCCAGTCATCTTCTGTCGCCGCTACACAGTGAGCAATGATTTCACGGGTCCGGTCACAACCGCGCAATTCAACCCCTTTGTCTTCGTAGGCACCAGCCAAGCGCGGCAGTATATCCGCCGCAACCATCTCGGCAACTAAAAGTGTTTCCATGGCGTTACAAACACCATAGCGATGGGTCTTGGCATTGAGGGCGATATCGAAAGCTTTGTCCAGGTCAGCCCGATCATCGATATACACATGACAAACACCGTGTAGGTGTTTGATCACCGGCACCCGGGCTTCGCGACTGACCCTTTCAATCAGGCCGGTTCCACCCCTGGGTACAATCACATCCACATATTCCGGCATAGTAATCAGGGCACCCACCGCTGCTCGATCGGTGGTATCGACAACCTGCACCGCCGTTTCCGGTAAACCCGCTTCTCGCAAGCCAGCGGTAATACAGGTGGCAATTGCCTTGTTCGAGTGCAGCGCTTCACTGCCTCCACGCAAAATTGTGGCATTGCCGGATTTTAAGCACAGGCTCGCTGCATCAATGGTCACATTGGGCCTGGACTCATAAATAATGCCCACCACCCCTAGGGGCACACGCATTTTGCCCACTTGAATACCGCTGGGGCGATAGCGTAAATCTTCAACTTCTCCCACCGGGTCGGGCAGCTCTGCCACCTGCACCAAGCCCTCGATCATGCCATCGATGCGGGCATCGTTAAGCTCCAGACGATCCAGAAGAGCCGCATCTAAGCCGCGCTCGCGACCCGCCTGCATATCCAATGCATTGGCCTTCAGTAGAGACACCCGCTGAGTCTCCAGTTGGGCAGCGATGGCTTTGAGAGCATTATTCTTGGTGGAGGTATCCGCGGCAGCTATCTGTTTGGCGGCGGTACGGGCGGCGCGCCCCATTTGTTCGAGCTTGGCGCGAGTGGATTGCTGATCAGCGGTGTCTGTGGCGGTCACTTGGCTCTCCGTGCAAAATCCGGTCGGCCGCGCAGTATAACCCAGCGAGACCCGGTTTAAAGTGCCGATTACCGGGCCGCACAGCTTTGTATCTAGCTATTCCCGCGTCCAACGGTCCAGGTTCTCGGCGATAGTAGCAAGTCGCATAAGAGGATCTTCTACCGCCAGCAGATCGGTGCGAACCTTATCCTCCAATGGCAGAAGCTGAGCCAATTGCCAGGAAAGTGAGTCCGCAGACTCCACCGGCTCAAATTTAAGTGATAGCGTCTGTGCCCGCTCCTTCAACTCCTCCAATACCGACAGAAGACCATCGCAATCCGCCGGAATCGGCTTTTCATCTTCATCTGGTATCCATTCCACCTCCCCCAGAAGCAGGTCATCTTCTGCGCGACGGGTGTGGACAATGCGAAAGCGACGCCGACCTTTAACCTCCACATTTAGCAGCCCTCCCTCACCCTGCCCCCAATCCACGATGTCGACATAAACACCGAGAGGCCATACTGAAGCGCGCCCCACTTCGCCCCCGGAGCGAATCAAAACAATGCCGAAGCCGCTATTGGTTTTCATGGACTCACTGACAAGGTGAATATAGCGCTGCTCAAAAATCCGCAGGGGCAAAGTCACGCCGGGGTATAGAGGGACACTCAGGGGAAAAAGGGGTATCTGTTGCAAAGTCATCACTCATTATTTTTTGTGTACCCTAAAGATAACATCGCCCTAGGGAACTCTGCGGCAGGTTAAGAGACTTTTTACCGCCAACCGGTTGGATTGGGAGCAAGTTTTTCCACTTTGCGGTAATTGTCGCTGGCAAGCCCAACACCCAGCCTTTAAGCTGCTGCGGTAAATTGACCAAACGGAGATTTTTCATGCCTACAGCAACCGCTCGCCATATCCTGGTTGAAAATGAACAGCAGTGCCAGGACCTGAAACAGCAAATCGAGAACGGCGCTGACTTCGGTAAAATTGCCGAGCAGTACTCCCAGTGCCCCTCTAGCCGTTCCGGCGGTGACCTGGGCTCTTTCAGCAAGGGAATGATGGTTCCCGAATTTGACAAGGTCGTATTTTCCGAAGAGCTGCACAAGGTGCATGGCCCAGTCAAAACCCAGTTTGGCTACCACCTGCTGGAAATTACCAGCCGCCAGGACTGAGTCCCGACTGTTGAGCAGACATAAAAAAAGCCGGGGTTATCCCGGCTTTTTTATATTTCAAATTTCTTCGATTCAGGCGCTGGGCGCCTCCTGCATCGGTGCCTCGGGCTCAACTTTATCAGCTTGCCTTTGACGACCGAGCGGCTTGAACATCACCAGCAACAGGGGCAGAAGTGTCAGGGAACCCAACAGTGCGGCGGACATCGCCAGCGCGGTTAGGAGGCCGAAATAGATCGACGGAACAAACTTCGACAGCGCCAAAATTGAGAAACCGACAATAATCGTGATCGCCGTGTAGAACATGGCACGGCCAATCGTTGCATGGCTACGGTGCATGGTCGCCAGGTAATTGCCATCTTTGGCAAACTCCGCGCGGAAGCGATACAGGTAGTGAATCGCGTGATCCACCCCGATACCCACGGTAATCGCGGCGATAGTGATGGTCATCATATCCAGCGGAATACCCGCGAGCCCCATACCACCAAGTACCACACAGGCCGCCAGCATATTTGGCACCAGTGCAATCAGAGCAATCCACAGAGAGCGGAATAGCACCAGGAACATCAGCAGGATTCCGACAAAGACGGCACCCAGGGTCAGGATCTGGGATTTAAACAGGCTCTGTAACATATTGTTGTACAGCACCAACAGGCCGGTCTGATGAACATTCTCTGGAGCTATGCCCATCTCATTGTGAGCGTAGTTGTAGATACGCTGGATCAGCTCATCGCGACGCAGGGTGGGGTCTGTCTCCATCACCCGCAGGGTGATACGAGCCTGGTTGTTCTCCACAGATAAATAGGGGTCTACCAGGACAGAGCGAATTTCGGCCGGCAGGCTGGTATTGGCCACCGCCAGCTCAAAGTCATTGAGGGGACCGCCATTCAGATCCACGGCAACTTTATACAGGGTCGCCAGAGATTGAACCTTGCCTATCTCCGGCTGCTCCTCCAGGTAATCATGCAGCTGCTCCAGCTTTGCCAAACCGGCAACCGTAAACCAGTAGCTCTGCTCCACTGACTCCTCTTCACCGCCAAATGGATCATCGGAGGCAAAGGGGTCCTCTTCTACAGCGAAGGGATCTTCCTCTGCTTCCATCGCAAAGGGATCTTCTTCTCCCTCGAAAGCTGCCTCCTGCTCCTCGGGCTGATCCAGAATAATATCCAAGGTCACAGTGCCACCCAAGCGGCGGTCAATCACCAGCATGCCCTGATAAATTTCCGTGGAATCATCGAAGTAATCGATAAAGCGGTTTTCCACTTTCAGCTGGGATATACCCACCACACTCACGACGGCTGCCAGCAGTGAAATACCTAGCACCACAAACTTGTGGCGCTCAGCAAAGCGGGAAAACTGCAGGGTAAATGCGTGGGAGTTATCTGCACTCACACTGCCCACACGCTTCGGCAGCACCATCAGGAAACTGGGAATAATAAGGAACGACAGCAGCAGAGCCACAGTCACACCCATCGTCATCATCCAGCCAAAATCGATAACCGGGCGAATGCCGCTCACCACCAGGGACACAAAAGCCACGATGGTGGTCAGTGCGGTATACAGGCAGGGCTTGGCCATAAAGCGTACTGTCTGCAATACCAGCTTTTCAAGATTCCAATCCGGGTTCTGGGCAATATATTCCCGGTAGCGCACCGCCAGGTGGATGGTAATTGCCAAGGTAATAATTAACAGCAGTGCGACAAAGTTGGCCGAGATCACTGTCAGTCGCCAATCCAGCCAGCCGAGTAGCCCCAGCATCACCACCGCAGTGGTAACACAAGTCATCAGCGGCAACAGCACCCAGCGCGGCTGGCGGAAAATCAGCAACAGGGTAATCACGATAAAAGCGAGGATCCCCACACCGAATACCAGCAGGTCGCTTTTAATAAATGAAATCATATCGGCGGTAATCATGGTGACACCACCGAGGAACAGCTCCGCTTCGCCGTTGTAGCCAGCCAGAATTCCGCGCACGGTATCGACGCGCTGGTGGGCAATTTTCTCTTGCTCAGTACGGTGGGCCAGATAGACCGCGCTGATCTCCTCCAGGCGAACGGCCTCTTCCGGAGTCAGCCCCTCTGTATTGCGCTTGCTGCGCAAAGCATCCCGCTCGCGCACCATCTCGATGCCGCGGCTATCCAGTTTCAGGTTCGCCAGAATGGCGGTCGTCTGCCCGTCCGGGCTCAGGATCAACTCCCGATAAATCGGGCTTGAGAGGAACTCTTGCCGGGCCATATCCCGATCGACATCGGGCCTGGCGAGCGTGCGCACCTCATCGCTGATATCGGTGAGAACCAGCTTGGGGCTGTACAGCAGTGGGACATCGAGAATGCTCTGCACACTGGACACACCATCTACCTTGGCCAATTCATCCCGCAACTTGCCCAGGGTTTCCAGGGACTCATCACTGAACAGGTCCCCAGTCTTGGAGCGGTAAGTGACAACCAGGAAGTCGCCACTGGCATAGCGCTCGGAAATCTCGCGGAAATAATCCAGGGATTTATCAGCTTCCAGAGTGAGGGAATCGGCAGAGGCGTCGATCTTCAGGCGGGACAATCCGAGGGCTGCCAGCAGGGTTAACAGGCCGATAACCACCAACACCACAGCGGGCCGCTTGGTCACCAAGTATTCATAAGACTTCTGTAAAGCTGACAGCATAAATTTCCGCTTCTTTCCAAACTAAAAACTGGCCGCATTGCGGCGCGCATATTGTTCGCCTATGCGATGAATTAGCAAACCTAAAATTTGCCACCGCACCGTTTTATTGGAACTTTTTTCAGGGATTGTCGATATGCCCCAGGTCGCGTTCGGGAAACAGGGTATCCCTGACGCGACGTTTGAGCTCCTTAGCACCGGGAAAGCCGCCGTCACGCTTGCGCTCCCAGATCAAAATTTCGCCAATCCGAATCTCGAATACTCCCCCAGTACCCGGTTGCAATGCAACCTGATTGAGGTCATCGGCGAAAGTGTGCAGCAATTCCTGGGCCATCCAGGTGGCTCGCAACATCCAGTTGCACTGCACACAGTAGTGAATCGTAATACTCGGTTTTATCTCATTGCCCATCCTGCTCTCCCCAGCTGGGCAACAGCTTCTGCTCGATGCCCAACTGGTCGAGCAACCGCGCCACCACGAAGTCCACAATATCTTCCACCGAACTGGGCCTCTGGTAAAAGCCAGGGCTGGCCGGCAGGATCATGGCCCCCATGCGGGTGAGTTTCAGCATATTTTCCAGGTGAATCTCTGAGTAAGGCGCCTCGCGGGGAACCAGAATGAGCTGGCGGCGCTCTTTCAGGGCTACATCCGCAGCCCGCTCAATCAGGTTGTTCGATGCTCCACAGGCCACCGCAGACAAGGTGCCACCACTTGCCGGGCAGATCACCATACTGGCTGGCGCCCCGGTTCCAGAAGCCACCGGGGAAAACCAATCGCGCTTGCTGAAAAGGGTCAGCTGGCCTTCCTGCGCGGCAAAACGATCGGCGAGGAAATTCTGCAACTCGCGCTCATCGCCCTCCGGCAACTGCATATCAGTTTCGGTGTTGATGACCACCTGAGCCGCCTCAGACAACAGCAACCACACGCGCACATTCGATGCCAGCAGGCATTGCAACAGGCGCAAACCATACTGAGCGCCGGAGGCCCCGGTCATAGCCAGGGTCACGGTCTTTTCGAAAGAGGATTGATGCAAAGTCGATACCTTATTAAGCCCTGCGAGCATAGGACTGCGCAGGAAACATTAGTCTTCTGACTTAGAGATCGTATTTCTGTTCCAGGGCACCGATAAGGCGCTGGTGGATACCGCCAAAGCCGCCGTTGCTCATCACTACGATATGGCTACCGGAATCGGCTAGCTGCAACACAGATTCCACACCATCTTCAATCGAATCAAAAGTTTTGGCCGGCACCGATGAGTGGTGGGCGACGTCTTCCAGGGACCAGTTAACTCCCTCAGGCTGATACCAGAGCACCATATCGGCTCCGGAGCAGGAGTCGGCCAGCTTGCCCTGGTGCACTCCCATACGCATGGTATTGGAACGCGGTTCAATCAGGGCAATGATTTTATCCTCCCCTACCTTCGCCCGCAGACCATTGAGGGTGGATTCAATCGCGGTAGGGTGATGGGCAAAATCATCGTAAACACGGATGCCGGCCACTTCTCCCAGGCACTCCATACGGCGTTTAACCCCCTGGAAGCGCGCCAGAGCTGCCGCACTCAAATCTGGGGTGACACCCACATGCCGCGCCGCAGCCATAGCCGCGAGGCCATTTTGCACATTGTGCTGCCCGGTCAGGTCCCACTCGACCCGCGCCACAGCTTCGCCTTTGAACTGAACCGTAAAACTGCTGCCATCGGCGGCAATATCCACTGCGCACCAATCACCCACTCGCACACCTTCGGCAGACTCGCTGCCAACCCGCTGCACTTCACTCCAGCAGCCTTTATCAAGCACCTGCTCTACATTCTCTTCGGCAGAGGCCACTATCAGGCCGCTAGCAGGCACAGTTCGTACCAGGTGATGGAATTGTTTCTGGATTGCCGCCAGGTCCTCAAAGATATCTGCGTGGTCAAATTCGAGATTGTTGATAATCACCGTGCGCGGGCGGTAGTGCACAAACTTGGAACGCTTGTCGAAAAAGGCAGTGTCATACTCATCCGCCTCGACAATAAAGAAGGGAGACTCTCCCAAACGAGCAGAGACACCAAAATTAGCCGGAACTCCACCAATCAGGAAGCCGGGCTGCATATCTGCCGCTTCCAAAATCCAGGCCAGCATACTGGCGGTGGTGGTTTTACCGTGGGTTCCGGAAACCGCCAATACCCAGCGGCCACCCAGGAAATGATCGCACAACCACTGGGCGCCAGAGGTGTAAGCCAACCCTTTTTCCAACACCGCCTCTACCGCCGGATTTCCCCGGGACATGGCATTACCAATAATCACCAGGTCCGGGACGGGCTCCAGCTGTGCGGGATCATAGCCCTCGGTAATTTGGATACCCGCCTGTTGCAACTGGGTGCTCATAGGTGGATAAACATTGGCGTCACTGCCGGTTACGCGGTGCCCTTCCGCCACCGCCAGTTGGGCCAAACTGCCCATAAATGTGCCGCAAATACCTAGAATATGAATATGCATAGCGGAAAAATGTACTCCTACGGGTTGCGGCGCAAGCTTAACACGGCAATTCGGGCCAGTAATTGCCAAATACCCCAGTTACCATGCAATTTACTCGCTATTCCATTAGACTCCGCCCCCGCATTGGTCGGCCTCATCCCCGGTACGGTGGTAGGAATTTTCCCGAAAGGGTCGACACCCGATACGAGCTCCCGGTTATCCCCACTGGCACAAATGTTTAAAACTAGATGCGAGGCGGACTACCGGATCGGGATACTTCTCTATATCTCTATAAGCACAGGATAACCATGTCGAAAAAGAACGCCTTTTATGCGCAGTCCGGTGGCGTTACCGCCGTGATCAACGCATCCGCCTGCGGCGTAATTGAAGCTGCGCGTGAAAACCCGGACCAGATTGGCAATGTCTACGCAGGGCTAAACGGTATTCTCGGCGCGCTGCGCGAGGAGCTGATCGACGTGAGCCAAGAGAGCGCAGAGGATATTGCTGCACTGCGCCACACCCCCTCCGGTGCCTTTGGTTCCTGCCGCTATAAGCTGAAGAGTCTGGAAGAGAACCGCGCAGAATACGAGCGCCTGATCGAAGTCTTCAAAGCGCACAATATTGGCTACTTTTTTTACAACGGTGGTGGCGACTCAGCAGACACCTGCCTGAAAGTATCCCAGCTGTCCGAGACCATGGGTTATCCAATCCAGGCCATCCATATTCCCAAAACTGTAGATAACGACCTGCCCCTGACCGACAACTGCCCGGGCTTTGGCTCCGTTGCCAAATATGTTGCCGTTTCCACCAAGGAAGCGGCCATGGACGTGGCCTCCATGTGCGCTACTTCCACCAAGGTATTTATTCTCGAGGTGATGGGCCGTCACGCGGGCTGGATTGCCGCTGCCGGCGCTCTGGCCCAGGAACAGGAAGGCGATGCACCCCACATTATCCTGTTCCCGGAAATCGCTTTCGATAAAGAGAAGTTCCTCGCCAAGGTACAAAAGACCGTAGACGAGAAAGGCTACTGCGTTATCGTCGCCTCCGAAGGCGCCCAGTACGGCGACGGCACCTTCCTTGCCGATGCCGGCACCACCGACGCCTTTGGCCACAAGCAGTTGGGCGGTGTTGCACCGACCCTGGCCAACATGGTCAAAAGCGAACTCGGCCTGAAGTACCACTGGGCCCTGGCAGATTACCTCCAGCGCGCCGCCCGCCATATCGCTTCTGCTACCGACGTTGAGCAAGCCTACGCCGTAGGTCGCGCCGCAGTGGAAATGGCTGCAGCAGGCAAAAATGCCATTATGCCTGCCATTATTCGCGCAGAAGGTGAAGAGTACAGCTGGTCCATCGCAGAGGCGCCACTGTCTGAAGTCGCCAACGTAGAAAAATTTATGCCGCGCGAATATATCAGCGAAGACGGCTTTGGAATTACTGAAGAGGGACGCAAGTACCTGCTGCCATTAATTCAAGGCGAGGATTACCCTCCTTACAAAAATGGCATTCCCCAGTACGCCACCCTGAAAAAGCAGCTGGTGGAAAAGAAGCTGGGTACCGATTTCGAAGCTTAATAGAAACGGTTGCCAGTCTCCCAAAAGCCTCCGAGTAAAATCGGGGGCTTTTTTCTGTAAACGCCTCTACGCAGACCCCACATCAGACCAAACCGCAAATTCATTGCCGCAAGGTTCCCTAAAATGGAAGCGCCTGCCACCAGGAAACGGGAAAATTGGCTTGGCTATTTCGGCTCCGCATCGCGTGACCTTCTCCAGGGTACCCTCCAGGTCGCGGCTGTATAACACCACTAATGCAGATCCATTTTCAGTAGTGCTCTGCAGCTCTGCCTTGAAAAAGCCACCGTCCAATCCCGCATTTGAAAAAGCGGTGTACTCCGGACCGTAATCGGTAAAAGTCCAATTAAAAGCCTCGGTAAAGAATGCTTTTGTCTTACCCAAATCCCTGGAGGGCAACTCAATATAATTAATTTTCTCGCACTCTCTCATAAGCTCACCATTTTCCTTATTTTTCAATTTTCAGGCTGTAGGTCGCACCGGAGTATTCACCACCTGAAAACTGCCATTTGCCAGCGCTAGTGGCCGATCCTGATAGAGAATAATGGCGCGATCCATCATCTGTACAAAATCGAGCATCGCATAAAGCACCACACCTTTTCGCCCCTGATATATATCAGGCCGATAAATCAACGCCGCCATCCTATCGTCCATGGCTTCATAGGTATATGAAGCTTCCCCAACTAACTTTCCCGACGCCGTAACGTAACAATGTGTCGCGGTTTCATTGGTTACCGTGTGGGTAGAAAGGTCGGGGAAATCACCTTGTTTTGAATAGTGTGTGCCGGTCCATTCCAGGCTTAAACCTTCCAATGTCTTAAATGCCTGCAAACTATGTCTCCCCCAGTGGTTTAATAGCTTCGCTGATCACTAGTAACTGATTTACCTGAAGCAATAAAACACACGCTGACTGAAAACGACACTCCTTGCATTAAATATTTATCTATTTTGATACGTCTCTGATAGGCCCCAATGATATATCAATACTCCAGGAAGACATCTTAGGCACTTTACTCAAGTCTTTTTCCAATTCAGGGATCGGGCACGCACAAACACTTTCCCCTCCAATGGTCCATATAAAAAAGATTTTAATGACTCGCAATGGAGCCTTGCCGGGCTACCAATATGAAAACGAGGAAGTGAAACACTCGGGCATATACCCACGAAGGTAAAGAAGAAAAATACGCAATTAACGCGGGGAGGAAAGAAAACGGCCGAATATCTCTTGCCTTAATATCCGACCGTTCAATATGTGGAGTTAATTATTTATTGTTGTTGATATCCATCTCAGTGCCAAAACGGCTTGCGAATCTCAATTTCACGGTAGGCTTTATCTTCATTACCGAAATCGTCTTTCACAGTCAGGGTAATTTCATAACTACCACCGGTGGCATAGCGATGCAGTGCCATGGGGCCGGAGCGGCTGGTGCCATCACCAAAGTCCCACTCATAGCTCAGGTTACCGTCACCATCGTAACTACTGCGCTCTTCAACCCACACCCAGCGCAGGAAACTGTGCACTTTAAAGTCAGCCTGAAGCTCAACAACTTCATCAACCTGTACAAGCTGCTCAACGGTGGAGATCGCTCCCCGGTCGTCCTCAACCTGGAGAATTACAGAATAAGTGCCTGCTGCATCGTAGCTATGACTGGGGTTTTGCTCAGTACTGGTAGTGCCATCACCAAAATCCCAGGCCCAGCTAACGATAGTGCCATCGGTATCGACGCTGCTGTCGAAGTAGTTCACTTCGAAGCCTTCAACACCCCACTCAAACCCGGCAACCGGCTCCTGGTTATCTGCCCCCAGATCCAGTTCAACCACAAGCGGATCGTGATCTGAAGCGCGGAATGCATCAGTCGAGTAGAAACTCTCCACCTGCTCATCGGTTTTATTCTCGATGTTGTAATCCAGCACCCGAGGCTCATCGGCATTGATATGCCAATCGGCCGCACCTGTTACCAGAGGAGCCAGTGATTCACTGGCGAGAGCGTGATCCAAGTAGCCGGACTCACCGCTGTAAACATAGGAGTAGGCTTCTCCTTCACCGAAAGCCTCCAACAAATCAGCGTAGCCAGCGTCCTTTAGAGTGCTAATTGGGTTTTCGCGGGCATAGCTATTGAGGTCACCGAGCACCAGAACACGATCGGTGCCGCTACCTGTCGGGTCAGAATCAATCCATGAAACCAGGGCATCTGCGGCTTCGGTGCGCAGCGAGTTCCAGCAGCCCTGTCCATCACCCAGATCATCGTTCAAACTGCCATCGTCAGGACAACTTCCCTTTGATTTGAAGTGATTGACCACCACGGCCAGCTCTTCACCACTTGATAGTTCGGCAAAAGCTTGTAGCAGTGGTTGGCGGTTACCGTCATCAAAGGGATAGCTATCAGTTGTCGCAGCAGCGCCTACAGGCATTACCCGATCGCTGCGATAAATCAGCCCCACAGAAATTTCATCGGTGCCCAGTTGAGTCAGGTCTGGATTAATAAATTGATAGTTTTCACTGCCAGTAGCCGTGTTAAGGCCATTAATTAAATCCTGAATAGCACTTTCTGAACCGTAGCCATCGTTCTCAATTTCCATTAAGCCAACTACATCGGCATCCAGGTCTAAAATAGCGGAGATAATTTTATTTCTCTGGCGCAGGAATTCTTCTTCAGTATCAGCCCCACGGGAAGTAGGGAAACCGCCGCCATAACCATCGCCATTAAAATAATTCAGAACATTAAAGCTGGCGATCTTTAAACTGCCCTTACCCGGTAATTGTGGAGCGCTTTCACGCAGGTTGGCAGCAACAAATTCTGGCGCCTCCACGGGATGTACTCGGTAGGCGCTGTAGCTATACCCCATTACACCGCGCAATCCCTCTACCGTATCACCATTGCGTAAGGTATTACTGGCACTGAGGCCAGAGACCGGGTATGGCACCGCTTCCGGGTTCTGCACACTGGAACCATCGTCCAACACAATCCTATTAAGATCGTTTGCACTTTCCTGTGCTACGGCTGCAACCCCAGGCTCATTGTTGTGGGTGGGAATATAGAGACGGCCATTGGCCAGGGTGACTTCACCATAGCGCCCCAGGTTATAGTGGTCATTCACCATCAGGGCTTGCGGGAACTCAACCAACATCCCCTCGTATTGCTCCTGCTCTTCAGCAGAACTAAACGGCAGGGAGACTTCCTGGGCAGTCACACTGTAGCCGCTACCGCAAACCGTAACGCCATCTACCTCATCTAACTCGGTAAAGTCATAGTATTCAGTAACCACACCACCGACACGAACCAAATCCCCGACTTGCACATCTACACCGAAGCCTTTGTCGTGTACAAACAGTCCCTCAGAGGTATTGATCTGGCCATCCTGATCACTGTCTTCCTCTTGCAGGAAGAAGCCGGAAAGGCCGGTGCTGGTATCTTGGAAATCACCAACAACAACGGCTTCAATTTCGTGGCGCTCATTCTCCAGAGCGCTTTCAAACTCATCACCCTGAACCTGGCTGATTAACGTAGAAGTATCTCCGCAATCGCCGAGAACAACATCGTCATCACCGCCGTCATCTCCGCCACCAGTGCCGTCTTCGCTGTGCCAGCCAAGGTTGGAAAAGTCATCCTGACCTGCGCTAGACCACTCTGAAGCTGGGTCAAAATCCGTACTGCCGTCGGCACGACCTTCACTCACACTCCAGTCACGGATTAAGGTTTGGTTCTGGGTACCCAGACTGCTATCGCCCCATTGGCTACCGGGATCAACACCGATCTGGCCGATAACATCCACATATCCATTGGGGCCACTCAGGGCAACCGCATCATCCCCATTAAACAGGCCGCTGGTATAAATCTGATCGGCTACTGACAGGATTGAGGAGTCAGCACTGGCGTGGGCGAATACGTAAACATCGCCGTCTGCCAAGCTGCCACTTAGGGCGATGATTGAAGCCGCCGCAGAGGAGCCATTGAAGTAAAGTTCAATGCTGTAGCTACTGAGGTCAACCGCTGCACCCGTGCCATTGTAAATTTCAAGGGCCTTATTGTTGCTACTGCCCTCGATATATTCAGAAATAATGAGGTCGCTGGCTTGGACCTCTTCAGCCAAAAATGGTAACCCCAGGGCTGCAAGGGCAGCCAAGCCAATCTCTTTCATAATGTTCTCTTCACTCGTACCTGACACAGATCACGCGGCGCAAAGATTGGCGGTTAATTCCTAAAGTTCGATGAATGAAATATGAAATTTAAATTTCAGCTCTTTGTTCAAAAATCCATTTCACACAGAACCCGCCAAACTCGCCACACAATGCAAAAAAAGCGCCAAAGAATTTGTACGGGGTGATGAATAGCGGCAAAGAAGCTTGAAAAGTTCGCCAAAAGTTATATAGTCACTTATATAAGTGTTTATGGAACAGCTTTTATGAAATACAGCCAACTGGGGACTCAGCTTCGTCACATTCTGGAATTACTGGATGGCGATGTAGCAGAGAGCTATAGGGCCTGTGGCCTGGAGAATTACAAACCCCGCTACACCCCGATAATGCGTGCACTTATCCACAAGAGAGATATCACCATTAGTGAGGTGGTAGCGAGCACCCACATTTCCCAGCCCGCAGTGAGTCAAACTGTAAAAGACATGATTAAGCAAGGGCTGGTACAGACCTCTTCTGGAGAGGATGCTCGCCAGCGCAAAATACGCTTGACCCGCAAAGGCAGTGCGTTGATACCCAAGTTAAAACAGCAGTGGATAGCAACTCTGGAAGCTGAGCAGTCCCTCAATAGCGAATTACCGACAGAACTATCAGAGCTGCTCAATCAAGCAATTCAAGCTTTAGAGAAACGTCCTTATTTAGAGCGGATACAAGAAAATCTATCAATAGAGGCTACATAAATATGAAACGCCAACTCAAGATGAGTTTAGCGGTATTAATCAGTTTTTTTTCCATGTCTCTCGCGGCAAGTTCCGGCGCAATGAGTTCCTGCCAGTTTGAGACAGGCCCGGTTATTAAAGCTGCTGCAGTAGCTATTCAGAAGCACTATATATTGGAGGAAAAAGGACAGGCGCTATCCGCTCAACTCAATAGCCTGGCAGAATCCAAACACTTTAATCATCTTTGTAGTGACTACCAACAATTAGCCAGCGCACTTACCAAAGAAATTCGCACCCTTTCCGGTGATAAGCATTTCTATATAGAGCATATAGATAACCAAAAAGAAGCCCACAATTGGATTGAACAGTGGCAGGCTGAAGCGCCCAGCAATAACTACGGCGTTAAGAAAATTGAGATTCTTCCCGGTAACATTGGCTACCTTTCCCTCTCTTCTTTCCACACCTATAAAAATGCCCACCAAACCCTCGCTGCGGCTTTCACCCTGCTTCGCCACAGCGAGGGCCTAATACTCGATTTACGCAGTAATGGCGGCGGAGACGAAGAAACCGCCAATGCTGTTCTGCAGTCATTTATTGACCCCCATTCTCCCTTTCCCTTTGTTATTGAAAGCCGCAAGGGGAGAGAAATACCGAAACGTATTTCACCTCAACCCTGGCCCACCTATGGGAGTGACAGACCAATGGTCATTCTGATTGATGGGAGATCCTTCTCTGCATCTGAGAGTACCGCCTTCGCACTACAACAGCTGGGCCGAGCCACGATTGTCGGTAATGCCAGCGCCGGTGGGGCACATATGATGGAGTCCCCCAAATCCCTCCCCTATGGCTTTGAAATCGGTATCCCAGATAAACGCCCGGTTTCTACGATTGCCGGCAGCCGCCCCAATTGGGAAGGACAGGGTGTTATCCCCGATATTGAAGCCGGCCAGCAGGAGATCATTCAAATCGCATTAAAAGTAGTGGCAGAGGCCCTATAAGGCTCCCTTTACTTTGCTAAATTGAGCACTAGCGAAACGGGCACACAGGCTTGACCCCGCTCCACACAGGCAGAGCCAAATCCTCTTTATTATCGGATGGCGCGCCAGTTCGGCTTTTGAAAGCCCCCTCCTCTATAGTCAGGCGCATCAAAGCTGTTCCCTTGCGCTCCTGTAGGCTGGGGAGGCGCACCTGATCCCAGCGCCCCGGCTCTATATCGTCAATAATCGCTTTAAAAACCGCATCAAATTCCCGCTGCTCTTTGACCCTCTCACCTCGGCAAAACAATACCGCAGAGCGATAATTAGCACTGTGATGATAAGCTGACTTGGCCAGTACCCACTCATCGCAGCGGGCAAATGAAATACAGACCTGTTCTCCTGCCTCCAATAGTTTTTGTAGCCGGCTCTTGTTAGCCAGGTGAAAATACAAAAACTCCCCCAGACGCCAAATGGTTAAAGGAATAATGATGACTTCACCGTCTTCAATAAAACCGACATGGCCTAGTTTTAGCTCATCGATAAGCTTATAAACATCCTCTCGCCGATAACTGGCACGCTTGGGAGCACGACGTACACGACTCTTTGCTGAGGTTGGCAATTCATCAGAGATTGGCGAATGTAAATTCATAAAACCTCCTTTAATTCACTCTGGTATGAAATAGATATCGCCAATGTAGGATCTTGCTGGTACGCTGATAAGCGCCAGTTTTAACTATTTCATGGTGCCAGTTTTGAGTGCTGCCGAGCTTACAGACCTAACTCTCGAATCAGGCCAGCCGCTACAGGAACAGTTGTATCGACAATTGGTAGATTGGATCTGCAACGGCCGGCTGGCTGCTGGTACCAAGCTCCCCTCCTCGCGCCGGTTGGCTGAATTCCTCTCTATCAGCCGCAATACGGTGACATTAGTTCTGGACCAGCTGAAAGCGGAGGGCTTCCTTACCAGCCATCCAGGGAAAGGCGTATTTGTATCTCCCGAATTGCCGGCCTACACAAAGAAAACACACAGGCAGGGTTGGCAAGCACAGAAGAGTAGGTACTTACCATCACTTTCTCACTATGGTGATTTTGCACAGACTTTATCTTGGGGTAAGAAAAGTGAAGATCAATCTCTTCCCTTCACCCCCGGCCTACCGGATCTAAGCTCATTTCCATTCACTATTTGGAATAAATTATACCGCCGCCACCAATCCAGGTTAGCTCTTGCAGGTTACGGGCAAAGCCAAGGTTATTTACCTTTGCGTTTAGCACTTACGGAATACTTGCGCAACTCCCGGGGAGTTCGCTGTAAGGCTGAACAAATTATTATTACCAATGGAGCTCAGGAGGCCCTGAATCTATGTGCACTGGTCGCGATTAACCAGGGAGACAAGGTTTATATAGAAAACCCGGGATATCGCCGTGCTCGAGTAGCTTTCCAATCTGTTGGAGCAAAGCTCGTACCAGCGAACCTGAAAGATAAGCACTTGGATGTTGATAAGCTGGTCAATAGTGCAACCCAAGCCAAGTTACTTTTTACTACGCCAACACATCAGTACCCAATGGGTGGTGTTATGCCCGCAGGTGAACGGATCAAACTGCTGGATTGGGCGACACAGGCGAGCTGCTGGATAATTGAAGATGATTACGACAGTGAGTTTTCATTCCAACATAAACCCGTCGCGGCACTCCAGGGCATGGGAGAAAATACACCTGTGTTCTACATGGGGAGCTTTAGTAAGACCTTACTACCCAGCCTACGATTGGGCTATTTAGTGGTGCCTAAATCTACAGTAGCGGCATTTACCCAAGCAAAAGAAATGTTATCTGGCCACTCCCCCTTAGTCACACAAGCTGTCGTGGCAGACTTTCTCGATGAGGGGCATTTTGTGCGACATCTTCGCAAAATGCGTTCTAGCTATATGAAGAAATGGGAACATTTCTGTCAGCTTATTCGAGAAGAAATACCACCTCCAGCCGGACTAATTGCCAGTAGTGCCGGTATGCACTTGGTTATATCCACGCCGGGACACGACGACATCACCCTTTCAAAAAAACTACGCGAATACGGATTTGGCAGCACACCACTATCGCTCTTCTATTCCAATAAAAATGAAGATTCAGGGTTGGTGCTCGGGTTTGCCAATACAACTTTCGAACAGAGGGCAGATTGCGTAAAGATTCTCGCAAAAAATCTTAAAAAGTAGCCATTGCACACCCAAACAACGCTTATTTTTATAATGCCGGCTTCTTCATTTTTCGCACCAGCATTAAGCACCTCCACCTAAAATAAAAAAGTAAATATTTTAATAGAATAAAAACAATCTATTATCACCAAAATATCAAATAAAACCCAATAAATTAGGAAAAATTTCCTATGGTTCTTTCCCAAACCTAGGTCACAATCTCCATGGCTTTGGGTGTTCACTCTCTTTTTTAATTACTCAGATAATTAGGGAAATTTGATATGAAAAATAGAAATATGAATTCTATAAAAGCATCATTGCTCGCTGTATCCGGTATTGCAGCACTATCGCTCTCCGCCGTCGCATCAGCTGTCAGCTGTGGAGATACCATTACAACCGCAGAATCACTTACCGGCGATATTCTTGGCTGCGCAAGCCATCCTGCACTCGTGATAGATGCTGGCGGATCACTCGATATGGCGGGTTACCACCTCAGCTGCGATGGCAGCGGAATTGGCATTCAATTGAAAGACAGCGATAGAGTCCTTGAGGATACTGTTGGTGGAAGCACTATCACAAACTGTAACAATGGCGTATCTGCCGAAGGCGATGGCAGCCATCAAATCTTTGATATCACTGCTTCATCAAACTCTATTGCAGGAATCGCCCTTTGGAGTTCAGGCAATACTGTTGAAGCCTCCGATGCTAGCGGCAATGGGGGTATGGGCATACGCGTTATGGGTGACGGTAATCGTGTGAGATACTCTGTTGCATCAAGTAACGGTCTCCAAGGAATAAAGATCGTTGGTGACAATACTCTCATCAGATTCAATGAGACGATTCTCAATATGTCGAGTGGGATTGTAATTGATAGTGGGGATGGCGGCATTGTTGCCAACAATCTATCAGATAATAACGGCGTTAACGGCATTATGATGTTGGGACTGGGGCAAGTCGGATACTTGATCATTGGCAATACCGCAGAAAATAATGCTGGCGCAGATCTTGCTGACCACAACCACCCTGCTTGCACTGGCAATGTATGGATTAGAAACACTTTTGGCAGTGCTAACGATGCCTGTATTAATTAAATGATATAGCGACTTTAGTGGCGAGCCGATTAGTTTTAAATATCGGCTCGCTCTCACCTAAAACAAAACCCTTCCCCTCGCGGGCCATCAACTACCAATAGATGTTTTCTAGAATAAAATTGTTACTTATAACAGCAATTAATAGTGGTCCTTATAGCTAGTAGCGACTTCCCCTGAGAGTAAGGTATAGAAATCAAAAAATGATAAAGCTCAGTAAATACAGAGGTTGCTTTAAAGGAATAGCCATCGGCGATTCCTTTGGCGCCCCGTACGAAGGCGGCATTCTAGAAAGACAACTCTGGAAAATTATCGGGAAAACCGAACAGGGTAGAAAGCGTTACACCGATGACACGCAGATGTCTATTGATATTGCAACCTCCTTTCTTGAACATAATTACCTTGATCAGGACCACATAGCCAAAAAATTTGCCCAAAGTTATCGCTGGAGCAGAGGGTATGGTCCCAGTGCAGCGAAACTACTCAAAGGCGTCAGGGATGGTAAACGCTGGCAAGATTTAAACCGAAAAAAATTTAAGCATGGTTCTATCGGCAATGGGGCCGCCATGAGAGCACCTATTATTGCCCTCTGCCACCCCCAAAATGACTATCGCCTCAAGCAATATGTACAATCGGTGTCTGAAATCACCCACGCCCATCCAGTTGCTGTCGAGGGAGCATACTTGATCGCTATCGCCATCTGTGAATCCCTGCAAGACCGTTCAAACAGAGAGATATTGAACAAACTGGAAGTAAGTTGTAAGTCCGAAATATATCGCTACAAACTGGAAAAGTGTGCGACTCTACTGTTTAACCAGAAAATCCCACATCCGCAGCAAATCAAGCAATGGCTAGGTAATGGCATTACCGCGCCAGAGTCCTGTATCACCGCTATTTACTTTGGACTTAAGTATCGAAACTCTCCTTTAACGTCTGTATTAGCTAATATTTTTTCTCTAGGTGGTGACACAGATACCTTGGGTGCCATGGCTGCTAGCATCTGGGGGGCATTAAATGGAGAAGACCGAATGGAAAGCATGGCCGACAAGGTCGAAAACATCGATTTTATTACCGAGCTTTCTGAGAAACTCTATTTCACCCAATATCAGCATGAACAAGCCTTACAACCTGCATAGCCTACTAAAAAGGGAGAAGGGAAGAATACACCGCGCTTGGACCCTATGGTGATTCTTTTCTTCCACCCCAGTAGTAAGCCTTAAACAAGTAGAGCGGATCGTAAAATAACCAAAATGTTAATTTAAAAATCTCTGACAGCTTAACCAGAGCACCATGTGGCTATTAAAAAGTGCTTTATTAGGACTGGATACTTCTCACCCTGGCCAAAAGCTTTTCGATACTATCAACAGTAGTGCGCGCCCCAATAGCGCCAACAAAGAAGAAATGGTTACCTGTAACGGTCTGTGAAAAATAAGCGGAAGACGAGCGGATAATAAGCTGTACTAGCTCCCACCTTTCCCTTGGAATCTGCTCTGGAGATGCACCCCCTAAAAGTTTACTGGCAAGAATTCGATTGCGAATAAATGCCCAATCATCAATATTACACAGCACGTTTTCCAAATCCCCCATTGAATCACTCTGAATAACAACGGGAATTGGATAGTCCAAGAAGTCAAAGGTGTTTGCCGTTTTCAATGCCCTGGAAAGATCTTCCTTAAACCCTTGCCCATCATACATTAACCCAGTGCCAATAAGTGCGATGGGAATTGCTCCAAGGAACGCCTCCTGATAGATATCTTTGGGGATAATTGTGTGTTGGTTTAAGGCATTTTGCTCATCAAGCGCGGCCAAAAAGGCAGGATATATGCCCTTTCGACTGGCCATCCCATCAACTGTCATTTCGATGGCTTTGGCATTAGCTTCGGGAAGAAAGCCCGGCAACGCGGGTTCTGCGGCCATAGCCACAAAGCATTCAATCGAAAAATTCAAGGCTTTGGCCGCCCTCGCTAGAGCCCCAGCGATTTTCCCTCCCATACTCCAGCCGCACACCACTACCGAATTTGGAAGGTTATATTCAGACAAAATCTTGGCAATAATTTCTGCAGCCTGATCTCCCCAATCTTGAATTGTAAACTCCGGGTGAGTACTGCAAAAAACCGCATTTTCCATAGGGTAAGAAATAGCAAGGAAGGGAAAACCCGCTCGATTGACCCAGTGACTTATAAAATCATCTGGGCGGCCACCGGGATAGCCGTAGAAAATACGCGCTAGATGTGCTGTGCCTGGAATAAATACCATTAGCGGATTGGTACTAACCGCCGGGATATAACGATAAAGCACTGGAAAGTCATTGATTATTTCCAGGACTTCCCCGTCAAACAAAGTGGGACTCGGTGCCATATTCACCCTGCGGAGAGGCAATCCGTTAACTTGGCGCTTTCCCCCAGACCTCCTCTAAGCGCTTATCACGCCCACAGCGGTAGCGATAATACTTGTAACGCAGGGGATTACGTTGGTAATAGTCCTGATGGTAGGCCTCTGCGGGATAAAAGGTTGCAGCGGGTTTTATTTGTGTCACCACCTTTTTACCCAACTCCGCTTCTACCTTTTTCTTGCTCTCCTCTGCTAACACCTTTTCTTCTTGATTGCCGTAAAAAATCTCGGCTCGGTACTGGTCACCGCGATCGCAAAATTGACCACCGGAATCAAAAGGGTCAACATTGTGCCAAAAAATATTCAGTAAGTCGGAATAGCTGACTTTATTCGCATCGTACTTTACCTGAACAACTTCCGCATGCCCCGTACCACCGGAAGATACCTGTTCATAGGTCGGGTTTTTGACATGGCCACCGCTGTATCCTGAGGTGGTTTCCAGGACGCCATCGACCTTGTCAAATGGCGGCTCCATGCACCAGAAACACCCTCCTGCAAAAATAGCCGTGCGAATATTCGATGAATCCTGAGCCAGGGAAATACTGGCCAATGAGAGGAACAAGAGAGCAATAATACTGCGCATCATTCAGTCCTTTACCGATTGTCGATGGAACACATTCTCTTCTGTCGTCTATTCGCAGGAATTTATTACAGGGTGACGGTACCTTCACAGGCGCGCAAGAAAATATCCCGATACTCTATCCCGTTAAAACGCATCGGGTTAGTACTAGCGGAAGGCTCCACCGATGCCATTTTCCCAACTCTGTCGGCATCAGTGTCATCAATTCCAATCTCCGACAGGCTGTGGGGAATCCCCAGCTGTTTGCGCAATCCGAGCAACCAGTTGAGTACCGCATCAAATCCGCTATCAAACATCTCATTACCGGCCAGTTGTAGATAAAGTGCCAGATGCCCCATAGGCACCTGGATGGCTGGACGGTTGGCGATAAGAACGTAGGGCATCAATATCGCATTTAACAAACCATGGTGCTTGTCATACAGGGCCCCCAATGGATGTGCCAGGGCGTGGATAGCGCCCAAGCCCCGCTGGAAAGCTGTAGCCCCCATACAGGAAGCTACCAACATTTGCTGACGCGCCTCGAGTTCTGCGCCTATAGCATAAGCTCGAGGCAAATACTCCTTGATCAGGCGCATCCCCTCCAGGGCGATTCCCTCGGCCATAGGATGGTATTGAGGGGAGTAAAAAGACTCGAGATTGTGTGACAGCGCATCCATTCCCGTCGCTGCGGTGAGGTCTGGCGGCAACCCCATTGTCAATTGAGCATCGAGAATAACGATGTCCGGCATCATGCGCGGATGGAAAATCAGCCTCTTAACCTGTGCTTTCTCATCGGTAATTACCGCAACCCGGCCAACTTCAGAACCTGTGCCAGCCGTCGTGGGAATGGCAATCAGCGGTAAAATACCCTCTGGGTCCACACGCCTGTAGTTATCGCCAATATCCTCAAAATCCCAAATACTGTGCTGCTGTCCCGCCATAAGGGCAATGGCTTTGCCCGCATCCAGGGCCGAGCCCCCGCCCAAGGCAATGACCCCATCGCACTTCTGCTCACGCAGCTTGGCTACCCCATCGGCGATATTTATCTCATTGGGATTACCTTTGATTTTGGAAAAAACGCTAACTTCCAGACCCACCTGTTGGCATGGGTTAATCGCACTATCGACCAGTGGCAATGCGGCGACTGTAGGATCAGTAACTAATAGAGGCTTGTGAATATTCAGCTCCAGGCAAGCTTCAGCCAATTCAGTAATGCGACCGGGGCCAACCCAAACGGTCGTGGGATAATTCCAATTGACATGGTATTTATCCACAATTTCCTCTCTGACGTTCTGTCACTTTTGCATATTCAAAATAGGCTGTGACCTTTCGGAAAACAGGCAGACAATTTCACTTTCTGCATCCGGCAACCGTTCCCGCTAACCATCATGTTTAAAATGAAATGACTTGGGGCGGGTTAAATTCTCAAATCCAATTTTAGAAAGCGTACATCCACGACCAGATTGCTTAACACCCGTCCAGGCCAATTCCGGATCCAGGTAATCACAACGATTTAAAAAAACAGTGCCGGCCTCTAAATACCCTCCCATCTCCATTGCTACATCTTCATCGCGGGTAAAAATAGCCGCAGTAAGACCAAATGGGCTGTTATTCATAAATTCTAGAGCTTCGCCATCATCATGCACTTTCTGCACCCCCAGCACCGGCCCAAAAGTCTCCTCGCGCATCACTCGCATATGGTGTCGCACCCGGGTTAACAGTTGCGGTGCCATATATTGGGTGCCCCGCTTGTCCATTGGGAATTCACTCACATCCAAGTGGACCTTCGCGCCCTCCGCTATCGCTTCATCCACCTGCGCGCGAACCCGATCGGCAGCTTCCGCACGCACCAAAGGCCCCAAAGTGGTCTCCACTTGATCCGGGCGCCCCAGTCGATAGTCACGCAGTAAGTCGACCGTTTGGGAAATAAACTCAGAAAAAATATCTTCATGCACATAGGCCCGCTCAATACCGCAACAGGACTGCCCGGAATTAAAATAGGCGCCGTCGACTACCGCTGCCACAGCTTGGCTAATATCGGCGTCGGCGCGAACATAGGCTGGATCTTTTCCCCCCAGTTCAAGTCCCACTTGAATAAATCGACCGGCAACTGTGCGTTCTAGATTCGCGCCAGCGCCAACCGAGCCGGTGAAGGCAACATGCTGGATTTCCCCTGCACAGGCTAATCGCTGGGTATAAGCATGATTTAAATGAAGAAACTGAAAAACACCGTAGGGCAGTCCCGCCTCGCGAAAAATCTCCACCATTCGCTCAGCACAAAGCGGTGTCTGTGCCGAGTGTTTTAAAATAACTGCATTGCCCGATAGCAGTGCCGGTACCACTGCATTAACCGCCGTCAGGTAAGGGTAATTCCACGGGGCAATTACCAGGGAGACCCCTAAGGGCTCGCGGCGGATAAACCGGGTAAAACCCGGCTTCTCAGGTAACTGAATGTCAGCAAGGGCTTCAGTAGCAAGCTGTGCCATGGTCTGCGCACGATCCATAAACCCGCTAATTTCCCCTCCTGCATAACGGATTGGACGCCCCATCATCCAACACAGCTCCCGCCCCAAACGCTCTTTTTTAACGGCAAATATTTCCACAGCCCGCTCGACAATGGCGATGCGCTCATTGAGGGGAGTTCTCCTCCATGCTTTTTGTGCTTTACTGGCCCGATCCAGCACTACACGGATTTCCACCTCTCCCGCCAGAGCGCGCTCTACATAAACACTGTTATCAATAGGGGAAATACACTGAAGATGGTGCATGATTTTTGTAGTCTTCATCGGCGTCGATACTCCCAATTAAATAATTTCGAAGTACCGCTCCAACTCCCAGTCACTCACATGGCGGCGATATTCCCGCTCCTCCCACTCGCGACTGGCAGAAAAGTGTTCAACAAAGTCGCTGCCAAATAATTCCTGTGCCGCTTCTGACGCCTTAAATTGCTGCGTGGATTCCCACAGTGTGCCCGGCAGCACTTGTTCGTTTTCCAACTCCAGCGAGTAAGCATTACCGGCGACAGGCTCACTGGGCTGCCATTGCTGCATAACACCGTAAAGACCCGAGCCCAAAGCTGCTGCCAATGCTAAATAGGGGTTGGCATCGGCGGCCCCCAAGCGGTATTCGACGCGCTGGGAAGTATCGCCGCCGGGGATAGCACGCAGTGCCGTTGTGCGGTTTTCCACCCCCCAATTGGCTCCCGTCGGCGCCCAAAAACCTGGTACCAGGCGGCGATAACTGTTAACGGTCGGTGCCATCAGGGCAAGGAATTGCGGCATCAGCCTTTGCTGCCCAGCTATGAACTGACGCATTATCTGGCTGATACCATCTGGCTGGCTCGAATCGAGAAAGGCGGAATCACCGCTGCCACTATTGCGCAGTGACAAATGAATATGCCCGCTTTGCCCCGGGTACTCACTGGACCAGCGGGACATAAAAGTAGCCATCAAACCCATCCGCTGTGCCAGCACTTTTATAAAGGTTTTAAACAGGGCAGCTTTGTCTCCAGCAGCCTCAGCACCATCCACTGCAATAGCCGCCTCTAAAACTCCCGGGCCTGTTTCCGTGTGTAAGCCCTCCAAGGGGAAATCCATGCGCTCGCTCAGCTCCAGGATTTCCCGATACAGCTCTCCGTGTACGGAATTTCGCAGTATGGAATAGCCAAACACATCGGGGGTAAAAGGCTTTAAATTACGGAAACCCTTGTTCCGCACTGAATCGGGCGTTTCATCAAACAGGAAAAATTCGTATTCCAGGGCGGCACAGGGATCAAATCCCAATGAGCGACAGCGTTCAATCACCCTGCGCAGAACTGCGCGGGGGCACAGCGCCTGGGCTCGACCATCAAACTCCGCGAGAAACAACAACATATCGCCTTCAAAAGGCACATCACGGCAGCTATCGGGGAGTATACGTACCGGGGCGTCTGGATATCCGGTATGCCAACCGGTATAACGAGTGTTGTCGTAGAGCTGATCCTTAACATCCCAGCCCAGGACCACATCACAAAACGAGAAGCCCTTTTCCAGGGATGAGAGGAATTTGGCGCGGCTCATATATTTACCACGCATTACACCATCGGTATCGAATAAGCCCACTTTGACATGACTGAGGCCTCGTTCTTCGACAATTGCGCGGGCCTCCTGAGCGGTTTTTACCTCCCGTGCCTTTACCATGACTGGTCCTGCCCCGTTGTTGTTATCTCCGAGTTACAGGATAGACCCGCCAGACGAGCTTCGACGCCATAAACCCGGCGCAGGCGTGACTTTCAGCCGAGCCCCTCAGCATATATAATCCGCGCTCCAGATTTTCAGTTATCTATTCATTCAGGACCAGCAATGAGCTTCGAAAAGATCCCGGCAGGTAAAGAACTGCCCAACGATATCAACGTAATCATCGAGATCCCTGCCAACCACGACCCGATCAAATACGAAGTGGACAAGGACTCTGACGCAGTATTTGTGGATCGTTTCGTTGCCACCCCGATGTTCTACCCAGCAAACTACGGCTACGTGCCCCAGACTCTGTCTGAAGACGGTGACCCCCTGGACGTGCTGGTTGTAGCGCCTTACCCGGTAATGGTTGGTTCTGTAATCCGCTCTCGTGTTGTTGGCGTTCTGAACATGACCGACGAATCCGGTGTTGATGCCAAACTGCTGGCCGTACCGCACACCAAGCTGACCAAGTTGTACGATCACGTTGAAGAAATCAGCGACCTGCCCGAGCTGCTGATCAAGCAGATCGAGCACTACTTCGAAAACTACAAAGCCCTGGAAGCGGGCAAGTGGGTTAAAGTAGAAGGCTGGGCTGACGCCGAAGCTGCACGCAAAGAAGTTATGGCTTCCCGCGAGCGCTACCTGAAAGAAGAAGGCTAAGCCTCACTTCTTTCAGAAGACTCTGAGCAATAAAAAAAACCGGCCTAGTGCCGGTTTTTTATTGCCTGTTAGGAGAGACCCTGTCAGTTAACTTCCCAATTGGGAACAGAGACAGGAGATAGCTCCTCCCCCTTGCGCTCACTCTCATCCAGAAGCTGGCCTTCCGCTGCACGTAAACTGAGGTGCTCTACCTCAACGCTGACCGGTTCCACCGACTTGCGTTCGTGCTCCTTTACGAGGTTTCCCTCCATGGGTGCCAAGGTCCATTGTGGGCTAGCCGCAGTTTCCGCCTTGGGCTTGGTTTGCTCGGCAACAGCTGCTCCGCTGCTCTCATCCTTAATACTGACCTGTGCGCCTATTTTGGCCAGGTTTGCACGAAACTGCTGTGCCTGGGGCAGAGATAACCCTTTCTTCAGTACCAGCGGGCGCCCACTGAACAATTTCTCTATCGCCTGGGGATTACTTTTAAACAGGCGCACCATACTGGCTTTTACATCACCAGCGGTAAAACCCGCCACCAAATCACCGCGAAAAACCAAGCTGTAGGTGGATTGCGACATCAATAATATTTCCCTGAGTTACTCTTCCGAATCCAGAGTCTGGTCCATGGTATAAGCCGGAGCCCCTTCTACACGCCCTCCTACCTGGCGGGCGGGAACACCTGCGACGGTTGTATGAGCGGGCACATCGTGCAAGACCAAGCTACCGGCGGCAATTTTGACGTCCTCTCCCACCTTAACCGGACCCAGTACTTTGGCCCCGGCGCCAATCATCACTCCGGGGCCAATTTTCGGATGGCGATCGCCACTGCCGCAGCCACTGCCACCCAATGTCACCGAGTGGAGAATCGATACATTGTCCTCTACCACACAGGTCTCCCCCACCACCAATCCAGTAGCGTGGTCAATCATAATGCCGCAGCCAAATCGCGCTGCTGGGTGAATATCCACCGAAAACTGCTCTGATACCTGGCTCTGGAAATAGAGCGCCAGGGTATGGCAACCTTGATTCCACAACCAGTGCGCTATCCGGTGGGATTGCAGGGCGTGAAAACCCTTAAAGTACAGGAAAGGCGTCAGGTACTGGTCACATGCCGGGTCACGGTCATACCAAGCGCAAATATCCTCGCCCATACAGCGGGAAATACTCGGGTCATTGGCCAGAGCCAGGGCAATCACTTCCTGAAGCGCGGTTGCCGTGAGGGCATTGTGCTCAAGCACCGAAGCCAGGTGATCAGCTATAGCATCATCCAAGGACTTGTGGCGCAAAATGGTATTGTGGAAATAACTTGCCAGGATAGGCTCACCGGCAGCTGCCTCTGAGGCTTCAGCCCGCATCGCCTGCCAGATATCCCGCTGGCCTTGAACGGCCGCTTCCTCACCCATAATTCATCTCCCTTATATTCCCCAGGGCACTCACTGCGGCGCAGCTTGGCAGGATCACTAGCCCCTTTCAAGAGGAAGCCTCCATCGCAAAGTAGCTTTCTTGCCACCCCCAATGAGGTGGTAATGAACTGTAACCAACCTATCTCAACAGGCCGCTATAGTTGCCCATTAAATGGGGGATAGCAGTGATCCGGAACCCAGATATAGCGCGTATAAATGTCCTGAAGGTGCTCGCAAACCGCAGTGCCCAGGGATAGTTCTGACTCTTGCAGCAGCTCGGACAGGCGTTCCACGCTGAGAAGTTCCTGAAGCTCTCGGGCCCTGGGGGCATAGCTCAGGTGCCAGCGTTCCGGTGCGACTCCGCCGCGATCCTCTGCATAGGGTCGGAACAGCCCATAACTATTACCCGTGCTGATTTGGTTATCCAGCCAACGGTGGAAGGCGCCAAAAGCTCCGTCGTCCGCCACCTCCTGGGGGGTAAGCTGGACTGCATAGTCAGCAGGGACCGCCGCCGCATCAATAATATCGAAATCGGTACCCCAGTGGTGACGGGATGCTCCCGGCAATGCGGACCAGCGCAGAATGGCGAAGATCAGCTCCCGCTCGCTTAACTGTTCAATATCCAGGGGAGTACCGTGACTATCGAGAACCGGGCGGTGACCCTGCGCTTTGGCATTCCAAATCAACAGTTGTCGATCAAAGGCGCGAAAACCGGAAACGATTTTAGGGGCAAACCCCTCTTCACGGGCATCCCGACTCAAGCGCTGGAAGGCGATCAGTGCTTCGGGATGTAAAAGCTGGTCAGAAGCTGGGTCGACAATGACATGCTCATCGCCGAGTCCAAATAACATACGCTTCAGCGGTGTCGATAACATTTGCATCTCATTATTAGGCGAACTCCAAAGGGCAGGCTAAATTATTCAACAGGCTATGCCTACTTTAACAGAGCGCAGACAATCGCCCTTAACTATGGCACCAAAGCAGGGGCACCAAAAGCAGGCGCGCCGCACAATAATCTGGCGGTAATGTTTGTTAGCCACCTGTTAATTTATGTTAAGTTCAAAGCCGCAGTCGAGGGGTTGGCTGCGACAACGGACGCTCAAACTGGTAGGGAAAACCGAATGCACCCGAGTCAATCAGAACTATTAAAACTAAAAAACCTGGGCCTGGCCTCGGTCAATATTCTCCACTCTATTGGCATTCGCTCCCACGATGACCTGCGCAGGATTGGGCCTGTCGAGGCCTTTATCAGTATTCGCAACCGGGGGATTAACGCCTCCAAAGTAATGCTCTATGCTCTTCAGGGCGCGCTGATGGATGTGCACTGGAACGACCTGGAGCCAGAGCTGAAACAACACCTTACCAGCGAGGTCGACCGCCTCCTTGCCACCCAAAACTCTGACTAGTAATTCCCCTCAAACACCGCAGAAAGAGTCGCAGACACACACACTCGGCGGAATCGGCACAGCAGGCCAAGCTGTGCCGATCTACAGTAAGGCAAGTTGCGCCAACCCTATCTAAACTTACCGGTGGAGCCGCGGAATAATTCCGTAAAGACACTCACTCAAAGGAGAGATCCGATGTTGCGCATTGGGCTATTCCTGCTGACCAACCTTGCTGTCCTTGTATTGGTTGGCATTATTTTCAATATTTTTGGAATTGGGGGAATTCTTCAGGCAAACGGTGTCGATCTCAACCTCGGCGCCTTGTTGCTGATGTGCGCGATTTTTGGTTTTGGCGGATCTTTTATTTCCCTGCTCTTATCGAAAACCATCGCACGGGTCAGTACCCGCACACAAATTATCGAGCAACCCCGCAGTGCTGATGAACAGTGGCTGGTAGAAACCGTACGGGAACTTTCCCGCAAGGCGGGCATCGGTATGCCAGATGTGGGGATATTTCCAATGCCCCAGGCGAATGCCTTCGCCACCGGCTGGAATCGCAACAGCGCTCTGGTCTCTGTCAGTGCCGGTCTGTTGCAGCGCTTCAGCCGAGAGGAAGCCCGCGCCGTTATTGGCCATGAAATTGGTCACGTGGCCAATGGCGATATGGTGACGCTGGCACTGATCCAGGGCGTGGTAAATACCTTTGTGATGTTCCTCGCCCGCTTGGTTGGGTTCTTCGTAGACAGGGTTATCTTGCGCAACGAAGAGGGATTGGGCATCGGCTATTTTGTCACATCCATTGTTATGGACATCATATTCGGCTTCTTCGCCATGATGATTGTCGCCTGGTTCAGTCGCCGCCGTGAATATCGGGCCGACCATGCCGGTGCCACACTGGCCAGCCCCCAATCCATGATTGCCGCGCTGCAACGGCTCAAGGTGGAGTCCGATCGCGGCCACGAGGAACCCCTACCCGGCAATATGAAAGCCTTCGGTATATTCGGTAGCATGGGAGCGCTTATGGCCACGCACCCACCACTGGATGATCGTATTCTCGCCCTGCAAAACTTCCGTAATTAGTGTCTAATTGGATAGATAAGTGATCAGAGCTGTAGTTTCAATTTCTCACAGAGCTGCCACTAAAACGTAGTTACTTTCTATGTGGACAGATGCAAAGTAAAAGCATTTATGCAAAGAAGTGTCCTGAAGTACATCCCACTACTCGTCGCCATATTTTTGATTGGCTGTTCTCCTTCATGGAGTGACGGCCCTTACGAGATTTATTGGATAGATGGCGAAAAAGCCCTTGGTTTTAATTTGGGTGACGATGCCTACATCCGCCGTATCGATAACCCACAACATATCAGTGCAAACGAGATGTTCGTCTCAGTCTACGCTTGCCCTGAGGGTGCCTGCGCTTACTATTACATAGATCGACTTAAAGACCACAAATTTGCAGATTCTTCCGAGTTTGTTTTTGGCCCCTACACAGAAAAGACCTTTGTTCAATTGGAACAAAAGCTACAACTACCAAAACTGGAGCAATAATAAAAACATGAGAAAAGCATCAAGATTTATGCCTAAATACAAAACTGAAAAGGCAAGTAAAGCTACGTTGTTTGTTTTTCTCGTAGCAGTGTTAGCTCTCCTTATTTACCAGCCAATGTTCTTTTTATCTTTAGCTGGCTTAGCATTATTGGCCATAATTTGGGGCACTGTCGAACAGCGCAAAATTGACAGGCATTTCCAACGACTATGTAACAACCGCAAAGGTTTATCCATTTGTGAATTTGCCCGGGAGTTTGATCGCAAAATTGTTGACACATGGATTATTAGAGCGGTGTATGAGCAACTACAAGCGGCACTTCCCACCAAACAACTGGTCCCAATTCAAGCATCAGATGATTTCTTTAAGACCCTAAAACTGGATGAAGATGATCTCGATCTGGACTTAATTGAGGAGATCGCACAAAGAACCGGGCGAACCCTTGAGGACTATCAAAGCAACCCCTATTTAGGCAAGGTAACAACGGTCCGGAACCTGGTACTGTTTTTTAATCACCAGGCCCGTGGCGAGGCAACCTGACAGGCCGAAACAGGTTTTGTACTACGAGACAAAACTAGCGCATATGTCACCATTAATCCCACCGCAGAAATTTCATTGCTCCAGCAGCAGTCGGCGACACTCAGCCAAAGTGAGTTCCTATTCGTAGCCCCCAGCTTTAAATCTCGCCAGCAGCCCCCAATAAACAGCCAACACCGCATAACGATTGCAAACAAGATACACTTTCAAAACAGCAACAAACAAAAAGGAAGACGACAGTTACAGACGTATCTTCCAATCCGGTAGTTCAAAGGGAGGATTGTATTAATGACTCTACTTAAAACTCTACGCGCCAGCTTAATCTCAGTCTTTTTACTGCTTACCCCGGCAATATCTGCACAGGCGGAAACCTTTGCCACCGACGACGAACGCAACACCATGCAGGTGTTCAATTTTGCCAGTCCGTCGGTGGTCTATGTCACCAATGAGACCCTGGTGCGGGATCGAAGGACCCTACGCCTCCACTCAGTGCCCAAAGGCGCCGGCAGCGGATTTATCTGGGACACTCAGGGCCATATTGTCACCAATTTCCACGTTATTGAGGGTGCGCGGCAAATCACTATTACTTTGCAGGATCGCAGCGAGTGGCCGGCCGAACTGGTGGGATCTGCGCCGGAAAAAGATCTGGCAGTTCTGAAAATTAACGCTCCCAGGGAGTTGCTAAAACCACTGGTTGTGGGCACCTCCAGCAATCTCGCGGTAGGCCGTAAAGTACTGGCTATCGGCAACCCGTTCGGCCTGGATACCACTCTCACCACCGGTGTGGTCAGCGCCCTGGGGCGGGAAATTGAAGCCGCCAACAACCGCACCATTCGCAATGTTATCCAAACAGATGCGGCTATTAATCCAGGTAACTCCGGCGGCCCATTGCTGGATTCCCAAGCGCGTTTAATCGGGGTCAACACCGCAATTTACAGCCCCAGTGGCGCCAGTGTCGGTATTGGCTTTGCGATTCCAGTGGATACGGTCAAAAAAATTGTGCCGGAACTGATCAATCACGGCCGCCTGGTGCGCCCGATTATTGGTATCGAATCCGCCCCGGACCAGTGGAGTAGCCGCTACGGCTTTGAAGGGGTCGCCGTATTGCGTACCGCTCCCGGGCTTCCCGCAGAAAAAGCCGGCTTGCGCGGTATCCACCGCACCCGGGGTGGGGGCTGGGAATTGGGCGATGTGATTGTAGAAATAGAACAACAGCCGATTCGCAGCTACGACGATTTGCTCAATGCCCTTGAAAAGCACAGTGCCGGTGACGAAATCACTATCGGCATACTGCGTGACGGGACAATTCGCTACACGTCCATTAGACTCGCGGCACCCGAATAAGCAGGCGCTTGCGCCCTGAACAAGAATTAGGCCGGGAGCCGATAACCTATGCAGAAGTACTTCCTGTGTCGCTATGACGAATTAAGCGAAGGTCAATCCAAAGGGTTCTCCCTAGGAGACACTGCCGCCGGCACTGACAATGTGTTTGCTGTGATGAAAGATGGCGAGGTCTACGCCTACAAAAACACCTGCCCCCACCGGGGCATCAACCTGGACTGGCAGGAAGACCAATTCCTCGATCCCGATGGCGCACTTATTCAGTGCGCCTCCCACGGCGCGCTATTCCTGATTGAATCTGGGGAGTGTATCGCCGGGCCCTGTACTGGTGATGCCCTGACCCCAGTACCGGTGGAATATGCACAGGACGGTCTCTACGCATTACTGGCCGACTGACAGCCCCCTGCCTTTACCTCACGGGAGAAAAGCCAGGGCCTCCACCAGCTCGACACCTTCAGCACCTAGCTTCGCGCGGTATGCAAGCACTTGCACACCAGCATCGA
Organism: Microbulbifer sp. ABM4_008; assembly: GCF_056311705.1. Taxonomy (NCBI): domain Bacteria; kingdom Pseudomonadati; phylum Pseudomonadota; class Gammaproteobacteria; order Cellvibrionales; family Microbulbiferaceae; genus Microbulbifer; species Microbulbifer sp. ABM4_008. The sequence continues at coordinate 792,431 of NZ_CM149970.1, read as the reverse complement.
CAGCGGAATCCAGGGCCTCAGCATAAGCGGGATCAATTTCCCGCGCCGCCTGCACCGTCTCGATACCGCTGTGTTGAACGCAGTAAAAAAGTACCGCCCGCACTCCGCTCTCAGCCAGCTTTTGCAGTTCGCGCAGGTGCTTGGCGCCCCGGGTACTTACCGCATCGGGGAAGTAACCCCGTGCCCCATCTGCCAGGGTCACATTTTTCACTTCCACGTAGCAGTCCCCATCAGCGCCAGACAACAACAGATCGATACGGCTGTTTTCCTCGCCGTAGCGCACTTCCCTGCGCAGGGATTCATAGCCCTGTAACTCGCTGACTACGCCAGACAGAATGGCCTCTTCAACCAGAGCATTGGCGCGGCCTGTGTTCACCCCCGCCAGGGCTCCATCCGGGGTCGTACAGATTTCCAGAGTGTGGCGATACTTGCGCTTGGGGTTGCCAGAATCGGAGTACCAGCAGTCTCCCCCCTCCACCCAACAATTCTTCATAGACCCCGTATTTGGGCAGTGGATGGTAAACACGTCGCCACTGGCAGATTCCACATCGGCAAGAAAGCGCTTGTATCGGCGCAAAAGTGTTGCCTTTTGCAACTGAGGGGTAAATTTCACGGGCTGGACCACTTGGCTGTAATTTCAGGCGCCACAAAATAGCAGACAACTATTTGTGGCGCGAATCGCGCAGATTTGATAGCTTCCTCGCTCTCGGTCGCCAGGGGTATCGGTACCGAGAACAGGATTAGCCTGACACCGCAGCGAATTTGATAGGTGAAAAAAGCATCACTTAGAAAGATTCCGGTCTAGGCTAGATTGAATTTGGTGGTATCGCCCCCATAAAGGGGGGCCCGTATAGAAAGAGAGGCAACGACTATGCCCAAAACTGCTGCGAGCACCGAATCTCTGCACGGCTTTGAGCCCTACAAGGAGACGCAGGGCGAAGAGTACATGAATGAGAAGCAGCAGGAGCATTTCCGCAACTTGCTGTTGGCCTGGAAGGCCGAGCTGATGGCGGAAGTGGACCGCACCGTTTCCCACATGAAAGACGAGGCCGCAAACTTCCCCGATCCCGCAGACCGCGCCAGCCAGGAAGAAGAATTTAGCCTGGAATTGCGCACCCGCGATCGCGAGCGCAAGCTGATCAAGAAGATCGATGCCACCCTGGAGCTTATCGACCAGGATGACTACGGTTTCTGCGAAGCCTGTGGTGTTGATATCGGCATTCGCCGCCTGGAAGCCCGTCCTACCGCCACTCTGTGCGTGGACTGCAAAACCCTCGCGGAAATCAAGGAACGGCAGATCTCCGGCTGATCCACAACCGATAGCGGCACGGCGTTCGCTTGCGATCGCCCTGCTCGGAGGGGGCGATCAATGTATCGCCCCTATTCATTTTGAACAGCACAACTCCCTATATTGGTCGCTTCGCACCCTCCCCGAGTGGACCGCTCCACTTCGGCTCACTGGTGTGCGCCGTCGGCAGCTACCTTGACGCCCTCGCCCATGGCGGACACTGGCTCCTGCGCATGGAAGACCTCGACCCTCCCCGGGAAGAGCCCGGCGCGGCAACCCGCATTCTGAAATCCCTGGAAGCCCACGGACTGCACTGGCACGGCCCCGTCGAATGGCAGAGCAAGCGCTACGCACTCTACGAGGAAACCCTGTCCACACTGCGCCAACGGCAACTGATTTACCCCTGCGACTGCTCACGCAGCCAGATTAAGAAAAATGGTGGACATGCGAACGACTTCTGTCGCCTTAAATACGATGTGAGCGAACCCTCAGCGCTGCGATTGCAATGCGCAGGCGGCGAGGAAAGCTTTGTGGATATTTGGCACGGAGAGCAACGGCAGCTCATCCGCGGAGACACCATTCTCAAGCGCCGCGACGGCCTCTATGCCTACCAACTGGCAGTCGTTGTCGACGATATCGACCAACAAATCAACCAGGTGGTGCGCGGCTCAGATCTATTGGATACCACCGGTGCACAACAGCGCCTGTTTAAAATCCTCGGCGCTACTCCCCCCCAGTTCGGCCATCTGCCGCTGGTGATGGGCCCTGACGACAGGCAAAAACTCAGCAAACAAAATCACGCGCCGGCTATCGACGACAACATGGCTTCCGATAACCTGTGTAAGGCCTTACAGTTCCTCGGCTTCAAACTGCCAAACACTGCCCTAACAGAATCCCCCGAGCATATTCTCAAGTGGGCTACCGCGCGCTGGCGCCGCCACCAGATAGATATGCGCAACCGCCAATTGCACTGATTCCAAGCTGCACTTACCATTTCCGCGCCAGCCGCCCTTAGGGCTCCGGCTGATAACCCGCGTTGACGATTACACAGGGATGACTTCTCACCGGTACAGTGCGCGGGCAACAAATTTCTCTAGCGGGTTTTCAAGGCGATCTATGAGTAACCGCACACTATTAATTCTGCTGGTGCTGGTGGGTTATGTATTCTCCCCCACCATCTTTACCTGGATGATCAATCCCGTCGGCGCCTGGTACCGGCCTTTTATCCTCTGGTTCGTGCTGATCCTACTGGCGATTTTTATCCAGTGGAGGCGCAAATCGAATGAGCTTTGATATTGCCCACATTGCCCTGGTGGGAGTGGCCTACATCGCCACCCTGTTTTTTGTCGCCTTCGCCACCTCCAAGGGCTGGCTGCCTTCCCGCTGGGTGCGCCACCCGCTGGTTTATGTGCTCTCCCTGGGCGTATCGTTATCGGCCTGGACTTTCTACGGTATCGTCGACCTGGCCTGGCAATATGGTTACGGGGTGCTCGCCTACTATCTGGGCACCGGCGCCATGTTCCTGTTTGCGCCAGTAGCCCTGGAGCCACTGGCGCGCCTGGCACAGCGCTACCAGCTGTACTCCCCGGCAGATCTTCTGGTGTTCCGCTATCACAGCCGCCAGGCGGGGACTCTCGCCACCCTGTTTATGCTGTTGGCGCTGCTCCCCCTGATCGCCCTGCAAATCCAGGCGGTATCCGAGACCCTGGCGCTGCTGTCGCGGGATAGTGTGGCAGCCCTGGCGCTGCCGGACAGCGGTGTATCGAGCAAAAATTTAATCGCATTTTTCTACTGCGTGCTGCTGGCGGTATTCACCAGTATGTACGGAGCTACCCGCGAGCGTGGCGAGGGCCTGGCCAGTGCCATGGCCCTGGAGTCCCTGGTAAAACTGGTGGCGCTCACCGCTGTGGGCGGCTATGCCATTTACGGCGTCTTCGGTGGGTTTTCCGGCCTGGATGAGTGGCTGCTGGAGAACCCCGATATGCACCAGCTGCTCTACACCCCCATCAAGCAGGGCTCATCCCACACCCTGCTGTTGGTGTTTATCGCCACTGCCGTGGCTATGCCACATATTTTTTACCTGAGTATTGCCGAGCGCCCCACCGGACAGGCAATGCGCACCGCCAGCTGGGGCTTCCCCCTGTTCCTGCTGCTGATGGCCCTGCCCATCTTCCCCATCATGTGGGCGGGCTTTGCCCTGGATGTGGCCGGCCCGGTGCAGTACTTCTCCCTGGCGGTTCCCCGCGCCAGTGGCTCGGCACTGCTCACCACCCTGGCCTTTATCGGCGGCCTGTCAGCAGCCACTGGCGCGCTGATTATGATCACCCTGGCCCTCGCCACCATGGTGATGAACCACTGGCTGCTGCCCGGCACCCGCTGGCATTCTGAGGACAATATGTACCGGCAGCTGGTGTGGCTGCGCCGCGCGCTGATCGCCGCTCTATTTATTGCCGGCTTTGCCTTTTACCTGTTACTCAACAACCGACTCTCCCTGTCGGACCTGGCCCTGCTGGCATTTATCGGATCACTCCAATTTCTGCCTGGGATTTTTGCTGTAATCCACTGGCCGCGAGGTAATCGACGTGGATTTGTCGGTGGCCTGCTGGCGGGCATGCTGCTTTGGGGGGGCGGCCTGTTAATTCCGTCAATTTTTGGGATTACCGGCATCACTCTGCCCGGCACCTCCCTCCAAATCCCCCTGGGGATGTCTATCTGGACACAGATCACCACCCTGTCACTGGGGGTCAATGTCCTGTTATTTGTCGGCCTATCTCTGTTCACCCGCACCAGCAGCCTGGAGCAGTACGCCGCTGACCTGTGTAGCGACGACACCATCGCCCAGGCTCTGCGCTTGGGACTGGATGTGGAATCCGCCGCAGATTTTCGCCTGCGCTTGGCTGAAAGCCTCGGAGCCGCTACTGCGAATAAAGAAGTTAAACGCGCTCTCGCCGCTCTCAATCTGCCGGACAACGAGCGCCGCCCCTACGCCCTGCGTCAACTGCGCAACAAGCTGGAGTCCAATCTCTCCGGCCTGCTGGGGCGTGTTCTGGCGGTGCAAATTATTGATCGACACTTCCCGTTCCAGAACAGCGATCAGCCGGCAAACAAGGACATTCACCTGATCGAGACCCGGTTGGGCCGTTATAAGCACCAGCTCACTGGCCTGGCCGCAGAACTCAATAACCTGCGTCTGTATCACCGCCAAATGCTGGAAGAGCTGCCGATGGCCGCTTGCTCCCTGGGGCGCGACGGAGAAGTCCTGTTGTGGAACTACGCCATGCAGGACCTCACCGGTATCAGTGCCAGCGAGGTAATCGGCTCGAAACTGGAATACTTGGCAGAACCCTGGCGCAGCCTGCTGGGGGAATTCGCCCTATCCACTGATGCCAGCCGCTTTAAGCAACAGGTGAGCCTCGACGGCAATAGCCACTGGCTCAACCTGCACAAGGCACGGCAAAAACGCAGCCGCAGCGACCGCTCCCGCGACGAGCGCGGCGATGCACAAATGTTGTTGCTGGAGGACATTACCGAAACACAGGTCTTGGAACAGGAACTTATCCACAGCGAGCGCCTGGCCTCTGTGGGTCGCCTGGCCGCCGGCGTAGCCCATGAAGTGGGTAACCCGGTAACGGGAATCGCCTGCCTGGCACAAAACCTCCAGTACGACTGTGACAACCCGGAGGTCCTGGAAACCGCCGACCAGATCTTGAGCCAGACCCAGCGCATCAGCCGTATCGTCCACTCCCTGGTCAACTTCTCTCACAGCGGCAACCAAGAAGACAGCGAGCGGGCCCCGGTAGATCTCTATGCCTGTGTGCAGGAGGCGGTCAACCTGCTGTCCCTGCAACGGGATAAGACCGAGGTCCAGTTTGAGAATCGGGTACCCGAAGACCTGATCGCCCCGGGAGACAACCAGCGCCTGATCCAGGTGTTTATCAACCTGCTCAGCAATGCCCGCGATGCCAGCCCCGATGGCGGCCAGATTCTAATTGAGGGCTATCGCAAGAGCGGCAGCGCCTGTGTCTCTGTCACCGACAGCGGACCGGGAATTTCAGCTCAGCATCGTGAACGGATTCTGGAGCCCTTCTTCACAACGAAAGAGCCCGGCGAGGGTACAGGACTGGGCCTGGCAATGGTTTACAGCATTGTCGAGGAGCACGGCGGCCAGCTGGAATTGGTCAGTCCCGCCAACCCGGAAACCGGGACTGGCGCCCGCTTTATTGTGCAACTCCCCCTGGGCGACTGAGATGGCTGGACACCCATATCGATCATTATTTGTGCAAAAATAACCCGATTAACCGTTTTTGAGTTGCATCGAAACGGCGCCCGGGTAAAACTAGGCGCTTACTGAGCATTTTGTAACCAGGCGTAACATATGAGCCACATCCTCATCGTCGAAGATGAAGCCATTATCCGAACGGCGCTGCGCAAGCTTTTAGAGCGGCACCGCTACAAAATCAGTGAAGCGGGTTCGGTAAAGGAGGCGCTCACCAAGTACCGCCTCAATGAAGTTGACCTGGTTATTTCCGATTTGCGCCTGCCCGGCGCACCGGGCACCGACCTGCTCAAGCACGCCGGTGATATTCCGGTACTGATTATGACCAGTTACGCCAGCCTCCGCTCTGCGGTGGACTCCATGCGTATGGGGGCCGCCGACTATATCGCCAAGCCCTTTGATCACGACGAAATGCTCGCAACCGTCCGCCGGGTCATAGGCAAAGCGGAGCAGAATCGCGCCCAGCCCATCAACGAGAAAGAGAATACCGGCACTATCGCCGGCATGATTGGCAGCAGCCCAGTGATGAGGGAGCTCTACGGTCGCATCCATAAAGTTGCCCCCACAGACGCCACCGTCCTGGTGCACGGTGAAACCGGCACCGGTAAGGAACTGGTCGCCCGGGCTATTCACGAGGAGAGCCGCCGGGCCAACAAACCGCTGATCTCCGTCAACTGTGCCGCGATTCCCGACACACTGATTGAATCTGAGCTGTTCGGCTACGAGAAAGGTGCATTTACCGGTGCCCAGAGTTCCCGCGAGGGACTGGTAGCGGCAGCCGATGGAGGAACCCTGTTCCTCGACGAAATCGGTGAGCTGCCCCTGGAGGCTCAGGCCCGCCTGCTGCGTGTATTGCAAGAGGGCGAAGTGCGGCCAATCGGCTCGATCGAATCCCGCAAAGTGGATGTGCGCCTGGTAACAGCCACCCACCGCAACCTGCGCCAGCTGTCAGCGGAGCGTAAATTCCGGGAAGACCTCTACTACCGCATCAATGTGGTGCAAATGACGCTTGCCCCCTTGCGCGAGCGAGGCAGAGACGTCCTAGCACTGGCAGAGCACCTGTTGGAAAAGTTCTGCACCAAGATCGAGCGCCCCTTATTGCGCCTGTCACCGGAGGCCATCCAGGCTGTTACCACCTACACCTGGCCCGGTAACGTGCGCGAATTGGAGAACGCCATCCAGCGCGCTGTAATCCTGACGGATAAGAACAGCCGCGAGATCGACCACAAAACCCTGGATATCGATCTGGACCTGGTGCCGATCGAAGAGGCCGACGGCATCCCGCGCCCCCGCAGCCTGCACACCGACCCCCGTGAGGACCTGTCCCTGGAAGACTACTTCGCCCGCTTCGTTATTGAGCACCAGGACACCATGAGTGAGACAGACCTGGCCAAGAAGCTCGGCGTCAGCCGCAAATGCCTGTGGGAACGACGCCAAAAGCTGGGCATCCCCCGCAAGAAGAGCCGCCGCAGCGCCGCCGCAGAAGCTTAAAACTAACGTTATCCCCAGGGGGCTTCGCCCCCTGCTCCCAATCCGTCCTCACCTGTCAAACTCCTTCGACCACTTTGTTACCCCACCCCCACAGGGGTTACCAACCAGAGTGTTACCCACACCCACCCAGAAGTAACAACTCTCGCACCTTCCGTAACGCAATGGCTCTCAGAAAAGTTCCGTCAAATTTCGTAAAGATCGTAACTTATTGATTTATAAGGATTTTTAAAAGTTGGCATACTAAGTGCTTTACTCTTAGTACAAAAATTGAAAACAGCCAACAATAAAAATAAATGACTGTTAAATGCCCTATAACAACTAACAATAAGCGGGGCGAAACATAATAAAAATAATGGGGCGGCCGACAATAAAAGCAATGAGTGGCCAAAACCGCAAGAACAACAATAAACAATAACAATAAAACTCAAGAAGAATAAGAATAACAACAAGCGCGTTGCAAACTGACTGAACTGTACCTGGGAGAGGGTGTTTGCTTGAAAGCAAATTGAGAGCGCAAGGAAGCCGCTGCCTTCATACTGGTAATAATAATTCCCATATTTCTTTTCCCCCGAACTTACAGGCACCCGCATATTGCGGGCGCATTCCTTTGCGTGTGTTAGAATCGCGCCCGCGAGTCCCGATCTCTGAGGATAAACAGCCACTGAGGCTCCTTTCCGGACTCGCTCCTGGGGTAGCCCAGGTATAGAGGCTCCAGCAGTGCCATCGTGAATCTCCCCAGAGGGACCACCACTTATACAGGCCGCCAACCAATGCGTGGCCAAGCACAGCGGGGCTTTCCCGGCCATCCCTAAATGGCAGCAGTCAACATAGACAGCCGTATGCTCAACAACCTGATTAGTAGTATCAAACGCTGGCGCAAGCCGGCCAGTAAAGGCCCCAGGGTTATCGCCCGCAACGACCACAGCATCTCGCGCCGAGAAATCAGCCGCGCGGCCTTAACAGTTATGAAGCGCCTTCAGGATGCCGGATACCAGGCGTATATCGTAGGTGGAGGTGTGCGCGACCTGATGCTCGGCGGCCACCCCAAGGATTTCGATGTGGCCACCGACGCCACTCCAGAGCAGGCCAAGGTGCTGTTTCGCGGCGCCCGCATTGTCGGCCGCCGCTTTCGCATCCTGCACGCCCGTATAGGCCGTGAAGTTATCGAAGTGACTACCTTCCGCGGTCACCACAGCGATGGCGAGACTCACGAAGCCAAGCAGTCCGAACACGGTATGCTGCTGCGTGACAATGTCTATGGCGACCTGGAAAGTGATGCCATGCGTCGGGATTTCACGGTCAATGCGCTCTACTACACCACCAAAGGGTTCGAAATCCACGACTACACCGGCGGTGTCGAGGATATTGAAAAGCGCCTGATTCGAATGATCGGCTCCCCGGAGGTCCGCTACAAGGAAGACCCGGTGCGCATGCTGCGCGCAGTGCGCTTCGCCGCCAAGTTGGATTTCACTATTGAAGGCAAGACGGAAGCTCCCCTGCACGAGCTGGCGCCACTGTTACGTAATATTGCCCCGGCTCGCCTGTTCGATGAGATTCTCAAGCTGCTGATGAGTGGCCACGGAGAGCGCACCTTTGAGCTGCTGCGCCAGTACCAGCTCTGGCAACACCTGTTCCCGGACAACGCCGCACAAATTGAGGCCAACAACGCGGCCCTGAAACTATCCCAGCAAGCCCTGCGCAACACGGACCAACGTATCCGCGCCGATATGCGTGTTACCCCAGCGTTCCTCTACGCCGCCCTACTCTGGCCTGCGGTGAGCACCGAGCAACAAAAGCTGATTGCCAAGGGCACCCCACCAGCGCCAGCGCTGGCCCAAGCGGCACAAAAAGTTACCAGTTCACAGCTGGCCCACACCGCTATTCCCAAGCGCTTCTCAATCCCCATGCGGGAAATCTGGGACCTGCAACAGCGCCTGCCCCAGCGCGGTGGCAGCCGGGCCCAGCGCTTACAGGAGCACCCCCGTTTCCGCGCCGCCTACGACTTCCTGTTGCTGCGGGAAGAAAGTGGCGAGATTGAAGCGGGCCTGGGCAAATGGTGGACCGACTTCCAACAGGCCGACGATGAGCAGCGCCAGCAAATGGTGCGCAAGCTACAGCGCACAGGCAGCGGTGGGCGCCGCAACCGTAACTCTCGCGGCCGCCGTCGCAAGCCGAGAGCAGAACAGTAATGGAAACGGTATACATCGGCCTGGGCAGTAACCTGGCAGAGCCCGGCAAACAACTGCGCAGCGCCCTATCGGCCATGGAACGAATCCCCAGTACAGAATTATTGGAGTGTTCGAGCTTTTACCGAAGCGCCCCAGTCGGCCCCGGCGATCAACCCGATTACATCAATGCCGTCGCAGCATTGAAAACAGCACTGTCCCCGCTAGCACTACTGGACCAGCTCCAATCTATCGAGCTGTCCCACGGGCGCGAGCGCTCCATCCGCTGGGGCGCCCGCACCCTGGACCTGGATATCCTGCTGTTTGGGGAATCTCAAATCGATGAGCCCCGCCTACAGGTCCCACACCCGCGCATGGCCGAGCGCAACTTCGTACTGCTACCCCTTTCTGAACTGGCTCCCGCGATGGAACTGCCCGGATTGGGAGCCCTGCCAGCACTCTTACAGGGCTGCCCGGAAAACCGCCTGGAAAAGGTTTGATCGACTGAGGCTCCCCAACTACTCGACGGGCGGCCCTCTCAATAGTACTTTTGCGTTTGCAACTCATCAGGGAAGACCCCAGACAAAGAGGAGTCGCTCAAGTGGTTATCGAAAAACCCGAGACCAGCACAGCTGAACTCAACCTGTCCAATAAAACACCGCCTAAGTTTATCGCGGTGGAAGGCAATATTGGTGTGGGAAAAACCACACTGGCAAAGAAGCTGGCCTCCACATTCAATTACGACACGCTGTTGGAATTACCCGAGGAGAACCCCTTTTTGGAGCGTTTCTACCGGGACCCCCAAAATGCCGCACTGCCCACCCAGCTGCACTTTCTCCTCCAGCGATCACAGCAAATCCAGGCACTGCGGCAGGACGATATCTTTGAGCCGGTGCGGGTGTCGGACTTTTTGATCGAAAAGGACCAGCTGTTTGCTGAAGTCACCCTGGATAAGGATGAGCTGCACCTGTACCAACAGGTGTACAAACATCTCACCCTGGAAGCACCCAAGCCGGACCTGGTGATCTATTTGCAAGCCCCCCTCGATGTGCTGCAAGCCCGAATCCGCAATCGGGGAATCCCGGCTGAGCAGGCGATAAGCAATGAGTACCTCGCCACCCTCAACAACGCCTACACCCGCTTTTTCCATTTTTACGATGAGGCGCCTCTACTCATCGTCAATACCGAGGAGATCGACATTGTCGATAGCCCAGAGGACTACCAACAGCTGGTCGAATATCTGTTCACGATCACCAGTGGCCGGCACTATTACAACCCAGGAAGTTAATCGTTATGTATGCACCCTCTGAATTAGAAAAGCTCGTAACCGTTCAAACCCTGCGAAAAATGAAAGCGAATGGTGAGAAGTTTATTACCGTTGCTCTCTACGATGCCCCTATGGCTGCGATGGCACAAAAGTCCGGGGTTGAGACACTGCTCGTCGGAGATTCCCTGGGCATGACCGTGCTGGGTTACGACAGCACCGTGCCAGTGACGATGGAGCAAATGATTTACCACGTCGAGGCGGTCGCGCGCGGCAATAAGAAGTCCCTGATTATGGGGGATATGCCGTTTATGACCTACGCCACCCCAGAGCAGGCACTCCAGAATGCAACCCGGATCATGCAGGCCGGTGCACATATGGTGAAGATTGAGGGAGGCGCCTGGCTCGCCGACACCGTGAAGATCCTTACTGATCGCGGTATTCCCGTTTGCGCCCACCTGGGCCTCACTCCTCAATCAGTACACAAACTGGGAGGCTATCGCGTTCAGGGGCGCGACGAAGAACACGCCAAGCAAATTCTCGAAGACGCCTTGCAACTCGACGAAGCCGGAGCTGATCTGTTGGTGCTGGAATGTGTTCCCGCCGACCTGGCAAAGCGTATTACCGAAGCCGTATCCATGCCCACCATCGGCATAGGCGCGGGCCGCGACTGCGATGCCCAGGTACTGGTAATCAATGACATCCTGGGCCTCACCCAACAGCCCCCCAAGTTTTCCAAAAACTTCCTGGTAGAGGCCGAGGATATTCCCGGGGCCCTGCGCAAATACGCCGAGGACGTCAAACAAGGCGTTTTCCCCGGCGAGGAACACATATTTAAATAATACTCCCCTCATCCGGGTGCTTCTCACCCGGTATTTTTCTGCGGCAGGTCCCACCTGCCGCTCTCAAGCGGTAACACTATGACTTTCGACCAACTAATCCAGGATTGGCTCTCGACCAATGGCGCCACTTCTGTGCCCGAAGGCTGGACCCAGGGGCGAGCTACATTTGGCGGCCTTGTAGCCGCAATGCTGTATGAGCAGATGGCTTCAGAGCTGCCTTCTGACAGCAGCTTGCGCTCTTTTACCACCTCATTCGTAGGCCCGGTTGCCCCGGGGGAGATTAACACCCGCGCGGATGTCCTTCGCGCAGGCCGCTCTGTCACTCAGGTACAGGGGCACCTCGATCAGAATGGTGCCGTTATGCTGGCGGGCCTCGCCAGTTTTGGTCGCGGCAGGGAGTCATCCGTTCTCGCCAAAGGTCCCTTAGCACCGGAGTACCCCACCCCGGATAAATGCCTGCCCCTGCCCTATATTGAAGGTGTAGTGCCGGAATTTACACAGAAGTTCGATTACCGTATCGCATGTGGGGGCCTGCCTTTCAGCGGCGCGAAAGAGAGAGTTTTAGGTGGCTGGGTACGATTTAAGGATGGCAGTGAGAGCCATACTGGTATCAGCCACTTACTCGCACTGATCGATGCCTGGCCACCGGCGACACTCCCGATGATGAAAGAGCCGGCTCCCGCCAGCTCATTAACATGGACAGTGGAGTTTATGGAGCCACTCCCAGAGCGCACCGCTTCTGACTGGTGGCAATACGAGGCCGAAGTGGAACAGGCCGAGGATGGCTACGCAGTAATACAGGCCCGCTTATGGGATGCCGATGGACGTTTAACCGCCCTCTCCCGCCAAATGGTCACTATCTTTGGTTAACCAGCACTCGTCGATCAACTATCCCTTTACCGCCACTCATTGAGTGCCTTGGCTCCACGGATGGAACCATTTAAACGGTCCTAAAGAATTTTGTAATTTTTCTACGGCCTTCAGATCACTCTAAATAATACTTCCCGATCCTGCTTAACCCGCCTAACGAATCAATTATTACCTGCATAAAAATATACAACTTTGGTGATTTTTATTATTTTTTTATGAAAAAAATAATTCGCGCCGCCCTTACAGAAAAATAAAATAAAAAAAACCTCCTTTACTCCAATTTGTAATCTACGCTATCCATCATCCCCTCCATCGAAAACAAAGGGGCCGCCAGAGAAACGCCCCAATTTTCGACCCCACTACAAAACCGTCGGTAACAACAAAGTTGGAGAGCAATAATGATAAAAAGAATACTTTTTTCACTCACACTTCTATTCAGCCATTCCGCCGCAGCAGTAGACTTTGAAGACGTTTGGGATGCAATTACTTCTTGTAACTGGTTTGAATTTATTGATGATGTCGACGATACCGGCTCAAAAGACCTGGACGGCTATGAATACGGTGACACTGAATTTGCCGATGCCAATTCAGGCAGCTTTGACATGATCGTCTACAACATGGATGGATTTTTGGAGTGTATAGGCGGCAACAGCAAGTCTGACTTCAAACAAATTATTAACACTTTTGATAATAACCCCAAAGACCTCTGGTTGATGCAGGAGGCTTGGAGCAAAACCAAGGCCAATTATCTGGACGACGACGACAAGCTCGATAACGATACAGTCCCCTATCGCTCCAAACACTGGAAAGGCACTGGTACCAGCTTTGGCAATGGCCTGCTGACCTTTTCCAAGTTTCCGTTTGACCGAGATAATCGCGATGACGACGACTACACCTTCGCCACTTATGAGGAGGAAACTTTTGATAAGTGCGCAGGTAATGACTGTGATACCGAAAAAGGCTTTACCGTAGCAAAAGTTGAAGTGACCAAAAACTTCCATGTCCATGTGTACAACACCCATATGGATGCAGGACACCAAGACGATGACCTAAATGCCAAAGCCAAGCAACTCGACCAGATTGCCGATATGATCGTCGCCCATTCTAGTAATGCCACAGTCATATTAGCCGGTGACTTCAATATGGCGTTTGATGAAAATGACGACGACTGGCGCGGTACAAACTACCAAACTTGGAAAGCATTTTTTGCCAAAACCGGCGGCAAGCATGCCTGCCAATATATGCTATCTGGCAGCGACACCAGCTTGGAAGCCTGTGCTGATGAACTTCAGGACGATACCGATCATGTCGTCGTTATTAATAACAACCCCAATTACACGCTGGACGTAACCAATTACTACATTGGCTCCGCAGAGTACATAGGGCTGAGCGACCACGACCCAGTATTTGTAGACTTCTCATGGGTTAAACACTAAACGAGCGGCACACAGCCTCTTCCGCAGGGGATCGGTAGGGGCTTAACCAATTTACCGACAAAGTGAACGACACCGGACTGAAAACCCAATCCAGCTACAATTTTGCTTATTGAGGAGAACTTTAACCCACGCATAAACCGCATGCTTGGCGGGAAGGGCTTTCAGTGGACAGGATTAAGAACCTAGTTGTCGGAAGTGGTCCTGCGAGTATCGCTACAGTCAAGGCATTGCAAGATATTGGGCAAGAAGTTGAAGTCGTTGATGTTTCATATGACCTTGAAGACGATATCAAACGCCAAGTTAATATCTTATCTCAAAAAAACGTTGATGCATGGACTCAGGAGGAAAAAGATAAACTATTTCCACACCCAATAGCCTCCCGAAAAGGCCTGGAAAGAAGATATCTATTTGGGTCTGACTTTCCATACAGAGTACCAAAACCTCTCAGCATTACGACAAAAAACTGTAATACAGAGTTCTCCCATGGCTTTGGTGGGCTTGGGAACGTATGGGGTGCAGCTATCATGCCCTACAGTGAAAGTCAGCTAGCGAATTGGCCTATTTCCTTAAATGAACTAACGCCATCCTACAAGAATGTACTCCGCTATATGCCTATAAGTGCGGAGATAGACAATCTCAACAAAAAGTATCCACTATTCCCTAATAACTTTACTGCCATCAAGAGAAATGCGCCGACAGATTTCTTATTGAAAAAATTGAAGTCTATTGAAAGTAGTCTCCAGAGGAGTGGCATTGAATTTGGTCGAGCCCGCTTAGCGGTAGATGCAAGCAAGGGGGAGTATGGATGCAGGTATTGCGGCCACTGCTTTGACGGATGCCCATACCAATCTATTTTCAACCCTAAATACTTGTTTGAAAAACTACAAAAAGACAAACTCACCATACATAAAGGTCTTCTTGTCCTGGAGATTCATGAAACAAATCAAGGAGTAGACGTGATTGCAGTTGATATAACCAATAGCAAAATAAAAAAAATTACTGCACAGAAAGTATTTCTCGCAACCGGCCAATTTGCCACAACCACAATACTGGCAAGATCCCTCAATCTATTAAACACTCCAATAAAAATAAAAAACAGCCAGTATTTTTTCTTCCCCCTCTTTCTCTACAAAGGATATCGATATGAGATCGAGTTTACCCTCGCAGAAATCTTTTTAGAGATTGACAATCCAAACATAAGCCCTGAACAAATACACCTTCAACTTTACGGTCGAAGCCAAATTATTGAAGAGCAATTAATATCTCTACTTCCCCCCCTTTTCCCAGAGCAAGTCGCCTTGGATCGCTTATACGTAATTCAGGGTTTTATGTCCTCTGAGGATTCTGACTCATTGGAACTAACTTTAACCGACAAACAAGCAGATAGCTCTTCAATAGAAATAAGAGGAATTGAAAATACGAGAGCCCGAGAAATCGCCCAAAGAACACAGTCTTTAATAAGGCGTTCACTGATAAGGCTTGGTATGGTCCCCCCCTTCTTTCTCACCGTACTACCACCAGGCAAAAGCTTCCACCTTGGTGGCAGTTTCCCGATGGGAGGAAAACATGAGATATTCCGCTCAGACCTCTTAGGAAGGCCGGCACACTTTAAAAATGTCCATATTGTGGATTCTGCCAACTTTCCCAATATTGCAGGCTCAACCATCACCTTTACCATTATGGCGAATGCTGATCGAATCGTAAGGTCTATAGGGTTTCGTGGCTGATTGGCAGCCCAGATAACTGAAATAACCTATTTAGCTAGGATACTTCAAAAGATAACTACAACCACTTTTTCCAGTAAAACAAAGCGATCTGCCCAGCCAATGCCACCACCAGCAAGATGCAAAAAGCAATAAAGCCCAATGACGACTGCCCCCAGGGAATACCGCCGACATTAATCCCAAACAATCCAGTGAGAAAGCTCAGCGGTAGAAAAACTGCCGCCACCACTGATAGTACATACATACGACTATTCAACTGATCCGAAGTGCGACTCAACAATTCCTCCTGAGCGATTGCCGCGCGCTCCCTTACTGCATCGATATCGTCGATATGGCGCTGCAACCGATCATTTACCTCTCCCAAGAGGGCGTGGCTGTGCTCATCAAACCACGATAGGGATTCCTGCTGCAAACGCCCGAGCACCTCCCGCTGCAGGCATAAGTAGCGTCGCAATACGATAGTTCTCTTGCGCAGCCGAACCAGTAGGGAAGAAAGCTCCGAACCTCCCTTATCTAATAACAGGTTTTCCAGGTCATCGATTTTTTCTTCGAAGTCTTCGGCCCGATCACACATACGCAAGACCAACAGATCTGCCAGGGACATCAAAAGAGCCGCAGTTCCACGGGGACCAAAGCCACTGCGCAAGCGAGAAAGCAAGTCATCCTCTGAAAGCAACTTCCGTCGGCCGGTACTGATAATACGGTTTTCCTCGGCCCAAATGCGAATGGCGATCATATCCTTTGCGCGCGGTTTGGATTTTCGCTCAATGCCGTACATAGCCAACATCAGCCCCTGATCCACAGTCATTACACAGGGGCGCGTTGTCTTCGCAGACAGGGTCTCTATCGCCGTAGCTGTGAGTCCACTATCCTGTTGCAGCCACTCGACGGTGTTGGTGCTGTCGTAGTCAAAATGCAGCCAGAGAATTCCCTGATCAGGTTGCCAGGATTTCACCTCTGCCCAGGAAAGCTCTCGGCCCGAGCCTTTGCGATCGAGTAAGACAGCGTAGACCAGACCAGTTTCCATAGGCTCTCATATCACCTGATATTGATTGGAGCATCACTTTCTTTGCGCGATTTATTTACTGAGATGGGCCAGCTCTGCGGCGTTCTGCTCCCAGTTTTGACCATCGAAAGGTTCTACCTCCAAGCCTCCGGGTCTCTCATCAAAACAGCGCGCATTAAGACTATAGCCATCCGGGTTGGAGCGCGGCACATAAAAAGACTTAACGCCGCAATGGCGACAAAACAGGTGCTTGGCCACTCCCGTATTAAACGTATAACAATCCAGGTCTTTTTCCCCAGACTCCAGCTTAAAGTTTTCAGCGGGAATAATGACGTGCAGAAAACCCACTTTCTCACACATCGAGCAATTGCACGCATGGGCTACCAGTTTCTCCCCTGAGTCGCGCTCGTGCCGCGCCCGATAGCGAATAGCGCCACAGTGGCAACCTCCGCGAAGTTCAGTAGTAACTTTATTCATTTGAATTATTTTCCTTTTCAAATAACGGGCGGGCAGCCAACAGTGAAAACAGCGAAAGGCCCAGCAGTAGGTGGAACCAGTTTGTACGCGCCAAGCCCAATACCCGAGGAGCCCCGGTACCCACAAACAAACCATCCATTGCAATGACTACTGCCCCTGCCCCCAATAACAAAGGGCCTGGTGGCAAGAGTCGTCGCGGTGACATCAATTCCATCATTGCAACCCACAGCCACAATAGAAGCCCCAGGGCGGAAAACACCTCAGTCACTTCCTGCGGCGATAACCTGCCACTTTCCGAGACGCCTATAGATGAGGCCAGCACCAGCACCAGCGCTACATAAGCGGGTCCCCGGGTACTCTGTCCAATACCTATCTCGAAACGTGCCCAAACCAACCCCATTCCAATTAGCAACAGCGAACTAAACCCGGATAGTTGCAGTAAAGCCCGGTGTAATTGGGTTGCCCCGGGATCAATACCGTAGCGATAGGCACCGACAATCGCGGAGACAGCGATAAATAGGAGACCCGCTATCACCAAGAGTGCAGCTGATTGGAAGCGATCATTGGTAAGACGCCAGTACTGATTGGCAATCAGCAGTGCGGCGAGGGTGAGGAGAATGTCGATCAGCCAGAAGTTGTCCAATGTTTTGCCCTTTTTTTCCAGAATTCTAATAGAAAACCGGTAATAAGCGACAATTCCGCTTCGGCAGATACAAAAAAACCCGGCTTTTAAGCCGGGTTTTTTCAGTCCGTAGACTTAAGCTTCGTCGGAAGCTTGCTTGGCTTCTTCAGCGGCAGCTGCATCGGCCTTAGCTTCCTTGATAGAAAGCTTGATACGTCCACGCTGGTCAACGTCGAGTACCTTAACCTTAATCTTCTCACCTTCACTCAGGTAATCAGTTACGGCATTTACGCGCTCTTCAGCGATCTGGGAGATATGCACCAGACCGTCTTTGCCCGGCAGGAAGTTAACGAACGCACCGAAGTCTACGATACGTACCACGGTACCTTCGTAGATAGCGCCAATCTCAGCTTCCGCAGTGATCTCCTCGATGCGGGTTACCGCCGCTTCCAGGCTCTCACCGTCTTCACCGAAGACCTTGATAGTGCCGTCATCTTCGATATCAATGGAGGCGCCGGTCTCTTCAGTGATGGAGCGGATAGTCGCACCGCCCTTACCGATCACGTCGCGGATCTTGTCCGGGTGGATCTTCAGGGTCGCGTAGCGCGGTGCGTTCTCATTCACGGTGGTACGGGAAGAGTCGATCACCTTGTTCATTTCCGCGAGGATGTGCAGACGCGCGTGCAGAGCCTGCTCCAGAGCGGTCTCCATGATCTCTTCGGTAATACCTTCGATCTTGATGTCCATCTGCAGCGCGGTCACACCAGAGGCGGTACCCGCTACTTTGAAGTCCATATCGCCGAGGTGGTCCTCGTCACCGAGGATATCGGTCAGAACCGCGTAGCCTTCTTCTTCCTTCACCAGACCCATAGCGATACCGGCTACCGGTGCCTTCAGCGGAACACCCGCATCCATCAGCGCCAGGCTGGAACCACATACGGAAGCCATGGAGCTGGAACCGTTGGATTCAGTGATCTCGGAAACTACACGCACGGTGTAGGGGAAGCTATCCGGGCTCGGCAGAACTGCAGCGATACCGCGGCGAGCGAGACGGCCGTGACCGATTTCGCGACGACCGGTAGCACCTACACGACCCGCTTCACCTACAGAGTAGGGAGGGAAGTTGTAGTGCAGCATAAAGTAGTCTTTGCGCTCACCTTCCAGGGCGTCGATGATCTGTGCATCGCCAGTGGAACCGAGGGTAGCCACTACCAGAGCCTGGGTCTCACCACGGGTGAACAGCGCAGAGCCGTGGGATTTGGGCAGAGCGCCAACTTCCACAGCGATCGAACGTACAGTTTTGCTGTCGCGACCGTCGATACGAGGCTCGCCACGCACTACAGCGCCGCGCACCAGCTTCTTCTCCAGCTTGCCGAAGTAGCTTTTTACCAGATCGGCGCTAATTTCTTCAGTAGCCAGGGCTTCAGCGGCTTCGCTGCGCAGTTCCGCCAGGCGGGTGCTGCGCTCTTGCTTGTTGGTGATGCGGTAGGCTTCGGCAACCTTTTCGCCAAACTGAGCGTCCAGGGCAGCTTTCAGCTCGGTGTTTTCCGCCGGAGCCTGCCAGTCCCACTGGGGCTTGCCCGCTTCCGCTTTCAACTCTTCACAAACCTTGATAATGGCCTGCATTTCCTGGTGTGCGTAGAGTACCGCACCCAGCATGATGTCTTCCGGCAGCTCCTGGGCTTCGGACTCCACCATCAGTACGGCGTCTTTGGTACCGGCAACGACCATGTCCAGCTCGGAGGTCTTCAGAGCTTCGTAGCCCGGGTTCAGCAGGTAGCCGTCTTGCTGGGTGTAACCCACGCGCGCAGCACCGATTGGGCCTGCGAAAGGAATACCGGAAACAGACAGCGCTGCAGAAGTGCCGATCATGGCAGCGATATCCGGGTCCATGTCCTTCTCAGCGGAGAGAACAGTACACATCACCTGAACTTCGTTCATAAAGCCGTTCGGGAACAGCGGGCGGATCGGGCGATCGATCAGACGGGAAGTCAGGGTTTCTTTTTCAGACGGGCGGCCTTCACGCTTGAAGAAACCACCGGGAATTTTGCCAGCCGCGTAGGCTTTTTCTTGATAGTGCACGGACAACGGGAAGAAGCCCTGATCTGGCTTGGCTTCTTTAGCGCCGACAACAGTACACAGGACGACAGTCTCTCCCATGCTAACCAGGGCAGCACCGGTAGCCTGGCGCGCGATACGGCCGGTCTCGATGGTGACTTGGTGTTGTCCGTATTGGAAAGTTTTGCTTACTGGATTCACTAGTTTTTTTCCTATTTCCTTACGGTTACTGGCCCATTCCAGTAACCCCTACAGTGGTTGCCTGGATAGAAGTTCCAAACCTTCAATCCAGAGCGATACGGGGATGTACCGCTACCGACCCGGGTGGCCGGTGCAAACGCAGCACATCCGCCGGGATATTTGCCCCTGGGGTTGTGTTGCGAAACTGCCGAAAAGTGACAACAGCGCCACTTTTCAGCAAGCATTAAAGAAGAAAGCCCGCCAGAGGCGGGCATTCCAGGGTCTTAGCGACGCAGGCCGAGCTTAGCGATCAGCTGTGCGTAACGGTTCAGATCCTTGCGCTTCAGGTAGTCCAGTAGCTTGCGACGCTGGTTTACCATGCGGATCAGACCACGGCGAGAGTGGTGATCCTGCTTGTGCGCAGAGAAGTGACCCTGCAGTTTGTTGATGTTGGCAGTCAGCAGGGCTACCTGGACTTCCGGAGAACCGGTGTTGCCTTCAGATTGGCCGTGCTCTTTCAGGATTGCTGCTTTTTCTACTGCAGACAGTGCCATAACGATTAACCTCGTCGTAATATGCTTTAAAAGATTCGGCTGGCCCGTGCATATTTACAGACCAGCTACTCACTGTTGTGGACTTAGTCCACTGCAATACTCTCACATCAACCGCTATCGGCTCTCACCAATATAGCGTTTTCTGCTTAAGTACTACTTACCAGACGCCGAGGCGCTACGCACCCGTCGTCAGTAATTTCTCCTACGCCCAGAAAATCGCCATTTTCCAGGAAGAGGCGCACCATATCACCTTCTTCACCGATACGGTAGACCTGCAAATCCATTACCGGCTGCCCCTGACGCACATAGTAACCAGACTCGTCCGGAAGGGTGAGTTTGGGCAGCGAGGAGGCAGGAGAATCCACCGATAACAGGTGGTGATCCAACTCCTCCGCCATGCCCTCACCGCGCTCCGCGGTGAGCTCATCCAGAGTCACTGAATCGGCCTCGACGTAGGGACCGGCTGCGCTGCGGTGCAACTCTTCCACATAGGCACCGACACCCAGGGCCTGACCCAGGTCTTCGGCAATACTGCGAATATAAGTGCCCTTGGAGCAGTGAACTTCAACTTCTGCACGGGGCTGAGCGCCCGGTGTAAAGCTCAGCAGTTCAAATTCAAAAATCTCTACTTCCCGCGCCTCGCGTTCCACTTCCAAGCCCTGTCGTGCCAACTTATACAGCGGCTGCCCCTTGTGCTTGAGGGCCGAGTACATGGACGGCACTTGCTTGATGGGACCGCGAAAGGCT
Organism: Microbulbifer sp. ABM4_008; assembly: GCF_056311705.1. NCBI lineage: Bacteria > Pseudomonadati > Pseudomonadota > Gammaproteobacteria > Cellvibrionales > Microbulbiferaceae > Microbulbifer > Microbulbifer sp. ABM4_008. Next base: position 771,431 of record NZ_CM149970.1, on the reverse strand, counting down.
TCCATCGCTTTCAGCACAGCTTCTTCGGTCAAACCGGAAGCATCTTTGGTTTCCAGTACATCGCCATCAGCATCGCCACTGGCTGTAGTCATACCGAAAACAAAAGTACTGCGATAGCGCTTGTCCGCATCGAGTAGGTACTGGGAAAACTTGGTCGCTTCGCCGAAACAGATCGGCAACACGCCGGTTGCCAGGGGGTCCAGCGCTCCGGTGTGACCGGCGCGATTGGCGAAAAAGAGTCGTTTGGCTTTTTGCAGGGCGTCATTGGCGGTAATCCCGGCGGGCTTGTTCAATAACAGCACGCCGTGAACCGGCCGGCCCCATTTTGGTCTGCGGCCCATGGATTAATCTTCGTTGGAGTCGCTATCGTCGTCTTGGTGTTTGCGATCTTCTTTAACCGCCTTGTCGATCAGGGCAGACAGCGCCTGGCCGCGCACCGAGGTCTCATCGTAGCGGAAGTGCAAACGGGGAATAGTGCGAATCTGGATTGCGCGCGCAAGCTGCGTGCGCAGAAAGCCGGCGGCTTTATTCAGCACTTCGATAGAGGTATTAATTTTGCTGCGATCATCCTCACCCACCAGGGTGACAAAAACTTTAGCAACGGTTAGGTCGCGGCTGACTTCAACATCATTGACGTTGATCATACCCAGGCGAGGATCGCGAATCTCGTGTTGGATCAGCTGGGCCAGCTCGCGGCGCATGGCGTCGGCGACGCGGTCTGCGCGATGAAATTCTCTTGCCATTGTTTACCTATTGAGAATGGCGGTTTAAAGACAGGAAAACCCGCACGACTAGCGTCGCGCGGGTTTATCCTCGATCCGCTGCGGAACTCCTTAGAGTTCGCGAGCAACCTTAACGATATCGTAAACTTCGATCTGGTCACCGGACTTAACGTCGTTGTAGTCCTTAACCCCGATACCACACTCCATGCCGTTGCGCACATCTTGCACATCGTCTTTGAAGCGACGCAGGGATTCCAGTTCGCCCTGGTAGATCACAACGTTGTCGCGCAGTACGCGGATCGGCTTGTTGCGGTAGACGGTACCTTCAGTAACCATACAACCGGCAATGGCGCCAAACTTCGGTGAGCGGAATACATCGCGAACCTGGGCAATGCCCACGATTTCTTCACGTATTTCCGGATCAAGCATACCGGACAGCGCCTGCTTCACTTCGTCGAGCAGGTTGTAGATCACGCTGTAGTAACGAATCTCTACGCCTTCTGTCTCAGCAACCTTTCGGGCAGCCACATCAGCACGGGTGTTGAAGCCCAGTACGATAGCGCCGGAGGTCAGGGCCAGGTTGATATCGTTCTCGGCGATACCACCTACACCGCTGGACACGACGTTGACAGAAACTTCTTCATTGCCGATATCCGCCAGTGCGCCCAGGATAGCTTCCAGGGAGCCGCGAACGTCCGCTTTGATAACAACCGGCAGTACTTTGCGCTCGCCGGCTTCCATGTTCGCAAACATGTTTTCCAGCTTGGCCGCCTGCTGGCGCTGCATGCGCTCACGACGCTCTTTATCACCGCGCTGTTCGGCTACTTCACGAGCTCTGCGCTCATCCGCAACCACCATGAACTCGTCACCAGCGTTGGGTGTGGTGTCCAGACCCAGCAGCTCAACCGGAGTTGAAGGGCCAGCTTCTTTAACCTGCTTGCCCAGCTCGTTGGTCATGGCGCGAACACGGCCGTAGCTCTGGCCTGCCAGTACGATATCGCCGCGCTTCAGCTCGCCGTTCTGTACCAGCAGGGTGGCCACAACACCGCGACCTTTTTCCAGACGGGATTCGATCACAACACCTGTTGCCGGTACCTTGACCTTGGCCTTCAGCTCCAACATCTCTGCTTGCAGGGAAATCGCTTCCAGCAGGTCGTCGATGCCTTCACCAGTGTGTGCAGACACATTGATAAACTGGGTATCACCGCCCCAGTCTTCAGGAATTACATCTTTCGCAGCCAGCTCGTTTTTAACACGATCGGGATCGGCAGCTTCTTTGTCGCACTTGTTGATTGCAACAACCAGCGGTACACCGGCAGCGCGGGCGTGGTTCACAGCTTCTTCAGTCTGCGGCATCACACCGTCGTCAGCAGCCACTACCAGGATAACTACGTCAGTTGCCTGGGCCCCACGGGCGCGCATTGCGGTAAAGGCGGCGTGTCCCGGGGTATCCAGGAAAGCGATCTCGCCCTGGCTGGTTTTCACACGGTAAGCACCGATGTGCTGGGTAATACCACCGGCCTCACCGGAAGCCACCTTGGTCTTACGGATGTAGTCCAGCAGGGAGGTTTTACCGTGGTCAACGTGACCCATAACGGTAACTACCGGTGCGCGGGACACCTCAGTGCCTTCACTGGCCTGGGTCTCGGCAACCAGCGCTTCCTCCAGCTCGCTCTCAGAGCGGAATACCACCTTGTGGCCCATCTCTTCGATGATCAGCTGTGCAGTTTCACGGTCCAGGCTCTGGTTGATAGTAACCATCTCGCCCATTTTCATCAGGCGCTTGATCAGGTCACCGGCTTTCACATTCATCTGTTTGGCCAGCTCGCCAACAGTGATGGTTTCGCCCAACTGTACTTCGTACACCTGTTTCTCCGTGGGCCTTTTAAAGCCGTGCGTAGGTTTAACCTTCAAGGTCGGACGAGACAGGGAGCGCGTGCTGCGCTTGGATGCTTCGTCTTCCTCAAATACTTCCAGCGCCTGTTCGTACAGAGCGGTTTTGCTGGATTTTTTCGGGCCGGACTTGGAGCGGCGACCGCGACGTTTACGCGGCTCATCCTCAGAGCGATCAGCTTCAGCGGGGGCAGTAGATGCTGCCTCCAGCTTGCGACGCAGAGCTGGCTTGACCTCAGAGGTCTTCTCAGCACTTTTTGCCGGTGCTGGCTTAGCCTTGGCTGTCTGTGCAGCTTGTGCAGCTTTCTCTTTCTTTTCCTGGGCTGCGCGTCGGTCAGCTTCTACTTTAGCTTTCTTCTCTTCAAGTTCACGCTTTTCCTGCTCAGCCTGCTGCTTGCGACGCTCCATCGCGGCAATTCGCATTGCCTCGATATCGTCTGAGTAGCTTGAGCGGATTGGTGCGGCGGGCTCTGCCTTTTTCACTACGTTTTCCGCGGTCTTATCCTCTGATTTAGCCGCATCTTGATCGGCTTTTACTTCATTGCTTGCTTTCGCTTCGGCTTCAGCCTTGGCTTTTGCTTCTGCTTCGGCCTTGGCTTTCGCTTCGGCTTCAGCCTTGGCTTTCGCCTCGGCTTCGGCTTTGGCTAGCGCCTCTTCTTCCGCCGCTAGGCGTGCAGCTTCTGCCTCGGCTTCTGCGCGAGCGCGTTCGGCTTCGGCCTCCAGTCTTTCCTGCTCATTTTGCAGGGCATCGACTGCCGCTTCCTGCTCGGGGCTGCTCGATTCTTCGCCTGCCGCTACGGTTTCAAGCTCAGCTTGAGGGCGCTTCACATAAGTGCGCTTCTTGCGCACTTCCACATTCACAGTCTTGCGGCCGGTGCCAGAGCCAGTCTTCAGCGTGCTTGTGGTTTTGCGCTTCAAGGTGATCTTGCGCGGCGCGGCGCCCTGCTCCCCGTGACTGCTTTTCAGGAAACTGAGCAAGACCTGCTTTTCCTCGTCTGACACCACTGCATCCACAGAGGTGTGAGGCAAACCCGCTTCTTTCATCTGCTTGAGCAGACGGTCTTCGGTGGCACCAACCGATTTGGCGAGTTCACTAACTGTTACTTCGGCCATTCTCTCTCCTAAAAGTCACTTGGTCGGAGGGGGTTACTTATACGTAAGTTATTTTTCGCTGCATTTAAGCTTCTTCGCCGCTGTCATCGGCAAACCAGGGCTCACGCGCCTTCATAATCAGCGCTGCAGCGCGCTCCTGGTCGAGACCTTCGATATCCAGCAGGTCATCGACAGCCTGCTCTGCCAGGTCTTCCATCGTGGAAATACCACGGCTGGCCAGTTGGAATGCCAGCTGGCGCTCCATACCGTCCATATTCAAAAGGTCTTCCTGGGGCTCAGATGCATCCAGCTTCTCTTCAGATGCCAGCGCTTGGGTCAACAGGGTGTCCTTGGCGCGGGCGCGCAGCTCCTCAGCGATATCCTCATCGAAGCCCTCAATTGCGAGCATCTCTTCGATGGGTACATAAGCTACTTCTTCAAGAGAGGCAAAGCCCTCTTCAACCAGCACACCAGCAACGTCTTCATCGATATCCAGACGATCCATAAACACCTGCATGATGGAGCTGGACTCGGCTTCCTGCTTGCTCTGCCACTCATCACTGCTCATGACATTGATCTGCCACTGGGTCAGCTCGGAGGCCAAGCGTACATTCTGGCCGCTGCGGCCGATAGCCATTGCGAGGTTTTCCTCTGCCACGGCTACATCCATAGAACCGGTGTCTTCGTCGACCACGATGGATTCAATTTCTGCTGGCGCCATCGCATTGATAACGAACTGAGCGGGGTTTTCGTCCCACAGAACGATATCTACGCGCTCACCAGACAGCTCGTTGGATACCGCCTGAACACGCGCGCCGCGCATGCCCACACAAGCACCCACCGGGTCGATGCGACCGTCGTTGGTATTTACAGCGATTTTTGCACGCAGCCCGGGATCGCGGGCCGCGCCTTTAATTTCGATTACCTGCTCGGAAATTTCCGGCACTTCAATGCGGAACAATTCGACAATCATTTCCGGGCAGGAGCGGCTCAGCATCAGCTGGGGGCCGCGGGCTTCCGGTTGGATTTCCAACAGGATTGCGCGCACGCGATCACCGAGTCGGAAAATTTCGCGACCAACCAGCTGATCGCGGGGCAGGCGCGCTTCGGCATTATTACCCAGGTCTACAGCGATAAAGTCGCGGGTCACCTTCTTCACAGTGCCGCTAACCATTTCGCCAACGCGATCGCGGTACTCGTCTACAACTTTGGCGCGCTCGGCTTCACGTACCTTTTGTACGATGACCTGCTTTGCGGTCTGTGCGGCGATGCGTCCAAATTCTACATTTTCCACCTGCTCGCGGAAAACGTCACCTGCTTTCAGGTCAGCATCTTTTTCGTGGGCTTCTTCCAGGGTGAACTGGGTACCCAACTCAGCCAAAACTTCATCACCGACCACTTCCCAGCTGCGGAAAGTCTCGTAATCGCCTGAACGACGATCAATGATAACCTCAATGGTTGAATCTTCGTCGTAGCGCTTCTTCGTGGCCGTTGCCAATGCCGCTTCGATGGCCTGGAAAATAATCTCCTGGTCAACGCCCTTCTCGTTGGATACCGCCTCGGCTACCAGCAAGATCTCTTTGTTCATGCAACTGTGCCTCAAAATCGCCTGAGCTCAGGCTCCTACAGGTTATTTGGTAAATTGGGGAATGATATTTGCTTTTTCGATACTGTCGATCGGCAAAAGGTATTCGTTTTCACTATCTACACGCAGAACCACTTCATCACCCTCTACACCGGCCAGCAGTCCGCGCCACTTACGCTGCCCATCCAGAGGCATACGCAGGCGAACTTCAATCTGGGCGCCGATAAAGCGCTCGTACTGGGCCAGCTTATAAAGAGGGCGGTCGAGCCCTGGGGAAGAGACTTCAAGTGTGTACTTACTACTGATGGGATCTTCCACATCCAGTACAGCACTGGATTGGCGGCTCACTTTCTCGCAATCCTCAACGGAAATACCGTTTTCGGAGTCGATATAAATGCGCAGCAGCGCGTTGCGACCGTGGGTTTGGTACTCAATACCCCACAACTCACACCCCAGCGATGCCACCACCGGCGCCAGAAGCTCTTCCAGCAATTCGCGTTTGCTCGCCATTCTCGTCACCACATACAAAAAATGGGCCTACGGCCCACTTCGAAAAATATCTGCAACTTTTCTTGCAGATACGAAAAAGCCCCTGACGGGGCTTTGACCGCACATTCGTGCAGTCAGTGTGCACGAATGCAAAATTTGGTAGCGGGGGCAGGATTTGAACCTACGACCTTCGGGTTATGAGCCCGACGAGCTACCAGGCTGCTCCACCCCGCAACAACGAAAGCGCAATCAAAGTTTCCCTAAGGAAAGTTGGTAGCGGGGGCAGGATTTGAACCTACGACCTTCGGGTTATGAGCCCGACGAGCTACCAGGCTGCTCCACCCCGCAACAACAAATGCGCAATCAAATATTTTACCCGAAGGTAAAATTGGTAGCGGGGGCAGGATTTGAACCTACGACCTTCGGGTTATGAGCCCGACGAGCTACCAGGCTGCTCCACCCCGCAACAACTCCAAGAAACAAAGCCTGGTTGATCTTTGTTTCCCTGCGGCGGGACCAGCCCAACCACTCAAGAGGCTGCGCATTCTATTGGTGCTGACCCGGTGAGTCAAGCCGTAATTGGCATTTGTTTTCACCGGGGGGTTAAAGCCGTCTCTACCATCTCGCAAATCAGTATAGAAAAGGAAGAAAATCCCGCAAGCAGGCCACCTTCATATACCGTCTTCTTTCTTGCACAAGTACTTTTTATAAAAAGAACGAAGAGCAAAACTCTCTTAACAAGCCTCTGGATAAGCTAGCGAGTTAACTGGTGCACTATTGCTTTTCGAATTGGGGGAAAGCGATCACTGACTCGCAACACCATTTTGCGCAGCAACTTGGCCGGCAGGCGATCGTCAGTAAACAAATCCACCACCCTATTAGTTCCAGAGTAAATCGGCTTGGATTCAACCCGGTGCAGCATCTGGTAACGGGCCAGGGCCCGAGTCAGCTTGGCCGGGTTATATAGACGGCTAACACTATCCAGTTGACGGGCCAAAGTATCCGCACCGGCCAAGCCCAAATTAAATCCATGTGCGGTCACTGGATGCATCCCCACAGCAGCATCTCCCACCAAGGCAAAGCGCTCAGTGAAAAAGTGATGTGCATAGACCGCAACCAATGGATAACAGTGGCGCTCACCAAAAGCTTCGACACCGCCGAGCTGGGACGCGCTTTCGCGGGATACGTGCCCGGCAAACTCTTCATTACCCATCGCCATAATCTGGGCAGAGAGGCTGGCGGGAACAGTAACCACGGCCGATGAAATATTTGCCTTGGGCAAAGGCAACAGCGCCAGTGTCGAGCCGTAGCGGAAACACTCCCGGGCAATACCATCGTGGGGTAATTCGGTGCGTACAGGGCCGACAATCGCCACTCGGCCAAAGTCGCGCATATCGGCGCCAATTCCCGCCATGCGTCGCACTTCAGAAAAACGGCTGTCGGCTGCAACCACCAGGGAAGCGCGCACGCCCTCCCCCTCTGCCAACTCAAGATGACGCATAGCGCCACTCAATGTCATCCCGGTAACGGTCGAGTTATCGAGCAGCGTTATATTCTCAGTCTCCAAAACTGCCTCATATAAGATTCGCCGGATTGCAGAGTTGGAGACAATAAAACCCAGAGGCCCCCTCTCTCCCGGGCTAAAGTGGAGTGTCGAAGGGGAATTGCCGTCGACTACTTCGGCAGCATTTAGCGGACTAATCTCTTCCGGGGATAATCTCTGCCAAGCCCCCAGTTCTTGCAGCAGCTTGTAGGATTTATGTGTCAGGGCAATCTCGCGGCCATCGTCAACGGGAGCGGACAGCGCCGACTTATCCTGGCGCTCAATAATTGCCACCTGACACCCTTTGCGGGCGAGCATCACCGCCAAGGAAAGTCCCGCCGGTCCAGCACCTACGATAGCTACATCAGACTCCGTCATTTTCACACCCCTGATCTGCACGCAACAAATACAAGTCACTCTAGTGACTCACATCCGGGATAAACTGATCCAGATCAGGTTAAAGCCAATCCCAAGCCGCTCTACAGAGGTATAAATTGGTGAACTTTAGGGGTATAAAATATCACGCCCGCCATCAGCGCTTCTGAAAAGCTGGAGCACCATGGAGTTCAAATATGGAACTTAAAATTCATTTCATTAACGCCTTTACCGACAAAGTCTTTCACGGAAATTCAGCCGGAGTTGTTGTTACTGAGGATTGGCTGGATGAAAATTTAATGCAGTCCATCGCTGCAGAAAATAATCTTTCCGAAACCGCGTTCCTGGTAAAACGCCCGGATACCAGTTATGGAATTCGCTGGTTTTCACCGTTAACGGAAATTGATTTTTGTGGTCATGCCACCCTGGCGTCAGCCCATGTTCTTTTTTCTCAAGACCCTCAATGTGAGCAACTCCAGCTCCATGCTGCCGCTGTGGGCAAAATGACAATAAGCCGAGGGGAAAATGGAATTATTTCCATGGACTTCCCACGAAGGGAGCCACAACCCATAGATCGCATACCGCCGGAATTACTGGAGGGGCTTTCAATAACACCAAGCCAGGTGTTACTTAACAACCAAGCTTACTTTGCCATCTACGATAGTGAGCGAGACGTTTTGGATGTGCAGCAGGATGCGAGCAGCCTGCGAAAGCTCGCCCCCTACGATGTGGTCGTTACGGCAAAATCCGATAAGTACAATTTTATCTCCCGATACTTCTGGCCATCCAATGGTGGGGCCGAAGATCCGGTGACCGGTTCTATTCACACAGGGCTCGCCCCTTACTGGTCACAAATTCTGGATAAGAAAGAGCTGATCGCCTATCAAGCCTCCAAGCGCGGCGGCCTGCTGAATTGCACCATCGCCGGGGACAGGGTCATTATCTCAGGCAAAGCAGTACCCTATTTGAGCGGGACCATACGGGTTTGATACCCCAACGCCGGGATTTCCAAAATAAATCACAGTTTCCCCTAATTACGATAAGTACAACTAAACAGAGGAGCATTGAGCAATGGAACAAAAAGGATCGTGCCTATGTGGCACTATTAACTTCGAAATTGAAGGTGACTTTGGCGGCTTCTTTCTCTGCCACTGTAGTTACTGCCGCAAAGATACCGGTTCAGCCCATGCAGCAAACCTATTCTTCGCATCAGCGAAACTTGAATGGCTATCCGGTGCAGAACAAGTCAAAACATTTAAGCTGGCAGGGACGAGGCACAGCAAAAGCTTTTGCAATCAATGCGGTTCCGCAGTGCCACGAGAAGATCCTGAAATTGGCCTCTTAGCGGTTCCTGCTGGCAGTCTGGATCGCCCAATAGATGTAAGGCCTAATGCCCATATCTTTATGGCCAGTAAAGCCGAGTGGGACCGGGAACTGGAAACAGTACCTAAAGTAGACAAACTACCCCAGGTAGCTAGTGCGGACTCTGAATAGACCAGTTAATGATGGCTTTACTCGACCACAGTTGCTGCGATGATAAGGTTTCTAGCAGCAACTGAAGATCACATAGAGAGAATTAGCCGGGATGACCGTCAACGCGCGGCTGGAAAAGCACCGGGGTGTAATACAGTAAGAAAAGCGTGTAACCGACTACCCAGGCAATAATTGCTGCGAGCAAACCACTCGGGGCGGGTGCCCAAAACACACGTGCGAGAGCAGATAACGCCAGGGCCATAAAAGCCAGGGGCATCAAGCGCGGCGCCTTCAATATCCGACCTGTGTGGCCGAGACTGACGCGACTGGTCATAGACAAGATCAATCCGCCGATACCGCCAACGGCAAATGCGTGCAAGGCGGGACTCTGCCAGGAAGGGGCAATTTGGCTCCAGGCCAGAGCCGCGAGAAAACACCCCAAAATAACCAACCAGTAGCTCACATGCAGAGACCAAACCATCGGTTCTGCCCATATTTTTGTAGGGTGCCAGCGCACCACCCGGATCACCTGCAAAATACCCAGAGAGACCGCAAAAAAGGCCCAAACCATTTGCGGCAAACCAACAGCCACCGATAGCAACAAGCCCACCGCAGCAATATGGGTACCCCACTCTACAGCCGGTATCTTATCTCTTGGGCTCAAGTGAAAGCGGCGCGCCGTAAAGAAGGGTATAACCCGCCCGCCGATTATCAGAATAATCGCCGTCACCAACAGCAAAGCCAGCAAGGCGATTCGGCTCTGTGCCCCTGGCAGCAACCAGTGGCTAGCGGACAATGCGGCAAACATCAGCATCGCAGGCAATACAAACATATTTCGCCACTGCTTGGTTCGCAACACCCTGGCTCCGAGCAAAAACGCTGAGAACAGGAAAAAGGAGACTTCAGCAATCACCGGCATCCAAATAGGAACCGCCGCCAACAGGTAACCCAAACGGGCCAAGAGCCACAGGCCGACCAAAGCAATAAGTTGGGTTCCCTTTGGCGAGGGGATACCAGTCCAGGTTTGCATGGCCGTGCCGAGAAAACCCACAACAACGGTAGCCGCGAACCCAAACAGCATCTCATGGGAGTGCCAGACTACCCCCATGCGAAAAGCCGGCATCTGCCAACCGAATAACTGCCCCTGCCAGATAACCAGGGCAACCATACTCCACAGAGCAGCTCCCCAGAAAAAAGGGCGAAACGGCATACGCCAAATAGGTGCAATAGACTCCGCGCGCGCGCGGTCAACGATAGGTATCAAAATCCATTCTCCTTACCAACTACGGGAACACCAGGCTCCCTACACAAATAATTCGCAGTACAAGACCACCCCGACAGGCCTGCTTTGCTTGGAGAATCAAAGGCGTCCTATAAAAAGCAGGACACAGGGGTTTATCTGTCCGGCGGCGCCACAACCTAGGCGAAAGCGCCGACTTTTCAGTCATCCGCATCAGTGCGGGATATCGCCCGAGATTCCATTTCCAGGGATTGGGAAAGAGCCCTATTCTCACTCAATTAACAAAAATAGTTAACAAAAAAATGAGCAGTCTGTGAATTAATCTAACTGGGATGAAGGATCTTTTTTTGTGTAGATAACCTGAAAAAACCACACGTTTTATAGGGTTATTTCTATTTTCAGGAAAAACTGGGCAAAGGTGAAGTGGACTTGAAGTATCTCACAAGTTTACTCAAATTGGGAAGCACTTCCATTTACAGAAACATACACGGAGCCACCAATAAACAAACACTCAACCAGGAATAAAGCTTGAACCTATTTCCCTAGTAATTCAGTACTTATCTCTCATATACAAACCATTATATTTTCACCATAATTTTATATGGCAATCATTACACGGTGCCCAGTGCCGGCAAGATACAGCCTAAGTTAAAGATTTACGCCAGCCTGTGCAGTGGAGGAATTATGCTCATACCAGGCTATCTTATCGCGGCATCAACCTTACTATTCTGCTGCCAGGCCCTCGCAACCAACACTTATATCCTGTCACAACAGGGTATTGGCAATCGGGCTATAGGGGACCAAAGCGACCCAACCATCATTAACAATCTCATCATGCAAACACAAGATGGTGAATTTAATAATGTGGTGGCTCAGCAATCCAACGGCAATACTGAAGGATCTATTATCCAGTTGCAGAGAGGCGTATCAAACGAGCTAATGTCAGTCCAATCCAGCAGCCTGGGTAGCACGACATCAGTCTCCCAGCTTAATGTTCTCAACAAGGCCGAAACCTCACAGACAAGTACACTGTTTAGCACTATAAGCATCAGTCAGGAACAATCCCTAAATCAAATTACGAGCATACAAAACCTTTCCACTGGTACAACTGCTAACATCTCGCAGATAGGAACCCTAAATTTTTCGGAATCTATCCAAGATGATGTTGCTCTTAGTGATGTCTCTATTAGCCAGTTAGGTAATTTTAATAGAGCTGAGATTATCGATAAAGAAAGTGGCATAGCAAACTCTGCCAGTATTATCCAAAGTGGAAGCCAGAATATTGATACTAGAATTATCCTGATACAGTCTCTGGGAACCAATAATCAAATTCAACAATTTGGCAATAACAACACTGCCCGGATAACAAATACTAACGGCGCCTTTAATACCAACTCAATAGTACAACTTACAGATTCCAGTGCTACTAGCATCCAAACAAGCAACTCTATTCAGGGATTTAACAGTTCCATCCAGCAAGGACAGAGTAATCGCGCTTCTATAATTGTTAATCTTGCTCAAAACAACCAGGCCTTTACATCTCAAAGTGGAACAAACAACGGGTCCACAATCAACCAGATAAACATCAATAATTTTTCCGAGATAACACAAACAGGAACAAGTAATAGCGCCACGTCAATACAACTCGCTATTGAAGGGGCCAGTAGTGTTGTCACACAAAGTGGATCGGATAATAGTGCTGATATTAGTCAAAGTGGATCAGCCTCTGAGGCAGCTATAGACCAGGAATTTGATCAAAATACATTAATAGCCATTCAAGATGGCTTTAGTGCAAGACTACAGTTGCTGCAACAAGGCCTACAGAATCAAGTAAGTTCAACGCAGTCTGGTTATATTGATGATGCGGACATCATTCAACTGGGTGAGCTAAACACTATCAATCTCACTCAAACCGGCAGCTTTAATAGTGCAGAGCTACTACAACTAGGTACAGACAACTTTCTCCAGGTAATTCAATTGAGTTTTGGTGCTACTATCTCCATTTCACAGATTGGCAGTAACAATTCTGCGATATACATACAGTAGAGAAAGAGGCTAAGAAAAACCATATTATTTATTGCTCAGATTTTTTCTTTCTGGGAAACATCCCCTTTCACAAACAGCAAACTTACAATCAGTGCTGCAGCAGCCAAACACGCATTAACAGTAAATGCCCGATCAATACCTTCAGATAATTCCGGAGCCATCGCAACAACCGTTGTATTCATCGCCAGACCAATAGCACCGCCGATAATTTGGAACATATAAATTAAGGCCGCCGCCAAGCTTGCCCTGGCAGGCCCCAATACCGTAACCGCAGTAGTCGTTATCGTAGGAAAATATAAGCCTAATCCTATACCGAGAGTGAGCATTCCCGGTACCAAGTGCAGATAGTGATCGCGAACCACTAGGCCAGAAAGTAAAAACATTCCCAAACCTAAAAAGAGTGCCGCTCCCGCTAAAATTAGGCGAGCCCCCAAAAATTCATATAACCACCCTGCTATATATGAGACTACCGCATAGGTAATCATCACCGGCAATAAACCCGCACCAGACCAAACTGCAGAATAGCTCAACTCCTTAATTAAAAATTGAGGAATATAAAGCAACATAGATACAAAAGTGACCGATAGAAGCAAAGTCACCAGACAGATAGAAAAAAAGCGCCAATTAGTAGCTACATCCGGGGGAATAAGTGGGTCAGAGCGAGTATGAGGCTCAACCCAGGCAAATACCAAAAAGAAAATCACCGATGTTACTAAAAGTCCAATCACTAAAGGACTTCTAAATCCTACATCGATAACAAAATCCAGAGATAACATTAAAGCCAAAAGGCTAATTGATAATGAGGCCATCCCCCAATAGTCAACCTTTTCATTGCTCTCATCGGGCTTATCATCCTCAATTACTTTCCAGCCCACCAACATTGCCGCCAAAGCGATGGGTAAGTTAATAAAAAAAATCCAGCGCCAGCTAAGAAAATCTGTAAAGAAACCACCCAACAGTGGCCCTACAGAGTTCGCAAAGCCACACACCGTCATTATCAAACCGCCTGCCTGACCGGCGCGGTCATCAGGCATGATCTGATAGGTCATGCCGAGCACAGCGGGCCACATCAGAGCACCACCAACACCCATTAATGCCCGGCTTCCCAGCAGCATCCATTCATTGACGGCCAGACCACCCAAAACTGAGAAAAAGACGAAGATTGAGGTTCCAACAAAAAATAGCCGGCGCCGACCAAACATATCCGCCAAGCGCCCGCCAGTAACTATAAAAATCCCGAACACCAATGCATAACCGTTAATCACCCACTGAAGGGTGGAGATATCTGCGTTAAAGTGTTTTTCCATTGCAGGGATAGCGACGGAGAAGGCCGTAAAATCATTGGCCACCAAAAAGACTGCCAACGACAATGCTGTTAAGCCAATAATCTGTGATCGCGATAGCGGGGTCTTTGAGGCTGCCATAAATGCCAAACTTCACACTTTGCAAGTTATGCAATGGATATATAAGCTTGGACCAATGAAGGACCAACTGCAGCGCAAATTATCAGGCAACACCAAGTAACAGCCTAGAACCAATGGGGTTCTCATAAACTTTATTACTAGAATCTCGGTGCTTTTCTCCTATATCCAGAATTACTTTCTTCCGCAATACTCTGATTAGGTCCCAGCTCAGGCATAGACAAGCATTAATGCCAACAACAATGGCTTGATGTCAGTGTAAGTCCGCAGTCTCACTAATCCTCATTCCATGTTAAGCAGATCGATCAACCCAAAAAGCAGTATCCGGTAGCAGAAGTATTTAAAGCTATCAGCCGATGATCAATCAGGATTGATCGACAGGCTTGAGCGGGGCCCCTTCTCCAATTCTTATAAATCAAAAATCAAAGACTGACAGGATTTTCCCATCAAGGTGCTATCTTTAGCCATTACCATTCTCTCGATCAATCATGGTCATCAGGCCCTGGCGAACAGTACTTACTCATCAACCAAGTAAGAACTGGCAACACTGCTACTGAATATCAAATTGAACAAACAACCACTAACAACTTAATAAATCAAGCTCAGATTGGTGATAATAATAACGTTGAAGCAACACAATTTAACGGCAACAACAATTAAATAATGCCCACGCAGGCAGGAATGAACGATAGCATCACCACTACTTAAATTGGTAATAATACCGCGATTTCTCTGCAGTAAAGCCATGTGCCTATCTCTAGAAATTTGTATGTTCAGACAGCTATCTCCCAGAATCTATCATCCAACCCTCCTCCCAGCAGCCACATCCTAACACACTAAAAATATCAGATATTTTCCGACTTTAGTCCCAGTATTTCAGTGTTTTTATCTCATTCCCCTGAGGAGTCTCATGGTCAATACTTTTTCCAAGGCTCCAATATCTGAAACGAGCTGGATTTCGACTTTTGGAGAGCCCAATCAAACGGATTACAGAGGAGAAATATCTATGACAAACGGTGAGCACTTATGCCCACCAGAATTTGGAATCATTGAGCCTTTTAGATAAAGCCGCCAATGATCACCGCCCCGGCATAGCCAGGTATTAATGCCGATGGCTTGGAGCCAGTGCAAGTCAGCAGTCTCACTACTTCTCTCACCATTTAGGGCCGATCAAATAACCTCCAATGCCCGACGGATGGTAGGTCGACGTTCGATTACACGGGATTGGATATGGATTTCACCTGTGTTGTACAGGAAGTACTGTGGACGCCATCAAAGCGCCATAGCGAGTTGAAGTAAAGGAGTTACTTGTGAAGATCTTACCTATAGCCGTTACCGCTCTATCCCTTGCCATAAGTGGCCTGGTTCATGCAGATGACAATGAATATATTCTCTATCAAGAAGGTACGGGAAATACAGCCTCAGGGGATCAAAGTGATCCCTCTATATTTAACAACCTCATCGAACAGACTCAAATTGGGGATAATAATGATGTTGAGGCCACCCAGTCTAATGGCAATACCAACGGCACTATTATTCAATTTCAAGAAGGGGATAATAACACTTCAGATGCCACTCAAGATGCCACCACTGACTCCATCATTGAGGTCATTATCTTTGGTGACGGCAATGATATGGATCCCACGCAAACATCAACCAGCAATTCCTTCATGCAATTGGATGTAACAGGGAATAATAATTCTGGAGGCGGCTCACAGGATGCCACTTCTGATACCTCATTAATATACATCATGGAAGGCAATGACAATCTTGGCTTTTCAGTTCAGAATAATGTTTCCAACAGTTCAATGAGCTTTACCTTTGTAGGTGACGATAATCTTGGCTCCTCTGTACAACAAGACTCCGATTCCGCAACTTTAGTAGCTGAAAGTTATGGTGACGATAATCTTGTTAGCACCACCCAGAATGTCAGCTCAAGCACTACGATAATGATCTTTCAAACCGGGGATAGTAATCTTGCGGCCGCTGGAGAGCAGATTGGCAGTGCGAATAATACAGCCACAATTACTCAAATTGGGAGCTCAAATATAGGTGGACTTGGTCGTTTTAATAGCTTTAGTCAAAGCACTACGTATGAGCAGTTTGGAGACGGTAACCTATTTGATAATGCAACCATTGACTCAAGCAATAGTATTGGAACGGTCCTACAGCAAGGAAATGGCAATACTAGTCTTGCCCTATTACAGACGGTATCTGATAACGCCTATTACATATCACAGATCGGTGATGGAAATATGGTATTTCTTACCCAGTCTGGATCAAGTCACACTGCTGAGATCATTCAGATGAGTGATTTAAATGAGATAAATGCAGATCAACAAAGCTTTGATAACGATCTGTACGCTCTACAAAACGGTGAGGACAACCTGATCAATTCACTGCAGGATGGGGACAGTGAAATGGCAACACTAAGTCAGGCAGGCACCCTGAATGAAATAGATCTCACCCAAAGTGGACAACAGGACACTGCCACTCTATCTCAGGACGGTAACAACAACTTTCTAAGTGTTACCCAAACCGGATTTAGCGATAGCATCAATGTTACCCAGTTGGGTGACAACAATAGTGCCACTTTTACACAATAACTAGTTAATGGAAGCCCATATACTCATATATGGGCTTCTTCTTACCATCCATATTCCATCCACTCCAAACATAAATATAAATCTGCAATGAAATTACTATATAAATCAGACTTTTTTACTAGTATCTCAGTGCTTTTATCTCATACCAATTATCTTATTTATTAACAATACTAAAAGCGATACCGTAAGTAGGGATCATTCATCACTTCACCATAGGTTGATCAACCGACAAACCAAACAGGAGCAAATTAAATGAATAGTAAAATCACCCAATACAGGTAAAAAAACAGGAATAAATATTTTACTTTAACCGAAGCAAAAATGAACATGGCCTCGGCATCTCCAAGCATTAATGCCAAAAAATGGCTTGGGATCAGTGCAAGCAAGCATTCTCACTACTTCCCTCACTATTTTGGGCCTTTAAACTTCTTACCTAGCGCTCATTAAAATTTAACTGGGCTACAGAAGTTTCATGCGTTAATTACCTTTATAGAAGCAAGAGATCTACCGCTCTTAACGCCATCCATAACTAATTAAATGAAAGGAATCATTTATGAAAACATCAGCCTTTGCAATCACTGCCTTAGCGTTAGCCATTTCCGGTATTGCATACGGTGACAATACTTATATTGTCAATCAAGAGGGAACCGGAAATATGGCCATGGGGGACCAAACTGGTGCCACTGACAGTCTAATCTCGCAGACACAGATTGGAGACAATAACGATGCCGAGGCAATACAATTCAATGCCACCAGCAATGGAACCATTATCCAAACCCAGCAGGGCAACAACAATTCCGCAGATAGTGAGCAAGATGGAAGCAGCAGTTCTTCAGCCGTCATTACTTTGATAGGTGACAATAACAACGCAGGGACGGACCAAATATCAACCAGCAACAGTGTAATGCAGAAAACCTTTATTGGTACTGATAATTTTGGCGGATCAAGACAAGAAGCTACTTCCAATACCACCATGATATATACCATGACGGGAACCAATAATGGTAGTGGCTCTATTCAGGAAAATACAACGAGTACCTTAATGAGTTTTACCATTACGGGAACAGACAATATAGGTAGTTCCTTACAGGAAAATACTTCTAATACTTCAATGATTTACACTATTAGCGGCACAAGTAGTGTTGGCAGTTCACTGCAAAGAGACTCTACCAATAGCTCGATGCAATTTACCATGATTGGCACCGATAATATTGGTTCATCGGGACAGACTAATATGGATTCGGCATTTCTGAATGTAGTTTCTATTGGCGATAGAAACGTCGGCACATCGGGTCAAACGGATAGCTTCAATAGCAGTATCAGTGTTTTTCAAATGGGTGACGATAATAGCGGTGGAGGAGGAGATGATGACGGCAGCTCAAACACTACAGTTCAAGTAACACAAGTGGGAAATTTTAATGTAGGATTTACCGTACGAAGCCAAAGTTCTGATCAATTTACTACAGTTGAGCAATATGGAAATGACAATTCCTTTAGCTCCTCAGATGACAATGCCAATAACAGTGTCGGCTCCAACCTACAGCAAGGTGATAACAATGACATTTTTGTTAACCTGCAATCTGTATCTGATAATAACTACTCCATCAGCCAAATTGGTAATGGCAATGATGCGGAATTGACACAGACCGGTTCCAACCACTCGGCTGAGATAATTCAAATGAGTGAATTAAACACTATAAATGCGGAGCAAACCAACTTAAACGCCGATCTTTACGCCTCACAAGATGGTGAGGACAACCTGATTAATTCCCTCCAAGATGGTGACAGTATTTCAGCCACGCTTAACCAGAGCGGCAATCTCAACGAAATAGATCTGACTCAAAGTGGATCGTCAGATATTGCTACATTATCCCAAGATGGCAATAGCAATTTCCTAATGGTAACGCAGACCGGCTTTAGCGATACCATTAGTGTCACCCAGCTGGGAGATAACAACAGTGCGACATATCTGCAGTAGTTATTCAAGTAGGCATACTTTTTACACGGCTACTTGATAGCAACCTAAATCGGTCTAAATATGGAATTATCATGAAGAATATACTATTAATCCCAACGCTCTTCAGCATTTGTATTAGCGCCTATGCCAACAATACATATATCGTTAATCAGGTTGGTGCAGGCAATACCGCCATTGGCGACCAGAGCGATCCAACAATCAGCAACAATTTAATTTCCCAGACTCAAATTGGAGACAATAATACCGCTGAAGCAGAACAAATCAACAGCAATGCTAATGGGGTCATTATTCATAGTCAGCAAGGTAACTTAAACAATACACTCAGCACTCAAGATAATAGTACCAATGGTACTGTTAACGCCACGCAGGTAGGGGACAACAACGAAGTTGTCACAAGCCAAATTAATGACACCTTTAATGGCAATATTATCTCACAGTTTGGGACATTAAATTCCACTAACATAATCAATAACACTTCAAGCTTTAATACCAGCATTGTATTTCAGCAAGGAACCGATAATTTCAGCTCGGTCGTCCAAAATTCAGGAGGAGCAAATAATAGCATTACAGTGACCCAAAACGGCATTCAAAATTCGGCCAGCGCAGCCAGTTTTAATAGTGCAGCAAATACATCTATAGCTATTCAGCAAACAGGTAACTTCAATTCAGTCGGCGCCTCACAGACAGACTCATCACAATTTATGAGTAGCACAATCATTCAAACTGGTGACGATAATCTTGGAAATATCTTTAGTGGAGGAAGTACTTCTGGTAGCGTGACAATGATTCAGTCTGGCAACGCCAATTTATCCTCCCCGGTGCATACCAATAGCACACTTAGCCAGGGTATTAGCAATCAAATAGGCAATGATAATATTGTTGGTGCACTTATTCAGGACGCAACCACCAATGGATTTATTAATATAACTCAGATGGGCAATCAAAACACTGGAAGTTTTGTGCAAGTTAATAGCGTCAATGATTCCGCCATGCTAGTTCAGCTTGGCGCTAGCAATGAGG
Source organism: Microbulbifer sp. ABM4_008 (assembly GCF_056311705.1). NCBI lineage: Bacteria > Pseudomonadati > Pseudomonadota > Gammaproteobacteria > Cellvibrionales > Microbulbiferaceae > Microbulbifer > Microbulbifer sp. ABM4_008. Next base: position 751,948 of record NZ_CM149970.1, on the reverse strand, counting down.
CAACCGGTTTTCATTTTTTTAGTAACGATAGTGATGCAAATCTCTACCAGATTGGAGACCAAAACTTTATCTCTAGTTTCCAGACAGGATCAACCAATACTGTGGATGCAGAGCAAGTTGGCAATCAAAATACAATAGATTTAGATCAGGACGGCGATTTATTGATAGCAGATATAAATCAAGATGGTATGTTAAACACGATTAACTCAGTACAAATGGGTCAGGATAACGACGCTTTTTTCTCCCAGAATGGCAATAGTAATTTGCTGGATTCAATGCAACTGAACACTTCATCAACTGCTACAGTTTCACAAACTGGTGACAATAATAGCAGCACTATTTTGCAGTAAAATTAGATTTTGGGCAGATCTAGCGATTAGCCCACTCTCACGAAATGTCCAAACTTCTGCAAGCTAGTAATTCATCAAGGGCATTAACAGGAGCAGGTCATTAACACAACAACTCATACTTCTAACTTATAAATTTTCTTGACAGCCTTTACATCTAGAAGATAAATACAACCTTCTTCTTTGATACATATTGATTGCAAAACTTGTCACGGCCCAGAATCAAGATATCCAAAATTTATACGGATACACCTTTCACTATTAATATCTGCATTTTCAATATTTTCTTCCCAGAATTTCAGTGCTTTACTCCCATATTCAATAGCAGTGACATTGACAATACTATAATGGGCCCTCAAAGAAGGAAGCTTCATAGGGCTTATTAATTTCCGTTCAAATTAGAAATTCCACATAGGGGGAGCTTCAATTAAACATGGGAAATAATTACATCACTACAATTGTTAGTAACCGGACTCAACTGTAATGACTGCACTCTGGCACTTCAAACTTTCATTGCCAATGAAAACGTATTGAAATCATTAAAGTAAGCAGCCTCAACGATGATATTCAAACCTAAGTCACTAACTAAACCAAATCTCAACCAGAACCTAACTTGAAAAGGAATTCAACAATGAAAATCAAAGCCACTATTGTCGGGCTGTCAACCCTTGCTTTAATACAGCTAGCACAAGCGAGCAACACCTACATAGTCAATCAAAATGGTAACAATAACACTGCCATGGGGGATCAAAGTGATCCCACCGTTGCCAACAACCTAATTGTGCAAACCCAAAATGGTGATAATAATACAGCTGAGGCAGAACAAATCATAAATAGCAATAATGCAGTGATCAGTCAGACCCAGATTGGAGATGGAAACTTAGCCACAGCAAGCCAAGAAAATAGCACCAACACAATCTACTCAGTCATACAGATAGGTAACAATAACGAAGTTGATTCCTTTATGCAAAATGATACCGCGAGCACCAATTTCATTTTTCAAAGTGGTGAATTGAATTTCACCTCTACCAATAATTTTAATTCCATGTCTAATATTACCAATGTTATACAGATAGGAACAGACAATGAAACTTTTACTGCTCATGCCTTCAATTCAAGTAACAATTCCATATTGGTAAACCAAAGCGGATCTCAAAATACGAGTTCTCCAGGCGCAAGTTTCGATGCGGAGAACAACAGTATTGTCATCTTACAGGATGGATCGCTGAACAATGGGGGAGTTGGGCAAGTTAGTGGCTCTCAATTTATGACGAGCACGGTCATTCAAAGTGGCGATGATAATCTAGGGGGAGCCAGTAATTTAAATAGTAGCTTCGGCAGTACCTTTTCTAATCAAGTGGGAAGTTTAAATTTAGGAAGTTCAAGCCAAATTGATAGCACACAGAGCCATACATTTATCCAGCAAACCGGTACTGACAATTTAGGTAGCATATCGATAAACTCCAGCGATAATGTTAGCGCCTCCTTCACACAAATAGGCGACCAAAATATAGTTGGTGGCGCAGGCCATTCCTCTAGTAGTAATGGTACTGTAGAGGTCACTCAAATAGGTATTGCTAATGATGCAATTGCTTTCCAAATTATGAGCGACTCGGGATTGTTAGCTATTTCTCAAAATGGAGAACAAAATATGGCCCTGGCGGGGCAAACAGGGATATCTAACATCCTTCTTGGCGTGCAAACAGGAATACAGAACGTACTTTCTATTATTCAGGATGGTGATTCAATTTCTGCCGATACCAATCAGAGTGGCACACTTAATGAAATTGACCTTGATCAGACCGGCATGAGTAGTGTTGCCACACTTACACAAAATGGTAACAATAATTTTCTACAGGCTATGCAGGCAAATCCATCTGCCTCATCCACTGTGACGCAGTTTGGCGAAAACAATAGTGGTAATATCATGCAGTAACTCACCCACTATTAGCTCAAAGTACACAAAGTAGCGGAATACATGACCACTCATAAAGGATACACATTAGGAGAAATACTTATATCATTTATTCCGCTTAAGGCATGAATTTCTTTGTTTGAAGTCGATGATACCAAATGCTTCTATTTGGTATCATTTTTTTTCGTTAAAAACAGGGTGTAAGTTTATCCCCGGATAATCTTCCTGGATAAATCAAGGCAATAGGGTTAGCCTAACGCTTTCTTAAGCTAGGACTGCAACCTTTATCTAGACTTGAAATTATTCACAACTAGATAAATGTTACCCTACTCTAGAAGAGAATAATTCTAGTGCAAAAAATGTCATTTGCTCTAGCTCACAGGAAGTAAACTTTATCACTAGCAATTACACACTTATCTCTCATTGAAAATCCTCATGCCTCATCAATACTTTTACCAAACTTTCAACTTACTCAGGGAAACCAAAGGCAGTAATCATATATAGGCAGGGTAGAAGATTTAATAGCTCTACCCAACATTAATAGACTTCAGGAGGTTTAAAGGACAATTAGACAGTAAGCATGCATTTATTAATCGCAAAATTTTTAGTCCATATTTGATGATATCTTAAGCGTGTTTAGCTTTGATCAATAACAGGCATAGCTAAGTATTAATGCCGATTAGTCAGTTTCGGAAAGTTTCTTTTGGTGGTTCTGAAGTTTCCTCAAGCAAATATTGATCTCTATAGCGACAACCCGCTATCAGCTCCAGATAGAAATGGACATTAATGGTATTCATTTAAGCTTATACCTACTCAATTTAAATATGTAACAAGCCCATATAAACTTTTGTTTTAGGGAAATGACTACAGTAAAGAAGTCGAGGATTTATCAATGAGAATGCCTTTGCTTATTCCAGCAATCCCATGTATTTTAGCAATTAGTATCAGCGCTACAATCCAAGCTAGTAATACATATATTGTAAACCAAACCGGCAATAACAATATGGCTATGGGAGACCAAAGCGATCCCACCGTTACCAACAATTTGATTGTACAAACCCAGAATGGGGATAATAATACAGCCGAGGCGGAACAAATCATTAATAGCAGTGATGGCGTGATTATTCAGACCCAGATTGGAGATGGAAACTTAGCCAACGCGAGCCAGGAAGATAGTACAGGCACAACGCTGACAACCTTACAAGTGGGTAATACTAACGAAGTTACATCCAGTATGCTTGGTGACTCTAATAACACCAACTTTGTATCCCAAACCGGTGAAATCAATTTCACTTCGACTGTAAATTTTAACTCCAGCTCAAACAGCACAAATATTATTCAGGTTGGTACTGACAATCAATCTTCGGCTTCTCATTTCAATAATTCAAATAACAACTCCATATTTATTAGCCAGGATGGATCTGAAAATCTTAGTTCCGCATCTGCAAGCCTAAACACAGACAATACCACCTCCATAGTTTTACAAACTGGATCACTTAATAATGGGGGAATTTCCCAATTTAACAGCTCTGACTTTATGACAAGCACCGTTATTCAGAGTGGCGTAGACAACCTAGGTGGAGCCAGTAACTCGAATAGCAGTTTCGGTAGTACCTTTTCCAATCAGGATGGTAATGCAAACCAAGGAAGTTCCAGCCAAATTGATAGCACGATAAGCCAGACATTTATCCAGCAAATAGGAAATGATAATTTAGGCGGTGTATCGATAAGTTCAAGTAATAATGTAATCGGCTCTATCACTCAAATAGGTGATCAAAATGTTATCGGGGGCTCAGGGCACGCCTTTAGTAGCAATGGTACCGTAGCGGTCACTCAGATAGGCATTGCCAACGATGCAATTGCTTTCCAAATTATGAGTGATTCAGCACTATTAACCCTTTCTCAAAATGGCGAGAAAAATATGGCCTTGGCTAGCCAAACTGGGTCATCAAATAGCCTTCTAAGTACGCAAACAGGTACACAAAATGTCCTCTCTATTTTTCAGGATGGTGATTTGATTTCTGCTGATACAGACCAAAATGGTACGCTCAACGAAATCGATCTTAACCAGACAGGTATGAGTAGCTGGGCCACACTCTCACAAAGTGGAAATAATAATTTTCTACAGGCCATGCAGGCGAACCCATCTGCCTCAACTACCGTGACACAGTTTGGAGACAACAATAGCGGAAACATAATGCAATAATATGCCTGGCTTCAAGCTCACTTTAATTTCATAGAAAAATATTTAGTGATCATAAATTGGGGATTCACTGAACTGATACAATTATTGAATATATATTATTCTGTTTTGTTATCATATCTATCGTCTCAGTGCATCCCCAAAACTACTATTTCTTATAGAACCAACCATCAGCACATTGAATATCGTGGTAATACCACAAAAAGAGGCAATTTAAAATTACACCCACACTTACTCACACTCTTCGGTTTGTTTGCGCCCCCCAAATTACCGAAACACTACAGCATCGCTGCACTCACATAGTACTCTCCAAAAAAGTCCCCTCTTGAAAATTTCAAATACCTGGCTACATATACGCCATCAGACATCCATCGTATTTTAAGTGGTGAACTTAGGAATATATATTTAACATTTAGATCATGCTTACTAACCGCATACCTGCTGTTCAACTCAACATCCTATTAATGCCTAACTTTTAAAATACTCATCTAATCTTCCACATCAAAATCTCATACATGGAAACATATCAACATTTAGATGCAAATATTATTTAATTCATACAATAACATTTAAAGTGAAAAATACACGCCTGAGAGCCCTTTACAAGATACTCACCTTAGAGATATTTTTATTTTAATTAAACCTCTACCACATTTCACTATAATAGATATAAATATATTTATATTATGCTATATAAAGGAAGCTCATATATTTCATATACGAGCCCCTAATAGATTGCTGATTGATAAGTTTTATAAAAAAATTAAGTAAATCGATCTATAAAATTTCACAAAACGTTACCACCAAATTTAACAGCCCATGGAAAAGAAATTGTCTATTAAGAATTGTCAATCCAGGCAATCTGGATCTTTAGTGAGATATTCATTGTTTACCCAAATATTAGTACCACTGCAATCAGGGTCAACTGTATCCCTCAGATCAAAAGGATCATTACCAAGAGAAGAGTTCGCAGAAATAATATTGAAGTTGGAATTAGTAAAAATAAGAACTATACCACCATCTTGGCTATCACCGTTGCCATTATCGGTAGTTGTGTTCTGTGATATCACATTATTTGACGATCCTTCTATCAGAATACCAGCCCCTCCATTTCCACTTGAAGTGTTGTTAAAAACTCGTGAAAAACTATCATCCACCTGGATTCCGTCGGCAACACTACCTGTTACGGTACAGCCAGAAAAAGTATTGTAGTCATCATCCATATCGACTCCGACTCTACCACTATCAGTAATAACGCAGTCATTTATAGTATTGTAAATACTATCTATATCTATCCCATCATTAACACTATTAACAACTTCGGTACCAAGTACTTTGTGATACCCCTCTCCCTCTAAGAAAATTCCATCAAAACAGCCATCAATAACGCCTCCAGTGAGGGTGGCGCCATTACCTTCCATTCGAATTCCTGCACCACCTAGGTCTCCTCCTGTAGTACAGGTCAGGGAATAGTCGCCCATATTTAAGCTGCCACTTGGGCCGACAATAGTAAGTGCATCAGGTTCATCGGTTGTTAGATCACAAGATAAGTCCTCAGTGAGCACTTCTGCAGTTGTAATCACATCGCCACAAGCCACTTCAGCCAAGGCAATTGATGAATATGAAGACGCCGATAAAGCCATTATCGCTAATAGTGCCACCTTATCTACAGACTGCTTAATTTTCACATCCAACTCCTATCAGTTCAGAATAAAGAATACATCTCAGCACAGAGATACTGAGTCCCCTAAGTTTGGATGCAATAATAGCTTCCACCATAAGAAAAATTGCCCAAAATAATTGACGTCCGAATGTATAAAAAACTACGTCATTCTTTTGAAGAAACTAGTGCAGCTATATCGATAGCAATGATTAAATACAGAAAATTAAGCTGGCGCAATTATTTTCTGATGATTACTAGCATTTAACCCTAAACACCATACTCTGATCCAACTTTGGAAAGTACGATTTTATTCGCCAGCTAATGTATGCAGCTTAATTATGAAAAACTTAGGTTGTTTATATAAAATTTATTCATGATAGAAGTACTAACTCCGGGAAACTGTTACTTAATGTTCGGTCATAAAAAGGAGTTATCATGTACACCAAGGCTGGTATTTACGTCGCTCTATCTTTATTTGTTGCCACAAATTCTTTGGCTGAAGCAAATAGTACATCACTGTATCAGCAGGGTAGCGCTAACAGTGCCACTACTGACCAAAGCGATATTACTAGTATTCACTACCAGATTGACGATAGCAACCAGGGAAGTTCACTACAAGACTCCATTACGAACAGCGATCTTAACTATATCCAGTTAGGCCATCAAAATAACGCCTAAAGTGTTCAAACCGACTCTGAAAATGCTTCTATTTCTGTCTATTAAAAAAGGACAGAAAATTCAGACACCAGTTCACAAGATAATATTATCAATGGAGAAATGCAAGTTCATCAGATAGAACTTAATAACAAACCAACAATAATAGATTTAAACAGTGGCTCTAATAATAATACAATTTCTGTCCAAAGCGGTGATATCAATCAAAATTATGTATTTATTAGCGCGACAAACTCTACAATAGACTATATCAAGTAAGTTGGTGCGGACAACCAGTTTTTCTAACTCACAGTGATAATGATAATGACAAAGTAGAGATTATACAAGCTGGGGCCAGGCACACTATCGATATTATTTTTTTCTCTACAGCTAATAATGAGGTCATTATTAATTAACTCGGCAGTAGTAATATTGGAACAGTGAATTTAGGCGGCACAAGTAGCGAACTGCAACTACTCAAGGAGGGATATATTAATAGTGTAAACGTCACTCAGAGTGGAGAAGAGACTCATCTCTACACTCACCAAATAGGTAACCTTAATGGGCTCAGTCCAACCCAGAGTAGAAGACAAAATACTGTCAAATTCTCTCCAGTTGTTAACAATAAATTTATACACATGATCCAAACTGGGGTTAGTAGCAGTGCCGACATACTACAAATAGGTAGTGACAATAGCACGAACTAGCAGCAATAATTTAGCCCTTTCAAGGTTGTCTCGATAGATGTGCTGACCGGTGAGCTGACGTGATCATCAGGGCGCAAACTCGACTTTATTCCTAACTTTGCCAAACTAAATTCTCATAGCCACATACCAATTCATCGACAAAAATTAAAGTAGCCTTTGATTGAGCTGACGCTATAAATCAAATGGCTAACAACCCAACCTATGGCTTTAAACCATATCATCGTGTAGTAGAGTGATATTTTTTATGTATTAGCCGCCACTTAAGATTTCCAATCATTATTGACCGCACATATTTTTTCGTAGAAACACGGAAAGTACTATGCCTTTATATGGATGTTAAAGGCAGAGTATATGCTTACCACCCAAAGTCGAAATTGGTAAAGGAGTTATCCAATGAAGACCTATTCCCTTATAGCCACGGCCTTATCCCTTATGATCAGTGGGATTTCCTATGCGGAAAATACTGTCATCCAGAACCAGATGGGTACAGATAATAACGCGACAGCAGATCAAAGTGATCCGACCGTATTTGATAACCTTATTGTGCAAACACAAATTGGTGATAACAACGACGCTGATGCCAGTCAAACTAATGGCAATGTCAGCGGCGCCATTTATCAAACACAGCAGGGGGATAATAATAGTGTCACCTCGACACAAGATGCCACAACCAGCACTACGGCATCAGCACTCCAGGTCGGGGATAACAATATCGTTTTAACCAGTCAGGAAACCGCTTCAAACGGTAACAGTGAAATCCTCCAGAATGGTGACACTAACTTTGCCAGCTCTGAACAAACCTCCTCAGATTCTGATTCTATTTCAATCAGCCAGTATGGCGATCAAAACCTGGCTACTAGTACTCAGGACACGAGTTCCAGCAATGTTGTAGTCATTACCCAATCCGGTGACTTAAATATTTCAACTACATTGCAAAACACAGCAAGCTCTGGTAACAGCGCTACCACAATTCAATTCGGGCAACAAAATGCTGCTGGGATATCTCACCTTAACTCCTTTACCAATTCGGACTTGATAAGTCAGGTTGGTGATTTCAACAATGCCTCAATTAACAGAAACACCTCAAGTTCCGATAGTGCTATCGTAGTACAGTCCGGAGACTCCAATTTTGTCAGTGCTACTAGTTTTGATACGGCAGACAATACATTATCCATCTATCAATATGGTGATAATCAATCAGCGGTTGCCACACAAAGTAGTGCTTTTGAAAGTAACATTTATATTAGCCAAAGTGATGACAATAATATGGCTTTGGCAACACAATCAGGAGCCAGTGACAACATTGAAGTTTATCAGTCAGGCTCATCCAATATGGCTACAGCCTTACAGGCGTCGACTGACAATAGCTCCAATATTATTTCCCAGGACGGTACACAAAACGATGCTACTGTCACACAAAGTGGTTCATCGGATACATCCTCTGTTGAACAAATTGGAAATATGAATATGGTTTCAGCCAGCCAAACAGCCTTTAGTGGCTCCCTAGATATCATTCAAGATGGTGACGAGAACGATATTATTTCCACTCAAGATGGCGATATGGAAACTGCGTCAGTCCTACAGGCAGGCGATTTAAATACTGTTGAGCTAGCCCAGAGTGGTATGCAAAATAACGCCACCCTATCACAGGATGGCAGCAGTAATTTTCTTTCTGTTACTCAAACCGGCTTTAATGACACAATTAGTGTTACCCAACTAGGTGACGGGAATAGTGCAACCTTTATCCAATAGTTTCCTCCCAATGGATAAAGGCTACACCAAGCCTTTTCAAGTGCCCTTATGTTTTTATGTAAGGAGCTACTTCAAATAACTTCCAGAAGTGCCTTCATTAGAGATTTTGCAGTTAAGGAGTATTTATGAAAATCTCAAGTTTAGCGCTAACTCACCTTGCATTAGCTATTAGCTGTACTGCAGTTGCTGACAATAATTTTGTAATCCAGGATCAGATTGGAATTGGCAATACTGCCACAGCCAATAATGCTCAAACAGATGTTAACAACAGCACAATTATTCAAACCCAAATCGGTTTCAATAATAGTGCAGACGCCTTACAAATTGACGGTACATTCCTTAGTACTATTATTCAACTCCAAATTGGGGATACCAATGAAAGTGAAACGGCCCAAGAGAATACGACCAGCAGCAAGATAAATTCTCGACAGCTAGGGGCCAGTAACAGCGTTAATGCCGGTCAAGGGACTGTTACCGACAGCATACTCGCCGTTAACCAGTTTGGCACATCGAACACTGCCAATTCACAGCAGGTGGTAGCTGACGCAATTTTTTCACTGGCTACACAGGTAGGTATGCAGAACTCTGCTGAGATCTACCAGGAAAACCTAAATTCAGGATCTGGTACTTTACAGCAATTCGGAAGCTTAAATACTGGGAATATACTCCAGCTTGCTAGTGGTAACCCCAACGCAGCCCTACTGCAAATAGGTCTTCAAAATACGGCCAGGGTTGACCAACTGAGTGTCACCGATTCTTTTACCTTCATTAGCCAGATTGGAGAAAATAATGATGCTCAAATCAATCAAATAGATGCCGCAGCAGATAACGCCCTGATAGTTCAGGCTGGCGCAGAAAACTCAGCAGAAGCGACACAAGATATCAGCAATTTTAATACTGTTTTTATCGCTCAGGTCGGCACACTGAATACAGCCACAACCAACCAGAATATTTCAGAGAATGGTACTTTAATTGTAACCCAGGCGGGTTCGGCAAATAGTGTCGAAGCAGATCAGAATACCGATCTTAGCAGCGCAATTATTATTCAAGCCGGAGACCAAAACTCAACAGCTACAGATCAGGTGGGGGCTGATGTAAATCTGACAGTTACCCAGTTCGGCTCTAGCAATTCAGTCACTCTCCAGCAGGACGGCGCTCTCCTTGATGCGACAACAGCACAATTTGGCACAACCAATGAAGCCGTAATTGCTCAGAGTGGTTTAGGTAACACACTAACATTGTTACAAATCGGCGATGGGCACTATAAGGAAATATCACAAACCGGAGTAGACCAGTCATCCTTTACTGTTCAAATAGGCAGCTCAAACTTTGTCAGGGTTATGCAATAGTTTTAACACTGAGAGGCTTCAAACAGGGGCAGTATTAACTCTGGTACTAATAAAAAAGTGACCTGGCTGCGGGGGAGAACCAGGTCACTGAAACGGTTTGGGTGGGGGCTATTCAGCCCCCTGGTTTTTAATCTTGGTAATCGATGGTCATATCAAAGTTGCCCTCAACACACTTGGCATAGTCGCCCTCATTCAGTGCTGAGTAGGCAGTCTGGTAATTCACCAACTGACATGCGTAGCTCTCATTATTTGGGGTATCCGCAGACCACCCCCAATCTTTATCCCAGTAAATATCCAGGGATGCTGCACCACCAGTCTGGAACTGCCCCATATTGGCACAACCGAGTTCTTCATCTGCCGGAATTTCTACACCGAAGTATTCCGCCGTACTCTGGTAGTACTCGATACGATACTGTGAGCGGTAGTCTTCAGTACCAGAACTGCATTCTATCGCCCCATTAATAATATTGGTGGTAACGCCGAATCCAGAAGTCAGGTTATTGGCCAGATCCACACTGTTCGGTTCCCAGGTGCCATCGATTACATGCAATATGCTTGGCTTGGGTGGCTGTGGATAGACGAAGAAGAAGATGGAGCTTGCCAGGTTCAACCAGGTATCCGCTACCAACTCCGGTGCTTCCAGCAGGGTGTAAATATCACCGTACATCGCCTGGGAGAAGGGTCCGTAGTTATAGTTCCAGCTCAGCTGTTTAGCGCCGCGGCCGAAGTAACTCTTGTAACCACCATCACTATTGATCGCACAGGGCCATGCTTCAGCTGCCCAGCTGCTGCTGGCATCACAGGCGCCGTAGCCACCGGAAGTATCTTCTGTCCAGCCAATTTCCCGCAACCAATACAGGCCCTGGCGCCATTCCGGCACTTCCCAGCCTGTTGCGTGGGCACCGGTTTCCTGGGCGTAGTGTGCAAACATGACAGCCATCGACTTGCGACAGATCGCCTCGGCATCGCGGCCATCGGTATAGTCACCACAGAAAGCTGGGAACTTGGCTACGGCTCGGAGGAAATTGGTGTAGGTGTACTCTTCCGCTCTGAGGGCGAAAAGGTAATCCCAGTCTTCTTCAGACAGGATACTCTCAACGCGGAGGACATTTTCAGGGTTTGCACTGCGGCCAGGTTGTACTGCCTCAACCACGGCGTTGTCCCGGGTTTCGACTGTATCCTTTACTTCCTGAAGCAGGGAATCGCTACTGGTAATAGACTCTTCCGCAGCTTCCAGTTCGCTGATGCCCATCACATAGCCATCGGCTGCGGCACAGCCATCCTGGCTAATGGAGACCTCGTCCACATCACTGGCTTGAGTGGAGTCAGAGGCCGTCAGCTGGAAGGTGTAGGTTACATCGCTATATACCTCAGACAGGGTCACTGAGGTAGCGCTGCCGGTATAGTTGGTCATCTTTACAACAGGGCCACTGGTTTGGCTCCAAATGTAAGAGATATCGCTGCCGCCGGTACTGCCTGAGCCATCCAGATTAACCGTTCCACTACAGCCTACATTGATACTTGAGGCCGAGATATTTGCGGTTACTGAGCTTTCAGAACCATCGGTATTATCATCATCGTCGTCTTCATCGGTATCGTCCACCGCGAGGTTTTGCACGGTTATCTGTGCTTCTTCAGTAGTGTCACCATCACTGACGATTAGGCTAAAGACATAGCTCACATCAAAAGTGCTTGATGGTAGGGTAACAGTGGTGGATGCGCTGGTCGCAGAAGCAATATCTGCTTCAGGAGAGGCCGGGGATAATTGGGCCCAGCTGTAAGATAAGTTGCCGTCGCCACCGGAGGCACTGGCATCAAGTGTTACAGTGCCACCACCGGTAATTTGTGTCTGCGACACTGAGGCACTGATCGTAATGGGAGTGCTGTCAGAATTATCGTTGCCATCGTCACTGTTGTCGTTATTGTCGTTATCACTGCCGCCATCATTGCCACCGGTGCCGGTGTCATCATCGGAGCCGCCATCACTGGAGCAACCATCCGCTTCCTTAAGAAGCCAAGGGGAACCCCAGGTATTTTCAGCCGTTAATGCATCGGTGGGGTGGTCGTCACCATTAGCCCACCACTGGGCAACAAATAAGTCGCCGTCGTAACAAACTTCTTCGCCTTTGCGATAGTTTTGACCGGAAATATAAGTATCGGAATCATCGGAACCACCAGTGCCACCACCGCTGCCGGAATCTGTATCATCATTGTTACCAGAATCCGTATCACCGTTATTTCCGGTATCAGTATCATCATCAGAATCGGTGTTATCACCATCACCGGAATTGGAGTCATCGCCACCACTGGTATCGCACGCACCTGACTCCTCCAAAATCCAGGGGGAGTCCCAGCGGTTTTCTGCTGTCAGGGCATCCGAGGGAATTTGAGAAGCTGTTGCCCACCATTGAGCTTTATATAAGTTTCCTCCGTAGCAAACCTGGCTGCCACCGGAATAACTCTGCCCCGCAAGGTAGTCGTCGGCGGGTTGTGCCGCACTCAAACCTTGAGCGCCCAGCATCAGCGCCGATGCTATGGCTGTGCGAATAAAAATATGGCTCATAGAATCTCCAATTGTCGTTTTTAGGGTTCTATTTAAAGTTTTACGCGATGAGGCAAATACCAAACTGCCAGGTATTATTTGCAAAAATAGAGATCGAGAGCTTGTGTGAATAACGTATAACGGAAGGCATTAATAAATAGAGCAGACATTCTTGGCATAAATATTTATACACTGCCAGGATGCTCTAAATTGAAAGGAGCCCACTTCCCTTCCCCGTCTTTATTTACTCAACTGGGTGCAACTGCCCCTGCACCTTTAATAATTATCACAAACACTTACTTTATTTCTGTACGCTGTTCAAATAGCCCCATACGTACTCAGCAGTTTCGATAAATAGCAAACGGAATGGTTCCAGATTTAAACAGAATATTTCGTGACCACATCGACACAGGTCGCGTGCGCCAGTGAGCAAATGTCTAATTTCAAGATCAAAGTCACGTAAAAAGCGGAAATTATAGGCTTTTAAATCTACATAAAACCATAAAAGAGAAAAAATTTACCAATAACAATACAGGGGCAAAGTATAAGGATAATTACCTAGCCAACAAACACCGATAGAAAAGCTCATGGCGCTTTACATCGTCTAAGTGAGAAAAAGTTCCCAATCTAACCAGGAACCACCACTGATAAATGCAGTTTTTCACAATTCATGTTTCTTTCGTCAGTGACTTTTCTCTCAAAATAAAAGTACTTCTGGCCCATAGTATTTCCCTCACTCCATGGCGACACTTTAGATCGGCAATATCAGCAGTAATAAGCCGTAACTGACAGTCACTTATCCTTTGGCTAGCACCCCGTGCCCCAAGCAGGAAAGAACTCAAATTAGTTCAACAAAGGGAGATCTTTGTGAAGCCTTACCCTATCCTTTTTTCATCCACAATTCTGTTGTTAGGTACTCTTAGCCACGCGGACACAAGTACTGCCACTGTAGAGCAATACGGCGATAGCAATCTGGCAACAGCCGAGCAAGCCGACTCAACCATTGAAAATAACTTAATAGAACAAAGGCAAACGGGTAGCTCCAACTCTGCCGAAGCGATGCAATCTGTGAATTCATCCTTGGGCTACATACTTCAAATGCAAACTGGAGACAGTAACAGCGCCATCGCCAGCCAAGAAGAAAGCACTTCAACCACGGTGCAAATTGTGCAATTGGGTGATAATCAGACCGCACTCAGTACCCAGATACTTACCACTACGACTAATGGGGAAATCTATCAGGAGGGGCTATTGAATAACGGTAGACTCTTCCAAAGTGACTCCATTGGCAATACAGGCTACTTGTTCCAATCTGGACAAAGTAATATGGGGTTTGTTCGCGCCACAAGTGGTGACTTCCACTCAGGCTCACTTCTCCAAACAGGAACCTTGAATGATGGTGCCCTAATTCAACTACGCGGTACCTTCTATACCTCTACCGTGACACAAAACGGAATAGGAAATGAGGCGACCAGCTTGCAGAACTTTGGCGAGTCCCTTATTAGTGAACTCACCCAATTAGGTGATGGTAACAATGCCATTCTCTGGCAAATATTCAATGAAAACAGCTACGCCCAAACAAGTCAGATCGGATCAGACAATATCTCTTCCTCTCGACAAGAAGGTGAACTCATGAGCATCACCACCACACAGGAAGGTATGTTTAATGAGGCTGTTGCATTTCAGGAGGGTACTTCGAGTTTCGCCTTATCTCAACAGAATGGGCTGGATAATTTTATTGATATTTCACAGAGTGAAGTCAATGGAAATATATCAGCCAGTCAAGTGGGCAATGGCAATATCGGGATGATATCCCAATAATAGAGATTACGATTTTTAATCGAGAGTTTTGATTGTACTGGGCTTAGGGAGCCTCTGAATAACTCCGTGTTACCTCTGGCTTGCAGAGCGGTTCACAATCAAGGCGCGGCTTTGCAGGAATGTCTAGACCTTTCAAGAAGTCGCAACGCGGAGTGTGAATCGCTCTGCAAGCCCCGAAGGGCGGGCCTTGAAGGCCACAGCTGCTGCGTTGCAGCTCTTACAAAGGACTAGAGCCATTCGCGGCGAGCTGCGCCTAACATCTGCAGCCTTCAAGACCCGCAGAGGCATTACGGAGTTATTCAGAGGCTCCTTAGGAACTGTCCAATCGATAATTGCCCGTTAGCAACTGGCCAGCGGGCAATTGTTAAACTCTTGCTTAAGATGCAAACACCCTAAGACGTCCCTCACGCTTTTCCTCGCTAAAGTCACAGCTGGTCAATCTAAACATCAACACATACTCGGAAAGGCAACGAGTATCGTGAATATCTCCTGGTAAGAATGCACTACAGTCACCGGGCTTCATTTGATAGCAGCCCCGGCTCACCAGTTGTTCACCGCCGTCTTGATTGAGCAAACCATAGGTAGACATCTCCACATCACCATGTTGCACCGCGTAAAATACCCAGCCATTGCCATGATTATGTGGTGGACGATAGAGCCCACGAGGCTCCACATGAGCCAGCAAGATAAAACCCTTACCTTCATCCCGGTATAACTCTACACTGGGTTCTTGGCGACTGTGTAGATCAGCCAACCATGCCTCATTAGAATTTGATGCCGCCAATTTTCCCAGCGCTTCTCGACATCTCACAATTGATGAAGTATCAAGTCCCTGCCAATTCGCTTTAAGTGCTTCAACGCACTGTCTCAAAGAATTCGTCACTGATTGGTCCTCCTAAAGCTCTCTCGATATTTTGTTGAAAATTACTGCGAATCCACAAATTCAAGATACAACTTGAAGCCAGCTTTAAGTCAACCAGATCTATGCCTGAATTTTTAGCTATTGAGGTAGTGGGTGAAGTGTAAAAGCGCTGAACTGGAAAATAGGAATAAATCAGGGAGTAGACTGGGTATTAATAGCTCCAGCAGCTATTAATACCTACGAGTGCTCACTAAAACGAAGCACTCGCTAATGGGTTTACTTTATAGCTCTGGAGGTAATCTTTAATTTTGCGCTTTGGAAGCAAGCTTGCTGGCAAGAATAGACACCACCTGTATTGTTAATGCGGTTAACAAGAACACTGATGCCAGGCGATAAACGGCATTGAGACCATCCGCTATCTGCGAAGGGCTCATGTCTTGCAGGGGCTGGCTGGGTACAAGCCCTACAAAAATCACACTCATCACTGAAGCTCCGGTCAATAAACCCAATCCTCGTGAAAGGCTGAGAAACCCGGAAATACGCCCACGAACTTCGGCCCGGGCGCTATTCATGGTCATGGTATTAACTGTCGACAGGTAGGTTCCGTAACCCATTGCCATAGTAACGGAAAAAATCAGATAGCCTACCAAGCCCTGCTCCACCCTGAGCAGCCCCATTCCCATGGCTCCACAAAGTAAAATTACCAGACCCAGTAATACGATACCTCGACTATTGAATCGATCCACGGCTCGACCGGCAAGATTTGAACAAGCAGCCACCATAAATGATCCGGTTGTCATCACCAGCCCTGCGATAAAAAGGTCCAGATCCAGTGCCAGGGTCAAATAAAAAGGCCCTACAATCAGGCTACTCATTACCGATGAAGCCACCAAAAAGTTTCCTGCCACATTCGCCAAGAATGTCTGCTTCCCTGAAGGTTCCGTAAATCCTTCACGCAGGGGTTGTACTTTCTGCCTGACATAAAACAACCCCACACCAAATATCACCGATAAAGCAATAGCAATTCCATTGACTGCGGAATATCCCTCTCCCAATGGTTTAATCGCCAGGGTATAAAAAACAATGCTAAAGAACAGGAATGCCGCGGCCAGGTAGCGTTTGAATCGACTTCTGCCATCGACAACTTCGCCGACTTTATTTTCCGGCAGAGTTCGATATGCGAGGAAAAACACCCCCAATCCCACCGGCACTACCAGCCAAAAGATAGCCTGCCAATTCAGGTTTTCAACAATCAGGCCACCCACAATGGGGCCCATGCCAGTCCCAACCGCAGACAGGCTACCCAGTAATCCAATTATCTTTCCCGTTTCACTTTTATCGAAAACGTCGCTGGCAATAGCCATAGATACAGCCACAAACATCGCTGCACCGACCCCTTGTATCGCACGGAAGAAAACCAGGGTCCATACATTAAAAGACAGCGCACAAAGTAATGTCGATAAGGTGAATATCAATCCGCCGCTTAAAAACAATTTTCTGCGACCCAGCTTGTCACTGAGACTGCCGGCAATGGGTAGGGTCGCAGTCATACACATCATGTAGGCCACGGTAATCCACTGAGTATTACTAAAAGAAGCCCCTAGACTTTCAATTAATACAGGCAGTGCCATATTAATGGCGCTGACTCCCAAGGCTGCGAGCAAGGTCGCCAAACACAAGGTGACCAGGACTCCCCTTTTGGAAACCTGAGCAGCCTCTTGGGAAATTGGGTCTTCGGAATAACTTTTCGCGGTGTGCATAAGCTGAACTTTGACTTGCCAGTAATGACGCGTGAAACTAGCATACAACTTCAAGTGAGCTTGAGGTCAATAAGCGATGAATAACAGGGAAGAACTGGATATACGCGAAGTCTCCAAACTGTCGGGACTCCCCTCTTCCACACTTCGGTATTATGAGGAAAAAGGCCTGATAAAGTCATGTGGTCGTCGGGGAATTACCCGAATTTTTAAAGCCACAGTGATAGAACAGTTATCCCTTATCTCCCTTGGCCGCTACGCCGGTTTTTCCCTGGATGAAATTGGCGAGATGTTTTCCTCTAATGGCAACCCCGCTATCGACAGGGAGCAGCTCCTCGCCAGGGCCGACGATCTGGAAAAGAATATCCGCCGACTCGAAGCTATGCGCGATGGGCTACGCCATGTGGCCAACTGTCCCGAGGTCAATCAGCTGGAGTGCCCCAACTTCCAAAACCTGATCAGGAAAGCTACCAAGTTACAGCATAAGGAAGACAGGAAACAGAAGCGACGCTGACAGAATAGCAGCGAATAAAGTCAGGAGACACTAAACTCTGTCATCATTCCCGAGTCCTCGTGCTCCAAAACATGACAGTGCACCATATAGGGCATATCCGGCATCGCCGGCAGCGGGAAACGAACAAATATTTCCGCTTTGCCGCCATCGGATATGGGCATCGTATCTTTCCAGCCACGCATATAGAGTGGCGGTTCTGCATTATTGTATTTCGTGACCCGAAACTGGCAGCCATGGATATGTACCGGGTGTAGCATTCTGTCCTGTCCTTCAGAGATCTCCCAGCGCAGGTCCTTATTCCTCGCAACCTTAAACCCGGGCTCGGTAAATGCAAAGGAAACCCCATTAATCGCATTCGCAGTTAATTGCTCTTT
Organism: Microbulbifer sp. ABM4_008; assembly: GCF_056311705.1. Taxonomy (NCBI): domain Bacteria; kingdom Pseudomonadati; phylum Pseudomonadota; class Gammaproteobacteria; order Cellvibrionales; family Microbulbiferaceae; genus Microbulbifer; species Microbulbifer sp. ABM4_008. The sequence continues at coordinate 733,488 of NZ_CM149970.1, read as the reverse complement.
TAACGGCAATGCCGGCCCCTCAGTAATTAGCTTCAATACCTTGGCCACCACATCGGGGTTGGTCGTACCTCCGGCAACCATCTGCGGCAGCCCCGTTGCACCAATCACTGCTTGCGCCTGCTTCTGTCGGTTCATTTGCATCACCAGCTTCTGACTGATTGGTGGCAGGTTTTGGGGAATTGTCGGCAGGGATACCAGGCTCTCCGGCAACTGTCCTTTCCCCTCGGATGTTCCAGGCACCACACTGAGAAAACTGTGAGCCTGATCAAATGGCGGCAGGCGCATTATTGGCTGGGGCACTGGCAGTGTTTGGAAGTCGAAAGGCTTGCCATCGCGGGTATCGATCATGACTTCGTAGCGCTCTCCTGCAGCAATAGGCAGTACATCTACTTTCACTGGTTCCGAGAGAAAACCGCCATCGCTGGCGATCACGTAGAGTGGTCGCTTGTCACTGGTGGCAAGCCGATAGTTCCGTCCGTTGGAGCCATCCAAAATACGAAAGCGTACCCAGCCTTTAGGTGGCCTGACCACCGGATTAATAGCGCCATTAACCAGTATGCGATCACCACAGTAGCCCGCCGCAACCGTCACTTCGTTAAAGCGATGGAAGAACTGACCATCATCGGTAAAGCGGCGATCCTGAATCACTAACGGAATGTCATCCACACCCCACCGCGAAGGTATCGGCAGTGCATCGCCTTCTTCATCATCGATAATAATCAATCCCGCCAAGCCTTTGAGTACCAACTCGGCGGTTGTCGGGTAGAGGTGGGGATGAAACCACAAGGTGGCGGCGGGCTGAATTATGTTCCAATCTACGGTCCAGGTTTCTCCAGGTTTCAATGGCATATAGGGGCCACCATCGGCATTGCCGGGTACGATTAGTCCATGCCAATGCGCAGTTACATTTTGCGGCAGATGATTGACCACGCTGACGGTTACTTTCTCGCCCTTGCGCACCCGTATCGCCGGACCTAAAAACGGACCATTGAACCCATAAGTACGTGTAGTCACCCCCGGTAGGAAAGACTGCTTGCCCGGGCGCGCTGCCAATTTAATCCGGCCTTGCCCATCTGCACGTAACTCCGGGGGAATCGGTAAAGCCTGACGGCGCCCCTTCTGTGCCTGGGCAGCTTTGGATGTCGACACCCCTGTTAGCAAGGCCGCCCCCAATGCCCAAGTGGTAAAACAAAATTCCCGTCGCGACAATTGAGCCATTGGCTCACCTCCCTATGCGCCATAGCTCCAAGTGTCTAGGGCACTGGTCATTTTTATCCCCAGAAATCTTAGACGGCTTATTCCCATGGCCCAGTAGTATATTGCGACAACTGTGCACTCAATACAGAGTGGTACCCCGGTGCACAACTCCGTGATCCACAGCTCTTGTGTTCTAAGCGAACTCGGTTAACCTTGCCCACGAAAAGTTAGTAGCGAAAATAAGAAGAGTAATCCCTATGCCGTTTCTTATTCTATCCATCCTTATTCAGGCAGCTTTTGTAATTCACGTGCTCAAAACCGGGCGCAACACCACTTGGATTTGGGTTCTGGTGATGCTGCCCATGGCCGGAGTTATTGCTTACCTGGTCCTGGAAATCCTGCCGGAATTAAACCAGTCACGCAGTGCTAAAAATGCACGCAGGACGGTGCGGGAAACTCTAAATCCCAATCGGGATATCGATCAGGCTGCGCAAGAATTGTCCCGTTCCAATAATGTGGAAAACTCTATGCGCATGGCCGATGAATGCGTGAAGCGCGGCCTTTATCACGAGGCAAAAACTCTCTATGAAAAGTGCCTTCAGGGGATTCATCAGGATGATCCTGAGCTGATGTTTGGGTTGGCACGCTGTCAGTTTGCTCTCAATCTGTTTGAACTGGCCAAGGAAACACTGGACCAATTAATCGAAAAGAACCCCGATTTTAAAAATCAGGATGCTCACTTACTTTACGCTCGTACGCTAGCGGCATTGAAGCAAGTCAAAGAGGCTTACCACGAGTATGAAACGCTGTACCAATACTACAGCGGACCAGAGGCGACTTTTTACTTTGCCTTATTCTTGAAAGATCAATCCCAGGTGGAAAAGGCCAATGTCTTGTTCAATGAAATCCTTGATAAATCCAAAACACTGGGCAAGCACTACAAAGCGACTCATAAGCAGCTGTTAAAGCAGGCAAAACTGGAAGTATCCTGAGACTCAATGGTAAAAAGGCTCCCAATATGATTTTGGCGGTAGATGTAGATTACCGGGACCCCGGAGCAATGGTAGCCGGGGTCGGCTTTGAGAATTGGTCAGCTCCTGAGCCCGAGCAACTCTATCTCAGTAAAATAGAGAGTACCCTGGCCTATGAGCCCGGTGCTTTCTACAAGAGAGAACTCCCCTGTATCCTCACCCTAATCGAGGAGCACAAGATAGAAGCAGAACTGATTGTTATCGATGGTTATGTATTTCTCGGAGGGGAACAAAAACCGGGTCTGGGTGCCCATCTCTACTCCACTCTCCAGCAGGAAGTTCCCATCATCGGTGTCGCCAAGAAACCGTTTAAGGACACCCCTGTTGAGGCGGAGCTGCTGCGGGGAAAAAGTGTAAAACCGCTGTATATCAGCAGCCTCGGTCTCCCTTTGCCGGAAGCCAAAAACTTGGTGAAAAAGATGCATGGAGACCACCGTATCCCCACTTTATTAAAACGCGTGGACCGCGAGTGTCGAAAGTCCCCACGATAATTCCCGAGAGAATGAAAGGCAGTTATCGCCGCCATTTCCCAGTCACATCCCTGGGACTTTCTTCCTACATTTTCAATACTTATTTCTCATATCCTACCCCTTCGATGCCAGCAATAATTTTTCTATTCGGCGGGAAATAGCTACTGAAAGTAAAAGCTACCTGGCATCCGTTTATCCCATAGGGTTAATTTGGCGCTTAGATAGACGGCTAGCAGTAGCTAAGATCCCATACTGATGTATTCGGCTCGTAGTTTTTGATGTCTACTTGTGAAGTACGAGTGGGCGATGTTCATTAGCAGCCCCGAATGGGCTCCTTGGAAGTTTTGTAGTAAAGGAGTTACTCATGAAATTATGCGCCAGTATTGCGACACTCGCACTGGTTGCCTTTAGCGGCAATGCGCTGGGCACCAACTCTACTGACTTGGAACAAATCGGTTCAGGTAACTCAGCAAATTCCGATCAAACTGAAGCGGGTTTCGGCAATACTATTATCAAACGCCAAATAGGTGATACTAATACCGCTACCGCCACTCAAAGTGGCGGTGTTATTAACAGTAGTATTCAGAGTTCCCAGATCGGCAGTCAAAACGAGACCACGATATCTCAATCCGGTGGTGCTTCTCTAAGCGCAACCAATACACAAATCGGATCGCAAAATACTTCCGAGATCACCCAAGAACTCTCTCTCGACAGCCAGGTATCTATTCTGCAACTCGGTACCTCCAATGCTTCCACTATCGAACAGCGCTTTGGCAGCGGTAATACCATTACCAATATCCAGGATGGAGACAGTCACTTTTTTATTGGTCGCCAAGAAGCCAGTGCTAACGGCAGCATTTTTGTATTCCAGGACGGCGAACGGCAAAGTGCCGTGGTAGAGGAAACCGCAGGCAATATAGGCAGTTCCGTTTTAATCTTCCAGTTTGATCGGGACGACTTCGCCACCGCCAGCCTGGTTGCCACAATCGATGGCACCTTGGACATACTGCAGGATGGCAGCGATATCTATGGCGGGCTCGCACAATTTGCCAGTGTCAGCAGCAGTATGACCTTACGGCAAACAAACAATCGCCACTTCGCCTTTGCGACCCAAGTAGACAGTCTGTTCAATGACCTTCTGATTATCCAAAGGCTCGGCGATGCCAATATCACCTCGATTACCCAAACCGGTGCCTTTAATACCCTTGAGTTGCGCCAAAATGGTGGGGGCAACAACGCGGCTTTAGAACAATCTGCACTGAGTAGCAGTATCGATATACGCCAGACCGGTACCACCAACCAGATTACGGGTTCCCAGCTGGGTGCCGAATTCAACTCCATGAACAGCGAACAGTTCCTGATTGATAATGTGGTTGTTATTAATCAAGGCGGCTTCCTGATCAGCGCGAGCAATGAACAAACCGGGTTGCAGAATGTTGCCAATATCGAGCAGGCTGGAACAGAGGTAGATATATTCACCCGTCAATTGGGTTTCGATAACCGAGCAACGTTCGAACAGGCTGGTGAGTCTCTTTCAATAAGCTCCCGCCAGTTTGGCGATAGTAATAACATCACCATCACCCAGAGCGGTGACTCCAACTCAGCCTTTAGCCTGCAAATTGGTAACAATCACACCAAGGAAATTACTCAGACAGGTTCTAATGGCCGCGCTTTTAACTTCCAGATCGGCGGCGAGAGTAATACTGGCGTAATCATCCAATAATTTCAGCCAAAATTCAGAAGCCCCCGGTAATACACTGCGGGGCTTTCGATTGCGAAATCTACAGGAAAAAGAAGAAGGGAAAAGTCGTTGTGCAGCCCCGCGAGAGCGGGGAACAACTAGGATGCACTCCGACAACTTCTCCATCGTCGGTTTATCCCCGAGTATTCAGGGAACACCTTGCGCAGAGCACAAAGGCCATGCCTTATCCGGTTTACCCCTGTACAAACAGGGAACAGTCGCGCAAATGGAGCGCGATCATAGCACACCCTCATTACATCCCCGAGCCTTCGGGGAAACATTTTCAGAACTAATGTCCGTGCGCTATCGGCTACGGTCCAGCCCCGCCCAGCGGGGGAACAAACTCAGGTGTCGGCACAACCCAACCCCACACTCGGTTTACCCCCGCAGCAGCGGGGAATAGCACGAATCATTACCGTGCAGCTTTGACGATTTTCCACGGTTTAACCCCGCCTGGGCGGGGAACAGCCTCGGTTAAGATCGCCTTATTGCGCAATTACCGGTGCAACTCCGCTTATGCGGAGAACCTATTCGGAAAGGAGTGTATAACAGGATACCCTCCGGTTTAGCCCCGTATATACGGGGAACAGTATGAAGCTGGTTTGACCATCATCTCACCGGTCGATTTATCTCCGCTGATGCGGGGAACTCTCTAAATCTGCCTATTTGCTATCCTCTAAAGTCTCAGTATCGTTGCCGATACTTTTGAATCCCAGCCCTCGCTCTCAAACACTTCCAGTTGTATAACAACTCTATTTATCCCAATCAGATTCGGCGGATTAACATCAATCCACAACCAAATGCTTTGGCCGGCCCCATACCCGCAAAAATATTTTTTATAAATAATTCGGGTTCAGTAACCAAAAGCTCTCCCCGGTAATCCACAGAACTGAAACCAGCACCGCGCTGCTTTTTATGTAACAAATTCCAACGATACCCATTGCAGTGAAGCTTTGGTGGGTAAATATCAAATCCGAGGCGCGTCCCCCGGTGAATTAACCAGCTGCGGGCGGCAGTTTGGCTGATATCCTGTAACCGGGTTTCAATCTGCCCCTGGTCAAACTGCTCCGGCTTTTCCTGCACCAAGCTCTGCTTCAGCTGCCCTTTGCCACCTTCAACAGGTAAACCATGCAATTCGCACTGCTCCCTCAACCAATGGTATTGGGCATCCATCAGCACATCGTGCCGCTTGCCGCGCTTTTGCCCTTCAGTTTTACGCGCCACTGTAGGGTTCGCCCGCAGGCGGAAGGCCAGCCGATCGCCGGGGTTTAAGCGGGGCTCGAAGATTTTAGTCTCTACCAAAAATATCGGATTGTCCTGCGCAGGCCGGACTTTAGACAGCAGGTAATACACCGGTAGATTGCGTTTGCTAAGCAGCTGTTCCCGCGAGGATTCCTCACGAAATAAAAAACGCTCATCACCATCAAAAAGATCCCACAAGATTTGATGAATACCGTAGCTGTTTTCGCTGAGCAACCGTGCCAGCTGCTTCTGCACCGCCAGCGAGGGAGATAGTTGAACTCTGGATAAATACATAGCCGCTCCCTTATGACTGCCAGAGATTTTCAATACGCGGCTGGAACTGCCAGCGCTTGCGAGATAAGGGCTGATCGAGACGGCTAAGCCGCTGTACAGATCCTGCTGAAAACACTCCATCTTCCGCAGAGAAATCATCCAAGCTACCCTCCCAGTAGTAACGACAACTCTCTTCAGTGGGCAACCAGCGCTCCTGCCGGGCCCATTCCGGTTGGTAATCCAGCAACTCCGGGGATTCATAATGATCCAGGGCGCTGCGGAAATTATCCGCACCGATCACCCGTGCGGCAGTGGGGGCTGAAAGTGGAAATGCTTTTCGCCCCAGGTAGAGGTGATACTTTGGCCGGGCCAGGGCTTCACACAATTCCGCCAGAGTCCAGTTAGCCTCTTCACAGGATCTCAGGGCCACTATCGCCTGCGCATCCACCAGATACTCCCTGCGGGATAACAGGGTTCCCAGACGCGCTTTCCCTACAACCAGCTCATCCCGGCGCGTATGGTAGCGGCGCTTGCCAGCGGAATCTGGGACCTGCACCGTGTGGAAATCCTTCAGCAAAGTCCCCACATTCAGCACCTTTACCGCCTGGCGATATTGCCGGGCCAGGTTCTGGTGTAAGTCCTCTCGCTCCCGGGGTATCCCCAGTGCCGCACCAAATAGTCCCGCAATAGCGGATTTACCCGGGTGGTGTGCGCTGTGGCGGGATTCCCCCACAGCCACTTCCCCCCAGGAAGCCATGGCACCGTAAAGACGAAATACTAGGTATTCCATAGCGCCACCTATTCGCTGACAAAGGCCAAAAGTTCCTCGATATTACCTTCGCCAGTTACGGCGTTGAGAACATAGCGACTATCGGCACAATCCCCGTACACCTTATCGAAACTCTGCAATTGCTTTTGCAGTGCATCAATAGCGTCATGGGCGTAATCCTCGCTATAGCGATCAACCGGCTTCAGGTAGGCCGCAGAGAGAGAGCGCGGTTGCTGGTCACCGGCTTCGGCCACGACATAAGAGGCATAGGCACGGCTGGCATAGCTGTTTTGTTTACCGCTGGGAGAAACTTTAAGGATTGTCTCAGTCAGCGCAGCTACGGCTCGATCGGCCAGGGGTTTATTCCCGCCCAGGTTTTCAATTAGCAGCTCTTTGTTAATGCAGATATAAGAATAAAATAATCCCGCAGCAAAACCCGCCTCCCCCAAGTGAGCAGCACCGGCATCCTCGCTGCGATCATTCAGGTCGTCTACCGCAGTAAAATAATCATCTTCAATCACTACAGAGTGAGCCGAGAGTGCATGGGCCACCTGGCACGCCGCTTCCACGTTATAGGTGGGCTTGGAAGCGAGCATACGGCCAAACAAGGCGATATCCACCGCCATGTTTTCCTTGCGCAATAAATCCAACTCCGCCTTCTCCGGCTCCCGCCCCTCTTCTGCCAAGGTTTTCAGTAATGCATTGATCCCGTTTTGCTCAGCACTACTGAGGTGAACTAACTGCTCGATTTCCAAATCGGCCAGTGGGTTATCTTTTTCCGGCTTTTTTAACTTACCGAATTGCTCGGCAACTTTCTGTGCCCACAATTTGGCCTTTTTCTCAGAGACACCCAGTTCCAATAAAGTCTCATAGGCCAGTACTCCCTGACGCTTGGTTCTGATGCCAATTAGGCTATCCCCCTGCTCCGTTGCCAATACCTGCTGGAACAACTCTGACGTTCGCCAGTGACGCTTAAGGCTCTGGGAAGAGATTCGCAGGCGATCACAACCTCCCATCTTCGCTGTTTTTGGCCGCCCCAAGTCATCCCGGTTCAGGTTCGCAGGGGGATAGGCGGTCAATACATGCAATTGAATAAAGCGGCTCATAAATCTCTCCTTGTTGCGACCGTCAGGCCATCACATTACTTCGATTCATTTCTCAGGTATCTGATCAACAGTCACTGTCAATCGGTCTGGCTTTGCTCTGTGCTTAGTGCTGTTATGGGAATAGCATTTAAAAATTCTTTAGGCCCCTAAGACCCCTTTAATTTGGAAACTTTTGAATTTTTCTCAATCTGGTAATACGGCGTAGTAATCAGTTGCCCAACGCACAGCCAGGCGTTCCTGTGGATGCCGTGCTGGAATCGTGCGCATCTCTCTTTGCCAGTGCAGCAAATCATTGGCAAGAGAAGCTATATTGGCTCTGCCATCCAGCAGGGCCAGGGCCCGTACTATGCGGCGATAAAACTCGGCCGTATCGCGACTTTTCTGCAACTGAAAAAAGCGCAGCTCACTTAAAGGGGGGCGCCCACCTCTCTCCCGGGGCATAGCCAGGGACCGGGCAAAACTGACATCCATAGCCTCGCTGCTATCAACATCAATTGTTTTGCTGGTGTTATCAGTTTTTACGTGTGCAATTACGGTGGCTACCAGAGCCGCATCTTCGATACGAATTTGCTCATCTTTCTGCCAGCGCTCGGGCATATCCTTTAAAAAACGGATAAAGGCGGGAGTAGGCATTACATCCATGGGCTCTACCGCACGGCGCAAACGCGCTCGGTCGGCCCGGCCAGCTTTGTCATTGAGCCAGCGGTGCCACTCGCGCAGTCGGCTCACATCTGTATCGCTAAGATATTGATATCCGGCCATCACAATTCCTCCTGTTGTTGCTCAACTTTGGCTGTATTATCCAGAGTCTTTAAACTTGCCAGGCTGGCGAGCTTACTCCTTAAAAGACGTCGTGCCCGAGTCACTCGCTGCAATTTCAGGTCTTCCGCAGAGCCCTCCATTGACCAATGGTCAAACTGCGCTAAAGCCGTTTTTCTCAGTGTGTGTGCCCAGGCAATAGCCACCGGTGCAGGTGTAAATAGGGATTTCTTGGATTCGAGGGATAACTGCTTGAGCGAGTGATAAAACTGGCTTTCCGTCGCCATCCAAAATGCCTGATCGACAAATGAAAAATCCCCTTTAGCCTCATTAGGGTTATTAAACCAGGCAGCCTTGACCCTAAAGCGCAACTCTTTCAAAGTATCTTTTGCAGCTGTTAAAAGCTGCCCTGCCAGCTGAATAAATAGCGACTGATGCTCAGGGGAAATAGGCAGTACTGGCATTTCCTGTTCATACCAGCAACGCGCTTTCATATTGTCCATGTCATAGCCAAATCCCCACAGGCGCACATCGACATTCGAATCCAGTTCTTCGAGAATTTCCGCATATTCCTCATGGAACAAGCGCACCGCCCGACTCGCTTCATCACCATTTGAATGGTCATTCCACATAAGCCCTAACCAGTGTCGATAACCGAGACCACTCTGTTGCCCCTTCAAACTCAAGGGTGGGGCTTTTTTCTTGGGGTCACATCGATAGGGCGTAAGGGGATGAATCCAGGGCCCCTCGTAATTAATGCCATAATTCTTAGTGGTATATTCCCGGATTAATTGATTCGTCTGCTCTCCACAAAGGTCGCAGTAATCCTTGCCTTCTCTCGGGATTTGGAAACGTATCCTGCGCGGCATACCCCAGTACATTTGCAGAGGATGGGTATCATTGGGAGACGTAGAGGAAGCTTGTTTGTCAGAGAGGCGGGAGGGAGCGAGCCAGGGGAAGATACAACTATCAGAGCTTTCAGACCTTGACCCAAATTCCTCTTGTGGCAGGATATTGAGCCACAATTTCTGCCAAAGGTTGGCATCTTCTGCCTCTGGCATTATCAATGTGGTCAGGGGACCACCACCACGCAAACTGGTTCTATGCCCCACGCCTCCAGAGGGGGCGTTAATTTGCAAAGTAAATAACGCACTAGCGGCACAGCTGGGACATACACCCTGCACTCTACCGCCCTTAATAAATAGATCCTGATTATCTCTGCAGGTTTTACTGCCCGGCGCCTCAATCAGTAGGGCAGCAATCGACTTTGATTCTCCCTCGCTCAATTCCAAGTCCTGCATAAATGCAGGCCCGGACTCTTGATATAATTCAAAATTGGGAGCGTAGCTTTGCAGCCGTGATTTTAGTGTTTCCTCAGTAGGCGCCTTTTTCCAGTAGACTCCCCAATCATCGACACTTTCAGGTGCAAAAGCTGTTTGCAACAGGCCGATTAAAAATTGGAACAGCGCCCCGCGAAAATCCGGTCGTACCGTACAGATATCTACGACAGGATTATCCACCTCGACAATTTGCCAAGGAGCAATTCTTTCCTGCATGCCGCATCGCCGGATAATTGGCAGCCAGGAATCTTCAACCAAATTCACCACGATCCTCCCTGATCCAGTCTCCGCCCTCTTACTCCGTTATAGCCATGCTTTTTTCAAGAGCTAGAGGGAACAGTTACACTCAGAGCAGTGCGAGCGCCTCTGCCTCATTTTTGAGTGCTCAATCTCTCAGCGTCACTGCCGGGACACTAATTCCGTTACCTTATGCCACTCTGACCAGGGAAAAATGATCTGGCTCAAGTCTGGGCATCTTTCTCACTTCCCGCACCGGAAATCAGGGTAACGCCCTCTACTTGATACAAAACAAAGTGCTCAGTTATCGCATAGACCACACACAAAATAAGGATATCTATCCCATTCCCTTCTCTATATGAGAGTATTCCTGTACAGACAGTTCTCCCGCCCTTTTAACCAGCATCAGCTATTGATATCAATTGTCAATCAACAGATACAAAAAAGCCCCTTGATGGGGCTCAAAACTAGCGACAGATTCTATTGTGAAGGAAATTTAACGAATCGGTATTCAGCTCAATATAAGCTCATCACTTTTAACCAGCCGGTAGCTATCGGCACTGAATCGCCACTACTAAGCCGTTCAACCCTTACCGACTTCAGATAAAAGAAAAGACTTTATTAACTGCTTCTGACTCTGCTACAGAGCTGACATCATTTCTATTAGATATGCGGTGATCCACTACTTTTGGTTGTATGGATATACTAGATTGGAGTTCGACTGTGAAAGTGCCGGCAATTATTACCGACACTTTCATACTATTAACTAGAAAATTTCGTAGGTGAAAACTTTTAAATTTACATCTTCAATAGCCTCTAAATCACCCTGAATATCTACTGTCAAGGTATCGCACATATCCGCGGCAATTGAACCATTATCTATCGTTAAGACTACTTCATTGCGAAAATCTGAAATGGGCACATTCGTATAAATATTTTTATCGTCCCTATCAACCCCTATTGCAGTTTGAGTACCATCTTTGGCAACACAACTTGCCGTGATCGAAACGTCATACACATAGTCAAAAATTCTAGGATGATTTCTAGTATAGCAACGCTCTCCCCTATGGGAATAACGACAAACGCCATCTGGCCTCAACCGTCCCAAACCAGATACAATCGCAGTAATATCGAAACTGATTTCTTGCGCACTATCACCCAAGATATCAATCTCAGCAATTCGCCGAGTATCCGAAGTATAAGAGTACTCAGTAATATTGTGCTTAACGCCGCTAATAAAAGTCATTTCTGCAAAAGACTGACTCGCTAACAACAAGGCAAACACCGGCAACACAGACTTCAAAAACTTCATTTTTCATCCTTAAAAAAATAATCGAGCAGGCAGTATAAATACCCAAATATTAACTAGCAAGAAGATCCAAGCAAAAAATTAAAATTATAAATACTTCAGAAATTACAGCAAAAAACCTATATATTCAGGCTGCATTCACACTCAGTATGCCTTACAAAAATCTCAAAAAATATAAATCAAAATTTAAATTAACCGATTATTTAAATCTCCATTTATCTTTACTCGCCACAAAATGACAGATCACAACACCCCAACCAAACGACAGGAAACCACTTAAAGACAAACTTAGCTTTTATTTGAATATTGCCCCGCGATTAAAAAGCAATAATTAACAAAGCAAAGGAAACATCTATCACATCGTAGACATCGACAACATGTTTAAGAACCTTATGATATTAAAAGGCCAAAACAAACAAAATAATAAAATATCAATTCAGCTAACCTAAAGCTTATTCTCGATCGAATTACAGATTAAGTACTCTTTTATTTTACTTAAAGTACACCACCTCGATTACAAGGTAGCTCCTGGGTTACCTCAAACTGGTTAAGTTGATTTCACTCACTCCAACCACTTTTCTTTATTGCTGAATCTAGCATCAATACTCTTCAATCAATTTTCTGCCACCACTTGATCTACTGGTGGAGAAGAAGTTGCAGATATTGACTCCAACTATCCACTATTTTCCTTATGATCAGCTGATGCCCTTTAGGGTTGAAACCTGGTGACCTACCATCTAAAGAGAAAACAATATCAGGGACTAGCTCCGCTTTTGAGAACCAAGTCTCTCAGCGTCACTTTAGGGGCACTTACTTTATTACCGCATGTCACCCTGATTAGAAAAAATACCTTACCCAAGTCTGGGTATCTTTTCCAGCTCACTAAGGAAGTGTATGTACGATTACTTATCAGCCAAAAATCGACTGCCATTATATAAACTGTAAAATATGCAAGGTAATTGCATCAACTTCGGTCATTATTTTGATACTTAAACCCTTTAGTGCAAAGTTATTAGAAACAAATATTAGCCAATTAATTTTAGCACCCCTGCATTTAAGCATTAAAAAAGCCCCTAAATAGGGGCTTTACGTTTACTTACTAAGAATTATTTAATCGAAATTTGGCACCAAAATAAGAGCTTCATCTTTTATCTCACCTGCATCCACAGAGACAGCCTCACCATTACTTAGCCTCTCAACCTCAACTGACTCTAGGGTAATCGAAAAGGCCTTACTTACGGGCTTTTCTTCTGGCTCAACTATATTATTCGAAGAATCAGCACAACCACCAACAAAAGCAGCGATAACTAAAACAAAGTAAAAGCGCACATTGGATTTTAAAGGTTCCATATATCCACCAATTAATAGCAGTAATTCCGAAAAACTCTCTGAGGTTTTAAAATTCATACGTCACCAGAAACTGGGGCTCACCAACGGGCAACTGAAACTTTTTGAATAAATCTAACTTCAGATAGCCATTATCAATTGAAAAGAGACCATCGCCGATCAACTCCGAATTACTGGCAATTCCATTGTTATCCATATCCAAATACAAACGCACCCTCTGTATGTCCGATACTTCATCCAACTCACCATCGGCCTTGATTGTGAGTGACTTCAGCATCGCATCAGCAGAGTCACTCTGTAGGGAGAAAGCCAACACCGGTGCCTCCTCCTCTAACTGAAACTGTGAATTCTCAAGTGCATAGGATTTTATATTTACAATAGGTTCTTTTACATTGAGGGTCGCGACAGCACCAGGATCGACAATAATGCCATTCATCTCTCCGTCATCATCGTTGAGGCCACCATCTACCAAGCTAAGCTGGATGCAAAAATGGCCCTCATGGAGCCCAGGCTGGTACTTCTCACTACCCGGCTCAGGACAATCACCCAACTGCCCCAGTGCAGAAGATACACGGTTAAATTCATCCTCAATAAAATCCACCCATCCAACACTTTGGCGATATTTCAGATAACGAGCACCTTCGAGTAAAGCGGCATTTAAAGGGACAACGATGTTAGCGCTTTCCCCAAAATCTGCATCGTAAATAACAAAGTCAAAAATACCATGCAGGAATTTATAGCTATTCTGTCCTGCCAAATTATCCTCAAAGAGATTATCTATATCCTCCAACGTAACCTGCCCCACTTGTTGACCGGCAATATAGGCACTATCACCAAGTCTCAAGCTTGTCCCTTCAGAGCTTTGCATCACTGCACCAGTTCTATTTACCGGCAGCTGGGAACGAACCGCTACCCTATCTAGATAGTCCGGTATTCGATCACCATCTAAATCTAAGAATCCCTCAAGGATGTCACTCAGCCCATCCTGATCAGCATCCTCATTATCGGACAATACAGGGGCTCTGCCATCCACTCGCAATATCAGTGTCGCAGTATCTGACAAACCACCAGAATCTGTAACAGTAACAGTAACCTCGAAAGCTCCCGACAAACCTGCTGGATCAAAGGTAAATACACTTTCACCAGAGTCGTTAAGCTGAACTAGCTTTGGGCTGTTCCAACTATAGTTAAATGGGTCCAGCTCATACTCATCTGTGACCCAGGCTTGAATCTCTGCCGGTCCCTGATCCTCATAAATTACAGCCCTGAACTGGCCAGCTTGAAATAGCTTTGCCGTAACTTTGGGGTAAAAGTTAAATGTAGCGCTAGGTATGAGAGGAATACTTGGGATTGCAACTAAACTGTCACCACCATCCCCACCCTGGAAACTAATCGTTGATCCAGTAACACAAAAGTTATTGCTGTCCTCGGAAAAATCACTCGCTCCGCACTCATCATCAACTGAAGGGAATTCAGATAAATCAATAACAAATACTTCATTACCTTCTACTGGGGATTCAAAATTAATGTAGGGTAATGCTATCTCGGTATCGGATAAATCTAAGGTCAGCACGATCGAACTTAATTCACACCCAGAACCTAAATCACTATTGGAAATAGTACTAGACTCAGCCATATCTCCCGAGCACCCTTCACTTGAACTTGCAGAGTCTTCCCCAGTAGGAATAGTGCCAATAAAAGAAACGACAGTATCAACTATAGTAAGATTACGTATTTCCGCCGATTGAATGTTTCCCAACAGACCTGTGTATTCATTCAGAACAGTTAATACCCCTCCATTGAGACTTATATATAAGTTATTGATCGAGTAACCATTACCCTCAAAGATTGTAGTAAACGGATTTTCAATCGTACCAATCGGCTCCCATCCTAAGCCCTCGTTCCAGTACTCATCATTCGCATCAACATAACTATCGCCATTGGTATCAAAATTCAGGTCTTTGGTCAGCTCAAAGCCATAACAGCCACTTTCTGGGCAACCATAGTTACTATTGTATAAAGTTGATCCGTCTAGGTTGTTACGAATCTCATTAAGGTCTTTGAAACTGCGAATCTCAATCAGACCATCATTATCAATATCAAGATCAGAAAGAGAGGCGTCAGCTGATACACCTTCCATGGACAGTAGCCCGACAAATATTACTAGCCCCCGAAGTGTCGAAAGCTTTTTGTATTTAGTGGTATAAGACTTCAATCGAAAACTCCTTTTTCTATATTTACCAAAAATTTCAGCCGATTTTTAATTCACTTTCAGAACTGGTGCCGAGAATAGGGATCACTAAAGGGAAGCAAAATAGTTACTAGCTTGATACCGAGCAACTGGAGTAATCCAGTATCCATCCCCCCAAATAAACCCGCAACCAAACCTCCCTGAAAAGCTATTACATAGAATTACAGGCCTACTAGTGAATGTTTCCTGCCTACATAATCACATCAACCACCGGTGAGCTCTGCAGATGGCTTATAAATTATTGGAGAGGCACCTGGTCTTAAATGAGTAATCCAGAAAGGGATATTCAAGGCTATGCAGGGCAATTCCTGACAAAGTGAAAGGTTAATATTTTTATTTTTTAAATAGTAAAAAGCCCGGATCAACCGGGCTTTTTGGGTGATTCTGAGCTTCTTCGTTTCTTGATCAGTGCGGGACTTGAAAAATAACTTCTAGCCAGTGGTTACGGGACGTATAGGAAAGCACAACAAAAAAGTAACACCACTTTGAATCCTCCCTCTACTGAGGCGTCTCAACGACTGAGCGTGATGCTGAAATTCAAGCGTGACTTCCCCTACCCCAAATCGACAAAGTGCGAGGTTACCTAATACTGAACAGGCAAGCCGGCTTTAGCAAAAGTGGTTCTCAAAAGACCCCAAAGGGAGTCCAGAATCGTCCCCCCCTTACAACCCTTGGTGGTTGGCAAGGTCCAGGACTTCAAACAGTATGGACCACCAAGACCGCACTATTCAGCTATGCATATGCGCGCTTGTAAAAATTTTCATTCGTCTTCGCTATACATACCAGAGTAAAGCCACGTTGAGAAACCGACGAATATTGCACCAACTACAAGATAGCCAATCACCCACAGCCATGGAAAGGCAAGAAGCCAATGCAGGACATAAATTAGGACGAGTATACTAAAACTTATAGACAAGCAACTGCGTAGGGCAGGCATAATTATTCCCTGACTAAGTCAAATAGCTAGTAGTCCATATCACTTCTTGCTGAAATGACTAGCTCTCTACTTGGCCAAAGTTGAGATCTAAAGCTGATCTCAGGGCTCAAGTTATATTGATTACATTACTTTGCGTATTGAGCACTAAGCGGAAGAGCCGCATACAGAGCTACCAGATATCCGCAAACCACTGCTTCTTGCCGCTTGGTTTGGCTGGCTTGATTTGAGTATCTGTCAGAGCCATGGTGGTGCTACCAGTTTTTAAATTGAACAAGGTAGCAGCGAATGTAGCACCGAATGACAACGAACGAGAGCGGAGGGCTGCGTACCCTCCAGATAGCAAAAAGCCCGGATTTACCGGGCTTTTTGGATGATTCCGAACTTCTTCGGATCTTGATGTGGTGCCCAGGGCGGGACTTGAACCCGCACGAGCATAGCTCACTACCCCCTCAAGATAGCGTGTCTACCAATTCCACCACCTGGGCAAAAATCTTTTACTGCTGTTCCTCACTTTCCTGGTTAGCAGCTGGCTCTTCTGAACCGGTGCTGTCTGCAGGAATCTGCGGGATATCGCCAGTTTCCAAATCTGTTTCGAGCTGCGGGATATCGCTGTCGATAGCCGGCAGTTCTTCAGCTGGGCCAATTTGCTGTACCGCTGCTGGAATTTGCGGAAGGTCCGCATCAACATTGGTGCCTGCACCTTGCTTAGCCAGGATAGCCAGGCCGAAACTGGTGACGAAGAATACCGTCGCAAAAATTGCTGTCAAGCGGGAAAAGAAATTTCCGCTACCTTGACTGCCAAAAACTGTCTGGGACGCGCCCGCACCAAAGGATGCACCGGCTTCGGCACCTTTACCTTGCTGCAACAAAATCAGGCCAATAATGCCTAATGCGGTCAAAACGTGTACAACTAATACCAATTTTTCCATTTTCTGGAAACTCTCTACCGGGGTCTAAACAACCCGTTATTCAGTATTCGCCAACCCGCGTGCTGTCAATTTAAACAGCAGCGCGACAAATCTCAGCAAACTCGCCGGCATCCAGCGAGGCTCCACCCACCAGGGCACCATCAATATCTGCCTGGGCAAAAAGCTCCCTGGCATTTGCGGATTTTACACTACCGCCATATAAAATCTGTACTTCAGCGCCCAAATCTCCCAACTGCGAGCGAATAAATGCATGTACAGCTTGGGCTTCATCAGGAGTAGCAGTTTTTCCGGTGCCAATGGCCCATACCGGCTCATAGGCAATCACGGACTGCTTCCAGCCAGCCGAATCAATGATATCGGCAACCGCTTGAAGTTGTTTTGCAACCACTTCGAGAGTGCGCTCCTGCTCGCGTTCTTCAAGGGTTTCCCCGACGCAAAGTATTGGAGTCAATCCCGCCTCTTGGGCCGCAACAAATTTTTTCGCCACTAACTCACTGGTTTCTCCATAGAGACTACGGCGCTCAGAATGCCCGACAATAACGTAACGGGTATTCCAATCCAGTAACATGCTAGCGGAAACCTCACCAGTAAACGCCCCTTTGGGCTCCTGGCTAAGGTCCTGGGCACCCAAGCTGAAACCTCCGCTCTTTTCCGCCGCATCAGCCACTAGGCCGAGATATGGAAAAGATGGGCAAACAACAACACCGGACTTCACACCTTCGAGGTTGAGTTCGGTGAAAAAACGTTCGGCAAACTCGCGGCTGCCGTTCATTTTCCAGTTTGCTGCTACTAGCGGTGTTCGCATGTGTGCTCCTTCAAGGGGCGCAAATCTTAGCGACATTGACGCCAACATACAACCAAAATTATACGAGTTTCTTCTGCGCCCCAAGAGGACCGATTTACTACGGGTTAAATCGCAGCAGATCAGTTATTTCCAATTCGCTCCACCACGGAGGAAATATCTTTGGCCAGCTGTTCCACCAAGGCGCTGTCGCGGCCTTCAACCATTACCCGGATCAGAGGCTCTGTGCCAGATGGCCGCAGCAGCACACGTCCGCTGTCTGCGAGCTGACGTTCTGCATCGACAACAATGGCCTTAACGTCTGTGTGATCGAGAACACCATCGCGATGAGCCAGTTGCACATTAATCATGTGCTGGGGGAACATTGTCATACGGGATTTAAGCTGATGCAAGGGCTCATCAAATTCACACAGGCCACGCAGTACCTGCAGTGCGGCAATGATACCATCGCCGGTGGTAGATGCATCGGCACAGATAATGTGGCCTGACGACTCGCCTCCCAGCTTCCACTGATTAGCTGACATTTTTTCAAGCACATGGCGGTCGCCCACTTTGGCTCTCTCAAACGGGATTTTGTTTTCGCGCAATGCAAGCTCAAAACCGTAATTGCTCATCAAGGTGCCGACAACACCACTACAACCGCCCAGGAATTTATGCTGGTGCATAGCGATGATATACAACAGCTGATCGCCATCGACCAATTCCCCATTGGCATCGACGAACAACACCCTGTCCCCGTCACCATCAAAGGCTATACCCAGGTCCGCACCGCGCTTAACCACGGCCCGTTGCAACTGCTGAGGTTTAGTGGAGCCGCAATCTAGATTGATATTGAGTCCATCAGGGCCCGCTCCAATTACGCTGACTTCTGCTCCCTGCTCACGAAACACCATCGGCGCTACGTGATAAGTGGCTCCATTGGCGCAGTCGAGAACAATCTTCAAACCCTCAAGGGAGAAACCCCAGGGCGTGGAAGCCTTGCAGAACTCGATGTAACGCGCGGCTGCATCATCAACTCGATAGGCGCGACCGAGATCGTCGGAAGTTTCCATCGGCAGCTCGAGAGCGGCTTCAATCTCCAATTCAACCTCATCCGGTAACTTGGAGCCTTCAGCGCTGAAAAACTTAATGCCATTGTCGTGGTAAGGATTATGGGAGGCGCTGATAACAATGCCTGCACCGGCATGGAAAGTCCGGGTCAGGTAGGCGATCGCCGGAGTCGGCATTGGCCCCAACAGGGCGACATCCACGCCAGCATTAATCAGGCCCGCCTGCAGCGCTGCCTCAAACATGTAGCCGGAGACCCGAGTGTCCTTACCGATAAGGATGCGGGGGCGCCGGTGGTGTTTAGCTTTGGAAATTCTTCCCAGTACCTTGCCCGCTGCATATCCCAGGCGCAGCATAAAATCGGGAGTAATTGCTCCCTCGCCAACGCGACCACGAATACCATCAGTGCCAAAATACTTTCTTTCCATAACGCTTCTCAATTGTGTACTTCGCCGCTTTTCTGTTCTGTCGGAAAACCACAACAGGACCCTGCGGCTTAAGGTCTCTGTAAGACATCACTCATCAAATTTCGCTGCAAACCAATTGCTGCATGCGCAACACATCCACGGTTTCCGCAACATCGTGGACACGTAAAATTCTTGCGCCCTTTTGCGCAGCCAACATGGCCAGGGCCAGGCTACCGGGGAGTCGGCCATCTACATCTCGATCGAGTAAGCGACCAATCATCGATTTCCGCGACAAGCCCGCCAGTATGGGCATATCCGCCGGCGCCAGCTGCGACAAATTACGCAACAACGCCAAATTGTGCTCATCGGTTTTGCCAAAGCCAAAACCCGGGTCGAGAATGAGCCGGTCCCGTGTCACCCCCAGCTCGATACAGAGATCGACCCGTTTCTGCAGATACCTGGCGACATCCTCTACAACATCAGTGTAAGACGGATCATCCTGCATAGTGCCGGGCTGACCCTGCATATGCATCAGGCAGATTGCCAAACCACTCTCTGCGGCTGCTTCCAGTGCTCCTGGGCGCTCCAGGGCACGAACATCATTGATCAGTCCCGCCCCTACCGCAGCTGACTCACGCATCACTGCCGGGGTACTGGTATCGACAGAGATGATCGCGTCAAAGTTCGCTTTGATCGCCTCCACCACCGGCACTACCCGATCCAGCTCCTGCTGTTCGGTGACCGACGATGCGCCAGGGCGTGTCGATTCTCCGCCAATATCCAGGATTTTCGCTCCCTCAGAGAGCATCTGTTCTGCTCTCTGCAGAGCCAGGGTCAAGTCCAGGCTACCGGAGGCATAGTAATTGCCACCGTCGGAAAAGGAGTCCGGCGTTGTATTCAGAACCCCCATAACCACCGGTTGGGAGAGGTCTAGGGTGTGGTTACCACAAATAATTTTCATTGGCTGAAATAAAAAATGCCGGATTGGAACAGGCTATCGCCCTATCCCCAACCCGGCATTTGGTTTTGTCCAGTTAGTCGCTTCGGAGAATCAGTGGCCGTTTAATGGGCCGCCGACGGTATTGCTCTTATCCGCCTCAGTTGAGGCTTCTGTGGTTTCAGTATCCTGGGTCGGGCTGTTTCCACCAGAGCCGAAGTTATTGTCTTCCCAATCCCTCGGTGCGCGAACTTTGCGGCGAGCCATCAGGTCGTCCACCTGCTCCGCATCCAGGGTTTCGTATTCCATCAGCGCATCTTTCATCGCTTCAAGAATATCTCGGTTATCCTCCAACAGCTTTTGTGCTCGCTCGTAGCAGACATCGATAATACGGCGCACCTCCACATCAATTTCATTGGAAGTCTTGCCGGAAACCGGATTGCCCTGACCGGGCTGGCCACTTTCATCTTCGCCGTAATGCAATGGGCCGAGCTTTTCGGACAAGCCCCACTTGGTCACCATACTGCGCGCCAAGTCAGTGGCCCGTTCGATGTCGTTGGAAGCGCCGGTAGTAACACCGTCGATACCCAGGGTCATTTCCTCGGCAATACGGCCGCCAAACAGGGAGCACAGTTGCGATTCAATCGCGCGCTTGGACAGGCTGTACTTGTCTTCCTCTGGCAGGAACTGGGTGACACCCAGAGCGCGGCCACGGGGAATAATAGTTACTTTGTGTACCGGGTCATGCTCGGGTACCAGTCGACCAATAATGGCGTGACCGGCCTCGTGATAGGCGGTATTCACCTTCTCCTTTTCATTCATCACCATGGACTTGCGCTCGGCACCCATCATGATCTTGTCACGGGCGCGCTCAAACTCTTCCATGGTCACGGTGCGTCTATTGGCCCGCGCAGCAAATAGGGCGGCTTCGTTGACCAGGTTAGCCAGATCGGCACCGGAGAAACCAGGGGTTCCACGGGCAATTGTCTGTGGGTTCACCTTGTCGTCCATAGGCACTTTACGCATATGAACCTTGAGGATTTGTTCGCGGCCACGAATATCCGGCAGCCCAACAAATACCTGGCGGTCAAAGCGACCTGGGCGCAGCAGGGCGTGGTCCAGTACATCCGGGCGGTTGGTCGCTGCAATTACGATCACACCCTCATTACCTTCGAAACCATCCATCTCAACCAGCAACTGGTTCAGGGTCTGCTCGCGCTCATCGTGACCACCGCCAACTCCGGCTCCACGGTGACGGCCAACAGCGTCAATCTCGTCGATAAAGATGATGCAGGGAGCCTGCTTCTTGGCCTGGTCAAACATATCCCGCACCCGGGAAGCGCCCACACCAACAAACATCTCAACAAAGTCAGAACCGGAGATGGAGAAGAAAGGTACTTTTGCTTCGCCGGCAATTGCTTTGGCAAGCAGGGTCTTACCGGTACCGGGAGGGCCACACATCAATACGCCACGGGGGATATTGCCACCCAGGCGCTGGAACTTGGTGGGATCGCGCAGGAACTCAACCAGTTCCTGCACCTCTTCCTTAGCTTCGTCTACACCGGCAACATCGGAAAAAGTTGTCTTGATCTGGTCTTCGCCCAGCAGGCGCGCCTTGCTCTTACCGAACGCCATAGGGCCTGAGCGACCGCCGGCTCCGCCCTGCATTTGGCGCATAAAGAACATAAACACAGCGATAATAATCAGGATCGGGAAGCTGGCTACCAGAAGCTGCTGCCAGATACTCGGTGACTCAGGCTCGCGACCAACGAATTGCACATTGCTGCGAACCAGCTCATTGGTGAGTTCATCGTCGATAATCTGTGGCTGGATAGTCTTGAAGCGGCTGCCATCGGCTTTTTCGCCGGTGATTACCAGACCGTCTACGATCACGTTCTTAACTTGGCCCGACTGCACATCCTGAACAAAGTCGGAGTAACTGAGAGCCTCATCCCGTGACTGCGGTTTAAAGTTTTGAAAAACCATCAGCAGTACCGCTGCGATGATCAACCACAGTACCAGGTTCTTTGCCATATCATTCAAAGGGATAGCCCTCTCGCTTTCGCAATCAAAATCCGTTCATTCCGGCAATGCCGGCCACATCAATACCGGATAAAACCAGTATAGGTGCGGGGGGTCAACAGCCTTCGCCCCCGATACAGGTATCGCTTATACCATATGGGGAGTCAGACTAGAAATACGCCGATGTTCTCAGTCGCTCTCAGCCCTTAAATCCTCGCGCCACCACGTATACTTCACGTGAACGGGGGCGGGAAGCACCAGGTTTGCGAGTTACGACGCTGTTGTAGCTCCCACGCAAGTCGCGGATCAACTCGTCGAAACCCTCTCCCTGGAATACCTTTGCAACAAATGCACCACCGGGCTTAAGTACCTGCCGGGCCATATCGACCGCCAGTTCCACCAAATACATGGAGGCGGGCTGATCAACATCGCGTATCCCACTCATATTGGGGGCCATATCGGAAATCACAAGGTCTGCCAGTTCATCGCCCATGCGCTGTAACAGTTCACTGAGCACCGACTCCTCTGTAAAGTCCCCCTGGACAAAGTCCACACCGGCCAGCGGGTCCATCGGTAATATATCTGACGCCAAAACCTTGCCTTTGTGCCCTACCAACTCCATCGCTACCTGGGACCAGCCCCCTGGAGCCGCACCCAGGTCGACAACAGTCATTCCTGGCTTGAATAAGCGGTCCTTATTTTGTAGCTCCTGCAGCTTGTAGCTGGCACGGGAGCGATAGCCCTCTTTTTGGGACTGTTTGACGTAATGGTCATTAAAATGTTCACGCAGCCAACGGTGGCTGCTCTTAGATCGGCCCATCGGGTACAATGCCTACAATCACTACAGCTTAATTATAAGAGCGGCCACTGGCCGCGATCGGGTCCGCCGAACAAACGCTGGCGACGATCGCGATCTGTGGCCGCTCCCACATCGAATTCCACAAAGTGGTAATGGAGTATTGTATGCCTTTAACCGCCGACCGCAAAAAAGCTCTTCGCTCTCTAGGTCACAACCTGAAACCTGTCGTGACCGTAGCCGGCAACGGGCTGAGCGAGGGGGTGATGGAAGAACTGAACCGTGCACTCGAAGACCACGAGCTGATCAAGGTCAAACTGATGATCGCCGACCGGGAAGTACGCCACCAAATCGTTGGTGAGCTTTGCGAAAAATCCTCATCCGAGCTGATACAGGAAATCGGCAAGATTGCCCTGATTTTCCGTGCTGCGCAAAAACCGGATATTCGCAAGTCCAACCTGCTGCGTTAAACAAAAAGGGGAGCTAATGCTCCCCTTTCTTTTCTCAACCAGTGGAAACTGGCTTACACATCACAGGCAACTCCCAGGATTCTCCATTGGACAATCGCCTCAACCAGCATTTCTCACCATTGCCGACTAGTTGAAACTTGATCGGCCGCCCCATATCCCGGCCAATCAGAGCCATCTTTTTGGGATCATTCTCAATCACCAAAATAGTATCGTCCACAAACACCCTCGGGCCCAGGGTCACATTAACCCCGCCCAGCGCTTGCGAAACTGCCACCTGCAGCTTGTCCTGAATCTCCGGGCTAGTTTCCAGTAACAGTGCCGGTTGTGCAGTTTCAATATTTTGCTGGGAGGAGCAGCCAAGACACATCAATGCAAAACCACAAAGTTTAGCCAAAGCTGCCTTTTTCATTTTATTTCACCATTATGCGGTTACTGCGAGAGACTTCCTTGGTCACTCGTGCATTGAAAGCGGGGGCACCCTCGCTTTCACCGGAAATGGAGAATGAGCTAACCGCAATATCTCCACATTCGCCAGTCTCAATGTAATTCAACGCAGTGGCAAATCGCGCTTCATCAGCATCACCCAGGAGATTGTCAAAGTCATCCCCAATCACACACCCGGGCAAATCAGCATCAGTTCCATAATTACCATTGGGTACAAAGCCATCGGAGTAATCGCCAAAGCCTTTTGCATTCACACCGGAGAACTGAATAGTGAAATAAGTGGTGCCACAGTTATCCAGGGGATAAAAACCGTAAGGCTTACCGCAAGTAGTCTCACCGATCTGAATAACTTCTACATCAATTCCGCGCAAGCCATTGATAATGGCCTCACTGGCTGAGCAGGTATTTTCACTGGTTAAGACAAACAGTCGCGACAGATTTAAAGTCGGCAATTCTTCCCCGTATAAAGACTCATCAACAAAGCCCAGACCGGTCGAGTAGAATGGAGTCCCATCCAATGGCGCTCCGGTAATTGGATTAGTTTCCGGGTGCTGGTCGTTAAACTGGGCAATTTCAAATACCTGCCCCGCAGTATTATCACCTGCGATCATATAAGCTAACTCTGCAGCGATATCGAGGTAACCACCACCGTTATAACGAAGGTCTAGTACTAAATCGTCAACAGACTCAGACTCAAGCTCGCTGACAGCATCAATCAATTCCGCTTCGGCTGTCGCAATATGATCATTGAATAACATATATCCGACTTTGCGGCCCGAATTTGTGTCCACCGTTTTAACATATTGAACAGGATCTGATTGCACTGGTGATGCGACCAAAGTGACAGTCTCAATCGTTGAAGAACCCAAAGGTCTTATTTCAAATACATGGGACTCACCATCGTTTTCCGGCCACATACCGTAATTTAAGGTATCGACATCATCACCATAAGCCAGGTCAACGCCGTCCACACTGATAACTTCTGCACCGCGGGTGATAATATCCGGCAAATTACCACCGTTTTCCTCATCCAGATAAGCGACTACCGCTTTACGTGGCGGCTTATCGGAAAGTAGGGCCCACTGGACACCATAACCTACGTACACACCAGATTCAGTTTGTGAGTACCACTCATCTGACGGAACCGTATAATGGAAGCGGTCCTTCTCTCGACCGGAGGGAGTTAGAGCGAAAGTTCTTAGCTCTTCGAAATAAGCTAAAGAATCATCGAAGCTCGCTGGATCCTGGTCTTCAATCTCGTCGTACCATAGGTAGAGCTCATTACTCATTGAGCGCAGCCAGTTATTCTCGTCCTCGCGGGTGCCCGCTACATCAGCATAAGCCGAACCCGTTGCTGGGTCTGTGCCACTGCGGGGAGCAACACACCGGCTCGCATAAGTTGAGACAGGCAGGAAGTTATCCTTTTCCCAAGTGCCGCCAACGGCAGTTGGCGTCTCAGAACCATCTTCACCATCAGAGTCAGAGCCACCTCCGCCTCCCCCACAGGCTGCCAAGCCTAAAGCTCCCAGAGTAACAACCCCTGCAAAAGCTAGCTTACGTAGACGGATTTCCATCCCCAAACTCCTATTAACCTTTTTATTAGTAAAGATATGTAAAGCGGTGGAGCCTACCACTATTTGAAAAAGGGTTCGATAACCAAGTTTTTCATCAAAAGAAATAGCTAAACCAAAATACAGAAAGGCCTGAAGAGGCACATCACAATTTGTACCCCACCAGGCCTTTCAGTACAAAATAGGTTAATTACTATTATTAACCCGAGTCAGCAACTAATTGCCGACTTTACCCAAAACCCCCTGCAAACTATCTTTTGCATCACCGAACAGCATGCGTGAGTTTTCTTTGTAAAACAGCGGGTTAGCAACTCCCGCATACCCTGAAGCCATAGAGCGCTTAAGGATAACAACCTTGCCGGCCTTCCAAACTTCCAACACCGGCATACCGGCGATAGGCGAGCCCGGTTTTTCCACTGCATCCGGGTTTACCGTGTCGTTAGCACCGATCACCAAAACCAAATCTGTAGCGGGAAAGTCTGGATTAATCTCATCCATTTCCAGAACGATATCGTAGGGCACATTAGCCTCAGCCAAGAGCACATTCATATGTCCGGGAAGACGTCCAGCTACCGGGTGAATACCAAAGCGCACTGTTTTGCCCGCTTTTCTCAAACGATCGGTCAAGTCACTAACCGCCTGCTGGGCATGGGCTACCGCCATTCCGAATCCGGGAACAATAATGATACTGTCCGCCGCATCCAGCTCATCCGCAAGCTCCTGTTGATCAATGGCAATTACTTCACCATCGACTTCCTCATCAGAGACTTCACCACCATCAGAGCCAAATCCACCGAGAATAACGCTGATAAAAGAGCGATTCATTCCCCGGCACATGATGTAACTCAGGATGGCACCGGAAGAACCCACCAAGGCGCCCACTACAATTAACAGGTCATTGCCCAGCATAAATCCGGTAGCGGCAGCGGCCCAACCGGAATAGCTGTTCAGCATGGATATAACCACCGGCATATCAGCGCCGCCAATAGCTGCCACAAGGTGAATACCTAACAGCAATGCAATTGAGGTCATTAACAGCAAGTTAATAACCGTACCCGCATGCACATCTGCCGGTACAAACAACACACCCAGAACAATACAAGCCAAAATGGCAATCAAGTTAAGCCAGTGCCGGGCCGGTAGCATTAATGGTTTCCCGGAAACCAATCCCTGCAACTTACAAAAAGCAACCAAAGAACCGGTCAGGGTAATTGCCCCAATAAATACACCCAGGTATATCTCAGTGCTGTGGACAACATGAGCAGCTCCGTGTAACTCCACAACCGGATCGAGGAAACCGCCCCAACCAATTAATACCGCAGCTAAGCCGACAAAACTGTGTAGCAAAGCCACCATTTGTGGCATTTGAGTCATAGCCACACGCTTGGCCAGCGCCAATCCAATCACCGCACCGACGATCATGGCGATGGCGACCATCCAGTAGGCCCCGGCGGCCACTCCAGCAATAGTGGCGATAATGGCAACTGCCATTCCCACCATGCCGTAAATATTTCCCCTGCGCGCAGTTTCGTGACTGGATAAACCTCCCAGGCTCAAGATAAACATCACTGCCGAGAAGAGATAAGCCATTGCAATCATACCGTTCATCACTCTCTCCTCCCCTTACCGGCGAAACATTTTCAACATACGGTAGGTCACAAAGAAACCACCGAATATATTAATACTGGCCACCAACACGCCAATGAAAGCAAGCAGGCTCACCAAACCCGAATTGGCAATCCCAAGCTGCACTAACGCACCAACAACCACTATGCCGGAAATTGCATTAGTAACACTCATTAGCGGAGTGTGTAGCGCATGAGTAACATTCCAAATCACTTGCCAGCCAACAAATATTGCCAGGACAAATACGGTAAAGTGCGAGACGAAATCAGGAGGTGCCACACGCCCCAACCACAGCAATAAGATTGCCGCGATCGCCCAAAATGCAAAAATAGATACGGGAGATTTTCGTTTCTCAGCTTTCTCCTCAACAATTTTCACTTCTTCAGTAGCTTTCGCCGATGGCTTGGGCTGAGCAGAAATTCTTGGTGCGGGTGGAGGCCAGGTAATCTCACCGGATTTAACCACTGTGGCTCCACGAATCACTTCATCATCAAAATTGAGATTAATCTCACCATCTTTCTCTGGAGTTAGCTCCCCAAGCAGGTGAGCGAGATTGGTTGAATACAGGCGCGAGGATTGTGCCGCTGCTCGACTGGGCAGATTAGTATAACCAAGAATAGTGACACCGTTCTGCTCCACTTTTTCATGAGCCACCGTATAGTCACAGTTACCGCCCATTTCTGCTGCTAAATCCACGACGACAGAACCCTTAGGCATACTGTCGACCATATCTGCAAGCCATAATTTCGGAGCGGGTTTCCCCGGAATTAAGGCAGTGGTGATCACAATATCCACTTCTTTGGCCTGCTCGCGGAACAGTGCCATTTCAGCATCAATAAATTCCTTGGACATCACCTTGGCGTAACCACCGGAGCCCGAGCCTTCCTCCTCAATTTCTACAGTAAGGAATTCAGCCCCCATGGACTCCACTTGCTCACGTACTTCAGCGCGGGTATCGAAGGCCCGCACTATAGCTCCCATGCTTTTTGCCGTACCTATTGCAGAGAGCCCCGCTACACCAGCACCAATAACAAGTACTTTTGCCGGGGGAATTTTTCCTGCTGCCGTGATCTGCCCGGTAAAGAAGCGACCGAAATTATGAGCAGCCTCCACTACTGCACGATATCCGGCAATATTCGCCATGGAGCTGAGCGCATCCATTTTTTGCGCGCGGGAAATTCTTGGAATCGACTCGACCGATAGCGCATTGATATCGCGCTCGGCAAGCTTCTGTAGGAACTCGGCATTTTGTGCCGGCTTCAGAAAGGCGATCAGCGTAGCCCCTTTGGGAATCAGGGCCAACTCTTGATCAGTTGGTGCTTGTACTTTTAATACTACGCCCGCATCAGCCAGGCACTGTTGCATATCCTCGCGGATTTCTGCACCGGCTTCAGCATAAGCTTCATCAGTAAAACTGGCCCTATTACCAGCCCCCTTCTCCACCGCTACGGAAAAACCCAAATCGCGTAATCGTCTTACGCTATCGGGAGTTGCTGCAACACGTGCCTCTCCCTCTGCGGTCTCTCTAGGTATGGCTATAATCACCGCCGTGCCCCTCTTAGTTGATTTTATGAACTTACAGCTACATCTACCTCAAAAAGTATTGGATTGCCCAATTTATAAACAGATCGAGTGTAAACGTCGTCAAAGGGGATGAAAAGAGGGATAACCTGATAGCCGTAATTGGTGAAATTAATAAGACTATATATCCTGAAATGGCTATATAGACCTGAGAGAAATAAGCAAAAATTAGTCTCGCTCGAAACCTTTTTCCTGAAGTTAAATTGCTATTTGTTCCTCCAAAATACTTGGAATTTTCCTTTTTGAATGGCCTTACCGCTCAATTCACTATGAATTTTCAATCCAAAAAAATCTCCACAGCCGAGCGAGCACCTGAAAACAAACAAAAAGCCACAAAAATTTAGGTGCTACTGAATATTTTTGAAGCCATAAACAGATCATCAAACACGCCATACTAGTAAAATATTATCGACAAATGCATCTATCACATTACACCTATAACAAAAAATAACGCGCCATATGACAGTCTATTCACGCAAACCACATATGTGCAGATAATTTTGCCTCCATAGTACCAAGTCACACTTTTCTGCCTGAAAAATATCTACCAGCCCCCTACTTGTGCAAAAAACACAATATCCGCAGAATGTCGCACCAGGAAAAAGCAGTAACATCAGATTTACCTCATGGAATTAGAGACATACATCCACTCCCCCACCTCTGCGTATTTGGCACAACTATTGATTAAAAGTTGGTAAAGCCCAATAAAAATTATTAGATGAGTGCCGCAGTAAATTGTGACTAATCCAAGCCCTGGAATCATGCTGGTCGATGACAATCCCGAGCGCGCCCAATTGGTTTGTGAGCGATTACGTGCTGCTGGCTACAGCATTCTCGCCCAGATCAACAGTGCCGAAGGCCTCCTCTTCCAGGTGGAAAAATACCGTCCAGATATTGTGCTGATAGACATCGAATCCCCGGACAGGGATATCCTGGAAAGCCTGGCCATAGTCAATCGTGAGGCGCCAACCCCAGTGGCTATGTTTTCAGGTAGCGGAAACGCAGACTTTATTAGTCGCGCGGTCGACTCCGGAGTAAGCGCTTATATGGCCGAGGGAATGACCCCTGAGCGCGTGGCACCGGCGATAGAAATCGCTATGGCACAATTTAAACATTTCCAGCAATTGCGTCAGTCTCTTGAGCGCACCCAGCAGCAACTCACAGAGCGAAAAGCGATCGAGCGGGCCAAAGGGCTATTAATGGCCAAGAAGAACCTCAGTGAAGAGGATGCCCATAAGACCTTGCGCAATCTCGCAATGAACAGCAACTCGACCATCCATACAGTTGCCGAGCAAGTAATCCAATATTTTCAGAAAGAGCATTAGAGTACCGATGTCAGCCCTTCTGTGCCCGGAAAAAAAGACCATCAAACTGCTTTACCTGCGCCTGACCGACAGCGCACCGCTGATTGTCGCCAAGGAGCTAGGCTACTTCCAAGAATATGGATTAAAGGTACAGCTGCAAAAAGAAACAAGCTGGGCCACCCTGCGAGACAAGTTAATTGCGCGCAAAGCAGATGCTGCAGCAATGCTCGCTCCTATGCCCCTGACACTGGAACAAGCGTTACCAAATTGCCACGAACACTTGTTAAGTGGATTAATTCTCAGCTGCAACGGTAACGCTATTACCCTTTCCGCAGAATTATTCGAACGTCTGCAAAATTACTGTGAAGGTGACTCACAAAGTGATATCGCCTTGGCGCTAAAGCGCTACCTTCACGACAATAAATACCCACCTACTGTCAGGCTCGCCACGGTTTATCCATTCTCCAGTCATAGCTTGCAATTAAGATACTGGTTGCGCTCTGCCGATATCAACCCGGACCGGGATATAAAACTGGTGGTATTACCGCCTGAACAAATGCTGGAAAACCTCCACAGTGGCGTTATCGATGGCTATTGTGTAGGCGAACCCTGGAACTCCCTGGCCGCCCACAAAGGGTCCGGCGTGGTTATTGCGGCTTGTAATACACTGCTGCCAGCTATGCCGGAAAAAGTGCTGACAGTCACTGAGACCTGGCACCAAGTCAACCCTGCGACCCACTTGGCCCTAAGGGCCGCTCTTCTCAAGGCCTGTACCTGGCTTGCCGCACGCGCAAACAGAGCCGAAGCTGCCAAGCTCTTGTCCCTGGGGCAATACCTCAACTTGCCTGAGGAGCTGATTCTGCGCTCCCTCAATGACCAGATTCTCTACCACCGGGACCGGGAAATTCTCGCCAATCCCGGCTGGCACCTCTTTGCCCATATTGATAACGACTGCGGGCGTCCAACTCAGGAAAAAGCACGGCAGCTGCTGGAGATGTATTCAGACCTGGGGAGCTCGACACTCCGTGCAGCAGAAGCCTATCGTCCAGACCTCTATCAGCAGACAGTGGATTTCCTGCTCGCAAAAAAATAGTGGCACATTAATTGAATGGAAATAATTCGATGATGCAATTGCCTTCCCTCAGGCGCATCAGCGCGGTGAAGCGGTTGTTCGCCGAATATAACGGGCAACGAAGTCCATCGTCTGCAGTCAAGCGGCTGCAGCTGTGGGCTTTTTTTGTGCCTGCGGAATTAGCAAACAAAGGAAATGCGCATGTCCAGTGACTCACTCAATCTATTCTCGTTCCGCGGGAAGATAAAAGTGCTCCACCTAACCTGGGTGGCCTTCTTTATCACTTTCTTTGCCTGGTTTAACCACGCACCACTGTTAATGGCAATTGCGAAAAGCCTTTCATTAACTCCAGACCAGGTCAAAACCCTACTTATTTTAAACGTGGCCCTGACAATTCCCGCGCGCATTGTAATCGGGATGCTCACTGATAAATATGGCCCCAGACTCACCTATTCGCTATTACTGGCAATCGGCAGTGTGCCTTGCTTTATTTTTGCCCTGGCAGACAACTTTGTACAGGCAGCCATTGGCCGATTCCTTTTGGGCTTTATTGGTGCAGGTTTTGTCGTAGGCATCCGAATGGTGTCCGAGTGGTTCCCGGCTCGACAGCTGGGTACCGCAGAGGGTATTTACGGGGGATGGGGAAATTTTGGCTCAGCTGCAGCAGCCATGTCCCTGCCCACTATCGCCCTGTTTTTTGGCGGTGACGACGGCTGGCGCTATGCCATTGGCCTCACTGGCGCAATCGCACTGGTTTACAGCGTAGTTTATTACTTCTCTGTGACTGATACGCCCAAGGGGTCAACCTATTTCAAGCCAAAAAAAATTGGTGCTATGGAAGTCACCAGTCCCGGGGATTTTATCCTGCTTCTGGTGATGAAAGTGCCCATGTATGCGGCACTGGCTCTGCTAACCTGGAAATTATCCAGCGGCGTTGCATTAATATCCAACCTTACTGCCAACCTGATCTATGCAGGCCTGGTATTATTGTATCTTCTGGACGCGTATAAAACCTACAGTATTAACCGTGAAGTACTCAGCAACCCACCAGCACCGGTACACCGCTATAAGTTTAAGCAAGTAGCAGTTTTGAATCTGCTCTACTTCGCGACTTTCGGTTCCGAATTGGCTGTGGTTTCCATGCTGCCCCTATTCTTCTCCGAGACCTTTACACTGGACCCGGTAAAAGCTGGCTTGCTGGCCTCCGCCTATGCCTTTATGAACCTCATGTCACGCCCTGCCGGCGGATTGATTAGCGACCGCTGGGGCCGCAAACCTACCCTGCTGATCCTCACCGCTGGCCTGGCTCTGGGTTACTTCACTATGAGCATGATCGATGCCGAGTGGCCCCTGTACCTGGCGGTCGCCGCTGCCATGGCCTGTTCCTTCTTTGTGCAAGCTGGTGAAGGCGCTGTATTCGCAGTGGTGCCCCTAATCAAACGCCGCCTAACCGGGCAGATTGCCGGCATGACTGGCGCCTACGGCAATGTCGGAGCCGTTTTCTATCTCACCGTTCTCAGCATGGTGTCTTACCAGGCCTTTTTCCTGGTAATCTGCGCTACCGCATTGCTCGGCTTTGCCGCCCTGCTTCTACTGGAAGAACCGGAGGGACAAATGGCAGAAGTACACCCCGATGGCAGCGTATCCATGATCGATGTTGCCTAATAACGATCTACCCACTGCAGCGAGCACAATAGAATCTGGGCTCGCTGCCAGTGACAGTTCGCAGGGCGATAAAGAAGATGTCCTGCAACTGTTCACTGCCTCCTGCGCCGGACTTCGCCAACACAATGACGACGCCTGCGCAGTGAGGCTTCCCGAAGGCGCTGAATTACAGCGCCACGGCAGCCTTGCCGCAGTAGCCGACGGTGTTGCCAATGCAGAAGCCGGCGGTGAAGCAGCCCGCGCTGCCATCAATGGATTCTTTTCCGATTATTACAGCACCCCGCAAACCTGGTCGACAAAGCACTCTGTTGCGCGGGTTTTGCACTCGCTCAATAGCTGGCTGTTTCGACAGAGTGGCGGCAGTGCCGAAATTAAACGGGGTTGGTTGACCACTTTTTCTGCCGTTATTTTCAAAGGCACCAGCGCACACCTGGTTCACATCGGCGACTCCCGGATCTACCGACTACGCAACAGAAAATTAGAGTGCTTGAGTAGCGATCACAGCCACAGCCTCGGACCTGGACGCACCTTTTTGAGCCGCGCCCTGGGAATGGATGCCCATATTGAAGTGGACTACCGCTGTGAGGAACTGCAACCCGGGGATATTTTCCTGGTGAGTAGCGATGGTATTCACGATTTTCTGCCTGAAACAGAGTTAATTGAGCTATTGCTTAATTTTTCCAGCTCAACCCCTCAAGGGCTTATTGATGCTGCTCTGAAAGCGGGCTCCACCGATAACCTGACTGCTGTCACTTGCCGGATAAATTATGTAGGGCTGCCCCAGTGCGATGAATTGGCTATGCGCAATCGCGAACTCCCGTTCGCACCTGACCTGCGCCCAGGCCAAAAGCTCGACAACTTCCTTGTTTTACAGGAATTACATGCCAGCAGCCGCAGCCATCTCTATCTGGCCCGAGACCTCAATACCGAAGTATTGCGGGTGATAAAAACTCCCTCAGTTAATTTCTGTGATGACCCCCACTACATCGAGCGATTTATTGCTGAGGAGTGGACCGGGCGACGAATCTCCCACCCAGGAATTATTAAAGTTTTTGCTCCCACTTCTGAAAGGCACTGTCTCTATCATATTCTCGAATATATCGAAGGACAGACTTTGCGTCAGTGGATGCAATTAAATCCACAACCTCAAATTCCCCAAGTGCGGGAGCTAATGGCACAACTGGTTAGTGCGTTGCGAAGTTTACAGCGGTTGGAGATCGTTCACGGCGATCTCAAGCCAGAGAATATTATGATGCGCAACGACGGGCGCCTGGTAATCATTGATCTCGGTGGTGCCGATGGCCCAGGGCTCAGAGAGCAATTACATCTATCTGGTGAAACAGCACCCGGCAGTAAGAATTATGCAGCTCCGGAATTCTTTTTTGGGGATAGCGCCAGCCATCGATCAGACATCTTTTCCTTGGGAATCATTGCTTATGAATTGCTCACGGGCAAATATCCCTATCCCGAGCGCTTTGGTAGCTACCACTACCGTTTAAAGAGCTATAACCAAATGCGCTTTACTCGCGCATCCGCACACCGCAAAGATATTCCCTACTGGATTGATAGCGCTCTACAAAAGGCTTGTGCTCCTGATCCTAAAAAGCGCTACAACGCATTGTCAGAATTTATCCAGGATCTGCAATCTCCCAGCCCAGATTTTAAAGCCCCCCAAAGCCGCCCCCTGCTAGAAAGAAATCCGGTTCTTGTCTGGCAGCTACTAACTTTAATTCTACTGCTCTCTCATCTGCTCTACTTCTTTTGGCGCTAATACATAAGATTTGAATAAGCACATTTACAGCGCAGAAAATTAATTAAATGCACCACTTTGTCGCAAAAATTGTGGACAATCAGGCCAAACCCCCTTTATTACTAAAAATAAAATTGGCATAGAGATTGAATGTATTTAATTACCAACAAATTATTCCCCCATTACGAGGCAACGGCGCCTGTACTCTTCGGCAGAAGAGGAGACGCCCTTGCCATTTCAGACGGGCCCTCTTCCTGCCGAATAAAACGAATTGAGACGGCAGGATTGTAAATGAAGGCAAATGTTAAACCTCAAAAGCTGATTGTGATTGGCAACGGTATGGTCGGGCACCATTTCCTGGAACAGCTCGCCAACCATCAATACGCCAAACAGTTTGATATCACCATATTCTGTGCAGAGCCCCGTCCCGCTTATGACCGGGTCCACCTTTCCGAATACTTTGCCGGACGCACAGCTGAAGACCTGTCCATGGGAAACTTGGAGCAGTATCAGCAGTGGGGTTTTAATATCCTGCTCAATGACAAGGTGGTGCAAATTGATCGGGACAATAAAACAATTACTGCGGCAAGTGGAGCCAGCCACTCTTACGACCAATTAATACTTGCCACCGGCTCCTACCCTTTTGTTCCGCCAATACCCGGTCATCAACACCAGCGCTGCTTTGTATATCGAACCCTGGAAGATCTCGATTCCATTCGCTCGATTGCCACCAGTGCAAAAAGTGGTGTAGTTGTCGGCGGTGGCCTACTAGGCCTGGAAGCTGCCAATGCCCTGAAAGCCCTGGGACTTGAAGCCCACGTTGTCGAGTTCGCCCCAGGCCTTATGGCCACTCAGTTGGATGAAGGTGGTTCAGCCCTATTAAGAACAAAAATTGAAGCACTCGGGGTTCAGGTACACACCAGTACTGCCACGGAATTGATTGAAGAAGTAGGCGGCCGCCTGCGTATGCAGTTCAAGGGAGATAAAGAACTGCTTACCGATATGATTGTTTTCTCCGCAGGCATTCGCCCCCAGGATGAACTGGCAAAATCCAGCGGGCTGGAAGTTGGCGAACGCGGCGGGATCGTAATTGACAGCAACTGCCGTACTTCAGACCCGAATATTTTCGCTATCGGCGAATGCGCGCTTTACGATCAGAAAATTTTTGGCCTGGTCGCTCCCGGTTACAGCATGGCGCGTACTGCTGTCGCTCAACTGACCGGTGGAGAGGAGAGCTTTAACGGTGCTGACATGAGCACCAAGCTGAAACTCCTGGGTGTACAGGTCGGTTCTATTGGCGATGCCCATGGTCGCACCAGCGGCGCTGCCGCTATTACTTTTGTAGACGAGCAGAGCGGTGTTTACAAACGTATGATCACCGATAGCGAGGGCAAAAAGCTGCTGGGTGCGGTGATGGTGGGGGATACGGTTGACTACGATACCCTGCTGCAATATCACCTCAACGATATTGATCTGCCCGAACACCCGGAACAATTAATTTTACCGGCAACCGATGGCGCAGCTCCCGGGCTGGGTGCCGCTACACTTCCTGCGTCGGCTACCGTGTGTTCCTGCCACAATGTAAGTAAAGGCCAGATTATCGACGCCGTTGCCGGTGGCTGCCACTCACTGGCTGATGTCAAGGATGCAACAAAAGCATCTACAGGTTGCGGTGGTTGTGCTGGGTTACTGAAAAATATTGTCGATGAAGAGCTAGCGGCGCTCGGCATGGAAGTGAACAATCACTTATGCGTGCACTTCCCCTTCTCCCGCCAGGAGTTATTCCACATTATCCAGGTGGAAGAAATAAAAACCTTTAGTGAATTATTAAGTAAACACGGTTCAGGGCGCGGCTGTGAAATTTGTAAACCTGCGGCCGCATCCATATTTGCCTCCCTGTGGAATGAACATATTCTGGAGCAGACTCATGTCGGCTTACAGGACACCAACGATACTTTTATGGCGAATATGCAGAAAAACGGCAGCTATTCTGTAGTTCCGCGTATTCCCGGCGGCGAGATCACACCGGAAAAATTAATAGTGATCGGCGAAGTGGCCAAACGCTACGACCTTTATACAAAAATTACTGGCGGCCAGCGTATCGACTTGTTTGGCGCGCGCCTGGAGCAGCTACCGGAAATTTGGCGAGAGCTGATTGATGCCGGATTTGAAACCGGCCATGCCTACGGCAAATCCCTGCGCACGGTTAAGTCCTGTGTTGGTAGCACCTGGTGTCGCTTTGGGGTTCAGGACAGCGTTTCAATGGCCCTTCAAGTAGAGAACCGCTACAAGGGATTGCGCTCTCCACACAAAATAAAAATGGCTGTCTCCGGCTGTACCCGTGAATGCGCTGAGGCTCAAAGCAAAGATGTCGGGGTTATCGCCACTGAAAAAGGTTGGAATCTATTTGTTTGTGGCAACGGCGGCATGCGCCCCCGCCATGCAGATTTGTTCGCCACTGACCTGGATGACGAAACTCTTATCCGCTATATCGACCGTTTCCTGATGTTCTATGTGCGCACCGCCGATAAATTACAGCGCACATCTGTGTGGCTGGAAAATCTTGACGGCGGCCTGGATTACCTGCGCGAAGTCATTATCGATGACAAGCTGGGGATTTGTGCTGAGCTGGAAGCCCAGATGGCCCGAGTAGTAGACACCTACCAGTGCGAATGGAAAACAGCCATTAACGATCCGGAAAAACTCAAGCGCTTCCGTCAATTCGTTAACAGCAACGAAACCGACGAAAAGATTGTTTTCGTTAAAGAGCGCGGACAACCGCGTCCGGCGACCACTGACGAGCTAGTGGAAACAGCCGAATCCGCCTAAAGCTTCACCCGGCGGCGCAAGCCGCCAGTTATACCTTTATTAATAAATTGCTTTTGAATCCTTTCCATCCATAGTGAGGAAATTATTATGAGCCTGGCTGCCCTGCAAGAAACTCCCTCAAATTCAGTTGCCATAACCCACCCCCAATGGTCTCCAATCTGTCAGCGATCAGATTTGGTCACCAACTCTGGGGTATGTGCGCTTTGGGGCGATACCTCCGTATACCCAACGAAGGCTTTGAATACAGTGACTAAAACTGTCTATCAAAGAAGCATCGCCCTGTTTTTTTTACCCGACCAGGAACAACAGCTTTATGCCGTTGACAACTGGGACCCAATCGCACAAGCTGGTGTGATTGCAAGAGGAATTATTGCGGAATTGGAAGGGGAATTAACCATTGCTTCCCCAATGTATAAAAACCATTTCCGCCTTAGCGATGGAGTCTGCATGGAAGACAGCGATATCAAGCTTGCCACCTACCCGCTGGCATTTAGTGGGAACACGGTTTACATCGGCAACAATAAGTTACAGTAATGGCAGTACAGGAATTTCTGAGCGCGCACCGCTCCTGCACTACCTGCCCCTATTGTGGTGTCGGTTGTGGGGTTTCGGTTAACAGGGAAGAGCGCGCAAATACTACAGCGATTACTGTTAGTGGCGATTCCCAGCACCCTTCAAATTTCGGCAAATTGTGCGTTAAAGGTTCTGCGCTCGGCGAAACGCTGGGCGAACACGGCCGTCTCCTGCACCCTCGCCTACACGGAAAAGATTGTGACTGGGATACCGCACTGTCTTATATGGCCGATGCCTTTAAGCAGACAATTCACGACCATGGCCCTGACTCGGTAGCTTTTTATCTGTCCGGTCAGCTTCTCACCGAAGACTACTATGTAGCCAACAAGTTAATGAAGGGATTTATTGGCTCTGCCAATATTGATACCAATTCCCGACTTTGTATGGCCTCTGCGGTGGTGGGATATAAACGCGCATTTGGTGCCGATGCAGTCCCCTGCTCCTATGAGGATCTGGAACAGGCTGAACTTATCGTGCTTGTCGGTTCCAATGCAGCCTGGACACATCCGATCTTATTCCAGCGAATGCAGGCAGGTGCTGCAAAGCTTGTCGTTATCGACCCCCGTGGCAGCGCTACCAGTGAAATGGCAGATCTGCACCTGGCAATTAAACCTGGCACTGATGCGGCACTATTCAATGGACTACTGCGTTTTCTCAGCCGGCACTATTATCTAGATACCGACTACATAAAAAATCATACACAGGGATTTGCCGATACCTTAGCTGCGGCTCAAGACTGGTCACCAGAATTAACTGCGGCCACCTGTGGCATATCTATCGAAAAACTATTGGAATTTTTTCAGGCATTTGCAGCAACAGAAAAGACCATTAGTTTTTATTCCATGGGAATCAATCAGTCCAGCAGCGGAACTGATAAAAACAACGCAATCATAAACTGCCATTTAGCCACCGGACGCGTGGGCAAAATTGGTGCAGGACCATTTTCTATTACCGGCCAACCCAACGCGATGGGTGGACGCGAGGTGGGCGGACTTGCCAATACCCTCGCCGCGCATATGGAGTTTAACGAGCAGGATATTGACCGGGTATCACGATTCTGGAATTCCGATCAAATTGCTACCAAGCCGGGAATGAAGGCTGTGGATATGTTCCGCGCGGTAGAAAGCGGAAAAATTAAAGCCATTTGGATTATGGCTACCAACCCCGCCGTCAGTATGCCCGAAGCCGATAGAGTCAAAGCCGCACTACAGAAATGCCCGTTGGTTATTGTCTCCGACTGCATTGCCAATACCGATACCGCTCGCTGTGCCGATTTGCTACTTCCTGCAACGGGCTGGGGAGAAAAAAACGGCACTGTCACCAATGCAGAACGACGTATCTCTCGGCAGCGTGGATTTTTATCCCCAGCGGGAGAAGCTCGCCACGACTGGCAAGCCCTGTGCGGGCTGGCCCAACATCTGGGCTATGGGGATCAGTTTAATTATTCACACCCCGCCGATATTTTTCGTGAGCACGCCCAGCTTTCCGGCTTCGAAAACCACGGCTCCAGGGCTTTCGATATCTCCGCACTCGCCAATATCAATCGCAGCGAATACGATGCATTGGCTCCGGTGCAGTGGCCGGTCAACCAGGAGCACCCCGCCGGGTGCAAACGCTTATTCACCAGTGGACAGTTTTTTACCCCGGACAAACGTGCGCGCTTTATCCCCATAACGCCGCAGCCTCCGGAACAGCAGATCAGTGACGACTATCCCATATGGCTCAATACTGGCCGTATGCGCGACCAGTGGCATACCATGACCCGAACCGGGCGGGTAAGGAAATTACTCGATCACAGCGAACTGCCGGAAATACAAATAAACCCCAAGGATGCCGCTCGCTTCCAGGTTAACGATGGGGAATTAGTTCGGTTAAACAGCGCCTCATCTAAAATGGTCGGCCGCGCCGCCCTCAACGGAGGACAAAAAAGCGGGGAGATCTTTGCCCCCATTCACTGGAGCGAAACCTTCTCACAGGATTCCAAGCCCAGCGCCCTGGCGGACTCCAGTATTGATCCCTATTCCGGCCAACCAGAATTCAAACAGGTTCCCGTTAGTGTCAGTCCTCTGGCAGCTGAATACTTTGCCACAATGATCTGTGCCGAAGAGACTGCCGATAGAGTATGGGATTGGTTACAGCAGCCCAACGACAGCAGTATCCTGCACTGGTATCGAGTCCCCTTGGAAAGTGGCTTTCGCTATGAAATTGCCGCGAACCAACTTATCCACGGGCGGGAACTGGCATCCAAGATAATGGTCGACCAGCCCCAATTATTCTGGCAGGAATTGGTTACCCCTAAAAGTCAGCGCTGGATCGCCTACGACGATAACTTAAAACTGCTGATTTTCTCTGGCAGAGACTGGCATCAATTACCCAGCCGACAGCACCTGGAAAACTACCTGGCCACTCCCTTGCCGGAATCACCGGGGCAACTGCTTCATCCCATAAAGCCCGGTGTGAAGATGATTTGTACCTGCCTCCAGGTTTCACGGCCACAGATAGAGGAGGCTATCGCCCAGGGCATTAACACTGTCGAAGCACTGGGTGAAACTCTTGGCTGCGGTACCAGCTGCGGTTCCTGCAAACCAGAAATCGCCAGTATTATTCGCACAGTTAATGCCTCTGAAGACACATCCATGGAGTCAACTCCGGTAAAGCAAGATCCGGTAGAAATAAGCAGTAATGCCCAAATAAATATGGTTCAGGAATTTATTCCGCAGTAAGGTTTTAAATTCCCCCATGAATAAAAGAACCTCTGCCCGCAAGTGACCAACCTTGACGGCAGAGGCCTCTACCGAGCTATTGAGAACCTTCCGGGACAATCAATCAACCGCTTCTGCAGCTAGCTTTTGCGTTAAATCACGAGGATGGCAGGCGGCCAGCTGGGTATCACTATCGGCCAAATAATCAATCAGTTTCTGTATAGGACCTTCGGAGACTCCGTTTGAAGGCCTAACTGCATAGGCGGGTAAATTCGGAAGCTGCCAGTCTGGTAATAACTCTTGTACATCATCCTGTGCGCTTATTAAAAATCGAGGTGGCGCCGATAGTCCCAGGCCGCAGCTCGTCAGTCGATAAGCCGCTTCAACGCTGTCGACAGTCGCTACCGGGGTGTAGCTAACTTCATATTCGCCCTGCTGCCGATGTAGAAATTGCCGGTGATTGGGCCGCATTGTCAGCCCAATCCAGGGCCAGACTGCAAGGTCGCGAGGATGACCCGGAAAACCATAGCGATCCAGCATATCGCCACTGGCAATTAACACCCGCTCTAATTCAAATATCTTACGCGCTTTCAAATTGCTATCAGGCATATTACCCAGGCGAATTGCCAAGTCAAAACCACCGCCAATTACATCCTCGTGCTGGTCGCTGCATTGAAGTTGTAAATGAATACCCAGATCCCGTCGGACAAAGTCCACTATTTTGCTCAGCAAGCGGCTGTGGATCAAAACGGCGGGGATTGCAATTTTAAGCCGACTGATACTGCGTTCCTCTCGCGCTTTGTATTCTCCGAGACCATCGGCGTACAAATCCAATATATTCTGTGCCGTTTTATAAATCTTTTCCCCATCTTCGGTCAGGGACAACTTGCGGGTATTGCGATACAAGAGCGCAACGTCAAGACTTTCCTCCAACCTCGCCACATAGGAACTAACGCTGGCGACAGAAATATCCAGTTCCGAAGAAGCGCCTCTAAAAGAGCCGCTTTCCACAACCTTGGCAAACACCAGTAAATAGCGAATATCCTTTAGCACAATAGCAACTCCCTATGAATTCTCTAAAGATACTTCTGGGTCAACAGGAAAGAATACACCGCTCTTACGAAGATCTGTGAATATATTGCTGTTAGCGCCTAATCAGCATCCAGTCTCATGCAGCACACTCGTCCATACTTACTACTGGGGTGGAAGGAAAGAATACACCGCACTCGAGACACGCAGTAAATACATCCCTGTAAGCTCCTAATCGGCATCCATGCCTCATAGGGTCCCGAGCGCAGTGTATTCTTTCCTTCTCCCTTTTTAGTAAGTAAATTTTTATAAACAATATATTTCAGTTTTAAGTATCTAATCATTTTCCTACCAGGCCATTAAAGTCTCCAAACAATTGATAACTGCCAGGAGCAGCGAATGTCACTACTTCTTGCTATGTTTGGGTTTTCCCTGGCTATGTCCATTACACCGGGGCCGGTGAATATGGTTATCATTTCCTCCGGGGTGAATTATGGATTTATCCGCACCTTGCCCTTTGTATCAGGAGCCACAATAGGCTTTACACTGTTACTTGCAGCTATAGGCCTTGGGCTCTATCAGGTAATAGAAATTTATCCCCAGTTACTACGATATGTCGCGATACCAGGATCAATTTATGTAGCCTATATCGGCTACCAAACAGCGGCTGCACCTACTAATCATGCGGATATTGAGCAGTTACAGAAACCACGCTTTTACCAGGGGTTTTTATTGCAATGGCTCAATCCGAAGGCCTGGATCGCCTGCCTTTCTGGAGTGGCTATTTTCTCCAGCAGCGATAACCACAGCAATTTACTCTCATTCACCCTGATTTACTTTCTGGTTTGCTATATATCATTAAGTACTTGGGCTATTGCCGGGGATCGGGCTCGCTTACTATTAGAGAGTCAATACCGGCGCAAAATATTTAACAGATCCATGGGGAGCCTTCTGATTATTTGCGCTACCTACCTGCTCTATAGCCAGGCTTTTACAGATTAACTAAAAAATCTCTAACATTTAATTCACTCGACAACTACCTTAGGGTCCACCTAGTCTTAGTAAAAATTAAGCTTGGGCCGCCTATGATTAAGCTCCACCATATTGACCATATTGTATTGCGTGTCCAATCCCTAAAACCCATGCTCGACTTTTACCAAAATATTCTTGGATGCAGCATTGTGCGCCAACGGGACGATATTGGCCTCTACCAACTCCGCGCAGGCACTTGCATGATAGATTTAGTGCCAGTTGATAAACCTATCGGCCAGAGAGGGGGAGCAGCACCAGGAAAGGAAGGGCGGAACCTGGATCATTTTTGCTTCCGGGTTGAACCCTTTAATCCGGAGAGTATT
Organism: Microbulbifer sp. ABM4_008; assembly: GCF_056311705.1. Taxonomy (NCBI): domain Bacteria; kingdom Pseudomonadati; phylum Pseudomonadota; class Gammaproteobacteria; order Cellvibrionales; family Microbulbiferaceae; genus Microbulbifer; species Microbulbifer sp. ABM4_008. The sequence goes on along the minus strand of NZ_CM149970.1, from coordinate 690,568 downwards.
CAGGCCTTTTTAGCGCAGGAACAGGTAAAGTTTTCGCCAGCAGAAGAGCGCTTTGGTGCCGATGGAATTGGCCTGTCAATTTACATCTCGGATCCCGAAGACAATGTGATTGAGCTGAAAGGACCACCCACTGGCAACAACTGAAGTTTGTGCCACGCTTGCGGAGTAGCCGGGCCCTTACCGGTTTCCCAACGACTCTTTCTCGATCAGCCAGGCGACTCACTATGGAAGCGGAAGTAATTGACTACACCGTAAACGGAGATACTTTTTGCGGATATCTCGCATGGGATGAAAATATCAGTGAAAAACGGCCGGGGGTTTTACTGGTACACGAATGGTGGGGGCACAATGCCTTTGTTCGCGAGCAGGCGGAGAAACTGGCCAACTGCGGCTACCTCGCTTTTGCAGTGGATATGTTTGGCGCAGGCAAACAGACCGATGATCCACAAGAGGCACAACAGTTCAGGGATGAAGCCCTGAAGGACCCGGTGGCCCTTGAAGCGCGCTTCCGCACAGCATTATCACTGCTCCAGCAGCGGCCCCAAGCAGACCCGGACCAGGTCGCAGCACAGGGCTATTGTTTTGGCGGCGGAGTCGTACTCGCTATGGCTCGAGTCGGCGTGGACTTGCGCGGCGTAGTCAGTTACCACGGGGCACTGGCAAGAAGTACGCCCGCACAAAACAAACCTATTAATGCTGAAATACAGGTCTACACCGGCGGCGCCGATGTGATGGTTCCACCGGACCAGGTCGGCCAGTTTGTTACTGAGATGCAGGAATCCGAAGCCAAATTAACTCTGGTCAGTTACCCGGGGGTCCTACACGGATTTACCAACCCCTGTGCAACAGACCGGGGAGAAAAGTTCGGCCTGCCGCTGGCCTATAACCGTGAAGCCGCTGAGGACGCCTGGCGGGGAACACTGGCGTTTTACGAGAAGATTTTCTCCTGAAGTGAGCGCCGGAAAACCGCTATCAGCCTTTTAGCAATGATAAAAGTACGCCTTGGGGGTTGGTAGCAGTACTCGTGTATTGATACCACTTTCCTATTCGGTCAAATCCAAATAGCGAGCTCCCCCTCCCTGCTCCGCAGCTTCATCCCCGGGATTCCGTAAAGGGCATTTCTGCATAGACAAACAACCGCAGCCAATACATCCCTCAAGGTCATCGCGCAACTTGGTTAACTGCTGGATACGCTGATCCAACTCTTCACGCCAGTGAGAAGAGAGTGATGACCAATCCCCCGCATTGGGCGTGCGCTTATTGGGAAGCTCCCCGAAGGCCTCGCGTATTTCCGACAATGGAATCCCGGTACTCTGGGCCACCTTGATAATGGCCACTCGTCGCAACACATCCCGTGAGTAACGCCTTTGATTTCCGGAGGTCCGCCAACTGGCAATCAGGCCTTTGCTTTCATAGAAATGGAGGGCGCTGACTGCCACGCCGCTGCGCTCGGCCACCTCGCCAACAGTCAGCTCCCGCTTGATTTGCTTTGACTTTACCGCTCCTTTTTCGGCCGATTCTTCAGCTGCCATAAAAATGCCCACCAACCATTGACCTAAACATTAGTTGAGGTTTTACACTGCTGCGCAACCTAATGCAAGCGAGGGAGAAAAGTGATGGAAAAGCACCAAGCAAACGGCGTTGCGCAACCAGCCGGTCAAGCCACCCCAAACCTGTTCTTACTACTAGTGGCAGCTGCAAGCCTGAACCCCAAATTTGCTAATGAAATACGCGAGTCTGGAGATACCGCGAAGAGAAACTCTGGGACCTAGAAGCAGCGACTAATAATCATGAAGCACACGACCAGCGGGATACCGTCTCAGAGCCGTATCACATTACTGTGCCTGGCAGCACTCACTATCATGTCGGGGGCCACTGTAGCCCCGTCACTACCTGCACTGCAGCAGTATTTCTCAGGGACACCCAATAGTGATTTGTGGAGCCGACTGGTAGTGACCCTACCCGCTTTGAGCATCGCCCTCTGCGCTCCATTAGCAGGCTGGATAGCTGATCGCCATGGCCGCCTGCAATTATTGAAAGCAGCCCTGGTACTCTATGGACTATCCGGTCTACTAGCCCTATTTCAGGATAATCTCGTAGGTATCCTGACTAGCCGCCTACTATTGGGAGTTGCCGTGGCCGGAACAATGACCTCGGTAACAGCCCTGGTGGGGGATTATTTCAGCCGGGAGCAACGCCTAACTTATTTGAGCCAGCAGAGTACTTTTATCAGTATCGGTGGGGTCGTATTTCTAACCCTGGGCGGACTACTGGCCAGCTTACATTGGCGCGCCCCCTTCGCAATTTACTTGTTGGCCTTACTACTAGTTCCAGCAGTTAAAATTTTCCTTTGGGAGCCCGTGCGAATAAGGCCTTTCAAGCACAGAGCCCCAAAAAAAGAAAAGCAGGCTAACCCGCTTGCATTTTATGCACTACTGGCGGCGGCAACTTTAAATAGCCTGGCTTTTACCCTGATTCCAACTCAGATCCCGTTTTACTTGCGCGAGATAGAAATCTCCTCACCCAGCCTTATTGCTATGGCTATCGCCTCCAGTAATATTATGGGAGCCATCGCCTCATTACTGATTTACCGGCGAGCCCGGAATCAACTGGGAGTGCTCGGCGTTTTTATCGCAAGCTTTACTATTATGGCCGCCAGCTTTGGGCTGCTCGCCGGTGCTCAAAATCTGACGGAAATAGTTGCTTTTATTGCCCTCTACGGACTTGGAATGGGTACCCTGATACCACATATCTTTTCTACGGCTCTCGAGTCTGCTCCGGAGTCAAAAAGAGGGAAAACTGCGGGATTTCTGACGACTGGAATTTTTCTTGGGCAATTTATTTCGCCTTTCATCAGCCAGCCCTGGATAGATAAAATGGGATATTCCAGTGCATTCTCATCCATGGCTTTAATTTTGATGTTCACCGCCTCCAGCGCGGCTTTGATATACATCATTAAAATTAAAAAAGAATTCTCATTGGCATATACTTCCGGGCTGGGATCGGGAAACTGATCCGACAGGAAAGGTATTCCTCCTTTCTGCCCGATAAATCCACCTGACAACACACAGCCAAAGCCGTACGGTAATTTTGGCAAGGAGAAAAAGTGGAATCGATTATTTCCATCAAAGGCTTGGGAAAAACCTATGCCGAGGGGTTTACCGCCCTGAAGAATATCGACCTGGAAATTCAGCGGGGAGAACTCTTTGCCTTGCTCGGCCCCAATGGTGCGGGCAAGACAACCATGATCAGCATTATCTGCGGCATCGTAAATCCGAGCTGCGGTGAGGTCACTGTCAATGGTTACAATATTCAGCGGGACTATCGCAATGCCCGCAATGAGATTGGTCTGGTGCCCCAGGAGATATCCACCGATGCCTTTGAAACCGTTTGGGCGGCAGTGAAATTCAGCCGCGGTCTATTCGGCAAGGCTCCCAATCCCGCCTATCTGGAGAAAATTCTACGGCAGCTATCCCTATGGGAGAAAAAAGATAACAAAATTATTACGCTTTCAGGAGGAATGAAGCGCCGCCTGATGATCGCCAAAGCGCTATCCCACGAACCCAATGTACTCTTCCTCGACGAACCCACCGCCGGAGTCGATGTGGAGCTGCGCCAGGATATGTGGCAAATGGTGCGCGAACTGAAAGAGTCGGGGGTAACCGTTATCCTCACCACCCACTATATCGAAGAGGCCGAGGAAATGGCCGATCGTGTCGGTGTTATCAATCACGGCCAACTGGTTCTGGTTGAGGAGAAAAATGCACTGATGAAGAAAATGGGGGAGAAAGAACTCAGCCTGCAATTGCCCACACCACTGCAACAAATTCCAGAGAGTCTTGCTGACCTACCACTCAGTCTCAGCAGCGATGGCAGCCAGCTGGTTTATCGCTTTGATATCAAAAGCGAAGACACTGGTCTTGCGGAATTTCTGCGCCGTTTAAATGCCGCCGATATTGAATTCCGCGATTTACACACCCGGGAAAGCTCCCTGGAGGAAATTTTCGTCAACTTGGTTCACGGTGCCCGCCTTGAACCGGAAGAGCAGCTCAGTAAGGAGGCACAGGCATGAATTGGTATGGAATTGGCGCCATCTATAAGTTTGAGATGGCCCGCACCTGGCGCACCCTGATGCAGAGCATCGCCTCACCGGTGCTCTCCACATCTCTCTATTTTATTGTCTTTGGTGCGGCGATTGGATCGCGTATGGGGGATATCGACGGGGTCAGTTACGGGGCCTTTATTATTCCAGGATTGGTTATGCTGGCACTGCTCAGCGAGAGTATATCCAACGCCTCTTTCGGAATATTTTTCCCTAAGTTTTCCGGCACCATTTATGAAGTACTGTCCGCTCCCATATCCTCCTTCGAAATCGTCACCGGATATGTGGGTGCCGCAGCGACAAAGTCCATTTTATTGGGGCTGTTGATATTACTGACCGCTCGCTTTTTTGTGGATTACGAAATTGTACACCCCTGGTGGATGCTGACATTCCTCGCGCTGACTGCCGTCACTTTTAGCCTGTTCGGATTTATTATCGGAGTTTGGGCCGATGACTTTCAGAAGCTGCAAGTTATTCCGCTGATGATTATTACGCCGCTCACTTTTCTCGGCGGTGCATTTTATTCGATCAGTATGCTGCCAGAAATGTGGCAAAAAATTACCTTGTTCAACCCAGTAGTTTATTTGATCAGCGGCTTCCGCTGGGCTTTTTACGGCGTAGCCGATGTTAACCTGGGGCTGAGTATCGGCATGACTTTGCTCTTTCTGGTGCTGTGTCTCACCACCGTCTGGTGGATTTTCCGCACCGGATACCGCATCAAAACCTGATTCCTCCCCCACGCCGCTGTGCCAACCTTAGTAAAGGCGGTACAGCGGTGGACTTAGCATGGTGGAGGAATATCACGAAGGGGGCTGCGTTTGCGGGCAACTGCGCTTTCGCGCCCTCGGCTCCCCTAGCCGGGTCAGCCTGTGCTCTTGTCAGTGGTGTAGAAAGCGCAGCGGTAGTCCCATCGGCTTATCGGTCTACTTCAAAAAGAAACAAATAGCCTTTCTTCAGGGCCATTTGCAAACCTACACTCTTTACTCCGATGCCAGTCGCTGGATAAAGAGCCAGTTCTGCCCCGATTGCGGCAGCACGCTCACCTGGACACTGGAATTCCTACCCGAATATCGGGGCTTTGGCGGCGGCGCCTTTGATGCACCGGAATTTATTTATCCCGAGCGCTATGTTTACAGCCGCAACAAACCTGAGTGGCTCCAGGTCGCCAGTGATATTGTCCTATGCCCCGCGATGGCGGAGCAGCCCAAGAATACAGGCAATAATCCCAGCACTAGTGGTGGGCACACATAAAGGTTCTCACCGCCTTTTGTACGCGCTCACGACGCTCTTCCTGTGTCGACATTTGTCGGCAGCCGATCAAGACCTGCATATGGTGGCAACCCAGCAACAAACCGATAAAATCTTCCGCCGCTACGGCGGGATTATCCACCTTCAACATCTGTAACTGATTGGCTCTGCGCAATAGCTGCTCTATCTCCCCCAAAATCCGCTGGGGACCTGCATCAAAAAATAGCTGGGCCATTTCCGACTCCTGGGATGCCAGGGCACACAAAAGACGTAACAGACGCACGCTATCCTCGCTCTCCACCATCCCCATAAAAGCGTCGCCAATACGCTCCAGGACCTGCTCTACCGATTCCCCCTCTTCTAAAGCAAAGATGGGCAGGGGCATCATCATTTCGCAGCGAGAGGCAATAGCGGCGCTAAAGAGCGTCTCCTTATCGGAGAAGTGGCTGTAGACCGTAAGTTTGGATACTCCCGCGGCCGAGGCCACCGCATCCACGCTGGTAGCGGCAAAACCGTGGGATAAAAACAGGTCCCGGGCGGCATCCAGAATGGCTTGGCGTTTCACCGGATCCTTGGGGCGACCGCGCTGGGCGGCCGTCTGGGTCTGCTCAGACATAGCTCTCCATATACTAGACTCGTTAGTTCATTAAATATACTATACTCGCCAGTATAACATTGATGGCCGCCCGGCCATGCTTGACCCAGTCACGGATCTGCCTCGACGCGCCAGCGCCGGGGAAGGAAGCCAATATGTACCGAATGCTAATCCTCGCTGCGCTCTCACTCAGCCTTTTGCTGAGCGCTTGTGCCCCCTCTGAATCCCAGGAACAAGAAGCCAAACCGCGCCCCGCTGTTATGGTCCGCCCCACCCTGGCCAGCGCCCAAACCGATGTGTATCCCGGTGAAGTAAGAGCCCGCTTCGAGCCGGCACTGGCCTTCCGTATCGGCGGGAAAATCCAGCGGCGCCTGGTAAATGTCGGCGACCGTGTGGAACAGGGCCAGCCCCTGGCGGAACTGGACACTGAAGACCTGCTACTACAACTGGATTCAGCCCGCGCCAGCCATACTTCCGCCGAGGCAGACCAACGCCTGGCTAGCAGTGAACTCTCGCGCCACCGCAAGCTATTGGAAAAGCAGCTGGTGAGCCTCTCCCAATTCGATACCGTAGAAACCCAATTCGAAGCCAGTGAAGCGCGACTACAGCAGGCCAAAGCACAGCTGGATGTTGCTCGCAACCAGGCTGCCTACGCCGTACTTAAGGCGCCGGAAAGTGGCGTGATTGCCCGCCGCATGGCCGAGGCTGGGCAGGTCGTTGCCGCAGGTCAAGGCATTTTTGAGCTGGCAGCCGATGGCGAGCGAGAAGTGCGTATCGACCTGCCGGAGCAGTCCATCAGCCGCTTTAAAGTGGGCCAACCGCTAACTGTCGAGCTGTGGTCCCAACCGGGCCAATCTTTCCCCGCGCGCATCCGCGAACTATCGCCGGCAGCCGATCCCATATCCCGCACCTTTGAAGCCAGGGTCGCTTTCGAAAATAAAGTGAGCGGTGTAGAAATCGGCCAGAGTGCACGGGCATTTGTCCCCAGGGCGGAAACAACTGATGTACTGCAAGTTCCGATGTCAGCAGTCAGTGCCGACGATGGCGCCGCATTTGTATGGGTATTAAATCCAGAGACAAAAACGCTGCATAAAACCCCGGTCAGCCTGGGCCCCTACGGTGAGGAATTTGTCTCGGTATTTTCCGGGTTGGAACGCAATGACTGGGTCGTGGCCGCAGGTACCCATTTGTTGCAGGAAGGTATGGTGGTGCGCCCTGTGGACCGTATGAACCGCCCCATCGAACAGGGGCCGTCTCTCGCCCATCAGGAATAAATTAAAGACGCGGGAACAATAACGCCTGCCCGCGAAAATTAATTCCCAATAAAGCCTCGATAACAATTTCCAAAGTGCGGCCGCGAAAAGCAGAGCCGCCCTTGAAACAGAGAAACTGCCATGGGTTTTAACCTCTCCGAGTGGGCCTTAAAAAACCGCCCGCTGGTGCTTTACGCAATGATCGTCCTGGGACTGCTGGGAACCTTTTCCTATACCCAATTGGGGCAAAGTGAAGATCCACCCTTTACCTTTAAGGTGATGGTGATCAACACCGTCTGGCCCGGCGCCAGTGCCGAAGATGTGTCCCGCCAGATTACCGAACGGGTAGAAAAGAAATTACTGGAGACCGGCGATTACCAGCGTATCTCCTCTTTTTCGCGTCCGGGGCAATCCCAGGTATTGTTTGTTGCCCGGGACGATATGCACTCCCGTGACATTCCCGATCTCTGGTATGAAGTGCGCAAAAAGGTGGTGGATATTCGCCACACCCTGCCGCCGGATATCCAGGGCCCATTTTTTAACGACGAGTTTGGCACCACCTTCGGCAATATTTATGCCCTCACCGGCAGTGGCTTCGATTACGCACTGATGAAGGACTACGCTGAGCGACTGCAACTGGCCCTTCAGCGAGTTAAGGATGTAGGCAAGGTCGAGTTACTGGGATTGCAGGACGAAAAAATTTGGGTGGAGATATCCAATACCAAATTAGCTTCCATGGGCATTCCACTGTCTGCGGTTCAAAACGCCCTGCAAGCGCAAAACCAGGTCACCGATGGCGGCTTTGTGGATACCGTCAGCGACCGGGTGCGCATCCGTGTGAGCGGACAATTCACCTCCGTCAATGAAATACGCCAGTTTCCTATTACCGCAGATGGCCGCACCCAGCGCCTGGGAGATATCGCCCAGGTCCACCGCGGCTTTAGCGATCCGGCCCAGCCCCGCATGCGCTTTATGGGAGAGGATGCCATCGGCCTCGCCGTGTCCATGAAGGAAGGGGGAGATATTTTAAAGTTGGGTAAAGCCCTCGACGAAACCTTTGCCCGACTACAGGAAGATCTGCCCATAGGTATGGAACTGCGCAAGGTCTCCGACCAACCGGCGGCAGTAAAACGCGGCGTCGGCGAATTCCTGCAAGTGCTGGCCGAAGCCCTGGGTATCGTACTGCTGGTGAGTTTTTTCTCCCTCGGCAGCCGCCCGGGATTAATTGTGGCGCTGTCGATCCCACTGGTATTGGCGATGACCTTCGCGCTGATGCACTACTTCAATATCGGACTGCACAAGATCTCGCTGGGGGCACTGGTACTCGCCCTGGGCTTGATGGTGGACGATGCCATTATCGCGGTGGAGATGATGGCGATAAAAATGGAGCAGGGGCTCAGCCGGCTAAAAGCCGCCGGCTTCGCCTGGACCAGCACCGCTTTTCCCATGCTCACCGGTACACTGATTACCGCCGCCGGTTTTTTACCGATTGCCACCGCCCAATCCGGCACCGGTGAATACACCCGATCTATTTTCCAGGTGGTCACCCTGTCGCTAATCGTTTCCTGGATTGCCGCCGTGGTCTTTGTACCCTATCTGGGCCACTACCTGCTGCCAAACCTGGCGCGACACGGCCACGGCGGTGAAGTGGCAGACCCCTACCAGAAACCCTTTTACCAGCGCTTCCGCCGCTTTATTACCTGGTGCCTGCGCAATCGCAAAACCGTGATCGCGGCCACCCTGGCAATTTTTGTCGGCTCGCTCGCTCTGTTCAAACTGGTTCCGCAACAGTTCTTCCCCTCTTCCGGACGCCTCGAATTGATGGTGGACCTGAAGCTGGCCGAAGGTGCCTCGCTGAAATCCACCGAGCACCAGGCCAAAAGGTTGGAAACCCTGCTGGCGCAAAACGATCAGGTAGAAAATTACGTGGCCTATGTGGGCACCGGCTCCCCGCGCTTCTACCTGCCTTTGGACCAGCAGCTGCCCGCTGCCAGTTTCGCCCAGTTTGTTGTGATGACCCGCAGTGTCGAAGAACGCGAGCAAGTGCGCAGCTGGTTGATCAATACGATGAATGAGGAGTTCCCCACCCTGCGCAGCCGTGTGTCCCGCCTCGAGAATGGCCCGCCCGTGGGTTACCCGGTGCAATTCCGCTTGTCCGGCGAACATATTCGCGAAGTGCGCGGATTGGCCCGGGAAGTGGCCGAGCGCCTGCGGGACAATCCACAAGTGACCAACGTGCACCTGGATTGGGAAGAACCCAGTAAATCTATCAACCTCAATATCGACCAGGACCGCGCTCGCGCCATGGGCGTCAACAGTGCAACCTTGTCCCAGGCTCTGCAAAGCTCCTTGACCGGTATCACTGTGAGCCAATACCGGGAGGATAACGAGCTGATCGACGTGCGTGTGCGCGGTAATGAAGACGATCGCTATGCCCTGCGCCAGTTGGGTAACCTCGCGGTACAAACCGACAGCGGCCGCAGTGTACCGTTGAACCAGATTGCCACCCTGGAATACGGTTTTGAGGAAGGTATTATCTGGCACCGGGACCGCCTGCCCACCGTTACCGTGCGCGCTGATATTTATGGGGAAGAGTTACCGGCGACCGTCGTCAATGCCGTGTGGCCTCAGCTTCAATCCATTCGCGATAAATTACCGCCGGGCTACTTGCTGGAAGTGGGTGGTACCGTGGAAGAATCTGCGCGGGGGCAAAAATCGGTCAATGCCGGTATGCCGCTATTTGTGCTGGTGGTCTTTACCCTACTAATGCTGCAATTGCGCAGTATGTCCCTATCCACCATGGTATTCCTCACGGCTCCCCTGGGCCTGATCGGCGTTACCCTGTTCCTGCTGTTGTTTGGCAAGCCCTTTGGTTTTGTCGCCATGCTGGGCACCATCGCCCTGGCGGGAATGATTATGCGTAACTCGGTGATTTTGGTGGACCAGATACAGCAGGATATCAGCCAGGGCCTCAGCCCCTGGGATGCAATTGTCGAGTCGACGGTAAGACGCTTCAGGCCGATTGTTTTGACAGCGCTGACTGCGGTATTGGCGATGATTCCACTGTCCCGCAGTGACTTCTTTGGCCCTATGGCGGTCGCCATTATGGGCGGATTGATTGTCGCAACCGGACTCACCCTACTGTTCCTGCCAGCACTCTATGCCGCTTGGTTCCGAGTGCGGGAAGAACACAATGAAGAGGCGGTGGAAAATAGCCCTGAATTTGGCGGGCCCATGACCCCAAATGCCACTACAGATTAAAATCACCGGGTAATCCAACAAAAAAGGCGGCGCAGGCTTTCACTGCGCCGCCTTTTTTTATTTCCTAAGCTTGTGTCAGGGAGTCGTAAACAATCCCGGTCCAAATATCCGGTGTCATAAAACCCTGGCCATACTGCGCATCAAATTCCGCAGTCGGTTTTGCAGAAATCACTTCCTGCCGGGTTTTACCCTCATCCACCATCGCTTTCACTTTGTCCCTAAGCCCTGCCAGTATATTGCGCTGCTGTTGCAGTTCTGCCCGATTACTGAGAGGACCGTGACCGGGAATAATTTTGGTATCTTCCCCCGCCATCGCCAAAGCCGTGTCCATAGCTGCGATCATGCCATCCACCGAGCCGCCGGAAGAGAGATCGATAAAGGGATAGTTACCGTTAAAATAAATATCCCCCATATGAATCACATCGGCTTCGGCAAAATGCACGATGGAGTCACCATCCGTGTGGGCGGGCCCCACATGTTGGACCTTTACCCTATCGCCATTCCAGTAAAAGGTAGTGGCGTCGGTAAAGGTAATCACCGGTAATGCTTCTGGAGGAGACGGCTCAACCTTCCGCTTAAACGCCTCAATAAACTGCTCGGTACTTACCCGTTTGCGCACATTCTCGTGAGCCACAATCAGGGCGCCGCTTTTACCCAGGTTTTCGTTACCGCCGGTATGATCTCCATGCCAGTGGGTATTAATGACGAAGCGCAAAGGTTGCTTGGCTAACTCAGCTACTGCCTGTTGAATTTTTGCGGTCAAAGGCGCGTACTGGTCATCCACCATAAAGGTGCCGTCCTCTCCCACCAGTACCGCAATATTGCCCCCAGCCCCTTTGAGCATATAAACATTGCCAGACACGGCTTCACTACTAATTTCCACATTGGCAAACCGATCCTGCGCAGAGGTAAAAGATGCAGCCAATACAGAAACCGCCAGGGCGACGGAACCTACTACGTTCTTCATAAAAACTCCCAGTTGTTATTATTTCTTTCCGAAAATTATCAGAAGTTGATCTGACAACATAAAATGCGCCTGTTGCTTTTAGTATGCCAAATATTTTGGTCCGCCCTCCAATCAAACCGAAAGGCTAGACGTTCTTGCCTACTCCTATAAAGTGCTGTGGCTACCAATGGATTTAAAAAGCAGATCTCTCATCTCTGGAATACAGATAATTAGCACCAAAAACGCAAGCAAGATACAAGCTACGCAAATAACCTCTAGTGCGAGAGTCACTTTTCTCTGTTTATTGTGGTTTGGATAGTACTTTTTAAAGAGTAACGAAACCCCTGACAACTTAAGAAGTCGTGGCGCGCCAACCGCATACTTACTCAAAACAGAGATACTAATGGCAGCAGTAAGACCTGAAATGAAGCCAATAATACAAATTGTCGTAAATAGAAAAACTACGATCTCCATCAGTTGACTTATTCCTTATATCAATCGAGTCAGGCTGCCTGCTTCAATAAAGTTTCTCGCTGCTGCGCCAACATCTCTAACAGCAGATCCGGTCGGTCAGTCACAATACCGTGTACGCCCAGCTCAATATAGCGCCGGTAGTTTTCCGTGCCATTCACGGTCCATACCGCCAAGTGGACTTTCTTCTTATTAGCGGCGCGCACCATACTTTCAGTAACTACGGGAATACCTTTTTGCTCCATCGGTAGCTGCATCGCGCTATAGCGTGGGCGCAGCAGTTTCTCTGCTCGGAGTAACTGTGCAATATAAAATATCACCGCCTCTACGGTAGGCGTGCCCGTCGCCACTTGCGGACAGAGTCGACGAAACTTATTAATCACCCCTTGGTGAAATGAGGAAACAACGACCTGCTCACCTTTTCCACACTTTGCCAGCACATCCTTCAACACTTTTGCAGCGCGATACTGGCGACTTTTAATCTCCAGTATCATTGGCATATCCCCCACCATTGCCAGCGCCTCTTCCAGAGTCAACACTCGCAGGGGCTTTTCTCTATAGGGGTAATACTCTCCATCCCGAGTCCAGAGATAGGCAACATTTAACTGGCGCAGCTGCTCTAAGGTTTTATCCTCTATTAACCCCGCACCATCAGAGAACATTTCCAGCTCCCTGTCGTGAATCAACACTAAATGGCCATCAGCAGTGAGCCACAGATCCACTTCAATAGCATCCACGCCCAGTTGCACCATTTTTTCAAGGTAAATCGCCGTGTTTCCTGGGTAGAGACCATTGCCGCAGTCATTACCATGTGCGATCACCATCGGCCCCTCCCCCTGAGGAAACCACAGGGGACAAGGTTTGCCCGGTGCAGACCGGGCATAAAGAAATAGAACGACTAGGGCAATTAAAAAGAACGACAACCAAAACATGCTTCACCACACTTATTATTTTGTCAGTTTTCAAGCTGGATAGTGTTAGATTCGATTACGCCTCTTCCGCTAATTTGGCAACAGAATCAGTGTCAGCAAGCACGGTATTCTTTTTGGGCTCTTCTTTCCCCACCGGTTCTTTAGCTTCACTGCCAATTCCCTGTTTCTGACGCACATATAAAGCCTGTAACCAGAGGGGAACAAAAATAACGATGTCGTAAAAACGATTAGCCAAAACACCTAAGTGCAGTGAAGCCATCGCCAAAAACCGAAGTATTATGGTCATTCCCCGCAGGGATAAGCCCACACCAATACCAATTACCGTTCGCGCTGAACGGATAAACTGCTCCAAAGGAATTGCCAGAAAGGCCAGAATTAAGGGAAGCACAAACCCAAGTCCCATCTGTGCCAGAGGAATTGGCCAAAGCTGCTCAGAACCTAATAACTGCTGTTGCAGAATCAACTCACGTGAGAAAGCCAGGTTTCCACCGACTACAGCCAAAACCAATAAGAGTGCCAAAGCCACTCCCAGCAATAACCTGCGCGTACTCTCACCGAGGGAAGCTACCGCAGGAAACATTCGAGTAACCTGCAAGCATTCCATAATCAAAAATCCGACTGTGATCTGCAAAAAGATAACCACTGCGGCTGAAATACTGGCGAGACTATAACTGCCAAGTGAAGCTTCAGGGCCCAGTACTGCCGCCATAGGCTGTGCCAGTAACTGGAAATTCACCATAGCGCCAGCTAAAGCAACCGCTAATACCAGAGAAGCTGTCAGGAAGCGGCTGAAAGAGGATGAAGACAGCAAGTGAAGGCTTTTATCCGTTTCCTGCAAAATCTCTTCGTAGCGCTCCATATGGCCATCCAGCGCTTTGGTCCGCCGAATAACCGATTCTACATTTTTGTTAATACGTCCCAATGTCGAAAGCATTGCACGCCAACTGGGCAGCATACGTTTTAGTAATTGATGCCTCTCCCGGGTGGACTCACGATAGGACTCCAGAGCTTTGGACTCGGCCTTGCGCATAGACTGATTGATAGTATCGAGAACATCAGCTACCACAGGGTCCTCTTTACCGGGAATTTCCGAAACAGCCCGAATAGCCCTGGCCCAGTTTGACGGTTCCGGTGCTATTTCAGCGCTGCGTACATAGTCTTCATCCAAACTACTGAGTTGTTCGCAGAGCTTTCGATGCAAGGTTGGATACAGTGCCAAATCCCGCTGTACGGTTTGCTCAATACGTTCAAATTCTCTTTCAATCTGGCGCTCTGCCGTGTCCCTGCCTTCGGCAAAAAGTACTTCTCGATTGCGCTCTACCAGTCTTTGTTCTGCGGAATCAATATTACTCGCCATAAAGCGCAACGCCCGATGGCCCAGACGCGCTATTGCATATACGGCGCGATGCACAGGCTCACGGGCCAGGAACAAAACAATCAATCCCAGGATGCCCCAAAGCCAAAGTGGTAAACTTTGCATTAGTTGACTCATTTCTTCCCCCTCACTATCAGCCTAATTGGCCTCTATCCTAACAGCTGCGGACAGCACATTCGCCCAAAAGTTCACAATTTGTACAGGAGTATGACGACAGCTTTGCCATTGGGATCAGGCCCTAATATTGGAAACACAGGGAAAGCTGATATAGACGCAGGGCCGTTAAGGCGACCCAACAATACGGAACCATACAGGTGACATCATTAAGTTACCTGAAAACAGTTGTTCTTTTACATCAATTTAAGTTTATCTCGTTAGAAATTAAAAAAATATACGTCTACATCGAGTAGAGAAAATCAGCAATAAAGCACAATAGTTGCCAAAGAAAAAAAACAGCACCATATGCGAGGCACAAAATGCCAAAAAAATAAATTGCACGCATACCTTTCAAAACTTTGACTGAGAAAAACAATACATTTCCAAACTTAAAAACCACAACCAAACCAAACCAAAAATATTCAAACCCCATAAATAAGGCACATTTTTTCCTAAGCCTTACCCCTCCTACGTCTACACTCCAAACTAAATTCTCATTGAGTGAGTGTTTTTCCCTAACACGGCAGAAACAATTTTACGCTGACTCCCACGTCGTCATGGCAGATAACGTGGGGTAATTTTGGGAACCTAAACGACAGGAGTCGATGGAAGGTCAAACTCTTATTTTAAGAGAGATCTATCTGTATCAAGGAGAGGTACGAGGTATATGCCGGTTCTTTTTTTTAGCAACTCCGGCCTTCAAGGCGATCTATTATTTTCACTGTTTTCACAAGCTATTCCCATACCCTGGGAAAAATCTAGCATTGGAAAACAAAAAAACTGCCTGCAGCATTATCAGGCTATCGTGATAGATTGCTGGCAAATTGGTGTGAGCTCTGACTCAAAGCAGTTTCTTTCAGATCTAAAGAAGATTAGTCATGCAAAAGCTTTACTGATTAATCTCCCAGCCAACCTACCCATTCATATATCGGAAAAGTTACGCCAGAAAGGTTTTCACCTACTTTGTGATAGCAATACCAGTCAGGAAAACCTTATTCACAAATTGGATACCGCGATTCACAGTGCCGAGGGGCGACAACATATCAGCCCACAAAACTCCCTCCCTCTTACCCGCAGGGAACAGGAAATACTCGGACAACTCACTACCGGTGAACCTAACAGTGTGATCGCAACAAAATTGCACCTTAGCGAACACACTGTGAAAAATCACATGTATAACATTTTCCGAAAAATTGGAGTTAAAAACCGGCTGCAGGCCAGTAATTGGGCCAAGCTCAATCTCCAGGAAGAGAGGATATGAGACTAACCCTGTTGATGTTGACACTGTGTGCATCCTTGGCCTTTGGCCAGGATGACACAGAGGTCCCTCCAGCAGATACCGATTCTGGAAAACTCGAAGACGAAATCAGTGGATTCAATATTGATCGAACAATAACCCGTACCGGGCACGATTTTGCCCGCTATATGAGCGAATACAGAAACCTTAATTATCCAGATGCCACTTACAACTTAACTATTTACGAAAGACCCTCAGCACGTTGGGGAAATCTCATCTGGGTTACCTATAACGACAAAATTGTTTTCAGGCGTTTTATCAGTCCAAGCACCAATAATATTCATCGCTTGGCCGATGAGGCCGCGCAATATATTCACCAGGAAGTACTGCAAGCGCGTGTTCGCAGCTCACTCACAGACACCTTTGATTTGGGTAAGGATGAATTCTAATGAAGATCAAATCATTACTGGGTACCGCTTTTTTTTCTCTGGCGGCGTTCTCATATCATCACGTCTCGGCCACCGAATTAATCTATGAACCGGTAAACCCCAATTTTGGTGGCAACCCACTCAATGGTACTTACCTTCTGCAAAATGCGCAGTCACAAGATACTCACGAAGATCCGGATAAACCAGACAGCCTCTATGAACAACCCAGTGCTCTGGATAGGTTCAGCGACTCGCTGGAAACCCGCCTGCTAAACCAACTTCTAACCGATGTTGGTGATGGTAATAGTGGAGAACTGATTACAGACGACTTTATCGTACAAATCGTTGATAACGATGGTGTCCTGACAGTACTTATCACCGACCGCAGTACCGGAGATAAAAGCGAAATCGTTGTAAGCGGGCTAAACCCGACAAACTAACGAACGTTTAAATTTCAAAGGATTCTTTGGCAATGCGTAATGCAATAAAAAAAGTGATAGCTTTGCCCATCGTAGCGACATTAATGACGCTAAGTAGTTGTTCCGCGGTCAAAGATGTGGGCGATGCACTTTTTGGTCCGGGCATAACAGATGCAATGCTCACCCCGAGGAAAAACACCTATCGGGACCTGATCAACCTTCCGCAACCGAAGGGTAAAATATTGGTGGCGGTATACGGTTTCCGCGATCAGACTGGCCAGTACAAACCCGCACCAAACAGCAGTTTCTCTACCGCAGTCACCCAAGGTGGCGCGGCCATGCTGATGGACGTACTCAATGAGTCCGGCTGGTTTATCCCGTTGGAACGTGAAGGGCTGCAAAATCTGCTGACAGAGCGGAAGATTATCCGTGCAGGATTAACCAAGCCGGATATTCCCGTCAATAACAGTGTGCCACTTCCCACACTTGTGGCTGCAAATGTCTTATTAGAAGGCGGTATCGTTGCCTACGACCAAAATATTCAAACCGGTGGTGCAGGTGCTCGCTACTTTGGTATTGGCGCAGATGAGCAGTATCGCGTGGATCAGGTAACAGTGAATTTGCGGGCCATAGACATTCGTTCCGGACGGGTGCTCCACTCTGTATTGACTTCTAAAACTGTCTACTCCAAGGCAATCAGTGCCGATGTATTTCGCTACGTAAAATATCGGCGCCTGTTGGAATTAGAAGCTGGTACTACTTATAACGAACCCGCACAGCTTGCTATGCTTTCAGCGATGGAATCTGCTGTGATTCATTTGATCAGTGAAGGCATCGTGCACAACTCTTGGGCACTTGCCAATCCGGATGAGATTGAAAATCCGATATTGCAGTACTACCTCAATGACAGCACTGTCATTATGTAGAATCAATGACTGACAAATTAGATTTTTAAGCCCGGCTTAAAATTGGGATACTTGGAAAGATGTACCATAAATTCAGAATTATTTTTTCTGCCACCCTAGCAATGGCTGTTGTTAACCTTCCGGGTTTAGGCCATTGCTCAGACTTGGATTCCAGCAGTGAATTGGCTGTTGCGAGCGAATTAAGCGCAGCCAATCTTTACTCCGTCACAAATTTAACCGTAATCAACCAGGAAGGTGGAAACAACAACATACATACCCGCCAATCAGGTAGTAACAACTACACTTCTGCTCACCAGGACGGCAATAGAAATAGTTTATCGGTCACCCAATCTGGTGAGGATAATATTATCACATCGAGTCAGGTCGGGAATTACAACTATTCAATGTTGATACAAATAGGCTTTGAGAATTTTATAGATATCGACCAGTATGGAGTTGGCAATACCGCGGGTATATCCCAATTTGGAATACAAAATAGTGCCCATGTGGAAGAGATTGGCAGTTTTCATAACGTCAATATTTACCAAAGTGGGAATGGCCTTCACACTTCGGTCACTGTTAGCGGAACTGCTACAACAACGTATATTAGCCAATATGACTAATAAATAATAATACTTCTCTGGTTTCCCTTCATCTGATTGGACTTCTTTACTTCAATTCATGTAAGCTTATTAAGTGACAATAATGATTACAGCAACTTAGAAAATTTATCAGAAATGTAATTATTTGAACCTCGCGCCGTATAAAAGAATTTTCTGACAAGCTTTATCACCCCACCTGAAAAAAAGAACTTTCTTCCTAAAGTTTCGAGACTTCTGCCCTATAGCCGCAACACCCAAAGACGACAAAACTCTATTCAGCATCAAGCTGCTGTTAAAAATGATATTGCTAGATGTTTCACAAGGAATATGAAGGTTAGAAGCAGTCGGTTTCACTCCAGATAACTCACATACGCCTGGCACAGCCGTATCGTGTCCTGAGACAAAACACTCCCAATATCTAATGGTGCTGAATTCTTTTTATTTGCAAAAAGCTGTACAGCTATATTTGACATCCCTATGGAGTTACTGATGACTAAGTACACACCTATTGCCGCCAGTGTTCTTCTGGCGATCGCCAGTACCGGAGCCCTCGCGGCCAACAATACCGCCATTCTCAACCAAAATGGCACTGGCAATATGGCCACGGCTGATCAGAGTGATGCCACTGTATCCAACAACCTGATCACACAAAACCAAACCGGTGACAACAACGTAGTTTATGCAGAGCAAACCAGCTTTAATGATTCCGGTGTAATTACCCAGACTCAAGTCGGGGATATGAATGACGCAGAGTCCTTCCAGAATGATTCCAGCACTGCGATTGTTACTATCACCCAAATCAACGACGGTCACTTTGCAACAACTACACAAAGTTTTGTAGATACCAGCGTTGCTACTGTCACCCAAAGTGGTAGTCCGCAAGTAGCAGCAGTAACTCAAGTTTCCAGTACAAATGATAATGCTGTAGTGACTCAGTCTGGCGACGGCAATGTAGGTAATGTTATCCAAACTAACGGTTCATTTAACACCGCACTCTTAACCCAAACAGGAACCACCAATACTGCAACTTCTACTCAAACTTCCAGTACCTCGAGCACTGTTAACGCTACCCAGGCAGGTACCACAAACTCTGTAATACACATTCAAACTTTGGCCACCAACAGTACCTCTGTTTCCTTCCAGGATGGCACTTCCAACACATTCACTACATCACAGACAGCAGGTGATGGGAACTACAGCGAGGGCTTCCAAAATGGTACTACTCAGGGCTTGACTCACATTCAAGTTGGAGATGATCACTGGGCTTATACTGAGCAAGTGGGCACCACCAATATTGGCGTGATCTCCCAGACAGGCTTTGATAACTATTCTGAAGGCTACCAGGATGGAACGTTCAATAGCTTGACCGTTACCCAGCCAGGAGATTTCAATACCACTGTCGCCTCGCAGACCGGTAATAACAACGTTATTGCCGTAACTCAGGCAACCGATACCAACATGGCTACACCTACACAGGTAGGTGATTTCAACATGGCAATTATCATTCAATAGTAAAGGGGGTAGGCCGGCTTAATTGGCCGGCCTATTTTCAACTTGGTGGGCTAAGTGCAAGCTTCAATTATTATTACTAGCCCTAAATTCCCATGAAACAACCATTTCATGCATTTAATGCCACCCCCCAAATCAGCTGGCATTATTTGCCATAGCTAGTTCAAAAAAGAACTTTATTCCTAAGGTTTCGGCACTTCCGTCCTATGGCTGTAACTCCAGAAGACGACAAAACTCTAATCAGCATCAAGCTGCTGTTTAAATGGTATTGCTAGGTTTCACAAGGAATGTGAAGGTTATTAAGCAGTCGGGTTCATCCCAGTTTCCTCACATACTTCTGGCACGGTTGTAATATGCCTGAGGATGAGACTCTTCCAATATCAAATGATGCTGTTTTCTTTTTGTTTGTAAAAGCTGTACAGCGATATTTGACATCTATATGGAGTTACAGATGACCAAGTACACACCTATTGCCGCCAGTGTTCTTCTGGCGATCGCCAGCACCGGAGCCTTCGCATCGAACAATACCGCCATTCTCAATCAGAACGGTACTGGTAACATGGCAACCGCTGATCAGAGTGATCCGACGGTAACTAATAACCTGATCACCCAGACTCAAACTGGTGACAACAATGAGGTTTACGCAGAGCAAACCAGTAGTAATAACTTAGGAGTAATTACTCAAACTCAAGTAGGAGACTTGAACTTTGCGGAGTCTTTTCAAAATGATTCTAATGTTCCTGTCGCTACTATCACGCAAATAGATGATGGACAGATTGCTACAACGGTCCAGAGTTTTGTAGACACCAGTGTTGCAACTATTACCCAAAGTGGTGGATCACAACTTGCAACTACCGCTCAGACCACTAGTGCAAATGATACTCTAGTCATTAATCAGTCCGGCGATGGTAATGTTGCTGCAGGCATACAAACCGCTACATCATTAAACTCAGCGGTTATTAGTCAAACAGGTACTAATGGCACTGCTTCAGCGACACAAAGTGGCACCACATCAAGTAGCATGACGATGATTCAAGCGGGAGACACCAATGTAGTCGCCCATCAGCAAGTCTTGGCCAGTAACAGTACAACACTCTCCTTCCAGGATGGCTCTTTCAACACCATCTTCTTCAGCCAATCTGACGACGGCAATTATAGTGAAGGTTTCCAGAGCGGTACTGGCCAGACTTTGGTACACAATCAAAGTGGTGGTGATCACTGGGCTGTCACCGCACAGGTAGGGACGTCTAACGTAGCTGTTGTTACGCAGGTAGGTTTCGATAACTTTTCATCAGCAGCCCAGGACGGCACGTTCAATAACTTAACTGTGACGCAGCCTGGTGACTTTAACACCACTACGGCATCACAACTTGGCAACTTCAATACAATTACCGTTACTCAGTCTACGGATCTTAATGCAGCAGCGCCTGCTCAAGTAGGTGATTTCAACATGGCAATTATTATTCAGTAGCCAAAATTAAGGCCGACTTTTAAAGCCGGCCTTTTTATCTGAAAAAATTTATCGGTTTATATTGTGCTAAACAAGTATTAACCCCTATATACACGTAGAATCAGCCCCACAAAATCCAAACCTCTCCCGACTCAGCTTACCAAAAATGGCACGCTACAGTAGACCAGGGCGATCTCATTGCTGCGAAAAATCCAGCTGCCAAAATTAAAATTGGAGACCCCTACACATTTAATACTACCCAAAACAGTAATAATATGGGATTTATTTTTAAGCAACCCTGATTAGGGCTTTAAACAAGGGTCGCCCTATCGAGCCCCTAACTGAATTTCATTTAAGTCCACTTATCCAGCAACCTTAGTGCTCTAGCGTAAAAAACAACAACAAAGAAAATATTCCTATTTTTTAGGCACTAACTTCCCATAGCAATATTTGAGGCTTACGATAAAACTCATACCAGCATCAGGGTATTGTCAGGTACTCCAGAGATAATACCTATTAGGGATAGCAATAAAACAAGGTGTGCCAAACTCCTTGCGCAATAAATGCCATACCCTATCTATGGAGTCTTTTGTCCTTCCTAGGCTTGATGCTTCACCGCAACTGAAATCATGGGGATAAGAAAAATCCACCTTACCTTCAATCGGAGATATCGATGCGAATCCATACACCAATTTCCGTGGGCATCAGTCTATGCCTTGTCGGGTCAATTACTTATGCGGATGGAAATACAACTACCGTGGAACAAACGGGTAACAATCACCAGGTAACTGCAAACCAAGTAGACCCAACAGCAACTAACAATTTTATTGAGGTTATTCAGGCAGATGAAGCACAGGTTAGCAATAGCCTGCAAGACACTTCAACCAACTTGAGTATCATCAGACATGAACAGGTAACACTGGGGAATGAAGCTGACTCGACTCAAACTAATTTCTCAGATGATGCAGAGGTAAATATCTATCAGGAGGGCGCTGGAAATTTCGCCTCTACTTTACAGGACAGTACTTCTTCCAGCTTTGTTGACATTTCTCAGTTCAATTCTGCAAATGACATCATTTTCTCCCAAACAGACAGTAGTTTCGATACCGTCAACCTCTATCAGTCTGGTTTTGATAACCAGATGTTAGTGACTCAAACTACCACCACGTTTAACAGCCTAAATGTGTCTCAAACGGGTGATCAAAATAGCGCAGATGCCGAACAAACAGGGTTTGATAATCTATTGACCTCCTCGCAAACGGGCAATCTGAATACTTATTTTTCTATACAAACGGGTGACATCCTGGTAGCAACAAGTACCCAGATAGGAGATGGTAACATTAGTACCCAGACCCAGACGGGAGATATTTTGTTGGTTTCTACGCTACAAGATGGTACTGGCAATATGTCCATCGTGGATCAAGCTGGAGCAATGCAAACTGCAAGCAGTACCCAGATAGGAACAACTAACCTTCATACTATTACCCAAAGCATCGACAATCAAACGGCTATTGGCATTCAGAATGGTGTGTTAAACCAAGGATTTATCATGCAGTAGCGGCATATTCGTTCCGGCTGAAAGTTATTATATTTTCAATATGGATAGAGGAAAGAATGCATTTTTCAATGCCAGCTTTAATTTATGAGTCACTCACAAAGCTACCCAAAGAATGGCATTCTTTCCTTACCTGATAAAAATACTGCATCAATATTTTCTTACGTAGCAGTGGTTTCAAAATTCTTCGTCTACAGTTTTCCATGTAAACGATTTCTCACATTTTGACGTTACTCACTTCACAGGTATCACAGGCAAAAGTTTTAACGACCGGATTTACCACTAGACGGTAATACACAGGAGTTAGCCGTGCAGAAGATTACCGTAATTCCACTGGTATTGGCGATATCTGCCACCAGCTTGGGTTATGCTGCAGAAAATACTACATTAATCACCCAAAGTGGCTCCAGTAACTCAGCTGTAGCGGATCAAACTGACCCAAGCGCTATCGATAATCACCTGGAGATCAGTCAGGACGGCTCTGCTCATATTGCAGAGGCCGTACAGCAAAACGAAATTGAAAGCTCAATTATCCAAATACAAGAAGGCAGCCTCAACGACGCCTATAGCCTGCAAATGGATGGGATCGCAAATAGCGTAGAAATATTCCAATCGGGCTCTAATAATCGTGCCAATAGTTACCAATTGGCCACACAGCATGGGCAATCAACAATACGGCAGGTGGGATCGGGTAATGAAGCAGAAATCCAACAACATCTCGGTAGCGATAACGTCTCTGTTATAGAGCAAATGGGTGAGATGCATGGTGCCTTGATTGGTCAATACGCGAGCTTTAATTCTGATGCGTTGATATTCCAGCAAGGCTCAAGCCATGAAGCCATAATCAGCCAGGAAGGCACCGGGCACTACGCCAGTATCCAACAGATCGGCGCCGCCAACAGCGCAGATGTCGCCCAGTCCGATATGTACAACGAATTGGACCTCTATCAGGATGGCGAGGGCAACATGGCCACCATCGTGCAAGTATCCTGGTATAACAGTGCCTACGTCACTCAAGATGGCTACTTAAATTCCGCCAATATTATGCAGGCCGGGAATGGTGGATTAGGCGGTGGCCATATGGTGATCGTCAATCAGTCTGGCAGTATGAATGACGCAACTGTGATTCAAAATGGTTTCTCCCAATCTGCCAATATTACCCAAACCGGTACCGGTAATACGGCAGTGGTTTTACAGTAACGAAGTTATTACCAGTCGGAGTAAGGTCAACTTATTCCGACTGGATTCCTGAGGTAAAAGCACTCATTTCTTGATACTTATTTCTCATTAAATTGAGAATAAAGCCCTATAGAAACTTACTATACCGCCATCAACAATGAAAATAGCGGTAGTTGGGTCAATTCGCTTTTAGCGCTCTTAATAATTACTGTCCGGAATTTAATTTCCAGTAGTAATTTCTCTATGTTTTCCCGCCGACGCCGCACTTTAAAACCGTAATTTTCATGCTCCTTGTTATGTAGTCGTGGAGGTATTCGTGAAAAAAGTTATTTATTCGCCGGTAGTCACATTTATCGCATTTCTTTCCGTCAATTCCGCCTTTGGGAATGACCAAACCGTAGAGCAGATACAGGTTGGTATTGGCAACAATGCCGTTGCCAACCAGAGGTTTCCGCTTAATGAGGGCAACTTAATCCTGCAAGAGCAAATTGGCTTTTTTAATGACGCCACCGGCATTCAATCCATAGAAATCAACAGCACAATTTCCCAATTTCAAACTGGCCGCAATCATTTTTCCAGAGTCTCCCAATCTACTGGTAGCGACAATGCGGGACAGAGCGTACAGATTGGCTCTAATAGCAGATCGCTTACCCGGCAAGTTAACCAAATAAACGGTTTCTCCCTGCATACTCAGGATGGCCAGGGACAGGTTGCCACCACGGTACAAATTTCCGGGGCCAATAACAGCGTCAATATTGAGCAGACAGATAGAGCCAATGTCGCCGCCGTGGCACAAGTATTCAGTTTTACCGGTAATGCCTCAATCTCACAGGCGGGTTTGCTTAATTTAGGTGTCAGTGAGCAAACCGGCATCGCTCATGAATCTTCAATTACCCAGACAGGCGCACTTAACTTTTCCGAAATGGAGCAGCTGGGCACGGGGAATTCATCGTCAGCTTCACAGGAAGGGTTGTTAAATTCAGCAAATTCTTTGCAAGCTGGTGTTGGCAATACCAATCAATCAAGCCAAATTGGGCTGGAAAATAACGTTTCATTTTCTCAACTAGGTCTAAATCAAATGGCCAGTAGCACCCAGATTGGCCTATTTAACCAAGTCCAAGCCAATCAGATGAGAGCGGGAGCATCCAGCAACACCCTACAGATCGGCATTTCCAACAGCAGTCATATTTCTCAGTAAATAGGCTCGCAGCAAAATTGCCAATCAAAAAATCCGACTTAAATCCCCGCTCTATTCATAGCCACAGGCAAAAGCTATAGAGAGAGAAAAGTGAAATTAGAACTCTGCAATAGAACTTTCTTCTCAAGGATTTACAACTTCTCTCCTATAGCGACTGCCTCAATTCCCAGCAAGAATATTGAGGACGGAACGAAATTTTGGACTCCTAAGCAGTATCAGGGAAGCCATCAAAATGTATCAGTCCTACTCTCCCGCTTACCTGTTTGACTGGCGGCAATGCCTTTGCGGCAACGCTGCTCCCCCTCTTTACAGTGATACCTACCCCTCCGGCTAGGTGCACCTGCTGTAAAACCCTCGGCGCAGGATGACGTGCCACCCCCTTTCAGCCATTTAGGCTGGTATTTCACCATGTGATGCTCATTGAAGTTTGTAGTAATGGAGACACTCATGAAGACATTGACCCCTATCGCTGTAGCCCTAACCCTGGCCATCAGTGGAACCGCTTATGCGGGCGGCAACACTGCCACTCAGGACCAGAATGGCGGCCACAACAATGCCACTATCGATCAGACCGGGCCGCTGACCTGGGATAACAACGCTATGCAGGAACAGCATGGCCATAGCAATGATGCAGAGATCACTCATAGCATTGAACTCGGCAGCTATGGGTACCAGTACCAGGAAGGTGATCACCATTCAGCGGAGTTGCTGCAAAGCGGCGGTGCCGGCAACGAGTCGTTCAGCTTCCAGTCCGGCAACACCAACGTGTCTGAGACCTATCAGATTGGACAGCTGGGCAGTTACTCCGCCCATCAGCAATCTGGGGACAACCACTACGCCCTCACCTATCAGTTTGCAGGTGCTGGCAACATGGTGATGATTAGCCAGATGGACAGCCACAACACGGCAACCGCCACCCAGGTTGTTAGCGTTGGTTCTGAGACCGTTATTCGCCAGAGAGGAGAACTGCACAACGCAGATACCTTCCAGAGCGGCTTTGGCCACGATGCCGGCATGCGCCAGTCCGGTGAATCCAATGATGGTGATATTCGTCAGGTAGGTGGTGATCACTACGCCCGTATGCGTCAGCGTGGCCACAACCAGGAAGCGGATATTTCCCAGGCTGGGTATGACCACAGTGCACGCGCCCGCCAGAGAGGCCACCACAATGATGTGTACCTGGGACAGATCGGTTCTGGACACACCGCTTCGGCGCGCCAATCAGGGCACAACAACAATAGCCTGGTGGGACAGTTCGGCCTCTATGAAACTGCCACAGTAATGCAGTCTGGCCATGCTAACCAAAGTTACGTTTGGCAATAACAAGAAAAAAAAGGGCGGCCCATGGCCGCCCTTTTTTATCACCTGTAATTTACAGGTGCTCAACCGCATCGATTTCGTACTCCACCGCACCGGAAGGTGTTTGGACTACCACCACATCACCCACTTCCTTGCCGATCAACGCGCGGGCAATCGGGGAGTTCACCGAGATCTTGTGCTTTTTAACATCGGCCTCGTCGTCACCCACAATTTTGTATGTGACTTCCTTATCGTCATCCAGGTGAATAATCGTTACCGTAGTACCGAAAATTACCTTGTCACTGGGCTCGATGCTTTTCACATCAATGACCAGAGAGTGGGAAAGCTTGCTTTCGATTTCCTGGATACGGCCTTCGATAAAGCCCTGCTTTTCCCGCGCCGCGTGGTATTCGGCATTTTCCTTCAAATCACCGTGTTCGCGCGCTTCAGCAATCGCCTGTACAACGGTAGGGCGTTCAACTTTTTTCAGATTGTCCAGCTCTGAGCGCAGCGCTTCTGCGCCTTCAACGGTCATTGGTACCCGGTTCAATGTGGGACCTCCATTATTGTTACGACGAAACCGGGCCCAGTGAGATCACGGGGCCCGGTTGGATTTCACAAGTTGGTTTTAAAGCTATTAAGACAGCTTTACGACACGCTGGTGAAGGTCTTGCAGGCGGCGAACCTGTAGCGGCTGCTCCTGACGCATGGCCATCGCCATGGCCTGGGCCGCCGCCAGGGTGGTGGTGTAACACACCTGGTGGTTCTCGGCACTGCGACGGATATCCGCAGAGTCGCGAATCGCCTGGCGCCCTTCGGTAGTGTTCACTACCAGTGCAATCTCGTCGTTCTTAATCATATCGACGATATGCGGGCGACCTTCACTCATCTTGTTGACGGTTGTAACGGGAATATTGTTTTCTTGCAAGACCTTGGCGGTGCCGCGGCTGGCAATTACTTCGAAGCCAAGCTCCACCAGATCGCGAGCTACGCCCACTGCGTCGGCCTTGTCGAAGTCACGCACAGAGATAAATGCGCGTCCGGACTCCGGCAGGCGGTCGCCTGCGGCAACCAGGCCCTTGTCGAAGGCCTCTGCGAAGGTAGCGCCTACGCCCATCACTTCACCGGTGGATTTCATCTCGGGGCCGAGAATCGGGTCCACTTTCGGGAACTTGTTGAACGGGAATACAGACTCTTTAACGGAGTAGTAGTCCGGTACGATCTCTTCGGTAAAGCCCTGTTCCTGCAGGCTGATACCCGCCTGACAGCGCGCAGCCACTTTCGCCAGTGAAGTGCCGATGCACTTGGAGACGAAAGGTACGGTACGGGAAGCGCGCGGGTTCACCTCAATCACGTAGATCTCGCCATCCTGGTAGGCCAGCTGGGTGTTCATCAAGCCAACTACGCCCAGCTCGCGGGCCATGGCTTTCACTTCTTCGCGCATACGGTCCTGCACATCCGCCGGCAGGCTGTAAGGCGGCAGGGAGCAGGCGGAGTCACCGGAGTGAACACCACACTGTTCAATGTGCTGCATAATGGCGCCGATCACAACGTCCTGGCCATCGGATACCGCATCGATATCCACCTCAATGGCGGCGTTGAGGAAGTGATCCAGCAGTACCGGCGCTTCGTCGGAAACCTGTACCGCTTCTTTCATATAAGTGAGTAGCTCGTCTTCTTTGTAGACGATCTCCATCGCGCGGCCGCCCAGTACGTATGACGGGCGCACAACCAGCGGGTAGCCCACGTCTTTCGCCGCCTGGATGGCTTCGGAGACAGAGCGCACGATAGCGTTCTTCGGCTGCTTGAGGCCGAGACGCATAATCATCTGTTGGAAGCGCTCGCGGTCTTCAGCGCGGTCGATTTGCTCTGGGGTGGTACCGATAATCGGCACACCTTCGTTGGCCAGGTAGCGCGCCAGGTTCAGCGGAGTCTGGCCGCCGAACTGTACGATCACGCCTTCCGGCTTCTCTTTGGCAACAATTTCCAGCACGTCTTCCAGGGTTACCGGCTCGAAGTAGAGGCGGTCGGAAGTGTCGTAGTCGGTGGAAACAGTCTCCGGGTTACAGTTGACCATGATGGTCTCGTAACCGTCTTCGCGCATCGCCAGTGCGGCGTGTACACAGCAGTAGTCGAACTCGATGCCCTGGCCGATACGGTTGGGGCCACCGCCGAGTACCATGATTTTCTTTTTGTCAGACGGCTGCGCTTCGCACTCCTCATCGTAGGTGGAGTACATGTAAGCAGTAGAGGTGCTGAACTCAGCAGCACAGGTGTCCACGCGCTTGTAAGACGGGAATACACCCAGCTTGTGACGGAATTCGCGCACAGTCTTCTGGCTCACCCCCAGCAGGTCCGCCAGGCGGCGATCGGAGAAGCCTTTGCGCTTGAGGAAGCGCATTTGCTCAGTAGTCAGCGCCGAGGTAGGCAGTGACTTGAGCGGCTCTTCGATTTTGATCAGCTCTTCAATCTGTACCAGGAACCAGGGATCGATACCGGACAGGTCGTAAACTTCGCCGACGCTCATGCCCATACGGAAGGCGTCGCCCACGTACCAGATGCGCTCGGCACCCGGAACGGAGAGTTCGCTGCGCAGACGGGTCTCAGCGCCGTCTTTGCTCGGGTCAATCTTGCTTTCCAGGCCGAAGCTGCCCACTTCCAGACCACGTAGGGCTTTCTGCATGGACTCCTGGAAGGTGCGGCCGATCGCCATCACTTCACCCACAGACTTCATTTGGGTGGTCAGGCGCGCATCGGCTTCACCGAATTTCTCAAAGGTGAAGCGCGGGATCTTGGTGACAACGTAATCGATAGACGGCTCGAAGGACGCCGGGGTAGCACCGCCAGTGATATCGTTCTGCAACTCGTCCAGGGTGTAACCCACCGCCAGCTTGGCCGCGACCTTGGCGATCGGGAAGCCGGTGGCCTTGGAGGCCAGTGCGGAGGAGCGGGATACCCGGGGGTTCATCTCGATCACAACTACGCGGCCAGTCTTCGGGCAAACGCCGAACTGTACGTTGGAGCCGCCAGTCTCAACGCCGATCTCGCGCAGTACCGCGATAGAAGCATTGCGCATCAGCTGGTATTCCTTGTCGGTCAGCGTCTGCGCCGGGGCAACGGTGATGGAGTCACCGGTGTGTACGCCCATCGGGTCGAAGTTCTCGATGGAACATACGATGATGCAGTTGTCGTTCTTATCGCGAACCACTTCCATCTCGTACTCTTTCCAGCCGAGCAGGGATTCGTCGATCAGCAGTTCGTTGGTGGGGGAGAGGTCGAGACCGCGCTTACAGATCTCTTCAAACTCCGGCCAGTTGTAGGCCACACCGCCACCGGAACCACCCATGGTGAAAGACGGACGGATAATTACCGGGAAGCCAAACTCTTCCGGCACCTTCTTCGCCTCTTCCATGGAGTGGACGATCTTGGCGCGCGGAGTTTCCAGGCCGATCGCCTTCATCGCCTTGTCGAACAGATCGCGGTCTTCCGCTTTCTCGATAGCGTCTTTGTCCGCACCGATCAACTCGACATTGAATTCCTTCAGGACACCGTGCTTGTCCAGGTCCAGGGCGCAGTTCAATGCAGTCTGGCCGCCCATGGTAGGCAGGATAGCGTCGGGGCGCTCCTGCTCGATAATCTTGGCAACCGTGCGCCACTCTACCGGCTCGATGTAAGTGGCATCGGCCATGGCCGGGTCGGTCATGATGGTGGCCGGGTTGGAGTTCACCAGGATCACCCGGTAACCCTCTTCGCGCAGCGCCTTACAGGCCTGGGCGCCGGAGTAGTCAAATTCGCACGCCTGGCCGATCACGATGGGGCCTGCGCCGATAATCAGAATGCTTTGGATATCTGTGCGTTTTGGCATCTTTCTTCCGTTCTACTACCGGCAAAGGCCGGCTGCGCTAAATTTCATTCGTTTTTTGTTAAGGAGACTCTAAACAACTCCGTGATGCCTCTGGCTTGCAGAGCGGTTCACAATCAAGGCGCGGCTTCGCAGGAATGTCTAGACCTTTCAAGAAGTCGCAACGCGGAGTGTGAATCGCTCTGCAAGCCCCGAAGGGCGGTCCTTGAAGGCTACAGCTGCTGCGTTGCAGCTCTTGCCAAGGGCTATGGCCATTCGCGGCGAGCTGCGCCTAACATCTGCAGCCTTCAAGGACCCGCAGAGGTATTACGGCGTTATTCAGAGTCTCCTTAAAACCGCCGCAAAAGCGGCGGTTAATTGCCCTACCCTGGGCGGCTACGCCCTTAGGCGCGCTCTTTCATCAAATCGATAAAGTGGTCGAACAACGGCGCCACATCGTGTGGGCCCGGGCTCGCTTCCGGGTGTCCCTGAAAGCTGAAGGCCGGCTTGTCCTTCAGGTGAATACCCTGCAAGGTACCGTCGAACAGGGACTTGTGGGTAACTTCCACATTGTCCGGCAGGCTATCGGCGTCCACTTCGAAACCGTGGTTCTGCGCGGTGATCATCACCTTGGTGCTGTTCAGGTCTTGTACCGGGTGGTTACCACCGTGGTGACCGAACTTCATCTTGGCAGTTTTACCGCCCACCGCCAGGCCCAACAACTGGTGGCCCAGGCAGATGCCGTAGGTGGGGATGCCAGCGTCCAGGATTTCGCGAATAGCGGTGATCGCGTATTCACAGGGCTCGGGGTCGCCGGGGCCATTGGACAGGAATACACCGTTGGGATTCATCGCCAGTACTTCGGAAGCCGGAGTCTCCGCCGGTACTACGGTGATGTCACAGCCGCGATCCACCAGCATACGCAGGATATTGCGCTTCACACCGAAGTCGTAAGCCACCACTTTGAAGGGCTGTTCCGGCGCGGCCTTGTGGCCTTCGCCCAGTTCCCAGGTACCTTCGCTAAAGGGGTAGGCTTCCTTGGTGCTCACTACCTTGGCCAGGTCCATCCCTTTCAGACCGGCAAATTCCTTGGCCTTGGCCAGGGCTTCTTCGCGGTCGATATTATCACCGGCAACGATGCAACCGCTCTGCGCACCTTTGTCGCGCAGCAGGCGCGTCAGGCGACGGGTGTCGATATCGGCGATACCAACGATATTGCGCTCGCGCAGGTAGTCCTCCAGGGACTGCTCGTTGCGGAAGCTGCTGGCCAGCAGCGGCAGGTCGCGGATTACCAGGCCGGCGGCCCAGATATCAGCGCACTCTTCGTCTTCCTGGTTGGTGCCAGTATTGCCGATGTGCGGGTAGGTCAGAGTCACAATCTGGCGGGCGTAGGAGGGATCGGTGAGGATCTCCTGGTAGCCGGTCATGGATGTGTTGAACACGACCTCGCCAACAGAACTGCCATGGGCACCGATTGCGCGTCCTTCAAAGACACTACCATCTGCGAGCACCAGCAGCGCGGGAGTTGTACTCTGCATAAAGTTGTGGGGCATGAAAGCCTCCGACGTAGGGACAGCTTTAGTCAAATTGAACTCCAATCTTCAGAACTGCTTCCGGGCGGGGTTTGCGGGCTTCGGAGCACGCGGGCTCCTGACTGGTGCGCGCATAAAAAAGCGAGATGAAACATCGCAGCTTCATCTCGCTTTAAAAATCTGTTCACGCGTGATTCTCACAAAGTGGCCGACGGTTGCCGCCAGCTTTTTAGTAGGCTCACGCTGCGCGATTCAGCTTCGCGGCACCGGCCCAAATCGGGCGCAGATTCTACGCGAATTCACCTCTGGACGCTAGTGCAAAAATACGCCAGGCTACTTTCCCTGAAAATCTCACTCCGGCTTGCGTCCCAACCGGAAAAGACTGCTGCCCATTTTCAGCTCCGCCTTCTCCAGCATGGTCTTATTCATACGCAGGGCCACCTCCCGGCCGCTGTCGGCAAACTCGATCATACCGCCAGTGGCGGCAAAGCGCTCGGCATCGCTAACCGTCAGTACCGGGAAAAACTCCAGTGCCACCAACGCCTTGAGCAGTGTGGGGCGATCCAGGGTACTCAGCACCACAATCTGGCACTTGCGCGCCCGCAGCATCTCCTTGACCTCAATTTTCTCAAGCTCCACATCCCGCCCATCAATACGCTGATTCTTGAATCGGGCCGCCAGTGGCTCACCGAGAGAATCCCCACCCATTAGGCACACCTTGAACGGGGCACTACTGTTGGCAAAGGCATTGACCGGCCACTGTAGGTGGTAGGCGAAGTGCACTATGTAATCCACCATTACCCGCCGCCCCAAAGGCGTATCGGAGAGCTGCACCGCAGCCTGGGCACCCACACCGGTGAAAAGTACTGTCAGGAAAAGTATCAGGGCGGGAATAGTGCGGAGTGAACCTGGGCTGGATATCGTCATAGAAGCTCAAACCCTGTGGTTTGCATCTCCCGAAAGGAAGCTGCGGTGGGCTGTTACCCGCAGCGGCCAAAGCTCGCTGCGGCTCTATTTGCGCGCCAGCGAAAAGCCCGGCCACCTACTCAGGTTAGCCCAACGCAAAGGCCCCCGCCGGGACCAGAGTTACAGCGCCTAAAGATCCTCCCCCGGCAATATCGGGCGCCACTTCAACGCCTTTTCGATAGATATGATCATGGCTCCAGCCACATCCTTGCGTGTAGCGCTCTCGATGCCTTCAAGTCCCGGTGAGGAATTTACCTCCAATAACAGCGGCCCCTTGCGGGAGCGAATAATATCCACACCCGCCACCTTGAGCCCCAACACCTTGGCGGCCTTGACCGCCAGGCGCTTCTCCTCGGCGGTGACCTTCACTACTGAAGCCGTACCGCCCTGGTGAATATTGGCACGAAATTCCCCAGGTGCCGCCTCGCGCTGGATCGAGGCCACCACACGGCCATCGATAACAAATAGGCGAAGATCCTTACCCTCCGCTTCGCGAATAAACTCCTGCACCAGAAGATTGGCCTTGAGGGACTTAAACGCATTAATCACCGACTCCCCAGCCTTGCGGGTTTCCGCCAGAACGACACCGCGCCCCTGGGTTCCCTCCAGCAACTTCACCACCAGTGGCGCACCGCCCACCATTTCGATCAACTCATTGGTATCCACTGGGGAATTGGCAAACCCAGAGGTTGGAATATTTAGTCCACTTTGTTGCAGCAACTGCAGGGAAAATAATTTATCCCGGGACTGACTGATAGCGGCAGAGCCATTCAGGGCAAAAATATCCAGGCTCTCAAAGTGCCGCGTCAGCGCACAACCGTAAAAAGTCTGGCTGGGGCGAATGCGGGGAATAACTGCATCCAGGCTATTGAGTATGCGGCCATCCCGGTAATGCACTTCCGGCTCATCAGGGTCGAGCTTCATATAGCACTGGCGGATATCGAGAAAACTCATACGATGTCCGCGCTCGGCTCCCGCTTCCATAATGCGCCGGTTGCTATAGAGATCCGGATTCGATGCCAGCAGCCCGATGCGCAGGCCGGTACCGGCAATATGGTGCTCATCCCGATAATATTCATCCAACTGGCTTTTCGGGATATCGCCAATACAGAAGCTCTCTGCCGGATCTACCAGCATTCGCCCAATCATGGCTTCGCGCCCCAGCAACATGCGATAGCCCATGCTGTCCCGATTGGTCAGGGTCAGTTCGATATCCCAGACACTGCCACCAATGGAAATAGAGGTACGAATTACCGGGCGTTTTTCGCTTTCACCGGAGGAGCTGCGCACCAGCCTTTTATCCAAAAGCCGCGCCTCACAGCGCACTGAAGGGCGGCGCTGGTGCTGCAGTGGATGCGCCTCAAAACTCACCCAGGGTTCGCCATCGCGCTTGAAGGTATGGATGTTGTAAGCGTGCAAACAGGAAGTTTTAGCCCCGGAGTCCACACGCACCTTAATCGCCGGGACGCCGAGTGCGGGAAGTCCGCACCACTCTTCGCTGCCGACAATCAGCTTTCTTTCCAATCGAGATTCCTCAAAGGAAGATTACAGGGTGACCGGTCGAACGAATGTTGCCGGCCTTTTAGTTTTACCCGCAAAAATGGCGGGCAAATGAAAATCGAAAATTTCTTTCACAGCGCCCCTGCAGGCGCTGAATTTATTTACTCTAAGTAAGATTAGTTAAGGCCGAGCACATCGCGCATATCGTAGTGCCCCGGTGCCCGCGCACTCCCTTCCTCTCCCATCATCCACAGTGCCGCGCGCACAGCACCGCGAGCAAAAGAGAGCCTGCTGCTGGCGCGGTGGCTAATTTCGACCCGCTCACCTTCCGCCAGGAACATCACCGAATGCTCACCTACCACATCACCACCGCGCACTGTGGCAAAACCGATAGTATCCCGATCTCGGGCACCGGTTTGACCTTCGCGGCCGTAAACTGCCACTTTATCCAGGTCGCGCCCCAGAGTTTCCGCAATCACTTCTCCCATACTCAGTGCTGTGCCGGAAGGTGCATCCACTTTGTGGCGATGATGGGCTTCGACAATCTCGATATCGGCCTCTTCCGCCATTACCCGCGCAGCAGTTTCCAACAATTTAAAGCACAGGTTTACCCCGGTGGAAAAATTACTGGCGAGGCACAGCGGCACCTGATCCACATAAGCCAATACTTTATTTTTTTGCTCGCTATCAAAGCCCGTGGTGCCGATTACAATGGGGACATTTTTCTCCGCACAATAGGCAGTATTTTCCACAGTCGCTTTAGGGGCTGTGAAATCAATAAGTACATCAAAGTCTGCCTTATCGAGGCTGTCCACAATAGCGAGGCCGCTGCGGCCCAGACCGGCAACTTCGCCGGCATCGGCGCCGACCAAGCTGGAGCCAGGCCGCACTATAGCCGCTGACAGTTCGGCCTTATCAGACAGGGACAAAGCCTCCGCCAACGCTCGTCCCATTCGACCACCAAATCCCGTCACCGCCACTTTTACCGCCATCACAGCACTCCAGTCCAAATCTATAAGGTTCTGGATTCTACAACGCACCCGGTAGAGCGCATAGATACCAGTAAGCCAGTATTAGCGAGTCTAAAAATCGCTAATCACTTCGCAAAAGTAAAACAAAAAGAAATATCCACATATTTTTAAATTACCAAGAGGATACTTGCGCAAAACGCGATATCAGGGGCCACTGCTACGCTTTACTGTGAGGGGTAAATGGAGCGCCAATATGCGACTGATGATCCTGTCCAACCATCTACCACACATCATGGTGGTAGTGATCTCTCTGAGCCTGGCTTTTGGCAGCACGCCGGCATCTGCCCAGCAGCAAAATGCCAATCCAGACTTTTGGGAGAAGTATGATGATATTACCGATTGGGTGACGCTGCGTTTGCAGCTCACCCCGGGACAGGAAAAAACCGTATTACCCATTATGCAAAAGAGCTTCGCAGAGAAAAAAGCGGTGCTGGAAAAATACGGTTTACTCAGTGGTGAAAAGGTCGCCCTAACCCCCAAGCAACGCGGCGAAATTGGCGCTCAATTCGCAGCTATCAGTCTGGAAACACACAAAGAATTGGAAGGTATTTTAAATAAGGAGCAACTGCGCAAAGCGCAAAAAATTCAACAGGAATTCCTGAGTGAATTCGCAGCCCGCTTGAGAACCAAAACTTCCCAATAGAAGGCATTCTATTGGGGGGATAAAACTCACCCGGAAACAAAAAAGGCCCGAAAGCTAATGCTCTCGAGCCTTTTTAAATAGGCAACCCGCAAAAAAATTTAAGGTTTTGCCGGTGCCAACAGCGATTAAAGCTTCATATCACCAAAGAAGTTTTTCACCCCTTCAAACCAACCGGTCTGGCGCGGTGAATTTTTCTTTTCGCTGAGGGTATTAGAGAACTCTTGCAGCAAGTCTTTTTGCTTGCCGGACAAATTCACTGGAGTTTCTACCACAACGCGACACAGCAAGTCGCCGGTTGCACCACCGCGAACCGGGGAAACACCCTTGCCGCGCAGGCGGAACAGCTTGCCGGTCTGGCTTTCCGCAGGAATCTTCAGCTTCACTTTACCGTCGAGAGTCGGCACTTCCAGCTCACCACCGAGGGCAGCGGAAACGAAACTAATCGGCACTTCGCAGTAGAGGTTCTTGCCATCGCGCTGGAACAGATCGTGCTCTTTTACCACTACCTGTACATAGAGGTCACCAGCGGGGCCGCCATCGGGCCCGGCTTCACCTTCACCAGACAGGCGAATGCGATCACCGGTATCCACACCGGGCGGTACCTTAACGGACAGGGTTTTGGTTTCCTCTACGCGACCGCGACCGTGACAGCTGCCACAGGGATCGGAGATAGTGGTACCGCGACCGCGACAGTTGGGGCAGGTTTGCTGAACAGAGAAGAAACCCTGCTGCATACGCACCTGGCCAGCACCACCACAGGTGCCACAGGTTTGCGGAGAGGAACCGGGCTTGGCCCCGGAACCGCTACAGGTACCACAGGCTGCCAGAGTCGGAACGCGAATCTTGACCGTGGTGCCGCGCACCGCGTCTTCCAGGTCCAATTCCAGGTCATAGCGCAGATCGGAACCGCGAGCAGGGCCGCCGCGACGGCCACCGCCGCCACCACCGAAGATATCGCCGAACACATCACCGAAAATATCGGAGAAGCCACCGAATCCACCAGCGCCGCCACCGCCCATCTGGCCTTCCACACCGGCGTGGCCAAACTGGTCATAAGCTGCGCGTTTCTCGGAATCCGACAAAACCTCGTAGGCCTCATTGGCCTCCTTGAATTTGTTCTCCGATTCCTTGTCATCGGGGTTACGGTCCGGGTGAAACTTCATTGCCACCCGGCGGTAGGCTTTTTTCAGCTCTGCATCCGAAGCGCCGCGCTCGACGCCGAGGACTTCGTAATAATCGCGTTTCGACATAAAACTATGTTCTCTGGTCCGGCATCAAGAACGGCCAAACTCTCTTTCTACTTCTCGGTTTCTAACTAAGCCCCGCGAACGGAGCACCACCAAAACTGCGAAAACTCGGCAAATATTGGCAGATACCTGAAACAACACAGGGCGCGGGCCTCTGAAAGTAAGGCGCCGCGCCCCTGAAGTTCTCCGGCGGCCACTTTAAAAGCTGCCACCGGAATTGCAAGCGAACGCTTACTTACCTTCTTTTTTGTCGTCCTTAACTTCTTCGAACTCTGCGTCTACCGCGTCGTCGCCAGCGGAGGACTGCTGCTCGCCCTGGGCACCAGCGCCAGCGGCACCTTCAGCACCAGCGGCTTGAGCCTGCTCGGCGTACATCTTCTGAGCAACCGGACCGGAAGCTTCAGTCAGCTTGGTAGTTGCAGCTTCCATCGCAGCTTTGTCGTTGCCTTTAACGGCTTCTTCCGCTTCGGTAACAGCCGCTTCAATAGCTGCTTTCTCTTCAGCGGTAGCTTTGTCGCCAGCTTCTTCCAGAGTTTTCTTGGTCGCAGAAATCAGGCCGTCGAGCGTGTTACGAGTCTGCACCAGCTCTTCGAACTGCTTGTCCGCTTCAGCATTAGCTTCAGCGTCCTGAACCATCTTATCGATCTCGTCCTCGGACAGGCCGGAGGAAGCCTGGATCACAATGGACTGCTCTTTACCAGTGGCCTTGTCCTTCGCGTGTACGTGCAGGATACCGTTGGCATCGATGTCGAAGGTTACTTCGATCTGTGGCATGCCGCGCGGTGCCGGTGGGATATCGGCCAGGTCGAAACGACCCAGGGATTTGTTCTGTGCAGCCTGCTTGCGCTCACCCTGAACCACGTGAATAGTTACCGCAGTCTGGTTGTCATCCGCAGTGGAGAAAACCTGGGACTTCTTGGTGGGGATAGTGGTGTTCTTGTCGATCAGCGGAGTCGCAACGCCACCCATGGTTTCGATACCCAGGGTCAGCGGGGTTACGTCAAGCAGCAGTACGTCTTTAACGTCACCGGACAGTACGGCACCCTGGATAGCAGCGCCCATGGCAACGGCTTCGTCGGGGTTAACGTCTTTGCGCGGCTCTTTGCCGAAGAACTCGGTTACTTTCTGCTGAACCATTGGCATACGGGTCTGACCGCCTACCAGGATCACTTCGTCTACACCGGAAGCGGACAGGTCGGCGTCTTGCAGAGCGATTTTTACCGGCTCCAGGGAGCGGGTAACCAGCTCTTCTACCAGGCTTTCCAGCTTGGCGCGGGTCAGTTTAACCACCAAGTGCTTGGGACCAGTAGCGTCTGCAGTGATGTACGGCAGGTTGACTTCGGTCTGCTGGCTGGAGGACAGCTCGATCTTGGCTTTTTCTGCAGCTTCTTTCAGGCGCTGCATTGCCAGGGGGTCACCTTTCAGGTCGATGCCCTGGTCTTTCTTGAACTCGTCTGCGAGGTATTCGATCAGTCGCAGGTCGAAGTCTTCACCACCGAGGAAAGTGTCACCGTTGGTGGACAGTACTTCGAACTGCTTCTCGCCGTCTACGTCGGCAATTTCGATGATGGAGATATCGAAGGTACCACCACCCAGGTCGTATACCGCTACAGTGCGGTCACCGCCCTGCTTGTCCAGACCGTATGCCAGTGCAGCGGCAGTCGGCTCGTTGATAATACGCTTAACGTCCAGGCCCGCGATGCGGCCGGCGTCTTTAGTGGCCTGACGCTGGGAGTCGTTGAAGTAAGCCGGTACGGTAATTACTGCAGCTTCTACTTTCTCGCCGAGGAAGTCTTCCGCAGTCTTTTTCATTTTCTTCAGGACTTCGGCAGAGATCTGCGGCGGAGCTTTTTTATCGCCTTTCACTTCTACCCAAGCGTCGCCGTTGTCAGCTTCAGTGATGGTGTAAGGAACCATCTTGATATCTTTCTGGACAACGTCGTCTTTGAATTTACGGCCGATCAAACGCTTAACCGCAAACAGAGTATTTTGGGGATTGGTCACCGCCTGACGCTTGGCAGACTGACCTACCAGAATTTCGTTGTCGTCAGTGAAGGCAACAATAGAAGGTGTAGTGCGATCGCCTTCGGCGTTTTCGATTACACGCGCTTTGTCACCATCCAGTACCGCTACACAGCTGTTAGTGGTACCCAGGTCGATGCCGATAATTTTTCCCATCTGTAAAATCCTCTTTTGATGCGCGCTGCCAGCTATGTTCTGTTTACACCGCGCGAATAATTCTTGATGTCAGCTATATTGGTGCCGGCCGCTAAATTTCAAGGCCGCTTTACACTTCTGCCGTTACGGCGCTTTGCTGACCACCACCATGGCCGGGCGAACCAGGCGGCCATTGAGGCGATAACCTTTCTGAAACACATCCAGAACCGTGTTCGGCTCCACCTCGCCGTTGGGCACCTGGGTCATAGCCTGGTGCAGCTCTGGGTCGAAGGGCTCACCGGCCGGATCGACAACTTCCACAGCATTTTTCGTCAGGGTTTCAACGAAAGATTTGTGGGTCAGCTCGATACCTTCTACCAAGGCCTTGTTGGCTTCGTCGGCCGTATCGATCGTCGCCAGTGCACGCTCGAGGTTGTCCACTACAGGCAGCAAGTCCTGTAGCAACTTCTCTACCGCAAATTTGCGCGCGCGCTCGATATCCTGTTGCGCGCGGCGACGGGCGTTCTGCTCTTCCGCCTGGGCGCGCAGGGCCATATCCTTGTGCGCTGCCAGCTGCTCCTGCAACTTGATAATTTCCTCGTGCAGGGCATCGGCACCTTCGGCCTCTTCCCGCAGGGCTTCCTCGGCAAGTTCGCTTTCTATAGATGAAGGGTCTTCAATCTCTGCTGAAACGCCCTCGTCTGTAGCTGGTGCGTGCTCCGCCCCCTCTTTAATCTGATCTTCTTCGCTGCGCTCTCTGGCCACTGCTTTCTCCGTCGCGTCGACTCTGTCAGTAATGTGAGTTGAGCCCGTCTCTCGGGCACTGGAGCCTATATGGGGACATCCCCGCACAGTTCAAGTGGTTTTTCGCGCTAGCGCACATCCTCAGAGTAATGTGGCCCCGCCCCTATAGCTAACCGGGAACGAATACTGTATAAATAACCACTAATTGGGCCGGGCGCCCGCCGATTAGCAAGGACACAAGCGATCTCTATGCTGCTGCATCTGTCTATCAGCCAATTCACCCTGGTGGACCAACTGGAGTTGGAGTTTGGTCCCGGTACCAGCACCCTGACCGGCGAGACCGGCGCGGGTAAGTCAATCACCTTGGATGCCCTCGGCCTGGCGCTGGGCGGTCGCGGCAGCGCTGAGCTTGTGCGCACCGGCGCCAATCGCGCCGACATCAGCGCCACATTTGATATCGCCGAGCACCCCAGCGCCGCCAGCTGGCTCGAGTCCCAGGAGCTGGACGCCGGGCAGGAAGTCATTCTGCGCCGCACTATTGGCGCCGATGGCCGCTCCCGCGCCTATATCAACGGCCAACCGGTCACGCTATTGCAGCTACGCGCCCTCGGCGAGCAGCTAATTGATATCCACAGCCAGCACGAACACCAATCCCTGCTGAAGAAAGAAACACACCTGCGCCTGCTGGATGAATACGCCCAGGCCCAGGAACTCGCCGCAGAGACCCGCAGCCGCTTCAAAACCTGGCGGGATCACTATCGCCGCTATCGCACCCTGGCTGACAGCGCCGAGGAAGCCGAAGCCCGCCGCCATTTGCTGGAATACCAGCTTAAGGAGCTGGATCAACTTGGCTTGAGCGAAGGGGAAATAGAGTCCCTCGAGAGCGAACAGCAACAGCTGGCCAATGCCGGGGAAATCCTCAGTGGCAGCTACCAGTTGGCCGCTTTCTTGTCCGGCGGTGAAGGCGATATCGCCGAACAACTGCACCGCGCCCTGCAACTGCTGTCCTCCATGCCCGGACAGGCTCCGGCCTTAGTGGAAGTGGCACAGATGCTCGACAGCGCGCGCATCCAGGTAGATGAGGCCGCAGCCACCCTCTCCCGACATATCGATCGCTTCGAGATGGACCCGGAGCGACTCTCCGAGGTTGAAGACAGGCTCAGCGCCATCTACCAGGCGGCGCGCAAACACCGAGTCCAACCGCAGGAGCTGCCGGCTCTGCAGCAACAGTTACAGGCAGAGCTGGACGATATCGGCAGCCCAGATGCCCTGGATCGCCTTGCCGCAGATTGTGAACAACTGGAGAAGCAGTACAGAAAAGTTGCCGGCAAGCTCAGCAAACTGCGCAGTAAAGCGGCAACTTCGCTGGCGGAGGCCGTAAACGGCCAGCTGGCCGACCTGGCCATGCCTCACGCTCGAGTAGAGCTATCACTACAAGAGCTGGATACGCCCAATAGCCAGGGACTTGAAGAAGCGGAGATATTAATTTCCACCAACCCGGGCCAACCGCCTCGCCCCCTGGGCAAGATTGCCTCCGGCGGTGAACTCTCCCGGGTCAGTCTGGCAATCCAGGTGGTAACTGCGCAAACCTCCCGCACCCCCACCCTGGTATTCGACGAGGTGGATGTGGGTATCGGCGGTGCCACCGGTGATGTGGTGGGCCGCCTGCTGCGTCAACTGGGGGAAACCCGCAATGGCCGCAGCGGCCAGGTGATCTGTGTGACCCACTTGGCCCAGGTAGCGGCGCGAGCCCACCGCCAATACCTGGTGGAGAAGCACAGCGATGGCGAAAGTGTTTTTGTGGCACTGCGCGAACTCACCAACGGCGAGCGCCGCGAAGAAGTGGCGCGCATGCTCGGCGGCGCCCCCACCGCCCAATCCCTGGCTCATGCCGAGGAAATGCTGGAGAGAAATTAACTCTCCAACCCCTCTCTCGGGCTGGCTATGGAGTCAGCCCCACCTCCTTCATACGATTCCAGCGCCAAATGTCACCAAAGGGCAAAAATGGTGCATTTTGGTAAGCAATCTTATACCGTAGATCAATAAATGACCGCCACACAATCCGGTATACCACCCCTTTCGTCGGATATATGTGCCGATTTAGGACAAACGCACAAATATGACTGGGAGCGGCGGCTAAAGTCACCATATACTTGGCGGCTTATTTTTCGATGTATGAGTAGTCCCGGCCGAGGTTATGCAGAGAACGATTTTCAACACCCCTATTGTCACCCCAATCCTCCGCTTGGTTGCACGGGTGCTACTGAAGTTGCACGGCTGGCGTGTCAAAGCTGACGAGCAGTCTCTCAAACTAAAGCAGTACGTATTGATCGGCGCCCCCCATACCACTAACTGGGATGGCTATTACTTTATTCTCGCCGCACTCAAACTGAAGATGACCCCGCAGTGGATGGGCAAAGACAAGCTATTTACCTTCCCGCTGGGTGGCCCCATGCGCTGGTTCGGCGGTATCGCCGTAGACCGCAGCAAAGCCAACAACCTGGTGGATGCCACCGCCAGGCAGTTCAAACTGCGCAAAGAACTGGTTATCGCTATTCCCCCCGAGGGCACTCGCGGTTTGGCGGAACGTTGGAAGACCGGCTTTTACCATATCGCCCGCAACGCCAGGGTGCCGGTAGTGCTGGGCTATATCAGCTTCCCCAAAAAAGAAGTGGGCATAGGCCCGATAGCGCAATTCA
This sequence comes from Microbulbifer sp. ABM4_008, assembly GCF_056311705.1. Lineage (NCBI taxonomy): Bacteria > Pseudomonadati > Pseudomonadota > Gammaproteobacteria > Cellvibrionales > Microbulbiferaceae > Microbulbifer > Microbulbifer sp. ABM4_008. The sequence goes on along the minus strand of NZ_CM149970.1, from coordinate 648,088 downwards.
GTGAAAACCTGGAAGCCGAGCTGTTGAAGCTCAAGGAATTTTACGCTGATAAAATTGGCAAGTTCCCAGAGCTTTACACCCCACCCTGCCAGTCGTAACACTCAGCGTAAGCATTTGAAGGGTGCGGTGAATACCGCACCCGGAAGAATCACTTCTCTTTTTCTGTCACATACAGAACCAGGCTGTGGCCAGTCAGCTCATAGCCGTGCTCTTCAGCGATCTGGCGCTGTAGCTCCTCAATCTCTTCATTGTGGAACTCGATAACCTTACCGGTATCGGTGCAGACCATATGGTCGTGGTGATCGCCTCGATCCAACTCAAATACAGAGTGGCCGCCATCGAAGTTGTGGCGCACAACCAGGCCCGCGCTCTCAAACTGGGTCAATACCCGGTACACAGTAGCTAGGCCGACATCCTCTCCCGCCTCCAGCAACAGCTTATAGACATCCTCAGCACTCAAATGCTGCTCACTAGTGCTTTCGAGCAATTGCAGAATCTTCACCCGCGGCAGAGTGACCTTGAGGCCAGCCTTGCGCAATTCCTGGTTTTCGTTCGACATGTATCAATATTTCCCGGCAGGATTTTAAAAGTTATCCGAAGTTGCCCAAACCCACAGCGGCCATTTATAAAGGATTCCGACCCTGGAGTCCCGTCTGTCAGCGAGCCAACTCTTCAGGTATTATCCCATGCCCTACGGAGTCAGAGAAACCCCGTACTGCTCACTTAGGGCAGAACTGGTAAGTGGAGGAACTTTTTTTCTCCACTTGAGACTAAACTGACTGTTTGTAAGAAATCAGCGTGAGCGCTGCCGTTTGAAACCGAATAATGGAGCAATGAATGCCGCCTAGTCTGAGATTTCTCACTATCGCCTTCCTGTGCAGCTTGCTGGGAGCTTGCACACTCGTAAAATTCCCCGGTGTACACCGTATTGAGGTGCAGCAGGGCAATATCATTACCCAGGAGATGGTGGATCAGCTAAAACCAGGGATGACGCGACGCCAGGTACAGTTTGTTCTGGGCACTCCGCTGCTGGAAGATACTTACAACCCCAACCGCTGGGATTACGTCAATCGCCTTCGCGATAAGAAAGGCAATATCACCCAAAAGACCTTTAGCGTTTACTTTGATGAAGACTCCCTGGTAGCCACCAGCGGCGACTGGCAGCCCACAGGCTGGCCCTAAGCAGAAGTCCCCTCGGCGCCTTTCTTCTTCTCAGCCATACGCTTGGCTTTCTCGGCGCGCTGCTTGCGCGCCTCTTTGGGATCGGCGATCAAGGGGCGATATACCTCAACCCGGTCCCCGGGTTGCAGGACATAACTTTCCGCCGGCGGCAGCCCCTTACTCCCCAGCACCTGGGCAAAAATACCCATCTTTGCCGTATCCGGATCGACTTCAGGATACTCCTTGGGAATTCCCGAGCGAATTAGCGCCTCCCGCGCAGTAGTACCCTCAGATACCAACAAACGCATTAATCGCTGTTCGTGGGGCAGCGCGTACACCACCTCCACCGAGATTGTTTTCTCTTCTGTCATTGGGGTTTCCCGTAAACTTCTTCCGCGCGCTCACACATAACCGCGACCATCTGGTTGGCCAGGTCACTGAAAATTTTTCCCGCAGCCGCCGCGATCAATCGATTTTTCATCGAAAACGAAAGGGTAAAACTCACTTTACAGGCATTTTCAGCCAGTGGAGTAAATTCCCACAGTCCCTCGAACTGCTCGAAAGGACCATCCACCAGCTTGAGCGTCATCGACTTGGGACGCACCAGCTGATTGCGGGTCACAAAGCTCTGCTTTATACCCGCGCGCGACAAATCCAGGCGCGCCTCTAAAGTGGTGTCATCGCTGTGGATAATCTCCGCAGCGCGACAGCCGGGTAAAAATTGTGGGTAACTGGCCACATCGTTGACCAGATCAAACATTTGTTCCGCGCTGTACATCACCAGCGCACTGCGTTCTATTTCAGTCATTCCTACTGTCTAACCCAGTCCATCAGGCAAAATTACCTGGGATTACCGTTGAACGGCTAATTTTGCCAGTCGGCGCTACTCAAGCAAGACAATTCCTGCAACAATCGCATTTTTTACCGGTGGGCCACACTTAGCCCCAGCCGCAGTAACAAAAACTACAAGCATTCAAAAAATAATAGCGAGAGTACTTATGACCGCAGTGAGAGAGCATTTTGGGTCAAGGCTGGGCTTTATCCTGGCCGCAGCAGGTTCCGCCGTCGGTATTGGCAACCTGGTCGCATTCCCTGTAGCAGCCACCAAGAGCGGGGGCGGCGCCTTCTTACTGGTCTACGCTCTCTTCGTATTTCTGATCTGTCTGCCGGTGATGATGGCCGAACTCGCTATGGGGCGCCGTTCAGATAAAGACCCCGTCGGGGCCTATCGGCAGATATCCAAGGGCTCCACGCTGTGGAGTATTCCCGGCTGGCTGGCCCTGATCACGCCATTTATGATCGCGGTTTTTTATCTGGTAGTCACCGTATGGGTAATGGGATACCTGGTAGAGATCTTCTCCGGCAACCTGGATAAGCTCGCCACTCCGGATTTCTTTATCCACTTTATCAATACACCCACGGTATTTATTTACCTGGTTGTCCTGATGCTGATCATCAATGCCATTCTCGCTATGGGCGTTAAAGACGGTATCGAGCGGGCCGCAAAAACCCTGATGCCCATGCTGTTTGTCATGTTATTGGGATTGGTGTTCTTTGTACTGACTCTGGATAACGCCGCCCTCGGTTTGCAGTACTACCTGGTACCCGACTTCAGCAAAATTGATGGCAACGTAATCAGTAAAGCCATGGCCCAGGCCTTCTTCTCCCTGTCTCTGGGAATGGGCATCATGATTACCTACGGCTCCTATATGAAGAAGAAGGACTCCATTCCCGGCTCTTCCCGCGCCGTAGCGATTACTGACACTTTGGTAGCCTTTACTGCTGGCCTGCTGATTTTGCCGAGTATTTTCCACTTTAACCCGCAGATTGATCCGACAGAGCTGAGCGACTCATCCGCCGGTATGATCTTCCTGTTCCTGCCGAAGATATTCCTCGCTTTGCAAGACGGAATCGGCTACATGGGCGCCAGCGCCGTAGCGGCCATCTTCTTCTTCCTGGTACTGGTTGCCGCCATTACCTCACTGGTTTCCATTATTGAGGTGCCTATCGCCACCCTGCGCGACGAGCGCAACATGGAGCGTAAGAAGGCTATCTACATCGTTGCGGCAGTTCAATTTGTACTGGCCATCGCTTGCGCCGTATCATTCGGTATGGCCACTTGGTTTACAGAGTTTGTACAACTGGCCGGCGCAAACAAGTCGTTCTTTGATTTGGTGGAGATCATCTTCTACGACACCATCCTGCCTCTAAACGGCCTGCTGGTATGTCTGTTCGTGATCTACAAATGGAAGAAATCCAATTTTGATAAAGAGCTGCAAGAAGGTGACAGCAACTTTGCAGGCTCGTTTTCGCAAAAATACGTTAACTTCTCCCTGGGCACTTTTATCCCATTGATACTGCTGCTTATCTTTATCAATACCGTGGCCCTGAAGTTTTTTGGACACAGTTTTATATAGTCACTCGTAGTTTTCATGGCCAAGAAAAAGAAAGCACAAACATCCAATACCATCGCCCTCAACAAGAAGGCCCGCCACGACTATTTCATTGAAGAAAAGTTTGAGGCGGGCGTTGAGATGAAAGGCTGGGAAGTCAAAAGCTGTCGGGAGGGCAAAGCCCAGCTGACCGACAGCTATGTCATTTTCAAAAACGGTGAAGCCTGGCTGCTGGGTGCCAACATCCAGCCGCTGCCCAGTGCCTCCACCCACTTTGTTACCGAGCCCGACCGCACCCGTCGCCTGCTGCTCACCAAGCGCGAACTTTCCAAGCTGATCGCCGCTGTTGAGCAGAAGGGCCACACCGTGGTTGCCACAGCCATGTACTGGAAAGGGCATCTGGTGAAGTGCGAAGTCTGCCTTGCTAAAGGTAAGGCGAGCCATGACAAACGCGAGACTGAGAAGAAGCGCGATTGGAACCGCGAAAAGCAGCGCCTAATGCGCTCGGCGCACAAATAGTGCACAGTGAACTATTAGAAGAATAATTACGGGATTTACCATGAGTGCACCGCGAGGACAGTTCAGCTCGAATATTGGCTTTTTGATGGCTGCGGCGGGTTCCGCCGTTGGTCTCGGCAATATTTGGGGCTTTCCAACCAAGGCCGCCAGTAACGGCGGCGCCGCCTTTGTAGTCGCCTACTTATTTCTAGCCTTTGCGCTCGCCTACCCGGCCCTGATGGCCGAACTCACCATCGGCCGCCACGCGCGCCGCAATATGGTGCAGGCGCTGCGTTCCATTTCCAACGGTCCCATCAGCCGCTTTTTCGGGGGCCTGACCGGCTTCGGCGGTATCCTGGTGGCCTCCCTGATCCTGAGCTTCTACGCCATTGTGGCGGGCTGGATGGTGGCCCACCTGGCCGAACCTTTCGCCAGCCTGTTCGGTGCCCAGGAAGCGGCCCAGTGGTTGGCCGGAAACAGCACCGATCGCAATATGATCATGACTGCCATCTTCAGTGGCCTCACCATGTTGATTATCGCCAGTGGTGTTGAGAAAGGGATCGAGCGCTGGTCCACCCTGTTGATGCCATCGCTGATCATCCTGTTATTGCTGTTGATCTGCTACGTGCTCACCCAGCCCGGCGCCCTGACCGGCCTGGAAGTGTACCTGATGCCCAACTTCGACCACTTCACCCCGGATCTGCTGATCTCCGCCATGGGCCAGGCCTTTTTCTCCCTATCCCTGGGTGTAGGCACCATGCTGATTTACGGCTCCTACCTGAGCCAGCAGGAAAGCCTGCCGCGCCTCGGCGCCCTGGTAACCCTGATTGATGTGGGCATCGCCTTCACAGCGGGCTTGCTAATCCTGCCCGCCATGTATGTAGCCCAGGAAGCCGGTACCCAGATCTTCTCTGCCGACGGTTCCCTGATCGCCGGCCCGAGCCTGATCCTGCAAGTTCTGCCCGCGCTGTTCGACACCATGGGGGAAGCCGGGATATTCGTCGCCATCGCCTTCTTCGCACTGATGGTTATCGCCTCCCTCACCTCCTCCATTTCCATGCTGGAAGTGCCGGTGGCATTCTCTATCGAGAACCTGAATATCCCCCGCCGCATCGCCACCCCGATCGTTGGCCTGATCATCTTCGGCGTGAGCTGCGGCATCATCTACAACTTCGACGCCCTCTTCGGACTGGCAGTCAGTATCAGTACTGAATATGGCCAGCCCCTGCTCGGCATTGCACTATGTATCTTTGCCGGCTGGATCTGGCGCCGCGACCAGCTGCTGAGCGAACTCAAGAAAGGCCATGAAGATATCGAAAACACCCTGTTCTGGAAGATCTGGCCCTGGTACGTGCGCATCGTCTGCCCACTGCTAATCCTGACCGCTTTCGTACAGTCCATTCGCTAAACTGATCTCCCCCCGGCGGTACCTCACCGCCGGGAACTCCCTTCCCACCTAAGCCCTCCCTCAAAGCGCCTGACTAAAGCGACTCTGATCGCTCAAATGCCAATTACATAAAATTTATTGCTAACGTGAATTTTGAGGTATACTTAGGTGACACACATGAGTGTTTCTTATCGGGGATGACTTGGATTCGACGCCGGTTACGAAACCTTGGGTGCATGCCGAGATGGCAGCGAATCTCGTAAATCCAAAGCTGTATTTTATTAGTTGCCAACGACGACAACTACGGTGCCCAACTCGCTGCGTAAGCAGCTTGTGAAGCGCTAACTAAGGGTTCGTCCCTTAGCAGTCTTCAGCAAGGTTCCAGTATCGCGCTGTAGACTGTTATACAGAACTGGATCGCCGCAAGCCATACCCGTGGGTAAGCGGTTAAACAAATTTCGGGATCGCCCTATACGTCCTGACCGCCGGGCTGTAATGGGTTAAATCAATAGACGGAGCTAAGCATGTAGAGCCTCTGGCAGAGTGCTGACGGACGCGGGTTCGACTCCCGCCATCTCCACCAAATTGCTGTCTCAGACAGCCCACGAAAGCCCCGCAAACCTAGTGTTTCCGGGGTTTTTGCTTATCTGGACCATCCCAGTTAATCTAAGCTAACCCGTCCAAATCCAGCCTCAAGTGGACGGGTTATTGGACGGGTTGATAGCAGTGCCACCGTCCAACCCGTCCAAAATCCATGGAAGGTGAGCTATGCCGCTGTCTGACACCAAGGTCCGCGCCCTCAAGCCACGCGACAAGAAGTACATCGAGTCCGATGAGAAAGGGCTGGCAATCGAAGTGACCCCGACCGGGGCCAAGCGTTGGGTATTCCGTTTCCGCCTGCATGGCAAACGCCCAGAAATGGCACTCGGGCTCTACCCAGATGTAAGCCTGAAGCGTGCCCGTGAAATCCGGGATGAAGCCCGCCAGCATGTAGCCGAAGGTGTCGACCCTCGCGATATAAAACGCGCCCGCAAAGAGTCCGCCCTGGAAGCCAATCGCAACAGCTTCGCCGCCGTTAGTGATGAGTGGTTCGCCGCCAAGATGGCGCACCTATCCAGCTCATCAAAGGACCGCGCCACCCTCGCACTAGAGCGTGACCTAAAGCCCTATTTGGGTAAGCGTCCTATCTCCGAGATAGGCCCGCCGGAAGTGCTGCGGTGCCTGCGCCGTATCGAAAGCCGGGGAACCCTGGAGACTGCCCACCGGGTAAAGCGAGTAGCCAGCCAAGTTTTCCGCTTTGCCGTGGCCACCGGAAGGGCCGACCGCGACCCCACGACAGACCTGACCGGCGCGCTCACCCCCACCAAGAAGAAACATCTGGCAGCTATTACTGACCCCACTGAAGTTGGGCGCCTGCTAACCGCCATAGAGGAATACCAAGGCACCCCAGTAGTGAGAGCCGCCCTCAAACTATCCCCTCTCCTATTCTGCCGCCCTGGAGAATTGCGCAAACTGGAGTGGGCCGAAATTAACTGGGAGGCCAAGCAAATAGAGCTGCCCAGCGAAAAAATGAAAATGGGCCAGCCACATATCATCCCGCTGGCAGAGCAATCTCTAGCGCTACTGCAAGAACTGGAGCCGCTAACAGGCCGTGGCAAATATGTTTTCCCATCAGCCAGAGGGCAAAGCCGTCCACTCTCCGATAACGGCGTGAGAACCGCACTCAGGTCACTGGGCTATGACAATGAAACCATGACTGCCCACGGCTTCCGCGCTATGGCTCGCACCCTGCTGGATGAAGTTCTGGGCTTCCGTGTGGATTACATAGAACACCAGCTGGCCCATGAAGTGAAAGACACGCTGGGACGCGCTTACAATCGTACAAAGCACCTAGAGCAGCGGGCAGCAATGATGCAGAAGTGGGCGGATTACCTGGATAGCCTTAAAGCTGGCGAAAAAGCAGGGAATGTCATCGCAGCGAACTTTAGTAATCGATAACGGACAATCGAATTTCAGCGCCTAGGGTAGCTCCCGAAAAGCCGCAACCCTTAGCGGCCTGGTGCTGAATCTAATCAGGGATTTCTCTTTTAAAGGGAGAGAGAAAGTGACACTAGAGACGTTAACTCAAGCTAATGACCCGGAATTCCTATGGGGAGGATTAGAGCAGTATTTAAAAACACCTTTCTGGCATAAAAGCCAAGTTCCGTTCCTATTAGTAGGGTTATGCCCGAAATACAGTGATATGAATTACATTTTTTTACCTGGTCGTACGGCTGTATTTCCGAGTGGCCGAAGGTACTGTCCTGAAGACTTAGACCCTGACAGTTGGGCCTTTGATACCGAACCAGACCCGAAGTATAAAGAAGTTGAAGAGGCCTTCGAGCGAGCTAATAGCCTGTGGAAGTGCCAAGAATTGCCCCTAAATGTGGGCGGGGATTATTATTTAATCCAAGATTGTCTCAAGTGGGCAAAGACACATGACTTCGATGTCCCTTGGCTTAACTGGGCAATAGCTAGTAAGCATTTATCAGAAGATTTATCCCCCACTCCTCCGAACTGCGACCACCCAGCAAAAGACCCCTCCCACCCGGATTATGCACCGGAACTACATGCAGCACTTGAGGTGTGGGAATCACTATATCTTAAAGGTGAGAAACCGGAGCACCTTGAGCACAGCCCGTCCGCTGGGTACTGGCTTAATAAAAATAGGCAAGAAATGGGAGCATCGCAGAAAACACGCATTACCCGCGTAGCGAATCCCGGAAAAAACAAAAACTCCGGCAAGTAAAACGCCCATTTTATGGGGTGACACCTCAGAGGTGACACCACAATTTCATGTGACACCTCTGGACTGACACCCACCTCTTTTACATATCTTCCGTATCAGCCTCAACAAACCCATAGGAGAGCTGATACGTGCAGACCAACCTATCCAACCAACACTCAATAAATCCTTCCGCCATGTACCGGGCTCGAGATTGCGCCCAGTTTTACTCCATTGGTTTATCCACCTGGTGGAATTGGACCAAAACAGGCAAGGCCAAACGCGGCACAAAGTTAGGGCCAAAAACCACCGTATGGGAGGGAGCCTACTTGCTTGAGCTGAAGCAAAAACTAATCACTGAAGCTGAAAGCTGCTAAGAGGGAGATAACTATGGAAATAATCAGAACCGCCCCGGCAGAGAGCGGCCCCGACACACAACATAAGCCCGGCAATATTAACAACAACACCCAAACCACAGAACACTCAGCCAGTAAGATTTGGCGCCCCCTATCACCCCGCCAGGCACGAGCACTGGAAATATTGCTCACTGGCCCATACAGCCGGGAAAAGCTCGACAGAGTGACGGGGGCCAGCAATGGCCCGAATGTAATCATGCAGCTCAGAAAGCGGGGCATAAGTATTCAGTGCCGCATGGAGGGCCACATAGACCGCGATGGTATTGCGGGGCGGCACGGCGTTTACTGGTTGCCTGATAGCGAGCGCCTGCGTATCGACTCCCTTAAATTGCTGGGGGGCTAATGGCTGAATCTGCTAGAGAGCTTTTGCAATGGCTTCTAGCGCGCGGTGATGGTATAGCGGTCGATAATGGCCGCCTTACCTTAACCCCTGCCAGTGGCCGCCCTGTGCCCGCTGAGTGGCTTTCCGAGCATGAGCGGCCCCTTATCACCGAGGCAGCCCGTTTAGCTGGTATGGAGCCCCTGGAGTATATCGGCCATTCAGTGGGAAATTACGGCCCCCGCAAAGATGGGGGTGTCACTATCCAATTCCGCAGCCTTATCGATGGGCGCGACTGGTATGCAATATTCAATGCTTACACAACGCGAGCCCGCACCACCAAGCATGGCAAAGCCGGGAGCCCTCTACCCAAAGGGCGCTTCCGAATGGGCAAGCGCTCTAGTTTCTTAAAGTTCTGGAATCGCACCGGGCAGAAGATGCCAAAGAGCCTCGACGCCTTTAGCGATTACATGGGCAAATTACGGAGCCAAATATTTACTGGGCATCAGTCAAAAGGCGAACGCTTGGAAGCCGCAACGCTTGCGCCACTCTGTATTGAGCAACAGGAATTGGCAGCCCACTACCATGTGAATATTCCGGGTAAAGTCCGGGTAACTTCCGGGTAACTTCCGGGTTAATTCCGGGTAAGGTCCGGGTAAATGTTCCGGGTAAGGAATTGGCTCACCCCCAACAACCACGGGACCTACAGCCAAATCAAACTACGGGTGATGCAAACTACGGTAATACGGTAATAAGGGAACACGGGTATAAGGGAATACCCATATCCCCCCAAGAACAATCTAATGAGGAGTGGTTAGCCAGTTATGAAAGCACCGGGTAATTTAAATAATCAAAGCACTCCACCCAAAATTGGACAGCCAAACATCACAGTAAAATATTGGCAGGCCATTCGACGCACAGCATTGAAAGGCTTTACACTGGGCAAGCATACTGGATGCGTTGCGGCAAAATCCGTAACCGGGATTGGAACCCCGAAACTATCAGGCGCCCCGAAGCCGCCTACCCTGTATGCGGTTTTTTTGTGCCCAGACCTCTATGGTCTCACCCTGTTATGGTGGGCTTTCTGGGGGGCCTTGTGCCCGCCGTTCCTGATAGCGGTAGTTCCAACCCAGTCAGCCCGCCGCCCAATTGAGATTGGAACCTCAAGGGCAGCGGCTCACCCAATATCAGGAGCCCAGACCATGGCAAACCAAGCCCCTGCTGTATCTATCCCTCAAGCCGATAACCTTATTGTTCGCTCACTCGACCTCGCAAATCTCAGCCTGAAATCACTGAGCAAGCTGCGCACCCTCTTTCACAGCATCAGCCAGGTTTCCGAAAAGAACACCACTAGCCAAGAGCTGGCCGTTATCGGCGCCCACCTTGCCGATGAGTGGGCAAACCTAATCGATTGTGAACGGGAAGACTTGGAGCGCCTGGATGGCAAGCAGTAAGCGTGGGGGCTGCTTACGCTCAAATTATTAAGAAATATTAGGGTGGTATCGAGAGTGAGCAGCCTCAGCAGGGGTGCAGAGTGATTGAGATGCCTTCCTGGCTACATAAAATTACTGAGAAATACTGAGGTGACATCTTAGTTCCGCTGAGGCGGCTCCCAAGGCCAATAAAACGGCTCATGGGGCCACAGAGGCCCTCTCAGTAGAGTAATGTCACATGAGCATTCAGCCGGGAATAGTAGCCCTGCGAAGAATTAGCCTAGGAGGCCACTGGAAAATTTCTATTTAGCCTCTAAAAGGGCATTTCGGCCTCTTTAGGAATGGACTGATAAGCCTCAGATAACTGCTGGTTCGTTTTCAACTGCCCCCCATATGCCTCCATATCGTAAAGTGAAACACAAGGCTTTAATTCATCACCCGCCGACATGGGGTCAAATTCAGAAAACAAAGAGTGCCGTTCAGCCAAGGCCCTAAACTCCAACCCTTTACTCAAATACAGCCCCCAATAGAAAAGTAGTGCAAATTCATCGTGAGATATCTGAGACTTAACTGTTCGAATATATATTTCTTTCTCTTTGGTATCACTCTCATCAATAAACTTTAGGATATTAGTTATACCGGCAAAGTAGTGCTCAACTTTGTAGCTCTTAAGAGTGTCCATAACAGCTTTTTCAATTGCATCAGCTGGAGTAGTGGAATCATTCAAGCTCTTTTTAAATATAGTGTTCAATCCACGATACACTTTCGTAAGGTAAGCACGCCCTTTAACAAAGGATGTCGAGTTTTCCCTCCCATAACTCAAGCTTTCTATAACATCATTATGAAACTTTATTAGCTGGAAAAAAGTATGCTCGAAATTCTGTCTTTTTAAAGATTCACTTTGTTCCTTTAGAGCATCTGCTGAGTTTCTAAGCTCCTTAGTAGAGTTGCTTAATTCCTCACTCTGCATTGAGATTGTAAGCAAAAGAGCCAAAAGCCCCGTAAAACCAAAAATAGGGTTCAGGACCCCACCCATGAAGTCTCCAAAGGCGCCCCAGACACTATTATCAGTGGATAGTCCTCCGTTAAACGTGAATGCGTACATCACCCCAGCGCAAACGGCAATGATGAGTGACACTACAATTAACCGCTTGAAATCTCTAATGAGTGACTGCCATTTTGGAGACGTATCTATCTGATTGGTATCTACTTCCATTCTGAGAACTCCCTTACTAATCAGCTATACCTTTATTTATGACATAAACGCCCCTAGTCTTGAGGCTTGTTTACATCACTTGCCACAAGAAAACAGATATGTGGCATGTGTGCCAGAAACCCAGAGGTTAATCCGGATGTGGAACCGTGTCGATTTGCCTGACTCATTAAAACAATCAAAGGGAAGATTTTTGCAGCTCAATTAGCAAGCCCGGGACATGATATGTACGAACGTGTCAATAATGGTATTCGTACGTAATTTTTACTGAGAAATATTGAGGCGCTTCCTGAGCGTTACTGAGGCGGACCAACACATCTAGACCTTCAGGGCCAGCAAAGCAGCTCAGAGGGCCGCAGAGGCCCTTTCAGAAGTGAGTATGCATTTGCTTCATGCACTTCGGAGTTTGCGAGCAGTAAGCGTACGAAGCATAAAGCGTGGCTCTCGCAAGCAATATTACCCTTCTAGAGTTGCAAGTAGCCCAACTCTAATGACCTTCCTTACCACCTTTTAAGTCACGTATGTGTACATCTACTCTTTCGGTCAGCTCCTGGCACATACCCATTAATTCATTGATAGATTCACTTGAAACCAACACTTGTTTTCCGCTCTTGTCATACCCTGCCCTATGGGCGCAATCATGGCGAGTTTCAACAGCCTTAAAAAGCCAATCTATCTTTCCGAAGTCAAAACCAAGCACTTTAAGGTACATTTTTCGAACAACATCAAATTTATGAAATATCAGCGAGTTAAGGTGATTGGCAACCGTTACATTAAGCCTTTCATGCTCTAAATATATTTCACTGAAGGTGAACTTATCCTTTTTGAATTGTGGTGTAGTTTCGACTAACTTTCTAAGCAGCTCTTTTGAACTTGTGACCTCATGTATAAAAACCGAAGAAACATAACGTTCCAGCGCGGCAATAACATGAGCATGAAGCATTACGAGCAGGTTGAATCTTGTTTCCCCTTGTAAGTCAACTTGCAAGAGGTCTCTCGTAGACTTCAAGTGAGCATTGAAGGTTTCGAGCTGAGTTGATTCTGACTCAGAAAGCTCCCACTCAAGTTCTTGCGTATCAAGTAAGTCCCATCCTTCATCATCCTCAAATGTACCTACAGGAATCTCTATACGTCCATCAGTACCGCAATCAAATGAATCATGCAGCTTTTTCAGAACTTCTTCATCACATCCATCATCAAGCACCATCCAATGACAGTAGAGAAATCCATCATCATTCCTGTCTTCCTCTATGTCATACTCGAGTAATTCTAGCTCCTCAGGTGAAATACCCAAATAATTAGCAAGCTTTTCATTTACTTCGGATGACTGTTTTTCGAACAGCATCTCTTTTGCAATTCCCAACTTCCTACTCCACAAATTGAAAAAGATATTTAACCCACCCCACCCTATACCCCTGCTCATCCATCGGGTGCGCTCAAGACTGAAATATATTTATGGGGACGAATTACAGTTTTGCGACCAAAATATTCAAAAGACTTCACGTATGCATTAAGACCGGAGCGGGCACGCTACGTATCCCGTAGGCGTAAGCTGAAATACCCATGCTTTGGCGAGAATGAAGGTTTTCTGCAAGTTAATGGAGAGTTTACCTCCATACATTGGACTATCGTGCGGAGTGCACCCTAAAAATACCTGAGCCCTCCACCGGCCAGACCCGAAATCTCAGTCCTTTTTAGGACTGAAAAAATAAATAATCGCAGAGGTGTCTCCCTGCCCTCCCAGGGCCTGCTTATCTAGGGGCACCAATCAATGCCCCCCAACGGAGTTTTGCGACCAGTACGCGCGGGGGAGTAGCTAAAGGCGGTTATTGAATAGCGCTGACAGGATGAACTGCCTAGATAGGTTTCTGTTCCTGGCCGAAATACCATGGCTATCTGTAATCCTGACTAGAATGAAGGTTTTTCGGAAGTCATCTGTGGCGGTTGATTGCACTTATCGACCGCTTTCAAGGTAGGGGGTCATGTCTGACATGCCATTGATATTTATGGTAAATCACAAGATGAAGCCAAAGAGTTTTGAGGGATGGCTCTAGCCTAGCTACCGGCAACAACTAGACATCCTCAGAAGTGAGGTCCTACTTGGAATGCTATTGGTATGGGTGCAGCTAGAATCTGAAAGGAGCCAATAAAGCCATGAAAAAGGTCTACACCTTCTTGGCCATAGCTGCATCAACGCCTTTTATTGTTTACGGGTTGATATTCTATAAGCCGCTGAAATATGAAAAGGCGCAAGGCCTGTCAGAGGAGGATTTCAACTGCGGCCGTGGCTTTGCCCAAGTTGTACATGACAATCCTATCGAAAGGATTCCCCTGTATAAGGTCCTAGTAGAGAGGAGGGAAAAAACAGGCTTGATGGCCACCTCATACTTTTTCTGGGGTGGGGTATACCGAGAGATATACATCGAGGAAGATTGCAGTGGTACAAGAGCAAAGCCAATCTACTGCAGCACCCTGCGCGAGCAGAAACCTATGAGGTTTCGACAGATGTTGGCCGTCCAACGCAAGTATCGAGCAAAAATGCCGGCGCCCTACCACCCCCATGGTCTGAGTTAGGCTTCACATCTTGGTTTCAACTACCTAGAGCCTAGAAGTGGTGAAAATACCAAATTCCCAGTAGCTATTGTTTCACCACTCAGCGCTATAGCAATTTCGTACGCCCGCTCCAGTCAACTTATTGGCGTCATTTTCTACCGAACTTATCTTCTACAGGCCCTACAATCCCGCGCCAGGACAAGAATGAACTTCCTATATCCCATGCATGGGGTTTATCAGTTAGCAGCAAGGAGGACAAATGCTAGCGACTCATAGTGATGCAGAATCACGATACGAATCATATCGTCAAATAGTCCGGGAGCATGTTAAAGAAGCCATCCCCTATGGAGATGCAAGCCAAATACATCTTTCAGGATTAGATTCCAGGGCAATCAATCAAGCGAAGCTGTGGGACACCATTCCAGAGCGTAGAACCAACTTCGACTGGGAGACCGATACAAGAATTTACAGGAAGATGTACCCTAAGCGCTTTGAGTTAGCTATTTGGTATCAAAACCGTCTCGAATCCCTTTCTCTTGGACGTCCATCATTCAAAGGAACAAGGCTACGCCTAGAACTAATTGAGCGGGTTGCCGGATATAGTATGCTCAAGGGCAGAAGCTTCGCTATTACCGAGTTAGCCTTGATTGCGTACGCCAACCTACTAGGTGCTGATGAGATTCGTATAATGCAGCCCATAAATGCGGCCGTAAGAGACTTTTACGTACAGAAGGGCTATAGCTATATACCATCAACAGGTGCCCGCCATTTCCCTGACTACTGCGTGAAAAAGATATGAAGAAGTCCAATGATTTCAATGAAAGAATGAAGAGGATGAAGTCTTCCATCAAGGAAAATAAGCATATCCTTGAGGGTGACACCCTTGATGATGTCACCATCATTGGAAATCCAGACCTTATTAAAGACCCTAAAATTTTGGATGAACAGGAAGCCGAAGAGGACAAGACATGTCAGAAAAGCAAGAAGTAAAATCAATGCAAGAGGCTAAAGAGAGACTGAAGGACTTGGTCACTCCTGAAAAGCTGGCAATACGCCCCAAGTCAGTTGATTCCGCCACCAAACAAAGACCGCGGGATAAGTGATTAAGATAAGCAGCCTCGGTCATGAGCAACAAAAAGCAAAGGCAGCCTTCGACCCCGGAGAAATCAGGAAAAAGGCAAAGCAAATTTTCCGAGAGAACCCAATCCACGTAGAAAATGAGCCTCTCGTTATAGGTTTGCCAAGCATGCTAACGGCGGAATTCTATCAAGTATTTGAAGATGACAATAACTACATGACCGTCTACTTGGACCCTGATGAGGTTGAAGATAAGCGCGGTGATGATGATTTCACTATCTTCACAACTCCCCAAACCTACGCAAGCGACTGGGTGCCACTGGAGTTGAGCATTAAAGCCTGTGACTCCCCTCCCGTGATTCCCACAATATCTACATGGCTTAACTACCTTGTGCTGCACGAGTCAGCGTACAAGGCCCTTGAGGGTATTCTGGGCCCATTCGGGGAGTTTCTGTCTTGCACCTATCAGGGAGCCAAGTTCTATCTGTTTAACCCACTTACAATCGCTGAAGACCTCGACGCTGTAGTGCCAGGCTCTGTCACGAAAGATGACGGCTTGCTCGCAAGCATTGCTTTTGATGAGGAAAAGTTAAAAGACGTTCCGGTATTTAGGACCAAAGAGTCATATATCTGTATCTATTGCACCGAGACGTTTAAGAACACTGTTGAGTCTGAAAAGCTTAACGGCCTACTGTTCAGCACCAACCTTACTCACTACTAGTCAGCCTAACGACCATCTAGCAGACCCAATCGGTGAAGGCTGCAACAGCCGCAAGATATGGGCCTTAGCCTGAGAATACCTGAGCTTCATTTTTTTGCTGAGACACCACAGTTCAGGCATGTTTTTACAGTGCGTGCCCCATCACAGTCATGACACGTAGTCCTGGTATATTCGTTTGGAGAACAAGAGGAGCACTTCTGAACAACAAGTTTATGCTTACAAACTGGACAGTAGCTTTGAGTATTAGGCCATTCACCTTCTAATAACCGTCTTCTAGATTCTTTTTCTTTTCTTTCTTCTTCTTGAACCCTTCTTCTCATTGCTTCATGAGTATACTTATCACTAGGAACTTTAGGGGGGGTAACTCCCTGATGCGCGCGTGTCCCAATATAATTATTTACGCGCTTTGATGTTCGGCTTCGTTCGCGGAACATATTTTTCAAATAAGCTATCTCATTATCAAGTCTTACATTTAGGGTCTCTCTTAGCTCATCAAGCTTCCTCTCTTTTCTTTTGTGATTGAGCCATCCTTTAGCTACAGCCTCTTCAGTTACCCATCTCCACATAGCAGCCTTATAGGTAATTCCGCTAAATTCTTTACTTTTTAGTGAAGATAGATAGCTTGACACGTCAAGCTCCAAGTGGCCTGACACTTTATCAGGATAATCATCAAGGCTTATTGCCACACGCTCTCTGTGTGTGATATCGAGAAGCAGCTTATGATTTTGTATCGTTGCTATGAGCGTATACGGAATCGAAAACTCTTTGTACTCACTCACTGAATTGGTTGAGGCTTCAGTTACTTCGATTGAATCACTACAAGTAACTCCATCTTTATTCAGGCTCAAAAGCTCCTTATATGCTGGAAGCGCTAGAGGTTCATTCTTCGCGCCAAGAAGCATCTGCCTTAGCATTTGCGCACAAACCAATTCGAAAGATAGCTTGCATTCCTTTTCAGCCACCACTTCAGCGCGGCTATCATGGGCAAAGTGCCACTCCACCTTTTCACCACGTCGAGCGATAACGCTCTGCCCACAAGAGGGACAGACACAATTACAACTGCGTCCACGCGGCACATCTTCAACACCACAAAGTTCGCCACTTTCCCTATTTATCGCAAATGGTATTAGTGTACTCATAATCCTATGACTCATAATCCCTTATCTGTCGCCAATTATTACAAATAAGCTCATCTTGAAACTACAGCTGGGAAACCTGAATCTTGGCTCTTTTTATGGACTAAAAAAACTAGGCACCATCAAGGGGAAGATTTTTCCACAATCAGTTGCCTCGCCTTATCTGAGGGCTCTCTCACTGCCAGGACGGTTTATGCGGGGTCAGACCGGAACAGGACACCAGCACAAAGAGGAGCAGCGCTCACCTGTTGACAAATGTTGACATCAGCGAAGGTTTTGTTCGCGTCAGTACGGGGCTCAGGGAAGCCTTCCGGCGCATACCACATTGGGCCAACCAGGGGCACAACAGAGCTAGGTAACTGACGCGCCAAACTGGGGTTACTTTGCTCTAGTGGACGGGTTTATTGACGGGTTTTGAAAAGCAGAAAATATTTAATCTTTATTTATCAATTGGTTATAGCTATTTTTCGACTCCCGCCATCTCCACCAAATTGTTGTCTCAGACAGCCCTATTCATTCAGAGGGACTAGAAAAATAAGAAAATCAGTATGGAACTCCAGCATTTATGAGTTACCCAGAGCCGTTAAACATGACTTCTTGATCAAATTTGCCCTAAACATCGGTGATGATCAGCTTATCGAGAACATCAAACAGTTTCTTACCGGTTATAGAAAGGAGCACCCCATCAAGCAACCTCTAGTAGGGAATAGGAGAGAAAAAATACTGAGAGGCGTTCGAGCACAAAAGGAAATTCTCCATCAGACCTTAATATATTCTTCAATACAGAGGAAAACGTCGCGGCAATCTTGACTAAAAATGCCCCTAATTTTTATAGGCGCTCCAAATGATTAGAAAAGGGACTCGTGAATGCAAAAAGTTCCTTTCCTGACTTGCCATTACAATAAAGCTAACTAATCGCTCGCGAAAATGCCGCCAAGCATTATGACACCAAGACTAGATAATATAGGATATAGCCATTTCGACTAATTTTTGCTATTTCTGGTCAAAGCACTCAGGAATAATCATGCTCACGGAAATTAACCGGTACTGGAAAACTAACTTTTTGGTGCTGAGCCTCTTGATCAACTTGCCCCATCAGACCCACTACTACGCTCAAAAGCGGCCCCGGATAGGCCTTAATCTCACTTTCTGAGACTATTATTCTGACAAAAAATGATACGTCAGCACCCCAATCGCCTTCTCATCAGTTTACTTATTCTGAAACAAGTGGAAAGTGTGAGTTACGAGCATTATATGCTTCAATGGAAACGCCCCACTACCAAGCCTTCTGTGATTTATAGTTTTTCCAGAGTAAAGCCCCCTACCACTCCATAGAATTGGTACATTTTCGCAGCCGCACTGGTAGTTTCAGTATTGAAAAAACTTTCAAGATACCGGTGTAAACCCAAACCAACCCTATTGAAATTGAAATCGCAAATAGCGATACCACAGTACTAGATAATTTTATTTAAGACTTACCCATCTGATGATAAACTCGCGATCAATATTATTAAATACCTTTTATAAAAAGTTAAAAATAATGATTTTCAACAGCGCCGAACCTATGCACAGGAAAAATAACTTAAACTAAATTTATCTCCTCACATCAAGAAGCGCTGAAACCAGAAAAATTATAAAATGCCAGCATACTATAGTAGGCATTCTTTTGCGGATATTGAGAAGAAAATTTCTGGAGTCTTTTATATACCTGTCAGGGTGGTTTCCACCATCTAAACGTGTCTTGAAAAAGCAGAAAAATTATAAAAAAAATCTATAGTTTACACACATCACAGGTGTACTGTATCACCTAGGGCAAGGGTCTTAAAGCATATAAATATGACAGCAAGCTTCTACTTTCTCTACCTTGAAAAATAGCATTACTCTAATTACTGTGAATCACCACGAAAACATTCAAGGCAGCAAGAACTTAAATTAAGTGATTAGCAACGTCAGAGAGTCCTAGGTTGAATAGGCCATATGTGATCAGGACTATCGAAAAAGGCGATGGCCCAGGTGCGACAATAGTTTTGGCCAGACTTTTACTGAAAAAAATAATCACTACCAGTGAGAAAAGAGGGGAAAAATGTTGGCATTGAGAAGCAACTGATCCGTTAATTGGGCTCTTAAAATCTGACTTTCTGCGACCAAGAAACTTCCTTAAAGGCGCCCTCGGTGATGTGTTCAATCTTTTCATGGCCTCATGCACCTGACATTTAAGAAAATGAATGATTAAGGTACTTTCACAGTTTTTTAAGCCTTAAACTCACGCTCGCTGACAATATGGCTCTTTTGCATACGCCTTGAAAGCTGAAAATCCATGCTCCCCCGTAATAGAGATGAGTGTTTGTTTCTTTAGGGTCGACTACTTAAAAAGGAGGTTAACTATGCGTGTAAAACCGATTCTGCAGTATCTGACAGTGACCACTTTGGTTGCATTACTGCAGCCCGCGGCAGCCGACCCGGGGGAAAAAGCTTCAGAGCCTCACTCTCTGCAATTGAGCGTTTCCCCCGAAGGCCTGCCTAGGGCAGAGAGCAACAGGCAAACCAGGCCGGAGGTTATCAGATATCGTTCAGATGAAGAGGTGCGCATTATCATCGAACTGCACGGACCTTCCGCTGCGGAGCAAGCTGGCTTGCAAGCATCGGACGCTGTCGGCACACAGCGGGATATGCGCGCTTTCGCCGCCCGGCAACAGGAGCTAGGTCTGCACCAGCAACAAATGGTCGCCAAACTTCAACAACACAAACTGATTTCAAGCCACCGCCACCGCTTCACTCGTGCAGTCAACGCTATCAGCGCAACCGCCAGGGTGGATCTGCTGCCCGCTATTGCCGCCATGCCTGAGGTGCGCGCCGTAACGCGAGACCGGCAGGTACGCGCTTTTCAGACCGGCAGTCCACAGCAGGTACGCGCCCCCGAGGTATGGGCTATGCGCGACGTGCAGGACAGGGCCATCAAAGGACATGGAACCAGCATTGCTATTATCGATACCGGTATCGATTACACCCACGAAGATCTGGGAGGCTGTTTCGGCAGCGGTTGCCGCGTGGCTGGTGGCTACGATTTCGTGAACGGTGATAGTGATCCGATGGATGACGACTTCCATGGCACCATGGTGGCCGGCGTGGCTGCGGCGGTGGCACCCGAAGCCAAGCTCTACGCCTACAAGGCGCTGAATAGCAATGGCTTTGGTAGCGAGAGCGACATCATCGCCGCCATTGAGGCTGCGCTGGACCCAGACGGAGATCCGCAAACGGACGACGCAGTGGACGTGATAAATCTGAGCCTGGGTGGCGCCGGTGGAAACAACTCGGCTGTGTCCGTCGCTGCCAACAATGCCATGCGCGCCGGTGTTGTAGTGGTCGCCGCCGCCGGCAACGACGGCCCCCGTCTCAACTCCATTGGCAGTCCCGGTTCCGCAGAGGAAGTAATTACCGTGGGCGCGGTGGATGGGGCGGGCAACTTGGCGGACTTCAGTTCTCGAGGCATGTTCGGTACCAGCCTGGACCTGAGCAGCAATAGCATCAAGCCGGAGATGCTCGCACCGGGTGTAGACATCACCAGTGCCAACCTGGGCGGTGGCCTCCGCACCGAATCCGGTACTTCTTTTGCCGCGCCCCATGTGGCAGGAGCCGCAGCACTACTGCGCCAGCTGCATCCTGAACTAACCAGCGCCGAGATCAAGACGCTACTGGTCAACCGCGCCTCGCAAGTGGCCGGCAAAATGGCCGAGGTGGGCAACGGGCAGCTAGATGCCTTCGCGGCTGCAAGCGCTCGTTTTCTAGTCAGCCCGCCAACTCTCTATGCAGGGCACTTTGGACAGGGCGCTCACAGCCAGAGATCCCTGCAGGTGACAATTAAAAACCTAAGCGCTCCTGTAGAATTCACAGTTGCCGACGGGGATACTTTTCCCGAGGGCGCCGACTTGGATCTTTCCACCGACCAGTTCGATTTGGAAGTGGGTTCGAGCAGAGTCGAGCTCGTCGACCTAATTGTCGATCACGGTCAGGTGCCCTACCATGAACCGCTGGAAGCCGCATACGATTCAACGCTTGAATATTTATCTGGCGATGAGCAAGTGCGCCTGCCTGTGGCCTTTCATCGCGCAGGGGTGCTAGCCATGCGTGAATCTGAAGCGCCAGGGGACCTCTGGTACTATTCTGCACATTTGTTCAATGAGAGCTGGTCTGCTTGGGGACAGCTCTCCGATTTCGAAAGTGCTGAACCAGTCCTATATATGGCGGTGCGTGACGAGCCTATCAATATTCTATTCCGTACGTACGTTTTTGCTGATGAAGAGCAGTATGACGTCTGGCACGCATTTGAGAATCGACACCCCTCGGATGGTGAATTGGTAGTGCCTGCAAGAGTTAAAGGGGCAGGTATTCCCCCTCTGCAAACAGAAAGCGGTGAGACACTCCTGTTTATGGATCAGGCACTTGAACTCACCTACCCCGAAATTCCCGAATTCGCTTTACACCTGAATTACAGTGGGGATGTGCCGATGGCAACCCTACGCAACCTATCCGACAACTTCCATGTTAACTATATGGGCCTGGCGGAAGAAGGGAGCGCCCCCCCCCAGGACCGCAAGCTGTATACGGTTAAGCACGGACAACAGGGCATGTCCGAAGATCTGCACTTCGATCTCAGTAATCCCGGTAGTGTGCAGTTGCTAATCGGCAACCCACTCTGGAATCAGGAGGGCTATGCCATAGGTTACGGGCTCCCTATGTACAAAGCATTTATTAACTGGTGGACGACACCGAGTGAGCTGACCCATAAATCATCGCTGCTTACCTTGCATGGACGCGAGGAGGATATTGCCGCTTGGCCCACATTTTTGAATTTGCATGTACCTTTAGGGGAAAATTGGACTACGGAGACCCACAGCTACGATATTTCCATTGGCCGCACGGTCTACCGCAAGCTGCGGCGTAGCGATGAAGACTTCACTATCCCCGAAGTAATACTGGAGCGGTCCAGTGGAATCATGCTTATGGGCCAGGGGCCCATGTATTTTTCCGGCGGTCTGCGCAATAACGGCGGCAATCACCGCTTGCTCCCCAGCAACAATGGCAACCTTTTTTCAAGCTGGATAATGGACAGCTGGGGAAACGGCTATAGACCAGAGTCCAAATACCGCGCCCTTTGCCTGCCCGGTGAAAGTGAATTGAGTAGCGACGACTTTATTCCAGAGTACCTTTTCTTCGCCGACAGCCAATGCACCTCGGTGCAGATGGATGTCGAATACACCACGTCTCTCGGTGAAGATGAATACACTTCCAGCGCCCGGATACAACTCAACAACCTAGACAATGCCACCGCGCCGCGCATCGCCATGCTGGAACTGCTGGACGACGGCGTAATTTCGCACTATGCGCGCCATAACGCCAAGCTGTATTTGTCCTTCGAAAGCCAATTGCCGCTCGACTCTGTGACCACCGAGATGGCGCTGAACGGGGGTGATTGGTTACCGCTGGAAACCGCACCAGAAGACGGTCGCTACCTTACCCTGCTGCCCGAAGTGTCGGAATCCTCCGTCGTCGACCTGCGCATTGCCGCCACAGACAATGCCGGCAACAGTGTTCAGAACACGATTCGCGGCGCCTTTGTACTGGGCTTAGATGCGGCAACGGTAGTGGATACCGATAATGACGGCGCTGTAGACAGCGAAGATGCCCAACCCTTTAACCCCCGCTTCCAGCAGGGATCGAGTTCCGGTGTGAAGTTTAATTCGGGAACTGCGAGCGATCTCGAGGCAAGTCCCGGCGAGAAGGATGTGGTGGTACAGGCATTTAGCCTGGAGACGGACGTGCAATCGGAACTCAACAGCCTGACCTTACAAGCATCCGGCAGCGGAGATGACGGACTGGAGATCGCCCAAGCAAAACTCTACCTGGATAAAAACAGCGACGGAGTCCTGAATGAGAGTGACACCATGCTTGCCAGCAGCAAGTTTGAAGCAGATGACAGCGAGCTGACTTTCCAAGTCGACCTGCCGGGACCGCTGGCGCTGGAGTCTGGCGTGAGCCATTTCATCGTCACTTATGATTTTGTGCAATGAAGGAGCGCAAACTAATGAACGGGAAAAGCTTCATACTCAAATCTGCGGTCTCCGCTCTGCTGCTATTAGCCCTGAGTGCTTGTGGCGGCGGGGGCGGGGGCAGTTCCAGTAGTTCCAACAGCAGCGGCAGTTCCGGTGGTTCCGGTGGTTCCGGTGGTTCCGGTGGTTCCGAATCCAAAACCTTCTCTAGCAGCATTACCGCCGTGAATATTAGCCGAAAAGATAGCGGTGATTCGCTGCCAGTATCTGGATTACCTGGTGAAGGTGCAGAAATTACGCTAAGCGAATGAATTGCTTTTGGGTATAGGGGGCTGAAAACCCTTTTTGACACCTATGAGCAAACGCCAGCTGTAGCATTCCACTTTGGATTCTGTCGCAAACTTTGCGACAGAATCCAACAATAGTCACTCTATAAGCCACCCTTATACTTTGCTCAAAGATATCTTTAGCTGTTTAGAGTTTCTTAGCCTTCTCACCACAGGTAGTTAGTACACCACAATCAAAGGCTTATTATTTCGTTAACCTGAGTAGAAACCTTATCAAAGAAGGGGCTTGGATACCCCAACTACTGGGCCAGGCCAGCTCTCAGGAGCATCAGCCAATCAGCACCCTATACAACTCGCACCTGCACAAAAATAGTCCCCAACTCCCGTAGTTTGCTCTATTGGGTAGACTCATTAACGGGCTATCAAATGCACGAAATTTTTAATTAATATTTACCAAAAAATAAAAAAATATTTTCAACCGTTAACATCTCCTCTAAAGCGAAAAAGGCCAGCCGCTAGGTTAGCCTTTTCTATCACTTGCCAGTGCTCGACTCCAAGCCCCCCTCGTCCTCACGCAAAATCTTTTCGGGTAATTCTTTCACGTTTTAGGTACTACTTAGCGATAAATTCCAGAATTAAATTTACCACCTAGGGTAAGAGCCGCACTAGTGAAAAACCCAAATCTATTAATAATAGACTTTGCCATCACCTTGGCTGTCAGTGATATATCAATAAAGCTCTACACTCTATACTTCAAGCACCCTTAAAAACTTAAATAAAGGACTGCCATGAGCAAGTCTGAGCACGAAGCGTTTATGCAAGCAGCCATTGAGGAAGCGTGCAAGGGCTTGGCCGCAGGAGGTGTTCCCACCGGCTGTGTAGTAGTGCGTGATGGAGAAATTATCGGCAGAGGCCACAATCAGCGTATCCAACAGGATAGTGTTATCAAGCATGCTGAAATGGACGCATTGGAAAAGACTGGAAGGTTACGAGCGGTCGAATATCAAAAGTGCACGCTTTATACGACCCTTTCGCCCTGCCCTATGTGCAGCGGAGCCATACGTCTATACGGCATTAGGAATATTGTTATCGGTGAAAACAAAACCTTTCAGGGAGATGAACTATTACTCAGATCTGAAGGCATAAGCCTAACCATCCTAAATAATTCTGACTGTATTAATCTTATGAATGAATTTATCCAGCAGCACCCTGAGATCTGGCATGAAGATATTGGCGAGTAAAAAATATTAAAATATTGAATGAAAGTGGAATTAAATCAAAAACAATAAAAGAATTATTTCTGTACATAGAGAGTGAGCATTCAACCCCTCGATTTTATGAGTACCCCACTATCCAAAGCCTCGCTACAGAGCGAGCTAGAAATACGTGATTAAAAGATAACCCAGCTAACACAGAGCCGGCATGCATTAGCTCAGTTTATTGGCGAACTTCTACCAGATAGGGGTTAGCTTTTTTCTTTTATCATTTAGACCAGAGTCGTGCGGGTTTCCCGTCATGAATATCGTGCCACATCGCATTTTCATCCCCACCAAAAAGCCCAGTCTTATCCGGCTCTTCAAAATCTGATAACAGCTTTTGGCACGTTATTTAGCCCTCTCCTTCCTCCGCTTTTCATATCCAAGGGAACGTTTTTGATCTGTCACACAATACTCATCCAGTAGCAATAACCTCAAGAGCAATGGATAAAACCTTTGCTGCTGCAATAGTCCCGTAACTTTTCACCGAAAGGCTCCATTTAGAACATCCCAATAACGGCGCAAAAAATGTTATCAAAAAAAAGACTTCAACATTTTCCCTGATAATGCCTTCGACTTTGTTGGCTGGTGCCTTTTTAAAGAGTAACTTAGGGCGGGTGGCAATTTTCTAGTAGGCCTGATGTTCGATTGCCGCATCAAAGAGGGCTCGTGGTGTTACCCGGCCACTCGCCTTTTCAAAAAAATCAAACTAATGAAGATTACGGAGCATCATCATGGAAGAGACTCTCACACTCTCTCCCGACAGCCTGCAGCGCCGCCTCAAAAAGCAAACCGCGTCCCTCACACTCTCTCCTGACGACCTGCAGCGCCTGCTAGGCAAGCAAGCCACACAATTAGATAGTTCGACATCTCTCTCTTTCGAATTCACGCCAACACCTCAAGCAGACCCACTGCGACGCGACCCCGTCCTGGGCAACCTCTTGCAACATGAAGCTCGTATGCTCGAGTGGCTCGGTGAATCTGAAGGCAATGCACGCCAATTCGCGCTCGACCCAATTGCGACCTTTCAGCGGGTATGCGACCCGAGCCCCGAGCTGGTCGAGGAGCTACGCGGCCTGTTTGACCGAGAAGAGCCAAGCGACTTAATTGAAGAAGAAATTGAAGAGCAGCAAGGTCTGCAAGAAGTTGAATCCTCACCAGATCCAGACCTTTCGCAAGGCTGGGATTTGATCAGTGCCTCAACCCAAGGAGCGGTCAACAATTGGATTAGCGAGCTCTTCGAAGGCGACTCCGGCCAATGGTCCTTCAGCGGAAGTGTCGGCAAGGGCCCCGCCAAGGTTCGCTACGAGTTCGCATTTGATTGTCCCGCCTTCATCGCTCCCGAAGACCAAAAGGCGACGCTCGACCTGCCCATCACAGGGTTCATCAAGTTCCCAGGTATCACAAGCAATATCGAAGATGCGCAGGGCCAAAGCCCCGGTCACGCCCGGCTCGTTCTTGACCTCGACAAAATGCAAGCCAGCGCCAGCATCAACCACTATGGGCAAGTCACCGTGACCATCCAGAAGCCCAACTGGGACATGATGGAACTTGACCTCAGCGATATTCAACTCTCAAAGTCGATCAAGGGCCTCGACATTACCGACGCGATGAAAGGAGCAGTCGACCAACTCATCTCAAGTTTTGATTGGCCCATCAAGTACACGGTTGCTCAACACACCCCCCTGCCCGCCGGGAACCTGGATATCGGGGTGATGTATACAGCCTTTGATGGCAACTCCGACTCAAACCTGTTCGGACTTGGGATATGCCGTGGGAATCGCCAGCCAATAGACGCGCTTCTACCACAGACTATCCCTAGCAACTGTACATCCGCACTCATCGTATCCAACGACATCATTTTGACTTCGGTGGCTGCGGCGATTGCTGAAGCAACGCCACTGACCTCTTCGCAGCTGACGGTGACCGATACCTACCCCGAAAAAATGTACCTCAACACCGACGTCGAGGATGTGATTGAGGGTGCGCATATCAAAATCAAAGAAAATAACCTCCAAGCGGCGTTCAACAACGACGGCGATCTCGTTATCAGTGCCGACATCAGAGTGAAGCGTGGGGCCATGACCCTGTGGGTCTACCAGACCCTAAAGCTCTCTGCGACGATAAGCTTCAACGCCTATGACGATGTGCTCAACATTCAGGTGAAAACAAAAGCGAAGCTACCCTTCTGGTGGGCGTTCGTACCGCTTGGCTGGGTCCTTCAATTGATCATCTCGATTCTGAGCTCGAAGAAAGGGAGTGTCGACATCGCGATTCCCGGCTTCCAGGTCAAGAAGACGAATTCGCCCGCTTATCTCCAGATTGGTGGTGATTGGGCCTATATGCCAATCAAGCTTCATTCCACCCCAGTCGCGCCTCCGAATATTCAGATGATGCAGATCAATCAGCAGCTGGATGAAAACGGCGGAAGGTTCCGGTTTGACTTCAGCAAATACGGTTCAGAAGTGACGAGCTTTATCGTTGCCGCCACCTACTGGTTCTTCAAGTACGAAGGAGGTACGGACCACCAGACGCAAACGCTGGGCCTGTCACTCACCCAGGTTCACAACAAGAATGCCGTCCTAACCGTCACTCCTGACGCCACTTTGTACGGCCAGAAGAAAGGCTTAAGCCCCTCAGCCTCCCAATTGACATTGTCGTGCATCGCAGTGGTCGACGGCCCCAAAGACGGTGTGATCTTACCGAGAACCATCACCGGTATCCCCGATGAATCAACCAGCCCATACATCCCCCTCGATGAGCCAGAGGCTTATGCTGCCCTTGGAGGCTGGGCGTGCGAGTACCACAAGGACAACGACCCGAGCGAACCCCCAAAGTCACACCACGTTCGCACCATTGAGCTCGATGCAACCACCGCGGTTCCTAACAACTACGAAGTGGGTATCCAATCGACTGCACAGATGCACGATGACTCGGGCAACAATGCCATTGCATCGATTGATGGCAATCTCATTGAGCTGAGCAAGAGCCCCCCTCTGATCGCAAAGTACGTGACAAACCTCCAAAAAACGAGTGATGACGCGTATGTCGAGATGGGCCAGCCCATAAGCGACGCGGCAGTGTTCCTGTCTGGCTATCGCGTCCACTACGACAGCAGTGACCACGACATCCGGCAAGTCGGCGGAGGTTCGGAAACCTACTCCACGTCAGGCTCGCAGGTCATACTGCACAATCCACACGCACTCATCGGCGACGGCGATTCGGGAAACAGCAAGCACACTCAAGAAAACAGCGAATCACACGTATCGTTTCTAATTATCGCGGTGCCGGAGTAATTCGGCGCGGTTGCTCGGGTGGCCATTGCACGCCCGGGCAACCCATGCGATACCTGGCGACCGCTAGGCTGGTATTTGGTGGCACTCGACTGCTAGGGAGCCTCTGAATAACTCCGTAATGCCTCTGCGAGTCTTCAAGGCCAGCCCTTCGGAGCTTGCAGAGTTATTCAGAGGCTCCCTAGACATTCTCAAGAGGAAGGTTTACTCGTATCAGTAGCAGCTATCTATTCAGGTTGGAGTATCAGCCTAAATTTACACAATAATTTACCACTTTCTACCGGATAACTGATTAGGCTCCCCCGCATAATAAAGTTTTTGATCATCGCTATCCTCAGTGACATTGCGGAAGCAATCCACATATGTCTATAGCTTCTTTATTAATCATTCTAAATTTAAGGATGGTAAATGATTGATAATGCTTTTACATTTACAAGCGAATAGCTAAAGGACTTCTGGTTGACTATAAGATCGAATTAAAATCAGCAACTTTTAATTTGATAATTTTTTACCATTTCGAACAAAATTTTTGAAAATAGCTTGACTGAATTATTCTGTGCTTTATTACCTACAGTTAAATAAAGAGACACTGTATAGGAAAATCCATGAATCATATCAATTTTACATAGCTTATTTGACTGAACATCCTCGGCAACCATGTGCACCGGCAACCTGCCATAACCAAGCCCCCCCTTTACAAGGCGATAGGCCTCGTTCAAGTTGGAAACGGAGCATTTCACATTTGGTGAAAGCCAACCGAAAGAAACATCCATCGACCCGGAGTCTGCTACTAGAACTTGAGTCTCTCTCTTCAGTTCATAATAAGAAACATTTTTTTGGTTAGATAAGCTATGTTCTGGGCTACACACTAAGATAAATTCAACATCTAGCAATTTATCGCTTAAGAAACCGGGGGGTGGAGTCATACCGATACATAAATCCACCGCATTATTAAGAAGTAACGCATTAGTTCCAGACATCGCTTGCTCCTTTATAGACAAGCGGACATTTTTTTGCTGGCTGTGAAACAATTTCAAAGTAGTATCGAGAATACTCTTTGGAAATGAAGTATCTACTGCAATACTCAACGTAGCTGCCGCCCCCTGTTTTAGCTGGCCAGCTAGATTCTCAATGTCATAATGTTGCCTCAATAACACCTCAACTTGCTCACTCAAAAGTAAACCGGCATGATTTAATTTGGTTTTCCTTCCATCTTTTTCAACCAGAGTTAAACCTAAGATATCTTGAAGTTCTTGTAGCGTATAACTAATTGTGGATTGACTCTTGCCAAGTTGATCAGCAGCTTTTGATACTGAGCCTTCCTTCCTTAAAGCATCCAAAGCTTCTAACTGTTCGAGCGTGGTTTTCACGGAAGTACACCATATATCGATAGATTCGATCCATATTATCTTTGCCGTAACTACTAAGCAAACATGATGTAGGATTTCTCGCGTTTTAATAATTACCGGAAATGTCTACAATGCTTAAATCCATTACTACACTGCTGGCTGGTGTAGCTTTTACTGTGAACGCGATTGCCCAAGAGCCCGTGTGGGATGGCAATACAGTCATCCTTGAATCTCAAAAGGTTTCAGATGGCATATATGCTGTAATACCTTCAGACGCCTCTGAAAAAGCTGGCAATGGCTATCCTATTGCAACAAGTGGCGGATTTGTTATCGGCGAAAACTCTGTTCTGGTGATAGAGTCAATGATAAATGAGCGCCTTGCCGAACAAATGATATCGTTGGTCAAGGCTGAAACAGATAAACCCATCAAGTATTTAGTTAATACAAGTTATCACGGTGATCACTCATATGGAAACTATGTTTTTCCAAGCAGTGTATCTATTATCCAGCATGAAAGTGCAAAGGATTATGTAGATAACTACTTCGAGCAAGATACTGCGTTCATGATTAGTAACTTCGGTGAAGGCAGGGGAATTGAGGATGTAATACCCAAAACCGGCGATATCTTAGTCCCCAAAAACGGAAGTATTTCTATTGATTTAGGAGGCAAAACTGTAGACATAGATGATTTTGGTTTTGCTCAAACTGGC
Organism: Microbulbifer sp. ABM4_008; assembly: GCF_056311705.1. Classification (NCBI taxonomy): domain Bacteria; kingdom Pseudomonadati; phylum Pseudomonadota; class Gammaproteobacteria; order Cellvibrionales; family Microbulbiferaceae; genus Microbulbifer; species Microbulbifer sp. ABM4_008. Next base: position 618,075 of record NZ_CM149970.1, on the reverse strand, counting down.
GGCGATCTATTCGTCTCCGTTAAAGGAGAGAACATACTTTGGACAGGTAATCCCGTAGTCTCTACCAAACCTGCCTTACCTTGGCTGCTTGATGGCCATCTATTAGAAACATTAGCAACCATGAAATATGTATATGGAGCAATAAATGAATCTACATTAGTTATCCCTGGTCATGGCCCAATTACAAACCGTTCAGCAATAAAATGGCATATTGATTACTTGACTGCACTTAAAAATAAAGTGGAAAAGGCAATTGCAAGAGGACTATCCCTTGAGGAGACGGTTGAGAAAGTTCAACTGCCAAAATACCAAGGGTATGCCCTTCACGAGTGGGTTCACTCTGGATTGAATGTCCCCGCAGCATATAAAGAGCTTTCCTCTTCTAAAGTTAAATAACCCTCTGATCTCATTCCTCCATAAGCGCTTACTATACCTCCTGAGTAGGTAGGTAAGCGCTTTCAAATCTAAGAAATCTAGTATGTCATATTCAAAATATGTATGGCGAAAACGCCTAATCTTAATGGGTGCCGCCACGGTTTTGGCTGCATGTAAAAACGCAACCATCGCAAATGAGGGGGTGATAGAAAATTTCGACAGCGCCGTTTATGCGGATATGATCATTATAAATGCAAAGGTAACGACCCAAGATAAGAACAAGCCAGTTGCCCAGGCCATAGCGGTTAGAGACGGAAAGATTCTGGATGTAGACACCGATGAAATAATACATCAGTACAGAGGTAAAACGACTGAAGTTATTGATGCGAAGAATAGACGAGTTATACCGGGCTTGATCGACTCTCATTCACACTTCTTGCGTAGCGGATTAGCTTATACGAGGGAGTTACGTTGGGACGGTGTGCCCGATCTAAAGACAGCATTAAACATGTTATCGGAGCAAGCAAGTAGAACACCAAAAGGTGAATGGGTAAGAATTATAGGTGGCTGGTCTCCATGGCAATTCAAGGAAAAACGGTTGCCAACTATTGCTGAAATTAATAAGGCAGCTCCCGACACCCCAGTATATATCCAATATTTCTATAGTGTTGGAATGCTTAACCAAGTGGGTATGGATAAACTTGGAATCAACAGCAATACGGAAGATCCAAAGGGCGGAAAATTCGTACGTGACTCACATGGAACACCCACAGGGTTAATGCTAGCACAGCCACATCCTGGAATTTTTTACGGCAAGATCGCAGCTCTGCCAGACACTTCAGAAGAAGTAAAAGTAAATTCAACAATTCACTTATTTCACGAACTGGCAAAATTTGGTTTAACGTCTGTTATTGACGCTGGAGGTGGCGGGTTCGGTTATCCCGATGGATATAGTGTCGCAGAAAAACTGGCCACAGAAGGAAAACTACCACTGAGAACATCCTTCTATTTATTTGCACAGAATCCAGGGAAAGAGCTGGAAGACTACCACAATTGGACAAGGGGAAATAAAGCGGGGACAAACACTGACAGTACTAAAGAGCACGGCTTTGAAATTGATGGAGGAGGTGAGTATCTACTATGGAAAGCTGGAGACTTTGAAAATTTTAGATCCGACAGACCAGTGTTGGATGCCGATATGGAAAAAGATCTAACACCAATTATTGAGTTACTGGTAGAGCGTAGATGGCCATTTAGGATTCATGCAACCTATGATGAATCAATTACCAGGATTTTAGACGTTATTGAAGACGTAAATAGCTATAAACCGCTACGCGGACTTCGATGGTCGATTGAACATGCCGAAACAATAGGCCTGAATAATATCGAGCGTATAAAGTCACTTGGTGGCGGCGTTGCCATTCAAAGTCGTATGGTATTCCTTGGTGATGATTTTTCTGAGCGGTATGGAGCTGAAAAGGCAAAAGCTACACCTCCATTGAGAATGCTTGTCGATAAAGGCATCCCTATTGGTATGGGTACTGATGCAACACGGGGCTCAACCTTTAATCCCTGGATAGGCCTACATTATTTAGTCACTGGTGAAACCGCCAGTGGCCGCAAGCTCTATGACTCATCAAATCTTTTAACGCGAGAAGAAGCGCTCAGACTTTATACAATTGGCAGTGCCTGGTTCTCAGGAGAAGAGCATATCAAAGGAAGGTTGTCTAAAGGTCAATTAGCAGATTTTGCAATTTTGTCGAAAGATTACATGGAAGTCCCCCTGAAAGAAATCAAGTCAATCAGATCTGTACTAACTGTTGTAGATGGAGAGGTTGTATATGGAGATGGGGATTATCAGTCTTTATCACCAAAACTAGACCCCCTTCTGCCTAGTTGGTCACCTGTAAAATTCTATGGCAGCTACTGGCCATAAATAGCTTCCACAGAAAGGCCACTTTAAGTAGTGGCCTTTATAAAGAGAGTTAAGCCTTGACTTCCCTTGCCCCATTCAAAAATAAACTGTTTTTGATCATTTGGACTGCAACATTAATCTCAAATACAGGAACATGGATTCATGAGATTGGTGCAAATTGGCTAATGATTTCACTAACCTCATCACCATTTTGGATCGCTATGGTTCAATCTGCAGCATCCTTACCCACACTATTTCTTGCGATTCCAGCTGGTGCCTTCGCAGATATTGTCGACAAGAAAAGATATTTAATAATATTACAAATATGGATGTTCCTGCTTACCTCCATATTATGCCTTCTTACAGCAACCGGATCGACATCTATTTTATCGTTACTGACGTTAACCTTTTTAATTGGTATCGGAACTGCATTAATGGTGCCAGTCTGGTCTTCTATAACACCACTAATAGTAACCAAAGCAGACTTACCCCAATCCATAGCCCTAAATAGCATGGGAATTAATCTGGCAAGAGTGATTGGTCCAATACTCGGCGGAGTACTTTTGATCTATTTTAACCTGGAGGTACTTTTCGCTTTAAACGCTATTTCTTTCTTATGTGTCATAATGGCTCTTAGCTATTGGACACCGAATAGAAACGGTGCAACAAATCAACATAGTGAGAATTTCGTATCAGCAATAAAAAATAGTCTGAAATACATAAAGCGAGAATCAAAACTTCAACACGCACTGGCTCGAGCGTTGTCGTTTTTTATTTTTGCTAGTGCTCTATGGGCGTTACTCCCCACTTTTTCATCTCAATTATATACAGACGACCCAAAAGCATACAGTTTATTAATGTCATTTTTAGGGCTCGGTGCGGTATGTGCTGTGTTTTTCACCAATAAGCTCCGCACAATCTTAAAAGTAGATAATTTACTGTGTATCGCATCTATTGGCTATGCTACATCCATGTTATTACTGTCATTTCTAACCAGCTATATCCATGTGTCAGTAGCAATGTTCACTGCGGGATTTTGCTGGTTACTCTTTTTATCTCCGCTTATTCTGGCTACTCAGGAAATGCTACCAAATTGGATTAGGGCAAGAGGAATGTCATTTTTTATGGCAACATATATGGGAGCTATGGCCGTAGGAAGTATGCTCTGGGGAAAAATAGCTTCCTACGCAGGAATATCAAATACGCTGCTAATTGCCTCATGTTTTTTGCTTGTCGCAACGGTATTTGTAAGAAATCAGCTTGTAGGCCCTGTAGACCAGGAGGCCTTGTATATCCCCTAGCAGAGTAGACCTAAAACTCTTATTTTAATAACTTGTGATACCAATAAGGAACTCCCACTATAGCCTTGAAAAATCAACTGTCATTAAGCTTGAAAAAAGTAAACCCATAATAGCTATTCTCAAAGGCACAGAAAGCACCCATGGAAGGGATATAAGCTTTTAATCCCGATTGAGACAAAACACTCATAAACACCATTAAACTCTAATCCACAACTGCAAAAAAAAACCTAAAGACAAGCAACTCACTATAGTATTTATCACAAGAACAGTTGAGTCCAATACATATTAGTTTTCTAACTGTTATCTAATTTAGCCTTCCCGCAAGACAACTAAAAACCAATATAAGCCCACTTATTGGAACAATAAAACAGATACGACGTTGTAAACCGGCACCTCATTTTAACATCTCCTCAAAATATAATATTCCACTCTATTATTTTTGTATCAACATATCTAACAATGACTGTAATCCACTTAACCCAGCCAGCCTCCTCTGACTATTCTGATAAATCGAACGAATAAATCTATCTATTCATATTTTACCACTGTCGATATGGCTTTAAACTTCCCCACATGGGTCTTTATCTGAACTATGTTCGTCAATAGTCTTCCTTTGAAATTTAAAAGTGGAGCATGAATAGACACAATCAATCTGATGAAGCCTTTGATCCTACCCACCAACAACGAAACCGATTAATTCAAGGAATTTACTATGTCAAAAGGTATTAGAGAATTAAAGTTCTCAACATCTGGTGAACAGGGTTCTGATGGAGCCGGAGTAAAGCTAACTCGCTTGATTGGGACACAAAACCTGGAAATGCTGGACCCCTTTCTTCTATTGGATTCATTTGAAAGCGACAACCCCAATGAATATATTGGAGGCTTTCCCAACCATCCGCATAGAGGTTTTGAAACTGTAACTTACATGATAAATGGAAAAATTAGACATAAAGACAATATGGGAAATGAAGGTGTTATAGAGCCAAATGGCGTGCAATGGATGACTGCAGGTAAAGGTGTCATACATTCGGAAATGCCTGAGCAAAAAGATGGATTGTTAAGGGGCCTTCAACTATAGGTTAATTTGCCTAAAGATAAGAAAATGATTGATCCTGACTACCAGGAGTTTGAAGAAAGTCAAATTTCGTCTGAAGCAACTACAAAAGGCCAAAACATCAAAGTAATTGCAGGGGCAACTAATTTAGGCACAGAAGGTGTTGTGGAAAATAGATACGTTTACCCCACCTATATTGATGTAACCTTGGCGCAAGACCATAAATTTGTACAGAATCTAGAAGAAACACATAATGCATTTATTTATGTAATTGAAGGTTCTCTAAATACGGGATCAAAGAAGTCAAAGTTGGCTGAGCGTCAACTAGGCATTTTAACAAAAGGAAGCCAAGTTTTAATCGAAGCCGGTGGTAAAGGTAGCCGCTTCATACTGGTTGCGGGGAAACCTCTAAATGAGCCGCTAGTTAGGGGCGGCCCTTTCGTAATGAATACAAAGGAAGAGCTTTTTCAAGCATTTTATGATTTCAATAATAACAAATTTTAGAATTATCAATTAGTTTTGCTGGTAAGGGGGTAATATCCTAGATATATAACAATAAAAAGGGTACTTTTTAGAGGTCTGAAAAACCTGAAGTTAATTCTCTAAAGCTGGTCAAGATATCACTAGAGGTATTCTGTTAGATTTGAGCACAACATTTAAAGCTATCGATAGAGTTCGGAATCCAGCATTCGAGGATTTCATGCAATATTTTTATAGGCCGTAAAATAGCACAAGTACATGCCACTATATTTGGAGCTGACGAAATCAGAACATAAGGCCTACCTCAAGAAAAATCACACCCACCATGAAGTACAGAGGTACCAATATATCAGCACTACGCACAAACCTTCCCTACAGGATTACTGTGTTTTTAAATTAAGGTGAATTTATGAACGACCGGATAACAAAAGCGCTTAAGGATGCTGAAAAACGGCTGGATGAGCTATTGCCTGATATAGAAAAGCGTCACAACGAATCAACCCAGAACAGTCCAGATGAACCAGACAACCTGAAAGAAGGTGTCGTAGATGATCTGGAAATCCCAAGAGCTATAAAGCACCCCCCTAAATAGATAACAACAAACGAAAACAATTTTAGTCGTAATAATCATTCAAAAATCGTAATGGGCCCCCATGGCCCAGCTGTAGGCCTGCATCATATGGACAAGAAGCAGTTTTTCCGAAGCGGATATCATCACAAAATGTATCCTCCCCTATTAAGTAAGCTGACTTGAACCAGCACAACCAGCTGATATCCTCTGAACCAAGCCAAATGTTCCTCTACTCAAGAGGTAGCCGACCAGAGAAATACAGATCAATCATAACTGACACATATTTCTACCAGAATATTAGTTCCTGATTGACCGATATCGTGGAATTTTGTACGCTCCGGCAAAATTCTCTCGGAGAGTCGGATGTCGGAATCTTTACAGGAGTTGCTTCCACTTGAAATATCCGCACCTTCTCCAAACAATAAAGACCAACAAATATCACTTCGAATTGATCGAGAATTAGTTCAAAACTATGCTGATATTGGCGCCAAGACTGAGCTTTATCAGCTTTTCTATAATGTTTGTGGCTTAATACCGCCGGTCAACAATATCGGCTACCATGAAGAACTGAACACTCAGGGTACACTTATCTTTCCCGATGCCTCAAAAGGGCTGGAAAGCAGTTCCGCGCTATTTCGGGGCTTAAGACGTCCATGCTTTGGTCAAGAGGGCGAGAAAGATGTCTTCATTTACATAGTGAACCCCACTTATGTTTATGAGTATGTTCCACATATGGTATGTATGGCAAAACGTGAACTTGCACCGGAAAATGCTGTCTTTGCAGTGTATGTTGTTTTTGATGATGATCAACTCATCAAAGGGAAGGTGGTACAGTTTGAGTTAGTTAGGGCAGATCAGAACAAACCCCACCTACCTAAAGATTATATAAATCGATATGATGAACAAATCTGGTAACTCAAAATGGAAAGACTAAACGAATTTCTAGCTAATCATTTTGATACGCAAGCTTCTGAAAACTTTGTTAAGAAAGCTTGTTATTACTCAAGCATGGATCATATTGAGTACTTATCCAGAGATACAATTACAATCTCTGATCGAATAGATGAATTTTTAACAGTGATCTGGGATAGACGATACGAACATATTATTGGGTTCAAACTGAAAGGCTTTAAAGCAGCATTTGAGAAAGTAAAACTTTTAAAAAAATTTAAGGGTGATGAATTCAATCCCCTCATCCAAATATTAGAGCTTTTTATAACTGAGACCGCTGAAGACATACTATGTAATTTATCTGAAGCCAATGAACGCATGAATACTTATATAGACGTAAAAGAATTTATAATTAAAGAAAATATAAGCCTAGATGAAAGCTTTGCCAAAGCAGCATAATATAACAACACTTACCAACACAAAAAATGGCTCGTAGCGAGCCATTTTTATTAGATAACTTTTACCAGAAATGCCTTCTCAGCCCCAAAACAAAGTCTTTTTTGGTCCCTAATCTCGCACAGAGAAACTTCGATTTTTTGATGTCATGTACACCGTAGTCGGTATAGCAGACCTGACCAAATCAAGGTACCGTTATTCGTTATTCGTTATTCGTTATTCGTTATTGCTAGAGTACTACTAATCCACCAACTCCACCTGATGCTTCTTAAAGTTCTCCGCCTGCTCCAGAATCTCTTTAAACACATCATCATTGGCAATTGGTGGATAGCCAAACTCCGCTAACAGCAGAATCAGCTTCACTTGCAGCTCTGCCTTAATATCATCCCGCTGATTCCAGGCGGGGAAGCTGGCGACACTGTCGACTTCTTGTTTGGCTCGTTTAGCCAATTCGACCAGCTTGTCTTCCGGGTAAGAAAAGTCGTACTTTACCGAGAGGGATTTGAGGATATCGTAGAAGGCTTTTTCCTCGTAATTGATCCCCATATCCGCGAATGAGGTCATTTCCGTTTTTAGGTCTTGGTAGAGGTCAATAATCTCGTTGGAGAAGTCCTCCAGTACACTGCTGACCAGTACATCCTCTTCCTTGCGCTCATTGTACTTTTCTACCAAGGCTTTGAACTTCTTACTAAAGTCGACACTTTGCATCTTATTGGTTTTGGCCACCTCGCCGATGGCTTTTTCCAGCAACTTCTGTAACAGCTTGATCTTGGTATTCGGCAGTTTGATTTTTTCGATTTTGGCTAAATAGTCTTCATCGAAAATGTCGATGGGGCCACCGCCCTTTTCCTCACCGAGTTTAAAGATCTCCTCTACCCCGTCGCTGCGAATCGCTTCGGCGATCATCTCGCGGACTTTGACGTTCATCTGTGCGGTATCTGGGGCGTCACCCCGGATGAGTTTAAAAATAATGGAGCGGATGGCCAAATAAAAGTGGATCTGGTCCCGCTCTTTTTGCGTTATTTCCTCATTGCCACAGCAGATGTCATAGGCCGCCTTTAAGCGCTTGGCGATATCCATAAAGCGCTTTTGGGTCTTCTCGGTTTGCAAGGCATACTCGGCCGCTTCATTGAGGCAGTTGAGCTGGCTGACCGGGTCACCGCTAAAGTAACCGCTGCTGTCGAAGTGGTGGAAAGCCATATTGAGCAAATCCAGATGGTTGCGCACCTCTACAATCGAAGCCGCAATATCTTCAAAGTTGTCATCACTGCTGCCGCCGAAAGTTTTTAGCGCTTTATTCATATTGGTTTTGATACCAATATAATCCACCACCAGCCCTTTGCTCTTACCCTCAAATTTGCGGTTTACCCGTGAAATTGTCTGGATCAGGTTGTGCTTTGATACCGGCTTATCGAGATACAAGGTATCGAGAAACGGCACATCAAAGCCGGTGAGCCACATATCCACCACAATGGCGATTTTGAAGTTGGATTTGGCCTGCTTGAATTGGCGGTCCAGTTCTTTGCGATCTTCCTTGGTGCCGAGCTTGTCCCACAGCACCTTGTCATCGTCTTTGTTGCGGGTCATCACCATACGGACCCGCTCGGAGGGTTTTAGCTCCTTGCGCTCTTTCTCCGTTAACTGCTCACCCTCGGCACAGGCCAGTACCTCAAACCACTCTGGGCGCAGGGCTTCCAACTCTTGATAGAATTGATAGGCAATTGGGCGGGAGCTGCTCACAAGCATCGCTTTACCGGCCACGGTGGAGCCCTCTGCCAGGCGGTTTTCGTAGTGGGCGACAAAGTCCTTGGCCAGGGCGCGGATACGATTCTCGTCCCCCAGTATGGCGTTCATACTGGCCATGGCTTTTTTGCTTTCGTCTATTTGATACTCGTTGGCGCCGTCTTTCTCACACTCCGCGTAGTACTCCTCAATTTCCTTGAGCTTGTCGTTATCCAGAATCACCTTCGCCGCGCGGCCCTCATACACAATGCGCACGGTGATTTCATCTTTCACCGATTCATTCATGGTGTAGCGATCCACCGTGGGGCCGAACACATCCAGGGTGGCGTCGATGGGGGTTCCGGTAAAACCGACATAGGTGGCGTTGGGCAGTGAATCGTGCAGGTACTTGGCAAAACCGTAAGTTTTCTTAACCCCTTTATTAATCCCGGTTTCTACCACCGTGATTTTTTGATCCAGGTTAATCTGGCTGCGGTGGGCCTCATCGCTGATACAGATCACATTGCAGCGCTCAGTCAGCAGCTCAATATCTTCGGTAAATTTATGGATAGTGGTTAAAAAGACACCACCGCTCTGGCGACCCTGCAATTTTTCACGCAGATCCGCACGGGAAGTTACGCTCTCTACGATCTGATCGCCAATATACGTTTTGGCATTGGTAAATTGCTGTGACAGCTGGTCGTCCAGGTCGGTACGATCGGTAATCAGCACAATGGTGGGGCTTTCGAAGGCGGCGCTTTTCATCAGCAGGCGGGTTAGGAACTGCATGGTAAAACTTTTACCGCAGCCGGTGGCACCAAAGTAGGTACCGCCCTTACCATCGCCGCTGTAGCCCCCTTTGCCATCGGGCCTTTTTAGGTGTGAATAAATATTCTGGTAGAGCTTGGTGGCCGCGTAGTACTGGGGGTAGCGGCAGACGATTTTGATTTCCTGATGGGTTTTATCGGGGAAAAAGATAAAGTGGCGCAATACCTCGCGCAGGCGGCGCTGGTCGAACAGCCCCTGCAATAAAGTGGTGAGGGAATCCAAGCCATCTTTGCTGAGGGTTTCCTCACCGGTGATTTTTCGCCAACCGTAGTAAAACTCATAGGGCGCAAACAGGGTGCCCATTTTATTGTTGACGCCGTCACTAATCACACACAGGGCGTTATACACAAACAGCTGCGGAATATCCCGGCGGTAGCGGGTGCAGATTTGGGTATAGGCGTGGTGGATGGTGGCCTCAGGCCGAATGGCACTTTTAAATTCAAACAGCACCAGGGGCAGGCCGTTGATATACAAAATGCCATCGGGGATACGCCGCTCGCCACCGCTGGCCGAGGCCACACCCTCAATTTCCAGCTGGTTAACGATCTTATAGATATTGGTCGCACCTGTTCTGTAGCCCGCGTCCCCCTCTTTGACAGGTGTGGTTGGCAGTGTATCCACCTCACCCTCAGTGGGGATACGCATCTCGGTCAGGTCGCTGTAATCAATCAGCTGGATATAGAGATCTTTTTGTGTGTGATCTTCCCGCTTAAACAAGAAGCCATCACTGAGCCATTTGCAGAACTTTTTATTGCTGTCATACAAATCGCTGGGGGAGAGCAGCTCCAGTTGGCGAATAATGCGCTCCACCTCGCTTGCAGTAATACCTTCCGTCGCATACTTCCTGCTCAAAAAACTGCGCAGATCTTCCTTGATCAAGACTTCCGTCGCCCCTCGGGGCCCATCGATACTTTGGGAGAGCGCCTCCCCGGCAATATGGGGATAACCTTGCTGTCCCAGTAGCTGAATTATGGCGTTTTCTAACTGGACTTCGGTAAACTTCATTGAAAATCCTTTTTCATTCTGCCTTTAGGCTACTGCATCGCTCACTTCTTTTTCTACATCTGGGATACGTAACTCTCCTGTAATCAACCTTGGTAGAAGAGTGTCACGTAGATTACTTAAAGAACTTATCTCAGCATCAAGAGTTCTCATGCGAGAAAACCAATCGTGACTATTACTACAAAACGCACTCAACACGTCTAAATTCGGAACCAAAATAGGCATTGATTTGATGATTTTAGAATTAACTGCTGTAGCAATTGAAGAAGTACTGCCAAGACTCTGAAAATTAAAGTTTTTCAAATAACAGTAAACATACTCTTTTCTCAACCCCTCTCTAGGGTTCGTAAAATGTGCGATAGCCTCATTAGTAGTGAGCTCACATGTAGCGATAGAAACACGCCCTAAAGTTAGCTTGAAACTCAGTAGCACTGAATCTTGTGGTACAACCTTTATTCTAAACTTATCTACAGCTTCGCTCGTCAAATACTCACTACTATTTGATACATGAGCTCCCACACTTCCCATATCTCGAATCGAAACCCAGATATGATTACCTTCCTTTTTTACAGAAAACCACTCAGCTTGTTTCCTAGGAGGGGTCTTACCTATTCCAACATCGAAAACCTGATCAGCAGCCAGATACCGCCACCCCTTCGGCACCCAACCCAAAGCCTCAGTTTGTTCAAACTCACAGGGGAATAGCTGGCGAAACTCTTTCGGCAGGGGTTTATGATCCGGCTTGGCCAGTTGTTGCTGGCGGCGTTGGGCGCGGGCTTGCAAGGCATCGGGTATGGGGTTGCCTGCGGCGAGGGCGTTATCGATAACCGGGTCAAAATCCACAAACCAACTTTTAAACAGGGCCTGGGCCATTTGTTCTAGGGTTTGGTTGGTTTGGCGGTTGAGTTGGATTTTTTTATCTAGAGCACCAAGACAGTTAGAAATATTTTCCTGTATATCTAGAGGTGGGATAGGAATCTGAAGATTTGCAAGTGCTTTCCCTGTTAAATGCTGGATAGTTGTCCCTGTGAAATGAGAATCTAATTGTCCAGTTTTTCCTGCCCACAAGAACCAATAAAACAAAAACCTGTTATTCAAGTTATTGTGTGGACGGATACGATGTAGAGCTTTTTGAATTTTCATGCTGGGAACTTGACCTTCCCATATTGCACACCTGCCTGGTTCTCCGCCTTCGCAGACAATTAAATCGCCAGCTTCTAATCCGTAACGTTCAAGCTCATGCTCCTGAAACGGCATTTGTGCTAGCTCATCAAATTCAAAACTGCCCCATCGGACATTTTTATTTCCCAAATATGGTAGTAAATCACCTTTATTCTTCTTCTTATCCAACATCTTACCTAAGCAAGAATCTACATGATCACCTAAACGCCCTACCTGCCACTCACTCGCCATAACCCAGCACCTCCAGATTCTGGCGAATAGCTTTATCCAGTGCTTCGGCTTCACTCATCTGTTGATATAATGTCTGACTTAACGCCTTCATTTTCACTTCGAAAGGAATACCATCGTCTTCCAGCTCGGCGGCCCCCACATAGCGCCCCGGAGTCAAGACATAGTCGTTGGCTTTAATCTCTTTGAGGCTGGCGGCTTTGCAGTAACCGGCAATATCCTCATAGTCACCGTCTTTTTCCTCGCCGCGCCAAGCGTGGTAGGTTTGCGCAATTTTGGCGATATCGTCAGTGGTGAGCTCTTTGTGAATACGGCTGGCCATAGTGCCCATCTGGCGGGCGTCGATAAATAGGGTTTCACCTTTGCGCGCCCGGTAGCCATGCACCTTGTCTTCCCCTTTATTTTTGGTAAGGAACCACAGGCACACGGGAATTTGTGTGGTGTAAAAAAGCTGGCCCGGCAGGGCGATCATGCAGTCCACATGGTCGTTATCGATAATCTCCTGGCGAATGGTGCCTTCACCACTGGTATTGGAACTCATAGAGCCGTTGGCCAATACAAAGCCGGCGGTGCCGCTCTCGCTCAGCTTGCTTAACATATGCAAGATCCAGGCGTAGTTGGCATTGCCAGTAGGCGGCACGGTATAGCCGCCCCAGCGGGGATCATCGGTAAGCTCATTATCCGCACGCCATTGTTTTTGGTTAAACGGCGGGTTGGCCATAATATAATCGGCCTTCAGGTTCGGGTGCTGGTCTTTAAAAAATGTATCCCCAGCCACTTCCCCCAGGTTGCCACTAATACCGCGAATGGCCAGGTTCATTTTTGCCAGCTTATAAGTGGTGCTGGTGTATTCCTGCCCGTAGATAGAAATATCTTTTTGGTTGCCGTTGTGGCTGTTCACAAATTTAATGGACTGTACAAACATACCGCCGGAGCCGCAACAGGGGTCGTAGATCTTGCCCTTGAAGGGTTCGAGCATTTCCGCCAGCAGTGCCACTACCGATTTGGGTGTATAGAACTCGCCACCGCCCTTGCCTTCAGATGCGGCAAACTTACCCAGGAAGTATTCGTAAACCCGGCCCACCAGATCCTCTTCACTGATATGGCACTCGTTGGCGAGGGTCTCGATATTGTTAATAGTATCCAGCAGTGCCGCCAGCTTGCTGGCTTCCAGGCCCAGGCGGGAGAAATAGTTATCCGGCAGTGCGCCGGCCAGGGATTTATTGGCCTTTTCAATGGTGTGCAAGGCGGTATCGATTTTAAGGCCGATATCGTCCTGCTTGCTGTGCTTGATAATGTAATCCCAGCGCGCGGCTTCCTCCAGGTAGAAGACATTGCTCTGGGTGTAAAACGGCACTGTATCGACAAACGCCTCTTTGCCATCGTCAATCAGCGCCTGGCGGTGGGCCTCAAACTTATCACTGATAAACTTGAGGAAGATCAGGCTCAGGACGATATGTTTGTATTCGGAGGACTCTACCGAGCCGCGCAGCTTGTTGGCGCTGTCCCAGAGGGACTCTTCAAAAGAGACGGTTTGCTTGGGTTTTGCGGACTTCTTGGCCATGTACAGCGTATTCCTTGGTGTTTTCGCCCTCCCCGGCATCATGTTTGGGCAAGGCTACAGATCTTATTGCGCCTAATTTTGCCCGATTAAGGGGGGACTGTCGCCCTGTACAAAAGTCAGTCTCTCCAGTCATTAAGGCCCTACTTATCGCCATACAGTATTGGCACATTGGTACCCGGTCATATTCCATCAGGCGATCGCGGCCTTTCAGGTCTGCCGCTTCTAACCAATACCGATAGCCATACGCCGATTGTGTAAATTTTCGACAGGATCATTTGGACTTTTACCTTTGGGGTTCGCCTGATTGGTAGCCACTCACTTTTAACCCTCCTTTCATTTCGGGCCAGGCTTCGGCCTTGACACACCTACAGCGAGTTTCATTGAATGCTTCTAGCAGCCACTTCAGCAGCACCCCATGTGCAAGCCAGGCAAAGGGCACCGCGCAACGGCCAACGGGTTAAAAGAATTAGATAATAAGGAAATCGAAGTATGACCAACGCATGGATGATCCGCGCCGGGCGCGGTGGTATTTACAGTGAAGACTTCGAGAAAGGCTTTGCCGCAGTGGGTTGGTCCCAGCTGGGAGACCTCAGCCAATACTCAAGCACCGAGCGCTTGCGGGACGAATACATCAAGATTTACGGCAATGACAAGCCTGCGGCTACCGGCAATGCACTCGCTATGATCCTGAAGTTTCGCGATCAGATTGCCGCAGGCGATTATATTGTGAGCTACAACCCGGAGACTCGGAACTACTTGCTGGGGGTCGATAAAGGGGAATACCTCTACCAGCCAGATATTATCGGTGACTATGCAAACCTGCGTAAGGTGGAATGGCTCGGAAAAGTCAGCCGTGACCAGCTGCCCCAGAAAGCAAAGAACTCCCTCGGCTCCACCCTCACCCTCTTCTCCCTAAGCCAGGAAACCATAGAGGCCTTCCTAACCATATTCGAGGGCCGTACGCTAACGCCGCAGGAAGACGAAGCTGCAGAAACTGATAGCGCACAGCTCAAAGACGAAACCGTGGCCCAGAGCCACGAACTCATCAAAGACAAGATCGCCGCACTGCTGCCCGAGGAAATGGAGGAGTTGGTTGCAGCGATACTGCGCGCAATGGGCTTTAAGGCCAAGGTATCCCCCAAGGGACCGGATCGCGGTGTGGATGTGATCGCCTCACCGGACGGCCTGGGCCTTACCCAACCGCGCATTAAAGCCGAAGTGAAACATCGCGATGGCTCCATGGGCGCCCCCGCCATACGCGGCTTTATCGGCGCCCTACGGGAAGGAGACTCCGGCCTGTTCGTCAGCACCGGCGGCTTCACCCGCGAAGCCCGCTACGAAGCCGACCGCTCCACCTTCCCCCTCACTCTAGTGGACCTCGATGACCTAGCCGACCTTATCGTCAGCCACTATGAAAGCTTCGATTTGGAAGGCCGGGCACTAATGCCGCTGGTGCGGATTTATTGGCCGGTGGATTAACTCAAAGAAACAAACTTGGAAGGATACAAGTGACAAGTAATAGCTCTACTCAAAACACTCGACACAGGGCAAAAACCATCTCATTGTTTTTTGGCCAGAGCCTACTATTTTTCCTGGGGCTAATTTCATTGATTTACATTTTTGTTGAATTTTTCGAAGGCAACTTTAGCTTTTCGGAACTATCCACACAGGAAATGCTATTTGGTTTTCTACTGTTTTCACTCATTAACTACCATCTTACAGCCTCTAAGGAAGCGGGTTTAAAATGGACCAGCATATTATACCGCCCCCTAAGAAATATCGGCTGGTATACCCTAATAGGGTCATTATTTTTTCTGTCAATTCCTTTTATTGCCCTATTAATTACAAAAAATAGTATAGATGTCGATGAGTTTATCCTGCTCATTGGAAAATACGACAGCTACTTGCAGCTGATGGATTTGATTATAGTTCTAATTTGTTTTTACTGGGCAATACCAAAAACTAGCAGTATCCCCAAGCAAGCAACTGGGGAAGATACAGCAACAGAAGGATTGGCCCGATGAAAAAGCACCTCTTAACATTATTAGCCTTTATCTCCACAAATAGTTTTGCCACAGAAGTAGATAGCAAAACGCTGATTCACAGCTGCAAAGAGTATGTCGCTATCTACAATCGTCGGGGAGAAAAGGGCCTAATCGCAGGTATTTCAACCTCGGTGGCCGAGGCGATGAGAGCGGGTATATGCCGTGGCACACTGGAAGAACACACCAAGCATGAACCCTATAGCTGCGGTAGCCAGTGGTATCAACAGGCCCTATATATCGCCAAGCAAGACTCGGAAACCTATCAGGGCAGTAGAGAGCAGCTACTGGAGGAAGCCTGTGGGAGTTAAAGCCAATGAGGGTTTTACGATAGCAGAGGCCATCAAAAAGCTCTTTTCGATAAAACTGTCGGAACATGAGGGGCTCAGAAATAAGATCAATTCACTGAACCGCAATGGCCTGTTCGACTGCGAGGGTCAATTAATCGTCCAGCGTCAATCAAAGAGAGTTCTTCCGGATCAGCTAACCACTCTATATAACGCCGTTATTCTTATGTCGCTACTACCCGAACCCAAGAAGGTCAAAAGGGTCTTTGAGGACAAGGCCTTTCGTCATGACATTACTCCGGTGTTTGGGGCACTGTTACTGGAACGGCGCTCTATCATCGATATAGCGCTACTTAAACCTGAGGTCTCAAAGTTTCTTGAGGTTCTATCCGGCACAGAAAATTTGCGGGAAATAAAGCTAGCCAACCCTTTCGAGACGCTACCGCTACTTGTCCTAGATGGTCCACTAGACTTGATTCAGGCAATACTGGCACAGAACACTAGCTTATCAAATGGTGATGCCATGATGGCCCATTATCTGGAAGGCGATATTGAGGCGGCGTGGCGATCTGCTCAGAAAATAAACACTAAAGATCCCAGACTACTGCAATATGCCCGCTTGATCGAGCGGGCATACCGCGAAGCACAAGAATTTGACGACCTGTTGGATATTCTCCAATAAACCCTTTTTAGTGCATTGCACGAAAACATACTGGCTCCGAACTTAAGTAACGGAGCCAAATTGTGCATTCACTACAAGCTATCCTGACTAAATGCCCCCACCAGATCCACGACTGCCACAGATTGCGGGCTATCGCGTTGCATCAACAACTCTCTGAGGGTATCCCTTTCACTCTTTTGGGGGGCAAGCGTATCAAGCAAAGCTCCCAGATTATCCGCTTTAAGATCGGGCGCGACTGGCGCCTCCTCTATCGTGAACAAGCTAACAGCTTGACCCCCTACTGTTTGATTTCGCGCCAGTGTTTTGACCAAGTTATTCAGCGAAGGTGATATGCAATCGCATTCACACAACTTGTTATTGTTAAAAAGGAATACAAATATGAGCAAGAAATCATCAAAACCCATGACCCAAAGCGCAGCTTCACGTATCACCAGCGCCGCCGCAAAGAAGACTGGAGGTGGCGTCGAAAAAGGAAGCTTTGCCGCACGGGCAACGAGCGCTGCCGACCGCAATAAAAACGCCAAGAAGTAACAGTATCAGCGCGGGCATCAAGCCCGCGCTATTTAACTAAATTACTTATTTTAACCAGTACCATAGAAGAGAATTCCGGCCTGTTTGTCAGTACTGGCGGCTTCACCCGCGAAGCCCGCTACGAAGCCCACCGCTCCACCTTCCCCCTCACCCTGGTGGACCTGGACGACCTAGCCGACTTAATCGTCAGCCACTATGAGAGCTTCGATTTGGAAAGCCGGTCACTGATGCCTCTGGTTCGTATTTACTGGCCTGTGGATTAAAGTTACTTTTTGCTTGATTTCAACTGGTCCTGGATTTATAAGGCAACATAAAGGGAAAATTGAATTAGTAGGTAAACGGAAGCAATGACTAAGCAATACATCCACCAGTTTAGAACTATGGAGGACCTTCGGGAAATCATTAAAGAATTTCAGGGGTTCGTTGCACGACCTACCGTCGGAGAAAACCATCCCACACTCTATGACCCGAAGAATACTCCCCCTGGAGAGAAACTGGTACAGGGGCTTAGAGTAAAAGATTGGTACCTATCTCCCGACTATCAATGGGTTTTACCCCACCCGCAAATGGGTCTTTCATTTTCTTCAAACTGGCAACACTTGAAGGGTCTGCATAAAATGATGCAGAAACACAACCCTAGTACGGCAGTGCATGTTTACTGGGTATTGGAGGCAGCGGACATTCCTCCAGGCTTAAAGTTTGTGCCAGATCAAAAGAAGAAAGGACACCACTTTCTTACTGTTACGGACAAAATGCTAGTGCATCAGCTAGTGGAAAAGTTAAATTGGATCGCAGACCGAATGTCGGTCATTAAAGATGCGGGGTTCACACTATGATCGAATATAGATATCCAGAAGAAAAAATCGTCGCTAAATATTTTGCCGAAATCCTAGAAGACATTAAGGCAATCGAGATTATCGAACGTGGATACGTTACATCTGCAGAAGAAGCCACTCATCTAAGTAAATTCTTCTGGGCCATGATTGAAAAATCGGCCCAGGGTGTTGAAATTCCCTGTGAGGAAAGCTCTGAATACTGGACTGAAAAGCTTTACAACACGCTCGGTGGCTACCTGGAAGAAGCAGGCTATGAGAAACAGTGGGATGATGAAGTTGATAATGCTTAAAATCCTACCCTCCCATATATAAGGTGAATAATGGGATGGCCGAAGTGACCTATAAAATCGGCTTTAATTACACGGATTTCTATAACTTAGATTTAGACCTTGAAGAACTTGGGAATACTCTTGATGAAACTCTGGGTGAAGATGAGTTCTACAGTTATAGCTGGGACAATATCTCTCTTAAAGATTATTGGGTAGATATAGGCGCAAAGTTTGTAGACGTCGGGCTTAACAACAATGCAAACCCCGATATTACAACATGGAATGGCGCAAACTTAGTATTATCGCCGCATGCCTATGACAAACTGAAAAACTACCTCAGCTCACTGGGGGAGTTTCTACCACTCACCATCAACAATCAGACTTATTTTGTTTTCAACTGCCTAAATACTGTACAGGCGGACAAAAGTGTAAGCGAAGCAGACATTGTGGATAATTTATGGATGGGAGTGAAAAGCATAGGATTTGATGAAAGTAGCGTTAAAGACAACCTAATTTTCAAGAGCAAGTTTGACCGCTGTTCAGAGCTCTATTGTGGAGATAAGTTCAAAAATTTAGTAGCAGAGCTAGGCCTTAAGGGGCTTATATTCAATAAAGACCTCCTAACCTCTTTTTAATTTATACGTTAGTGGCACAGTCAATTGGAAAGTAAATCCGTACAAGATAATTAGTATATTGAGTAAAATGAATACCTAACATTTGCAAGCGATGATTGAGTTTAGCGAGCACGAAAACACTTTCAAAGGTGTGGCATTATATTATTCCAGAGAATTAGAAAATCAATTTGCCGAGGATCTCATACTCGGAATAAATGATATCAATTCCGCTAACGAAGCCAGAAAGCTCACCCAGTTTTTCTGGGACATGGCAGACCAAGCAGCTGAAGATTACCAGGCCGACGAAGAGTTAGAGTTTGAAGTAGATCTTGAGAGCTGCATGGAAAGATTAATGAATATTTTCATCGGCTATACCAAAAGAGCAGGCTTTAACCAACAATGGGTTGAAGAATCCAATAAGACTAACAGCACTTAAAGTTGTTTTCACCATCGAGTCCAATGCCAGCTATTACCGGCCTTTCATCTATCCGCTTCTCTAGCGCTATTATTCTCGGCGGCTCAATAAAACTGGCCAACAGTTTCCCGCCATCAGTGAACTAAAATCATCAATAATTCTTCTATCTATTTTTTCTTCATAGACATAATAGACAATAAATCTCGGCTGCTTACCAGTGCCTAACTTTGACTCTTCATAAAAACAGAAGGAAAAGTGTTGAATAACCTCATCACCGTCTACATCTTCATAAGCCACAGTAAGAGAGTCCCATGAAGGCGAAGATATACCCTTAAGTAATTCTTTTTGGGCACGCACATTATGGTCCTTGTAAGCAACAGTCAAACCTGCAAGCTGGTTGCTGGACACATGGAAAGACAGTTTCGTATCACCAAATGTTTCCGGTAGAGAATACATAAAATCTGCTTTATCCGCTTTTAATACGTCAGGAACTCCTGCCTGCGCAATCATAGAAAAAGAGGCTAGCAGCAATATTAAAATTCCACTTTTCATCATCCACCTTTCAGCTCTTTTGATAAAACCGCCCTACCTCATCAAAGACGCAAGAAATTCTAGCAAGTTAAAAATACAAATCACATCAACTAGAAAAAATCTACAGACCAATATACCAATCACCTGTGAGATATAGAACCAGACAACCAATAAAATATAGGCGCACAAATAATCTTATTGGATTTTATTAAGTTTTCTTCAGCGTCAAAGCTGCGTAGAATCGAAAGATATTTATCAATATTTTGGGCCGTGATCAAATCGGCTTCGACAAGCCAGCAGCCCAAGATAAAACAAGAACATCAAGAGTTATATAAAAGACCCACTCTCAAAGGAGAACGGTAGCGTGACGTAAGAGTAAGTAAAAGGCGCTGACCCAGGGTGCGGCAACACCCGGGGCCAGCTAACCAAATTGATACCATAGTTATCAAAGTGGCTCCATGAATGGTACGCTAGAAACCCGCTCGTCTTCAATAAAAGGTTGCAAATTCAGTAACCTGAGGCGATTCCCCAAGCACTGGGAGTCTAGCGCCCGCCTTTTCTTCTTTTACGCCTACCGTTCTCGCGCCCCTCCTAATGCCTGCAACCGATATTACTTTCCTGGCCTTCCCGTTGCGGGAGGTTTGCCATTGCTTTGCGTCTCATTAGGAAACCAATATGTTGATTTTAAACCGCCGTACAGGCGAGAACCTCAGGATTGGGGAAAATGTCTCAATCACAATATTAGAAGTTAAAGGTAATCAGGTGCGGGTAGGTATAATCGCCCCCAAGACCTTACCGGTTCACCGTGAAGAGATTTATAGGAGAATCAAAAGACAACAGAGGCAAGACAATGGGGATAAAAAGCAAATTTTCCCAGTAGAGTGAGCCCTAACAATCCTGCTTTGGTCCTACTACTTCAAAAACGATAACTACCGCAACCCTTGTGTAATCGAACAATCTGTACAGCATTTAGGGCTTCCTTATTCCAAAGGCCCCAAATGCTGGACAGAAAACTTTAACACTGCTTAGGCAAGGTCAATAAATGTAACAATTTAGCCAGCTGTACCAGTTAATGCAGAAGATACAAAAGCTGGCAAAATACGTTGTTCTATCAAGCCCAGGGTTTTGTCATCATCTCTGTGGCCGGTGATAGCAATCACCAAGTCAAGATCTTCAATGGAGACCACATACTGGCCACCACCGCCCCAGCCAAACTTTGCGATATATTTCTTGTTGCCAACCTTCAAAGGCGTTCGCCAGAAGAAGTAGCCGTATGAAAAATTGGTATAGTCAAACTCATCATCTGTGGGAACAGCTACCTTTCCAGTGGCCTTGGCAATATACGCTTCCGGAATTAATTGCTGACCATTCCATTTGCCTTTATTGAGCACTAAAGTGCCCCACTTAACCATACTGCGCGATGTCATCATGGCTCTTGACCCTGCCTGGGGCACCCCACTAACGGCTTCCTTCCAGTGATAGATATCTATCCCCATCTTCTCTAGCAGCTCTTTTTTAATAAAGTCGCTGGCGGAAACGGGAACCACGGCATCCAGAACCAACATTGCAATCATTGGATCTGAGCCTTGGTATAAATAGGTTTGCGAATCAGAAGTGATCGGCTTACTGTGACTCAGATAGACTTGGGCTAGCTTTTTCCCGGTTAACTGCTTTTTGTCTTCCAGTAAGGCATCGAGTTTTTCCTCTGCAATACGGATTCCTGACTGCATGCTCATGGCATGATTCAGTGTGATAAGGTCTGCGCCTTTAACAAGCTGCTTCCTATCCAATCCTTTCAGGAAGGAAGTGACAGGCTTGTCTAGGTCTTCCATGGTCAAATAACCTAACTGTATCGCCCTCCCAATTGCCAGGGCTGTATAGGCCTTGGTGGCAGATGCTTGTGGGTGAGGAAAATTAACGCGACCAAGGGAATAGTAGGATTCAAAAACCAGTTTGTTGTTTTGAGCAATTAGCAAACTGTCGTAAGGTGTATGTTGGTTATCAGCTATTTCTAGTGCCAGCTGTTGCAAACTCTCCTTGATTACATCTATCTCTCCAACAGGAATACCGTCTTTTCTATCCGCTGGAGCTGTATCAATAAATGCTTTTTTAAGCTTTGGTATTGATCTCTCCAGGCCTGTGAGGTCACTACCATAGTCGGCCATATTTATTTCTGGAGCATGTAAGTCTCCTGCGCCCGCAGTGGCGCTTATGCCGTACATTAAGCCGATTGTGATTAGCTTTTTAATAATCATCTTTGAGCCCAAATTTATTTATAATTAATATGATTCGATATTCCATTGATTAGTGTTTCAGCTTATCGGCAAGCCAATAAATACTGCGCACGGATGTCTTTGGGAATGCTGTAGTGTGATTCGCCGATTCGATAACCGCAGGCTCCAGAGTTAAGTTAGCTAATTCTTGGTCCTTTAACTCACTAACGAACCTTTCTACCGTAGCGCCCAGCTCCTTCTCTAATGCACCGTAAGCAATAAATACGTTTGTTTGCTTGGCTAGTTCCATCAATGGTTTGTTAGGCTCTGATTCAAGTCGGGAATCCATATAAGTGCCTATCAATCTTGATGGGCTACCGATAATGTAGTTTTGAAAAGTATCCGGTTGGCTTATTAAGGCATAAACCCCAAAGAGCCCCCCGAATGAGTAACCGAAATAAGTACGGTTATCTGGATTCGCGCGGTAATTGCTTTCGATATACTTAATAACGTCATTTCTTATAAAGGCAAGATGCTGATGGGCCTCTCCTTTATAGGTTTTTTTATCTTTATTATCTGAGGGTAGTACTGGCTTAAAGTCCCGATATCGACTCGACCATTCATTTTCATCAGCTGGCATATCTTTCTGCCAACCAATACCCACCAAAATGGCATCTTCCAGTGCGTATTCAGTAGTGGCCGATAGTATCTCAACTGCCCATAAAGCATCTGTATAGTAAATAACCGGGTGCTTCTTAGTATCACTCTCCTCGTATTTCTCGGGCAGCTTAATAAACAGCTCGTATTCTCTATTACTGCTGGAGTCCTGAATGGGTATTACTTGGATTGTGGATAACTCCAGGGCCTTATGCTCACCTGCTTCAAGGGCAGCGATAGGTAGCAACAGGAGAAAGGCGACTAGTAAACGCTTTTTCATATCAGTATTTATACCGTTACATGTGATCGGAGAAGCGTTCAATCTAAACAAGGAGCCTATGAAACACCTGAAGTGCACCTGACTTTTGAATGACTTTGTTCTGTTACTATAAAGTGCTTATTTATCAACAAGTTACAAAGTCTGCTTTAGCTGTAATCAGGGTTTATGCTAGTATCCATTGCCAAAATTTAGCTCATATTTTGTTCAGGTAGATACATCAATGACTTCACAATATTGGGTAGGTGACTTCTTTGTTGATTTATCCAGAAACCAGATCACCCGACATGAGCACTCGCAAACTGTCCCCCCTAAAGCCCTTGCTGTCTTAACCCACTTAGCAAGACATCAGCGAAAAGTGGTGAGCCAGGATGAGTTACTGTCTGAGGTCTGGCCGGATACAATAGTCACACCCAATACGCTGCAAAGAAGTATTGCGCAACTTAGAAAAGCCTTTGGGGAAGATCGGAAGCAGCAGTCTTATATTAGGACCCATGCGAAACAGGGTTATAGCCTGGAATGCGATATTGTTTGGCAAGATGGTGATTCTATTCCACAGGGTAAGACAGCACCGGAAGAGGAAGCTCCCTCCCCTACTCCCCCTGAGCATGAAATAGATATAACACCGGTTAATCCAAACCACCAAACCCAGACGATCAAACCAAATCGATTTCCAATCTTTGCACTTGTCGGGTTGGTGTTATTAGTATTTGTTATATTTAAACACTCTCCGCCCGAGCAAAGCTCTCAGCTTGTATTTGATCGATTACAGGCGGTAACTGCAACTGACCGTAAAGAGTTTAGCCCCTCTTATTCGCCTGACGGTGAATATATTATATTTAATCGTTACTTAGATAAGCTCTGCGTTAATAAAATCTGGGCCAGAAATATTCATACACAGAAGGAAACAGAGTTAACTCCAGAATGGGGTACTTATGGCCGCCATACACTATCACCGGATGGCAAGAAACTGGTATTTATTTCTGAAGAAGACTGCACCATACCGCTAACCCAAAATACTTGTTACAACTTGGTAAGCCTGGATTTTCAAAAGGCATTAGCCAGCCCACAACAGCCAAATGTATTAATGCGCTGTAGAAATTCCGCGATTAAGAACCCGGTATGGCTAAATAATAATGATCTCGCTATTTTGCACAAAGAGACTGACCGTTGGCGGTTGATCAACTATTCAGTCAAGGATAATGCCAGTCGAGTCCTTTATGACCTGGAGAATGGAAATCTGGCCTATTTTGATTACTCAATAAGTGATGGATTAATAGCCGTAACCAGCCATCATCAAGATGGCCAGCTTTATATCGATATGCTGGATTCCAAGGGGGCGCTTTTATCCAGCCACCCGATAGACTATCCGGATGAAATCCCCCAGCGCAGGACCATATCCCCTAACTTTTCACCGCTTACAGATGAGTTAATCTTTAGCACAGGGCGGCGACTCTTCTCTCTCACTTATGATGGAAAGGTCAGTAAGCTTGATTTACCCCTGGATCAGTCTGCCAGCTCGCCGGAATTCCACCCAAATGGGCAGAGGGCACTTCTGATTAAGGGCCGATACGATAGTGACATTGCATCAATACCGCTTAACCAACCTGAGTCAATCGATACACCTTCGGACGAAGATGTCAGCGAACTCTACCCAAGCACAACACGGTCGATTTTGGGAGAAGATGATGGCATTTTCCAACCCAATGGCAACCTGATTGCATTTACATCCAGGCGCTCTGGTGAAGATCAGGTGTGGATAACTGATGGCAGCGATTTACGGCAAGTCAGCCAGTTTCCAATGGATACCAATATCTACGGCATCAACTGGTCTGCCGACGGCCAAAGCATACTGGCGAGTGCCAATCAGATACTGACTAAGATCTCCCTGGACGATAGCAGAGAAACCTTCTCACTAGCCCATCCAGTTGACCGACTGTTCCAGTGGGATAGCGTGAGTAACCTCGCACTGTTAACTCTAACGGTGAAAGGTGTTACAAAGTTTGCAGAAGTAAACCTGGATAATCTCGAAGTAAGCATTATCAACGATACCCAAGTTAACTGGGCCCAAAGAAGCGAGGATGGCCGGCTGATCTATATGGATCATATGAACCGCTTCTGGCAGCCCGGCCCTGCGGAAGACCAGCTTATTGAAGAGCTGATTAATCAGGGCAGTGAAAAAAGGTTTGTGATCAAAGAGAATGTGATTTACTCAATCAATCGAGATGACCAGCTGTGGTCATACGATCTCAGCACTGGTGACTTTTCTATCTTGAGGGAAGTGCATAGGGATATCGATTACCTGACCGATATTAATCAGGAAAACCTTATGATTACCTATGTTGTTGCCGCCAAAAAGGAAGTGGCAGAGTTATTCTTACGGGAATAGAAATATAGCCTATTTTAGTTTTCAAAAATAAGATGGTTAGCTATAAACCATCTTACTTCCCAACCGCGATTTAATTCAAGATATCACTCTTATTTTCTATCAACTAAATTGCATGGCTACTTAAAAAGTTTCATAAGCTGTTCAACCATCCACATATGAAGCTGGCTATGGTTAGATCGACAATGCCATGCTGCTATAACTTCAAATTTTGGTGTTTGCGTGTCCAACTTAAGGGGAACAACTTTTTTGTTGGGCAGTAATCTTGAGGGGTAAAAGGCAATTGTGTCTGTAGCTGCGATGATATCTGGGGCGGCAGAAAAGCTGGGTATCGACATAACAATATTGCGTTTTAGCCCCTGCATCGCAAACCACTCATCGTGTGATCCTTTGAGGTTTGCCCGTGATGGTGAAATGATCA
This sequence comes from Microbulbifer sp. ABM4_008, assembly GCF_056311705.1. NCBI lineage: Bacteria > Pseudomonadati > Pseudomonadota > Gammaproteobacteria > Cellvibrionales > Microbulbiferaceae > Microbulbifer > Microbulbifer sp. ABM4_008. The sequence continues at coordinate 592,345 of NZ_CM149970.1, read as the reverse complement.
GTTGCGGAAGCTCGGCTACATCTGCCAATGTTAATGACTTACCCTTCAGTGGAGACTTTTTTCCCGCTATACAGACATGCTGTTCCTCAAATAACAGCTTGTATGGCAGATCATCCGGAATGAAATCAGGAAAGGTGAGCGCTAAGTCGATCTCACCAGCCACCATTAATTGATTGAGATTATCTGTTTCAAAGTCCCTGACGATAACTTTAAGTTCTGGGGCAGATTTACGGACGACCTCTAATAGCTGGGGCAGTACCGATTGAATCGCATAATCCGTGGCACTAATACTAAAAATCCCTCTATAAGTTGCCGGATCAAACGCTATTGGGGTTAGCAGTGACTCTACATCCTTCAAAATACTGCTGATCCTGCCTCCCAGTTGCTCAGCAACAGGGGTAGGCACCATTCCGTTGCCTTGCCGGATAAACAGCCGGTCATCAAACACTTCTCTCAGCTTACGCAACTGTTCGCTTATCGCTTGCTGGGTTAACCCCACCTTTTCGGCTACCCGGGATAGATTTCTCTCTTGAAGCAGTGCTTCCAGTATACGTAGCTGTTTTAGGTCCAGGCGGCTTATACCATTCATAGTTGTAACCAAGACAAAGAGTAGTTGTTTCAAATTGTATCCTTGCACCTCTAGTATTCCCACCATTACAAGGCACAGCCAAAACTGCCTGGGGCTATTCAGTTGCCCTTATCACCGCTGCTTTTTACCTGTGTCTTTTCAAACACTCACTGCAGTCAGGTTTTAACAGGAAGGTCATTATGAAAAACGAGTCACTATTCAGTGAGATCAACCTGGGCCCTTACACCCTGAAAAACCGTATTGTTCTGCCACCCCTGACCCGATCACGCAGTAGCCAGCCTGGAAATATTGCCAATGACTTGATGGCTAACTATTACTCACAGCGTGCTGGTGCTGGGTTTATGGTTACAGAAGGCACACAAATCGAACCAAGAGGCCAAGGCTACGCTTGGACACCCGGAATCTATTCGAAGGAACAGATCGAAGGCTGGAAAAAAGTAACCAAAGCCGTGCACGATCAAGGCGGTATCATCTTTGCCCAGCTATGGCACGTTGGGCGTGTATCCCACACTTCATTACAGCCTGGCAGCGCAGCGCCCGTTGCGCCCTCTGCTATCCGCGCAGACGCAGTTAAGGTATTTATCGAAACGGGGCCTGGGGCCGGCGCATTGGCGGACCCCAGTGAACCCCGCGCGCTGACAATAGAAGAAGTTAAAGAACTGGTCCAGATGTATGCTCAAGCTGCACGCAATGCTATGGAAGCAGGCTTCGACGGCGTTGAGCTGCACTGTGCCAACGGTTACCTTGTGAACCAGTTTATTTCAGAACATACCAATCATCGCGATGATGAGTATGGTGGTAGTTTAGAAAATCGTCTGCGTTTCCTTAAAGAAATTGTTGCAGCGGTATCAAAAGAAGTTGGCGGCGAACGGCTCGGTGTTCGATTTGCACCGCTTTTCGAAAGTACCGATGAGGACAGAGTCTACCTTGGTCTGGTAGAGAGTGATCCCCACAAGACTTATATCGAGGCTATCAAGCTGCTAAACGAAGCTGGAATTGCCTATCTGTCACTGGCCGAGGCGGACTGGGATAATGCACCAGATTTGCCTGAGAATTTCTATCGAGAAGTACGTGAAGTCTTTAGCGGGCGCATCATGTATGCAGGAAAGTATTCCCCCGAAAAAGCTTTGCGGGTGCTTGACGCTGGTAACGGAGATATCTTTGGCTTTGGCCGACCTTTTATTGCCAACCCGGATCTTCCCACACGTATTCGCAATGAATGGCCACTCAATCAGGTTGATCCAAGCACTATGTATGGCGGTACCGAAGTAGGATATACGGACTACCCCCCATACCAGCCGTGATCTAATGTAGGTTGGGCTCGTTCATTATGAATTGCTAGCTGTAAGTTATATTTCTATAAATATTTCTAAAGTCTATCAGCGCTATTTAAAAGGCATAAGCGCTTATTGATTAGAAATAGATAGCCTCAGAGAATTCTATTTTCTGGGGCTTCTTTTTCCAGACAACTCATAAGAGATAATATTTTTAAGCCTTAAAGCTATACCTTTATCTTATGCAAACACTCATTACCCTGAAAAAAAATAGATTTATAGCATCAGGTCGATGAGTAGACCGAACTAGACTTAGGTAAAATGTAAAACCCGAAAATTTAATAAGCCTCAAGTTTACAAGTATCTTAAGGCACCGTAAAACCATCAATATTACTAATTAGTTATATTAGTATAAGATCAAGCAGCCTTCTTTGATAAAGCTACCGCAATATTACTTATCGCAACTTCCATAGAAACTTTTCCATCCAAGTAAGGCTTCCAATACTTATCAAGAAGTACTTTGTAGTCCCAATGCCCGCTATACAGGCCACGTATTTCGGCATAAGGTACATACTCAGAGTCATCCTCGAATATCACTTTCTTAACTATTTCTCCAACGGTATAGAACTGTATCGGATGCCAAATTCCTTTATGACTGTCCAGCCCCAGCCGACTAAATTCTGTATTAATGACCCGCTGCAACTTACTATTTCGACCTACTCCATTAGCATGAGAGATTTCATGGAAAAACATCTCAAACGCATACCAGTCAGTATAATCTGAGTAGGTACTATTAATAATCGTTTGAAAGCTTCTCCCGGAAGTGGTAGCGCCCTGGCGCATTCCAGGTTTGTAAACAATATTTACCGTATGCTCATCAAGAACCAGCTTTTCATCAAATAGCTTTTCCAAGCTGCTAGAAACCCTATCTCCATAAACATCAAGTTTACTTTTCAAATTCAGGTACCAACTAAGATTTCTCGCTTGATGGGCCGGCCACAACTTTGCTTTATAAATGGTTGATAGGTTATTTATATGTGCATATAGAACATTTTCCACAGAACCTTGCTTAACGGCGTGATGTGATAACAAGAGTGCAGTTAAATCTGAAATCTCAGAATTAGACCTGATGATATGTATATTTTTGTCAGCGCCATATTTCCTATACTCGCTAATTACCAGGTCAAAAATCTCTAGCTCCTCAACAGAAAGAGTTCCCCCCTTTTTTAAATCATTATGTAAATCTTTATCTCTCGCTAACTCATATAAATAGAGGTGTAAATTTAGCAACAGCTCATTTTTAAATTTAACCGAATGCCAATTTTTCACTCCATTGACAAATGGGCTCTCAGCAAGAACAGAACAAGACAGAGCGGAAATTACTAGAGCTAAGAATAAAAGTCGAAACATAACAATAGTACCATTTATTTTTAGTATATTTATATTTCAGAGATCATCAGATACTAATAAAAACACATAGTTCAAAATATTAGCCGATATATAAACACGCTAACTTAACCTATGTGGATACTCAAATGCAGCTTATAAAAAATAGCTTTTATCCTGCGGTTAACACTTTTCAAAACTATCTATCTCAGCCAGAGGGATACTTTCACAAGTAATACTTTAATTGATAGGCTAGTTTTTGGACAAAAAGTCCACTAAATAGCCAAGCAATCGCTTACCCTTATTGCTATAAAGGCCACTTGTAGGACTCGTTGTTATTCTTCATGTAAAATACCTTAACCCAGTACACTGTACTGTTTTAAAGAAAACTACAATTTCCAGAGCCCAAAAAGAAATGAAGAACCTCTTGAGCATTATTACACTAGCCCTTGCTACTGCTTCTTGTGTGAAACTCGAGGTACAACCCGGCAACGTGATCGGGGACACTGTAGATGCGGGTAAAGAGGCGTTCCAAAGCATCAAAAGAAGCCGTAATGGTGAAGAAGAGAGAGACTTCTCTCACAAAATCAGCTATGACCCAGCTGTTTCTAATGCCTTCAACATCACCAACTGTAAGAAGGAAATGATGGAGGTGATTTCTGCCTCTGAACTTACCGTCTCACAAATTTTGACTGAATCTTCTGAAGTTGTTGGAGAGGAAGATAGCAAGAGCGTACAGTGCACAGTAAAAGCGGTAGTCACTAAGAACAGCTAATACACCGAGCTCCAAGTCCAGAGAGCCGTGATTTTAGCTTCTTGTAGAGCCACTCCAGGCTCTACTTCACTTCTCTCATACCCTCTATCGGGCTTTCTGAATATCACACAGCCAAGGAATGGGAAAATGATTAAAAGTCTCTCAACTTTACTTACCATTATCTCGCTAAGTATGTCCTCTATCCTGGCTCAGGCAGATACTCCTATCAACGAAATAAACCACCTAATGGAGTTTGTCTCTGCTTCAGAGTGTACCTTTATCCGCAACGATAGTGAGCACACCAGTCAGGAAGCAGTGGAGCATATGGAGAAGAAATATAAGTATTTCTCCAACAAAATTGATAGCGCGGAGGATTTTATTAGGCTAAGTGCGACCAAGAGCACCTTTAGTGGTAAGCCCTACCATATTCAGTGTGCCGATGAGCCTAAAGAAGAATCCCAAAGGTGGCTTCTGAACGAATTAGCACGCTACCGTGAAACGACACGGCTAAGATCCAATGCTAATTGAGAAACTAGCAATTCAATCAAAATAGCATGGTAAATGCCGTCACCAGTTGGTTTGGCTCCGACTTCAACAAGCTAAACCCGCTACTACAACGCCTACATACAAAAGGGGCAAAGCTCTCCGGGGAAGTTAAAGTTCAGTTCGGCTCTGGATTAGCTGGAATTATAGGCAAACGAATTGCTGGAAAGCTGGGTGTCCCAAAAAATACAAAGGAATCTCCTTTTTCAGTAAATATTCAGCACACCCAGCATAAATTAGTCTGGTCTCGTACTTTCTCAAATAGCCATTCAATGATTTCAGAATTTGTACCTATAGGGACAAGAGAAAAAGCTGGTTATTGGATTGAAAAAACAGGGATAATTAATATCCGACTTGGCGTTTCCATAGAGGAAGGAAACTGGTTTTGGGTCCCACAGTCAGTTTCTATTCTTCATATCCCAATTCCCTCTGCCTTGAGACCCAGGATCACTGCGGGCAAATCAATCATCAGCAATCAATATCACTTTGAGGTATCGATTTCGTTACCCATTCTAGGGTTTTCATTTGGCTATTCGGGCATATTGCGTGAACAACTCCCTGAAACTAGATAGTTGTGCGATTAACCTCTGGTAAAAGGTCTTTCAAAAACCTTGATTACATATACTTGTAGCCGAGCGTAACGAGAGATAATCTCACTAAAAACAATAGTGAAAGATATATGGAAAGTGAACTGCAATCACTTCGCGCGGAACTAGCCCTGCTGGAGCGAGACAATCGCCGTCGCATTGAGATATTCGAACAGCGGTTATCGGCTTTAGAAGCGCAGATACAGCAAGATACTGGGGATCAGTTAGCAAGTCAGCTCCCGACAGTGGATGAGCCTGAAGATGAACTATCCCAATTGATGGGGACTCATCCCTCCAGATCCCCATCGACAGAGCAGGCTACTCCCCCTCTTCCTGAAACTCCAACCCAGCCGGTAAGCACTATCACCACTGCTCCTAATATAGCCAGAAAGCCTAGTAGACAGGCCAAATGGCTATCTGAAGAGCTACCGAGCCTATTGGAACCTGCTCTGGAACCCATTAGCCGAGTATGGGGCTCCCTGATGAGTTTCTACCGGCACTACCAAAGCCAAGGGAAGGCTCCTGTCTTCTTTATGACCGCTGCCGGTATCCTGGCGCTGGTGTTTGGCTTTGCTTACCTGCTGCAGTTTTCCTTCAATGCCTATTTGGGGCCTGTAGGTAAAGTGACTTTGGGCTTCCTGGTAGCAGCGGCGACTACTACAGGTGGGGTCATGTTCAGGCGGCGCATGCCCAACATGGCAGACTACGGCTCAGGACTGATCGCTCTCGGGGTCATACTGCTTTACTTATGTGGTTACTTTGCTGGGCCTTACTATCAGTTGGTTCCGATTCCTATCGGTGTGGGGCTGCTTGTAGTAACTACCGGAGTTGCTTATTTACTCGCCCTACTATTCGAGACCCGGGTTGTTTCCATGGTGACTCTGCTGGGTGGAGCCACCATGCCCTTGGTGGCCAATCATTTTGATCCATCCGCAGTTATTTATCTCAGCTACTTGTTGGTACTCGCGCTCGCAATGCTGCGTTTGTCCAAGTTGATTCAATGGCCTCAGCTGGCAGTGGTCACCATGGCGCTCAGCGCAGGGATGTTCGAGTTTTCAGTCGCAAACTTGGGGGAGTCTAACTCAAACTGGGGGCTGCTAATGATACTGCATGGTTTCTTTTATGGGTTTGCCCTTTACATACTGGGTGGACTTAGTGGCAAGGAAATGGATAAGAAGCGCCTCGGTTTGCTGGTAGCAAACCTGGTGCTATTTATTCATATTAGCTGGTCTCTAGCACCCACTGCTAATGCATTAGGTGTGGTTTGGTTACTCAACCTAATACCCTGGACCGCGCTCGCCATCTACTCACGCCACCTGTTCGGCTACGGTATTAATAGTGCCTCGGCCCGCAGTACCCTCGCAATGGCTTTACTCCATGGGGGCTTGTTAACAGGCCTGGCAATTCTGGCACTCTGCAGCCCTGAATTTTTGGGCATTGTATGGTGCCTGGAAGGCCTTCTGCTGACTTACCTTGGAATACATTTTGGTTTTATCAGTGTGCGAACTGAGGGCTATATCGCTCTAGCCCTCGCCGGCGTAACCTTATTCTTGCAAGCTCTCGTATGGGTGGCTGAGAGCTTGGTTCCTGCGCCACAACTATTATCCTTAGAGGTGAGTGCAGGTTGGACTAACTGGCTGACCCTCAGTGCTGGTGCCTTTGCGCTCACCCAGCTATTACGCCGTAGTGCCGGTAAAATCACTCCCGCAGAGCAACGTTTCGCTTATATCGCAGATAATGCCTTCGGACTGCTTTTATCTGCGAGCTTCCTGCTATCGGTGGGTATTATCTGGCCGCAAGGGATGTGGTTGCTGGCACCACTGCCAATGACTTTCCTGATCTGGCGTAGCCAGCGCATGAATTCAGCATTTAGCGAGTGGCTCGGTCTCTGGCATTACCTTCTGTTGTTTGTCCCACTGTTAGCCAGTGCATCGGTTGTAGGCAACCTTCATTTCTACGATCAAATCCCCTACGGAAAAATCGCCAGTATTGAAGCTTTCCTGGGACTTTGGTTGCTCGCAGAGCTTTATCACCAGCTGAAAATACAATCACCAGGGCAGAAGCTGGCATTGGCACTGCGTAAACTCTTTTACGCTTTACTGCCCATTATTGCCTTACCTACCATACTGTATAAGGCCAGTGACTACTTCACTGTTGCTATGTGGTTCTCGTGTGGTATTGCCCTATTCCTCTACACATGGCTGCGGATGGAACATCTAAAACAAGAAGTTCGCATTTTGATTTCTGCTGCAAGCCTTATCACTATCGGCGGTTGTCTCCTACAAGAGTTTGTCGGCTGGCAGGGCAAGGCGATGGAGGGGCTATTACTGGGAGTCGCCAGCTTCATAGGGCTCATATGGCTTGGCCAGGGCTTAAAGCGATACCCCGCAGGTAGGGAGTGGCAGCATGCTATTCACTGGGCACTGAAGCCTGTATTCCCGATGGCCTTCTACTATTTTGCGGCAGTACTGATAGCTGTCAGTTACACTTTAACTCATGACTTTGTCCTGTCATTACTACTCACCCAGCTCTATTTTGGAAGCCTCTTTTTCAGCCAACCCAAGCTGGCACCAGTACGCAACCAACTTACGCCCTTCTACATGCTGACACTGGGTGTTTTTGAATTAATCACACTGATTCAAGTCGGAGCTGTCATTGTGAAATCGCACAATGCAGAGTGGATTGGAGCCTATAACCTGGTCTCTCTTGGCATCGCTGTCCTACTGGCTTACCACAAAACCCTGCCTACGAGAGCCGTTTGGTCTGGTCATCGAATGGCAAATATGTGGCTGGTGCATGTTACCGCGATTATTGTTTACGTAGCTCTATTAGCACAGCTATTTGATGCCATGTGGCTACCGGCAGTTTCTTTCGTTCTCGTTGTCCATGCAACCCTACTATTGTTCCAGACATTAAAGCCCGAAACCCAGAAGTTACTTAAGTTGTCACTAATTATCTACGGCATAGCTGCACTGAAGATTGTGCTCTGGGATATGCAGGACTTCTCACTAATACAGAAGATAGTCGTTTGTATGTTAGTGGGATTGTGTATGCTGGGGGCGGCCTATCAATATCAAAAATTTTTGGCAGCCCAAAATAGTAAATCCTAAACGTAGCTCTCTTTCACACAAATAAAAATGGGCCTTTCAGGCCCATTTTTATAAGATGAAGACTTTATCAGTATTCAAGCTATTTTATTTAAAGTACCTTTGACTACTATTTTTTTACTCTTCTGCTGCTGAAGGAAGTTATTTACAAGCTCTATCACTTCAACATCCCAAACTATTTTCCGATGCCCGACGCCGCTAATTTTGATCATCTCCGCTGCGGGCCAGGTTTTATGTATTCTCTCTCCATGAAAAATCGGCACTTCATCGTCTTCAGTATCGTAAATCATTAAGAGCGGGGTATCTTCTGGGGTATACATTTTGCACTGCAACAACTCCTGCCAAGAGTACCCTATTTGATTGGCTATCTTGTCTTGGCATAGCTCTGCTGTTCCAGGGCTCACCTTCAGCATATTTTTCATAATTTCTATAATGGGCAGGGGAGCACTCGGTGAGCCAAGTATTGCGTAGCACTGGGCTTTAAGCCCAAACTCTCGCGCACGCATTGTCATCATTCCGCCCATCGAGTGACCGACGATGGCAAATATTTCCGAAAACTGGCTGGCTAGAGAGCAGATATCTTTCGCCATAATATCGAAATTACAAACCTTGCCCTCAGAGTGGCCATGAGCGGTAGCATCGATGGCTACCGCTTGGAAACCCTGATCGGCAATTGCCATTGCTAGGGTTGCCATTTTTGCGGCTTTGGCCTCCCAGCCGTGGCATAGAATCACTACGGGGCCCTCACCCCAGGACCAGGCTGTGTTTTCTGTGCCTAAAGCACCCCGGTAGGTAATCTTCTTGGCTTGGGCCAGCTGCGATCTCTCACGCTCGGAGTCAGCATAGCGTCTGGGTCGTGAAGACAGATACATTGCAATATTTGCCGATAACTTTGGGGATAGTCGCCCTGTGAGCTGCATTGCTCCCTGTATTATCTTAAGCATGTTATTAAATCTCTAGCCTGGTGTCTTATATGATCATTGATAGTGAGTTTTACTGCACATCAAGCAAAATACACTGATCAGGAATCGCTAAATACATATCAACGTAAAAACACAAAATAATACAGGGCAATTTCACTCAATAAATTAACCGATTCTACAATTATCCGCGCAATAGGAAACCAAACCCTTTTCTGGGCAATCTTTCTCAGAAAATAGGAATTTATTCCCAGCAGAAGCGTACAAAGTTATACCAATCAATTACTGCGCCTCAGCTCTTGCTATCTATAAACCCAGAACTCCAAGACATCTACACTAATAATCTAGCGATAGATTACAGTATTCCTGTAGCTATCAACCCTCCTACATATTTTCAGTCGTACTTCTGGAAAGTTGGGCATGAAAAGAATCAATCTGACATTAGTTTTTTGCACGGTACTATTGCTTACCGGTCAGTCGGTTGCGGACTATAAAAAGGGAGATTTTATCGTTCGCGTTGGCGCTGCTGCAGTCGATCCAAACGACGACTCTGGCAGACTTCGCTTAAATGGCACCCCCTTGGACTACACCCGGGTCTACGTGGATACAGGCTACTCCGCTAGCATCACGGGTACCTGGTTATTTGCAGACCATTGGGGACTGGAATTACTGGCAGCTGTACCTTTCCGGCACGATCTTGATGTGCGCGGTTTACCGGACCCGGATACCGGTGATCCACTGGGTCGGGTATCCCTGGGTGACATCAAGCACCTTCCCCCAACCCTCAGCGTACAGTGGTATCCGGTATGCACCGAGTCCTGGGTACAGCCATATATTGGTGTGGGAATTAACTACACCCATTTCTTCGATGAAGATATCAGCCGCACGGCACAAAACTACTTCGATACGGTCCTGGGTGCAGACTCAAGAGCATCCCTGAGCCTGAGCAATTCCTGGGGCCTGGCAGGGGAAGTGGGCATAGATATTGCCTTTGGACGAGAGAGCAACTGGCTGTTTAATGCGGCCATCTGGTACTTGAGCATCGATACCAAGGCCAAAATTCGCTTCCGCACAGAAGATAACGACTACGACCGCATCAATGTCGATGTGGATATCGACCCCTGGGTTTACTCGGTGGGCATCGGTTACCATTTCTGAACTAAGGCCCTATTGCACCTAATGATAAGATAGGCTCAACAACCATTCTATTTTTTCGAATGGTTTGGTCGAATTTAACCAATTTTCATTCTATCGATCCTCTGTAAACTGCCTATTACTCACAGCAGCGGCTACTGAGTAGCGCAAAATTCACAGTTTTAGGAGCGATACCATGAGCACATCTACTTTATCCACAAGCGCCAATATCGACGGCAGCTCCCTGTTTTCCGCAAGTGCTGACTTGGCTGGCCGTATCAGCTTGGCGGCGATCTTCCTGTTGGCGGGAATGAACAAGATCCAAAATTATGAGGGCAGTGCACAGTACCTAGCCTATGGCGGTCTGCCAGAATTTCTGCTGCCCCTTGTTATTCTGTTTGAAATAGGTGGTGCGCTCGCACTAGTCGCCGGCTTCCAGGTTCGCCTGACCGCCTTGGCGTTTGCTGGCTTTAGCTTAGTTACTGCTGCCTTGTTCCATAACAATCTGGGCGATCAGATGCAGTTTTTGATGTTCTTCAAAAACCTAGCGATTGCCGGCGGCTTTTTGGTAGTGGCAGCCCATGGCGCCGGGCGTTTCAGCTTGGATCACCGCAAAAGCACCAAGCAATAAATTCCTCTGGACCAGAAAATACCGATTGTGGAGTAAAAAATGGGACTGTTAGTCAATGGCCAGTGGCACGACCAGTGGTACGACACCGAGAATTCCGGTGGGAACTTCAAGCGCGAGGCGGCGCAACTGCGCAATTGGGTGACTGCTGATGGCAGTTCAGGTCCCAGCGGTGACAGCGGCTTTAAGGCGGAGTCTGGCCGCTATCACCTATATGTTTCACTGGCCTGCCCTTGGGCCCATCGCACCCTTATTTTCCGCAAGCTGAAGAAACTGGAAGAGCATATCGATGTTTCGGTAGTAAGCCCCGATATGCTCGATCAGGGATGGAGCTTTAACGTCGACGAAGGTAGCAGCGGGGACACTCTGTTTAGCTATCAGTTTATGCACCAAGTATACACTCGTAACAAGTCTGACTACTCGGGCCGGGTGACGGTACCAGTACTCTGGGATAAACAAAAAAACTGTATCGTTAGCAATGAGTCCTCTGAACTTATCCGCATGTTCAACAGCGCGTTTAATACCATTACCGGCGATACACAGGACTTTTTCCCCGAAGAGAAGCAGCAGGATATAGATACCATTAATCAACTGGTCTATGAGAACATAAACAATGGAGTTTATCGCTGCGGCTTTGCCACAACCCAGGAAGCCTACGAGAGTGCTTACTATAATTTATTCTCTGCTTTAGACCAGGTTGAGAAAATTTTAGGGGAACAGCGCTATCTGGTCGGAACAGAAATTACCGAGGCAGATTGGCGACTGTTCACTACCCTTATTCGCTTTGATGCTGTCTATCATGGACACTTCAAGTGCAACCGCCAGCGACTGGAGGACTTTCCTAATCTGCGTAACTATGTACGCGAGCTATACCAGTGGCCGAAAGTTGCTGAAACAGTAAATTTCCACCATATTAAACGTCATTACTACTTTAGCCATACATCGATCAACCCAACCCAGGTTGTACCTGTAGGGCCGGAAATCGATTACAACAACTCTCACAACCGCAGCTAAAAACCCTTGCCTATCCAGCCTGGGCCAGTCAGGATATTCAGGGCTGCCCCAGGCTCCTTAAACCTTGGAACAGCCCTTCGCAGCCTTCAAAGAGTACCCAGATGCAAAAAACCACTCTGGAACAGTGGCGAATGTTTAAAGCTGTCGCAGATGCCGGCGGCTTTAATCAGGCCTCTTCCCACGTTCACAAAAGCCAGTCCAGTATTCACAATGCAGTTAGCAATCTGGAAGCTGCACTCGGCGTAAAATTGTTTGAAGTCTCGGGTAGAAAAGTGGTAATTACTGAAGCCGGTAATTTAATGCTACGCCGGGGCCAATACCTGCTGGATGAAGTCTCACGTATTGAGGATATTGCCGGCTCCCTTAACCAGGGAGTGGAATCCGAGCTGCGTATTGCCGTAGATGGCGCCTTTCCCCAAAGTGTCGTTTTTCAGGCTCTGGAGAGAGTTTCCGCAATTTATCCACAAGTGAATATTGATATCGTTGATACCGTACTATCCGGCACTAATGAGTTGATTCAGGAGGGGCTGGTAGATCTGGGACTTTCCGCCTTCCGCATGAAGAATGCCCTCAACGATGAGATTTGTCGCATCGAATTTGTGGCTGTAGCCCATAAGAACCATCCACTACATCAGCTGGGATACGAGCTGAGCTATGAAGACTTGAAGTCCTATCGCCAGATTATTGTGCGGGACTCCGCACTGCAGACCAATAGGGATTCCGGCTGGCTGGGGGCAGAGCAACGCTGGAAAGTGGGCAGTTTACGGGCATCCGTGGATTTAATTGTACAGGGGCTGGGGTTCGCCTGGCTGCCACTGCCAATGGTCTCAAAGCTACTCGAGAATGGCACTCTAAATCGACTCCCCTTGAAAAATGGCGGAGTGCGCTCCAGCAGTTTTTACCTGAACTTTAAAGACCAGGATAAATTAGGCCCCGTGGCGAGGGAGTTTATTGGCGAGCTTCGATTACTCACTTTAGATATGCCCACTTCTGAGGAAGGCTGAGTATTCTATTGATACGAATGGTAAGATTCTTTTTACCCAATATTCCCTTATACCGCAAAAGACTATCATAGCCCTAACATTCTATTTACTGCACTAATAGGAGCTGGCTATGTATTACTTCAGACCGTCACATGAACGCGGTCAAGCCCGATTTGGCTGGCTGGACAGCAAGCACACCTTTTCATTTGGGCACTATTACGACCCAAAACACATGGGTTTTTCTGCACTGCGCGTTATCAACGATGATACAGTAAAAGCAGGGGCCGGATTTGACACCCATGGACATCGGGATATGGAAATTATTTCCTATATTCTTGAAGGTGCTATCGAACATCGGGATAGTGAAGGCAATCACTTTGTCGTTCCCGCTGGCGAAGTTCAGATAATGAGCGCCGGAACCGGAATTACCCATTCCGAGTTCAATCACTCGAAAACAAAAAAATTGAAGTTTCTTCAAATCTGGATTCAGCCAAATCAGAGGGGTATTCAACCTGTCTATGAGCAAAGGACAATAAACCAAACGAGCATGCTGACTCCATTGGTAACACCCAGTGGTCGAGATAATTCGTTAAAAATCCATCAGGATACCAGCCTATATCGTCTTCAAATAGAGCCTGGAGAGATTCTACAATTGGATACATTGCAGCGCCCTGGCTACCTACATATCATAGATGGAGACATCATTATTAAAAATAATCGCCAGTTAAGTGCCGGGGATGGTCTAGGCATATTTAAAGAAATAATAAGGCTAAAAGCAGCAACAGATGGAGCAACGGCATTATGGTTTGATTTGCCTATAGTCTAATATTCATAACCTCACTAGGCTACTGGCCCACAGAGTAGCCCCCCTGACAACACTAACTAATCAATACAAGAATTATTTGCTGTACCAAAATCATTATTTATCCACTGAAATCGCCCACAAGGAATAGTATTTTGATCACTCAAATCATCTCCAGAATTATCTCGCGCAGTACTATTAAAAATCAATCCACCTGACATAGAACTGGCTTCAGCTAGTATTCCATCAACACCATTATCATTGGCCGTAACACTATCTAAGGTAATATTATTAGCGGTTGTAATTACGAAACCCGATCCGGAGTTTGATAGAGCGCTACTTTGTTTAATATAATTATTATTTCCAGAAATCTCCACACCTGACTGTGTATTCTTTTCAAATGCAGAAAGTATAATCTGATTATTCGCGCCAGCCAGCCTAACCCCAACACCACCATTACCAATAGTAGAGGAACCAGAAATAACATTGTAAATAAAATTAGTATCAGAAATAACGGAAATACCAGAAAAATTATTAAGAACTACTGTTATAAATTCCAAATAGTGCCCCCCCACTCCCTCTACAGAAATGCCAACATCACAAGATTCAACACTTCCCGCGCCGAGAGAACTATCTGAAAGCGTCCTTCCTGACCCTAGTATTTGCACCCCTATCCCAGCCCCATTGCAGCTAATAGTATAACCATTTAAATCCAAAGATCCTGCATCAGTGATAGTAACAGCGGGACTTGTAGCACATGCAACAATAGATGCATCCAGAGTCTCTGGAGTAGTAACCGTGTCACCGCAGCTTACCGCGAAGGCGGCACCCGCCAGTGAAAAAGCTGAAACACCAGATATCGTTAAAAGCGTCAATCTTGCGAGGTTAGCACATTCAGTTTTCATATCATCTCATCCATTCATAATTAATTACTACAAAGCCTGTAATTTTCGAAGCTATTGATAGTGTGATAGAGAGTTAGGATTTATCTATGGGATCTCCTTCCCAATTAAACGTGAATTAAATGTCTCGGAAAGCGAATGAAAAATACGCCCCACACAAGATGATCATTCCTAGCGGTAGTATTCAGAATTCTGAATACTACCGCTAGGAGAACCACCAATGCTTGAAAAGTTGGTCTATTATGATATGCCATTTCCAGATCTCGGAATCGATTACTTTAAAAATGGCCAACTCATTATCCAAGACCAAGATCCCTCTAACTGCAATCTTAAACGCTACCCTTAAAAAAGGCGGCGTTCAGCCCTACAGCTTTTACCCGAATTTTAAATATCCCGACAAACAGGATTCTTTGAAATAGAGATTTTGGCGAGTTACGCTTGCTAACAAGTTATATAGATACTGCTGTCCCAATGTGACATAGAAATCAGCTTACTTTTATGTCTTGCAAAAATACCTAAATTTGCGTCAACCAAAATAAATACATCTACAGAGAATAGCAACCTCATAACCCTCCTATTGGATACACGAATCATTAGAGCTACCAAAGGTATTTGAAATCCATACATTATTCACACAGGCAGGATTATTTTGGTCCATAAGGTCCGTATTACCACTATCATTCACTTCATTTCCTGTAATAACATTACCATGCTGATCATCTGCCTCTAATAGAATTCCATTTGTTCCATTTTCATCCAATGAATTCCCAACAATTAGGTTATTATCTGCATCTAAAATAACAATTCCGTTATCATCATTAAGTTGATATTCATTTGAATTTATTACATTGCCATTTCCAGAAACTTCCATACCAGAAGAATTATTAGCGCTTATTTCTGCATTTATTACCTGGTTAAAGTCACCCAATACCCGAACACCCACACCGGAATTGAAACTTGAGAATAAATCCAAAACAACATTATTGTTACTTGTAAGTGCAACACCATAATTAGAATTACTCATGACACTTACATTTTGAATAAAATGCGCTCCAACCCCTTCAACGGAGACACCTGTTGCACAGTTCTCTATAAACCCTCCCCCCTCTGAGTTACTCAGAATCCTTCCAGCACCTTGCAGATTTACGCCCACCCCAGAACCATTACAGCTAATTGAGTAACCATTTAAATCCAATGATCCAGCATCAGTAATGGTGACCGCAGGGCTGACGGCGCATGACTCTATCGCCCCTTCCAAAATTTCCGGTACAGTTACAACATCCCCACAGCTCACAGCAGAAACACCACTGGACAGAAAAACAGCAGAAACTCCCACTGCAGCTAAGCATGCCAATTTCAACATATCTATTCTCCTATGCTATATTCCACGATTCTTCATTGTGCATAAATACTTACGATTCAATAACAGGAACAGTGTGAGGGGAATAGGGTATTTATCTATAGGATATTTTTCTTAATTATTAATCCAAGTTACTGGATAAAACTATAAGAATACAAATCCGCTGCCGCCTTTAGCATTAATCATCATACTCTTTCGAGATCCCGGTTTGACCTCTCAGGTTATTCACCTGATACGGACAATTAAGAGTAATTTGATCCTAAGCACTCTACCTCAGGAATAACACCTAAACTATTACCCTGGCAGTGAATCACTGCTGTATACAGGCATCGAGTCACCAGGGATAAAATAATGGGATCAGCAGGCGACATGGAAAGTCGCAGTGGCGATAAAAAAACGCCGGGAAGATGGATCTCCCTGCTTTCTCCGATTCCTCCGGCCATTGTCGCCTTATCACTACTTTTTCACCTGCCTGATATTTCCGCAGGTAGAGAGTTTTCCTTTGGCGTTAACTGGGTTCCAGAGCTGGGCGTATCCCTACGCTTCTATATTGATGGCCTCAGCTTTTTATTTGCCTTATTAATCAGCGGTATCGGCTTTTTTATCACCATTTACGCCGCTGCGTATTTACGCGGCAATCCACTATTGCGGCGTTTCTTCCTCTATCTCTATCTCTTTATGGTCGGAATGCTGGGTTTGGTATTGGCATCCGATCTCATTACTTTATTTGTGTTTTGGGAAGTGACGACGGTCGCAAGTTACCTCCTGATTGGCTTTAACCACTCCAGTGCTGTTGCACGACGCTCAGCTTTACAGGCTTTACTAGTGACCGCCTTAGGGGGGCTTTGCTTACTAACCGCTTTCCTATTAATGGGAGAGATTGTCGATAGCTATGATCTTGAAGAGTTGTTAATAAAAGGAGAACAAATTAAATCCAGTTCACTGTATCTTCCTATCTTGATACTGGTACTTATCGGAGCATTTTCAAAGTCGGCACAATTGCCCTTCCATTTTTGGTTACCCAATGCCATGGCGGCGCCAACACCTGTGAGCGCATATCTACATTCCGCCACTATGGTCAAAGCCGGTATTTACCTTCTTGCGCGCCTACATCCGGTACTGGCTCACACTGAATACTGGGAGTGGATTTTAACCTGCACCGGTATTGCCACTGCCGCAGTAGCGGCATTGGCCGCCCTGCGTCAAACAGACCTTAAACTGGCCCTCGCTTATACCACCGTTATTGCCCTCGGCACTATTACCATGTTTCTGGGTTCTGATGCTTCAGCTGCCGTCGCCGCTGCAATTACTTTCTTGCTGGTTCACTCTTTTTATAAAGCCGCACTGTTTATGGTGGTGGGCATTATCGATCGGCAAACAGGTACCCGGGATTTAACCAGGCTGCACGGTCTGGCAAAATTATTGCCCTTTGCTTTTATAGCTGCACTGGCTTCAGCCCTATCCATGGCAGGATTCCCGCCGTTCCTTGGATTTATTGGTAAAGAGCTTAAATATGAAGGTGCACTGGCGGTAGCTTCAGAGCCCGCACTGGTGGGCACAGCAGCAATTTTTGCCAATGCAGTAACGGTGACAGTAGCCGGCATGGTGGCCATCAAACCATTCTTTGGCCCTCCCCCCAAAGATGCCAGCCGCATACGCTGGGCACCCCCCGGTTTATGGATAAGCCCACTAGTTTTAAGCGCCTTCGGCCTCACATTTGGTTTGGCCCCGGACTTAGTCGGTGGCGGACTGGTGGAACCGGCACTGACAGCGATACTTGGCCTTCCGGAAACCATCGACCTGAAACTCTGGCACGGTATTAACATTCCGCTCCTGATGAGCATTCTTACTTTTGTGCTCGGGGTGATTATGTATGTCAATTTAAAACGTATGCGTGCCTGGCTAAACTGGGACTTTACCCATGCGCCAACTAGCGCCGATCTACTGTGGGATAAATCCTTAGAACTATTAAAAGCTTTTGCCGCACTGCAAACACGCATATTGCAAAATGGAATTATGCGTCGTTATCTCACAGTCATTTTTGTTACGCTCTCGATGGCCCTTTTTTATGCCTTTGTTCATACCGGCCACTTCTCACTGGAATACACTGCGCCACGACTTAATTTAAAAGAGTGGGCAGCCATACTGCTGACGGTAGGAGGTACGTTTACTGCGGGTTTTGCGCGTAAACCTCTGACTGCCATTTGCGCTCTCGGCGCTCTCGGTGTGGGTATCGCTCTAATTTATCTCTTCTTTGGTGCACCGGATGTGGCCATTACACAGATTCTGGTGGAAACACTCTACTTGGTATTAATTGCTGCGATTCTTCCACGCCTGCCCGTATTTACTCCCGGCAAGAAGGAAGGCTTTCGTCCCAGGGATGCATTGCTCGGTGCCACAGTTGGCCTTTTGTTTACCATTAGCATTCTGGTGGTTCTGCAAACCCCATTCGAGAGCCCAGTGAGTGAATTTTACAAGGAAGCTGCTGTACCCGAGGCTCATGGGCGCAATATCGTCAATGTCATTCTGGTGGACTTCCGGGCCCTGGATACTTTCGGGGAGATTATTGTGGTGTTTACCGCGGCTGTCGCTGCGGTGACCTTACTCGGTCATCATTTAAGACGGGGCAAGCAGTGAATTCTATTATCCTACAGACAGCGACCCGTGTGTTGGTAGCCCTGATCTTGGTCTTCTCCATTTATATGCTGTTGCGTGGACACAATTATCCCGGAGGCGGATTTATTGCTGGATTAATTGCCGCTTCTGCTTTTGCCTTATTTGCCATGGCTTGGGGTATGGAGGCGGCACAAAGTGCTCTGCGCATACCTCCAGGGACCCTCGCCGCCTGGGGAGTTGTCATCGCCGGATTATCTGGATTGATGGCTCTATTTTGGGGAGACGGTCCCTTTTCCGGACAGTGGTTTGCCATAGTAGGCAGCAAGGAAGATGGCGGAATCATTATCAGCAATCTTTTGTTTTTTGATATTGGGGTTTACCTGACAGTACTTGGAGCCGTTCTCACACTCATTTTTGCTTTGGAAGAGGCCAGTTGATATGGAGTCTCCCCTCGCCGTTGTCGTCGGTATTCTGATTGCTACCGGCGTATATTTGATGCTTGCCCGCCATCTCTTGCACTATCTATTTGGCTTGGTACTAATTAGCAATGCCGCCAACCTGGCAATTTTTATCGCCGGGCGGTTGACTCGCGCCTCACCACCCCTGGTACCCGAGGGCCAGGAAGCCCCACAAATTATCGTTGCCAACCCCCTACCCCAGGCCCTGATCCTAACTGCGATCGTAATTGGCTTCGGCCTGCTGGCCTTTGCCCTGGCCCTGATCGCCCAGGCTTACCGTGAGCTGGGTACATTGGATGTGGATAGCATGCGTATTGCCGAGCCTGTCAAACCCAAGAGGAAGAAGACTACTTGAGTTGGTTATTGGCCCTGCCATTCCTGATCCCTATCGCCACGGCGTTAATCACATTTCCCGCTCGAGGCCGTAGATACCTTTGCTCTGGTATTTCGATATTGGGGTGCCTTACCGCCCTTTGCATTAACCTTTATATTCTTGTCCTGGTAGAAAGCCAGGGCCCTCAAGCTGGGCAAATGGGAGACTGGCAAGCTCCCTTCGGAATCACATTGATCGCCGATCGGCTCAGCGCGGTAATGCTGTTGATCAGTGCCATCGTGGGTTTGTGTGTCTCTCTATTTGCCATTTCAGATATCAGTGAGAAACGGGTAAAACTTGGCTTTCACAGTTTCTTCCAACTGTTATTGGCCGGTGTTAGCGGTAGCTTTATCACCGGCGACCTATTTAATTTGTATGTGTGGTTTGAGGTGATGCTGATTGCCTCTTTCGCACTGCTGGTACTGGGGGGTGAAAAAATACAGCTGGACGGTGGCATCAAGTATGTAGCATTAAACCTAGTATCCACGCTGTTGATGCTGACCTCTATCGGGTTGCTTTATGGACTGACAGGCACCCTTAATATGGCGCAGCTGCATATTTCTCTGGTCGAGGTACAAAATCCCGTCGCGATTTCAACATTGGCAGTTATTTTTATCTGCGCTTTTGGAATTAAGGCGGCAATATTTCCACTCTTTTTTTGGTTGCCCGCTTCATACCATGTTCCACCGGTCGCTGTAACCGCTGTATTTGCCGGTCTTCTGACCAAAGTCGGCGTCTATGCGCTAATTCGCACCTTTACTTTAATATTTCCCAATGATTTGGAATTCACCCGGGATATTTTATTGGGAGCCGCATTACTCACCATGCTGACGGGTGTTTTGGGCGCAGCAGCACAGTACGAGTTCCGCAAGATACTTGCATTCCATATCATCAGCCAGATTGGATTCCTGGTATTGGGATTAGCACTGAACAGTCCTTTAGCATTGGCCGGATCTGTGTTCTACATGGTTCACAATATTGTGGCAAAGACAAATTTATTTCTGATTAGCGGTACTGCCCAGCGCCTTACTGGCAGTTATGAGCTCAATGAAATTGGTGGTTTATATCGCGCCAGCCCACTTCTCTCTACTTTCTTTTTTATCGCCGCATTTAGCTTGGCGGGGTTCCCACCATTATCTGGGTTCTGGGCAAAATTGCTATTAGTCAAAGCAAGCCTCGATCAGGCCGCCTATATCGTCGCTGCCGTCGCACTGATTACCGGGGCGCTCACCCTGTTTTCAATGAGTAAAATATGGGCAGAGGCATTCTGGAAGCCACACCCCCAGGAGCACTGCAAAAATTTATATAGCCTCAGCGGCGCAGAGCGCTTCCAGCGACTGTTGCCAGTCGCGTTATTGGCATTAATCACTTTGGCTTTGGGATTGGTTCCCGAGCCTTTTATCGAATACTCCCTGGGGGCTGCCGGAGAGTTATTGGAGCCTGATGATTACCTGAATGCCGTGTTACCAGGTACCACTCATTAACTTTGGAATGGATAAATAGAAATGCGTATTTTTCTATTAAATTTATTGCTCGCGATCAGTTGGTCGGCCCTGACCGGCAATGCTTCCATGGCAAATTTTTTCTTTGGTTTTCTGATCGGGTTTTTGGCACTGCGAGTCTCACCTATATTACCCGGGGCACAGACTTACTTTACCCGCTTGCCCCGTTTGGCTCATTTATTCTTTTTCTTTATCGAGGAGCTTGTTTTATCCAGCCTGCGTGCCGCCTACGAAGTCTTTTCGCCCCGCTTGCAAAGCCGGCCCCTGGTAGTACGACTACCCATGGAGAGGCTCGATAGAAACCAGATTTTTATTCTCACTAATTTAATTTCGCTGACACCGGGCACTATGGTATTGGATGTCACACCCAACAATGATGCCTTAATCGTACATACTATGTTTGTCAGTGATCCAGAAACCTTTCGCGAGGAGATTAGGGAGGGATTTGAGAAACGGGTTAAGGAGGCTGTTTCCTGATGTTTCTCACAATTATCGATATTCATTCGCCACTGGTCACAGTAGCAATCAATATTGCTTCCTTTCTATTGTTACTCGCCCTGGTGATGTGCTTCCTGCGTATCGCTTTGGGCCCCACCTTAGCAGACAGGGTTGTCGCCCTGGATGTTCTCAATATTTTGGCGGTAGCCTACTGTGCACTACTGGCAATCGCCTCGGGACAACCCGTGTATCTGGACGCTGCCATCGCCCTGGCCCTGGTCGCATTTTTAGTGAGTGTGGCCTTTGCCCGTTTTATTGAAAAAAGCGGCTCGCGCACAGTCACCCACAGCCATAGGGATCATGATGACATTTGATGAAATTTTTATCGCTTTGATAATTCTGGTGGGCAGTTTTTTTGGGTTCAGCGCCGCTTTGGGCTTGCTGCGAATGCCGGACTTTTACACTCGAATGAGTACATCGGGAAAAGGGGCTACGGTGTGTTGCGGATTATTGCTGGCGGGCGTAGCAATTCTTTTTAGCGACGCTCAGGTAACAGCCAGGGCCATAGCCGCTATTTTATTCTTATTACTTACAGTGCCAATTGGTGTCCATATGATTGCCCGGGCGGCTTATCGAGCCGGCACTCCCATGTGGCGGGGTACCGGCTACAAACTCAAGTTCAAGAACCCGATGCGCAATATTCAGTAAGCACTAAATCTTTTCGCCGTAAAGTTCTTCAATCATACTTTCGCTGCGCTGACGCAGGTGCTCCATATCCGGGTCCTGTAAAATGACATGACCCATTTTGCGCCCAGGGCGAAGTGCTTTGCCGTACAGCCAAACACCATCGTTATCCTGCTTCGGAGCTACATCAACCCCCAACATATTGACCATCGCAACCGGCACCGGGCAGGCAGTATCGCCCAGGGGCATATCCAGTATCGCGCGGATATGATTGGCAAATTGGCTGGCCTCAGGGCCGACAAAGGTCCAATGACCGCTGTTGTGAACTCGCGGTGCCACTTCGTTGACAATCAGGCCGCTCTCACTGACAAAACACTCAACGGCCAATACACCCACATAGTCCCAGTCCTTCAGCAGGGTCGCCAGGTAACCCTCTGCGGCCTTGAGCAGCTCCGGGTTGTCGTAGGGAGCGGTGGACAGCAGTAAGGTGCCGTTGCGGTGGCGGTTTTCCGTCAGCGGATAAGCTTTGATTTCACCGGATGCCGAACGAGCACCGATAATGGAGACTTCACAGGCGAAATTCACCCCAGCCTCAACCACACACTCCTGATCACCAGCTTGGGGAATGGCAGCATCCAAGTCTGCAGCACTCTTCACACACCATTGGTTCTTGCCGTCGTAGCCATTTTCACAGCTCTTAATAAACGCCGGATATCCCAGTTGGTCGACCGCTTCCCGCAGCTCTTTTTCACCCTGTGCTGCTGCGAAAGGTGCAACAGGCAGTCCAGCGTCTGTGAGTGCTCGCTTCTCACGCAAGCGGTGCTGGGCCTTCTCTGTAATATGCGGGTCCGGATATACCGGACAGAAGGGCTGAAATGAGCGCAGCAAGTCCACACTCACTTGCTCTCTCTCACTGGTGATCACTTCCGGGCGTCCCAATGCCTGATACAAGGCCTCAGGGTCCTGTCCCGGTTCCATCTCCACGATAGTCCCCAGTCCCTTCACACAGTCGGTATTTTCACCGGTCTCAGCCAGGAAACTGAACTCCACTCCGAGGGGCTGCCCCTCTTGAGCCATCATCTGTGCCAACTGCCCACAGCCAATAATGGCAACTCGTCTCTTACTCACAACGATCTCCTATCACTCAACCGTGATCGGGACTTGCTCGGTCTGACGCTCACGCCAGGCGATCAGGCGCTTCTGCAATTCCGCATCAGCCAAAGACAACATCTGCGCAGCCATCAAACCTGCATTGTAGGCACCGGAAGCACCGACCGCCTGGGTTGCTACCGCCACACCGCGAGGCATCTGCACAATGGATAACAAGCTGTCCATACCCGTCATAAAACGGCTCTCAACCGGCACTGCGATCACAGGCAGGGGAGTCAAAGCAGCGATCATACCCGGCAGGTGGGCGGAGCCGCCGGCGCCGGCAATAATCACCTCGGTACCGGATTCGTGGGCACGGCTGGCAAATTCAACCATGCGCTGGGGAGTTCTGTGGGCCGAAACCACAGCAGTAGCAAAGGGAACTTCGAGCTCTTCCAGAGGCTTAGTCGCGTTGCTCATGGTGGCCCAATCTGAGCGGGAACCCATTACGATAGTGACTTTTTCAAAGGGAATCGGCTTCACTTGCGATTAACTCCAATATTGAACGAGCGCCAGATAGACGGGAATCGCCACCAGCACATTGAAAGGAAAGGTAACTGCCAGGGACAAAGTGATGGACACACTAGCATTGGCCTGCGGCAGGGCAACGGACATAGCCGCAGGCACAGCGATATAAGAGGCACTGCTACCGAGCACCGCGAGCAGAAAGATACCACCAGGCGACAAACCCAACAAACTCCCCAAGATACCGCCAGCGGCACCTCCAATCAGCGGCATAAAAATGCCGAAGCTGAGCAGGAAAGCCCCCTGCCCTCTTACATCGGCCAACCGCGCCGCAGCGACACGCCCCATTTCCAGCAGAAAGAGCGCCAATATGCCATGAAACAGGGTCCCAAACAAAGGCATTACTGAAGCGGTGCGCTCTCCAGCCCAGGCTCCGATAACGATTCCCCCCAGGAGCAACAGTACTCCCTGGTTGCAGGTGACCTCGTGAAACACCCGGCGCTTGCTCAAACTGCCCATCGATTGCCGCGCCAACAGCATGCCGACAATGATTGCCGGGACTTCAAGAAGTGCTACAAACAGAGGGAAATACGCTTCGTATTCAATATTCTGTGACTGTAGCAGGGCCACAGCCACCGCGTAGGTGGCAACACTGACAGACCCATAGTGCGCCGCCGTTGCCGCCGCATCCACACGTGACCACTTGCCAATCCAGCGCAAGATAGGGAAAGCCACCAGAGGTAACAGAGCACCAAAAACCACCACCGCCAGGGACTGGGGAACCAGGGTGGCAGCGGAATACGCACTTAAAGCAGCACCACCTTTTAGGCCGATGGCGATTAGCAGGAAGATAACGCAGCTCTGGTAAAGACCTTTGGGTAAACGCAGGTCACTGCGAACCAGCTGGGCAAAGGCGCCCAGCAGAAAGAAACCAACAACAATATCCAACTGCATCTCTATCGCTGTCCCCGGCGCTGTCTGGAGCGATTATTGGAGATCCGTATGCGTTTCGGAGTTTGCTGCGCCATCAGCCAGTAAATAGCATTGGCCAGAACCACCATTAGGCCCACAGCCATCAAGGGAACCCCTTTCATACCGGCAAGGTTTATTGACAAGCCTGTGCATAAAACTAACAAGCCGACAACCACGCCAAAGAAGAGTTGTGATCTCTGCATTGATAATGCCCCCACTGGTTATTGAAATTGACGCATTATCGGAATTGCTATTGATAGATAAAAATAGATATTTATTATGTAAACTATAAACCAAAACCTATACAGGTGATTTTGTGCCCCTAACTCGTGCCCATGCCCGCATTGGAACCGTTCGACAATTGGAGATCCTGCTCTGTGTCTACGAGTTGGGCAATATCAGCGCCGCTGCCAGAAAACTGCACCTGACCCAGCCAAGCGTATCGATGCAGCTGGCCAAACTTTCCGATGCGGTGGGTCTACCTCTGTATTACTCGGTGGGCAGGCAACTGCAATTTACGGAGGCCGGGCAAGCCCTGGTAGAAAGTGCCAGGGAGATCCTGAAGAGTTACGAGTATCTGGACCTGAAACTGGCCCAATTGCGAGGGTTGGATACCGGCAGCCTACAGCTGGCAGTAGTGACCACCGCCAAATACTTTATCCCTCACCTGATCGGGGAGTTTTATCAGCAGCATCCGCGACTGGATATCCACTTCAGGGTGGGCAATCGCCAACAGATTATTGATTACACTGGTGAGGATGAAGATGATTTCTACGTTTTCAGCCACCCCCCAAAAAGCCAAGACCTGGAGCTGGTGGAGTTTCTACCCAACCGCTTACTGGCGATAGCACCGGAAAACCACCCACTGGCCACCCGCAAGAAAATCTCCCTGCAAGAATTTGCAGACTGCCAGTTCCTGCATCGGGAAGAAGGCTCAGGTACACGCCATGCCATTGAACAGTTCCTGCGCAAACGCAATGTAGACCTCAAGCTCCGTATGACCATTGAGAGCAATGAGGCCATTAAGCATGCGGTTATGTCCGGCCTGGGGGTCTCAATATTATCGGAACATACCCTGGCATTTGGCGGGCGTGCAGGTTTATCGATTCTCGATGTCGAAGAGCTTCCTATTGTCACCCACTGGTATTTGGCTCGACGCAAATCACGTCCGCTATCACCAGCAGCACAGAAGTTCCTGGAGTACGCCCGCAATCTGGAAAAAGTGCCCCTGGGTAATCTCCCGTAGCCCAGCCTTATCATTGGAAAAGAGGGAAAGAATACACTGCACCCAAGACTCACAGTGGAAATTTCCCTGTAAACCCGAATAGACACCTATACCCCCAAAGGCACCAAGCGCATTATTCTTTCTCTCCTTATAAATTCCCTTCTCCCTGTAAACCGGGCTAGATAATTTAGGCCTCAAATTTTGAAAAATTCCCTGCGGCCTTTTTCAGTCCTGCTACTTTTTGGGGTACTTGGCCCATGCACTGCCAATAATTATCAACCAAAGCCACCTATGGCAGATAAGCTGTTTTGCCTGTGTCCGGATTTTCAGAGATGGATATCGAGATGACCGCAAAAGGAATTAATAAAGGAATTATTACTCTACTTTTCACTCTCTCAGCACTATCGACCCATGCCCAGGATGATTGGCGTGATATCGAATGGGGTGAATTTATTGTTCGTTTTGGCCTGACTTATGTCCAGCCAAACGATGAGGGCACAGCGCTTAAATACAGAGTTTTACAGCAATGGGATTTATACAACAGCAGTTGGCAAATCGACTCGACCCATGCATGGCAAATATCGGGAGTGTGGCGGCCCAGCGATCGCTGGGGCATAGAATTAATGCATATTAATGGCGCCAGCTATGGTACAAAACTGGATAATTTCACCGGCAACCCTGGGCGAAACCAAATCCAGCTCGGCGACTTTAGCACTACAACGACAATGGTTTTCGGCAACTGGTACTTCTTAGATCCATCCTATCGCGCTCGCCCCTATATCGGTGCAGGAATCAATTACACCAATTTCCACACCGTTGAAATCAGCCGCCAGTTTAACGAATACCTGATAGATTCAGAGCTCTCGGTCGCACCGGGATCATTTAATATGGGGCACTCGTGGGATTGGGGGCTGCAAGCCGGCCTGGATTATATCTTTGATTTCCGCGACTGGAGATATCCTCTACTACTTAACGCATCCGCGATTTATTACCTGGCAGACACCGATGCCACTATCGACTTCCCAACTGAATTGGGCAGGGATCGCCTCTATGCCCATTTTGACTACAACCCCTGGATCATAAATTTCGGGGTGGGTATTAAATTTTAGTTATCGGAGAAATTTCATACAGTTGGGCGACAGCGAATACTCTTAAAATTTGAAGTTAAGTCATACTCGAGCTGCGTTGTCCCCAACTATAACTTCGCCGCTAAAAACTTAATCGATATTACAACTATCTGGCACAATATAAAGGAATAACTGTGTCTCCCCAAAAAACTGGTTTCCAGCTTTCTTCTGTAGGATTCGTAAAAATATTCCTACTCATTATGACGGTTTCTGCACTGCTTATTTTTAGCCGCCACTCTCTAGCACAATGTACCCCCGGCAATAGTGGCACCACTGCCGCAGATGAAATCACCTGTGACGAAGACAATGACCCCGATGGTGCGGACATAGAAACTTATGCCGGCAACGATACCATCATTCTTAACGGTGGAACGGCGGAAAATGTACTTGCGGGAGAGGGAGATGACGAAATTACTATCACGGGAGGAATTGTTACCTTATTTGCCGACGGTGGCGCTGGCAACGATACGATAACTCTCGACGAGCGATCCAGTGATGTAGGGAATTATCTCGGGGGAGGAGGCATTCATGGAGGCGATGGAGATGACACCCTGATTCTACTCGATGGGCTGTCCTTTCACGTCTGGGGAGGAGAAGGAAACGATACCATCACCTTGGATGGAGGGTTCATTTTTAACTACCTGGATGGCGGAAACGGCGATGACTATATCTATTGGGATGAGGGCATCAGTAACGAAATTCGAGGCGGCTCCGGATCAGACACCCTACTGATAGATTCACACTCTTTCGATGGAGACGTCATACTGGATGGTGGTGATGATCTCAGTGCAAATGATGGTGAAGTCGACAATTTAATATTTAAATTGGATTACTCCGTTGACGGGACTCTTCTAAACAATTGGGAAAGAGTGGTTATCTGGGGTAGCTCCAAAATGACATTCACTGGGAGTTTAGCTGTCGGAGGAGGTCTCGATTCGGAAGGAAATTCCCTCGGCCTGGATATTCGCTGGGGTGGACAGGCATTTTTTGATAGCGACAGTTATGTAATTTCAGGAGATGTATCCAATAGTGGAACCATTGATCTATCCAACAATAGGTTCAACACCCTCACCATAGCCAAAGACGATAATGGAAATTATGGGCAATACCGCTCTAATAATGGGCGCCTATGGGTAGACGCCGTCCTTGAAGATGATTTTTCACAGAGCGATCAACTAATTGTGGAAGGAGACAGCTCTGGCACCACCACTATCTCTGTCTTTAACCGCTCAGGTAAAGGAAAGCGGACAGAGGGCAATGGTATTAAGGTGGTTTCCGTCAAAGGCGAATCAAATGCACAATTCACTCTGGCAGGAGACTTTGTCAGTAAAGATGATCAGCAGGCAGTGATAGGTGGAGCCTATGCTTACACATTGCACCAGAACGGCGCAGGAGGAAGTGATGATGGCAGCTGGTATTTGCGTTCAACTGTGGATAACTCTTCAGTATTTCCTGAAGGCGGAATGATCCGCTGGCAACCTACTGCAGTACTCTACGAAGCCCTCCCGCAAATTCTCAGAACACTCAACATTCCCTCTTCACTGCGCAGCCGCCTGGGCAATCGCTATTGGGTAGGTACAAGCTATTTGGACTTGGCCAGTAGCGAGTATAGCGATGCACAAGAGCAGGCAATTGATAATCGTGGACTTTGGATCAGGAACTCTGCCCGACATATTACCCTTGATCCCAGTGAGTCCAGTACCCGTGCAAACTGGAAACAGACTTACTATCAAGTACAATTGGGCTTTGATTTACCAATACAAGTCTCCGTATTTGGAAGCCAACTTATTGGCAGCGCCGCTTTGCACTACGGCGATTCAAATAACGATGTGAGTTCATTTTTTGGTGATGGCTCAATCGATGCGAGTAACTACGGCGTCAGCGCATTTGTCACCTGGTATGGATTGGATGGCATTTTTATTGATAGTCAACTTAAGCTAAATTGGTTTGACTTTGAAATGGATGCCAAATCACTGCGCGAACTCAATAATAGCGATGAAGCATTTGGTTATGCCTTGTCTATCGAGGGTGGAAAGAGTTTTAAACTGCATGATTACTATTCCTGGACACCCCATGCGCAATTGATTTACACCTCGGAGGAAGCCAACAACTTGCAGGATATCTATGCCGTACAAGCCACAGATATCAATAACAATGGCTTCCTCTTACGCTTGGGAACCATCTTTGAAAAGCGCAAGAGCCAACGTAAGAGTAGTCGCAATATGTATGGCTCAATTCCCCTGGAAAGGTTCTCTCTGTTCGCAACTCCGAGCCTTATTTACAATATCGACCAGAGAACTAATTTACTCGTATCGGAAACCCGACTCAGTCAAAAACCTGATACCTGGTACGGTGAATTGCGCTTGGGCGCAAGCTACGATGAGTGCGGTGATCACTGCTCTATCTATTCAGAAATTTATTACAGCAGCAGTTTGGAAAACCTGGGGAATAGTTTTTCCGGAGGCCTGGAATTAGGATTTCGTTATAAGTGGTAGCAATTTGAGATTAAACTGAAAGCCAAATATCAACCTTAGAGTGCGACAGCTACATTACCTCTAGAATAAGCAGCGCCTATTCACTCTAACAGTAACTGAGATAAATTATATTCAGAGAATACTCTGCGTATTTTCTTATCGTTACCACACTTTCCCTTTAAATTCTGTTTCTTCAAGCCGCTAGCCTGACACCCAGGGATTGTTAAAAACCTATCCCTCCAGAAACGAACATCTGGCACTCTTGCACAACGGACTCCTTGCCTCATACTCATGGCTTTAAGCCAGATATCATCCGCATTAGGACATAACTCCAAAAACTTATCTTTATTCAGAACATCGGGATGTAAAGAGCCGGGATAATATAAAACACCCCCAACTCCAGTAGGAAAAACGCGATAAGAAGGTTTGATATTCATATTGCACTTCCAAGTTTCCCGCGTTGTCCTCCATTTATTGTAAGGCAATATATTGCCTTTCTTATCAGTACCTATCCTGTGAGCTCGATGACAGAAAATATGTGACGGGAACTTTAAATATGACTGATACAGCATATCGATGGTATCCATCGGGTAGAGGATATCGTCATCCACCGTGATTATCAGGCTATCAGGAAATTTTTGAAGCGCGTAATAATACTTTGTGTAAGGCCCTAGATCTTCATCAACAAATTCAATTCTCAATCCACGATCCACCTGCCTCATTAAAATATTGGGCAACATATAATCTGGAAATTCTTTGGCCGATAGCCAAAGTACAATTAAATCAGCCTTAAGCGACTGCTGAAATAAACTCTCGATACACAAATGGATATCATGGATTCGCTTTCCATAGCTAGTCAGAGAAACAACAATACTGTGTTTAGCCGCATTACCTACCCCAGAATCATTACCACTGAGGGTCGACTGCTCCAATATTCTCTTCCAGACCAGAGCATCTAATTTTAGATTGTTGTTGATTGTATTTTTCTTGCTGCGCTTCGCCGTAAAACCCTTGAACATATTGACTTTACAATCTGGGGTTGAGACAACTCAATGCCTGGTTTTAGACATATACCTAAAAAGGACATTCAGTAATCCGTGACCGCACATTAGAATTATTGAAATTCATAGTGCAGTAACAGAAATTGGTATAGGCGAGCTCAATTTTCCAACATCGACCACACCCTCAATAGTAAAGGTATGGTCTAGTTTTCGGTAAATGCAACATTTACTACCCTACTTCACCTGCTCCTTCCGTCTCAGAGGCCAGTTTTTTCGCTGCACCACGGCGACCATATAACGCCAAAAGAACGCCAGATGGGAACATCAATACACCGTAAACTGCTGAGGGCACGGACATCTCACTCGAGTGTAAGAGCGTGAGGGTTACCATCATTCCGATGGTACTGTTTTTAATACCGAGTTCCGTTGCAACCGCAACCCCCTCCCGCTTTGGCAGGCCAGCAATCCGGCTGATAAGAAGCCCCAGTAGGACACCACAGAGATTCAATAGAATGACCGAGGGGCCAGCTTGAACCATCAAGTCTGCAAGGCGATCGCGAATTCCCCAGATAAGGCCTGCTACCAGTGCAAGCAATACAACCCCGCCAAAAATACTGACTATTCCCTCTGCGCGGCGAGCCAGGTGCGGTCTCCAGGCGCGAAATAGCATCCCTATCACAACAGGCAAGAGGACAATACTGGATAACATCACCACTGTACTGGCGAATGGCAGAGTTATAGTCTGGTCAGCGCCGAAATAAGTTCGAAGCGCATAATTTGCGAATAGCGGTAAACTGGCAATAGTAATCAAGCTGGCAGAAACTGTTAATACAATAGAAAGCGCCACGTTACCGCGAGCCATCAAGGTAAACAGGTTCGATGTTGTGCCTCCCGGACAGGCGGCAATAATGACTAGGCCAACAGCAATGGCCGGTGGTAGATTTAATCCCCAGCAGAGGCCAATTGCTATAGCTGGCATCAGGAGAATTTGGGTAAAAGTTCCGATAATAAGGCCAATGGGCTTTACCGTTACCTGATGGAAATCCCTGGCAGTTAGGGTCATCCCTATTCCCACCATGATGATAAACAGCGAGATAGGCAAGCCGATCGAAATAAGGGGACCTGATTCCATGATTTTCTCCAGTATCAGTCACTGTAAGAAAAATACCCGACCAAAATCAACTCCCAGAATAAAGCTGGCACTGGAGATGGATAACGAAATCAAGGCAGAAACTTCACTGCCAGAGGACTTATTTCGACATCGGTAATTCGCTGATTATCTTGGTGCTCGGATCGATTCTTATAAGTGTAATTATTATTTTTAGTTCAGATGGTAAAGCAATCATAGATGACTTCACCAATCTGTCTTGTATTTTAGCAATATACAGAAGTTTAATGACTCAGGAAACGATACAGAAGGCCATGATTTCCTCCCTGAAAAGCGGACAGGTAGATAATTGGGACAACTTAATGTGGTCCGTGGGAAGTTCGGATATTCCCACTAGCGAGGACTCCGTTACAGCTTTTAGTGCAGCTAACCAACTCCCCTGGCTTCTACCCACGCGACGAAAGTCCCTATTGGAATACTTCTCCTGCCCGAAAGTAAAAGATGTACTTTCCCCTGAACTGGATAATTACCTGCACGAACTCAACCTCAACAAACCCAACAACCGCTTGGGCACTTACTTTGAAAGGCTCTGGTCATTTGCCTTTGACAAACATCCCGACTACCAGCTGCTCTACCAAAACCTCCCTCTAAGGTCCGGCGGCAAGACACTGGGGGAACTCGACTTCGTCGTGCAACACCTGCCCAGCAACCAGTGTGAACACTGGGAAATTGCCGTAAAATTTTATCTCCAGGTTACCGATATCCATTGGGTGGGGCCCGGAATCAAGGACCGACTGGATATCAAACTGGCAAGAATGGCAGACCATCAACTGCCACTGATTGACATGCCGGCAGTTCAATCCATGCTGAAAGAGCACGGCCTAGAGATAGATCGCCAGTGGGCGCTAATGCCTGGGAGACTGTTCAAACCCCTGGATACACTTCACCGGCCCTCCAGTCATGATCTTTGGTGGGTATCGTTATCTGAGTTTCGGTCATTCTCCCTGAGCCAGGCAAACCGCAGTGCTCTCGAGTGGCTGGCGCTCCCCAAGCAAGCCTGGCTGGCGCCTCAGAGCAGCACCACCGGCATGACTGCCGATCAATTGCTAGAGGCGCTGCTTCCCGAAAGCTTTACCCACCCACTGTGCATCGCCGCCGTCGATAAAAATGGCGAAGCCTGCAGAGGCTTTATCGTGCCCGACAACTGGTACCAAAGAGCCAAAAGTAGCTTGAGCATATAACCAGCCTCTCCCCAGATCAGAATCAGAGGCCCTCTCGCTGGCCTCACATTATTTTCTAAATTGGTGATTGACATAGATCAATTTATATTTACAATTTTCAGAAATTTCTGAAACTTAAGAATTAAATGAAACTATCGAGTCAAGCCCAGGCATTCGTACTGCACTTTGGTGAAATGGGTAGTCGCTGGGGATTCAATCGCACGGTGGGACAAATGTTTGCCCTACTCACCATTCATCCCACGCCACTCAATGCCGAGCAATTGGCCCAGGCACTGAAGATCAGTCGTGGCAATGTCAGTATGGGGCTCAAAGAGCTACAGGCCTGGCGCTTGGTTGAGCTGCACCATCAACCGGGCGATCGCAAAGATTATTTCACTGCAGCTGGGTCAATCTGGGACCTCGCTCGCACTGTCTTCGAGGAGCGCCGCAAGCGAGAGCTCGACCCTACATTAAGTCTGCTTCGCCAGCTGCTGCTCAATGAGCCCCAAGATGAGCTGGATGCCCAAGCACAAGAAAAAATCCAGGAAGTTTACAGCTTGCTGGAGCTACTCGAAGAATTTGCCAACACACTCAGCAAGCTAGAACACCAGGACCTGCTTAAATTGATGAAGCTAGGCTCCGGTATCGTCAAGCTACTGGAACTCAAAAGTAAGATGACAGGTGGACAGAACACCTCAAACTAGCGAAAAAAACGCTAGTACGAGGAATATACCGCTGCACTCAAAGCGAAATAACACCTTCATCTGAAGCACTTATTCCGGGGAGAAACCCATAGGGCCAAATCCATGGCTAAAAGCCCCGGCATATTTTTAATCCAGCAGCCCATAGTGCTGGATTAAAAACGGCACAAGGCCGTGCCGCTGCCGATCCAAAGTCGGCTCCTGCAGGATTGTATACGCGGGAACACACACCTGCCTCTATATTTTCTTGCAGTGCCGATTAGCACAGGAGGTGCTAATCGGCTCACTGGTTCAAAGATCTCAGACCAGCAGAGGCTCTCATGCTAGATACCCTGATCCTTTCCAGGATACAGTTTGCCGCAAATATCAGCTTTCATATTCTATTTCCAACAATCACCATCGCACTCGCGTGGATCGTTTTCTTTTTTAAATTACGCTACGACCAAACTAATAATCCGGTCTGGATGCGCGCATATCGTTTTTGGGTAAAAGTCTTTGCCCTAACATTTGCTCTCGGCGTAGTGAGTGGCATCACCATGTCATTCCAGTTCGGAACAAACTGGCCCGGCTTTATGGCCCAGGTCGGCAATATCGCCGGCCCGCTTCTCGGATACGAAGTACTTACTGCATTCTTTCTCGAAGCAACCTTTCTCGGCATTATGTTGTTTGGCATTAATAAGGTGCCAAGCAAAATACATACTTTATCTGCCTTTATTGTGGCAACAGGAACCACTCTATCCGCTTTTTGGATTATTGCTCTCAACTCCTGGATGCAAACACCTGCCGGATTCGATTTACGGGATGGGGTCGCCTACCCGGCAAGCTGGACGGAAATTATCTTTAACGCCTCTTTCCCCTACCGACTTACACATATGCTGCTGGCTTCGGGTTTGACGGCATCTTTCTTTGTTGCGGGGATTTCCGCTTATCGGATTCTTAAAGGAGACCCCAAACGCGCGCCCCGGCTCGCCCTTAAAACAGGACTGATTCTCGCTGCCATCTTTATTCCGATTCAAATCTATGTGGGTGACTTACACGGACTCAACACTTTTGAGCACCAACCGCAAAAAGTCGCCGCAATGGAGGGAGTCTGGGAAACAGAGCGCGGTGCGCCCCTGCTGTTATTTGCGATACCCGACGGAGAAGAAAAAACCAACCATTTGGCGATCGGCATTCCCAAGATGGCCAGCCTTATCCTTACCCATGAGTGGGATGGTGAGATCAAGGGAATAAATGAATTCCCCGATAATCACCCACCGGTAGCCCCCGTATTTTTCGCCTTCCGCATTATGGTCGGCATAGGAATATTGATGCTGCTAACCGCTTGGGGAGGGGTCTACCTATTGCGTAAAGGTGAGCTGCCTCGCTGGATGCTTAAAACCCTGGTCGCGATGACATTCTCCGGCTGGATAGCCACTTTGGCCGGTTGGTATGTCACAGAAATTGGACGCCAACCCTGGCTCGTAACAGGAGTACTGAAAACCGCCGACGCTGTTACTCCAGTACCACCTTCTCATGTCGGTTTTTCCCTAACCCTTTATCTGGTTGTCTACGTGATATTGCTCTATGCGTACATAAGAACCCTGAAAGTGATGGCCCTGAAGTCTGTAAAAGTCGAGGAGTTTGAAACTCAGGAACTATTCGCCGGCACTAGCTTAACCAACCGCCCAAAAGATACCGAGAAAAATGACAAGGGAGAAGGCAAATGACCGGTAGCGCTTCTGCTGCGGCCTATTGGCTGCCTGTCGCCTTTGTCGCCCTTATGGGCCTGGCGGTAATAGTCTACGCAATTCTGGATGGCTACGATCTTGGTGTGGGCATTTTGCTCCCCATGGGAGAAGAGGAGGAATCGCAGCGGGATACCATGATCGCATCCATTGGCCCCTTTTGGGATGCCAACGAAACCTGGCTGGTGCTGGCAATCGGTTTGCTCCTGATTGCATTCCCAATCGCACACAACCTGGTGTTAATGCATCTATATATACCAGCTGCGATTATGCTAGTCGGGCTAATCATGCGAGGAGTGGCATTCGACTTTCGTGCCAAGGCTGCCATCGACAAAAAGCTAACCTGGGATCGAACCTTTAAAGCGGGGTCTATTATTACCAGCCTTGCGCAGGGGTACATGCTGGGGCAGTACGTGATTGGCTTTAAGCCCGACTGGTCTGCACAGCTTTTTTCAGCGCTCAGCGCTCTGGGAGTTACCGCCGCATATGCCTATATTGGCGGCGCCTGGCTGGTTCTTAAAACCGAGTCGGAGCTGCAAAAACGAGCGACCACATGGACCCGTTACGCAGGGCGGGCCACCCTGCTTGGGGTGGTTGCAGTATCGGCCATCAATCCACTGGTAAACCCAATAGTATTTGACCGATGGTTTACCTACCCTCTGGTTATGTTTGTACTACTCATCCCCACCCTATGCTTTATTGCCTTTGTCTCCAATGATGTTCTGTTGGCGAGAATGCCTAAGCCTGCAGATAGACATAAAGCGGTTCCTTTTTTCACGGTCGTCGTTATTTTCCTGATGTGCTTTATCGGCCTGGCCTTCAGCTTTTTCCCTGATATTGTTCCCGGCCAACTAAATATTTGGCAGGCAGCCAGTGCCACCGCCTCATTAAAATTTATTCTTGTGGGTGCGGTAATAGTAGTTCCCGTCATCCTCGCCTATACCGTTTTCTCTTATTACGTCTTCCGAGGAAAGGCGACAGAGCTACATTATCACTAGCTGCATTTCCATTCGGCTGGCAGAAATACCTGCTAGCCGAATTTAATTAATTAAGGTGGAACTACCCCACAAATCAAACAAGTTCTTCTTGCTCGCCCGAATTTGGTACGATTATAATAATCAATTCCAAAAGACAATTTTTTACATGGAAGTAAAGCGTATGCTAGCCCATGGCCAGTACCGCTTGTCTAAAGGGGGAGGTAGTTTGAACCAAATCGATCGACGAGCAATCAGCCGGCGCGACACCGCCAGTCCGCGCAAACCACAACGCAAAAATGGTCGGGAGAAGTATGAAAAGCTTCTTGACGCCCTTGAAGTATTAATTACTGAACAAGACTCTACGGATATTAGCCTCGCAAACCTTAGTCAGGTTGCAGGTGTTCCAGCAGCGTCTGTTTATCATTTCTTCCCAAGTGTAGATGCCAGCTTAACCGCCCTGGCCGAGCGTCACTATAAGTCTTTCGGTGACGTAGTATTGGGCCATTCGGATTTTTCTCCGTCAGAAAGCTGGCAGGATATGCTGAATCAGCTGTGCGACCTTGTGCGCGGCTACTATGAAGAGAATCTCGCGGCACTAAAAGTACATTTTGGACCTCAGTCCAGTTGGGCATTACGCCAACTACAAATGGAAAACAATTGGCGCCTGGCAGATACTCTGATCAAAAACCTGTCTCGGGAGTTTGAGTTACCACCCTCTCAGGATTGGCGAGACCGGTTTATGTGTGCCATCAACATTAACGACTCCTTCTGCTCCCAGTCTTATTCCCGCTTTGGAAAAATAACAGAAGACTCCGCAGCAGAGGGGAAACGGGCCGCTGCAGCCTACTTAAAGCTCTACCTCGGTGAGCTTTTGCAGAGGCGCCAATTGCGCTTTGCCCCACTGGAGGCTTCGGCCTAAGCCCAGTAGCAGAACCGCAACAAAAAAGCCCGACAAGTAATTGTCGGGCTTTTTTGTGCCCGTCACTTCCTCCCAGCCCTCTGCTTAAGCCTCACCTGACTAACAATTACCAATAATCAAAAAAAAGAGGGTAAAAAATATTTGCTAATAAAATAGCTTCAACTTTTATATATATCAAATGGCTATATACAAACTTATATTAACTTCACTTTATAACTATGTTGATTAAGGGAAGCAGCGCTAGAATTGCACTTTTGTGACTGGCAAGACTGAACCTACACTTCATTAACTAATATCGATTGTGGAGGTCCCTTATGCCCATTGCTTCACACGAGCTCTCGGTGGATTTCCCAGAATATGCAGACACAATCAAGCAGCTCATCGAAGACGATATTCAATTCAAACTCGAAAACGACATCTACAGCAAACTGGATAAACAAATAAGAGGCCTTCAGGATAGTGGTATTGGCACCGACGACGATCACTATTCCAGCCTCAAAAAACAGAGAGCCTACTTGAAACAGCACCTCTATAACCGCATTACTTCAGTGATTACCCATCACTAAAGTACGCGTTAACAGTTGCTCGTAGCAGCACTGGCGGTCACTGCAGTTGCTGAAAGGGCACGCAGCTAAAAAGAGCTTGGCCTATGCAACTGTACCTGACCTTTTCCTCCCCCTTTGCGCGCAAGGCGCGCATTGTTGTGCAAGAACAGCGTCTGCACTCTGTGGTAACAGAGCATTTCTCTCACCCCTTTCACAATGACGACGAACTTATTTCCAGCAACCCCTTGGGAAAAGTCCCCTGCCTAATCCTGGATAATGGCTCCTCGATCATTGACAGCGAAGTCATCTGTGCATTTCTTGATAAAAGCTTAGGGGATGGTCACTTATCTGCGCCACTGGACAACAATTGGGATCTGTATACTTTTCACAGTGTCAGCTCTGGATTAATGGACGCAGCAGTGCATCTGCAAATGGAAAAGCTGCGCGCACGGGAAGAACTTAGGTCTGATTTTTGGTGGCAGCGCTACTTCAGTGCTATTGAGAGATCTCTAGACTACCTGGAAAAGTACCTGGATCGATTACCCGCCAGTCTTAGCTTGCCACATATTAACTTGTGCTCAGCACTATCCTATCTTGATTTTCGCCATGAAGATTTTGACTGGAGAAGTGACCACCCGAAACTTATGGCCATATCGGAAGATTTGGAGAAAAATGAAAGCCTGAATAAGTGTCAGCTGCATGAGTAGTTACATAATGCGGAATACCAACAAGAATAAGTTATCCCGCTATTTGTTCTGAACAGGTCAAAATACTGAGTAGTACACTATTGGGTCAGGCGGAACGGAGACTCTGCAACCGAGATTCACTGTGATTATATCTCGGTAAGCTCGGGATCGGTATTCATTCTTTATGCGCTTCTACAGCGCAGTGCGTTCTTCCTTTTTAGGCGCCATGACTCCATCAGCAGAATGTAGTCTATTTTAATTAATATAAATGCCACACTTTTTTACTAGCCTGATCCCTTTTGGAATACTCCCATGGCCAAACAACCGAAGAGTACTCTTTGGATAATTCTGCACAGCGTGGCCATTGTTGCAGTTTTATGTAGTCTGCTAACGGGGCTCCGTATCTCCACCTTGACTAAGCCAAGTATTGGAAATATCGAAGAACTTTTTCCCCAGGGACAGATTCATGATATTCACTTCTTTGTCGCAATTGTTACTTCAGCCATCCTTCTCTGTTACTTATTCTATAAAGTAACAATTAAATTAAAAAATACAAACTCATCCAGTGAACCTAATAAAACATCAATTAGCTACCATAGAGTAGTAACACGCATTGGCTCATTTTTTTTAACACTCATGATCTTAAGTGGCTGGATTTTATTTATTGGTTCCGGCAATCCTTCTATCTTTCGTCAGGCACACTTTTATAGTGCTTTTGCGATCTTACTTTATATATTTCTTCACGCTGGCGTTTATCTAACAACCTATGGCCTGAAGACTTTGAGTTACTTACTTCCCAATACTCGATCGGGCTATCGAACTTCAATTTTTACCTACTTATCTGTCGGCTGTGTCACTTTATTACTTTGGGTTATTGTTACAAATAACAGTTACCACGATCTTACAGTTGAGAAAATAAGTCCGGAAACCTTTATAAACATAGATGGAATACCCCAAGAATCCGCATGGTCCTCAGCCATATCACTTAAAATCCATACTGACGGAGGTGCTAACTTTATTGATGGTAGCTCAACCGTCAACTTGAGAGCCTTGCATAACCAACAGGAAATATTTTTTCATATCACTTGGGAAGATCCCACTGAAAGCCTGAAACACCTACCACTGAAAAAAGTAGATTCTGGCTGGGAAATACAGCAGCAAGGTTTTCAAAATTTTAATGAAACCCGTCACTATGAAGATAAGTTTGCCATCCTGCTTTCCAATTCCTGTGATTTCGGTGCTTCGGGAACTTCTCACCTGGGTCGCAAACCATCAGCACAGTTGCCCGCAAATTGGCATGGCAAGGGCTACCACTACAGCTCATCCGATGAAATACACGATCTCTGGCACTGGAAAGCGGTAAGAACCAATAAAATGCACCTGGCAGATGACAATTATATTGGCAAGCCTGATATTGTAAGGCCAGGAGCACGCCGCTATACCGCAGGATATCTCCAGGATGGCAAAGAGTCCGGGGCATACTTAATGAACTGGGAGTGGTACTCCTCAAAAAACGTTACACCAAAACGACTCCCCAAAAGTCCCTCCAGCCTGACGCCATATCAAAACGAGGATACAAAGGGCGATTGGACTATTTCCTGGTTTGATTACCAGCCATACACGGCTGAAGATGACAATTATCCTATCAATACGATTATGCCTTCAGTCCTCTATACCTCAAATCGCTTTGAGGGAGATCGTGCCGATGTCAGGGCCTATGCTGTTTGGCAGGACGGCCAATGGTCTATGGAGATGGTGCGAAAATTAAATACTGGGTCAGCGTTAGATGTAGCAATAAAAGACGGTATTTGCCTCTGGGTTTCTGCCTTTGATCACTCGCAAATCGCCCACACTCGCCATGCCCTCCCAGTCAAAATCAAGTTGGCAGATCAATAATGTTTGTGCGCATATTTTGGGTATTCATTTTTCCTGCAATCACGGTCTGTGCAGTCATACTGCACCAACCATCACAACCTCTGCCAAGGGAATATCACTTAGTTAAAATTGATAAAAATGGGGAGCCTATCGAGGCTTGGGCAGGCCCCTGGTCCTGTATCTGCGACACCGATACAGGGCTTCTTTGGGAAGTAAAAACTGACGACGAAGGAATTCACGATGGAAGGTGGACCTACTCGTGGTATCAATATGAAGAAGGTATAGAAAATAATGGAGATTGTTATTTTGAAGAAGAGCGGTGTGATACCGAGGATCTGATTCGCAATACCAATCAACAGAAATTGTGTGCAACGCAAAACTGGCGGCTCCCCGATACTACAGAGTTACGATCCATTATCCTGCAGGAAAGTAAATCTGGCAAACCTCTAATTGCGACTGAATATTTCCCGAAAACTCAAAGGGGAGATTATTGGACCCGTAATTTTGACAGGCCTTTATATGGCATCTACCAATATCTGGGAACAGGTGCTGGCGCAATCAATTTTATGAATGCAAAAACCATCACAATTCCCTATCGAAACGCCGCTTTCGTTCGTTTAGTCTCCAATCATTCAACGGCCTGTAATAAAGATCCACAATAATTCCGGCGCGCCGCACAAGTCTTTTGCAACTAATCTCTAAAGCTGCTGCGCCTGAAAAGAATAACCACTACTTACAGGAAACCCCCAATGAGACGGTTCTTAAGCACTGCTTTTGCTATCTCGGCTCTATGTTTGGCAATTGATGCCAGTTCAGCAACTAAACACCACAGATTGGCCTGGGATGGTGATGCATCCACCAGTGCCGTTATCGGTTTTTCGCCAGATGGCCACAGTAGTAACCCTTACATTAATTTTGGCTATTCAACCAATGAAAATAGCTGGAGCAGTCAAGGGGTTGATTCTACATCTACCTTCGATGGCAGCTTAGATAGCTACTTTGTCAGATTGGAAAACCTAACACCGGATTCAGCAGTTTACTATCGTGTGTGTGATCAGGACGGCTGTGGCGACCGGTTCTGGTTTAAAACGGCTCCTGCGGAGGAATCTCCCTTCGTCATAGTCGCTGGGGGAGATACCCGCACGGGGCATACAACACGGCGCGAGGGCAATGCTTTACTAGCCAAAATTCGCCCACTGGCCGTTATGCATGGCGGTGATTTTACCAACGCCAACAGTGCGTCGGAAATGGATGACTTTTTACAAGACTGGACGCTGACCTACTCCAACGACGAAATTGATGGCTATAGCTATCAACGTATTTACCCTCTAATACCTACCCATGGAAATCATGAGGATGACAACTATTCAACCACCTGCCAGGTCTTTGGTGTGGACTTCAATGCGGATGGTAGTTGTAGCCCCAGTGATACCTACGGCGCAGTACAAATTTCCCCCCTATTGCGTGTCTACACACTAAACAGCCAATTTCAGGAAAGTGGCTGGTCATCTTATGCAACGGCTATGAACAACTGGCTGGAAGATGATTTAGCTACAAGTGGCGCCTACAGCAATTGGCGTTTTGCCCAATACCACAAGCCCATGTTCCCCCATTACAGTGGCAAGTCCGATAACCCCACATTATTCAATTGGTGGGCAGAGCCATTTTATGACTACGCCATGAACCTAGTGGTCGAGTCAGATACCCACCTGACCAAGCTCACTGAAGTCGTCGCCCCGGGCAATAGTGATTTTTCTACCAGTGATACCGGAGGCACTGTCTATGTGGGTGAGGGCAGTTGGGGTGCTCCGGCCCGTTCCGCCAATGATGCCAAGTTTTGGACCATCGATATGGCCAGCATCCAGCAGTTTAAAGTGATACAAGTTAGTCCTGATGAGCTGAGCGTCCGCACGGCCCAATTTGACGACAGCGCCAGTATCCTGACCCGTGAAGATCGCGCCAATGACCCCCTTGCTTTACCAGAGGACATTAACTGGTGGAGTGCCAACCGAATTGGCGAATCTATGGTTCTCGCACAAAATAGTGTTGGCAGGAGTGTCATTGTCGAGGATAGCAGTGACAACGGTGAGGTAACCTTACCCGTAGCAGATGATG
This sequence comes from Microbulbifer sp. ABM4_008, assembly GCF_056311705.1. Taxonomy (NCBI): domain Bacteria; kingdom Pseudomonadati; phylum Pseudomonadota; class Gammaproteobacteria; order Cellvibrionales; family Microbulbiferaceae; genus Microbulbifer; species Microbulbifer sp. ABM4_008. Next base: position 550,005 of record NZ_CM149970.1, on the reverse strand, counting down.
CCTTTATCTCTTCCCGCTATTCATCCAGTAATTTCGACAGTGACTCAGACGGGCTACTGGCAGATGGTAGCGATAGTACCTACGGAACTCTCTACTCATTAATCAAATTTGACCTCTCCAATATCGCCAATTGTTCAGCAATAAATTCAGTTGAGCTTGAATTAAATATTACCAACCGATCCACCAATGATTATGGAATTTACCTGGCTGAAGCTGACTGGAACGAAGAATCAGTCACTTGGGATTCAGTCGGCGGATCGGGGGTGCTTTCACAATTGGCAGCCAGCTTTATTCCTTCATCCACTGGAACCCTAACCCTGGATTTAAGCTCTTCTGGTATTCTGGAAGACTGGCTAAACGCTGAAAATACCGGGATGGTCATCGCCGCGCAAAATGGAAGCAATGGCGTAGATATCTCATCAAAGGAAACCGGTATTGCACCAGCCCTCAAGGTGGTTGCAGACTGCAGTGACACTGTCAGCGAAAAGATATTGCAAGTTGCCTCAGATGATGTCTTTATCTCCTCCAGAAAGGAAGATGACAATTTCGATGGTGACAGCGATGGACTTCTCGCCGATGGTAGCGATTTGATCTACGGCACAATGTATAGCCTGATTCGCTTCGATTTATCCGATTTAAGTTGTCAGCAATATATTGATGCGACACTCGAACTGAATGTCACCAATACATCCAGCAACAGCTATGGCATATATATGGCGACACAAAGCTGGCAAGAGGAATCCGCTACATGGGACTCTGTTGGCGGCAGCTCGATTCTTGGGCTTCAGGTGGGTAGCTTTACGCCCTCTTCTACTGGTCGACACCTCATTGACCTGGGAGCCTCCGGTATAGTGGACCGCTGGTTCAACGCTAGTAATCACGGCCTGGTGATCGCTTCAGAGGGAGGCATTAATGGCCTCGATATAAGCTCCAAAGAGAGTGGACAGAGCCCTCTCCTGACAATGCAGACACTCTGTAATTAATACTTTTTGGGCTCTCCCCTGGGAGAGCCCAGTTTCAATAACAACTAACTTACTGATTTCTTCATGCACTACTTTTGAGATGGCAATAGCTATTCACCTTGAAGCTAATAAACCCTCACATCAGGAACTGCCCGGCTCAGTTACTCACAAATTTTAGCTAGATTGCCATCGACAGCCTTTATCAGGTCATCTGGACTTAACTCTATTTCCAGTCCCCTACGGCCAGCACTCACAAAAATGGTTGAGTGATTTTGAATCGATAGATCAAGGATAGTCTTCAAGCGCTTTTTTTGTCCAAGAGGGCTAACGCCCCCCAAAACATAACCTGTTGATCTCTCTACATCAGCTGGAGCGGCCATTATCGCCTTCTTTGCCCCGGCAGCTCTTGCAATAAGTTTCAGGTTAAGCATGGTCGAAACCGGAACAACACCAACAACTAACTTTTTATTGCCCAGCGCAACTACCAACGTTTTAAACACTCTCTCCTCAGCAACTCCCAATTTTTGCGATGCTTCCAAACCGTAAGAATCACTTGAAGAGTCGTGTCTATATTCATGAACCTTGTGACTGATATTATTCTTTTTTAATAAGGCAATTCCCGGAGTCATATAACCCACAACCTATACATTCCACCAAACGACACCCATATAATAATGCAATAGGCCCCATACAAAACACCCTATAAATAAAACTACCCCAGCCCATATCGCCACTCAACAAATAGGCTTGGTTATTAAGTTTTTCAATTTACCTTATTGATCACTTTTAATCCTTATACCGGTAAATTCTTTTACTATTTACCCGCTATACTATCTGCTGGATAGATGAATCAGGTGCTATCGTAAACCGAAAGTCACCTTACTAAATCGCAGCAAGTCGCCTATATCATTACGATGAGTAATAGTGAAACGAAGGATGTATCAACGATCGTACGGAGACACTTTCGATGCTAATAAAATATAATCGTAGTTGTGCCGCTTTAATAATCTCAATATTTATAACCGCGCCACTCTATGCCGCAGACACCAATGAGGAAGTGGTGACTGATCCCGTCATTCTTGAGGGCGCAGTTGAAGGGCAACCAAAGTCCAATAGGTTCTGGTGGCCAGACCAACTCGACCTACGCCCGCTCAGACAGCACTCCCCCAGATCCAATCCAATGGGTGACGACTTTGATTACGCTACCGAATTCCAAACCCTGGACCTTAAAGCGGTAAAACAGGACATCGAAACTCAGCTCAAAACTTCACAGGACTGGTGGCCCGCAGACTACGGTCATTACGGCCCATTTATGATCCGAATGGCCTGGCACAGCGCTGGCACCTACCGGATCGGTGATGGTCGTGGTGGTGCCCGTGGCGGCCAACAGCGTTTCGATCCCCTCAACAGCTGGCCTGATAATGCCAACCTGGATAAAGCCCGCCGTCTACTCTGGCCCATCAAACAAAAATATGGGCGCAAATTGTCCTGGGCTGATCTTATGGTGCTAACCGGCAATGTAGCCCTGGAGTCCATGGGATTCCCCACTTACGGATTTGCCGGGGGGCGACAGGATGACTGGGAGCCCGACCTGGTTTATTGGGGGCCCGAAACCAAGATGCTCGCAGATGAGCGTTACACCGGCAACCGAGAGTTGGACAAGCCCCTGGGCGCTGTGCAAATGGGGCTTATTTATGTCAACCCGGAGGGCCCCAATGGCAATCCCGATCCGGTGGCTGCCGCCACAGATATCCGCGAAACCTTTGCCCGCATGGCGATGAATGACGAAGAGACAGTGGCCTTGATTGCCGGAGGCCATACTTTTGGTAAGGCTCACGGTGCAGTGAAAGCTGATTGCCTCGGCCCAGAGCCCGCCGCCGCCCCAATTGAGCAGCAGGGACTTGGCTGGAAAAATAAGTGTGGGAAAGGAAATGCCGACGACACAATGACATCCGGCCTGGAAGGGGCCTGGTCTGCCGCCCCGATCAATTGGAGTCAGCAGTATCTGGACAACCTGTTTAAATTCAATTGGGTCAAAACAAAAAGTCCAGCTGGTGCCGTTCAGTGGATTCCCGATGATCAGAGCGCGGCAAATCTGGTGCCCGATGCATTCGACAAGAACAAGCGCCATGCCCCCATCATGTTTACCACGGATTTATCCCTTAAGTTCGATCCCAGCTACAAAGAAATTGCCAAGCGGTTTCAGGAAAATCCGGAAGAATTTCAACGCGCCTTTGCCAAAGCCTGGTTCAAGTTGACTCATCGGGATATGGGCCCTCGCGCGCGCTATTTGGGAGCGGAGGTGCCCGAAGAAGATTTAATTTGGCAAGACCCTATCCCCAAAGTTGATCACCCTCTGATTGACAGCCGGGATATAAGTTCTCTCAAAGCAAAAATTCTGGCGGCAGGCATTAGCGTTCCCGATCTGGTGAGGACTGCCTGGGCCTCTGCTTCTACCTTCCGTGGTTCAGATTTTCGCGGTGGCGCCAATGGTGGCCGTCTTCGCCTGGAACCCCAAAAGGACTGGTCGGTAAATGATCCCTCTGAACTATCACAAGTCCTGGCATCGCTGGAAAAAGTCCAGCAGGAATTTAACAGTTCCCAATCCGGGGGCAAAAAAATCTCAATGGCAGATATCATTGTACTTGGAGGCGCAGCAGCCATTGAAAAAGCAGCAGAGCAAGGCGGACATAAAATTCAGGTCCCATTCAAACCTGGACGCACCGATGCTTCCCAGGAACAAACAGATATTAATTCTTTTGCAGTACTACAACCTCTGGCCGATGGCTTCCGCAACTACTTTGGCGATGGTTATGGAAGAACCCCTACAGAGTTATTAGTTGATAAAGCCAGTCTGTTAACCCTGAGTGTGCCTGAAATGACTGTTCTGGTTGGTGGAATGCGCGCACTTAACGCAAATACCGACTCCTCACAGAATGGTGTACTTACTCAGCGCCCCGGCACACTGACGAATGATTTCTTTGTGAACCTGCTCGATATGTCTACTGTCTGGTCCAAGTCGGCAAAATCAGAGGGTATCTATGAAGGAAAAGATCGCAAAAGTGGCCAGGCAAGGTGGACAGCCACACCTGTAGATCTGATTTTTGGTTCAAACTCTGAATTAAGGGCAGTCGCAGAGGTTTATGCTTCTAGTGATGGCGCTGACAAGTTTGTAAATGATTTTGTGCAGGCCTGGACCAAGGTAATGAATTTGGATCGGGTTGATCAGCCTCAGTCTTAAGAATCATATACCTCAATAAAGAAAAAACCGAGGCTAGCCTCGGTTTTTTCTTCTGGGAGATTATTTAAGTATTAATCCTGCCCCTTTAAATGCCGATCAAAAAATCGCTTGATCATGCTGTATTGGTGGATGCGAGTCTGTTTACCGCGCAAGCTATGCTTCTTGCCTGGATAAGTCATCAGCTCAAATTGTTGGCCGTTGTCCTGCATCTGTTTTATGAGTTTAGTGGTATTGGTAAACAACACATTGTCATCCGCCATGCCATGATAAATCAGCAGATCACCTTGTAAGCCCTTCGCATAGGGAAACACAGAAGATGCCTCATAGGCATCCATATCCTTGGTTGGATTGCCCATATAACGCTCAGTGTAATGGGTATCATACAGCGTCCAGTCCGTAACCGGCGCACCCGATACCCCCGCCTTAAAGTAGTCTCCGGCTTTGAACATACTCATCAGTGCCATGTAACCACCGTAGCTGTGACCGAAGATACCTACTTTATTTTTATCAACGTAAGGCAGGGTACGCAGGAATTCAACGCCGGTAATTTGATCTTCCACTTCAGGAGATCCCATATTCTTAAAGATAGGATTCTCAAAAGTGGTACCGCGGTTTGCTGAACCACGATTATCTAGGGAAAAAACAATATAACCCTGTTGGGCCATATACTGGTTGAATAGTTTATCCCAGCTATTGGTAACCACCTGAGCGTGTGGACCACCATAGACAAACACCATTACCGGGTAACTTTTCTTCGCATCAAAATTAGCAGGTTTGTACAAGCGGTAGAAAAGCTCCTGGCCATGGGGCGCCTCAATACTGCCAAATTCCGGAGTGATCCATTGATCTTTATAAGGATAGAGAGGGTGAACACGATTTACAGCGTTCTGCTCAAGCCAGGTGATTCTGGCCCCTGAGCTGCTGTGCAGGCTCACTTGAGGCGGCGTGGTAACGCTGGAAAATTTATCAATATATCCAGAAGCATCCTCAGAAAATTCGATAGAGTGCATACCACTACGCTGTGAAATTCTCTTAATGTCGCTCTCCCCTTGCAGGGAGACTGCATAGAGATGCCTCTCGATTGGAGTATCTTTTCGTGCGGTAAAATACAGACGGTTAGCCAGCTCATCAACAGCCTCTAACTCGTCAACCACCCAATCTCCCTTAGTCAATTGTGCCTGTAATCTGCCGCCAAAATCATATTTATACAGGTGTTTGAAGCCATCCCTCTCCGATGACCAAATAAAAGCATCGCTATCTTCCAAAAAGTGGAGATCATGGCTCAGGTTAACCCAGGTATCGCTGGACTCGGTAAGGAGCGTTCGGGTTTTTCCCGTATTGAGATTGTAAGCACGAAGCTCTAACTTTTGCTGGTCTCGAGATTGCCACTGGAAAGTTAGCAGGTGATCACGGGCCCATTTTACTCGGGGAATATAAATATCCTGATTATCTCCCAGGTTGACCCAACGGATATCCCCCGAATCAATATCTATAAGGCCAAGTCGGATTTTTGCGTTCGCACGCCCAGCAGCGGGGTAACGTTGCTGTATCATTTCGATACGATCCGCATAGATTTCGCTACGGGTTACCTGATCAACTGGCGACTCATCAACTTGCAGGAAAGCAATATGCCGATCATCAGGAGACCACCAATAACCGGTCATCCGGTCCATTTCCTCCTGGGCAACAAACTCAGCCATTCCATTTTTAATATGATCTTTGCCGTCGCTGGTTAGCTGCTTTTCCCTACCGGTTTTCAGATCGACAATATAGATATTTTGGTCGCGAATAAATGAAACAAAGTGCCCCTCGGGAGAAACCTTTACATCGGTTTCAAAGGTTTCCGTTTCAGTCAGTCGACGCGAAGAACGGTCTTTGAGATCGTAATAGTAAATATCGCCGGCCAAAGGGAACAACAGAGACCGACCATCCTCTGACCAGCTGTACTCCATTATTCCACTACCATAAATTCGCTGGCGCTCCCGTCTTGCCTTTTCCTCATCCGAAAGAGTTTCACTACCGCTGTGCAGACTATCGGAATTGACCAAAATTCGGGACTGACCGTCTTTCAGGTTGTACTCCCAAAGATCGTAACGGTTGTAATCTTCAACTCTACCTTTGAGGAAAGTTACGCGCTGCCCATCAGGTGAATATTCCAGCGCTCGGGGAGCGGTACCACTCAGAGCCGGGTCGGAGAATAACCGTTCAATGCTGAGTGACTCTGCAGAACATATTCCTGCAAAAGTACATCCAAGTAATGCAAGCAGTGCTTGTTTCATAGGAAAACTCTTTATATTAAGTATTGTTGGCAATTCACGTACCACCTTGCTAGCAGGGGTATTATTTAGAAAATTCTGATTAATTCCATGTTATCTCCGGCATCCTTAGGAGCCGGCCTAAATGGCATCCAGGTAAGCCATAGCTTCTCTTTGGGACTTGTTCTGATCACCAGAAGTATCTCAAATTTATCGGAAACCCTCTAAAAAATGCAGCTATATTGTGGATAGAGCAAACCGGTGAAGGATTCTACAACGGAACCTTCCGGGACATGCAGTACCTTACAGTTTTGGGTTTGCGCACAAACAATCCTGCTGCAATAGCCCCCCTTTACAAATGTTTACTCTGCTTAACCAACATTTGTGGTTAGCTAATGTCGGACTAAAGCTTTTATCAAAATACGGGGTAACAATAATGAAGGTTCATCTCTTTGCATCTGCAGCTGTGATTTTGATCGCTGCTGGCTGTAGCTCTACACCAGAGATCCCCACCACTGAATCGTTTGTCACTGACATCACCGAACTGGGCCATCGTCGCTTTACCTACAAGGCAACCATTGGGGCCGGCCCCAAGGGCCAAGGCGGTAAGCGTGGTGGTCCGGGTGGTGGAGGTCCAGGTGGCGGAGGTCCCGGTGGCGGAGGTCCCGGTGGTGGTGGTCCCGGCGGCGGTGGTAAGGGTAGTGGTGGCCCAGGAGGTGGCGGTCCCGGCGGCGCCAATTCTGGAGATGTGAAGAAAGTTGCCCGGCAGAGAATGGAACTCTTGCTAGCCGAAAGTGGCTTCTGTCCCAATGGCTGGTTCCTGATCGAACAAACTTTTGACCAGAACAGAGCTGAAATTATTGGCGAGTGTCGGGCGGTTGCACGATAAGCTTACGCCTCTCACTTTGGCTCTATGTATTCTGCTCGTATCGCTTTATACATAGCAAGCGCGAAACCCTTTACCCAAACAGCCCCTCAACTGAGGGGCTAACTTCACTAGTCCGTAATTTATCCAGCCTAATATATATGTCTGCTCAACAATGAGTCTGCATGGAACCTTAAGTGCTCCTCAATAAATGAAGCGATGAAATAGTAACTGTGATCGTAACCTGCATGGTGCTCTATCCGAAGAGGATAATCACTGGCTTCAGCAGCTGTTTGCAGGGAATGTGGTCTCAACTGTTCCTCAAGAAACTCATCCTGTTCCCCCTGAGAAACCAAAATCGGAGTTTTCTCTACAGCGCGCCCCATTAGCACTGTTGCGTCATATGGTTCCCAGCTCTTGGGATCAGCTCCCAAGTAAGTTCCCAGCGCCTTTTCTCCCCAAGGACAAGCAATAGGATTGCAAATTGGACTAAAAGCAGAAATTGATTGATATCGCTTGGGGTTTCGCAGGCCGATTACCAGGGCACCATGGCCGCCCATGGAGTGCCCGCAAATCCCGCGTCGACCATTGGTGGGGAAATGAAGTTCTACCAGGCTTGGAAGTTCATCCACGACATAGTCATACATTTGATAATGCTGTTTCCAGGGTTCTTGGGTCGCGTTCACATAAAAACCAGCCCCCTGCCCCAGATCATAACCCGGGTCATCCGCCACATCGTCTCCTCTGGGGCTGGTATCGGGTATCACTAAGATAATCCCTAACTCTGCAGCGACTCTCTGAGCACCAGCCTTTTGACTGAAGTTTTCATCCGTGCACGTCAAGCCCGAAAGCCAATAAACAACAGGATATTTCCTCTGTGTATTCCCCTCTGCATCCTGCGGTAAAAAAATGGAGAAGACCATAGAACAGTTGAGCGTGCTGGATTTATGTCGGTAACGCTGCTGAAAACCGTCAAAAGATTTAGTACTGCTAACCAATTCAATCGACATTTTAAGTGGTCCTATCAAGCCTGCTGGAAATGAATAACACTGCGAATACTTTTACCTTCATGCATTAAATCGAAGGCATCATTTATTTGCTCAAGGGGCATTGAGTGAGTAATAAAGTCATTCAATTTAAATTCTCCAGCCAGGTAACGCTCTACGAAAGAAGGCAATTCAGAGCGCCCCTTTACACCGCCGAATGCTGATCCCTTCCAAACCCGCCCTGTAACCAACTGGAATGGGCGGGTACTGATTTCCTGTCCCGCACCTGCCACTCCAATAATAATGGATTCCCCCCATCCTTTGTGGCAAGACTCCAAGGCAGCTCTCATCAGGTTAACATTGCCCACACACTCAAAAGAATAATCCACTCCGCCATCGGTAAGCTCTACGATAACCTCTTGAATAGGCTTATCGTAAGCCTTGGGGTTAATACACTCAGTGGCTCCCAATTTCTTCGCCAGCGCAAATTTGTCCTCATTAATATCGACACCAATAATTCGTGAGGCACCAGCCATCTTGGCTCCGATCACTGCGGATAAACCAATTCCGCCCAAACCAAAAATTGCCACACAGGAGCCCGGCTCAACCTTGGCGGTATTGGTAACGGCTCCCATTCCCGTAGTAACACCACAACCCAGCAGACAAACCTCATTTGAGGGGGCTTCGGGATTAATTTTTGCCACAGATATCTCAGGAAGGACTGTGTACTCAGAAAAAGTAGAGCATCCCATATAATGGAAAATGGGTTTCCCATCTACCGAAAAGCGTGTCGAACCGTCAGGCATTAACCCTTTGCCCTGGGTGCCCCTGATTTTTTGGCACAAATTGGTCTTTCCGGAGAGACAAAACTTACATTCGCCACATTCGGGGGTATACAAAGGAATTACATGATCCCCGACAGAGACACTGGTCACCCCCTCACCAACGGACTCAACAACACCCGCACCTTCGTGGCCGAGGATTGCCGGGAATACCCCTTCAGGATCATCTCCTGACAAAGTGAACGCATCTGTGTGACAAACGCCGGTGGCGTGTAATTTCACGCGAACTTCACCCCGTTGGGGAGGCATAACATCGACATCCTCAATAACCAAACGCTCCCCAGGCCCCCAAGCTACAGCTGCTTTACAACGGATTGTCTCTGCACTCATTTTCAATTCTGCCTTTCATCATTCGTTCCAGTGGCGCCCAGCATAGTCCCCTAAGATTATTGGTGCAAAGCCAAGCGCCGCTGCTGAAGTAAAATCAGGAAAAATCTAAAAGCTCACCCTTATAGTAATAATTGGTAGCGCTGAACAATTATTCAAAATAATTCCTTTAATTAATTAACAATTAATAGCTTGTCGCTTCCTCCACTGCAGTGGGGAGCTTCCATGAATGGCTCGAAATGCTTTTGAGAAAGCACTGATATCGGTGTAGCCCAAACTTGCTGATAGTAATCCCACATCAATACTTGAGGCCCGTAGATGCCAGCGAGCAGTCTTCATTCGCGCCCCCTGTACCAACTGCTTAAAGGAGGTTCCCGCTTCATTTAAACGGCGCTGAAGCGTTCTCATTGGCATACCGAGTAAGCGAGAAATTTGCTCCAGGGAGTGCTGCTGGGCCCCGAGAGTTTGAAGGATTAAGACTTGAACCTGTCGGCTGATATCACCCTTGTGCTCTGCCAATAAGCACTTGGAAAACTCCTCAAAATATCTCATAAGACCACTACTGGGTTTAGCGAGGGGATAGTTCATCAATGATCCATCAAAAACCAAGCGATCTCGATCTTGCTCAAAACTAGCCTCAATGCCAAAAAAATTTTGGTAACTACTCAGCGAAGATTGGGGCTTATGCCGAAATGAAACAGAGCGGGGAGATACTTTAGAGCCAACCATCTCCTGTATTAGGCGATAGGCAGCGCCTACTGAAAGTTCAGTATACTGTTGCGCGGGAATTGCGTCGGGGAAGTGATTAACTCTCTCTGCAATCAAGCAGTCATCAGTTTGGTAAATTTTCCAGTGGTCCGCCTGGTTGTGTAACACCATATACCGATGAGTTACTGTCAAAGCACTGGATAGATTCTCACTTTCCAGTATCAGCTTACCAAGGACGCCCAGCATACGTAGCCCTTGCTTCCCCGCCAATCGCAAGCCAAAGTCACTACAGGACAAGTCCCGTGAACACAAATTAAGGAGGTCCACCAGCGTTGCAATGGGGATCAAGATATTTGGACGACGTGTACAATCCGCAGGAAGCCCCACTTGCGCTAAAAAATCTGATGACTGACCACCGAGCTGTGGCACCAATAGATTAAACCCAGCCAGTGCACCACTGCGAATTTCATAGATAGGCTTCATGTTTTATAGCTACCATATTGCCAACCTCTCATTTGCACTATCACACAGTGTCTAGGAATAATGAGCATCGGACAATAGCTATATCATATAACATAGCTCTTCAACTAACTGGGACTACTCCTATCCACAAACGCAACTTATTTGAAGGCTAGTGCCTGACTATTGTGGCACTTTCCACTATCTACTCATAAAACTATCGGTTTATACGAGAAAGAACTGCAAGGAAATTTCACATGGAAACTGAAAATCTAACACTATTTTTAGGCTGGGCTTCGATTATAAACATATTGATGCTACTGCTATCAACTATTGGACTTGTCTGCCTGAGGAAGTCGATCACCAGGATTCACGCACGAATATTTGAGCTTAATGAACAAGATTTAGGCCGTGCATACTTTCAATATCTGGCACAATACAAAATTGCTATTATCGTCTTCAATATTACACCGTATTTTGCTCTAAAAATTATCAGTTAATTGATAAAAGCGGAAATATTTTGCAAAAAAATAAGAAAGGTAAACTATACCTTTCTTATTTTCATAATTAAGACGGATAGGGGAGTATTTCGGGTCCGCCGGCAGATACCCTTTTCAGGAAATGAAGTTATTTCTGAAATATTTATCAGCCACTCTTTTTCACAAACTTTGTCAGAATAACAATTCTCTGACCCTCGACCCGTCCTTCGATATGCTCAGGATTATCGCTTAAGCTGATACCGCGAACTGCCGTTCCCCGTTTTGCAACCAAACTGCTTCCTTTTACATCCAAGTCTTTGATAATAACTACATTATCTCCAGCTTGTAACTGGGCACCATTACTATCCCGATGAATCACCAACTCACCAGCCTCTGGTATTGCCCCGGCCTCTGCCCAGGCCAGCAAATCGCCATCCAAATACAACATGTCAAACAAGTCTTGGGCCCAGGTCTCGCCAGATAAGCGCTTTAGAATACGCCATGCCAACACTTGAATTGCCGGCTCGGTACTCCACATAGACTCCGACAGACACTGCCAGTGCGCACTTTCCAGCTGTGCAGGATTTTCCAGCTGGTCCCTACAGGTTTGACACAATAATACTGCCGCATCTGGATAGCCCTCTGACTGGGGTACGTCATAAACCGCCAAGCCATTTTCTGCTTTACAGAGCTCGCACTGATTTCCACTGCGTTGTGCCAACTGCTCCTGAATCACAGCCATAAGTAACCTCAAAAAAAGTAGGGATTATACGACTGATTCTTCCTTCACGCTTCCCAAATAATCACATTTAACGGACATCGGGGTCGACCGTGAACATGATCAAGCTTAGACAGGAAGTAAATAAGACTATCAACAGCCCAGTAGTAGATGGAGCCATCAGGTTGCCGAGGGATTCACAGGCTTCAGACAAGACACTCTAGAGCACTAAAACTTTCAACAGCCGCCAATATAGATTGACGACTGTAAAGAGCATTATGCGTTAAGTCCCACACTCAGTGGTGCGAGGAGACCGCTGCCGCGAACTGCCCACCCTGCTTGCTGGCGATGGCGCTGGTAATATCCCCTAAACTGAGAATACCGACCATACGCTTTTCACTATTGAGTACCGGCATTCGTCGTAACAACTGTTGCTCCATTTTGTGGACAGCAGACAGCAGATCATCCTCTTCCCAGCACCATTCAATCCCCTCTGTCATAACATCTCGGGCGGACAGCGAGCTGAGATTACCCCCCTGAACCACACCGCGACATACAATATCTCTATCAGTCACTATTCCTACAAGCCTGTCATTTTCTCCGATCGGCACTGCACCAATATCTTCATCTCGTAAAATTTTTGCCAACTCCTGTAATGGAGTATCCGGGGTGCACCAGGTAGCCCCCTCATGCATTGCGTGTTTAACTTTCATAGGTACCTCAAAGCTCTTTAGACAAATGCCAAAGAGAGTGACGGGTAAAACCCATCACCCTTAACCCCTCTAGATCAGTGCACTTCAATCCGCTTTCTTTGCGGGGGATGCCCCTCATGTTTTGGTACCGTGAGCGTGAGAATCCCATCTTTGAAATTTGCATCAATCTCACTTTCGCGAACATCTTCACCAAGATTGAAACTGCGCAAGAACTTGCCGTAACGCCGCTCCTGACGAAGCACGCGGCCATCCTTCTTCTCCTTAACCTCGCGGTGCACCTCAGCTTCAAGAGTCAAAACCCCATTTTCTAGGGTTACACTGATATCGTCCTTACCCACTCCCGGCAGCTCAGCGCTGATTTCATACATATTCTTGCGCTCACTCACATCAATACGCGGAGAAAAAAATCCCTCGCGTTCAGAGCCGATTGCACGGGTCGGTGAGAGCATTTGTTCAAACATATTATCAAGGTCCAATAGGGACCCTCTGGGGATCAGACTCATATTTACAACCTCTTTTTACGCTAAGCCGCAAAAGGCGCCAGAAAACTCAAGAGTCCGTCTTGCGCCTGTTACATCTTGAGTACAGTCTAGGAAATACTGCGACAAACGAAGGGATTAAGTGCCGATAAAAGCCATTACAAATTGAATATGAGAGCTGTCGTATATTTCTTTTGTACATATAAATATTAAAAACTTCCTTTCCAAGTGCACCTAAAGAGAATTTCCACCTCCATATCCATCAATAAGAAACCAGGGCTCGTGGCCAATATGGCTATTTACTAGGATTAAATAAGGCAGTTAAACGAGGATATGTTCATGGCCTTAGCATGGGTCCTTGTGGCTAACCAGTCCCAAGCGCGAATTTTTGAAGCCAACAAACGCGCGGGAAATCTCAATGAAATCCAGGCACTACTCCATCCAGAATCACGGCTCTCTGGCAGAGACCAAGAGAGTGATGCACCCGGACGCACTTTCGACAGCTATGGTCAAGGAAGGCACTCAGTAGGTAATTCTGCAGGATTACATCGCCGTGAAGGTGAGAATTTTGCCAGAGAAATTGCACATACCCTGGAGAGGGGAAGACAGGAGGGCCAGTACGAAAAACTGTATATTGTTGCAGAACCCTACATGGTTGGCAGCTTGAGGGATGCCTTGAAAACTCCAACCCGCGCAACAATAGCGGGAGAAACAGGAAAAAATCTGGTGGCTTGTGAACCCGAGGAGATCCGGGCTCAACTTCCTATTTGGCTATAGTGACGTTCGGCCAGTAGAGAGGGTCACGAGTGAACCTCTCTACGGACCCCGCTCAAGCCCTGCTTTCCATTAAAAGCTTATCAATCAGGGCATCCTTTTCAGTCCATAACTCATTTACCCACTGATTAAACTCCACCCGAAACTCCTGATCGGTTGCGTAGTCTCTCTCAAAAAACCGGCTCGGCAACTGGACTTTCTCAATGCGAACAATCACTTTCTTTAACTTACCGGAAAGGAAATCTTTAAAGGTAGGTATACCATCCGGGTAAACAATAGTGACATTCAGTAGCTGGTTCAGCTGCTCACCCATACAGTGCATTGCAAAGGCAATCCCTCCGGACTTGGGCTTTAGAAGGTGTTTGAAGGGCGATTGCTGTCTTTGATGCTTCTCTTTACTAAACCTTGTTCCTTCAAGAAAGTTCATAATACTGGTGGGTATTAGCTTAAATTTTTCGCAAGATTTTTTCGTCGCTTCAAGATCCTTACCGCGCATCTCCGGATGTTTTTTCAAAAACTCTTTGCTGTAACGCTTCATAAATGGAAAGTCGAGTACCCACCAGCACATTCCAATCACAGGAACTTTGATCAACTCTTGCTTCACAAAAAATTTCAGGAATGGAATTCTTCGATTAAAAATCGACTGCATAATAAAGATATCAACCCAGCTTTGATGGTTCGCTGTGACCAGATACCATCCATGTTTATCGAGATGCTCTATACCCTGTACATCCAGCTGGGTTCTTTGGGTCAGCTTCATCCATCCTTTATTTAGGGTTATCCACATTTCTGCCCAAGAAATAAAAAAACCCATGAAAATTTTTTGCAGAAAGGCAAAAGGGAGAATAAATCTAAAAACTGAAAACAAGAGTATGGGGGCTGCACAAACCAATGTGCTAACGGCCAGCAACACCGAAGATATGACCAACAGCAAAAACGAAGGGAGAAAGTTAAACATCTAAAGGCTCTTTTAATTTTCCGGGCTTACAGGTCAGGCTGTCACGCCATATTCACAGGTTACCCGTTTCTTTTTTAATATCTTGAAATCCACTTATCACAAACTAAGCGGACTCTGCTCTCATCAGTGTATTTACATAATCCGGGCTACAGGCTGCCTATCGCAATCAACATGGCTGTGTATATTTATGGCTCATGGGAAACTGCTCCACTGCAATAAATTCATGCGCCGAGCGCCTAGGCTTTAGCCGCGCCAGAGGCAATATCAAACCGCAGCAACTCTGGGAGAGTAACACGCATTTCAACCCCATATTTATTGACTGAATAGTCTGAATCTATCGGCGATACATCAGCGCAAACTGCACGGATAAAACCAGTGACAGCAGCCCAGTGAGCGGCCTCATTTTTTCAGCATGCCCTGGATATGAAAAGGCGCCATTGTACCCTTTCTATAACCGTGGATTAGCAACTTTTATCTTCCCACGCCGCAAAGGCACGATAGTGACTGGAGCAGCGTTGCACCCTGCTAAACTTGAGGCTCCAGGTCGTAGAATTGCGCCGGGAGAATAGAATGGGAATTACAGGTAATAAGCAGCACTTCCACCGCAAGCAATGGCTCAGCGTACAGCAGGCCGTTGACCACCTGAGTGCATTGTCTGAAGAGCCACTAACCAGTGCTCATCTTGCAGACCTGGCCGATGAGCAGCTTCTTAACCTGTACTGGTACCGTCCAGGCCAAAAACTGTCTTTGGAAGATCACAAGGGGACCCGTGAACTGGTAGAGCCTGTCAGGCTCTGTTACGAAAATCCCAGTGACTGGCACGCCATCGTGGATATTTTGCGGAATAATCCAGCGCTGCCCGCCTACGAACATGACACTCCGCTTCTGGAAGATGCCGACGGAAACCGGCTGCGAATCACCTTCGACTACCACCAACGTCCAGAACCGTTTAGCAGCCGCTGGTACCCTACCTATGCGGAGTTAGTGCTCAAGCGCAACGATTTGGAACAACTGGAACCCCACCTGTTTACCAGCCAGACGGTTGAGGCCGGGTTTGAGCGTGAGACCCTACTGAATGTTATCTGGCAGCTGGAACAACTAGCCCTTGGGGATGAAGAGCACTCCACCAGCTGGCTGGCAAACCAATTGGCACAGCGTTCTTCCTCCCTGGATCGGCTATCTTGTGAGCGCATCCTTCAGGCGGCCGAGCGCGAAAGCTCTCCTGGGCGATCGATATAGCGCGGCATTTCCTACTAACACCTTTGACTCCTTTCCCATACTCAGGAACTCCCCATTGGTGGTAGAGCCCAAAGGCTGTACCCTAGTGGCACTTAGCAAATCTAAGTGTGACGTACTACCAATAGGAGAGAGAAGTGCAGGCCAAAAACAGCTCCTCCAGCTACGGCTGGGTAGCCATCGCCCTCCATTGGATAATGGCCCCTGCGATCATAGGGACTTTTATTCTCGGTTGGTGGATGCGCCAGCTATCCTACTACGATCCCTGGTATCAACGAGCCCCTGAAATTCACAAAGGGGTGGGCATCATCCTGCTTGGGTTTCTACTCTTCAGGCTGGCTTGGCGCTTTGCCAACCCATCTCCGGCGAGCAACCCCCAAACACCCAACTGGCAGAAATTTGCCGCCACCGCCACTCATGGACTGATTTACCTGTTACTACTGGCAATCATGGTTTCCGGCTATCTGATTTCTACCGCCGATGGCCGCCCTATCGATGTCTTCAGCATAGTGAGCATCCCTGCAACCTTACAAGGAATTCCCAATCAGGAAGACATTGCGGGATCTATCCACGAAATCCTTGCCTGGGGCCTGATTGGACTCGTAACAGCACATATCTTGGCAGCCCTCAAGCGTCACTTTATTGACCGTGACGGCACACTGCGCAGAATCCTTGGCATCCGTGTAAAGGGCTCTACAGACGATCACTCACACGTACAAACAACACTCTCAACCACCAAATAAGGAAAAAATGACATGAAGAAGCTCTCTGTATTTCTTATTGCAGCTCTGATGGGGACTGTAGCCCAAGCAGCGGAATACAAAATCGACACCAAAGGGGCTCACGCTTTTGTGCAGTTTCGTATCAAGCACCTTGGATACAGCTGGCTGTACGGCCGTTTCGATGACTTCAACGGCTCCTTCTTTTACGATGAAAAGCAGCCAGAAAAATCTTCTATCAATGTCGACATCGATGTAACCAGCCTCAACAGCAATCACGCTGAGCGAGACAAGCACCTGCGCAGTGATGACTTCCTCGATACCGCAAAATTCCCCACTGCTACTTTCAAGAGCACTAGCTTTGAACCTCTGGAAGACGGCAAAGCCCGTCTAAATGGCGAACTGACCCTGCGCGGTATCACTAAGCCAATCACAATTGACGTTACCAATATCGGTGGCGGTAAAGACCCTTGGGGCGGCTACCGCCAGGGCTTCAGTGGAACCACTGAGTTCGAGCTGAAAGAATTCGGTATCAAATCCCTAGGCCCAGCCTCACAGAAAGTTGAGATGATCCTGGATATTGAAGGTATCCGTATCTAACAACAAAAAAGTACACCCCCTGAGCCCGGAAATTCCTCCGGGCTCCCCCCTAACTGCGCTTCGCAACACTCCAATAAACAACGCAAGCAGCAGCTGCAGCCAATAGCCAGTCGACGCCTGCCATCAACCCTCTCGGTAAGAAAAAAGCTAGCATTGTGATGACAATACATGTCCCCAATAAAGTCAGCAGTGCTCGCGGGTTCCAGCCACAGAAATAGTAATAACGCCCATCACTTTCGCTGTAATACAACTGCCCTACATCCATCTGGCGCTTCTCTACTAAGTAGTAGTGAGACAATATGACACCATAGGCAGGCGCCAGAAAAACCCCCATCCAGTTTACGAACGCCACTAAACCGATTTGTTTGATAACAGCGGGCCACAAAGCACTAATCAGAAAGGCCAGAAACAGCGTTATCAATGCCGCCCTGCGAAACCCCAGGTACTTTGGCAGAAGATTTGAAATATCGTTAACTGGAGCCACAAAGTTCGCCACCACATTGATGCCGGCCGTTGCTGTAAAAAAAACAACCGCGGCGATCAATGACAGTTCCAGATTCCCAAGCTTCTGCACAATATCAGTGGGATTTGCCAAGTTCTGGTGGAAAACTGACTGGGCGGCGATAGTGGTGAACAGAACAATTATTGCAAAGCCAGTCATATTTATAGTGATTCCCAGCCAATTTCCCCTTCGCATAACAGACACGTTCTTACAGAAGCGAGCAAAATCTCCATAACTTAGGATTATCGGCGCATAGAGAGCCAACATAGTACCTGTGACTTTGATGAGCTGGACCAAGCCATCGCCCCAGGATGCTATAGACCGATCAAAGAAAGTAGCAACAGCAAATGAAAACTGTCCGTCACTGCGAACCACTAGCATCCACAACAGCACTAGCATCACTCCATAGACACAGGGTGCAGCCAGGTTGATAAACCAACGGATCGTATTGATACCTTTGAAAAATAGAAGAGCTTGAAATAATGAGACAAGTACGAGGGAAGCCCAATCGATCCGGTCCATTGCCAGCCACTGCCCTCCGACAGCTTGAGGCCACCACTCTCTCAGTAATAAAGACATGGCATGGGCAGCAAACCAGGTCTGCGCACCGTACCAAAATATTGCCACGCTCCCCCGAAGCAGCGCAGGGACGTTAGCACCTCGGATCCCCATACTCGCCCTGGCCAATACGGGAAACGGTATACCGCATTTAACACTCGGTTCACCGATTAAATTTAACAAGATGATAATTAAAATTGCTGCAATAGCGATCCCAGCGAGAACCAGCCAAGCATTCGTATTGGGACCGAGGAATAGGGTTGCCGCCAGGGTATAGCCAGCGAGACTTTGTGCAGCGTTGGCCCAAAGGTTAAATATCGTCAGAGTGCCCCAGCGTTTAGCTTCGGGCTTCACCACCGCTAAATTTTCATTCTTTAGCTGCAAAGTGTCACCTAAGTGCATCTGATAAATAGCGCGCCAAAGCAGCTACTTCAAATTAGCCTTTTCAACAATGACATACAAGCCGTCAAAAGTGCCAAATTTAACAGTTAATAATATATATTCTCTTTTACAATTGAGACTTATTTTCAGTAACAGCAAAAGTGGTATCCATTTACCAAATTAGCAGTAATGCCGCTAGCACTGGCGCACAACTGTGAAATATATTGTGTAGCCATCGATTAAAGAAGATCCGGTCGACAAAGATACAGGCAAGTATCCATTAAACTAGTGTGCAGCCGTGTATTTGGAGAACATTAACCAAGTCACAAGTAAAAGTATGAAAAGGTCTTTAAGATTTTTGACGGCGGCACAACTTTTCAGCGAAAATGGAAGCAATTACTGACAATTATTGCACTCCCTCTAGAGACAGTTATCAAGGGAGCGCAAAAATAGAACAATTTCCAAAAATCGTAGTGACTAAATCATTCAGAACTGGGGCAATCCTCTCCGAGACTATCAGTGAGACAGCGGCGCAGAGCAGCGCCAATCACAACAAGTAGTGTCTCAGCTCAAGGGAAATAATCGCCGCAGATGGTAAGCCAAGACTCCGTACTGCTAAGGTATTCGCAGGACAAGCACAGCGGGCATCCACCAGTATGAATGAACTTTGTCGCAATCAGGCCACAACATGAGTTGGCCACGGCAGAAGGGTAGGAATATGGCTTGCTTACAGCATCCAGATAGGGAACAACCAGTTTACTTAATGGCACACCACACCATTGGGCGCCGGCAGGGTGCAGTAGACACAAGAATCACAAGTGCTGAAATATCAGGCATCCATGCAGCAGTGCAGTGGACCGGTACACATTGGAATATTCGCGACCTGAGTCGCAATGGCACCTGGCTAAATGGCCAGCAGTTGGTACCCGCTAAAAGCTACCCACTCCAGACCGGTGATAAGATCGCTTTTGGGCGGGCGAATAACCCAGCTTGGATCGTCGAAAACCTCGATGCTCCCGAGAATTTGCTGATCGATATTCACTCTGGCGAGGCACAACCGCTGGAACAATACCACCTGCTGCCCGATGAGAACGAGCCCCTCGCCAGCCTTCAGTACAGCCCCTTAACAGGGCAGTGGCTGTACGAGTTCACCGGCCCATCTGCTGAAGACGGCGATAAGACCCTGATAAATCATGGCGATCGTATCGATTGCGGCCTGCATAGCTGGCAGCTCTTCCTGGCGGACAACCAAGGGGCAACGAAAGAGTTGTCGCTGCAACAACTGTCTATTATCGACTTTGAGCTGAAGTTCTCTGTGAGCTCCCACGAAGAGCATGTGCAGTTACAACTTCAGCGGGAAGGCATGAAGCAATCCTTACCAGCAAGAATCCACAACTATCTCTTGTTGTACCTTGCTCGTGCCCGCCACAAAGATATGCAGAGCGGCATGGACACTGACTCCCAGGGCTGGGTTTCTATTCAGGTAGCCACTCACGAGCTGGGTATCACTGTTAACCACTTGAACACCCAAATTTTCCGCGCCCGCAAACAAATCTCTGAATCCCTACCTGATGCAGTGGATACATCGAGCCTAGTAGAGCGTCGATCCTGGGAAATCCGTATTGGTTGCCCGCAATTCGAAATTTATAAAGGCAACCAACTCGAGGCAAAAACAGAGCCGGAAACGGTATAGCCTCACCTCCAGAAAGGGGGCTTAAGGCTAAGCCCCTTATTATCTATTCAGTAATTATTTGCCAGGGTGGCGGAGCTGAATCTCTTATCCCTCGGCAAGAATTACAATGTCAGCGCAACCACCCTCTTATATCGGTCGGTACAAGATCATCAGGCAGCTTGGAGCCGGGGGAATGGGAGTTGTGTACCTCGCCAAAGATGAGCGACTTAACCGAGAGGTCGCTATAAAGCGATTGCTCAACAACCCTGAAGACGAATCTGCCTCACGGCGAATTCGCCAGGAAGCATTACTGCTCGCACAACTAAACCACAACCATATCGTACAAATTTATGATGTTGTGGAGGAGCAGAACGATGTAGCCCTAGTTATGGAGTATGTTGATGGCCGCCCACTCACCTATTGGGCACGGGAGTTTAACCCCAGCCTCTGCCAGAAAATCCAGCTACTCAAGCAAATCACTACCGGTCTTGCGCGTGCCCATGCGGCTGGAATTATTCACCGCGACTTGAAAGCTGACAACATCCTTATTGACAGCAATAACGTCGCAAAAATCGCTGATTTTGGAATTGCGCGGAGCTGGCAGGATACGAAAGAAATTACCCGCGAGCAGCATATCGCTGGCAGCTGGTACGCAATGTCTCCCGAGCAGGCCCTCGGCGAGAAACTGGATAACCGCTGTGACTTATTTGCCCTGGGGATGCTCGCCTATCACCTACTGTGTGATCAGCCTCCCTTCGGCAAGCATGGAAGCCCATACGTTATTATCGATCGGATCATCAACAACCCGCACCCACCAGCAGGGGCCATAAACCCCGGACTTCCTACGGCGCTTTGCAAGTTACTGGATAAGCTGCTGGCCAAAAACCCGGACAAACGCCCCGTCAGTGCTGCCGTTGTAGCCACCGATTTGGATGTGATACTGAGCCAATTAACATCGGATCATGAAACCGCCGATGACCATGACATCACGATCACCACGGAAGACTTTCATGTACAACATCGACGTACAAACAAAGGACACAAACTTCTAGCCGGCATACTCCTGGCATCCGGTGCGATGTTACTCGGCTTAACCGCCGCTGTTTTTCCTGAGCTTTCTCTATGGGGAAGTAAAGAACCCTCGGCAAAGTACATTGCGATTATTGAGCCAGACTTATCAAACCTGCGCAGCCGAGAGGAAAAGCTACTGGCCAATAACCTTCTCAGTTCCATCAAACAGGGGCTTTCCGATCAACCAGCGCTACTACTTGTGCCCTATTCGGAATCCCAGCAACTAAAAGGCAAGCCTTTGCGGGAGCAGGCGCAAGCGCTCAACGCACAGCTGCTGCTCCAATTTGCCCTAAACTGTGAAGCCACCGCCTGTGAAGCTTCATTTGCCCTTATAGAAACCGAAGGGTTTGCTGAAACTGCCAACAGTAGCGCCATGCTGAACCTGGATGCACCGCTGGAGAGCCGCGCACGCGTCTTGCAACAGCTGCACTATCTACTCCCCAACTACCCTACAGGAAGCCAAGGAGCTCAGTTCAACCTTAGCCCTGAAGATTACCGACAGTACCTCGAGATATTCGAACAGCGCAATAATGAAGCTAATGTTGCCGGGGCAATTACCAAAGTTGAGGCTCTGCTAAAAAGGAATCCCTACTTCCCCTCCTACTATGAACTGTTAGCGGATCTATTAGCCACCCACCTATATCACTCGCGGGATACCAAAATACGCGGCCGACTCACAGGGATGCTCAACAACATACCAACAAAGATTTCCAACCACCCAACGGTGTTGATCACTAAGTTGCGTATTGCCATCTTCCTGGCAGATACAGAGCTTTCAGAGTCCTTACTTGCAAAACTAAAGCTACAACTACCTGATCAAGCTCTCTATTACTTCCTACGCGCAAAAGCCCACCAGCGAGGGGGGAATTACAACCGTGCGCTGGAAGTCATTAACCAAGCGCTCAACATTCGTACCAGCCCTCTTTATCTCCGCCAAAAGGCTTTGACCCTGACCCTGATGGGGCAAATGGAAAAAGCGAGGCCTTACCTTTTACATGCGATCCGTCTCAACAATCAATATATTGATGCTATCTCCTTGCTTGCAGCCAATGAATTGGATTCAGGCCGCCCCAAAGAGTCTATCCGGCTCCTTAGTAAAGTGGGCTTAAAGCATTTAGGGGACCGGGATACCTTCAACCTTTGCTTGTCCTATTACATCGAACAGCAGCTGCAGGATACAAAAAACTGCCTGAGTCATGTTGCTGAACGAGCCCCTAACGATCCCCATGTATATCTGCTGCTGGCAGAGATTGCCCGCCTGGAAAATAGGCAGCTGCAATCACAAGAGTTTGCCCTGCGTGCTCTAGTCCTGGCACAAGAGCAGGAGGACTGGCTTGGGCTGTTATTGCGGGCAAGAGCCTATTCTGAACTGGGCCAGGGTGAGCAAGCCATTGAGACACTATTAGAGATGGATAACACCGCGCCAGACGGCCTATTTGTCAATTACAGCCGCGCCCAGGTTTATATGGCCAGCGGCGATATGCTTTCCGCCAAAGCCTATATACGAAAGACTCTGGAGTTAGGCATGGCGCCAGTGTGGTTCACAACAATTGGCTTTCAGCCTATTTGCACCTTGGAAAATTTTGGTGATTTACGTGCCAGTTATCCAGCACTATGTTCTGACAGGACTGACAGCTAAACATCAAAAGCAAGTCGAACAGAATGGAATAACGTGAACCATTTCCCTTTAGGAGGGGACAGATGCCTTCACGAAATTGTACTATCAGGTAAAATCCCCCATCCATCCGAGAAGAATTCAATACAATGGACGTAGTTGCGTTGGAGAAAACTGAGGAATATCAAGGCCGTTACAGGGTTGAACACACCCTGGGTGCCGGTGGTATGGGGGTTGTTTACTTGGCCGAAGATATCAAACTTCGGCGAAAGGTAGCTATTAAGCGCCTCCGCTCTGACTTGAGCGGAAACTCTGCAGAGGCCCGTTTTCGCAGTGAAGCCGAACTTCTAGCCAGGTTGAACCATCCAAATATTGTGCGGCTTTATGACGTACTGGAGGAAAATAATGGGATCGCCCTTGTTATGGAGCTGGTTGAGGGTGTCACTCTTAAAGAATGGCTTCGCGAAAACAGCCCTACCCTGGCAATAAAGCTCGACTTATTGATGCAAATATGTCAAGGGCTAAGTAAGGCTCACTCCCTAGGTATTATTCATCGCGATCTTAAGCTTGAAAATATCCTTGTCACTAATGATGGCGTAGCAAAAATCACCGATTTTGGCATCGCCAAGGCGCTGGATTGTGACCAACAGCTGACCAGAGAGGATCATATTGCAGGCAGCATTCAGGCGATGTCCCCAGAGCAAGTTCAAGGTGCCCCTCTGGATGCTCGAAGCGACTTATTTAGTTTGGGCAGTATTACCTATGAACTATTTTGTGGCAGCAAGCCTTTTGAGCGCGGGGACCTAAATGCACTGGCATTCGCCCAGCAAATCTGTAATGCACCCCATGTCTCACCACAATCCCACTGGCCAGAGATACCTAAGCCTCTTATTGCTCTGCTAGATAGGCTATTAAGTAAGCGTCCTGAGCTGCGCCCAGACTCTGCCCAGCAAGTATACGAGGCTCTTTCTTTAGTCCGCCACCACGGCATTGATGCCTCTACACAGCAATATTCAGAAACTGTTACTCAACTACTTTTAAAGCCTCGTAAAAAACGCAATCGGCTCACAGCAGTATTGGTAGGGTTAATCGCTTTAGGGGCAGTTGGTATTTGGGGATGGCAAACGTATACGAAACTCCCGCCACAATATATCGCAGTTTTACCGATTGAGCTCCATGGTGAATTGAGCGGAGGCAATGAAGCAAATCAATTAGCTAAAACTATGGTAAGGCAAGCACTAATTAGTGCGCCAGATCGTCTTAAGTCGAGTGCTTTGGTGAGTTTTGAGCCTGGTAAAGATAGCAGTCTGGAAGACCAATTATTGCAACTGCGAAACAAGGGAGTCTCTGACGCCCTCTTTGCCCGCTTAGATTGCATGCAAGTCCGTTGTAACATTGAAATACAGAGAATTAACCCCTCTGATAGCCAAATTAAAGAACAGTCAGGCTTCGCTTTTCTCGCCGATCACCGCCAAGAAGCTCAATACACAATCCGTAATAGTGTTGTAGAACTATTTCCTCATCAATATCACGAAGCCCTTAATAAAGACGTGAAAATGAGTAGAGATGACTACAACCTATACCTAGCTATTAATGCAAAGTTAAGTAATCGTGGCGCAATAAATAGTACAGATTTAGAGACGCTGAAAGAACTTATAGGAAAGTACCCCCAGAACACCAACTTATACCTTTCCTACTCGAAAACTGCCTTAAAACTCTGGGCGGTTAAAAACGATAGCAAAATTCTTACATCTGCACTCGGAATTATTTCTAGTGCTGAGGGAACTACGTCTAACAACACAGCAATACTTGAAGCAAAACTATTACTTAAATCAGCAGGATCTGACAAAAAGGGATTTGAGGCTGTACTTAAAGCGCTACAAAGCAGAGGATATCCGTCCGCACACCTTCTTGCCCAATATTCTCGCTTCAAATATATACAAGGCGATTACCAGGCTGGGCTTACATATGCCAACCAAGCTGCTGCACTTGCCCCCTCTGCACACAACCAGTATTTAATTGCAATAAATCAATTACAAACTGGTAATTATGAAGCTACCAGAACAACCTTATCAAAACTGCTAGAAAACTACCCTGAATACTGGTCCGCTTACTCGGTTCTTGGAGTAATTGAGCTAGAAACAGGAGATTTAGAGGCAGCCAAAAAAGCAATTACAAAGATTCCTGAGCAGTTTCGCAGCTTGCGAACTGAAACAAATTTAGGGGTGGTATATTTCCTTCAAGGCGACCATAGAAAAGCTCTGTCAATATATAAAAAGGTCAACGAACTTTCCCCCTTCAACCTGGCTGCAATTTATCACCTCGCTGAGGTGTATCAAGTTTTAGGGAATAAAAGCGACGCCAAGTCCTTGTATCAAAAAATAATTGAGCTAACTGAAAAAATAAACCCCGAAGAAAACACCCAAAAACAAACAAGGTTTCGTGCAATTGCACTAGCTAGCTTGAATAGAGAGCCCGAAGCTATCGCTCTGCTGCATCAGTTATTAAAAACAAACCCCGATGATACTGACGTAAAATTTAGTGCGGCACTTATTTATGCGCTATCAGGGGAATGGCGCTCAGCAAATTTTTACATTGAGGAACTCATCAATCAACAGATGGGAGCAGAATGGTTTTCCTTACCGGCATTTCAACAGCTCTGCTCCCAACATCAAGCCTCACAAGTAACACTTGATACTATATGTCGCTCCTAGCTCTTTTTTAGCGTTCACTGCTACTAGGAACTGGGTCTACTTGTGCATCAGGATCTCCAGACACAAAATGCATGCCAGATTCCGCATCTACGCACATCCACAGGAAAGAGAAGTTATCAGGAATATCTTCTCTATCCTTGATTTTAATAATTAGCTTTGTATATTCACCGTCAATATTTTGCGCGCGAGCACGGAATTGATGACGAAAATCCGGGGTCAGAGCGATAAGACCGTCTAACTTATGGCTTTGGCGATAGCGTACAAATTCCAACTCGCGGCCCGGCACTTGCGAAAGATCCAGAGTAACCTCCAGGGTCAATACTGCACGCTTATGAATTTTGAAATGCATATTACCGAAATGCTCTTCTGGATTGGCCGCATTGAACAAAGGCCAATATTGAGGCTTGCCACCCTCTTGCTCTTTCGGTTGAAGAACCAAATCCAACTTTAGCCCTTCTTTTGGCACGTTTACGTCAAGCACAGGTAGGTCAGCACAGTTGACCATATTTCCATCCCCCTCTAAAAATTTGTTATATGGTGTCACCAAAGAACGTTTTATCTTGTGTAAACTACGTCCGTGACTGCGTTATCATAACCGGTCTCAACTTTTAAAAAAGCCAGCAGAACTGAAGTTACTGACCAGAAGCATCAATGGTTACAACAACACTATCAAGAGCAAAATTCGGCATCCGTGCCCGGACAAGTATACCCAGTTGAATCGACCAAGACTCTGGACCTGTCGATTCCAGCTTGACCGCTCAGCTTGCGCTAAATCCCTTTACTCCCTAACGCGCAAAGGGGCGATAGGGGAATTAAATCCACCCAAAATTTTATTGTGGAAGCTGCCTTTCCATGGCTAGGTAACTGTTTCCACAATCACCTGTACTCTCTCAACTGGACCTCAATGTACAGACTTAAGGACTACAGGTCGATCACACCTCATTACAGGAAATCACACACCAGATATTTAAAAGGGATACATAGGCCGCATAGAGTCGCCGTACGCCAAAAATGATGTTTGCTAAGCGCTTAATTGAAGCAGAACCAAGAGCGGAAGGATTATTCCTTTTCCACTATGGCGACACCGAGTCCAAAGTAAGACCATGTTTAAAAAACTATTCTTGGAGCTTGTTGAAATCAATCGATGATCCCATTCGCTAAATTATTCTAATTTGAATTGCGTCACAGAGCTTTATTGGGTGCTACACGGCAGGCTTGAAGACTGGAAAATATTGTATGGGTAATCGCTCTCAAAATGGAGTCCAAATTAAAAAAAGCCGGCAGTAATAAAACTGCCGGCCCGAAATGATGGTCCCAACCATCGACGGTTACAACAACACTATCAAGAGCAAAATTTGGCATCCATGCCCGGACAAGCTCATCCAAGAGAATCGACTAAGACTCTACACCTGTCGATTCCAGCTTGACCGTTCAGCTTGCGCTGAATCCCTTTGTTTCATCGCACCACCTAAGGCTACGAGGAAATTAAATCCTGTTTAAATGTTGTGGGGGCGGCCTTTCCATGGCCGGCAACCATTACCACAGCCACCTCCCCCCTCAACTGGAAGCTACTGTACAGATTTCCAAATTACAGATCGATCACGCCAAAACACAGCAAATTACATACTAATTACCCGCCAAGTGTTTTATGCGCCGCACAGGACTGTTAGAGTCGCCATATAACAAAAAGCATCACGTAGTGAGGACACAATGGAAGCGAACCTAGAAGATGTAAAAATTCTCTCTCCCCGCCGCAACAGCACCAAGGCAAAAAATATTGATGAACTGGCAAAAGAGCAATTGCAGCACTTTTGTATTGATAGTGAATCAGAACATGGAAAACTGTTAGAACAGACCGCAACCCTGCTCTACCAGGCACAGGGAAATCTGAGCCAGCTTTGGAGCCAGGTAACCGACACTCTCCAGCGCTTGGACAAGTCTGACAAGATTGCCTATTTCAATGCCAAGCGCTTTATGAGTTTCCAGCTGGCGAAATTATTGGACACCTTACAAAACCCATTGCGAGCCAGCTTTCAAAGCCTGCAAGGGGACGACTTTAATATCACCACACGGGGTGGTTACCCCCTGTTCGATAATATTCCCGCTATTTTTTCTGCAACCCCGGTAATTGCCCGCACAGCAACTTACATTTATGCCTGCACCGAGTGGGTGGACGATGCTTTCCGTGGGCGCGAGCCGAGCCACGATATTTATTCACGTTTACTCAACCCCACTTCCATTTCCCTGGCCAATGCTATTGTGGATTTGGAATGCGGACCTGAAGCCAGTGAATATATGGCCTGGAATTTTAATTCCGGTATGGCTGCAATCGATGCACTCCTATCAAACCAATTGCGCCACGAGGATATCTTAATTGTTTCCAGGAATATCTATGGCGGCACTCACCAGCTGTTACAGGATTTCTACGCCCGCAAAGATAAACTGTCTATCAATCTGGCCTGGTTTGATGGCACTACCGGTGAAGAGTTCGAAAAGCTACTGACTGATACCCAGCAAGCATACGCAGACGCAATCAGTGCCGGAGCAAAAATACATGTCTATATTGAATCGCCATGCAATCCCCACGGGATCATGCTGGATGTACCGGCTATTTGTAAAACCGCTCACCGGGAAAATATCCTGGTAAGCCTGGATGCCACCCTGGCAACCCCTTTTCTATATCAGCCACTACGCCGCAAAGATAGGGAAGAGAGACCGGATTTTGTTGTTCACTCCTACACCAAGGATATCGGTGGCACCGGCGCCGCCACTGCCGGTGTGGTTATCGGCGAAAACCACCGCATGTTTATCCCTAAAGGCGACAGCGCAAAAGGCCTTAGTTGGGATCAGTGCATGTTCTGGGATGTTTATTACATCAAGGGGGCTTTCCTGGATGCAGACAAGGCCTGGGAAGTGCATTGCGGTATGCGCACCCTGGAAATGCGTATGCTCACCAAGTGTATTAATACTTTAAGCCTCAGCCATTTCTTCGCCAGTCACAGCAAGATTCGTGTCAACAGCCATGCAGTGGAAACCCATCCCAATTCCGGGCTGCGAGAATCGCTGATGCGCTACCAGTTCCCCACACCATTATTCAGCATCGACATGGAAGCTGCGCAAATTCCCACCGAAGCCTTTAAAAGTTTCTTTGACGCGCTGGAGCCCGCTTTCGGGCAAATGGTGAGCTTGGGCCAGACAAATACCATGGTGCTCTGCCCTGCCCTGACATCTCACTCAGAGCTATCACCTGAAGCGATGGAAGCGGCGGGTATATTCCCAACCACCATCCGAATTTCTGTTGGGGATGAAAATATGGCGCAGATGGCCGCTCATGTGATCAACTGCGCGCGCCTGCATCTCGATCCAGTTAGCCCAGGATTTAGCGAGGGCTTTATCGCTCCGGAAGAAGCCGACAAACTCTTCAGCCGCTTTTATCTCGAGTCGCACCAAAAAGTGATAGAGACACAGCCAAAAATTGTGGACTATCTCTGACCATCCAAAACAAACCCATCACTGGTAGATAGCGCCGGTGATGGGCGCTTGTTGCACTATCCTATATCCCGTAGTATCACGCTTCCTGTCCACAATTTAATCAATTCAAAATGCCGAAACTTTCCACGTGGCTATTCGCCTGGATTCTGTGCTGCTTATCCACTGTTGCAATGGCGCAAGGCTATGAAAAGCTCTACAGTGATTATCGCGGCAGCCTCTATCAAATTCGACTTATCGAAAAATCCTCCAATTCAAAAGCCGGCCTGGGGTCAGGCTTTCAAATCTCCCCCGATGGATTGATCGCCACCAACTACCACGTAGTGGCTCAAGCGGTTAGCGAGCCGGGCGAGTACTCCCTGGAATACCTTGCAGTTAATGGCACCCGGGGAAAGTTAACTCTACTGGATATTGATGTGGTCAATGACCTGGCGCTGCTGCGCCAGGAGAAACCGGGAGACGAATACCTGGAATTGGCGACGGACACCCCCAAGAAAGGGGAAACCATTGTCTCCCTGGGCAACCCATTGGACCTGGGCATGACCTTGATTCCCGGGACCTATAACGGTATTGCCGGCGGTAGCTTCTACGATCGTATTCACTTTGCCGGATCTATCAATCCGGGAATGAGCGGCGGGCCAGCGATCAATACCCAGGGGCAGGTAGTCGGCATTAATGTGGCAACTGCGGGCAACCAGGTTAGCTTCCTGGTGCCAGTGGATAAACTGTCGTCGCTTTTAAAGCATTATCGCGCCGAAGGCGGCACTCTCAACCTTAAGCAAGTAACTTATCAACAGCTTTTAGATAATCAGCAAAAAATTATCGACTCAATACTTAGGGCCGACTGGCAGCGTCGCGCCCTCGGTGAGGCACAGGTTGTCGGTGAAATAATTCCAGCCATTAAATGCTGGGGAAACACCCAAGAGAGCGAAACCAATCCGATCAAGCGAATTGATAAAGGCTGCACCGGACAAGATGTTATTTTCCTGTCCGACGACTTCAACACCGGGCGGGTAGAGTACGAATTTTTCTGGCTGCAAGCCGAGGATCTTCTGCCCGCGCGCTTCTATGCCGAGTACGAAGGGCAGATGGACTCCTTTTACCCAGGCAATAGCGCTGGAGAAGAAGATGTAACCAATTTCCGCTGCCAGCAAGGATTTACCTCTCAGGAGCGCGGCAATGAAACCTCGGTATCGAAGCCGGATCGCAATCGCGAGCCCCTGATCGCGCGCACCAGCTACTGTGTCAGGCGCTACAAGGACTTTCCTGACCTCTACGATATTTTCTTCCTGAGCCTAAGTGTGGATCAGAAAAATCGCGCACTGGTCAGCCACTTTACCTTGTCCGGCTTTACCCAGGAGTCCGCCGACGCCTTTACCCAGAAGTTTACGAGCGAGATCCAATGGCCCTGATTATTGAAGAACTCAATCGCGCCCACCGGGTGCAGCTGCGCTACCGAATGGACGGGGATAAATTTACCCTGGGCCGCGCTTACGACAACGATGCGATTCTGGAGGACATCCACTCCGATGCCCACCATGCCGAAATCAAGCGGGGAGAGGACGGCCAGTACGTCTTACACGACCTCAATTCGACCAACGGCTGCCAGCTTTTGGGAAACCTGAAAGATAAGTCCGTTAAACCAGATACCATCGCTCAACACAGAATTTCCTCCGGTGACTTGCTGCAGTGTGGGAAGTCACGCTTCCGGGTTTTCCATACGGATGACCCGGTACCTGAAGCTACCCCTCTCCATTCACTGGAAAACCTGTTTTCCAGCTTGTCCCACCCCCTGGGAGCAATACTGCTGCTGTTGTGTTTTGGCTTCGCCAGCGTACTGATGAGCTACCTCGGTTACGCCCGAAACTATCAATGGACTATTGCCGTCAACATTCTTGCCACGGCCATAATTGGTATGGTGATTTACGCCGGAGTCTGGGCATTTATCGGCAGGGTAGTCAGGCATGAAACGCACTTTTTCACCCATCTATCCATCGCCGCCATAGGTGCACTTACTTACACCTTTTGGGAATGGCTGAGGGGGCTAATCAATTTCAATTTTGCCATCGGCACTACTATTCAGGTCCTGGACTTCCTGGTACTCGCCATCATATTACCGGCAATGCTCTGGTCCGCCTGCTATCTGGCCACCAACCTCGCCAGGGGCTGGCGCTGGACAGTGGCACTGACACTGCCACTGGCATTCCTCGGCCTGGGCTTAGCTGAAAGCGTTAACAACATGGACGAATTCAGCGAGGTTCCACCGATATCCACAGAGCTGAAATACGATAATATGCTATTCCGCAACCCTGTTCCCATGCAGGAATTTATTGGAAGTTCGGCCGATCTATTTGATATCCCCATCAAGAAAAAAGAAACTAAAGAAGGCGCTGAAGGCTCCTCCAGCGACAATCAAAGTAGTACCGCAGAGGTGGAATCATGAGCAAGATTTATTGGAGCCCAGGGCTCGACCAGCTGGAACCCTATACACCCGGGGAGCAGCCCAAGAGTGAAACCCTGATAAAGCTCAATACCAATGAGAACCCCTACCCTGCCTCCCCCGAAGCTTTAAGGCTCCTGGAGCAGCACGACTTTGCCGATGCATTGCGCCGCTATCCCGACCCGGAGTCCTGTGAATTGCGCCGCGCTATTGCCGATAAGCACAATCTCTCTGCCGAACAAGTATTTGTGGGCAATGGCTCCGATGAAGTGCTTGCTCTGAGCTTTTACAGTTTTTTCCGCCGCAGCGAGCCCCTGCTATTTCCGGATATCACCTACAGTTTTTACCCGGTTTATTGCCAGCTCTTCAATATCAAAAGCCGCACTGTTCCCCTGCACGGCGATTTCTCTATCCAGCTTGAGGACTATGCCGCTCCCGCAGCCGGTGTAATTATTCCCAACCCCAACGCACCCACGGGACGGTACCTGCCGCTAGAGCAGATTGAGCAGCTATTGCGCTCACAGCCTGAGAGAGTGGTGGTTATTGATGAGGCCTATATCGATTTTGGCGGACAGAGTGCAGCAATACTCATCGATCGCTATCCCAACCTGTTGGTGATACACACACTGTCAAAATCCTATGCCCTCGCAGGGCTTCGCCTCGGCTTTGCCATGGGGCAAAAGCACTTGATTGAAGGGTTGCTGAGAGCCAAGAACTCCTTTAACTCCTACCCCATTGATGCCATTGCCCAGCGTGTGGCCACCGCAGCGATCCGCGATACCGCCTGGCACAGCGACAATTGCGGCAAGGTCATCGCCACCCGCGAGCGCTGTGAGCGGGCGCTTACAGACCTGGGGTTCGAAGTGATTCCCTCCCAAGCCAATTTCCTTCTGGCCAAACCACCGGAGCCCGGCGCAGAAGCCCTGTATCTGGCACTGCGGGAGCGTAATATTCTCGTACGTTACTTCAACAAGCCCCGGATCAGTGAGTACTTGCGTATCTCTATTGGCACCGATGAGGAAATGGAGCAGTTGATACGGAACTGCAAAGAGATACTTGCGTCACAGAGCTAGCACTCTGTCTGTCTATACTCGTCGGGCGCCACTTGAGGTGGCCCGACAACTGTGACTTATTGGTATCCAGGGACCTATGCACCCGAAAGCTCAAAATTCAGTATCCACTACCGAGGCCGTTAGCCCCTTTAAAGCGGGATTTTTACGGCAACTAACCCACTCCCTGATTCTCGCCTCGGCCCTGGCGAGCGGCGCCGCAAGTGCCAACGACTGGGATAAGGTCGAAGGGCCCAGTGCACAGACACCATCGAGTATTGGCACCTATACCAATGGCTGCCTGAGTGGCGGGGAAACCCTGCCATTGAGGGGAGAGGGCTATCAGTTGGTGAGGACTGGCCGCGACCGACATTTTGCCCACCCCCAGACCATTAACTTCCTGAAGGAGTTTTCCCAGAGCGTGGCGCAGAAAGATCTGGGCAGAATCCAGATCGGTGACATGTCTATGGCTCGAGGGGGCCCTTTCGGCAGTGGTGGGCACAACAGCCACCAAACTGGCCTGGACGTAGACATCTGGTATTCCCAGGATCGGCGAGCCGCAGAGCGTCCCCTCACCCCGTGGGAGCGTGATAATATTTCTGCTGTTGCCTTGGCTGATGAGCGCAAACACCGCCTAATCCCTGAAAACTGGGACGACCGGGTTCCCAAAATCCTGCGCTTGGCCTCAGAGGACCATCGGGTCGAACGAATTTTTGTACACCCGACCATCAAGCGCCACCTGTGCGAAATATCCGGCGAAGATAACGAGTGGCTGCGAAAAGTGCGCCCCTGGTGGGGGCACAATTACCATTTTCATGTGCGCCTGGCCTGCCCAGAGGGAAGCACCAACTGTAAGCCCCAGGCACCAGTGACCACTGCAGCCTGTGGCAGTGACCTGGATTGGTGGTTTAGCGATGACTTCTATGCAATTCTCAATGGCACTAAACCCCAGCCGAAACAGAAAAAGCCGAAACCAAAGACCTTGCCTCAACAGTGCGAACAGGTATTAACCGCACCTTCGGCAGGCACTACGACGGAATAATTTTATGATTAACACCTTGCTTATCTGCGGCGGTGGCGGCAGCGAGCACGACGTATCCCTCAGAACTGCTGATTTTATCGAGGACAAGTTGTCAGCGGCAGAGGACATCGCTCTATTGCGGGTGGAAATGGATAGCAGTGGCTGCCTTACCGACAGCCAGGGCCGGGTTTACCATATCTTTTACGATCGCAAAATTCGCGATGAAGAAGGTAACTCCTGGGATGTGGACTACGTAATTCCTGCAATTCATGGCTACCCGGGAGAGACCGGCGATTTGCAGTCGCAACTGGATATGTTCGGCATCCCCTATTTCGGCTCTGCACCTGAGCCCAGCAAAATCTGCTTTAACAAAATTAAAACCAAGATGTGGCTCAGCGCTCTGGGTATTGAAAACACACCTTACGAGTTTTTGCACAGCACTGAAGTCGAGGAGCTACAAAAAGCTCACGATGCCCTGGAGAACTGGGGCGAGGTATTTGTTAAAGCCTCCAATCAGGGATCTTCCGTAGGTTGCTTTAAGGTCCGTGACAAAGAGGGCTTAGAGGCCGCGATCGAGGACGCCTTTAAACTCTCCCCTTATGTGCTGATAGAAAAAGCATTGAAAGCCAGAGAGCTGGAAGTTGCGGTTTACCACTACGATGATGATGTGATCGCAACCCACCCGGGAGAAGTACGCGCCCCAACGGATACTTTTTACACTTATAAGGAAAAGTATGCCGAGGGCAGCCGCGCGGTCACCTTTATCGAAGCTGCTGATCTTCACGAAGAACAGCTTCAATGGATAGCCGAAGTATCCCTGCGCACTTTTAAAGCCCTAAAGCTGAAGGATTTGTCCCGCATAGACTTTTTCCTGACAGAGACCGGCGAACTCTACCTCAATGAGGTCAATACTTTTCCCGGTATGACACCTAACTCCATGTTCCCCAAAATGATGGAAAACCACGGGCACAATTTCACCGAATACCTGGCCGGCCTGATCCGCTCTGCGGTATCTTCACCTAACGACAAGACATAATTAAAAGGGGCCTGTTGGCCCCTTTTCTTTTTTGCTCATTTTGATCCAACGGGCTAGTGCAACAACCACCCCTGTTGACGTCGCCGTGAAAACTGGCCGCGCAGAAACTCCATCTGATCGCCGCGAATCCGCTCACTGTTAATCAGGGCAAGGTATTCAGCTGCATTGGGGCAGAAGGGCAAAGCCAACAACTCCATGTCGATATTTTCCAATAATTGATTGCCCTTATGCTGGTTACAGCGCCTGCAGGCCGCAACCACATTTTCCCAGGAATCAACTCCGCCTTTGGAAACAGGAATAACATGGTCCCGTGTCAAATCCACACTTTTAAAGAAATTACCGCAATAAAGACAAGTATGGGAATCGCGAAAAAACAGTGCTCGATTTGTTAGAGGTGGGCGCCGGCGCGGACGGGCCATACGTGCACCGCCACAGGCGATAATAGCGGCCAGATCAAGGCTGGAACGATCGCCATTGCGATTAAAGCCTCCTCTCACCCGCTGGACAACACCTCCCAGCGACCACGTAACCAGCTCCCGCACGTACAGACAGGATGCCTCTTGCCAACTCAGCCACTCCAGCGGTTGTCCCGCCAGATTTAAACGCAATATTCTCGCGTGCATAACCTCGCCTCCCCACTGTCGAATAGAACAAGGCAGCCCCGGAACTGTTTCCGTGTAATCACAAAGGTTTTTATAAAGAAGAAAAAAGAAGTTTTGGAGTGACAGATCGAAGGGACTGGATGACGATGACAGAGGCTGGCGCAATTCGCAGCATTAGAAAAAACTGCCACCTTCGAAAGTAAAAGCTTGCTCCCAGACAAGATGGAGGAGTCTGAAAGCTTTTTTACCAACGAAAATACAGATGCCCACAGGCGTAGTTTTGCCTTGGGTAATACGGGCACTTCTGCTGGTAGATTACTGAATGCGCCACCCTCCGCCGGCCCATGGGTAATTTGGCCGGCCTATCAACATTAAAGCGGATAACTATTACAAATTCCAGGCAGCGACATGCCGCTGATGGAATAACAGCAAATTACAAAAGAAAGGTGTAAATTGTAGAAAGCGTTGCAGGCAGCAACAGGCAGGTTAAAGCAGAATGTAAAACACCGCCCAGGCAATCCGGCCCGGGCGGTGCGTCTCACAGGATGGTGCCCATATCCCTAGGGCGAGCGGCGCAATCCATTTATCCATTGCCGCAGTAGTGCAGTCCCTTTCGCGTCCTTGCAAGTTAATTATGGACATCAAGGGAGAAAAAAGTAGGGGAAATCTGCTGAATTTTGTGTAAGAGATATCTCACAAACTGAGTTACCTGTTACAAAAGGGAGGGAAGACAGGAAATTAATCCCGTGTTAACTATAGGGGTAAATAGATAAGCGCGGCAACTATAAACATCTTTATTTCAAGTTCAATCGATACCATGAAGAAAACGTTGAAATATACGCTAATATTTTTTATCGCCCTCGGCGCGGTGCTTTCTACCGCCTTAGCCACCTTTAAATCCAGCGTCAGCGTGCCTTGGCGCCAGCTGGTCGGTGGTGTCAAAACAACAGAAAAAGAAGTGACAGGCCGGCTGACCGCAGCAAATGGATACTCGGTCCAGTTATTTGCAGGGGATGTTCCCGGCGCACGCTGGCTCACAGTGACCCGCAATGGAGACATCATCGTCTCTCAGCCTAAACATGGCAAAGTTTCACTTTTATTACAAGATAAAGACGGCGACGGCCGCAGTGACGGGCAAAAGACCCTTATTGATAATCTTCAACGGCCCCACGGATTATTGCTACACGACGGCTGGTTATATATTGCCGAAAGTGACGCAGTTGGACGGGTTCCCTTTGATCATTCTGATGGGCGACTCGCTGGGCGCTACCAGAGAATTATTGAAAATCTTGAGGACGATGGACACTGGACAAAAACTATTGATATGAGTCCCGATGGATGGCTTTTTCTCAGCAGTGGTTCCAGCTGCAACGTTTGTATTGAAAAAGATCCTCGCCGCGCAACCATCATGAGAATGAAACCAAACGGAGATAATTTTGAAATATACGCCACCGGCCTGCGTAATAGTGTGGGGTTCGATTGGTCTCCAAAAGATGGCGGACTTTACGCAACAGATAATGGCCGCGATTGGCTCGGCGACAACTTGCCGCCAGATGAGCTCAACCTGATTCGCAAAGACCAATTCTACGGATGGCCCTACGCTTACGGTGACCGGGTTCCCGATCCGGATCTTGGGGTGGATGCAAGCCCTGAAATCCAGCAAAAGATTGCTGACTCAATTCCTGCTGTGTACGAATTTCGCGCTCACAACGCGCCACTCGGGATTAAATTTTTGCGCAGTGTGGAACAGCCTAAGGATTATCGCCATGCAGCGCTGGTCGCCCTGCACGGCTCGTGGAACCGCAGCGTGAAAGATGGTTATAAAGTTGTCTCCCTGCACTGGAGTAACGACGGGGAAATTCAACAGAGGGATTTCCTGTGGGGGTTTCTCAGCGATGACCGCCAAACGGTTTACGGCCGCCCTGTCGCCATCGCCGAGGATAAACTGGGCAATATCTATATTTCCGATGACTACGCCGGTGCAGTTTATCGTGTAAGCCAAGGACCCCCTCGCCAAGCTGTATTGACAACACAGCAGCCACAACTGCAAAAAACATCCACGGCCAACGCGCTTTCAATAGATGCCGAGGTGGTTCAACTGGGCGCCCAGCTCTATCGGTCTAACGATTGTGCCCACTGCCATCAGGCCCAGTTTCCCCTGCGCAACCTGTCCGCTAAATACACAGCGCAGACCCTGGCTGACTACTTCGACGCCCCAACACCACCAATGCCTAACTACAACTTTACGGCGGTGCAGAAAAAAGCCCTGGCGCACTATCTTTTATCCCGGGAGTCGAGCCTCTAGGAATTGCGCTCCTAAACGACACTGAGAGGAGGCTCCCGGATGAGGGGGCCATGGAATTGACCCCCGCAGCGCCAGCCGCTAAGGTTGCCCCGCAATTAAGAGGCGATGCTATGGCGGCAAAGAAAAAAACAGCAACTTTTGAAGAGAGTCTCGAGGCGTTGGAACAGCTGGTTGAGCGACTCGAAGGCGGAGATCTCCCATTGGAGGAGGCTCTCGCTGATTTCGAAAAGGGAGTGAAACTCACCCGGGAGTGCCAACAGAAGCTTGCCAAAGCCGAGCAGAAAGTGAAGCTGTTAATTGAAGAGAGCGGCAATATCCGCGAGCTCCCCTTTGATGCCGACGACAACTCCGGGGACCCAGTTTAAGTGAGTTCCGCAAACCTGCCAGAGGAGCTGAAAGCCTTTCTACAGGCCTCCTCCACACGCGTCGAAAGCCGAATCCAGCAGGCGCTCAACACCCCGATCGACGGCTCAGAAAAGCTGTTCGAAGCAATGCGCTATGCCGCACTGGGCCCCGGCAAACGCCTGCGCCCCGCTCTCATCTACGCTTGTGCCCAGGTTTTTCGGGGTGTCGATTTTGACCTGGCCTATTGCGATAGCACAGCGGCGGCCCTGGAGTGCATTCACGCCTACTCCCTGGTCCACGACGACCTGCCGGCAATGGATGACGACGACCTTCGTCGAGGTCGCCCCACCTGTCATATCGCCTTTGACGAAGCCACAGCCATTCTCGCCGGCGACGCACTGCAAACCCAGGCTTTCGAGTTGCTTCTCGCAGAACCGCTCGCGCCTCAATTGCAGTTACAGTTAATGCGTGAGCTCGCCACTGCGGCGGGGGCCCGAGGTATGGTCGCCGGCCAGGCTATCGACCTGGACTCCGTTGACCAAACCCTCACCCTGGATCAGCTGGAGCCCATGCACCGCCTGAAGACCGGGGCTCTGATTTGTGCCAGCGCACGTATGGGCGCACTGCTGGGGGGTGCCAGCGAGAGGGAGCTGGAGGTTATTACCGGCTACGCCCAAGCTATTGGCCTGGCATTTCAGGTTCAGGACGATATTCTCGATATCACTGCTGAAACCGCGGTTCTGGGCAAAACCCAGGGCGCCGATGCCCTGCGCAACAAACCCACTTATGTCTCTCTGCTCGGCGTCGACGGCGCCCGGGACAAGCTGGCAAAACTGCACGCCCAGGCCTCCCAGGCACTGCAAAGTCTCGATGGCGATACCCTGCTACTGCAGCAGCTCGCAGACTATATCGTGCAGCGCGGACACTAAGTCACAGCCTTGCCTGTGGGGTTTGGGATGCAATATGCCCGCCACGGGCATACAATCCCCCTCAATATCACCATCTGTTGCAACTGATACATTTGATGCTCGAAGAAATTCCACGCACACGTCCGCAGACACCGCTACTCGACTCGATCGACGACCCGGCGCAGCTGCGCGCCCTCGATGAACGCCAATTGCCGGAACTCGCCAGCCAATTGCGTGAGTACCTGCTGTATTGTGTCGGCCAGACCGGCGGGCACTTTGGTGCCGGTCTCGGTGTGGTGGAACTGACCATCGCCCTGCATTACATATTCAATACCCCGGAGGACCGGCTGGTTTGGGATGTGGGCCACCAAACCTACCCCCATAAAATCCTCACCGGTCGCCGCGAACAGATGCTGTCCATGCGTCAGCAAGGGGGCCTGTCCGGCTTCCCCAAGCGCAGTGAGAGCCCCTACGATACCTTTGGTGTCGGTCACTCCAGCACTTCGATCAGCGCCGCCCTGGGTATGGCTCTGGGCTCCCCTGACGATCGCAAGGTAGTGGCGGTGATTGGCGATGGCGCCATGACGGCGGGAATGGCTTTCGAAGCCCTAAACCACGCCTCCCATACCGGCAAGGACATGTTGGTTGTTCTCAATGACAACAGTATGTCTATCTCAAAAAATGTCGGCGGCCTGGCTACCTATTTCGCCAAAATCCTGGCCAGTAAAACCTACCTGAACATGCGCGAGGGCAGCCGTAAGATACTGTCTGCCATCCCCAAAGCCTGGCAATTGGCGCGACGTACCGAAGAGCACGTCAAAGGCATGATCACACCGGGCACCCTGTTCGAAGAACTGGGTTTTAACTATGTAGGCCCCCTGGATGGCCACAACATGCACGACCTGGTCCACACCCTGCGCAACTTGCGCAGCCAGCCGGGCCCACAACTCCTGCATATTGCCACCACTAAGGGCAAAGGCTTCGGCCCTGCTGAAGAAGATCCAGTGGGCTACCACGCGCTGAACAAGCTGGAGCCAGAAGCCAAGGTGCAAGTGGCCGTACCCGGCAAGAAGAAACTGCCCAAGTACCAGGATATTTTTGGCCAGTGGCTGTGCGATGCCGCAGAACAGGACGAGCGCCTGGTCGCTATTACCCCGGCCATGTGCGAGGGTTCCGGTATGGTGGAGTTCTCCAAGCGCTTCCCGGACCGCTTCCACGACGTAGCCATTGCCGAACAGCACGCCGTCACTCTCGCTGCGGGCCTCGCCTGTGAAGACCAGAAGCCGGTAGTTGCTATTTATTCGACATTTTTACAGCGCGGCTACGACCAAATGGTGCACGATGTGGCAATCCAAAACCTGGATGTCACTTTCGCCATCGACCGCGCCGGCCTGGTGGGCGAAGACGGCCCCACGCACGCGGGTAGTTTTGACCTCACATTTATGCGCTGCCTGCCCTACCTGGCTATCGCCGCGCCCAGTGACGAAAACGAATGCCGCCAGCTGCTCTATACCGCCTACAAACACAACGGCCCCACTGCTGTGCGCTATCCGCGCGGAACCGGTATGGGTACCTCCATCAACAAGGAAATGGCAGAGCTACCGATCGGCAAGGGGCGCCTGTTGCGCCAGGGCAGTGGTGTAGCCATCCTCAGCTTCGGAACCTTACTCGGCCCCGCTATGGCCGCTGCAGAGCAGCTGGGAGCCTCCGTAGCCGATATGCGCTGGGTAAAACCCCTGGACGAAGCACTGATCGATGAACTTGCCGAGAGTCACCAACTCTTAGTTACCATCGAAGAGAACGCTATTGCTGGTGGCGCTGGCAGTGCCGTACTCGAATACCTCAATAGCACTGCGCGGTCAGTACCGGTGCTGCAAATGGGACTTCCAGATCAAATTATTGAGCACGGCAAGCACAAAGACCTGCTGGCGGCCATCGGCCTCAATGCTTCCGGTATTGAGGAACAGATTCGCAGGCGCTTGCAACTGATCAATCACCAGGAGTTTGGCAGTCGCACAGCGGCAGCCAACTGACCCAGCCCGCCTTTGGCAGCCAGCTAATGCGGCTGGCTGCTCTTCGAATGCCCGGCAATAAATTGCCGGCAGTGGTAACAAACCACCCATTGACTAAATCCGGCCACTATTTGGGCCACACTTTTTCACTTGAGGGGATTATGTCGTTTATCAGAAAAGCCCTATTTACATCCCTGGGACTTGTTGTGAGCCTCAATGCCTCAGCGATGGACCAGGACACCTTCCGAAAAGCTTACAAATCCCTTCCTGAGAGCAGCGCCTCCGAGCGCCTCACCGCCCTGCAGGATTTACGCTATCGCTGGGTCATGGAGAGTTATCCCAGCCAGGCAACGTACGAGGGCTATCCCGGGCAAAATCATCGCTGGGTAGATAACTCCCTGAAGTCTGTGGAACTCAGGCAGAAGCAAACCCGAATCCTATTGGGCGCTGCACGTAATATCGACCAGAGCGACCTGCCAGCCGAACAACAATTGGATTACCAGCTGCTCTACCAGGACTTGTTGGGGGACGTAAAAGGTTTCCAGTTTCCAGAACACTTGCAACCAATTACCCATATGAGCGGTATTCAGCGCAATGTGCCAGCTGTTATCAATAGCATGCCCAAGCGCACTGCAGCCGATTACGAAACAATAATCAGCCGTCTGGAAAGGTTGCCAATTCTGATTGAGCAAACCCAGGGGCTGATGCGCCGGGGTCTGCGCAAAGGAGTCACACCACCACAAATCACTCTGCGCGACCTACCGCGTCAAATACGCGCACTGGTACCTGCCGCGCCGGAGCACAGTCCATTGCTGACTGCATTTAATCAAATGCCTGAGGCCATTCCAGCAACTAAGCGGAAAAGCCTGCAGCAACGCGCCTATGCCATTTACAGTAAACAACTGGTACCGGCCTGGCAGGGTATGGCTGAATTTGTTGAGCGAAAATATATTCCCGAGGCCCAGGTGGATACGGCTTTAACCAGCCGCCCTGACGGTCTGCGCTGGTACGCCCATAAAGTGGAAGAGAATACCACCACCGACCTCAGCCCCGAGGAGATCCACCGCATTGGGCTTGCGGAAGTGAAGCGAATTCGCGGGGAGATGGATAGAGTTATCCAGAAGACAGGCTTCCAGGGAGATTTCAAAGCATTCACCGAGTTTCTGCGTACCGACCCGCGCTTTTACCACACCAGCCGGGAGGGGTTACTGCGGGATT
Organism: Microbulbifer sp. ABM4_008; assembly: GCF_056311705.1. Lineage (NCBI taxonomy): Bacteria > Pseudomonadati > Pseudomonadota > Gammaproteobacteria > Cellvibrionales > Microbulbiferaceae > Microbulbifer > Microbulbifer sp. ABM4_008. The sequence continues at coordinate 507,746 of NZ_CM149970.1, read as the reverse complement.
ACCGCGATATTGCCAAGCGCATTGATGCAGAGCTGCCCGCTCTGTTCGGCACCTTGCCACGCCTGCCCTACGGTGTGAAACCGATACCCAGCTACTCCGAACAATCCCAAACCACAGCTTATTATCTGCCCGGCTCCAACGAAGCTGGCCGTGCAGGTATCTTCTTTGCCAATACCTACAACCTGCCCAGCCGCCCGAAATGGGAAATGGAGGCGCTCACAGTGCACGAGGCGATGCCGGGTCACCACCTGCAAATTGCCCTGGCTCAAGAGCAAACTGATATTCACCCGCTGCGCCGTATGACTTTCTACACTGCATTTGTAGAGGGGTGGGGCCTTTACTCCGAGAGTCTTGGCTACGACCTGGGCCTGTATAAAAATCCCTACAGCGAGTTCGGTGCACTCTCTTACGATATGTGGCGTGCAGTGCGTTTGGTAGTGGACACCGGTATGCATCAGCTGGGCTGGAGCCGCGAGGAAGCGATCGAATACTTTATGGAGAACAGCGCCAAACCGCTCCACGATGTGACCGTCGAGATAGACCGCTACTTAATTTGGCCCGGCCAAGCCCTGGCCTACAAGTTAGGGCAGCTCAAAATTAAAGAGCTGCGCAAAGAGGCGGAGGAAGCCCTGGATAGCAATTTCGACATTCGCAGTTTCCATGACGCTCTGTTGGGATCTGGAGCACTGCCACTGAATATTCTTGAAGAGCGCATGGACAACTGGCTGGAAAGCCAGGCCTCTGTATCTGTTCACATCGGCATGCAGCAAGCTGAACAACCCGCCACCAGCTGACGATTTTTGCGGCAGGAATTGCCTGCCCGCCTATTTATTCTCTATTTTCACCTACCTTTTGCAATGAGACACAAGTCCATTGCAAAAGGGTTTTCTATCGGTGAACAATCACTACGACCTCGCCGTAATTGGGGGTGGCAATGCTGCTCTGTGCGCAGCTATAACTGCTGCCGAACTCGGGGCCAAGGTGATTATTCTGGAAACTGCGCCCAAACCCTATCGAGGCGGTAATTCCCGTCACACCAGGGATATACGCTGTATGCACCGAGGTCCCCTAGGCCCACTGGAAGGTGACTACAGTGAAGACGAGTACTACGAAGATCTATTAAAAGTTACCGGGGGTAAAACCAATGAGCAGTTAGCTAGGTTGGTAATACGCTCTTCGGAAAGCGCACTTCCCTGGATGGAAAAACACGGAGTCCACTTCCAAGCTCCTCTGTCCGGCACACTATCCCTCACACGCACAAATGCTTTTTTCCTTGGCGGCGGTAAGTCCCTGGTTAACGCCTATTACCGAACTGCAGGCAAATTAGGTGTTGATGTGCTGTATCGGGCACACGTTAAGCACCTGCAGCTGGAGGGAAATCATATTACTCGTGTCGACTATGTTTACGAGGGGCAGCAATACCAAATTGAACCCAGCTCAGTTGTAGTTGCCTCCGGCGGATTTGAAGCCAATCTGGAGTGGCTGGAAAAAGCCTGGGGGCCAGCTGCCGAAAATTTCCTGATACGCGGAACGCCTTATAACCGGGGTGCGGTGTTGGAGGATTTACTGGAGCAAGGCGTGCTGTCCGTCGGAGATCCCACCCAGTGCCATGCAGTGGCAATTGACGGGCGAGCGCCGAAGTTTGATGGCGGCATAGTAACACGCCTCGATTGTGTGCCCTTTTCCATTGTCGTTAACAAAGAGGCTCGGCGCTTTTATGACGAGGGAGAAGATATTTGGCCCAAACGCTACGCCATCTGGGGCCGCCTTGTCGCACAACAGCCAGACCAAGTGGCTTTTGCAATTATCGACTCCAAGTCTTTAAAAATGTTTATGCCGTCAGCATTCCCTCCTACCGAGGCGAATACCTTGGAGGAAATCGCGGAAAAAACCGGTTTACCCTCTGAAAAACTGATCGACACAATAGCGACCTTCAATGCTGCCTGTAGCAGTAGTGAAACTTTTCATCCCACAGAGTTAGATGGTCTCACCACCACCGGCCTGACACCAGAAAAAACCAATTGGGCCCGTCCTATCAACGAGCCACCATTTTACTGCTATAGCTTGCGCACCGGGGTTACCTTTACCTACCTGGCGCTCAAGGTTGATGAGAATGCCCAGTGCAACACTGCCACTGGGCTGGTAAAAAATCTGTGGGCTGCTGGGGAAACCATGGCCGGGTCAATTCTCAGTCAGGGATATCTAGCCGGCCTGGGTATGATGATCGGCACCGTTTTTGGACGTATCGCTGGCAGGGAAGCCGCTAACTATGCAATTGGATAATTTGGAAGAGGCACGGCGGCAAGCAGAAATTTGTAATGCTTGTCGCTATTGCGAGGGCTACTGTGCCGTATTTCCAGCACTTCAACTACACCGCTCTTTCTCAGAGGGAACCATCACCCAGTTGGCCAACCTTTGCCACAACTGTCGAGGCTGTTACTACGCCTGCCAGTATACCGCTCCCCACGAATTCAACATCAATATTCCCCAAGTCATGTCCGAAGCTCGACAGAAAAGCTGGGAGTCTTTTGCCTGGCCCGGAGGTATCGCCAGAATTTTCCAAAAACGCGGCAGTCTGATCGCCCTGGTCACTATCATCGGATTTGCCGTTATCTTTTATGTGATAAGAGCACTGAAACCCAGTGGTGGCGAGGGCTTCTACGCAGTTATTTCCCACCCCACTATGACCGGAATTTTTCTACCCGCTTTTCTATACCCGCTGTTTAGTCTAGGGATCAGTTTACGTCGCTACTGGAGGAAGGTCGGCGGGGAAAAAATTTCCTGGGATCACTTTAGAAGAGCATTAATCTCTGCAGGGAAACTAAAGAATCTATCCGGGGGCCACGGGGACGGATGTAACTTCGAGGAGGAAGACCGATTCAGCAACCAGCGAAGATACACACACCAAGCTGTTTTATACGGTTTTTTATTGTGCTTTGCCGCTACCTGCTCGGGTACTGTCATGTATTACTTTCTAAACATGCCAGGGCCATACCCAATTTTTTCGATACCCAAATTACTTGGTATTCCCGGTGGTTTACTCATATTAGTAGGGTGTAGCAAACTTATCCAACTAAAGCTCAAGGCTGATCCAGAACTGGGCTCGGCAAGAGTTTGGAGTGGGGAGATGGGGTTTATTGGGCTACTGTTATTTATCGCACTCAGTGGTCTCCTACTATTTGCCCTGGGGGGAACAGCTGCACTCCCCCTACTATTGGATTTACACTTGGGTGCAGTTCTCGCTTTTTTTTTACTTACGCCCTACACCAAAATGGCTCATGGTTTTTATCGGATGGCAGCTTTGATTCGTGATGCTCAAATGAAACCTGAAAATTAAAAGCAAGCCCTTACTACATTACCAATCAAAATTAATTCCGAAGTAAATTGAGCGAGGCTCTCCGGGGAAATAGCGGCTACCACTAAAACTACTGTAATCCGCGCGCTCAGCGTAGGCTTTATCGGTAATATTCAGTATTCGAGTAGAAATTTCATATTGTTTCCACTGCCAGGCCAAATGGAGGTTCAGTAAGTCATGTCCTGGATACCGATAAGCATTTTGAGGATCTGTAAAATAGCTACCCTGATGTAACCATTCAAGCTCCGCTGATACCAAAGAATTCGGGGACCAGTGAAGTCGATAGCTACCAAAGGTCTTTGGCGCAGAATCTACAAGCTTTCCATCCAGTTCTACACCTTGCAACTCCCTTTGATCTGCATAGCGATGTTCTGCATAGCTGGTACTCACCTCTAGCCGTAAGCTTTCAGTGAATTCATAATCGACAGCCAACTCAACTCCCCAGTGCCGGGTTTTGCCATTGGACTGGTTAAAATAGTCGGCATCACGAAATATTACATTCTCCTTTTTCATCGTATAAGCCACCCACTCATATGACAAAGAGTCGCCTATTTTCCTCAGCCCTACTTCAAAGCTATTAATTTCCTCTGGATCTAGGTCTGCTACCGTCTGCTCTCGCTGTAATCGATATAACTCTGTCGCTTGGGGTACACGATAACCCTGGGCCAATTGAGTAAAGAGTTGTAGTTCATTACTTAACCATAATAGCGCTCCCAACTTGGGGGATATATTGTTAAAGCTATCTTTTCGGTCATTTGGCCGGCTAAACCGACAGCCTCCAAAGTCACAGGGTAATCCATTTTCATCTGTGCGCCCGGGAAGCATTTGATTGTCGTAGTCATAGTGTGCAGATTCAATCCTGACTCCACCAGTGATTTCCAATTGATCATTAACCTTCCAGGTTGCCGATGCATAGGGGGCGACATTCCAAGCTACGACTTCATAATCGTAGTGCTTTCCCATTGGTATGGTTGCTTGCAGAAATTCAGAGCCCTCGGTAACACTCTCTTGGGCTTCCAGGAGATATCCTTTACTTAATTCAGTATCAATACCGGTTAGCAGATTAAGCTTTTCACCCATCTCCAGATAATAACCGCTTCTTATCCCAACACTCTCCTGGCCATTTTCCTCCATTGGTTGCCCCGGTAAATAATGCTGCAGAAAACGCATGTCAGTTTTACGGAGGTAAGGAGCCAAATGTAATTGACTAGTTTGATTCAAAGGTATATCAATCAGAGAGTAAAATCTGAGAGAATTGGCATCTCGAAACGCCTCTGGATTAGAGTTGGTACGACTCAATCGACGATTGCGGTAAACTCCGTCGCCCTCGAGGTAACCAGCCGTCTCCTGATTTAAGCTTGTCGCTACTAGACGAGTTCGAACTCTGCTATCACCGACCTGGTGGGTATACTGGATGCTAGCCTTTTGCTGGTCCAATTCTGACTGATCCCTATATCCTCCATCAGTCATCAAATACAAATCTGCACTGATCACATCACCTTCAATACTGAGGCGATGATCTGCTGATACACCCAGTCGATAGTAATCGTGGGGCCCCGCTTCAGTGTTGAGAGATCCATTCTTTCCTTCTACAGGATCGCGACTGATAACATTGATCAATCCATGCATTGCATTAGAGCCATAGAGGGTACCAGCAGGCCCTCTAACAACTTCGATATGCCGAGCTGTCTCGCTGAAGGATTCAAATAGCTCATTGATATTACAAAATCCATTTGCTCTCAGTGGAATCCCATCCTCTGCTGTCAACAAACCACCACAGGCTCCCGCACCAGTCAGTACTGGGGAACGTAGGGCTGGCAGGTATTCCTGTCCATTCCCTCTTGCTAGGTTTGCTCCAGGTACACTCACCAGGCTTTGTTGAATATGGGTATTACCACTTTTTCTGAGTACATCATTATCTAGAACAGAAATACTCTCCACCCGCTGTGAAATATCCTGTTCATATCTACCCGCAGTCACAACGATAGTTTCAATCTGAGTTTCACTGCTATGTGAAAAACTGATCGGAAGCAGAGCCAGTGCAATATAACCCAAAGTGATCTTATTTATGATCCTCAAGTCCACATCCCTATTCTTTAAAAGATAGAACATCTTATGTTGTGACCAGATAATATCAGAAAATCATATTCATAATCCTTATGAATATTAGCTAAACCTAGCTTCCTTACTAAATGGCGTAAAATTTAATATTTTACTTCTCGTTACTTTTTACGCAATAAAAAATGCAAGTAACAATCAGACAAAGAAACAAGAAAGATCAAAACTCTTAACAACTATTACAGAGAGGTAATATTTCAACTACAGGCACACTAAAGTTTAAAAGCAAGTATATTCAGAGTTCTGCAATAGCCATAAAGAAGAATAGATTCTATATAAGTGTATAATACTATCACTACAGAAAATTAGCTGACGCTAAAGTAACCAATATAAACCTAAAACACTAAATCAGGATAGGTGCTAACATCATAACTATATAAAAATAAGGAATTTATTAACGTGGCCGGGAGCTAGCTTCACAGAGTAGGGCTTAAATATTTTAGCCAGATCGAAGATCTGGCATCGTCGACATACTTAGATTTAACCTTTCACATATACAGCTAAAGATTTAAACAGGTCAAGTCTCTCACTGCTTTCTACTCTATTCTAATCTCTTTCATAATAGGTATAACCTTGCATACTTGCATTGAAGGTCTTAATTATTTGCTGACGTTCACGAGCGCTAATACGCCCACTGCGAACAGCCGCTTCAACCTTATTACGAAAACGCGTCTTTACTTCATGCGGCTGATACTCGACATAGCTTAAAACATCCTCAATAGTATCCCCATGAACCTCTTTCACAAACTCAAAGCTGGCATCTGAATTCAGTCTCACACTGACAACATTCGTATCACCAAATAAATTATGCAGATCACCCAGAGTTTCCTGATAAGCGCCCACTAGGAAAACACCGAGATAATACTCCTCGCCGTGCTTTATTGAATGCAGAGGTAAGGTTTTTTCGACTTCCTGGTTGACTACGAATCGCTCAATTTTTCCATCACAATCACAGGTAATGTCGGCCAAGATAGCACGCCGACTTGGAGCCTCATTTAGTCGATGAATAGGCATAACAGGAAATAACTGATCAATAGCCCAGCTATCAGGTAAGGACTGAAATAAACTAAAATTACCATAATAGATATCAGCTAATGAATCTGCCAAGCCTTCCAGATCTTCAGGTATTCGCTCCATTTCTGAAAGAGTCTCTTTTATACGATGCAAAACATTGTAATAAATTGTCTCTGATACAGAACGAACACGAAGATCTATTTGGCCACGCTTGAATAATTCGCGAACTTCGTCCCGATAAAACTGCGCATCATTGAAGCACTCTTGCAATCTTTGAGGCTTCAAATAAGTCAGAATTTCACGCATATTTTGAAGCAATTGATGCTCATCTTCCTCAGCTTCTTTTAGCTCTTCTGAGTCGAAACTTACAACATCAAGGATATTAAAGAGCAAAATTGATGTGTAGGCTACAGTAGCACGACCAGACTCCGTAACAATTATCGGGTGGGGTAAGTTCTTGCTATCTAATGTACTCTTAATTGTATCAATAATATCTTCGCAGTATTCCTCAAGTGAATAATTGCGGCTTTGCCCGGTACTTGACTGTCTACCGGTGTAGTCAACTGCTAAACCACCACCTAAATCAATATACTTTAATGCCGCGCCCTCTTTACATAAATCGGAGTAATAGCGACAGGCTTCTAATACACCACCGCGGATATCACGGATATTAGGAATCTGAGAGCCCAAATGGCAATGTAGTAACTCAAGGCAATTGAGCATTTGATGCTCTTTTAAGTAATCAACCACATGTATAAGTTGACTTGATGACAGTCCGAATACACTTCTCTCACCACTGGTAGCACTCCAATGTCCACTCACTTGAGTCGTCATTTTAACGCGCACTCCAATATGAGGAAAAATATCTAACGCTTGACTTCGCTCTACAATAATCGGCAATTCGGTTAAGGTTTCAATAACAAATATACATTTCAATCCAAGTTTTGTTGCCTCTAACCCCAATTCTATAAATTCTTGGTCCTTATAGCCATTACAAATAATTAGGCTATCAAGTTCTTCGATGGTGGATAAAGCTGCAATCATTTCAGCTTTACTACCAACTTCAAATCCATGTTGATAGCGAGAACCAAATTGAGCTACTTCATCGACAATTTGGGCCTGCTGGTTTACTTTAATTGGATAAACACCTTGGTATTTATTCTGGTAATCCAGTTTTTCGATTATCTGACGGAAAGTTTCATTAAGTGAGCTAATACTTTTATCAAGAATATTCTCGACACGCAGTAAAACAGGCATGTGTAAATCGCGGTCCCGCATACCCTCTATAATTTGCATCAAGGGAACAGCATCGGCCTCTTCATCACTAGGATTTTTTACGACAACATTACCCTGTGAATCTATATCGAAATAACCATTGCCCCACTGGTTAACACCATAAATATTCCCTGCCTCAGCTATATTCCACTGAGTATTAACTTCACTCTCGAGTTTATCTTTCTCTAACATCTTTTTACCATTAAGAATTCATTAGATTCCACTGAAGTGAACATTCCACACCTTTCGCAAATCGTAAGAAGTGGGAATCAATGCAATCTATGATCTCTTTTAACTCCGCATCAGAGTTAGCACCACAACACAAATCCAATTGATCTCCACTTCCGTTCATATCACAGAAACCCATATCAAACTCAATATGGCCGCACTCGCTGCTCCAGTGGGCATTAACTTTGTGAGCGAAGTGCTTACATAAACGCCTAATCATCCTCTCGCTGTCAATGTGAATTACCGTTGAAAAAGCTAAAAATTGGCTATCATGCTCAGCCTCAACTTTATTAATAGTGCTCATATCCCCACTTCTTAATTAATTCACTTTATGCCGAGCCAAATTTTAAACGAAAAGATGTATTCAGCAATTAACACCTTTGGTAATGATAATCATTATCAAAGATGTTAATTGCTTTCATGGCCAAAAAAAACCACTTTTACAATTGTTACGGGAGCATAATAGCTAATAAAAACCGTCGATAATTAAAACGTTTTGAACTCAAAGACAGCTTTAAGCTTGCTGATGTTAAACAAGCCTGATTAGAATTTTAGAAAGGAAAAAATACTTGAATAATGCCTAAACCGATGCTTAGTACACCTAAATTTACCGTTTAACTTAAGCTAGTCTTTTATTATGAAAATCTATAACCTTTGCCATGAATCGTAGCAAAGCGGTCAGCCGATATACCAACTTCAATAAACTTTTTCCTGATACGACTAAGATGCATCTCAAGGCTTCGATCATAACGGGAAAATTGCCTGTTGAGTACCGCACGATATAAAAATTGCTTACTAACTACCTTGAATCGGTTCTCAGCGAGTATCCAAAGTAATCGAAACTGAATAGGTGTAAACGCTAAATTATCTCCCCTATAAAAAACCTGCTGCCTTGATTTTAATAACCTTAAATGATCGATATCAATCTCACCTTCAATGTTACTTTCCCCCTTGTGAGTCCTACGCAGTATTGCGTTTACACGCAGCACTATCTCAGTGGAATCAATCGGTTTGGATATAAAATCATCAGCCCCCTGCCGAAAGCTCTCTATCCTTTTTGCCGTTGTATTAATTGAAGAGAGAACAATTACAGGCGTTTGCCCCCAACTACGTATAGCCTGTAAAGGTGATAAATCATCATTGGTGGGCAAAAACGCATTAACTAAAATAAGATCAAAATAGTCTGCGGGCATTACCATCAACCCTTCACTAACATCTTGACATTGAGTGACATTAAACCCTTGCTTTTGCAAAGTGCCGCTCAATTGTCTGCTTATTTTTGTATCACTTTCCAATATTAAAATATGCGCAGTTGCCACAACAGCCTCTTATCCACAACCAAATTAAAACTTGAATTTTTTGAATCCAAAACTATTCATAGCGCAAAAATACTCTCGCCCACCGACGACCTTAATATGGGGGAACCCGACTGGAACCTACACATAGCTCTTACTTTTGACGTCTGACAGTAATTTTAATAGTACATTTTCTAAACTATTTTCAATGGATACACATATGACTTACCAAGACATTTAGCACTGCAAAACATCAATACTGCTGCGCACTTCCTGTACAACCATTGCACGGGACACGCCACCAACATGCTTAGTGCCCAACACAATATTGCATTGGCTCAAACAAAAATCTATTCACATTTAGAACATCAAAACTTCACAATGCAGCTTTATGTATCAACCTAAATTCACCGATATTAATGATAATCACTATCATTTGCAATAAGTGGAATATATAATACTGCCTCAGAACCTATTTTCTCATGATTTGAGACACTTTAATGTCAGCCCAAAATCCAGCGCTTTCCGGTCGTATCGTCAAGACTTTTTTTTACTATGTGCTACCTTCAATAGTCGGCTTAGTTGCAATAACAAGCGCCAACCTGATTGATGGCTTTTTTGTCGGCAACACCATAGGTACAGACGCTCTCGCTGCAATCACTCTAATGATCCCGTACTTCACCTTGTTGATAGCTATTGCCATCATGCTGGCAATAGGCGGGGCTGTGAGCGTAGGTAAAGCCATAGGTGAGAAAGATCCGAAAACAGCAAACGCGATCTTCAGCCAATCCCTTATTGCCGCTGTGGTTATTAACACTCTGTTAGCGCTGGGCAGCTTAGCCTTCAACGATCTACTTTTTGAAATACTTAATATTTCAGCCCAGGTTGCTGTATTAGCAAGGGAATATTTCGACGTCATTCGCTGGGTGTTCATTTTACAGTTAACCACAATGGTGCTGTATTATTTTGTACGTGCTGATGGCCATCCGATATTAGCCACATGTGCATTAGTAATCGGCGCTGCTCTCAATATTATTCTCGATGCCTGGTTTATCGTGTACTTGGAATTCGGATTAGCTGGGGCTGCTTATGCAACTGCAATAGCACAAGTTATACAGTTTTTAGTATTGAGCCGTTATTTTTTTAGCAAGAAAAGAACACTTAAGTTCGAATTACAACAAAGAAACTGGAAACTACTTCTTAACTCAGCTTATAACGGTATATCAGAGTTTATAAACGAGATATCTGTTGGTATTATTTTTTTCATTCTAAATACTTTAATGATAATGCGGCTAGGCGTAGATGGTGTAGCGGCATTTACTCTGGTCAATTACTTCATTTTCTTAAGTGTCATGCTTAGTTATGGTTTAGCTGATGCGCTTCATATCGTTGTCAGTCAAAATTTTGGCGCTCGGCACTTAAATAGAGTGAAATCTTTTTTGTCAATTGCAATATTAAGTACCATCTGCCTGGGTATCATAATCGTTGCGCTGCTCGTTTTTTGGCCAGAAACTGTTCTGAGTTGGTTTACCAATGAACAAGATCAGGAAATATCCCGAGTCAGCATGCAATTGCTGCCATTGTTGCTTCCACTATTTTTAATTAATGGGACTAACATCGTCTTAACCTGTTACTTAACAGCAATACACAAACCAAAACCTTCAGCTTTAATTGCTATTAACCGCAGCTTATTATTCCCCGCCGTATTTTTGATTGCCTTTTATTATATGTTGCCCAGCTGGCACTTATTACCAGCAGCAATAAGTAATTTATCATTTATTGTTGCACTGCCATTAGCAGAATGGTGCACCTTTTTGTTGGCCGCCTATTTTTGCTACCAATACAGGCCTACGAAGCTGAAAGTGAATCAAACTTCAGTCTAAGTAACGCCAAGTGAGATACAGCTCTAAAACAATAGTAACAATTGTAAACTTACTTGCTGGTGAGAATGTGTATCATTATCATCTGGGTAAGTTCTTTTACTTAGTATCTCCAGGAGAATATCGTCATGCCATTCACCGCAAAAGAGCTGGCGGAAAAGGCTTCTTTTCAAGCATTTGCTAATGCATATATAAGAGAAGTTGACCCCGGTGTTTGGCATACAAGCTCTGATTGGCAATTACAAACTGGTGTGGCTCTTGAAGAAGAAAATGGTTATGCGCTAGAACTTTATTTGAACGGAACTGGAGTTACACTTGCTTTAGAAGCTTCTTATCGTTCAATTGTCGGCCGACATGTATTTACTAAAAGCTATCGCAAATTAGCAAATCAATGGAATTGGCAACCCATAGATTTTACTTCTGCAATTATGATGTTAATAGATAACATTTATGCAAAAGATAATAACCAAAACAATAAGCCAAATACTCCAGCCAACAAAATAGAACTATTAAATCGCACTTTAGAAAGTCTTCAAATCATGCAGGATTATCTTACTAAACGACTAGATGATCCTACGCTTAATAGCTCCGATTATATTTGTTCTGAGCAATCTCTGTTATTTGGACATTGGCTTCATCCTACACCCAAGTCACGCCAAGGCATTCACTCTTGGCAACATGAAAAGTATACGCCGGAATTGAAATCTAAATTTCAATTACACTTTTTTGCCGTGTCAAAAGATCTTCTGGAACAAGATTCTTTACTCGACGAGAGTGTTGAGGAAATTATCAATAATATATTAGGGGCCGATATCGATATCGATATCGATAAACAACTAATACCTGTGCACCCCCTACAAGCACAGTGGCTGTTACACCAGGACTATGTTCAACATTTACAACGTGACGGATTAATTGTCGACTTAGGTCTTATGGGTAAGATGTTTACGCCCACTTCTTCTGTCCGCACTTTGTACTGCAGTGAGCTGAATTATATGATTAAGCTCTCGATCCCTGTAAAAATAACTAATTCGCTAAGAAAAAATATGGCTCACGAATTAGATCCGGGATTAAATGTTGGAAAGTTGTTCTCATTAAGCAACTTCAAGCAAAAATTTCCACAGTTTGTTTTAATTGAAGATCCTGCCTTTATTACTGTTAAATTACCTAATATGCAGGAAACAGGCTTTGAAACTATTATACGGCAAAATCCATTCAGTAAAGATACAAACAGTCTAGAACTACCCACAGTTTCAATCGCTGCATTGGTACAAGACCCTATCTTATCCGGAACTCAGTCTAAATTAGCGCAGCAAGTTTTAAGCTTGGCTTCCAAGCAGGGCATTAGCGTAGAAGAAGCAGCGTTAAAATGGTTTAATTGTTATTGGCAATGTGCAATTGAACCAACAATTAGACTTTACGATAGTCAGGGTATTGGTTTAGAGGCTCACCAACAAAATTCTCTATTAACTATTTATGATGACTGTCCAATTAGATACTACTATCGAGACAATCAAGGTTTCTACTTGTCAGAAAAAATGCAGGATAAGTTGCTCGAAGCTGTACCTGAGTTGAGGAATAATCCTGACTTATTTTATCCTGACAATATGATTGCAGACCGGTTTGGATACTATCTTTTTGTCAATCAGTTATTCTCAATTATTGGCCGTATGGGACAAGATGACCTTATTGATGAGAATAAACTATTACAATTAAGTTACAGCAAGCTTAATTTTCTAAATTCTAGGGTACTGACAAGCGTCGGCAAAAACTTTACAGATAGATTATTTAATAATTCTAGTATTCCCTGCAAGGGAAACCTTCTAACTCGCGTTGAAGATGTTGATGAGCTGGAAGCGGAAAAAGAATTAGCTGTTTACACTAATATACGAAATCCTTTCTTCGACCTGCATCAAGAAAGCTTGACTACCCACAAGCAAGTTAACGAGGTGACTCTTGCTCACAGTTAACCCACAGCAGCATTTATCTCAACAAGACTTAGAAATCTCTCCTTATAAAAATTCTGACAGCCACTTAGCTGAAGAAAAAAGAGTGATTCGCCAGCTCTTGGAAGCATTGTTGTTCGAGCATCTTTGTGATTACTCTTATCACGATGGTTTTTTCTATTTTACATTAGGAAGATCTTTTTATCGTGCTTCAGGAAGAATTTCTGGTTTTAGTCGAATTAGAATCAATGCAGAAGAAATGTTTTTTTCTCAAAGAGATGAAAAGCATGTAGATACAAAACTTCAGGCACAATGGATAAAAAATATATCTCAAAGCATTGATTGGCAACCAATAACACTAAATGCCCTTGTTGAGGACTTGCCTACTTCAGTAGTAGTAAAGAAAAAGCTGGCAATTGAGCTCGAACAAACTGTTAAACTTTGCCAGTGGAACAACAAGCATTTAAACCGCCATATAAGCCGTCGTGAATTAACATATACCCAGTTAGAGTCTGCAATTGATGAAGGGCACCCTTATCATCCATGCTTCAAGGCACGAACTGGGTTTAGTGAGCTTGATCATAAACTTTATGGTCCAGAGTTTGGCAATAATTTTCAACTACATTGGTTGGCGATTAGACGATGCTATTTGAAGCGTCGATTTAACTCTGTAACTGAAAAAATATTTTGGGAAACTGAGCTTGGTGAACAATGTTACCAGCAGTTAAATACACAAATTAAAAATCTAACTTCCGATAGTACTGCATTTTCATTGATGCCTATCCATCCATGGCAGTGGAAGTTTTTAAAAGATAAACTTGAGCCCGCTATTGCTGATGGACAAGTATTTTACCTTGGAGAGGCTGGCGATCAATATCAAGCCAGCATTTCTATTCGTACATTATTAAATATTAGCCATCCTGAAAAAGCTAATATAAAACTACCTCTGAATATAATTAATACTTCTTCACTACGCACTATAGAAAGTCACACCATTTGTACTGCACCTGCTATATCAAACTGGTTAATACAAATTCTGGAGTCGGATAACTACCTGAAGCAAAATATGATTTTGCTGGCGGAGTATGCCGGAATAAGGCCTACAAATGATGGCACTGAACATCAGGAATGGATTGAGAATCTCGATGGTCAATTGGGTGTAATTTTTCGACAGAGCCTGCACTCATACTGTGATGAGAAAACTGTAATACCTTTTGTAGCCCTAAGTATAATAGAACAAGATGGCAGCCCTTTTATCGAGCCCTGGATTGCCGAATATGGTTGTCATAGTTGGCTGGAGAACCTGCTCGAAAAGGTGATTATTCCCATATGGCACTTACTAGTTCATCACGGTATTGCAATTGAGGCGCACGGGCAAAATATCTTATTGCAACATAAAGATGGTTGGCCTGAAAAAGTTATAGTGCGCGATTTTCATGAAAGCATGGAGTACGTTCACAATTACTTAGCACAACCGGAATTAGCGCCTACTTTTACTGACTTCGAGGAAGAATATAGTTTTGGCGGGCCAAACCAATATTATTGGATGGAAAGTGTCGAAGCTTTGCGCGAGCTTTTAGTAGATACTTTATTGGTTTTTAATTTATCTGACTTGGCCGTATTACTTGAAGATTACTACCAATTTCCAGAAAGTGAATTCTGGAAATCAGTTTATCACAACTTTAGAAAATATCAGCAATCAAACTTAACTGATCAAAAGCGCATAGCCCAAATCGATTTATTCCAACCGGAAATTAAAACCGAATCACTATTGGATAAGAAATTTCGCGGGAATCGTGAAACAGAATTTCATCATCACATAAGAAATCCGTTAGCAGACGCTGCTTTACATGATACCCAAAAGGAAACCTCCAAGACATCAATATCAGTGCCAGCAGTACCAGGAAAATCCTATGCTTACAATAAATGATAAGTTTTATAGTAAAGAAGACTTTAACGAGCAACAGCAGTCCTATGTCTCAATAAATACTATTAATGAGAGTAACGCTGTTGCGGTATGTGTTGAAGATAATTTTATTTGGTTGACTCTATGTTATTACTTAAAGTCAAAGAAAATATCTGCCATGCCTATCCACCCCAGTGTTCCAAAGGATACTGCAAAGCGTATGGCAGAAAAAGCTGGCTGCGAATTGCTGATTTATGGTGACTTAGCAGGATTAATTGAGCTACCGGCAACTAATTTGAATAAATCTGAAGCAGGTATTATTCAAATGAGCTCCGGCACCACAGGTGAGCCAAAATGCATATTGCGAAGCTGGGCGGATATTGATATTGAGGTAAAGAGTTATTGCCAGGCTTTCAGCGACCCGGACAGCATGACTCCAGTTGTCGCTTGTCCCGTTACCCATTCATATGGATTAATTTGTGGCGTAATGGTTGCTCTGAATCGGGGTCAGTCACCACTGATAATTAGCAATATCAATCCTAAATACCTTATCAAGAAGCTGCAGAGTTGTCAGCGTCCGCTTTTGTATTCTTCTCCGGTAATGTTGCAGGGATTATTACGTTTATGGCCGGCCAATAGCAAACTATTTGCTGCTATGACTTCAGGTTCCACTATGCCACAACAGGTATTTGAGCAGATTCAGGCACGTGTAGAAAACTTATATCAACAGTATGGATGCTCTGAAGCGGGCTGTATTAGTATAGGACAGGATTTATCTGCTGCTAACGATCAAGGAAAGCCATTACCTCATGTCGAAATTACCTGTGGTAATCTCGACAATAAACAGCAAGAGATAGTTGCTTATGTAAAAACTGCATCAGGAATTAAAACTGTTAAAACACAGGATGTCGGCTATTTGAGTGAAAATGGTCGACTGCATTTTCTTGCACGAATGGATGACACAATCATCGTATCGGGGCTAAATGTATATCCTGCAGAAGTAGAAGATATCATACTTGAACACCCGCAAGTTAATGATGTAGTGGTATTTAAGATAGATGATCAATTTGCGGGCCAACGAGTTTGCCTACAGTATGTCGCTTCCCCAGCAATAGACCCCTCCGAACTACGCCAATGGTGCAGTCAACACTTAGCACTATTTCAAGTACCGCAAATATTACAGCCGGTCGATGAGATAATGCGAATGGCTAACAGTAAAGTGAACCGTAAGCAGATTGCGCTGAACTATCAACAGAACATACTAACCAGAACAAATAAAAGTAGTGAAGGAAAACAAGCTGAAAGAGCCAACTAGTAAGTAGGGGCTATCTATTGAGCAAACAAACAATATATTAATTATGCAAAAGACTGAAATAGTAGATTCGATTCAGAGCATACTTACTAATGAGTTGAATCTAACACATATAGAAGATGTTCAGCTTCACTCCAAGCTAAATGAAGATTTATACCTTGATTCCGTACTGATCCTGCAAGTACTTATTAGCTTGGAATTAAAGCTGGGAATTGATATACCCGATGAAGCCTTGAACTTGAAGGATTTTGATACAGTCGATAGCTTTAGTGAGTTTATATTAGGCCGGGTTAACTATAAGAGCGAGAATGGCGCTTCTCCCAAACATACCGATCCTCAAGAGAAATCAGGAGTCGAAATAGCTCCAGCAGAACAAGCTGAAGAGCAGACAGAAGAGTTTGAGGATATTAAAGTACATTGTTTTGTGAGTTGTCTATGCGAGTGTATCAAAGCAAATGATCATGTTGACCATAGACCATTTTACTTTGGTGTATGGGACGCCGATGTTGTAGTTGATAATGATTATTGTATCAACTATCACGCTGAGAATTTGAACCATGACTTCTTTCGAAACTGGTTCGAGAAAATTTATGGTGTCGAGGTAAAGTCCTGGTACAACCAAGGCTTATCCAAAAGCGACAATATTAACACTTTACTAACATTACTAGACAATAAATCTGCCAGTCAGAACATAATGGTAATGCTAGATATGTATAGGTTGCCAGAACGCGAAAATAAGTTTAACCAGAATCCATTCCCTCACTACGTAATGCTGGAAAATAGCCAAAATCCAGAAATGTTATTTATGTGGGATCCTGATTTTCGCTGGGAAGGAGAGCAAAATAAAAAACAAGTATTACACGCAATTGAGTCGGATGCTGTTGCTGGCGGTTATATCTTTGATAGCAGCCAAATTAAACCAAGCTCCAATCAGGCAATCCATGACTATTTTACTACCTGTTTGAACTTAAACAATAATCCGATGACGGATGCTGTGCGAAAAATTGTCAAGGCACATTTGGCTCCTGAAAGTCAGCTAAGCCCCTCTAATTTAAGCCGTGCTCTCACTCAGCTTCCCGTATTGGCTATTCGAAAGTATGCCTACGAACATGGCTTAGCATATTTTATGTTGCAGCTAAATTTGGATTTTGATGAATTTGAAACATGGTGCGACATTATTGAAGAGTTAGTTTCCACTTATAAGCAGATTCAATTTCGTTCTATGAAAATCGCGAATTACGCTACTGAAGGAAACTATCCATCCGAATCATCGACAGATATTAAAACAGAAATCATGCAGCTACTGGATCAACAAGATCAGCGAGAATTTAAAATCAAAGGTCAGCTACATACATTATTTCAACAATGGCAAAACCATGTAGCTATTACTAACAAAGAACGTTCCAATGAGGTGTGCATATGATTTTATCTATCTGTACAATCTCTTTTCGCCATCAACTGGTTTCAATTGATCATTTGGCAAAGTGGGCGAAGCATAATCATTTTCAGGGTATTGAATTGTGGGGAACTCACGCAAAAAACCTCGCCTCTCAACCAGAATATAATAAAGATTGGTTGGCGGACTACGGCCTAAAAATCACGATGTTAAGTGATTATTTAGCACTATATGCCACTGAAGCTGAGTTACATAAACAAGTAGAACATTTATGTTACTTAGCAAAACATTGGGGTGCTAAGAAAATTAGGACTTTTGCCGGCTCCGAGGCAAGCGCAAACACATCTGAGCATGGCTTTGCACGATTAACAAAGACGTTGCGCAAGGTCTGTCAATGGATGTCCCGACATGATCTCAACTTGATTATTGAAACACATCCCAATACATATGCGGATTCCGTCCCAGCAACAAAGCATTTATTACAGAGCGTTGCTTGTGACAACCTTCAAATCAATTTTGACGTACTCCATGTCTGGGAATCAAAAACTGAAGTGATCCCAGCTTTTGAGGCTTTAAAAGATAATATTAATCATATCCACTTAAAAAATGTAAGTTCTGCAGAATTCCTGAATGTGTTCTCGCCTGCTAATGTATATTCTGCTTCTGGCTCGCGGGAAGGTATTGTCCCGCTGTTTGATGGCGCTGTTAACTATCAGGAATTCGTAAGTCATATTAGTCAACATCCAGACAAGAGAGTCCGCAACATTGAAGCTTCACTGGAATGGTTTGGTGATGACTGTAAAGAAACACTAGCTAGAGATAGATACCTAATTCAACAACTTCAGCAGTGTCGCGAACCACTAGCCATTTAGTAAATTGGGTCTGCTAATTTCTAGGAAATCTGGCAGACCCAAACTATCAACTCTTAATCACGGTAAATTTTCGTTAAGTCTTGGTAATGATCGACACGTCTATCTCGCAAGTATGGCCAAATACGACGTACTTGTTCACTTTTCTCCATATCTATATTCGCAATTAGTATCTCACCATCACTTTCACTTGCACAGGCAAGTAGCTCGCCCTGTGGACCACAGATAAAGCTATTACCCCAGAAATCAATGCCGGCAGAACTTCCACTGGAATCACTTTCATGGCCCACACGATTACAACTAATAACTGGTACGCCATTCGCTACCGCGTGGGACCTTTGTACAATTTTCCAGGCTTCAAGTTGCCGTTGCTGCTCAGCCGCATCATCGCGCGGGTCCCATCCAATTGCGGTTGGGTAAATCAGTAATTCTGCTCCAGCCATTGCCATCAGTCGGGCAGCTTCAGGAAACCATTGATCCCAACAAACCAATATGCCCAACTTGCCAATACTCGTATCTATAACTTCAAAGCCCAAATCACCAGGCGTGAAATAAAATTTTTCGTAAAATCCCGGATCGTCCGGAATATGCATTTTTCGATACTTTCCGGCAATAGAGCCATTTTTATCCAATACCACTGCAGTATTGTGATAAATACCTGCAGCACGCTTTTCAAATAAAGAGGTCACTATGACCACGCCGAGTTCTTTTGCAAGCCTTCCAAAATAATCCGTACTGGGTCCAGGGATCGTCTCAGCTAAATCGAATAAACTCACATCTTCTGACTGACAAAAATACAGACTACGATGCAACTCCTGCAGCACTACCAAATCAGCACCTTCACTCGCTGCGGCACGTATTCCCTGAGTTGACCTATCAATATTTTGTTGGCAATCAACAGTGTTATCTTGCTGAACAAGTGCCACTTTAACTATGTTACTCATTAATAAATTCGCTAGATTGTTTAATTTTAGATTAGATGCAAAAAATTTTTTTTAACGCCTAATTAGCCAAGAGGTTTTTCGGCAGCTGCATAGTTAAACAATGCAAACTACCGAACTGTTCGATAATGGGCCGGCAATTAACCGCAACTATCTGATGCTCCGGAAATGCCATCTGGAGAGTTTGTAACGCCTCAGTATCTTCTTCAACATCATATACAGGAGCTAGTACCGCATCATTGATAATTAGAAAGTTGGCATAAGTGGCAGGTAAACGCTCGCCACTTGCATTTGCTTGTCCGCTAGGCCATGGTAATTCCAGCAAATTAAATGGTTTCCCATCAAGCGAGCGCATTTGTACTAAACTCTGCTTCATTTTCTCAAGTTCATCAAAAAAACGATAACCACTTTCATTACAGCCCTGATAGACAATAGTTTGGCCAGGTGCGAACCGTGCAAGAGTGTCGATATGACTATCTGTATCATCGCCCTCTAATGCGCCATGATCCAGCCATAGAATATTCTTTGCACCTAACTCAGTTTTTAGCAGTCCCTCGATATCCGCTCTTGTCATGCGGTGGTTACGATTTTTATTTAGCAGACAGCGCTCAGTCGTTAAAAGATTGCCCTTTTCATCAATATCTATTGCTCCACCTTCAAGAACGACGTCAATTTTCCGCCAATTACAGATACCCAATTGCTTAAACATTTCCTGGTTAATCTGATTGTCTAAATCAGCCGGGTATTTGCTTCCCCATCCATTAAACGTAAAATCGAGAGCAACAACTTCTCCTTGGCTGTTCACTACTGAAATTGGGCCATGATCTCTCGCCCAACTATCATTTGTGGCAACAACAACAAACTGAATATTTTGAATTATTACATTAGCCACATGTAATAGCTGGCTAATATGTTTTTTTAAAACCTCATCATGACAAACGACTACCAGTTTTTGTCGAGCAGTTATAGCTTCGCAAATAGAAACATAAACCGCTTCTACTTCGCTTAGTATCGGTCTCCAATCAGTATCCGCATGAGGCCAAGTGAGCATTATTGCATCTTGCTTTGCCCATTCAGGTGGCAATCTATTTGACATAAGTTTTAATTACTTTATCTGATAGTTATTTTAAATTTACAGGGGTATTGAACTAGCACCAAATGATAATAATTATCATTACAATAATATAGAAAAATTCATTTCGCGCAAGTTTGGGCTCGGATTTAAATAGACTTTCGCACAGTTTTATCGTTTTCCTGATTTCATCTGGAAAACAATGCAAAGCCCTCTCAGTAAAGATTTTATTTATTTAGCATGCTCCAACTTCCTCCGAAACAATGCACTTGGCAATGTAACTAATAGATTGCGTTTTAAGAGCTCAAACAGGTCCGACTGCACTTTGAGATTAATTACTGGATGGGAGCGAGGCACAGCTATCCACCTGACTTTCAATAAAGCTATCTCAGCTATTCTCAACTATATCTGTTCTAATACGGGAAAGACTTGTTTACTGACATGTCAACATTGATTTCTCCGCTAGAAGCAAATCGCCGAGTCTCTTTAAAGGAATATCATGGCCTGGTTCTACTTAATACTCGCCGGACTATGCGAAATTGGTTGGGTGCTGGGACTGAAAATTTCACAGGGCAGTAACACCCGCCTTCTGGGTGTGGTTATGGCTGTGGTATTTATTGGGGTCAGTGGATTTCTTCTGTGGCTGGCGCAGCGAGAGATACCTATTGGTACTTCCTATGCGGTCTGGACAGGAATTGGTGCCGCCGGAGCCTTTGCGGTAGGAGTGCTGTTCTTTGGAGACTCCACCAGCCTTGGACGCTACCTGGGAGTTTTGCTCATTATCTTAGGCGTTGTCACGTTAAAACTCTCTCATTAATTGAGAAGCACCCGGGAAAATTCCCGGGCGCCAGTTCTATTAATCCTCTGAATATTTGTGTTTACGTGCCTGGTTTTGCACAGATCGATACATCTGGGATAGCGCTCTCTCCCCTGCCCGTTTCTGCGCGAGAGTTTGACCGTTACGGCTTAGTTCCTGTTGCAGTTTTTGCCAATTGCGCAAGCGCCGATCATCCAACGAACCGCCCGTTATTGCCTCTTGTACCGCACAGCCTGGCTCTGACTGGTGCTGGCAGTCAGAGAAGCGACACTCTCTGGACAAGGCCTCAATATCAGAAAAAGTCTCCGCCACGCCATCTTCAACATGCACCAACCCCAGCTCCCGCATTCCAGGGCTATCGAGTAACAGCGCTCCCCAACTCAGGGAGTGAAGAGAGCGTTTCCGTGTAGTGTGACGCCCTTTACTATCGGCTTCGCGAATGGTCCCAGTCTCAGCCAGGGGTTCGCCAGACAGCGCATTTAGCAAAGTGGATTTACCCACTCCAGAAGAACCTAACAGCGCGATAGTTTCCCCAGGTAAGCACCACTGGCGCAGCTGTGCCACGCTTTCTCGATCCAGGCTATTTACCATTGCAGCGGGTAATTCGCCGAATGGACGCAATGCCTGAAGAAAAGGGGCTGTATCTTCACACAGATCGGTCTTAGTCAGTATCAGGTGTGGGCTGCAACCAGACTCCCGAGCCAGAGCCAAATAGCGCTCAATACGTGAGAGGTTAAAGTCATCATTCAGGGAGGAAACAATAAAAACACTATCGACATTGGCGGCGATCATCTGCACCTGATGCCCCCCAGGTGCCATGCGCTCAAACTGGCTGCTGCGGCTCAACAAACGCACGAAATATCCACTGCTCTTCTCTAACAACAGCCAATCCCCCACTGCGGGCAAATTAGCCACAAGACTCCCGGTTAGCGGAAGGGACACAGCCCCCTGCTCGCCGGCCAACTCCAGGCGACTGCGGTGTACAGCCATAACCCGCAGCGGCAAACACTGCTCGAGTTCTTCGAGCGTCAGCTGCTGTTGGAAAAAAGGCTTCCAACCGAGTTTTTGCAGCGGAGAAGCTTCCCGCTCAATTTTGATAGATGGGGATTTAGTGCCGAATCTATTAACAGACCGGCGGGTAAAGCGAGATTTACTCAAGATTGAAACCCTCTGGGCGCAATAAAGCACCAAGCGACCGCACATGCGCGGCCAACAGAGCTTTCTCAGGGAAAGCCCGACGTCTAGGAATCTATCGCCGGGCGTGGGCAGCTGGAGGCTGCTACTGGACCCGACGGAGGGTTGCAACAATCATCAATCATCCTCCGCAGTCATTGAGTTCTGGATTCCGCCAAAGTACCTGGCGGGTTATGGGCAAATTAGCACTACCCGGGGATAGGAGCAAGGATAATCCCGGGAAGCCTCTTAGTAATTGCCCCGCCATAAAAAGCAAAGCCGGCAAAAGCCGGCCTTCGAATCCGATTACAGCGAGTGCATCACCTTTCTCGACTCACCATAACCCGATCAGCTGAGTATAGATCCGGCTTTTTCTTTCGCCATCGCGTTTACTCGAGAAGCATCTTCTCCTGCGGGTATTTCCACCAAGTGACGAATCTATAAAGGTTTTATGACACCCCCAACCACCTCCCCCAGACCTCCACCTCCTCGGGGTGGGAGGCCGTCAATGCGTGACTGCGATTCAATACCAACTGAGAGAACCGCAACAAGTACAACAAAAAATGGGAAGCGCTATGCCAACAACAAAATTTACAGGGCCCGGCACAAAGGCCGGGCTGATTCTGGGGGCAGTCTTCTGCTCCATCCAAATACCGGTGTGGGCATCTGACACACCAGACCCCACAGAGGTCAATATTCCCGGCAACCTACAAAGCCAACTGGGCTGCGATGGCGACTGGCAACCAGGTTGTGTCGCCACCCTGCTCAGCTATGACAGCGAAGACGACAAATGGCAAGGCAACTTTTGGATACCCGCCGGCAACTGGGAGTACAAAGCCGCTCTCAACAACAGCTGGGATGAAAATTATGGCTGGGGCGGCCAGCGGGACGGCGGTAATATTTCCCTTAGCCTGGATGAGGCCCGCGAAGTTAAATTTATCTACGACCACGAGAGTCACTGGATCGCCGACAACCACAATAGCGTGGTCGCTACTGTAGCCGGCAACTTCCAATCCCTGCTGGGGTGCCCGGGAGACTGGCAACCCGGTTGCCTGCGCAGCTGGATGCAGGATGCCGATGGAGATGGCACCTACACCTTTATCACCTCAGCACTGCCTGCCGGTTCCTATGAATTCAAGGTAGCCTTGCACGAAGGCTGGGAGGAGAGCTACGGAAACAATGGAGCTAACGTCAGCTTTACCGTGGCTGCCGATTACGACGAAATCTACTTTGCTTTTGACTCGAATAGTAAAGAAGTCACCGTCAGTAGTGATGGCTTCGCCAAGGGTGACCTGAGCAGCGATAAAGCTCACTGGGTGGATACCAGCAGCTTTGCCTGGGATATCCAGGTGCAGGAAGGTATCGAGGTTAAATTGCACTACAGCAACAGCGCCGAGCTAAAACTGGAGGACGGTGATATCCGTTCCGATGGCACCATCGATCTCACCCCTCTCGCCACCCTGCCCGACAGCGCCCAACAAAAATTCCCGCACCTGGCCAGTTTCAGTGCCTGGCAATTGCCGGGGCAGGCTTCCACTAGTGATCTGGTAACCCAGCAACTCGCCCTCGCCGCTTACGATGCGGAGGGCACGTTACTGGATGCGACTGGTGTGCAGATGGCAGGCGCGCTCGATGATCGCTTTTACTACGACGGTGAACTCGGTGCCCGTGTCGGCGAGGAGAATATCCAGCTCGATCTTTGGGCTCCCACCGCACGGGCAGTAAAACTGCACCTGTTTACAGACTCCAGCAGCGACAGCGCCGATCAGGTGGTATCCATGCTGCGCGATGAATCTACCGGGGTTTGGAGTGCCGATATCGACAAGCAGTGGGACCGCAGTTTTTATCTCTATGAGGTCGAGGTGTACTCCTACTTCAGCCGTCAGATTGAAACCAACCTGGTCACCGACCCCTACTCCCTGAGTCTCTCCATCAATAGCGGCAAAAGCCAGATCGTCAACCTGGATGACCGGGACCTGAAGCCGCGCGGTTGGGATCGTCTGCGCAAGCCCAAGTTAACCCAGCCGGAAGACATCAGTATCTACGAGCTGCATGTGCGCGATTTCAGTATTGCGGATCAAACTGTCCCCGAAGCAGAGCGCGGCACCTTCAAGGCTTTCACCCGCAAGCACAGCGACGGCATGCGCCACCTCAATAAACTGGCCCACGCCGGCCTCACCCATATCCACTTGCTGCCGGCCTTTGACTTTGCCACAGTCAATGAGGATCGCACCCAGCAGCAGCAAACCCCGGACCTCTCAGACTACGCGCCGGACAGCAGCGAGCAGCAGGCCCAGGTAGATGCTATTCGCGATACCGATGGCTTTAACTGGGGCTACGATCCATTGCACTACACGGTCCCCGAAGGCAGCTATAGCAGCGCTCCCGATGGACCTGCGCGCATTCGCGAATTCCGTCAAATGGTGCAAGGGCTATCCCACTCCGGCCTGCGACTGGTGATGGACGTGGTTTACAACCACACCAGCTCCTATGGCCAATACGACAACTCCGTACTCGATAAAATCGTCCCCGGCTATTACCATCGCCGCAATCTGGAGGGTGGTGTGGAAATGAGCAGCTGCTGCGCCAATACCGCCAGTGAGCACGCCATGATGGAAAAGCTGATGATCGATTCCCTGGTCACCTGGGCCCGGGCCTATAAGGTGGACAGCTTCCGTTTCGATCTGATGGGACATCACAGCCTCGACAATATCCTCAAGGCGCAAGCGGCATTGCAATCACTGACCCCGGCAGCCGATGGTGTCGACGGCAAAGCTATCTACCTGTACGGCGAGGGCTGGAATTTTGGCGAAGTGGCTGAGGATGCTCGCTTTGTACAGGCCCGCCAGGGCAATATGGCCGGCAGCGGTGTCGGCACCTTTAACGATCGCCTGCGCGATTCCGTGCGTGGCGGCAACCCCTTTGGAGGTTTTGAGGAGCAGGGCTTTGGTACCGGTCTGTTCACCGACAGCAACGGTAAGTTTGAGGGAGAAGATGAGCGTGCCACACTGCTAACCCTGGCAGATAAAGTCCGCGTTTCCCTCGCCGGCAACCTGGCGGATTATCCTTTTGAAGATGCCAACGGCAATATCATTACCGGCAGCGAGCTGGTCTATAACGGCCAGCCCACCGGCTATACCGCCGACCCGCAGGAATCCATTAATTATATTGCCGCCCACGACAACGAGACGCTGTTCGACGGAGTACAGATCAAAGCCAGTGACAGCGCCGACTTGGCTGAACGAGTGCGTATCCAGGCATTCAGTAATTCCCTGGTTCTGTTCGCCCAGGGAGTGCCGTTTATCCACGCAGGCCAGGATTTCCTGCGCTCAAAGTCGATGGATCGGGACAGTTACAACTCCGGTGACTGGTTTAATACACTGGACTTCAGCCTCGCCACCGATAATTGGGCTGCGGGTTTACCTATCGCAGATAAAAATGAAGATAACTGGTCCCTGATGCAACCTTTACTGGCAAACCCGGAATTGGCTCCCGAGCGCCGGCACCGCTTGTGGAGCTCTGCTCTATTCCGCGAGCAGCTGGCGATTCGCAACAGCTCTCCCCTGTTCCGCTTGTCTGATGCAGAGTCCGTAGAAGCACATCTCAATTTCCTCAACACCGGACCCGACCAGATTCCTGGGCTGATTGTGATGGAGTTATCCGATTCCAGTGGCAGCATCGATCGCCGCTTTGAACGTATTGTGGTGCTGTTTAATGGCGATGACGAATCATTGGAATTTACCAGCGAAAACCTTATTGGTGAGTACCTGTTCAAGCACCCACGTCAGCGCCGATCAGTAGACTCACGCCTGCACAAAGTAAAATTTGATAGGAGCAGCGGCACCTTTACTCTGCCCGGCCGAACTACCGCAGTATTTGTGCAGCCACGCCGTAGATATTAATTCTTCATAAATTTTAAAAGGCCGGATTTTCCGGCCTTTTTTTCATTTTTTAGAAACTATTTCCCGGCTCTAACCAAGTAATCAACTCGCAATTGTCATATTCCGCAGATTGATTTAGCGTGTACCTAAATAATAAATAGGTGTACAAATCATGAAGCGTCTCCTTCTCTGCGGCATCGCAACTCTTCTCTCATCCGCGACACTGGCAAAAACTACTGTTATCCATGCAGGCACACTCCTCGCCGTTCCCGGTGAGAAACCTTTGCAAGAGCAAAGTGTAATTATCGAGGACGGCAAGATCAGTGCTGTCAGATCCGGTTATGTAAGCCCGGATAACGCTGAAGTCATTGATCTTAAGAATAGTTTCGTAATGCCGGGCTTAATGGATATGCACGTGCATTTACAAGGTGAGCTGGGCCCTAAAAATGATACCGAGGCTCTCAAGATGTCCATGCCGCTGACCCAGATGCGCTCGCAAATGTTTGCCATGCGAACCCTGGAGTCTGGTTTTACCACTCTGCGCGATGCTGGTAACAGTGGTGAAGAAATGTATGCGATGCGCGATGCGATCAATAAAGGTTGGGTAGATGGCCCGCGAATTGTTGCAGCCGGCAGGGTGGGAATAACTGGTGGCCACGCAGATATCAGCGGGGTCAGTCCAGAGCTAATGGAGCTGCATGATGACAAGACCAAAACTGTATGCGACGGCCCCTACGAGTGCCGACGCGCGACCCGCCATGCGATCAAATATGGTGCTGACTTTATCAAGATTACCTCTACCGGTGGTGTGCTCACCGATCGCGCTACCGGAACTGGTCAGCAGATGGAAATGGATGAGTTAAAAGAGGTGGTCCTTGCAGCCAAACGTATGGGCCGCAAGGTGGCCAGCCACGCGCACCAGGAAGAAGGCATTATCGCCGCACTGGAGGCTGGTGTAGACAGTATTGAGCACGGCACCTACGCAGGTCCCCGCGCCCATAAGCTATTTAAAGAAACCGGCGCTTATCTGGTTCCGACACTTCTCGCCGGCGATACCGTGGTACAGCTGGCAAAAAATACCGATGTCTTATCTGAGGCTCAGAAGGAAAAAGCCATTCGTGTTGGCACAGACATGCGCGGCAATTTCCGTAAAGCGGTCAATGCCGGAGTAAAAATTGCTTTCGGTACCGACTCAGGTGTATCCGAGCACGGCATCAATGCCCGCGAGGCGGTACTGATGAGTGAAGCCGGTATGGACAATATGGCCATCCTGCAATCCGCTACCGTTAACGCCGCCGACCTGATCGATATGAGCGATTCACTGGGCACCATTGAGTCCGGTAAGTATGCCGATATTATCGCCACCGATGGCTCGCCACTGGATAATATCGATGAGCTTTTAGATGTGGATTTTGTGATGAAAGGGGGCAAGGTCTTTAAGAATTAAAAGGCTCTGAATAGTTTAAAAGCGAAATTAAAATATTCGAACCCAGTTTTAATTAATTTCTACAAAATAAAAAAGGCCGGATAACTCCGGCCTTTTTTATTGGGGTGCTTAAAGAAAAGTGAAAGTTAGTTTTCCTCTTTTCCTTCTTCATCCTCATTTTCGATCAAGTGACCAAGTTTGCCTTTTTTGGTGGACAAATACTTGGCATTGTGGGGATTACGTCCGGACTGGTGCGGCAGACGCTCAGTCACATTGATGCCCAAGTCCTCCAGCGCTTTTACCTTACGCGGGTTATTGGTCATCAAGCGAATGGCATGAATACCCAGGTGTTCGATCATTGCTTTCAGAATTGAGTAATCCCGCATATCGGCGCCAAAGCCCAACTGCTCATTGGCTTCCACCGTATCCGCACCACAATCCTGCAAGTGGTAAGCGCGAATCTTATTTAACAGACCGATACCGCGGCCCTCCTGGCGGAGATAGAAAATAGCTCCACGCCCCTCCATCGCTATGCGATGCATCGCATGTTGTAGCTGGGCACCACAATCACAGCGCAGGGAGAAAAGTGCATCCCCGGTCAGGCACTCAGAATGAATACGGGCCAACAGAGGCTCTTCGGTATCGAAGTCACCCATGGTGAGCACTACGTGCTCTTTTCCGGTTTCCACTTCCTCGAAACCGTGCATCTCAAACATACCCCAAGAGGTGGGCAGTTTTGAGGATTCCACAAAACGAATGGTCAACTTAATACCTCTTTAAATCAGTGTCGGGCGCGCAGTAGCAGCACACCGCCCTGCTGTTCCATATCAACCCGACTGAGAAAACTATTGCCGAGAAGCACTACGCTGGGAAAATCATCGGAGTGTACAGTCGCATCAACATTGTGAAGCTTGATTCCGCCAATGGTTACACTGTTCAAGCTCACTTTGTAAGCCCTGGTAACTCCATTGGCAGTGGAAACCCGTATTTCTTGTGCAGTATCCAAATTCAAACCGAGACGGCGAGCGGTGGGATAATTGAAGGCAATGCTGGTAGCACCGGTATCCACCATCATCGGCACTCTCATGCCATTAACCCAGGCATCCGTCATGTAATGACCCCGGCTATCAGCGGAAAGCCGTACTTCAGCTTTTGCCGCCTTGGCAAAACTGGTTGCGATAGGAGCCGCCAAGGTCAGCTTTTGCTCCTGCCCGGCAACACTGATCCGCGCATAACGAGTAGTTGCCTCCAGTAGGGTGACGCCCTCTGGGGATTTTTGTCCAGCCTTAAGGATTTTCTGGCGGCCATCAATCTCCAGCATGGCGCTATCGCCAAACAGGCCTTTTAGCTGCACCTGCTGTGCATTGACATTCAGTGCAAATAAAAAGCTAACTATAAATACAAAATAGCTGCGCATTGATCTTCCCTATCCAACCTAGACACCCAGTACCCATGCGGTTAATTGCAGCACCAGTGACGCGTAAACGGCGGCCAGTATATCGTCGAGCATAATTCCAACGCCACCTTGCACCTTGCGATCAGCCCAACCAATGGGCGGGGGCTTGGCAATATCAAATATCCGGAAGAGGACAAAACCGTATAGCGCCCAAGCCCAACCTGCAGGAGCCATAAACATGGTGAGCCAGTAGCCCACCATTTCATCCCAAACAATACCGCCGTGATCGTGAACTCCCATTTTCTTGGCAGCTGCACCACATAAATAGCAACCTACCACACCGGTAACAAACACAATGGCCAGATACCAGAATGGAGGCAAATCCTTCATCAACCACCAAAAAGGAATCGCTGCCAGGGTACCAAACGTACCCGGCGCTTTGGGTGCCAGCCCAGAGCCGAACCCAAATGCCAACAGAAGAGTGGGATCGCGCAACAGCTGGGAAAATGTCGGGTTGTTAATGCTCATGTTATTGAACTCTCACAAAGGCACTATGGTCTACACAGTGACTTAAAAGTGCCTATAGCCTGGCGATTGAGCAACCCAGGGGTTCCCGTGATAGGAGCAGCGTACCTGCGGCCCCCCCTCAACGAGTTTCCCTATGGGTGTGAAACCCAACAGACGAACTTGATCAACAGCGGCTGCCGGTGCAGTAAAACAGAGCTGGTAGTCATCCCCTCCACAGGCCGCCAGCTCTACGGCAGTATCAGCTGCCAATCGATTGGCCAGGGGTGCTATGGGCAGAGATTCCAGGTTTATTTCTGCTGCCACACCGCTCGCTTTGCAGATATGGCCCAGATCCCCCAATAATCCGTCGGAAATATCCAACGCACTGGTAGCAATGCCTGCAATCGCGTTGGCAGTTTCTAATTGCGGCTCGGGAAAATAGAAAACCTGCTCCGCTTCCCGCCGCACTGACTCAGTCACATTACGCTCTGCCAAAACAACGGGCAGGGCTGCTGCGGCAGCGCCCAGTGGGCCGCTCACATAAATATTGTCGCCGACAGAAGCGCCATCCCGCCGGAGGGGCTTTTCGGTATGGCCGATCACCTGAATCGTAATGGACAAGGGGCCTGCGGTGGTGTCACCACCCACAAGGGAAACCCCAAACTTGCCAGCAGTTTCCAGCAGGCCACTGGCGAATTTCTCCAGCCAAACGGCGTCGCTATCGGGTAAGGTCAGGGCAAGGGTAAACCAGAGGGGGCGGGCATTCATTGCCGCCAGATCACTGATATTCACACGCAGTGCACGGCTCGCAACCATGAATGGGTCAGCACCTGCGGGGAAGTGACGACCTGCTACCAGGGTGTCCATAGAAGTGGCCAGCTGCCCGCTGACAGGTGCTTGCAATAGCGCGCAGTCATCGCCAATCCCAAGGGCTACACCTTTGCCCTGGGGAGCGCGGGCGAAGTAATCGCGGATGATCTCAAACTCCCCAGGCGCTTTAGACATAATTGCTGGCTCAGCCCTTCTTGTCTGCGGCTACCTCTGCCGAGCGCAGGTCCGCAGCGGTCTTATCCAAAATGCCATTGATAAACTTGAAGGCATCGGTGGGACCAAATTTTTTCGCCAGTGCCACCGCCTCATTAATGACAACCTTGTAAGGCACATCGATACGGTTTTTCAGCTCGTAAGTGGCCATGCGCAACAACGCGCGGGATACAGGGTCCAGGTCTTCCACTTTGCGATCCAGGTGCGACGTGTAAGCGCCCTCTACCTCATCAAGGTTTTTCGCTACGCCGTGGAAAATATCACGAAAATATTCCACGTCGGTTTTGCTCATATCATTATCGGCGTGAAACTCGGCCTCAATGGAATTAAGGCTGGCGCCGGCCATCTGCCACTGATAGAGCGCCTGCATGGCGTAGTGACGTGCCTTACGGCGGGCGGATGCAGTTACGGTCATTGTCTTTTCCGGTAGATACTTCACAGAATGGGCTGCACCGACACACCTTTTGTGCCGGCGCGCCGGCAATTAAATCTTGCCGAGTAGGGAAACCATTTCCAGGGCGGTTTCGGCGGCTTCACAACCTTTGTTGCCAGCCTTGGTGCCTGAGCGCTCGATAGCCTGCTCAATGGAGTCCACAGTCAGCACGCCAAAGGTGACGGGAATGCCAGTATTCATGGATACCTGAGCCAGGCCTTTGGTGCACTCGCCAGCCACATACTCAAAGTGCGGGGTGCCACCACGGATAACCGCGCCCAGGGCAATAATGGCATCGAACTTTTTAGTCTCAGCCAACTTCTGTGCCGCCAGGGGAAATTCGAATGCGCCCGGGGCGTAGTAGATAGTGATATCTTCATCCTTGATACCCTTGCGGCGCAGGGTGTCCAGTGCACCATCCTTTAGGCTTTCAACCACAAAGCTGTTCCAGCGGCTCACCAACAGTGCGTATTTGCCCGTACTGCCGACAAAGTCCCCTTCGATCACTTGAATATTACTCATAATTTTCAATCCGTATTTCTTGTCCATCGCCGCCGCTATCAGGACAGTAGCGGCGCTTCAGTATTGTTACTCTTTTACTAGGGTTGCGGCGCTTCCACGTTCAGGTATTCCTCTACCTCCAGGTCAAACCCGGAAATAGCACTGAACTTGAACGGTGCGCTCATCAGGCGCATTTTGCGCACCTTGAGATCCCGCAGAATTTGCGAACCGGTACCTACCTGCTTGTACACCAAGTCCTGGCTGGGGCGCTGTTGCTTGCCGCTGATCAGCCAATCAATGCTCTCTTCGATTTCTTCGGTGGTTTCGTTGTGGCAGATCAGTACCACAACACCCTTGCCCTCTTCTTCAATACGCTGCATCGCGCGGCGGAAGGTCCACGGGGTGAATTTTTCATCGCCGCGCTGAATCGTAAGCACATCGCGCAGAGTATTTCCCACATGCACACGAACCAGGGTCGGCTCTTCTGGGGTGGGGTCGCCTTTAACAAAGGCAAAGTGGCGTTCGCGGCGAGCCTTATCGAGATAGGTGCGCAGCTTGAACTCACCGAACTCGGTGCGCACCTTGCGCTCATTAACGCACTCGACGGTTTTCTCATTCAGGGCGCGATAGGTAATCAGATCGGCGATAGTGCCGATTTTCAGGTTGTGCTCTTTCGCGAACTTTTCCAGGTCCGGGCGGCGGGACATGGTGCCGTCTTCATTCATGATCTCAACAATCACCGCAGCCGCCTCAAAACCCGCCAGGCGGGCCAGGTCGCAACCGGCTTCGGTGTGGCCTGCGCGGCTTAATACACCGCCGGGCTGGGCCATAATGGGGAAGATATGGCCGGGCTGTACAATATCGCTGGGCTTGGCATTTCTGGCCACAGCGGCGCGAACCGTGCGCGCGCGATCGGCGGCGGAAATACCGGTGGTGACACCCTCTGCCGCCTCAATGGATACGGTGAAGTTGGTGCTGAACTGGGCTCCGTTGTCCCGCGACATCAGCGGCAGGTCCAACTGCTCACAGCGCTCTTTGGACATGGGCATACAAATCAGGCCACGGGCATGAGTGGCCATAAAGTTGATGTCTTCAGCGCGAATCTGCTCCGCAGCCATCACCAGGTCGCCCTCGTTCTCGCGATCTTCATCATCCATCAGGATTACCATTTTGCCCTGGCGGATATCGTCGATCAGTTCTTCAACCGTATTTAGTTCCATGGTTAACTCTGGATAAATTTATCAATTGCAAATAGAGCGGCTATCGCTGCTGTTTTCGCCGTGGTGCACGGCCCATCTTTAGCGCTTGTAAAACCCGTTCTGGGCCAAAAATTCGAGGGTCATACCCCCACCACTAGGCTTGGCTGCCTCATCACCGAGGAGTAGCCGCTCCAAGTAGCGCGCAATCAGGTCCACTTCCAGGTTGACCCGAGTACCGGCGGTATAGCCGGCCATAATCGTTTCCTGCAACGTGTGTGGCACTATGGTGAGTTCAAACTCAGCCCCATCCACGGCATTGACCGTGAGGCTGGTGCCGTCGACGGTGATAGACCCTTTATGGGCAATATAGCGAGCCAGGTTTTCCGGTGCGCGCAGGCGGAATCGCTCGGCGCGAGCCTCGGACTTGCGCCATACCACCTCGCCAATACCATCCACATGGCCGCTGACAATGTGTCCACCCAGGCGGGTCTGGGGTGTTAGTGCTTTTTCCAGATTGACCCGGTCGCCTTTTTTCCAGCGGCCCACCGTTGTCACATCCAGGGTTTCCGCAGAGACATCCGCCCAGTAACCATCACCGGGCAGGTCAACAACCGTGAGACAAACACCATTGGTGGCAATACTGTCCCCCAGTTGCACATCACCCAGATCCAGCTTACCGCTGCGCACACGCACACGCAGGTTGCCGCCCTGGGGTTTTAACTCTGCAATCTCGCCTAAGGCTTCAATAATTCCGGTAAACATCAGCGCTCGATATCGGTTGTTGCAGTAATGCGCCAGTCGTGACCAACTGCGCGCATATCGGTAATCGTAATCGGCAGCATCGAGCCCATACGCTCGATAGGCAGTTCAAACAGCGGTCGCCCGGTGCTACCCAGCAGTTTTGGCGCCATATAAACAATTATTTCGTCGACATGGCCCCGGTAGAGGAATTCACCAGAGAGGGTCGCACCGCTCTCTACCAAAACTTCATTGCACTGGCGTCGCGCCAACTCCTTGAGCAGGGCGAGCAGGTCTACGCGGCCCTCTTTGTCGTGGGGTAAAACCACGACTTCCGCACCCGTTTTCTCAATACGCTCGCGGCGCTCGGCCTCCGCGCGCTCTGTCGTGCACACCAATGTGGGGGCATCCCCCTGCAAAATAAAGGCTCTCGCTGGGGTACGCAGCTGGCTGTCAACAATTACTCGCAGCGGCTGCACTTCGGCGGCTCGCTCTGCGGCCAGCATTTCCAGTGCCATTTCATCGGCGCGCACATTGAGATTGGGATTGTCGAAGCGCACCGTCTCAACCCCGGTAATCACTGCACAACTGCGAGCGCGCAGGCGCTGTACATCGGCGCGAGCCGCAGGGCCCGATACCCACTTTGACTCCCCACTGGCCATAGCGGTGCGCCCATCCAGGCTCATGGCGGATTTGCTTCGCACCAGGGGCAGTCCCAGGGTCATACGCTTGATAAAGCCAGGGTTTAGAGCGCGACACCTCTCTTCCAGGATGGGACCTTCCACTTCAATCCCAGCATCGCGCAATATTTGCAATCCGGCACCGCTGACATTCGGATTCGGGTCCTGCATCCCGTAAATAACCCGGACCACGCCGGCCTTTACCAGCGCCTCGGCACAGGGACCTGTGCGGCCGGTATGGCTGCAGGGCTCAAGAGTGACATAAACCGTAGCCCCCTGAGCCAGGTCGCCGGCATCACTCAGGGCTTCGATCTCAGCGTGGGGTTCGCCGGCCCGCTTGTGCCAGCCTTCGCCGACAATATTGCCATCCCCGTCAGTAATCACACAGCCCACTCGCGGATTCGGCATAGTGGTGTAGAGACCGCGCTCTGCTAACTGAATAGCGCGGGCCATCAGTGCTTCCGCACTGTGTACAACCGTTTGACTCATTCTGTCTTCGATCCCTTACTGGTCAGGCGTTCAATCTCTTCTCTAAACTCGCTGACATCCTCAAAGCGGCGATAGACAGAAGCAAAGCGCACATAGGCCACCTGGTCCAGCTCACGCAGTTGCTCCATCACCAATTCACCAATAGCACGCGCCGGCAACTCCCGTTCTCCGGTCGCCTGCAGGGCGTGTTTTATTTGAGATACCGCCGACTCCACCCGCTCAATACTCACCGGGCGCTTTTCCACAGCGCGCTGAATACCCGCGCGCAACTTGTCTTCATTAAACGGCTCGCGCTGGCCGTTTTGCTTGATCACTCGCGGCAGCAGCAGCTCCGCAGTTTCAAATGTGGTAAACCTCTCGTGGCACTCCAGGCACTCGCGCCGGCGGCGTACTTGGTCGCCCTCAGCCACCAATCGGGAATCGACTACTTTTGTTTCTTCTGCGCTGCAGAACGGACAGTGCATGTGGGATTATCCCCGGAATGGAAAATGGGCCGCAGTTTACCACAGCCGTTGCACTGTGTGACCGCGGCACGCACAGCCACAGTGCATCGCAAGTTCAACAGGGACACATAAAAAAAGCGGCTCTATGAGCCGCTTTTTTGTCAGCAGTGCTGATCAGCCTTTTTTATACACAGGAAACGCTGCGCAAATACCCAGAACCTTCTGCTTCACATCGGCGATAGTGGCTTCAACATCACCTTTCTCCAGTGCGTCCAGCACGTCGCAGATCCAGTGAGTGAGCTGTTGGGTTTCCTTTACACCAAAGCCGCGAGTGGTAATTGCCGGGGTACCAACACGCAGGCCGCTGGTAATGAAAGGAGAGCGCGGGTCGTTAGGTACCGCGTTCTTATTAACGGTGATGTTGGCATTACCCAGGGCTTCATCCGCATCTTTACCGGTGTACTCTTTACCAATCAGGTCAACCAGCATCAGGTGATCATCGGTCCCACCGGATACAATGTTGATACCGCGATCGAGGAAGGTCTCCGCCATTGCGCGGGCATTTTCCACAACCTTCTTCTGGTAGGCCTTGTATTCGGGGGTCATGGCCTCTTTGAAAGAAACCGCTTTCGCCGCGATCACATGCATCAGCGGGCCACCCTGGCCACCGGGGAATACGGCGGAGTTGAGCTTCTTCTCAATTTCTTCGTTGGCGCGCGCCAGGATGATACCGCCGCGGGGGCCGCGCAGGGTTTTGTGAGTAGTAGAAGTCACAACATCGGCGTGGGAGATTGGGGAGGGATACTCACCAGCGGCAACCAGACCTGCAATGTGAGCCATATCCACAAACAGGTAAGCACCCACTTTGTCAGCGATCTCGCGGAAACGCGCCCAATCCATCACTCGGCTATAGGCAGAGAAACCAGCCACGATCATCTTCGGCTTGTGCTCAAGCGCCAGGCGCTCAACTTCCTCGTAATCCACTTCGCCAGTTTCCGGGTTCAGACCGTACTGCACTGCATTGTAGATCTTGCCGGAAAAGTTAACGCGGGCACCGTGGGTAAGGTGGCCACCGTGGGCCAGACTCATGCCCAGTACAGTGTCACCTGGGGCGCAGAGCGCCTGGTAAACAGCCGCATTAGCCTGTGATCCTGAGTGCGGCTGCACATTGGCGTAGTCAGCACCAAACAGCTCCTTGGCGCGCTCAATGGCCAGGGTTTCCACTTTGTCCACGTACTCACAACCGCCGTAATAACGCTTGCCTGGATAGCCCTCGGCATACTTGTTAGTCAGGCTGCTGCCCTGAGCTTCCATTACCATTGGGCTGGTGTAGTTCTCAGAGGCGATTAACTCGATATGGTCTTCCTGACGAGAGTCTTCCTCCTGGATGGCTTCCCAAATTTCCGGGTCGTAAGAAGCTAAAGTGACAGATGAATCAAACATGGTGTTCCCTCGGTAAAGCGGGCTTGAGTAGAGGCTTGTAAAACTCGATACCACAGCGCCCAGACTTATGAGTAGGACCAAAGGCTCCCAGCGTGGGATGGCCCTACTGCTCAATGCATTCTGGGCATTTTAGAAAGGCGCGCATTGTACACCAAGGGCAGCATGAATGCGCAAATGCAGAGACGTGGCGGGACCAACCCGTCCACCTTGAAAAGACGGTCAGAATTTGTACACCACAGAGCCAGACCAGTAATTCACGTCGGACTCAATGATGGTGTAATCCAGTTCCAGGGTCGCCTCGTCGGTCAGTTTGAAACCAGCCCCGAGCCCGGCAGATGCCCCGTTATCCGAGTACTCTTTCTCCCAATTATCTATCTCCAACTCCTCATGGAGGTAGCCGATACGACCTTTCAGATAAATGTTGCCCGGGCTGCGGTAGGTGGCATAAACAGCTTGTGTTGCCAGGGAGTAGTTGTAATCGTACCAGTAGTAGTCGAACTCACCATCAATGACAGAGTCGGTGACTTCTGCCTCGAATCCCCAGCCAGAACCCCAGGTATAACCGGCTCGAATCCCCCCATTTAAAGGACTCTCCCCCTGGCATCAACATCCAAAACACCGAAAACGCCACCGATATACGCACCCTGCCCATAAGCGGTAGCGGAACACAACAGAGCGGTAACTGCAGCCATTGCCTTGAGATTAAAGCCCACCATCTTCCCCTTAAATCTCGAAGTCTGATCAAAGGGCAGGGATTATAGGGACATGATCAATTGGCACAATTGTTCACTTAGACAAGTCAGAATGTAACCTAGGAGCTTCTAAAAAGAGATGTCTCCATTAGTTAAATTTAGGAAAGGGACAATTAAAATCTCAGGCTAAACCCGCCTGACCAATAACTGACATCCTTCTCTAATACGGTGTACTCAAGCTCCAGGTGATAAATTTCATTCAGGCTATAACCAATTCCAGCCCCTAAGCTGACACCCAAGTCATCACTACTTTCGCTGCCAACAGAAACGTCTTCATAGAGAAGGCCCAGGCGTCCTTTCAGGTACCAGTCCCCCTCTGTTCTGTAAGTCGCATAAGTAGCAAGAGTACGTATGTCTACATCCACATTCCGACCATAAGCCTCAGTCTCACCACTTAATAGTGAACTGGTATATTCACCTTCCACCCCAAAACCCGAGGCCCGCACATAACCTGCTCGCAGTCCCAAATTCAGTGGATTATCGACCCCCTTGAAATCAAAATCAGCTATTCCGGCCACACCCCCCCAGTAGACGCCCTCGGCAATTGCGCCCGCTGAAACAACGAGTGCCAGCACACCTATACCAGCCTTAACTATTTTCATTAACACTCCCATCCTGTTGCATTAACTTTGTCGTGACACACAAATAGGGCGCTGCGGAATAATTCGATGACAACCTACGACTTCAACACCAATAAATTTATTGAACAACGGGAAACATCGCAGCATGCTTAAATGTGCAACAACACGTCATTAGAAATTATTAAAATATGAAGGATCAAACACACCCTTATCTAGGTCCGACAGAAGAGCGTACTTGTGGAAAAAACTGAAGAAAGGGCTACTCGAAAATAGGTTTAATTTATCTTGTGGTCAAATACAACGAGGTACAGATAAGAGTTGAACCAAGGAATTCAGCGGCATGGTCAGCCTCATACCTATTGATAACCCCAGTCCTCCCCTGAGTAGGTAGCGGTAAATTCCACCTTGAGTCCCACTAAGTCCCCCTCACTTGATCCAAATCAACTTTGGATTGGTACATATGGCAACAATAGACCCATCGACAAATCGCGGAGGTCTGGGATGAATGCCATCTACCGACAACTGTGCTGTGACCATAAACATATGCAAGAGTTGCTCAACGCCTTTGAGCAATTACTCCTGGATCTTTTTGGCTGCGGCGACCGCGATCCAAACACCTTGTCACTGATCCTTGATGCTTTGGATTATTTATCGGCGTACCCGGATAGATATCACCACCCAGTTGAGGACTTAATATTTTCCCGGCTGTTGACTAAGCCAGTACATGACAGGGAATCAATTTACGAAGCGCAAATGCAGCATGAAAATATAGCCGCAGCGACAAAACACATGTGCGCTTTATTTTATGCTATTGCCAATGATGCGACCGTTGAACGGAGAGTGCTGCAAGGAGCTTGCAACACCTACCTGAAGCTGCAACGCAAGCATATGGACTTGGAAAATAAATCTATTTTCCCACAGATCGAACAGTACCTGGGGACTACCGACTGGATTTATATTCAGAAACAGGTCAGTGAATTAAGCTGCAGATATTTCGACAGGGCAACCAGAAAAATTTACGAGTCCCTGCACGAAGATCTGACACAACATCAAATGCCCGCGCAGGCATTAGCTTAGGTCACCAAAACAGCAGGGAGGAAATGTTAATGCAGTTTAAACGCCACGGCATATCCATTGGTATGGAACGCATAAATGATGAGTTTTTCCTTTACATAAAGGCAATTGGTGAGTTAACCCATGAGGATTATGAGCATATAACACCACTATTAGAATATGCTCTGGAAGGGGTAAAAAAACCTCAGGTTCAATTGCTGATTGATCTTCGGGATTTCGAGGGCTGGGGGATGCACGCGATCTGGGATGAGTTCAAGCTGGCCTTAAAGCACGGCAATGAATTCTCGCATGTCGCTGTACTTGGGGATGAGGAGTGGCAGCAAATAGCCACAAAAGTCGGGAGCTGGTTTGTTAGCGGTGAAGTCCGCTATTTCAAACAGCAACAAGAGGCCATGGATTGGCTACAGGAAACAAGGAAGACGGGTATTGGTCACAAGGAATCTGAAAAGGAATTAGCTTTCTCCACACACTCCTGATAAGTAGTGGATTAAGGGGGCGTTTACGCCCCCCTTTTTTTACCCGTAAATTACTCAGTTACTTATTTCTAAGTATTCACCTTCCTCTTTTTACTGTCCCAGGAAGGCGTTCCCAATATAAGATTACCTACGCTCAACTCGTTGCGGCAAAAAGAACAGTAAATATTCTCATAGTGTAAGTTGTTCCGATGCAGAATATTGAGCACATCAGCCAGGGTTGGACTCTTTTGATTGTGCCTATTTCGAATCGTCAAGAAGTTAGCTTCCATCTTTGTGGTGTACAAAGAAGCACCAACTTTTGCGTCATACAGAGACTTTTGAAAGGGATCATTTAAGTCATATTGCTGCAGTCTTGCCTGATTCCGAATAGCTTTCACATTGTGATTATGGGCTTCATCCACAACATTCTGAATCTGAGCGTAACTCTCACCATCATTAATAAATCGACGCGATAGGCGACCAAAAATCTGTCCGGCTGTACTGCCGTGGTACCCCTGAAATTTTTTTAACATATAGTTACGGCATATCTTACCCTTGCCAATATGCTCATGAACTTTTGCTTTCCCATCTACAACATCTTGTAGGCCAGGATCTTCCAACGTGTAACCGTGAGGTGCAAAGAAAAGCAGGTTGTCGCCACCGTGACCTTTATTATAAAAAACCTGCTTGGTTGCGGCACCGTGGGCAGAAATCACCAGGGACGGCGCATCCCCAACATTGGTACCTTCCGGTGCAAAAATTTTGACTAAATCCAATTCACGAACAGGCATATGACACCTATCTAACGTCGAGTACAGAAATAAGAGGGTCACCCCTCCAAACAAAACAACCGTACTAACAACCTACTATGACCAATCATCCATACTCAAGTTTTATTGCATGATTTTTGACATTAGTCACGAAGAGGAAAATTTTTTGGACTAAGTATTAGTCAAATGAGTGAGGTATGAAATAAATATGACAAAAATAAGGAGGAATTGAGGAAAAAAGTTTAGGCTCGGCAAGCTCAAAGAAGTGAGCCGTAACAAATTGGTAGATGGTGACCCATAATAAAAATGCATTCACATTTCTAGCTTAACGGACACCATCTTTTCTCTACTTAAGAATTGAATACGAAGTTAAAAGACACCGTTTAGGTGGTTGGTCGCTGCATTTTGCTGTCCCAGGATGGAGTTCCAATAAGGATATTGCTAAAACTCACTTCGCTTCGACAAAAAGAACAATAGATATTTTCATAGTGAAGATTATTTCTATGCAGAATGTTTAGAACATCCACTAAGGTGGGGTTATCCATTTTTACTCTATTGCGAATAGTCAATAAGTCCGCCGACATTACCGGCTTAACCCCTTTCTTAATATAAGGTTGATGCATGGGATTATTGGGATCCAGATTTCGCACCATCTCATTGTGCTCATGGGCATTATCTACAGCCTTTTGCACATCGGCATAGCTCTCACCTTTAATAAAATGGCGAGTAACGCGGCCTAGAATCTGACCGGTTGTTGACCCGTGATACCCCTGAAATTTGCTCAGGGTATAGTTATGACAAACCTTTCCCTTACCAACCCACTCATGATATTTGGCATTGCCACTCAAGACGCTACCAATACCCGGATCATTTAGAGAGTAACCATGGGGAGAAAAGAAAAAGAGGTTATCCCCTCCGTGTCCTTTGGGATAAAAAATTTGCTTGGTTGTTGCACCGTGAGCAGAAATTACCAGGTTGGGAGCATCTCCCACTTGTGTTCCTTCCGCTGCAAAAATCTTAACTAGATCAAATTCTCTGACAGGCATACTTCCCTTCCTCTCACTTCTTATTTTTTTGAGGCTTACTGACTAGCGCTCTGTGACAAAGGCTACTATGGCTTATTGGATATTTGCTAGAGGTGTGAAATACAAAAAATACCAGGCAAGAGAGCTACAAATATCCAGGCTATACAGCCAAACCCTCTTAAACAAAGGAGAAAAGAAAACACTTCCAAAATGGTGACACCAAATTAGAACCATCGTACCCTTTTAAGGCGGCAGTATTCGCAGCTATTCTGGCTAAAATGACCCAGATACTGCCGAAATAGACAAGGAATAAAAATTAAAATTAGGAGG
Source organism: Microbulbifer sp. ABM4_008 (assembly GCF_056311705.1). Taxonomy (NCBI): domain Bacteria; kingdom Pseudomonadati; phylum Pseudomonadota; class Gammaproteobacteria; order Cellvibrionales; family Microbulbiferaceae; genus Microbulbifer; species Microbulbifer sp. ABM4_008. Next base: position 465,982 of record NZ_CM149970.1, on the reverse strand, counting down.
CTTTATGCGCCAGCGTGCTCAATAGCCGCTATAAAAAAAGAAGCGTTAGGTTCCAGAAAATCAATTGGAAAAGTGAAAAACCTGTACGGCTATCAGTCGTAGCCACAATGGGTTCCAGCCAATTCACTCAACGCCAACAAGTCAAGGATTTCAACCATTCGACCACTAACATTCACCAGTCCATCTCGCTGAAAACGCGAAAATAAACGGCTCACCGTCTCCGCTGTTAACCCCAAGTAATTGGCAATGTCCGTTCTCGGCATAGAGAGTACAAATTCACGGGGGGAGTAACCACGACATGCATAGCGACTGGAAATATTAATCAACAATGCCGCTAAGCGAGCATCAGCAGCACGCTTTCCCAGCAACATTAAGATTTCATTTTCCTGCCGCAACTCTTCGGAAAAAATGCTATAGATTTGCTGCTGCAGTGCTGGAACTTCCTGAGCTAAGGTTTCCAGTTGGTCAAATGGCAACAAGCACACACTGCTATCTTCCAGTGCCTCCGCATAACTGGGGTGAACCCGACTACTATAAGCATCGAGCCCCAACAGCTCACCAGGAAGGGCGAAATGTGTTACCTGGATATTCCCATCTGCACCAATGACTACTGTTTTGACACTTCCAGAGCGAATCGCATAGAGATTTTGGAAAGGGTCACCTGCTCGATACAAGGTTTCACCCGCTTTAATTACCTTTTTCTTGCGGGTAACACGTTCAAGCCGGTCAATATCCGCCTGCACCAGCCCTGCAGGCAAGCACAAACGCCTGACTGAACAGTTACTACAACTTACGGCCTGCGCTGACTTGGTCATAGCTAGGCAACCAAATTCTTTTACTGACAGTAATACTATTGCCGGCCATGAATCAACTTTTTGACTCTTTCATAACCGGCTTGTCCTGGTAAATACACTCCATAATACTAAGCAACACACATGGTAGTTAGTAACTTGCCCTATGTGCTAAATTCGTAAAGTTAAAAGATAGTTTCACATTAAAAACAACTTTTATATTTTTTTAAAAGTTAAAAGATTAAAACTCAGGTAAAAAGCTTTCGATTACCATTCGTTGCTGTTTTTTGCCATCCTGATCCAAGCCGCTCTTAAAATTGCAAAGTTTATTGGCCCACTTGGATGTTCTGACCCGAATAGGTGGCTCCTCAGCCTGTACCACTTGTAAAACCACGTCGGCTACTTGGTCAGATGTCTGGTATATCTCAGCTGTCTGCTCTGGGCTTCGCGACCTCATACCACCAATATACTGATTGAAGACCCCCTGGTATTCATCTTCGGGATACCCCTGGCTCCGCTCCAACTGCGAAAGCACATTATTGGCAAACTCTGAGTGGATACCACCGGGCTCGACAGCGGTAAAATTAATATTAAAGGCAGGGGTTATATAACTTGCCAGGGCCTCTGTATAACCCTCAACAGCAAACTTTGCCGCACAATACAGCTCATTGAACGGCTGCCCAACTAGCCCACCCACTGACGAAATATTGATAACGTGTCCACTACGAGCTTCGCGCATATGGGGTAAAACTGCTTTAGTGCAGCGAACTACACCGAGGTAGTTCACATCCGTCACCCAACGTATCTCTTCTTCGCTGGCGTGTTCAGTGGTCTTTACAAAACCAGCGCCAGCATTGTTGATCAATAAATCGATACGCCCAGCATCCCGGATAATGGTATCTACGCAGTTCTGAATACTGTCAGAATCTGTTACATCCAATTCCATCACTTCGAGAGCCGCCCCCTGAGGAGCCGCATTTATCAGCTGGTCGGCCTTGGAGAGATCTCTCATGGTGGCAAAGACCCTAAACCCCTGCTTGGCCATTTGCAGCGCCAGACTCTGCCCCAGCCCTGTGGAAGTCCCGGTAATCAAGGCAACCTTACTCATTGCTCTCTCCTCAGTATCCGTTAATCAATCTCAAAATGTAAACTACTCAGTGCAGTATACACATGAATAGCAGTAAGTAAACCGGTCGGTGTATTTTCTGGCAATGAATCTGGCTGCAGCTAAACAATAGGGCTGGCGAGTCAGAATAAGCCGCAAAATAAGCTCCGCCAGCTTTATTCTCAGAGGGTGTAACCTGATACCATTAGCGCCCTTTTATAGCCCAGACAGTTTCTGTGAGTCGGAATGTTGGATAGCCTCCGGCGCATTCACGTTCACAGGTAGTCCCGCAACAAGGTATTTCTATGTCCATTGCCGATTTGAACTTTTTGAAAGCACTGCCAAAAGCCGAGCTTCATCTCCATATCGAGGGTTCACTGGAACCGGAGCTAATGTTCGAGTTGAGCAAGCGCAACAATATTGAAATTCCCTTTTCCAGTATTGAGGAAATTAAAGCAGCCTATAAATTTCATAATTTACAGTCCTTCCTCGATATTTATTATCAAGGCGCTTCGGTCCTGATCCATGAGCAGGATTTTTATGATCTGACCATGGCTTATCTCAAGCGCTGTCGTGAAGACAATGTTGTCCACACAGAGATCTTCTTTGACCCCCAAACCCATACAGAGAGGGGCATTAATATCGGTGTGGTTATCAAGGGCATTAACAGCGCTCTTGATGATGCAAGAAATGAGTGGGGAATAAGTAGTCACCTTATTTTGTGCTTCTTACGCCACCTGAGTGAAGAGGAAGCAATTGCCACCTTGGAAGCGGCAAAACCATACCTCAACTTAATAAAAGGTGTTGGGCTGGACTCTTCTGAGCTGGGTCATCCACCCAGCAAATTTGAAAACGTTTTTGCTATGGCCAAAGAGCTAGGGCTTGAGAGAGTTGCCCACGCTGGTGAAGAGGGGCCTGCCGATTATATCGTAGAGGCTCTCGATCTTCTGGACGTGAGCCGTATCGACCATGGGGTTCGCTGCGTTGAGGACGAAGCACTAATTGAGCGCCTGAAAGCGGAAAATATCCCCCTGACCGTTTGCCCGCTCTCCAATACCGCACTCTGTGTCTACGACAATATGGACCAACACCCCATTTTGTCACTCCTCGAGCGCGGCCTGTGTGTCACTGTTAATGCAGATGATCCCGCTTACTTTGGCGGTTACGTTAATAAAAATTATCTGGCCCTTAGCGAAAGTCTGGGCATGACTAAAGAGCAGGCGAAAAAATTGGCCCTGAATAGTTTTAAAGCGAGCTACATTTCAGAGGCAGATAAAGAAAAGTGGGCGGAGGCAATATCAGCAATCGAAACGGTTGCTGAAGTTTAGTGGATTGGTTAGTGTCCTGACTGACCATAAAGCCAGGACACTATTTCAAAATTCAGTCTTCATCATATCCGCAGTGAGTACCCGCTAGCTCACTGAGCTCAATTAAATTAATAATCTCAACTGATCGGCCACTCACCTTAATTAATTTTTCTCGCTGAAAACGCGAGAAAAGCCGGCTGACAGTTTCCGCTGTCAAACCCAAATAATTGGCGATATCAGTGCGCGGCATCGATAAAACAAACGCACTGTGAGAGTATCCACGGCGAGCGTAACGGCTGGAAATATTAATCAGAAGAGCCGCCAAACGAGTATCGGCAGAGCGCTTGCCCAACAACATTAAAATATCGTTTTCCTGGCGCAACTCTTCAGAAAAAATGCTGTAAATCTGCTGCTGCAGGGCTGTCACCTGCTGGGCCAAAATTTCCAGTTGAGTAAAAGGCAGCAGGCAAACACTGCTGTCTTCCAATGCTTCCGCATAACTCGGATGTACCCGAGTACTGTAGGCATCCAGACCGAGCAGTTCCCCAGGTAAAGCGAAGTGGGTGACCTGAGTGTCACCATCTGCAGCAATCACCACAGTTTTAAAACTGCCTGAGCGAATTGCATAGAGATTGGCAAATGGATCGCCAGCTCGGTAAAGGGTCTCCCCCGCTTTAATTATTTTCTTTCGACGCGTGATCTGCTCTAGCCGATCAATATCAGACTGACACAAACCAGCTGGCAAGCACAAACGCCTGACTGAACAGTTGCCGCAACTAACAGCTGTAGAGGAATCCATCATACTAAACCGGTCGGTAAACTAATTTGCCGCAATTGTAACGGCTGTCGAGCCGTTAGTCTCCTGCCGGTAGCTATAGAACACGTGAATATTTCGCATCTGTTTCTTGACTGTGCAAATACATATCAAATGCAGCGGCAACATTTCTCACGAACCAGCGACCTTCCTCGGTAACAATAATATTTTCGTTATCCTGATAAATTAGACCATCGTCAAACATAGGCTGTAAGCGCGTTAATTCCTCAGAGAAATACTCCTCAAAGGAAGCACCTATACGCTGTTCAACAAGATTTTTATCCAGGCGCAAACGACACATTAATTCACTAATAATCCACTGGCGCAAACGATCTTCATCATCCATTAACCAGCCGCGGCAGGCTGCAGATTTTCCTTCCCCAATCGCCTGTGTATATTCTTTTAAGCGATGTAAATTTTGCCAGTAGCCATCGCGACTGTAGCTGATCGCCGATGCCCCCAGACCGACCAAAGCATCTGCCGGCATTAGGGTGTAACCCTGGAAATTGCGCTGCAGCATACCGGCATGGGCTGCCTTAGCCAGTTCATCCCCAGGACGGGCAAAGTGATCCATCCCCAAAAATTCATACCCCGCCTTACCCAGGTGTTCTACAGCCGCCAGCTGCATCGCCACTTTTTCTGCGGCAGAAGGGATTAAATCCGTATCAATCAGGCGCTGGGCCTTAAATCGGTGTGGCAGGTGTGCATAGTGATAGAGAGCGATGCGGTCCGGTTGCAGCTCCAGCACTTTATCCAAAGTGCGGTGCAGGCTGCTCAGCCCCTGCTTGGGTAGTCCGTAAATCAGGTCGTAGGAAATGGATTCAAACCCGCGCTCACGCGCCGCTACGGTCAACTCCGTGACTTGGTCGGCACTGCAGATACGATTGATTGAACGCTGAACTTCGATATCGAAATCCTGCACCCCCAGGCTCAAGCGGTTAAAACCCAGTTCTCGCAGGGTATCCAGGGTCTCCAACTCAAGGGTACGTGGATCGGCCTCAATACTGTATTCAACCCCGTCGCCAGGGCGTAAATCAAAAACTTCAGCCAGCCCTCCCATTAAGCGACGCATATCACTATCACTCAAGAATGTCGGCGTACCACCGCCCAAGTGCAATTGGGTAACGGGGACATCAGCCACCTTATCCCGGTACCATTGGGCTTCCTGCAGCAAGTGATCCAGATAACTGGAAGCCAATCCATACTGGTGAGTGATTACTTTATTACAAGCACAGAAGTAACAGAGAGAACGGCAAAAAGGAATATGAACATAAAGGGACAAGCTGCGAATATCCTGCAGTGCTGCCCAGGGCTCAATTCCATTTAATGTGTGAAAACGATCGGCGGTAGGATACGAGGTGTAGCGCGGGCAGGGTCCGCTATAACGGGATAAGAGTTCTTCAGACAACCCTCCCACGGGGCTTTTAATCTCTTGCTTCATATTCATTCACACCTCGTTCGGTAGTTTGCTTGGAAATCCGACACAAACAAAAAAGCAGCCACCGGGTCTTCGACCAGAAAACCACAGTGACTGCTCTACCCCAGACCTATTTATTGCTACCTTTTAGAAGCGGTAGCCCAGACCAGCCATGTAAACCAGCGGATCAATATCCACATTGGCAGTCACTTCACCCAGGCCAGGTACTTTGACTTTGGCGTCGGTCTCGATGTCCATCCAGAACACAGACATATTGAACAGCCAGCGTTGATCGGCACCGAAGGTAAAATCGATACCGGCTTCTGCTGCCAGGCCAAATGAATTGTCCAGGGACAGTTCTGCATCACCGGTAGCGCCAAGGCTTTCGAAAGCGCTATCGGCGGTGCTGCTGATTTCTTCATCAAAGAAAGCGGTGTAGTTCACACCCAGGCCAACATACGGTTGAACGTTGGACTGTGGCTCCATCGGATACCATTGAACCAACAGAGTCGGCGGCAAGTGCTTGGTTTCACCCAGGTTGAAGCTGCCCAGGCCCTCGCCTACAACTTCGATATCATGGCTGAACGGTGTCGCAGCAACCAGCTCAAGGCCCCAGTGGTCGCGGAACATGTATACGCCGGTAAGACCCAGAGCGGAGCCATCATCAACGTCAACGCCTGTCTGGGGAATGCTTCCCCCATTCAGGGACAGTGCGCTGGAACTGGTATCGGGTGCTACAGTGGCCATGCCACCGCGCAGAATTAAACTGCCTTGTTCATAGGCCAGTGCGGGTGCAGAAAGTACGGCGGTCAAAGCGGCTGTCGCACAAGCAGTTATACGATTCATTAACTTCTCCATAAAGCGATTAGGCATTTTTCCCGACTCAGGAAGGGCCCCCCTCCAGGCACAATCACAAGTCGCGGACAGGTTACTCGCTGACTGCCTGAGGCTGCTTGATCCAAATCAAGCTGCCGAATTACCTGGAAAAAAATCCATTGGAATGTGCAGCAGCAAGATAATTGCGCTGTTTAAGGGAGACCCGTTTCCGGGAAGGGGCGGGGAAGATAGCGGCTCAGAAAGTCCGAGGGAACCGAGCACTCAACTGTATTTGATACGATCTTGCCAAATTGAGAACTACCGCAAATTTTTTCTTTAGATGACAGAGTTGAGGGCAAGCAAACCAGGCCAAAACTGCACCACTGCCGACATTGCCAGACTGTGGTGCAAGGCCTTTAAGCAAGCGCTAAGTAAGGCTACCCGCCGGGCGCCGGAACATATTCTGAATACTGGAGAAATCCAGTTGCTGGTTTTCCTCACTAGCGCCATGCAGTTGGAAAAGATTTTTCGCCAGGGCTCCCATCGGAGTAGAAGATGCACTGGTTGAGGCGGCATCCATAGCCAGTCCCAGGTCCTTGAGCATCAATGCCACACTGAAACCGCCGGCATAACCCTTTGCCGAAGGCACGCTCTCCATAGTGCCCGGGTAGGGATTGTAGTTAGCCAGGGACCAATTATTACCCGAACTTTCCCGCATAATATCGCTCAGTACCTTGGCATCCAGCCCCTTATCCACCCCCAGCTGTAAAGCTTCTGCGGTACCGGTCATATGGATCGCGAGCAGCAGATTGTTGCAAATCTTTGCCACCTGCCCGGCACCGGCAGCACCGGCGAGAAATATCTTGCTGCCCATCACCTGCAGCGGGGCCCGCGCTGCATCGAATGCCGCTTCATCCCCGCCGCACATAAAGCAAAGCGTCCCCGCCTGTGCCGCAGCTGTACCACCGGATACCGGGGCATCTATCACTTTCAACCCATGCTCCCTGGCAGCCAGGCTGACCAGGCAGGCATCCTCTGCGGAGATAGTCGAACAGTCGATAATCAGGGTATCGGCCGGGAGTTGCTGCAACAACCCAGCCTCTCCCAGGTAGAGCCCTTTCACCGCGTCGCCACTGGGCAACATGGAAATTACGACATCCGCGCCCTCAACAGCCTGTTGGGCACTGTCACAGGGCAGGCAGCCGTCTCGCTGTGCCTGTTCCAGAGCAACAGGGCTCAAATCAAATGCCGCTACGGTATAGCCGGCCTTCGCCAAGTTGGCAGCCATGGGGCCACCCATATTACCCAAACCAAAAAAGGCTATCTTTTCCATAAAAGCCACTCCCTATTTTGTTGTTGGTATCCCTGGCAATTAACAGCCCGGGACGCTCGGTAAATACGATATCTACAGGTCGGCCAGCGGGTGCTCACCGCCCCAGGGTCCCTCAAAGCAGCTTTCCACCTGCGCAGGTGTAATCTGTTCCAAGCTGTCAGGTTGCCACTTGGGTTCGCGGTCTTTATCAATCAACAGCGCGCGCACTCCTTCCTTGAAGTGGCCACTGGCACAGAGGTTTACCGCGAGTGCCAACTCCATGCGATAGATATCCGCCAAGGACAGGTGTCGAGCCCGCTGTAATTGCTCCCACACAATCCAGGGTGTCAGCGGAGAGCCACCTGCCAAAGTGGCAGCTGCCCGCTGCAACCACTTATCCACACCCTGGTATGCACTGATGGCGGCACAAACCTCTGGCAAGGTGGCAAAATCGGTAAGCTGCTGGATTTGGTCATAATGCTCTCGCAGAGCAGACTCAGGCCGCTCCAGAAGGGGCAGCTCCTGGGATTTAAGGCAATTGCTAATTAACTGGTGATTGGCTTCCAGGTTTTCACCAAAACTGAGCCCCGCTAACGCAGACAAGACTGACTCCCGCTGGTCCTGGCCTATCATGCGGTCCGCCATACCGGTAAACAGGGCATCGGCACCATTAAACTGCGCACCGGTCAGCCCCAGGAAAAGCCCGAGGCGCCCGGGCATACGATTCAGGAACCAGCTGCCCCCCACATCGGGAAACAAACCAATCGTAATCTCCGGCATTGCCATGCGAGTGGTTTCGGTCACAATCCGGTGGCTAGCTCCCGCCATAATGCCGATACCGCCTCCCATCACGAAGCCACCGCCCCACACCACGACGGGCTTGGCGTAAGTGTGAATCTGGTAGTCCAGGCGATATTCGCGGGAGAAGAAATCGGTGGTGAAGCCGTAGTCCGGTGTCTCACCATAGGCGGCGGACTCCCGATACAGCGCCACCACATCGCCGCCAGCGCACAGCGCCTTGTCGCCACTGCCATCGATCCAGACTGCTGCGACTTCAGTGTCTTCAGCCCAGCGGTCTAGCTGGGCCGACAACAGATCGATCATGGATGAATTTAAGGCATTGAGAGCCTTGGGGAGGTTTAGTGTCGCGATCGCCAGGGCGCCGCGCCGGGAAAACAACACCGGGGAATCCTGATCCATTTTTATTCGTCTTATAGCTCTTGTACTAGATAGTGTCGCAGTTAAACACAGATCACATTTGACGTCAGCCACACGCGAGTACAGCGGGCTACCTAAGAGATGCCCGGTTGCACTTTTTACGCAAACTGATAAGTTGCGCGCAAAATCTGACCGATTCCAACACCCATTACGGAACCCCAAATGGCCGAATACGTATACACCATGAACCGGGTGGGCAAAGTAGTGCCCCCCAAGCGCGAGATCCTCAAGGACATCTCCCTCTCCTTCTTCCCCGGCGCCAAGATCGGCGTACTCGGTCTAAACGGCGCAGGTAAATCCACCCTGCTGCGCATCATGGCCGGGGTCGACCAGGACTTTAACGGCGAAGCCCGCGCAATGCCCGGCATCAAGGTCGGCTACCTGCCCCAGGAACCGCAACTCGATGCCAGCAAGACCGTGCGCGGCAACGTAGAGGACGGTGTACGCGAAGCCATCGACGCCCTTGCCGGCCTGGAACAGGTCTACGCCGATTACGCCGAGCCCGACGCAGACTTCGATGCCCTGGCCAAGAAACAGCAACAATTCGAAGACATTATCCAGGCCTGGGACGCCCACAACCTGGAGCACCGCCTGGAAGTTGCCGCAGACGCCCTGCGCCTGCCCCCCTGGGATGCGGACGTAAACAATCTGTCCGGCGGTGAAAAACGCCGTGTGGCCCTTTGCCGCCTGCTGCTGTCCCGCCCGGATATGCTGCTTCTCGACGAACCCACCAACCACCTGGATGCGGAATCCGTATTCTGGCTGGAGCGCTTCCTGCACGATTTCACCGGCACTGTGGTTGCCATCACCCACGATCGCTACTTCCTCGACAATGTTGCCGGCTGGATTCTGGAACTGGACCGCGGCCACGGCATCCCCTGGGAAGGCAACTACACCACTTGGCTGGAACAGAAAGAAAAACGCCTGGAGCAAGAGCAGCGCGGCGAACAGGCCCGCGCCAAAGCCATGCAAAAGGAACTCGAGTGGGCCCGCCAAAATCCCAAGGGCCGCCAGTCCAAAAACAAGGCCCGTTTGTCCCGCCTGGAAGAAATGCAGTCCCAGGACTTCCAGGCCCGCAACGAGACCAACGAAATCTACATTCCGCCCGGCGAGCGTCTCGGCGACAATGTGATTGAGTTTAAAGATGTGAGCAAAGGCTTCGGCGAGCGCCTGCTGATCGACAACCTGTCTTTCCGCGTGCCCAAGGGCGCAATTGTAGGTATCGTCGGCGGTAACGGTGCCGGTAAGTCCACCCTGTTCCGTATGATCAGCGGCACCGAGCAGCCGGACTCCGGCGAGATCAAGATGGGTGAAACCGTTAAGGTCGCCTACGTTGAACAGGGCCGTGAAAATCTGGATGACAGCAAGACCGTATGGGAAGCCATCTCAGACGGCCACGATATGCTCAAGATCAACAACTACGAAGTGGGCTCGCGCAACTATGTTGGCCGCTTTAACTTCAAGGGCAGTGATCAGCAGAAGCGCGTAGGCGAACTCTCCGGCGGTGAACGCGGACGCCTGCACCTGGCCTATACCCTCAAGCAGGGCGCCAACGTACTACTGCTGGACGAACCCTCCAACGATCTGGATATTGAAACCCTGCGCGCCCTGGAAGAAGCCCTGCTCAACTTCCCCGGCTGTGCCCTGGTAATCTCGCACGATCGCTGGTTCCTGGACCGCGTTGCCACCCATATCCTCGCCTATGAGGGTGAGAGTGAAGCGGTATTCTTCGAGGGTAACTACACCGAGTACCACGAGGACTTTGTGCAGCGCAAAGGTGAGGATGCAACACCCCATCGCATGCATTATAAGAAGCTTAAGACCTGATCATCGGATCTGTGGTTTGAATGCTATCTGCACCCCAAAAAAAAGCGAGCCAGTGGCTCGCTTTTTTAGTTCCTGACCGATTGGCAATCGGTATCAGTACTATACCCAGGCAGTTTGGGAGATATTGACAACTGATCTCAAGATAGACTGTGTCAAAAATTAAATCAGTTACTTACTCACTCCCTCGGGCACCTTACTCACCACCACCGTTAGACTGGCCTGGATCGATTACGGCCTCTGGGCCCGCTTTAATATCTGTTTCAATGTGCAAGAAGTATATTCCAATTAATAACTATATAACCCGACAAGCTAGTTACTTGACTCTACAAAAGTAGAGCTCATCAGAATCTACTCTGCCCCAACATCTCTCAATTTGGGACTGGATTAATTGCAGAGTCAGGACCGGCCTTAATATCAGTTTCACTATACATAGTGCATATCTCTATTATTAAAACTTGAATACTCGCAGGTAAAGTCTACTAAACGGTGAACAAAAAATTTGACACTCTAAATTGACCTTACCTGACTGCTTTTTTATTTATCAGGTTGAAGAATCACTGCCGGATTCGCTGCTGCCAGAATTCCCAGATGACCCACCACTGCCGCCACCGCCGATCGGAATTGGGTCAACAACCGCCTGGGGGCCCGCTTTAATATCGGTTTCAGTATACATACTGCGTTTTCTCTATCGTTAAATTAAAAGCAATATGAGGTAGAGTCTATCTGCCGGAAAGAACCTCAGCTCAAAAAACGACTCCACCTACCTATTTTTTATTAGTTGGAGGAATCGCTGCTGGATTCACTGCTGCCAGAATTCTCAGATGACCCACCGCCGCCACCGCTAATCGGAAATGGATCAACAACCGCCTGGGGGCCCGCTTTAATATCGGTTTCAGTAAACATACTGCACTTTCTCTATCGTTAAATTAAAAGCAATATGAGGTAGAGTCTATTGACACTGCCGGAAAGAACCTCGACTCAAAAAACCACTCCACCTACCTATTTTTTATTAGTTGGAGGAATCGCTGCTGGATTCACCGCCCTCAGAATTACTGGTGCCACCGCTGCCAGTAACTGGAAATGGGTCAACAACAGCCTGAGGGCCTGCTTTAATATCGGTTTCAACGTACATCTAGTATCTCCATCTAAGTTGGATAAATTATAACTTCGGTAGGGTAGTTATCTGGCTGTACCCAAATACACCCCATCAAAATCTACCCCAACCTATCACCCCCTAACCTGGGATAGGATTTAGTGCGGCATCAGGGCCCGCTTGGATATCAGTTTCAAACTGCATAATGCACCTTCTATCTTATTTATCTGAAATTTTACTACAGCTAACCCAAGGTATCGCCGAGCGAAAAATCGGGGGGATTTACTTACTCCCCACCCTCACCACCACTTTGACCACCTCCGCCACCCATACCGGGATCAATTACAGCCTCTGGACCTGCTTTGATATCGGTTTCAAACTGCATAATGCACCTTCTATCTTATTCATCTGAAAAATTGCTTCAGCGACCCAAGGTATCGTCGAGAAAAAAATCGGGGGGGGAGGTTACTTACTCCCCACCCTCACCGCCGCCTGCAGCTCCACTCCCCAATCCAGGATCGATTACCGCTTCAGGGCCCGCTTGGATATCAGTTTCAAACTGCATAATGCACCTTCTATCTTATTTATCTGAAATATTACTACAGCTAACCCAAGGTATCGCCGTGCGACCCATCGGGAGTACCTATTTACTCTTCACCCTCTTCACCACCCCCGGTACCCATACCGGGATCGATTATCGCTTCTGGGCCTGCTTGGATATCTGTTTCAACGTACATATTAATGTCTCTTTGCAGAATTTATCGTGAGATAACAGGGTAACCAGCTGGCACGCAGCACCGAACTCTCACCCTATTTATGCCTTTTCAATGAGGATTTACTTACTCCCCACCCTCACCGCCGCCTGATGCCCCGCCACCCATACCGGGATCAATTACCGCCTCTGGACCTGCTTGGATATCTGTTTCAACGTACATATTAATGTCTCTTTGCAGAATTTATCGTGAGATAACAGGGTAACCAGCTGGCACGCAGCACCGAACTCTCACCCTATTTATGCCTTTTCAATGAGGATTTACTTACTTCCCACCCCCACCGCCGCTCCCGCTTCCCTGACCGGGATCAATTACCGCCTCTGGACCTGCTTTAATATTTGTTTCAACGTACATTTTGTATCTCCACCTACAATTAATCATCAAACCGGCAGGGCAACTATCGGGCTGCAGTGAAATGCAACCAAATAAAAGTTACCCGGCTCCAATCTTCCTTAAACTGGGACAGGATTAACTACCGCTTCTGGACCGGCCTGAATATCACTCTCAATATACATATCGTATTTCCTTTACCAATCAACAGCCAAACCTAAATTGGTATGACTTAACAAAATCCAACTAAACTGCCAGTAGATTAATTAATTAGGAACCGGGTTTATTGCAACATCCGGTCCCGCTTGGATATCGGTCTCAGTATGCATATCGCATCTCCACTTATTATCAATCAACAGCCAAACCTAAATTGGTATGACTTAAGAAAATCAAACTTAACTGCCAATAGATTGACTAATTAGGAACTGGACTTATTTCAGTTTCCGGGCCAGCACGTAACGCTGTATCAATTTGCATTGTGGACTCCTTTTTAACTCGCAAGAAAAACAGGCGTGAAGTATCAACCTGCTGAATATGAAGAAGCAGCTTTATAGAGTTACTTCAGCGTTGATTACTTCAGGTTGGAAGTGGCGGGTACACGACTTCAGGTCCAGACTTAATATCACTTGCAATGTACATAAAATATCTCTTTTACGACTTAATAAAATCTGAAAACTCGGCGCCATTGAAGCCGCGAATCTTCAATACAAACAATATAAAAACGTAACCAGGGCTTTTACCTGTGTATACAAATAAGCACCCTGGCCTACCCGGTTATACCGGAACAGGACAAATTACAGCTTCCGGGCCAGCCTGAACATCAGTTTCGATATACATATTGCATTTCCTTTAGTTAGTTCATTTCTCAATTGTATCTACCCAATAATTGAGCAGTCACTTGAAGTTCAATCTCACACGGGTATTGGACTAATGGCAGCTTCTGGACCGGCCTGGATATCGGTTTCAATATACATACTGTATTTCCTTCAATGATTAATTTCCCAACTGTGCCTGCCCAATAAGTGAGCAACCACTTGAATCCCAATCTCACACGGGTATAGGACAAATGACAGCTTCCGGACCTGCCTGGATATCAGTTTCGATATACATGTCGTATCTCCTTCCTAGCTTAAAATCGCTCAAGCGCGGAATCCCCCTACTTGAGAAATTCCTGCATATAGCCAAGCTCCAATCACACTGGAACCGGAGTTATTTCAGCGTGAGGTCCCGCTTGGATATCGGTTTCAATATACATATCGTATTTCCTTCCCTTATTACAGCACTCAAGTACGGAATCTCCCTGCTTGAGTAAACCTAAACAGTCAACCTCCTGGAACCGGATTTACTTCGGCGTGAGGTCCCGCTTGGATATCGGTTTCAATATACATATCGTATTTCCTTCCTTTATTGAAGCACTCAAGTACGGAATCTCCCTGCTTGAGTAAACCTAAATAATCAAGTACCTGGGACCGGACTTACTTCGGCATGGGGTCCCGCTTGGATATCAGTTTCGATATACATTTCGTATCTCCTTCCTTTATTGAAGCACTCAAGTACGGAATCTCCCTGCTTGAGCAAACCTAAACAATCGAGTTCCAGTCAGTTTGGAATCGGATTTACTTCAGCGTGAGGTCCCGCTTGGATATCAGTTTCGATATACATTCGTATCTCCTTTCTAGGTTAAAAGCGCTCAAGCGGTAGAATCCCCCTGCTTGAGCAATTCCTGTATATGGCCAAGCTCCAATCAGACTGGAACCGGACTTATTTCAGCGTGAGGGCCCGCTTGGATATCAGTTTCAATATACATATTGCTTTTCCTTTCTTTCATTTATCACTCAAGCAAGAGTCATCTAAACTTGAATACACCCCCAACCCCGCCCTGGATTGGAGATTTTTCTAAGCCAGAAACCACCTGGATAAATGTATCACCGCACATTGCAGATCTCCTTACGAGATTTATTATGCAGAATGAAAACCCAACTCACTGCGCACTACAACACAGTCTGCCAAAATTCTAACCAGGTTGACGACTACCAAACCCAACGTCGAATCAATTATGACTTAGGAATGAGGTTCTCTATCTGATCAGGACCGGCCTGAATTTCTGTTCGATATAGATACCATACCTTCTTTCAGTCATTTTCAATTGACATAAAGTAACAATTATTTTGGAACCGGATTTAATTCAGTTTCGGGTCCTGCGTGAAGATCAGTTTCAAAGTTCATGTCGTATAGCCTCTATATTTTCACTGAAATAGATCAGCGAAATTAATACTGGAAAAATAAAGAATTGCTGTGCAACAGCCCAGAGCCCCTAACTATTTTCCACTCTCCCCGCCATCAGAACTTCCATCACTTCCACCACTATTTAACCCAGGATCAATTATGGCCTCTGGACCTGCTTGAATATCGGTTTCAAGGTACATAGAACGTTTCCTTCTTTTTGTTGTTTAGGTAAACCGGGAAACAAATGGTTCTCATTAAAAATTTACTACTTTATGGCTGGGCAATCGCCATTGGAACCGGGTTTAATTCAGTTTCGGGCCCAGCGTGAATATCAGTTTCAAGGTACATAGAACGTTTCCTTCTTTTGTTGTTTAGGTAAACTGGGAAAAAAATGGTTCCCATAAAAAATTTACTACTTTATGGGTGGGCAATCACCATCAGGGTTTTTGCATTTTTTTGTACGCAGGCTATCGCCATCTGCAGGTTCTCCGGATCGAGTGCCGCAAAACTCTCATCCAGCACCACTAACTCGGCATTTTGCAAAAGCGCACGGGCGATAAATAAACGGCTCATCTCACCATGGGACAACCTCCAACCCATCTCGCCAACCGTTTGTAAAATCCCTGCCGGCATTTTTTCCAATAGCGGGGTCAACCCCAACTCATCACAAATTGCATAAGCCTTGCGCAGGCTCTCCTGGCGAGGTGGCCACTGATCTCCCATTAATAAATTAAAAAGAAATGAATCTCCCAACACATGATTTTCATGAAACTGGGGAGCTGATGCGACCATCCTGCGCCAAGGTTCAGCACCGATACTTGCGCGGTCGTAGCCATTGAGCAGCAACAGGCCATCATCCGGTTTCTGGATGCCGGTGAGAACATTCGCCAATGTGGATTTCCCTGAACCAGAAGTGCCCTGCAGTAAAAGCCGGTCGCCGGGATAAATGCTGAGGTTACACCCCGCCAACACTGCTTGATCTTTTCCCTCGTAGGTGAAACGGATATCGCGTAAATAACACAGCGGCTGCGAGGAATCCTGCTGGCCGGCCGACGCGGCCATTGCCAAACCCGCACTGCCCCTTAAGTGGCGATCTTCAAGGGAAAACAGCTCGCGTACTTTTTCCCAGGAAATTGCCGCACTTAAGGCGCTGGTAAAACCATTCATACACTTTAAAACTGCGCGATACCCCAGCAACATGCCTCCAAAGGCAATTGCGAGTTGGGTGCTACTGGCACTGTCGCTAATAAATATTGGGGCCAGCCCCACGATCCCTAAAAGTAACCACAGGCGCGGCAAAAAAGCCTGCAAACGCGCCATGGTGTTATCCATGTGAGAGGAACTTTCCAGGTAGTCATTTAACTCACTGTCTTCGCCCCGGTGCCACTCGCCGGGTGCCTGCTGCGCGAGCCGGGTGCGGTGGCCGATCATTTTCTCAATTAAACGGTGGGTCATAGACAGGCGCTGTGCTGTCCATTCTTTGCGGCCGTAGTACTGTGCCCGCCCCAGGAAAAATGCAACCGCTAAAAATAGGGGCAAAATTGCTGCATAGATAAGGCCCCCAGCTCCCATCAGCAAAATTGAGGCTGCAATTAACAGTTCTACAACGCCGAGCAATAATAAAAAGGCACCCTGTAACGCACTGGCTTCTATATTCTCCGCATCGTAAACCCTGCCCAATACCTGACCCGACCCCATATGGCGAATACGACTGGGAATAACGCGCAGCGCGCTGGCAAGCAATCGCTGCTTCAGGAGTGCACCGGTCTCAACGGAGACCACGCCTCGCAGCCGGGCTGTGAGCAGGGATAGGGGAACCTGAGTCACCAATAACAATACCCAGGCAGATAGCCAGCCCGTATCAATATGGCCCTCGAGCACAGCCCTACCTATCACCCACCAGCTACACAGAAAAATGGCCATCTGGGCACTGTGACAGGCAAGCATGGCGGCAAAGCGCCAATACAACCCGCGCTGGCGAAGCTGTAGGCGGAAAGAGCGGTGAGAGGATTGACGCAACAACCAGAAATCATCCAGGCGTACGCCGGCAAGATTTTCCCGCAGCAGGGCAGTCATGGCTTTCTTGCGGCGGCGCCCTTGAATGTGTGCACTATCCAGCAACTGTTCGATACGCTCGCGCTGGGGCCCTTCAAGCTCGCGAGCCAGCTGCTGAATAACCAGCTCTAGGCAAACTTTCTCCAGGTGCAGTGCCGGAGTGAGCAGCTGTAACTTATGCCCCCTGCCACCACACAGTGCGATAAAATATTCCCCCTCGGGAAAGCGAACCCGCAATAGCGCCGGGGCGGCTCCCAACAGCATGGTTTCCAGCTCTGGGTAGCTACAACTCACCTGCTCCACTTGCAAGTCCAAAGCTTCAGCACCTGCCTGCAACCTGGCATTCAACTCCAGGGTGCTTCCAAGGGATTTGTGCTCCGCTACTTCAGGCTCCAAGCCGCTGTATTTTGCCAACGCTTGTAAGGCGGCCTCCAGCTGCGACGCTGGCCAGCAATAGGGCATTAATTCTTTACTGCTCACTGGCAACCTCCGTAAACCGGGAGGCCGGTGTCGCCCCAGGAACTCCTTGTACTTCTGTCAATTGACCGCTGGCCATGCGCAAGTGACGCCAACTGCTACTCTGCCAACACTCTTGCCAGAGACTGCTTTCAGCTGCCAGTAGCTGCGCATAGCGCGTGTCGCCCTGGGCTTGAAGCTCACTGGGCTTACCATCTTCAATAATGCAACCCTCGTCCACGACCAAAACACGAGGAAAGTCCCGGGTTTCACTGATATCGTGGGTAATACAGATCAGGGTGACCCCCTGCCAAACCTCCCGCACCCGGTTCATCAGGCGCTGCCGCTGTTGGCGATCAAGCCCCCTGAACGGTTCATCCAGAATCACACAAGCAGTTTCCTCGCAGCCAAGTGCGCGTCCCAGACGTACGCGCTGCCCTTCACCACCACTGACCAGGGCACCACTTTCGCCTAGCGGGCTTTGCAGCCCCTCCGGTAACGCTGCTACCAGCTTGAGCAAATCCGCTTGCTGTAAAATGGGGTAAAGGGGAGCTCCGGGCTTATTGCCGTAACTCAAGTTTTCCAGAAGGCTGCTATTCCACAGCTGAATTGCGGGATCAACCCAGGCACAGTGAAGGCGAAAACGATGCAGTAATTCTCCCTTCAACTCTCCACCATTGAGCATCACACGGCCACTGGCGGGTTTGTGCCACCCCAGCAATAATCCAGCAAGGCTCGACTTGCCAGCGCCGGATGCTCCGACCACAGCAATTTGCTCACCGGGGCTGATTTCCAGATTTACCCTGTCGAGAATAGTGCGACCGCTGGCATTAACGGTGACATTCTCAAACTTGATAGCCACCGGTTTTGCCGGGGAAAATTCCACACTATCAGCGGAGCTTTTATCTGTGTCTGTTTCAGTGACTGCTTGCAGTGGTTCGAGGGCTCTCAGTAAAAAATTCCGTTGCCGTGGATAACTTCGCATCAGTCCCGCAATTTCTTCACCCAGCGGCGGCAGTGCCAATACCCAATAAATCAATAAAAGCAGATCGGGACTTGCCCCTCGTGCATTAACACAATAAATCACCAATACACTACTGAGGGTACAATTAATCAACAACTGTACCGCCTGGCTATTGAGCTGAAAACTCAGTGATGAGTATCCAGCCCTTATCCATTCAGTGAGCAGGTTTTCATGCTCACGCCGTACAGACTCACCGGCGCCGTGCGTACGGATTGGAATAACTCCCAGCAGCGCATCCATATAGAAGCGAGCCAGGGCTCCCGCATGAGTTTGTACTCTCATACTGTAATCAGTGAGTACTGGATGGAACATCAAGGGTACAGCAACTTGCAATACCGACATGACTAGCACCAAAGGAGCGGCAGCTGGAGCAAGCCAGATTATTCCGAGTGCAGTAGCGAACAGGGAGAAAATTTTAAAAATGAGACTCGTTCCGAGAACAGGCAAACCTCTCAAGGCGGCAATGCGGTGTGAGCGTTCGGCTGTATCAGAGGTGGGACGGCTCTGAAAGAAATGATCAGGTATTTTGGGTAGGGCCGCTAAAAACCGTATGCGGAAACGATTTTCCAAACGGCGCCCGACTACCATTTGGACTTTTGCTGCGGGAAACTGCAATAGCATTAATGTGATCATAAAGATCAACAGCAATGCAATCGTGCCTGCTCGCTGTATCTCTGTGGCTAACTCGCTGTGGATATCAATCAGGCCACGGAAAAGCAAGGCTTCGAACATCAGCCCCAATACCGCTCCGAGCATAGCAATAAATATAGTGAGTGGCGCAATCAATCCATCTTCGCGCATCAACCCCCAGAGCTGCCTGAGAGGTTGAACCGGTGGCTCTCGCAAAGCCCTGGATAGCGCTTCCGATTTCGGTTTAACTTCACTGACATCGCGAACCCCTTTTACGCTCACGATGACCGCGCCACTAAACTCCAACTGCTCCGGCGACAGTTCAATTGTCTCTGCAGGATCACTTCCATGGGGACGGGACGGTCGAGCGCACCAGTAATTCTCTGGTACTAAAGAAAATGCTTGGCTGGTATCTGTAGTAAATTCAACAGACAGCCGCTGCAACATACCACTGACCTCAGTTCCGCGCTTTATCGCCCCGGACGCAACCAATGAGGTGAGCATTCGAACAGATGCATCGAGAAATGCCAACGAGAGCCAACTCTCATCCTTTAGCGCTTTTTCACAGAGCGTGGCGGCCTCTTTATTGCCAACCTTTAACTGAGCAATACGCTCTTTCAGCGGGGCAATAAAATCATCACCACCTGCCCAGTTTCTCCAGCCCTGAGGGGGCACCCGTGCGGTATGAACATGCAACTCATCCAAAAAGCGACGTGCGCTGGGCCAGCGCCTACCACTGGCGGGATCCATCACCTGCACAATACCGCGATGATTTTTCCAGGCCACGACAAAATGAGTGTTACCGTTTGGTAGCCGTACCACAACCAATCCCGGCAAGTAGCCGGTGGAGCTCAATAAGAGATGATCCACGGGAACCACCATCTGGGCAGCTTCTAACCCAAGCTCTACCGCAATCTTTTCCAGGGTATTTATCGAGGTTCCATCTACATCAGTCTGGCAGGCATCGCGCAAATGGCCGTAGTGTGTATTTACACCAAAACCTTCGAGCAAACACTTCAGGGAAGCCGGACCACAGTCCATATTAGAGGTCTGAACTACCTCTGGAACTAACCAGCGTCTTTTGCTTTCCACTGTTACGCTCCCTCTTCCACGGTCTCTGCGGGAGCTTTGGCCGAGAGTATCTCACCCGTCCTTTGTAGAAGCAGTTGGTATGGTGTTTTCTTGCCTGTGGCAATTTCTACCCTGGCCGGTAAATCATGCAGTAAAGGGAGATGGGGCGGTGCTTCACCTTGTAAGGATAGCTGTACAAGAACTTTGCCTTGCTGGACGGCACTAGCGACCCGTTCTACTCGGGCCTCCAATTGGCCATAACGGGCCCAGGAAAATCCATCCAGTTTTACTTGGGCCTTCTGCCCAGGCTGAATATGCCCCAATGCTAATGCGGGTGGGAAAAATGCCTGTATAGAAATAACACCTTCTGCTTGAATCGTCGCAACTTGCTGCCCGGCGACCAACACTTCGCCTTCGCGTATTTTTGCCAGCGAAGCCAACACCCCGGTAATTGGGGCACGCAGGTTCTGTTCGCTCACAGCAAGGTGGCTTTGCTGAATACGGGTATCAACTTCCGCAATCTTTCCATCAATATCTTGATGCCGCTGCTTTAAAGCGCTCACTTCAAGTTGATATTCACTTATTAGCTGTGCTCGACGATCCTCCAAAGCGCGAATATCCGCCTGCACTTTCAGGGTTGCCATCGCCATTTGTTGGTACGTCCGTTTTGCGGCAAGGTAATCCAACTCTGAACTCTGCTGTTTTTGCAACAGCCGTTCATAACGATCGGCAACATCCGCTTGAATTTTCTGATTACTGACTTGAAGGTGGTACTGTTGCTCCAACAACTTCAATTGGTCACTGAGAGCCTTCTCATCTTCACCAAATTTTTTATCCAGCAGCTCTCGTTCCCTTTGAACTGATTCAAGTTGATCGCGCAGGCTTCCAGATATCTTGCTGTCTCCCTGCAGGCTCAAATCAAGTACGGACGTATCAAGACGAATTAGTACATCGCCCTGCTCTAAAGTATCACCAAGCTCTGCCTCAATTTGAACAACACGTCCAACGCGCTGGGTACTTACATGAACAGTATTGTGTTCCTGCTCCAACCTAGCGTCTTCACTCACGCTATATGTGGTAATTTCTACTGTAAAAAACCATATAGCCCAAACGGCCAGAAGCAGGACACCGAGAGTAGTAGCTACAACCAAGGCACGGATAGAATCTGAAACAATGGCGCGGGTAGTGTGAAAAAAAGGCGTTGACAATATGAAAAACCTACTAACTGTTATCGCGCAGAAACGAAGCGAAACTTAACTCTCTTCAATGGATTTTTCTAAAATTTTATTCTAAAAAAAATCGATGTTACCAAATTTAAATTTCTACGATTCCAGAGTCAATTAGAATCTGCACCAAATTTATTAAGTATGAAAATCAATATTTCACTTTCTGGCCAGAAGGGACCATTACACTAGAATTATCGACGGAAAATAGCGATATATTTATTGAAGCTACCAAACTAGTTCATTCAATCCAAAATGTAAGTGAGCATAAACTCACCTCATTAGATGCAATCCAATACTGGCTGTCTTCGCAGAGGCACGCCCACCTGCCAACCACCCACTTACCTATGAGGCCGAGTGGACGGCTCACCACAAATAAAGCCCGAGCCATTCATATTCCTTCCTTATTTTGACTGTGGAGATAACATTAATTACAACTGAAATTTAAAAACTCAGTTCAATCAAGTCTAAAAAGTAATCCTTAGCACCCCTTAACCCATTCCCTCAAAATCAATACCAACACATGTGAATTGTAACCATTGACACACGAGAAGTATGAAAATAAGCCCCTGGTATAGTTATTTAACACTTCTAAACTTTTCAGAAATCGTGTAATGCATTCCCAAAGACAAACTTGAGGACAGGAGAAAGGAAGTTAGAAAAATCAAACGAGACAGTGCAGCGAGGAGCCAGGATAGCGAAGCGCTCATTAATCTTCTGCGATAATAAAGTTAAAGCTTGAAGATTGATAAAAATACAACCAAATAAATACTTGAAAATAAGGCAGATAGATTGCCCAAAGCCTTAGCGAGATAACCAAGCAGCAATCAGAAGTTACTTATCGAGACTTATTTTTAATAAGTCATGTGCAGAACAAAAAGCCATCTAGATGGTTATTTAAGTAACAAAGCGCGAATCCACCGGAATTCATTTTCAGGAAAATTTCATATTTAATGAATTATAGATCTTGCTTTTCACAAGATTGCTGATTGAGCGTAACACCAACTCAATCGAGATAATGGCTGAAAGAGTTAGATGTAGATACAAATGTACCAATAAGCAGTAGTTACTGACAGACGCCTAAGAACCCAGCCTATCTCATCAAAAGTAGCCCTGATGAAAAGGGCCATGTAGAAACAATAAAAACCTTCCAAAAATCCTAAAAAAGATCTAACAAATAAGCATTACAAGCCATAACTATTCATGCACATAGAAAAAATTTGACAAGTAAGTCACATTTGGAAACCCCCAGCTTCCAAAGAAAGCAAAGTTTGCAGTGTAAACAGGAGACCTACAAGACTGCCTAAAATTGTTTCAACAAATTTATTGTTGATATATCCCAAGAAGCCACAAGAGATCGACCTGTTAAAAAATACTCCGAACAGCTTATTATTGAAAACTGGGGGAAGGACAACTTAAACTAAAGCCATCGCTTGCATTGAGGGCGGCGGATCTATTTGCGCATCAGGCCCGGCTTTAATATCAGTTTCAGTGTACATAGCGCACCTTCCTTTCAATTAGTTCATGTGATTTTCTGGATAGCATTCACCATCCAGCAGGACAAAGCTTAACTCGATTATGCCCTAATATGCCAATGCTGGCTGATAATTATGGGGGAGAGATCACAACAAAGTTTCTTGCTTACTGTTAAAAACACACAATATCAATACACGAATGTTTTGAGTTGAATGCAAAAATATCTGCAACTAAAGCATCCAACCACATTCTCCACAGGCGCATCCATCCTATTTATATCCTATAAACCTTACTTTAAAGTAATGCTCATCCTACTTGATCTCCTTTTTGTAAACTATTTATAGGCAGTCTTAAGGGGATCGAAAACAGTCTTAGTCAGCTTCATACTATTTGCACTTTCGAAATATGATCGCCAGAAAAGCGATCTTTCCTAAATCCAGCTTAGATTAATTTTTTTTGCTATTTTCGGGACCATCGTACCCATTAACATAAAAATAATCTGTAAATGACTGGTCTGAAATGATTCACAACACTTATGTAGGACCCCAAGTTATCACTGAAAGTACAGGCTTCCCGATTTAAAAATTGATAGCTCAGTGAACAAGAATTGAAAACCTTAAAAAGCAAGCACCTCAACTCCATAAGTCTTGATAGATTTTGAGCTTAGCCACCAAGCTTCCCCTTAGGAAACCTCTGAACAATTCCAAACCAATTTGGCAGAATATATCTATAGCACCCTATAACTCCCAGGGGAAATTTCTTTCCCAGATAGATCCCCTTGTATCATGGCCGAGCCTAGAAACTCATATTCTGCCCTATTATCCACAAGACAGGCAAAACCAGCAGACATATCCTTCGAATGTCATGCTGCATATTTATTTTATAAAACTACTCTACAACCTCAGCGAGTCTGCTATGCGATATTGAATTCATGCATAATTTTGCAAGACTGACTTTGAGTGTTTCATTACCCGGCGAGACAACGATTCTTAACTTTTGCAACTTACCAGAGGGAAACAGACTAGTTACATATATATTTTTAATAAAATCAATAAATATCTAGCTGACAAGGGCAGAACATTACTTGAACGAAGTCAATTCTAACATCGCATGGGCCGCATTGAGCTACAAAGATAGGGCACAAATTGAGGCAAAGAAAAGTATCCACTCCCATATAAAAAATATTTTTGGCTATAGAAATACAGGCTATTGAGTTTCAAAAAAACACTTAGTGCTCGCTGCTGGCTAGCTTTACCAACTTATTAATTGGGGAAAATATCTTCTCCCCTATGAGCAATGCATTTTAAACCTACCAAATGTAGATTCAAGATAATGAAAACGGAAAAAATTACATACGAGGAGCTGGCTTTCGAATGAAAAATATCCATACCTAGACACATAAACACACACGCAATTAAGTCAGGCTTTAAAACATGGAAAAGAAAACACCAGAAATTACAAAAAGTTATAATACCACTGGAGAATCTGAAGTGGATCTAAAACTTTGCACTATTATTTCCTCTTGGCTAATCTCTATATACAGAAACAGGAAGAAATTCTTCACCCTACTTCTACAATCCTAATTAGAGGTCTATAACACCACCTTGTAATGGGTCTCCCCTATGATTAGCTGCAAAATCTATTTAAGCCCTCTAAAATTGGCGCCTGATTCGACATCTAAGCTATTGCAAGAACTCATTATCAAGCAACTAGATACCGAGGAGGACCCCAATATAGCTATTATCAGTACTGTTCAAATGTTTCCTGATGAGTGCTATATAGAATTATTCTGCTCGAAGCATCCAGATCTGACACATAAAAAATTACAAGCTTTAGCTATTCAACTCGATGAAAGAGCGCGAAGCTATTTTCAGATCGAAGATCCAATCAAAGTAAGAATGATACTTTACGAAGAAGATTTCATTAATGGCATAAACTGATTAGCAATCATAAAGTAAAAGGACCATTACACTTCAGGCAAGTGTCACATTGAAACCCGCGAGAAAAAAGGGAAAATACAAACCCCTGTAGTAATCATATAAAGTGATTACTACAGGGAAAGTACTATAAATCTAGAAGGTTGCTACCAAGCCAATTCGTGCAGATCTTGGAGCTGTCCAATCATATGCAGCGCC
Organism: Microbulbifer sp. ABM4_008; assembly: GCF_056311705.1. NCBI lineage: Bacteria > Pseudomonadati > Pseudomonadota > Gammaproteobacteria > Cellvibrionales > Microbulbiferaceae > Microbulbifer > Microbulbifer sp. ABM4_008. The sequence goes on along the minus strand of NZ_CM149970.1, from coordinate 440,883 downwards.
ATACCAATCGTTAACTTCAGCTGAATTTAGCTCATAGTGCTCATTAACATTCGTAGCCTCTTGATTGTCGAAGACATTGTAGATGTCAAGTGATGCAGTCATGTCAACTCCATTCAATGAGAATCTATACCTCATAGAGGCATCTACATTGAATGTCCATGGGGTTCTGCCAACCTCTCCTCTTGGAATGTAAACATACTCGCCTGTTTCAGGATCCAAATGGTAGAAAGTATCACCATAGCTACCATAAATGTTTGGATCATCACTTGGGTAACTATGACCAAATGCAGATATTGGTCGCCCACTCGCCAAAGTAGCGTTTAAGCCGAATGTAAGGTCTTCAGTAAAGTCATAACTTCCAAACAGCTTGAAGACATGCCTGCGATCATTAGGCTGGTAACCTTCTGCGCCGTCCATAAGAGCGGGGAAATCGAAATCTTGAGTGACACCAGCATCAGCCTGGTCAATATCAGACTTTACTGCCCCCTCAAAATTACCAGTGCTACGAGACCAAGTATAAATAAACTTCCAGGTCATTTGATCTGTACTATAAGTCAGATCTGCTTGAAGAGCGCGATAGATATTTTTTGCTTCAGGTAGACCTATTGTTTCTGCAGAAAATTTCCTTAAGGAATCAGGGTCTGGTGAGCCATCAAATAAATCCCCCTTCACTACAAGTTCGGAACCATCCCAATAATACCCATCGGCATACCAAGACATCGACTCACCCGGATTTACCATTACGCAATACGGCCATGCATAACGCCCGCAGTAATCATCAAGGGCAGAAACAACTTCACGATAGACCCCGCGAACTCCCACACTTAGATCATCGTTAATCGCTGTTTCAAAGCCCAAAATATACTCGTCGCGAGCAAATGGTTCAGCTTCTTGAGCTTGGAATATATCCTTTTCTGGAATTACAGGAACGGAACTTACATAGGAAGAAGAAACAACATCACCATTTATAGGCGTAATTCCCGTAGGAGCATTAGTTACTGAGTCAATGCCAGTGTAAGTGTAGTAGGTTGTTACATCACTTACGCCTGATGCAGCTCTATAGATCGTATTATTTGCAATTGGTAAATAGTAGCGCCCCCAAGTACCATAAACCTTTGTCTCACCATCACCAAAGGGGTCCCAGGAAAATCCTAAGCGAGGGGCAATGTCTGTATCAAACTCGAACAGCTGTTTTCCTGTAGTACCATCTCCCTCATAGATATCTTTGCGGAGACCGATGCTTATCATCAAGTCATCCATTATTTGCCACTGATCTTCGATATAAAAAGCAGTTAAATCTGAACTAAAACCGCCCCCTCCTTCGAAGATACGATCACTTACGACTTGTAGCGGTTCTCCAGTTTCGTTTGTAAATAAAACTCCCTGATCACCTTGTACACTTCCACCAATGCCAATAGTTTCATAAGTCCAACTATGACCAGCAACTGGAGCCGTAGTACGAGTTGAAGAGCGTTCCTGAATATCAACTCCCGCTTTAAGGCTATGATCTCCCAGTGAGTAATTGATATCTAAACGATATTGAGTGTTTTCATCAAAATTAGAACCAATAGTTCCACCACCACAGGTACTTACTCCCAACCCAGCTTCATCTGCAATTGCTGGACACTCTAAGGCTAGTGGCTCGGTGGTGTACTCAGTTTCAATTTGGCCCGCCATAGCAGATATACTTAAATCATCTGTTATATATCCGGTATAACTAAAGGAGTGGGCATCAGATCCCCTTATTCTGGTGTTACCTGTAACAACCCCAGCTGAAGCACCGATATTTGGCCCAATTGACCCGGTATTTGCATCAAACTCATAGATAAGTTCCTCAGTTTCATTCCGATCAGAAAAACCGAAATAACTCAACCGATGATTATCAGTAATATCCCAATCTATTTTTGCCCCCCAAAACAGATTGTCAGTACCAGATGATTCCCGGGTACGAAACTGAGTATCTGGATTTCCTTGGTCAAATCCAGATCGATAAGCAAACTTATCAGTTTTATCCCTAGGGTTTATCAAGCCATAGAAAAAGAGCTTGTCCTGAACAATTGGACCCGAGGCAGAAAATGTGTAGGAAAATTCATCATATTCATTTTGGGATTCATTGCGGAATACATCTCCTGTTCCTCCATTGCCCCTAGAAACAGACCCTTCTGAGCGAAGGAAGTCTGGATCCCAGTAAACAGTGCTACCGAACTCCCAGGTATTTCCACCACTTTTAGTAACGGCGTTGACAACGCCGCCCGTTGTGCGACCAAATTCTGCTGAATAGCCGCCAGTTTTCACCTGAAACTCTTGATAAAACTCAAATGGAACAGAGCTACATCCTATCCCCTGCCTAGTATTTGTTACTTCCAATCCATTGATATAACAAGAGTTTTCTGCGATCGATGCTCCGCCAAAGGAAGCGGCGCCAAAACCATTACCAGTGCCAAAACCGGTATCCCCGGCAATAACACCTGGCGCCAACAATGAAACCGCTGTCAGGTTCCTTGCGATTGGCATTGCATCAAGCTCAGCCTCTCCCATAACCAAACCAGAATCCATTGTATAGGTGTCAACAGAGGTTAAAAGTCTCCCTTCGACAACAACCTCTTCATAAGTAATATTATCAATATCAAAATTGGCATTCGCATTAGTGCCAAGGGTGACCCTTACTGTACGCTCACCCACCTGTTCTCCATCTTGGGTAACCACAACTTGATACATGCCAATAGGCAGCTTGGTAAACCTGAAATTCTCCCCCGATACTGTTTCAATTGAGCGCGTTAGCCCCGTACTCAAATTATTAACAGTTACTACGTACTCTTCTCCCACCTTTTGCTCAGAAGATTCGATAACACCAACAATATTAGAACTTGAGTTACTTGTCGCATACACTTGATTACCAACAAACGACAACCCAATAGATGTCGCTAAAAGCGTCTTTTTAAACAAATTCATAAACCCGTCCTTTTGATTATTAAATATGTTTATTAATTATGCTAATCAAACCACCCTACTACTGCTTACTCACCCCATTAAATTATCCCCTCCACCAAACAACCATAAAAATGAAAAAACACCCAGAACAACGGCCCTCCCTTTTATTCTGATAGACTCATAAAAATTAAAAGTGGGACAATCATTTCAAATACTTAAAACTACCCCTCTTGGCACCCCACATATTAAGCAATCATACTTTTTTAAAACAACCAATAAAAATATTTTCTATCGATCTCAAATATACATCAAAGAGAAAAGGCAGAAATACCGCCAAAACCGGACATAATTAACAAATAGAAAATCTTTAAAGTCTATTTAATAGATTTATACCACACACAGCTACCATCAAAAAAATGCGGGAGCAACTTCAACAAAAGATAATCAGAACCAAATAAAATAAATGGCACTCTATATTCAAGAATATCTAATTTATAGGTACTTCAAGTCACACTAATTTACTACGCATCCATACTGGATTAACGATAACCAAGGTAAATCTCAATATAAATAAATAGAGTGCGGCAGGTTAAACAAAGTCAGGAATGACTGATTAGCAAGGAAGCGAAGCCGTTCACTTCCTTGCAGGAATTTACTTACGTAAAAACTCCAGCATCCATCTGGCAACTGCATTTTCATGGATATCGTTCTTGAGCGACTCCTGCCCTTTATCAACCACAGCTTCACCAAAAGCCTGCCGTCGAAGCTCCATTAAGCTATTCGAGTAGGGCTTAGTAAACTCTGGATGCGCCTGGAAGCTAAGCATATGATCATCCACCTGCACCATTGCCATGGGGCAGAACTCACTGGAAGCCAGTACTCGCCCACCAAGCGGCAGCTGATCCACCTGATCCTGATGCGTTACTAAGAGACTAAAGTTGGGGGCGGGTTCAGACATCCAGCTAGGCGTCTCCTGCATTTCGTAGGTGTGCACTCCCAGCCCCCAGCCCTTATCTGACTTACGAGCCCGGCCTCCCAGTGCCTGGGCAATTAACTGGTGACCAAAGCAAATACCAATGGTCGGCTTTTTCTCACCATGTAACTTGCGTACAAAATCCATTAAGGGCGCAATCCAGGGTTTGTCGTCATAAACGCCTGTCTTGCTACCGGTAATCAGGTAAGCATCTACTTCATCTATATGATCGGGATACTGGCCGTGCTGGACTTCGTAGGTGTAAAACTCCAAATTGGAGTCCTGGTCGCGCAACAAGTCGGCAAACATCTCCGGGTACTCCCCAAATTCGCCGACAAGCTCTTTGCGCACATCATCGGTTTTTAAAATTCCAATCTTCATTATTTTCACCGCTGAATTGACTACATAGTATTGGGATTATGGCATATCCAGTCATCTGAGACCGCTATCAGAAAGACTTACCCTGATATGACAAGCGCCATAACAGCACATCTTTCATCATAGATCTTTTACCTATCCGGGTCGCCTGATAGCTCTTTGGCCCGCCGCCTAGGAGCAACATTTCTCTCTGGGCATTCTTAGCTGAAGTAGTTTTGTGTATGATCTCGGCTTTAGCACATTTTTCAGCCAACCCTTCGGCTACAAGGCGGCCCAGAGGCAATTAGGGTCGCTTGCAGTAACGACTGAGGACCAACAATGACCACAACAACCTCCCCGAGTGATCGGCAGGATAGTCCCCCAGGGCGCAAGACAGCCTTTATCCGCTTCTTAGATGCAGTGGAATGGCTCGGCAACCTTCTCCCCCACCCAATCACACTGTTCGCGCTATTCGCCGTTAGCGTGATAGTCATTAGTGGTATCGCTTCTTACTTTGGCCTGTCTGTCCCCGACCCCCGCCCGGTTGGCGCTGCTGGCCGAGCGCCAGATGGCGTTATTGAGGTTTTCAACCTTATGAGTGGCGATGGCCTCAGGATGATCGTTACCAGTCTGGTTAAGAATTTCACCGGATTTGCTCCTCTGGGGACAGTTTTGGTGGCTCTATTGGGGGTTGCGATTGCCGAGCACTCCGGCCTGTTAAGTGCCGCTGTTCGCGGCCTGGTACTCCAGGCTTCCAAACGCACAGTCACTGTCATAGTGGTTTTTGCCGGTATCATCTCTAATACCGCCTCTGAATTGGGCTACGTGGTACTGATCCCATTAGCCGCAATGATTTTCCACTCCCTCGGTCGACACCCTATCGCTGGCCTGGCCGCCGCGTTTGCCGGTGTCTCTGGCGGCTACAGTGCTAACTTGCTGCTGGGAACGGTGGACCCGCTGCTATCGGGGATCACAGAATCAGCAGCCCATATGATCGACCCGACCTACTCCGTGGGCCCGGAAGTAAACTGGTTCTTTATGATTGTCAGTACCTTCCTGATCACCGGGGTTGGTAGCTGGGTGACCATGAAGATCGTAGAACCCAAGCTGGGTAAATATGATCCCAGTGAAGCATCTGTCGACCTGACTCAAGACAAAGTTGGCACCCTGACCGACGCCGAGAAGCGCGGCCTTAAGTACGCTGGTTTGGCTGTTTTGGGCGTATCTGCAGTACTCGCTTTGACGGTGGTGCCTGAGTGGGGTGTTTTACGTAATCCCGAGACAGGCTTGGTCGCGGGCTCTCCGTTCCTTAAAGGTATCGTCTCACTGATCCTGGTGTTCTTCGCTATCCCGGGATTTGTTTACGGTAAGGTTGTCGGCACCATGAAGAATGACCGAGATGTCATTGATGCCATGGCCAAGAGCATGAACAGTATGGGGATGTACATTGTCCTGGTGTTCTTTGCTGCGCAGTTTGTCGCCTTCTTTAAGATCACCAACCTGGGCACCATTTTTGCCGTTTTAGGTGCTGATGCGCTACAAAGCATCGGCCTCACTGGGCCACTACTGTTCCTGTTCTTCATCATGATGTGTGGCTTTGTGAACTTAATGCTGGGCAGTGCCTCTGCTCAGTGGGCAGTGACAGCTCCCATTTTTGTACCCATGCTGATGCTGCTGGGCTACGCCCCGGAAGTAATCCAGGCGGCCTACCGTATCGGTGACTCTGTGACCAACGTTATCACGCCGATGATGAGTTACTTTGGCCTGATCATTACTTTTGCTGCGCGCTATAAGAAAGACTTGGGCATGGGTACATTGATCGCCACTATGATCCCCTATTCCATCTTCTTCTTTATCGGATGGACAGCCCTGTTCTTCATCTGGGTTTTTGCCTTGGGACTGCCCGTCGGCCCCGGTGCAGCTACCTACTATGGTGGCTAATCCACTGATTAATCAGTAATCCTAGAGCCCGCTTATGCGGGCTTTTTTGTCTCCCCAAAATGACCGTACATTTGAACTGGTCATTTATATCCGCTGGTAACTACCCAAAAAGTGTTAAAGCGTTCCTGAAATCACCAGTCATTCAAGATAGCTTTAGGCAGGGGTAAAAAAGTGGATAAATTAAGAAAAAATTATTATTCCCAGATATGGAGTCACCATAAAACAAAAAATTTTTTTTACTGTCATAAGGGAATAAAGTTTCAATGTATTAACTTTAATTGGTATTTTTTTTCATTAGGTGACATTTTAATTATGAGCAAAAGCCAAAAGCCCTTCGAATCCACAAAAAAAAACAAGTAATATAGGCCTTGAAATAATACTTAGCGGAGACTGATTGGCGAATTGCGCCAGTTTCGGCTGCCTTGTTTTAATCTCATATATTATTTTCTCAGGATGAGTCGTGTGCACTTTGTGGTAGTTAGTGCAGTAACAGTTATCCATAGCGCACAATACATATCAGGAATTCGAAATAAAACAGGCATTCGCCAATATGACGGTTTTGCAAATCCGTCAGACAATGCCCAGGAATGTGTAATCCTGGAATTTGCATTTATTTGTAGATTCCTAAAATTATCGGGCGCGCCTATCAGTTGAATATTTCCGCTCAAATAGAAGTTGCGACCCGGCACGCCTAATAATTAAATCAGGCTGGGTTCTTGGAAGGATTTGGAAGAAATTGACCCAACAAATAAGAGCTAAGCTGTTAACCGGCTTTTATGACCAAGTATCCCAGCTAAATGGCTGCCCGGAAACACTGCTTAATAGCGCCGGTATTAACCCCGAGCAAGTTGAAAAACTCGAGGGGTATCTCCCGTTGAGTAAAGTGACTGACCTTGTTGAAAAAGCCGCACGACAACTCAATTGCGCGGATTTCGGACTGAGACTGGCAAAAAGCCAGGGGGCTGCCGCCCTCAGTTCTCTTGGAGCAGCAGTATTGCAGTCGTTGACCCTCGGGGAATTCCTCAATGCTGCCGTAAAGCAATTCGCCGCCCCTCCTTATAACCTGCGAGTTGAATTGGAAGTTAAAGGGCTCCAAACGTTTATAACTTTTCATTGTTTAAATGATTTAGAAAGTTATATACCTTCGGACTCTCCATTGCCTCTCGAGCTATTCCGGGAATTTCTCCTTGGGGTTTCTGTTGTCGCACTACAAATATTATGTGGTGAAAAGTTCAATCTGGAGGCGGTTCATTTAAAGTCCAAACAGCCCCTCCACGACCAATATGAAAACTTTTTTGGTACAAATGTACAGTTTTCACAAAATAGCGACACCTTGATTCTAAGTAGCGGCCAGCTGGCCCAACCGACCGAGAAGTGCAACCCGGTTTTAAGGCCTCTATTAAAGTCTTATATTGACAAAGTACTGGAACAAGGTGAGTCAAACCTGATTCACCAAGTAGAACAGCTGATCTATTGCCTGATGCCGCTAAAGCGCTGCAGTCTGCAGGAAGTCGCCAATCAGCTGGGCATGCACAAGCGCACACTGCAGCGCAGGTTGCGAGATCGGGAATTGGTGTTTGAGGATATTCTCGACCGTATTCGCCGCGAACGCGCAGAGCATTATCTCAGTAGAAAGTTGCCACCTATGGCCCAGATTTCCAATATGCTGGGGTATCGGGAGCAGAGCTCATTTAACCGGGCCTGCGACCGCTGGTTTGGTACCACTCCAATGAAAGTTCGCCGCAGGTTGTTGAGTGAAGCTGCGGCGAAAGCTGCACTGGAAACTGAAAGTTAAAGCCCCTTCAGAAAAATACAGAATCAGTCGTGACACAAGCCAGATTTTAGCTTGTGCCACGACTGATTAAATACCCAGCCTTTCCCACTTACTCATCCCCTAATTCCCACCTCCACCACTGATCAATTAGAGCCTGTCAGATCTCTGGATCATTAGTCGTAAAGTGAGCTCTCCAGCCCCACACTTCTTTACAAGTGATCCACATTACTTACTCATTCCTCGACTATTTTCGATGGCAGTCCCAGGCCAATTCGAGAAGCCAGCCCTTCGCTGAGCGGTAATCGCCATTTCCCGAGTCTATAGTTTCGGGCGACAGCAATAACCTCTGTCAAAACCCAATGAGCAAAGTTGAGGCTCCAGGGACTCCCCTCAAAGTGCCTACGACAGGAGAACACGATGAAAAAAATATTTATCCCAGTAGCAGCCCTCTTACTGGCCACAAATGTATCTGCACAGCCGCGCCAGCCTCCGCAGGAAGCGATTGATGCCTGCAGCAGCTTGGCTGAAGGAGACGCCTGCACTGTCGAGACACCCAGAGGCACATTGGAGGGCACCTGCCGTATGCCCCCGCAGATTGAGCAGCTGGTCTGTGTACCTGCCGGCGGCAAGGGCAAAGGCGGCCCTCGCCCCATGGAAGATGAAGAACAGTAACTCCCAATAAATCGCAACCGGCCAGCGGTACTGTAAATCTTGAGATGTCATTATGAAGAAGTGGTTATTTGTGGGGCTTTGCAGTATTGCGCCTCTCTCGCTGGCTCACGTACCCGATAGCGCCCTGGAGGCTTGTCGAAACCTGTCCAGTGGCGCCAGCTGCTCAATGGAACTGCCCAATGGCCGAGTCAGTGGTCGCTGCCGCAACCACCCCCAATCACATGGCCTAGCTTGTGTTCCCGAGCGCAAACCGACTGCGCGCTCTACAGGAGGGGACGCCACTGGTGGACGCCACACCGCTCGCAAACACACAGTGGTGCAATCCGATGGTCTGCAGCACACTGTTCCCGCTACCGAAGCACCGATTACCTTTAGTGAAGTGAGTATCAGTATCCAGGGGCCCTGGCGCGTTATTGAGGCCAACGGTATTTCTGAGCATAAGACTGGAGCCTTCCCCAATCGCGGCAATCCCCACGAAATCGAGGTGCAGCGCTACCGTTTCCGAGTTCCAGCTATCCCCCAAATTGCCGCTCAATCTACACCGGTTCCGTTGCAGAATTTTGGTATCGGACTGAATGGAGTGCCTTTCGACCCCAGTGCTGCGGAATGGTACCTGGGCAATCGCGGACGCTGGCGCTACGAAGCCCTATCCGGCGCGATTCAGCTGGGTGTAGACGATAACTACGCCCATGTTCAGCCCAATGGTGCCTATCACTATCACGGAATTCCCACCGGTTTATTACAGCGCCTGGGGGTATCTAAGGAAAGGCATTCGCCGCTGATTGGCTGGGCTGCCGATGGATTCCCCATTTATGCCCTGTACGCCTATGCCGATGGTTGGGAACCGAAATCCGGGATTGCGGCAATGACTTCAAGCTATCAGGTGAAATCCGGGAAACGCCCCAAGGGCAGTAAAGAACCTGGAGGCTACTACGATGGTACCTTTGTGGATGATTACCACTATGTGGCTGGCTCCGGCACATTGGATGAGTGCAACGGCAGAATGGTTCGCACCCCGGAATTCCCCAAGGGCACCTATGCCTATTTTCTAACAGAGGACTGGCCCATTATCCCGCGCTGTTACAAGGGCACTCCGTCAGAGGATTTTCGACGGGGCCCCGGAAACAACCAGCGCAAGGGAGCAACTAGGCGCCCCTAACGCAGAAGGCTATGAAAGCTCACCTCCCCAGAGGAATACCGCAAGGTATTCCCCTGTCAAAATAGCCGCCCCTGGCTGGAGTGTCAGCTCATATCAATTACCGTCAGCGCTTCCGCCAGGGTTTTGACCGAATGCATTTCCATTCCCTCGATATCGTTCTTCAGGCGGTTGGCTGCAGGCACAATGGCTTTGCGGAAACCGTGTTTGGCCGCCTCGCGCAAACGCTCCTGGCCCGAAGGCACTGGGCGAATCTCGCCTGATAGCCCCACCTCCCCGAATACCACCAGATCCCGAGGCAGGACACGGTTGCGGAAACTGGAGACTACCGCCAATAAGAGTGTCAGGTCGGCGCTGGTTTCCATCACCTTTACCCCGCCAACCACATTGATAAAGACATCCTGGTCCCCCACCAAGACCCCACCGTGGCGATGCAACACAGCGAGCAGCATGTTCAAGCGGTTCTGGTCGAGGCCCACCGCTACCCGGCGGGGGTTGCCGAGACTGCTATCGTCCACCAGGGCCTGCAACTCTACTAACAGCGGCCGGGTGCCCTCCCACACCGAAGTCACCACAGAACCGGCCGCGATCTCCTCGGCCCTTTGCAGGAAAATGGCTGAGGGATTGGATACCTCTTTCAGGCCCTGCTCTGTCATGGCAAACACGCCGAGTTCATTAACGGCCCCAAAGCGATTTTTATGGGCCCGCAATGTGCGGAAGCGGGAGTCGTGGGTGCCTTCGAGGAGAATGGAGCAGTCGATAATATGTTCCAGCACCTTGGGGCCCGCGAGACTGCCATCTTTGGTGACATGCCCCACCAGAATCAGCGCCGTGCCAGTCTGTTTGGCAAAGCGGGTCAGGTAGGCCGCACTCTCGCGCACCTGTGCCACAGAGCCGGGTGCCGATTGCACATCGCTCATGTGCATCACCTGGATCGAGTCCACTACCATTACCCGAGGATTCACTTCCTTGGCCGCCAGGCAAATACGCTCCACATCGGTTTCGCTGAGCAATTGCAGGGAATCCGTGGGCAGACCCAAGCGCTTAGCGCGCATAGCAACCTGCTGGAGAGATTCCTCGCCGGTGATATAAAGCGCCGGCATTGAAGTCGCGAGATGGCACAGGGTCTGGAGTAAAACAGTGGATTTACCCGCACCAGGATGGCCGCCGATCAATACGACGGAGCCAGGCACCAGCCCGCCGCCCAGCACTCGATCCAGTTCCGAGGCCGTAGTGGGAATACGCGGCAATTCACTGAGGTCGATTTCCGATAGTTTTTGTACTTTGCCAGCACCAGCGGAACCGGCGTAACCACCTTGTGCATCGGTAAAATTCGCGGCGCGACTGTCTTTGTGATCCGGTCCCAGGCGTACTTCCGATAGGCTATTCCAAGTGCCACAAGCACTACACTGCCCTGCCCATTTGGTGTAGTCAGCGCCGCATTCATTACACACGTAGGCAGTTTTACGTTTTGTGGCCAAAGCACTCTCCCGAAAAGTCACAGAATTGATCGGCGCACAGTTTACCCCTTATCCGGCCGAGGCGGGTGGTGCTCAGCAGTCTAAAATGACTCTCCTACACGGATCCCTTCTATTGGCATCTTCTCCTTCCAATTGGTCTATCTACGCGATTGATCTAGATCAATTCACCCAGCCCCCTCCGAGATAACATCCGCCGCTGCCTCTACCCACTAATGGGGAGGCGCAGAACAACACTGACTAACCATCGAACAGGAAGTAAGTATGTCGTCTATTACTCTTCGCGGCGCGATTCTGGCGCTCGCCATGGCCTCGACCTCCGCCCTGGCTGCGGATCACGAAGTTAAGATGCTGAACCAGGGCAAGGACGGCATGATGACTTTTGAACCGGCATTTCTCGCAGTAGCACCGGGCGATTCTGTCACCTTCCTGCCCACTGATGCGGCCCACAACACTCACTCAGTTTTGTCCCCTGCCGAGGGCGCTACCTGGAATGGCAGCATGGGAGAAAAGGTGACTGTCACTTTGAACCAGGAAGGTGTCTACGTATACCAGTGCGACCCACATCTGCCGCTGGGTATGGTTGGGGTAATTCAGGTAGGTAAGGCAACCAACTTGGAAGAAGCCAAGAAGCATGCCGAAGGCATGAATGCCACCATCGCCATGAACAAGGAGAGGCTCACTCAATACCTCGGCCAAGTCCAATAAGAGGAGTCGCGGCGTGGACATCCTATTTGAAAAAGGTCACCACCTGGTTGCGCGGTTCGGCGATTTGGTTAAAGAGCAGAATGGCAGCGATGGGGTACAGGCCAATCAATTTGTTATTCGCCGCGGCACCAAAGGGGCGCTTATCGATCCCGGCGGCGATCTGACTTACACACACCTCACCATTGAGCTCAGCCGCCATTTGAACCTGAGCGAACTGGACCTGATCCTGGCCTCTCACCAGGATCCGGATATTATCGCCTCGCTGCCGCGCTGGATGCTGCATTCGCGCTGTAAGGTGGCAGTGTCGAAGCTGTGGTCGCGGTTTTTGCCACACCTGGTTTCCGGCTTTGTCGCCTCGCGTGCCGGTGCTGAACGCTGGCAGGAACGCATCATGCCTCTGGACGACAAGGGAGAAATTATCCCCTTCAGCGACAGCGAGATCTGGGCGCTGCCAGCACACTTTATGCACTCCTGTGGCAACTTCAGTTTTTATGATCCGGTCAGCCGCATATTATTTTCCGGCGATATCGGTGCCTCACTCGGTGGTGAGGAGGGTGAAGTCAAAGATTTCGACGAGCATCTGCCGTCGATGGAAGGGTTCCACCGCCGCTATATGGGCGGGAACTGGACCTGTCGTCTCTGGGCCAAAATGATTCGGGAACTCAACCCCGCAATGATTGTGCCCCAGCACGGCGGTTACTTTGCCTCAGGCGATGTCAAAGAGCGCTTCCTGGGCTGGCTCGAGCGCCTCGAATGTGGGCCGGACCTGTTGCGACACCAGGACTTCCGCCTACCCCTGGGCCGCTCTTAACCCGCCATCCCGCAAGCGGGAAAGTTGCACCGGCAGAGGCCAGCCCATACACTGCGGGCTGGCTTGTTTTTTGAATACCGCCATGCACACCGGGATCTTGCGCCTATTTTTGCTCATACTACTGCTGGCCTTCGGCGGCCAGGCAGTTGCGTCATCCTGTGCGGAAACACACGAATCCCCAGCGGCATCCATCGCTGCAGAAGAAAAAGCCCACTGCGACGAAGCAACCCTTGAGAACTGCAGCGACAGCCACCCCTCCAGTTGTACTGCTGAGTGCAGCTGCTGTGCAGGGCCTGGCACCAGTTCTGCGGTAAACACTCAATATAAAATCCTTGTATACAACCGCAATCTACTTGTAACTGCCTACCGGGAATTTAATTCCTCTCCAGATCCGGAAATGGCACTGCGCCCACCCATATTCCGCACTTAACGGGCCCCGTATGCCTAGGCATACGCGCACTCCCCAGTTTTACTCCAAATATTTTTTATAAATGCTCGCACGCCTGTGTGCGCCCTAAATCTCATCATCGGAGTTCATATGAACCGTTCAATTTTGGTCGCTATTGCGGCGCTACTCACAACCCTGGCATTAAGTGCCTGTGCCGAATCTTCAGACCCCAAAAAGGAAACTGTGAGCCTGACCACTTACAAATCCGCCACCTGCGGCTGCTGCAAAATTTGGGTTGAGCATGCCCAACAAAGTGGCTTTGACGTCGTAGCAAAGGATGTCGAAGACCTTAACGGCGTGAAAAAGCAGCACCATATCTCTCCGCGCTACCAATCCTGCCACACCACAGTGTCAGAACAGGGCTATGTTTTTGAAGGGCATGTACCGGCAAAGCTGATACAGCGTTTCTTGCAAAATCCACCGCAGAATGCCATTGGCCTCGCAGTACCAGGTATGCCCCTGGGCAGCCCCGGTATGGAAGTGGGCGACCGTTTTACGCCCTATCAGGTAATGCTGCTTAACAAAGATGGCAGCAGCGAAATTTACGCCGAAATCAATACGGCACAGGAGCAGTTTTAAAAGGGACATCGATGACAGAGAGCTTCCGCACCGACGCCGTATCAAGGCGTACTTTCGTCACAGGTCTCGGAGCGGGAGCCCTGCTGCTGGGGTTACCCCACAGTTCGCACCCAAACTCGCCAACAGCTTCGGCAACAACCCTGCGCGGTAACCACTTTGATTTATCCATCGGGTACCACCAGGTAAATCTTACCGGGCGCGAACGACAAGCCCTGACTATTAATGGCAGTCTACCGGGCCCCATTTTGCGCTGGCGGGAAGGGGAAACTGTCACCCTGAATGTCCATAACCAATTACCCGACAAATCCTCCCTGCACTGGCACGGTGTTAGGGTACCCAGCGATATGGACGGCGAACCGGGGTTGAGCTTTAGCGGCATTCGACCTGGGCAAACATTTCGCTACCGATTCCCTTTACGCCAAAGTGGTACTTATTGGTATCACAGCCAATCCGGGTTTCAACAACAACTGGGGCTAATTGGGGCAATAGTCATTGATCCGATATCTCCAGAACCATTTTCTTACGAGCGGGATTATGTTGTTGTCCTATCCGATTGGAGCGATGAATCTCCCCAAACTATTTATACCCATTTAAAAAAAGACCCGGACTACTACAACCGGCAACAGCGCACGGCTACAGATTTATGGCGTGAAGTGCGAACAAAAGGTGTCGCACGAACCTGGCGGGACCGGCATCAATGGAACTGGAAACAGCTTTCCGACCGCAATATCTCCCAGGTCACAGGCGAGACTTACACCTACCTGATTAACGGGCATACACCCGATACCAATTGGACTGCATTATTTAAACCTAGTGAGAGGGTTCGCCTGCGATTAATTAACGCAGCTTCGATGACCTTATTCGACCTGCGTATCCCCGGCCTGAAAATGAAGGTGGTGGCGGCCGATGGACAAAATGTCGAGCCCGTTAGCGTCGATGAAATTCGCATTGGCAGCGGCGAAACCTATGACGTAATTGTCGAGCCAGAGAGTGAACAGGCCTACAGTATATTTGCGCAGTCCATGGACCGCAGTGGCTATGCGCGAGGCACACTGACAAGTGATATACGTCTGAGCGCAGAGATTCCCGCGATGGATCACCGCCCAGTGCTCACCCGGCAAGATCTGGGACTAGGGAGAAAAACCGAAGAGACAGACACACACTTTAAAACAACCCAGACTGCTCACACCGAAAAACATTCCAATTTGCCCGATGCAACTGAGGGGGGATGGTTTTACGGAAACCTCGCTGCAGCGGGGCTCGGTAGTAATAGCCCTATCATTCACCAGCCAAGTGAATCCGGATTCAGGGTGGATCACCGCGCGCTGACGCCAGCAAACGGCATCTCTGACCCCGGTGTCGGACTCAGAAACCATAAACATCGTTATAACCGCCGTGTACTGACTTACAGCGACTTGCACAGCAGTGAACCCACCCAGGATGAACGGGAGCCACAGCGGGAATTACAGTTACACTTGACCGGCAATTATGAGCGCTACCTCTGGTCAATAAATGGTGAGAAATTTCGCGATGTCAGCCCATTATTATTTCGGCACCAGGAGCGCCTGCGCATTACTCTGGTCAATGACACCACGCTTCCCCAGCCCATGCACTTACACGGTTTTTGGAGTGAGTTGGAAACCGGCGACGGAGAGTATTTACCTCGCAAGCACACGGTAATCGCACAACCCGGATCAAGCATCAGTTACTTGGTCAGCGCCGACACCTATGGCCGCTGGGCTCTACACAGCCAAATGCTTTACCAGAGGCCCGGTATGTATCGGGAGGTGCGCATTGTTTAAGAATATTTCAGGGATAGCAGCAACACTATGGCTACTTGCTGCCCAGGCCAGCTATGGGCAGTCAGAACCTCAGCATCAACACCACAGCTACCAGTCCTCTGGCGAGGATAACGAAGAAGAACCCATGGCTGAAGTCAGCCTCGACTATGTGGAACTGCGAGGTGATAACGGCGGGGAAATCGAGGGAGACTTCAGTTATGGCGGAGAGCAAAATAAGTTTGTTGCCGAAGTCGACTATGAGCGAAGCAGTGGGGAGACTGAAAAAAATGAACTCTGGGCGCTCTATAGCCGGGCAATTTCAGCAAACTGGAATTTCCTAATTGGAATTCGCCACGATTTTAATCTGGAGACTACCAGCCGGAATTGGGCTGCTGTGGGTATTACTGGAGAGTCTCCCTACAAATTCGAAATGGATGCAGTATTTTTCTATGGAGAACATGGCAGTACTGCATTTCGCCTGGAAGGCGAGTATGAAATAAAGTTGGCACAGGACTGGAATCTGGTCCCACGTATCGAGCTGAACTTTTTTGGGCAGAACGATGAGGCCCGAGGTAGCGGCTCTGGCTTATCGGAAGCGGAAGTCGGCTTTCGGCTCATGTATGAAGTCACCAAGAAATTCTCACCCTATATTGGCGTCCACTATGAACGGGAAGTGGGCAATGCCGCTGATTTCGCCCGTGAAGAAGGTGAGGATGTGGACTCAACCGTATGGGTACTGGGGTTTAGAGCTTGGTTTTGAAAAAATCCAACTTCTATATCTATACAAGTTGTACCACTTCGCATCAGCTGTAACCAACTTTACCACCCCCTCAATCTGTCATAGCATCTAATAGATCTTAATCGCCTTTTAAAGAAAATTTAAATTCAGCAAGGATGCCGGTGATATGATTTTTCCCCGAATACTGTTAATCGCAGTTTCTTTACTGTGTGTGGGACTATCAGCAGAACCTGAAAGCCCACAGAGCCACTCTTCTGTTAGCACGACCAAACACTTGAGTTATGGCAATGAATTTCTTTTCTCATCCAGAATCTTGAGTCGTGAAATATCAATCAACATATATTTACCGCAAACGTTCCATCAAGCATCAAAGCAGCATAGATACCCGGTTATCTTTATTAATGGCACTCACGGCAAAGAATTTTTCCACGCCTTAACCGGGGTAGTAAAGCATCTAAGTAGCGTAGAACGTATGCCGGAAAGTATTGTAATCAGCCTTAATGATGGTGGTGATGAACCGGAAACCTACCTACATGGAATGTGGACACATACCGCAGAGGAGAAATTTAGCGCCCAGGGAGACCCTGAGGCCTATAGTAAATTTCTAACTGAAGAACTATTCCCATATTTAGAAATTAATTACCGCGCACTCAACAATCGAATGATTATTGGTGTTTCAACTAGCAGCATCTTTCCTCTCTACGCCCTAACTAACAAACCTGGATTGTTTCAGTCTTATTTCTTTTTGTCTGCAGCCGATATATTTGGTATGGGGCCCACTTCAGAGAGTACTTTTATTAATTAAATAACCACAAGTATGCAGACCTCATCAAACAAGATCAGTGCTTTTTATTTCGCCATGGCTGACAGTGATATGCGTAAAGATAAGCGCCATGAAAAAATCTTAAGTCAAATTAATACCAAACTATCGCCTTACGCAAAAGAGAATCTCAAATTAAAAATAGAAGTTCTTAACAATGAAAACCACTACGGTGCCTTTATAAAAGCCGCGCTAACGGCTATTGAGCTTAATTATCCCCACGAAGAATGGTCCGCAAATTATCGCGAATTGATATCCCAGCCCGGTGACGCCTTACAAAATATCGATCATTTCTATGAATCACTCTCACAGAAATACGGTTTTCCTATTTTACCCAGGGCTACACGTTGGAGAAATGTTAACAAATTAAGCTATATCACCAGTTTGTTACTAAAGGATGGTCGCATCCAAGAAGCTATCAGTGTTGCAAGGCGATGGGTGGAATATCGACCAAATTCTATTGACGCCCACCAAAGTTTGGCCCAGGCGTTACAACAGAATGATGAAATTTCAGAGGCTTCTGATGTTTTGAAGAAAGCACTAGAAATTTCTCGCATTCAGGATAAAAGCAAAACGGCGACGATAAATCGGCAAATAGCTGAACTCAAGCTCAATTAGCTTACGATTAAAAATTGTATACTAAAAATGAAAAATATAGTTATCACACTAATTTTCTTTTCCCCGTTGGCATTCACCTCACAGGAAAATTCAAGATGGTGGGACAGGATAAGTTATTACAAAACTCTCCGGACAGAAATCGGGACTCTTAGACTTGATGTATATTTAAAACCTGAGTTTTCAAATACTACAAAAACCGTCAAAAACCTTGTTTTTGTCCTAAATAACACACCAATTGAAATACCAAAAGACGTTATAGACAACTTCAAAGGAATAGATCCCGGAAGCTTCACTTTATCTACCGGCTATTATAGTGATGCAACAGGAACCCCTGACACAGTAATCACTGCTGCTTTTAATTACGGATTTCCAAGCTGCGTTAGAGAAGGACGTATATCTGTTAGGAGTACAGGTTATCTTTTACATATGATCACAGAGGACGATAATTGCTCTTCAGAACCTTAGGTCAAGGGCACTTAGTAAGGTGGAAAACTAAAAAACGAGCTGGCATTTACCTCCAGCTCGCCTACAGAAAATATACCAACACCTAAATCTGGCACACAGCTACTAATATCAAATTCACAGAACCTCTCTACTCACTCACCAGGCGTAAATCCGTAGCCATCTCATCTTTCCACCAAGCCTTTGTTGCTTTGGGAGATTGCAGGCGAACAGCCTCTCCAATGATAGGCGTTACCAAAGTGACACCCTGGTCTTTGGCTGCCGCCTGTGCGCGCTCCAGAGGTTCATACCAATCGTGCAGGGCAAGATCAAAAGTACTGTTGTGGATAGGTAACATTGCTCGCCCTCCGAGATCGAGATGTGCCTGCACACTCTCTTCGGGCATCATATGAACCGAATTCCAAAGCTTGTTGTAAGCACCCGTTTCCATCAGTGTCAGGTCGAATGGACCAAATCGCTCACCAATTTCACGAAAGCCACTAAAATAGCCACTGTCACCGCTAAAGAATATACGGCCCTCGCGCCCTTCAATTACCCAGCTGGCCCACAGTGTTGAGTCTTTATCCGTAAGTCCACGCCCGGAAAAATGCTGAGCCGGCGTCGCGGTAAAGTGCAAACTGCCCAGGGCAAAGGATTCCCACCAAGCTAGTTCCTCAATTTTTTCTGCTGGAATACCCCAGTTACGCAAGCGACTTCCCACTCCGGTAGGAACGACAAATTGCTCTACTTTATCCCTGAGCGCGCGAATACTATTTTTGTCTAAATGATCGTAGTGGTCATGGCTGATAACGACCGCTTTAATCGAAGGCAAGTCTCGAATCTCTATGGGCAATGGATGAAAGCGCTTTGGGCCCATCCACTGAACCGGGGATGCCCGCTTGCTAAATACCGGATCTGTCAAAACATACTGATCATCCACTCGAATCAGTACTGTGGAGTGCCCAAGGCGATATACGGCACCCTCAGCGACTGGGGCTGCCAGCTCTGCAGCGGGAATCTGTCGCAATGGAATAGGCTTCACCGGTGCGGGGGCTGCACGATCCGCCTTAATGTAGGCGCCGATCATCTCAACTATACCGGCACTACTGACTTTGTAGTCAGTATCACTGTTGCGGAACTTCTCGGGTTGATTTGTACAGCTACCAAAGAGACCTACCGACATAACAATCACTCCTGCCAGAATCCACCAGCGCTTCTTCATTTCACTTACCATGTAAACTATACAGTGCAGTGTATAAAATAACTATATAAAAGTAAACTATATAGTGTAAAATTTGCGTAAGAAGTAACTCGCCGGCAATGGAATCCCCCGGCCCAGATTTCACAGAGATACCCATGACTGAAAAGAAACCAACCAGAAGTGAGCTGAAACGCCAAGCTATTATTGATGCTGCCAAGCAGGCTTTTCAGGAGCTGGGAGTACAGGGCACGAGTATGGACGAGCTGGCAGCCCGAGCACAGGTATCAAAGCGCACCGTGTACAACCACTTCTCCAGTAAAGAAGCCCTGGTGATGTATTTGATCGGTGAGCTCTGGCAGCAGGCCACCCAGCCCTCCGGTTGTGACTACAACCCGGATAGTGATATGCAATCACAACTCCGCACACTGCTGGAGCAGGAAATAAAAACAATCTGCAACCCGCAGTATATTGAGCTTAACCGAATGGCCTTCGACTACTTCTTCCACCAGCCGGAAGCACTACAGAAGGAAATGGAAAAATATAAGGCTCATGAAACCGGGGTGCAGCGCTGGATTAAATCTGCCGTAGCTGATGGGCGACTAAAGTCTCTCGACATAGAGGTCGCCAGTGGGCAGATTCACAACCTGATTAAGGGCGGTTGCTACTGGCCTCAGTTACTTCAACTCTCTGGCCCACCGAGCTCCGCCGAGCAAGAGGCACTGGCCGAGCGCACCGCTGCGATGTTTTTAAGTCATTACCAAGCCTAGACCTACTATAGTGGCCGAATCCTTCTTGGCCACTCTATCTACATTCATGGCTTCCGACAAATGACCTACTAAATCCCAACGAGAAAAACACCTCTCAGAAATTGAAGCCATAGTCCCATCTGGCTACTGGCTTTTATCACCACTAAATTAACATCCAGAAAACAAACGCAACCAGCTTTTCAAAATTTAATTATTAATATAAATTAATACCCATAACATTTGTTAACAAGAGAAAACCGCCAACATCCTATATGCCTAAATACCCTCGACTGCTTTAAGAGAAGGCCAACCCAAAAAATACCAGCATGAGAAATCCTAAAGTAGCCTCTACATTTATATTCTTACTCTGTGTAGTAAGCTCTTGTTTACAAGCGGAAGTCATCCCCACAAGTGTTAGAGCAAAAACATCTATATCTAGTGTTGAAGAGGAGCTTAAACAGGAGCTTTCTGAAAAAGGGCTTAAGTATGGCGCCCCTATTTTTATTCGCATATTTAAAAACCCCGGTATCTTAGAGGTCTGGATAGAGTCGGATAATAATTTATATTCTAAGTTTAAAAGCTACGATATTTGCACTTTCTCAGGAGATCTGGGGCCAAAATTGAGAGAAGGTGATCTACAAAGCCCGGAAGGTTTTTACTTTGTAAATGCTAGCCGGTTAAACCCTTGGAGCCAATATCATCTTTCATTTAATCTAGGGTATCCCAATCAATATGATCGGCACCATGGCAGAACAGGTAGTGCTCTTATGATACATGGAGACTGTGTATCTATTGGCTGCTTTGCAATGACAAATCCATTTATCAATGAAATATATGCACTTACTGCTTCAGCGATAGAATCAGGACAAAGAATTGTCAGGGTTCACTCCTTCCCATTTCCACTTGAGGATGAGATCTTATCTCAATACAAAGATAATCAATGGCATTCTTTTTGGCTGAACCTAAAAGAAGGATACGATTACTTCAACAAATATAGGCGCCCTCCCAATGTAGAAGTTGTCGAAGGCCTGTATACCTTTAATGAAAGTTAACATTTAAAGTATTAGAGTTGCCATTTATGGCAATAAACCAACGAGTAGGCAGAAAGCTACTAGCAGCTAAAAAATCACTGCCTGATACTCATCAAATGATTTGATACATAGCGCCCCAAAAACCCCGCAATATAACTATGAGTCATAAAAGTGCATAGTTCTATTTCTATATAGTTAATCGATATTTTCAGCTCAAGATAAAAAAGGCCTCCAAAGGGGCCTTTTTTATTTTATCGGGAATAAATTACAGTCTTTCCCAGAGTATCTCCCAGTTCCCACCAACACCTGGCTCGAACTGTATTGCACCTCTTTTTACTTCCTTACAGTAGTGGGAGTAAGCAGAGTCCTTACACTCATAGACATTACCGTCACGGCCCAGGACTTTGGTGCCCGCAGCATAGTTTCTATAACCCCTAGGGAAGACATAATCATAATCCTGATCACTTGAGGATTGGTCATCGTCATTGGAGTTATCATCATCTCCGTTCGAAGTATCATCGTCTCCATTGGAGGTGTCGTCATCGCCGTTGGAGCTATCGTCGTCGCCATTAGAAGCGTCGTCATCGCCGTTGGAGCTATCGTCGTCGCCGCTCGAGGAGTCATCATCACCATTGGAAGTATCGTCATCCCCATTCGAGGAGTCATCATCACCAGAGGTGTCTTCAACCAGGTAGAAGTTCAGAGTGTTTTGATCAACCATGTTGCCATCGCGGTCCTTTACCACCACTACAACCATATGGTGCCCTGCTACAGTCTCTGAGAGAGTCAAGCTAGTACTGGCAGTATCACCATCATCAATGTTATTGCTATAGCTTGATAGAGTATCACCGCCATGATTTACCACTGTAACCTCAACGCTGACATCTCCCGTAGCACTGAGAGCCAAGTCTAGAGAAATAGCACCGCCTGTAATTGTGTATTCACTTTCAAGGCCACTTACCGTTACTTCATAGTTGGGCTCTTCTTCGCTCAACTCGTAACCGATCTCGACATTTTCCAGGCCACTGCCATCTTTTAGATAAATGCGGTTGATACCGTACAGAGGCTCAAAACTATTATCACCATCGAAATCACCGGCGCGGATATCGGTCTGCTCTACATTAATCAACTCAGCCAAATCATGTGACCAGTTTTCAGCGATGCCCTGCTCTTCGGAGGCAATTTCCAAAACAGTGCTGTAAGATGAGTTTTCACCTGAGCCATCAAATACGCGGGTATATACTTTATCGCCAACATTCAAGTCCTGCGTCGGATTGATGGTACCCGCAGCGCTCCACTCGGTATTAGTGACATTATCGCCATCGAACTCTACATCGATAACATTGTAGAAAGCGTTAACCGTATCACCTACATCCCAAACAGCCAGAATTACATGATAGCCCTCGCGATCCGGCACCTGACACTCATGAGTTGTATTTACATCTGGCTGTTCATAATTGCCATCTATCTCACAGAATGGGTCGAGATCAAATTGATCGCGAGTCAAGACTGAATTCGGATTCCAATCTTCTTTAGTAATATAGTATTTCCAATCACGAGTTACATGGTTGGCGGTGAAGTACCATTTGAAGGTTTGCCAACCGGAGCTAATATAATTTTTTACCCAGCGATCAGATGTCTGTTCATTAAGCTCAGACCAGGCACTGCTTCCTCCACTGGCAATTTGCCCATCGGCAGGGCCGCTATCGGGAAAGCCTTCAGGACCTTCAATACTCTGTGGTTCCCACTGAACTGCACCGCAATTCAAGTTCATTTCACCGGTATCTAATGCGTATTTACACAGGGTACCACGCGCAGAAGCTACACCACCGTCAGCGGCCTCAACATAACCATGACTGAAAGCATTAGAACTGGCACCGGCTAATACCACTGCCATTAATGTGCGATTGACTATCGGTTGTTTAAATACGGATGCTAATTTTTTCTTACGTAGAATCATATCTCTGCCCATTTATTACTTTACGCTCAACTTCCTTCCCCAGCTGAACACAAATTTTTACTTTTAGAGGATGTAAATCCTGCAACGCTAGCGACAGAGTTATGGACCACCACTAATTGGCACGGTTCCTATTATTTTTATAATTTAAACAAACAACTTTTAGCGTGTCACCGAAAGATAAGTCTAATTTTTAACAAATACCACCCCATTAAAAGTTCCATATAAGCACAAAAATAAAAACATAAATAATGACAAAATAATTTCTTAAAAAATAGAAAAATGACGACCCAAAACAAAAAATAAGACCACAATTTCGGGCAATTACTGCAACATAAAATCAATAAAAGCGACATTTAGTGGTATTTTATTCTAGCAAGGGCAGCCAGGTATAAATCCGAATATACCGCTTATAAAAATATAAAAACAAAATATGGAAGAACTATGAATTTCACACTTAAATCCTCCCAGAAATCAATATGAAACCCTAACTAACTCCACCTATCGCTTACCGGCAAAAAAACACGGTGCACCCACGACAAAATTGAAATAGAAAAAACCTAGAAAACAACGGCCAATACTTCTTCTATAACTAATCGGGCAGAGGGTTTTCCAATGACAATTAAAAATATTAGTTTTTTAAAGCTTTCACTTTACTGAATTCATGCCGACCAGATATCTCTGAGTCCACAGAAAATGCTACCTTTCGATAACTTACAAATAGTATCCCCAATGAATCAAAACCGATATTTTGGGGCCTCAGAGCAACTCTTTGACCCCATCAGCTTTAAGATTTAATCATGGAGTTTCTAAAGCCCAGGATTAATATTAGGTTTGCGATAAACCACAGGTCTTTAATAATAAAAATACCGCTGGAACTAAGTTGCCAGGGAGCTACCCAACTGCCTGGGTAGGAGTAGAGGAAGGTCTGGGTTGTTATAAATACTGCGGCACAAAGCAATAGTCCCGGCCAAAACAGCTGCCGGATATAAATACCCAAGGCGAGGATAGCCAGCGCAATCAAGTCATATATACCGATAAGATTTGAGGCCACCTGCACGCTAAATACACTGTATAACCACGACATCAGTGGCGAAGTGCTTACCAGACCTTCAATCCCCTCAGCCTCAAGCGCTGTGAATTTCATCCCACCAATCCAGAGTAATACCAAGCCGACAGGGAAATAATTGAGCCATATCAGCTTTAGTGGACTCAACGAATCCCGATACAACCAGGTAATACCCAAGGTTAACAGGGCAAAGTACTTAATTATCCCCTGTCCTGAGCCAATTGCCGGAAAGCCGCCCAGGGAGTCGATCCAATGGCCGCTGCCAAGAAGACTCAGTAGGGGCACTAGCGATATTAAAATCAGAAGGATTGCCAGGGGCTTAACAACTCGCTCAAAGCGAAGGACGAGCGCCCCCAAAATAGCGGCGACTGAAAAAATAATGGCAGTCAGTAAACGTATAGAGGAAAGCACTTCCTCATTAGTGACACCGTAAAATTCAAATACGCGCTTGATACCACCCCATTGGCCGGAAAAAAGCGCCGCCGCAATAAGCGCAAAGGCGATGGCCACCAGGGCGAAGGGAAGTTTTCGAAGAAGAAATGACATTTGTTGACGACCTCTTAACAAATTAGAGCTTAGTCA
This sequence comes from Microbulbifer sp. ABM4_008, assembly GCF_056311705.1. Taxonomy (NCBI): domain Bacteria; kingdom Pseudomonadati; phylum Pseudomonadota; class Gammaproteobacteria; order Cellvibrionales; family Microbulbiferaceae; genus Microbulbifer; species Microbulbifer sp. ABM4_008. Next base: position 416,070 of record NZ_CM149970.1, on the reverse strand, counting down.
CCAGCCTGACCAGAGCCCCTCTCTCCATACAGGTGAAAGGCGGCTCTGGGGTATTGGTTAAATCTATGTCGTCTTGGCCCGGGGAATTATTACACCCCCATAGAGAATGACATTTACTGTTACTCCAGTATCAATGTGCCCCGATACATTTGCATCTGGCAGTTGAACGGGTATTCACCCGGCTCGGCTTTTGGTATTTCCACCAAGGTGTCCTGGTTCAGGGCAAGCTGAGCGCTGACTTCCAAGTCTGGAAACAATACCCACTCGGAGCAGGGACTTGGGTCCTCCCGGTGAAAATGCAAAGTCGCTGTGCGACCGGCGGGCAGGCGGATAAGATCCGGTTCGTAAACTCCATCCTTAACCAGAATCTGTAAATTATCCGTGCTCGGCGTCGCCTTACTGGCACTTCTTTTTGGCCCCAACCAAAACCACCAGATAACAGCCAGAATCATCAGCACACCGACGATATTTACGAGAACTTCAGCCATTTAGCGAGCCTCCGATGGTTTAAAGAAGCGCAGGCGGTTGGCATTACTGACCACCGTCAGGGAGGAAAGCGCCATAGCACCACCGGCAACAATGGGGCTCAGTAACATACCCGTAATCGGGTAGAGGACACCGGCGGCGATGGGAATACCCAGAGTGTTATAAATAAAAGCTCCAAACAAGTTTTGCTTGATGTTGTGCAAAGTGGCCCGGGACAACTCCACGGCATTGGCGACCCCGTGCAGGGAGGAACGCATTAGGGTGACATCGGCGCTCTCAATAGCAACATCGGTACCGGCACCTATCGCAAAGCCCACATCGGCCCGCGCCAGGGCCGGGGCATCGTTAATCCCGTCACCCACCATACCCACTCGCTCGCCTTTTTTTTGCAATTCAGCGACGATCCCCTCTTTATCTTCCGGCAATAGTTCTGCGTGAACCCGATCGATGCCCAGTTGCCGGGCAACCGCTTCGGCACTGCCGTGATTGTCCCCGGTAAGCATTTCAATGCGTAAACCCAGTTTGTTCAGTCGCTCGATTGCAGCTTGCGCATCAGCGCGAATCGGATCGGCTACGGCAATAATCCCCCGCAACTTGCCGTCCACGGCGGCGTACATCACCGTGCGCCCCGCCGCAGCCAACGTGGCTGCCCGCTCATTCCAGACATCCAGGGAAATGGCTTCCTTTTGCATTAACTTGGTATTCCCCAACAGCACGCGACTGCCACTGATATCACCACTCACACCGTGAGCTGTGATGGCTTCAAAGTTGGCTGGAGACTGCAATTCAAGGTTTTTATCGTGAGCTGCCGTCACTATGGCTTCGGCCAAGGGGTGCTCTGAGCCCTGCTCCAGGCTCGCTACCAAACGCAGCAGTTCATCGCTGTCGCCATCGCTATCGATATCTGTCAGACGCGGAGAACCCTCGGTGAGAGTCCCGGTTTTATCCACAACCAGGACATCCAAGGTGCAGGATTGTTGCAGGGCCTTGCCGTTGCGCACCAGTACACCGTACTCAGCACCTTTGCCCACCCCCACCATAACCGACATGGGAGTCGCCAACCCCAAGGCACAGGGACAGGCGATAATCAGCACCGAAGTCAGTACTACTAACATATGGGCAACCCGAGGATCGGGGCCCAAGTTGAACCAAACCAGTGCGGCCACCAGGGCAATAATCATCACCACTGGCACAAAGATACCGGATATCTTGTCCGCCAAGCGCGCGATAGGTACGCGGGAGCTCTGGGCATTCTTTACCATCTCGATAATCTGCGCGAGGCGGGTGTCGGAACCCACTTTATCTGCGCGAAACAACAGGCTGCCATTTTTATTCAGGGTGCCGGCGGCGAGGCTGTCACCCTCCGCCTTTTTTACTGGCACTGGTTCCCCGGTGAGCATGGATTCATCCACCAGGCTGCGCCCTTCAAGCACAGTGCCATCCACCGGAATTTTCTCGCCGGGGCGGACGCGCAGCTGGTCTCCCTGCTGCACTTGCTCGATAGGGAGATCCACCTCTCGGCCGTCTCTCAATACCCGCGCGGATGTATCCTGGAGCTCCAACAGCTTCTCCACTGCGGCACTGGTGCGCCCGCGAGCCCGAATTTCCAGTGCCTGGCCGAGGCTGATCAGGCCAATAATCATGGCACTGGCCTCGAAGTACACATGTCGTGCCGCTTCCGGTAAGAGATGGGGAACCAATACCACGATCATGGAGAAGAGCCAGGCCGTTCCCGTGCCCAGGGCCACCAGCGTATCCATAGTGGCATTGTGGTGACGCAGTGCCTTCCAGGCGCCACTAAAGAAATTGCCGCCACAGAAGACCAGCACCGCCAGGGTAATCAGTCCCATAACACCCCAGGCCAGCTGCTCCGCAGGGGTATTCACCGATACTTTGTCGGTGATCAGCCCCCAGGCCATCATTGGCACGCCCACGCCCAGAGCAAATGCCGAGCGCCACAACTGCTGGCGGTAGTGCCGCTGTGTCTGCTCCCGCTGTTCCGCGCGCTGCTCTCGTTCACTACTTCGCAGGAGTTCGGCGCCGTAGCCCGCGCCTCGGACAGCTTCGATACAGGATTCAGCCTCTGCCGGGCCGTATACCGACAGGACTTTATCGGACAGGTTTACCCGGGCATCAGTCACCCCAGCTACAGCCTTAACCGCAGTCTCAATTTTGTTAATACAACCGGCACAATTGACTCCACTCAAACGGAACACCGTTGGCGCAGATTGTTGCTCCTTCGTCATCTTGCTCTCCCGCAACACCAATTACAGCGACAAAGTTACAACCTTACCGCTAGGGGAAGGCAACAGTTGGCAGCGCACCGCCCGCCGAAATTTCGCAGTCAATTCATCCTTCAGCTTAGTGGTTGGCACCAGGGGCAGGAAAAGGCTGAGGATTCGCCAATGATCGCGCATGCGATGCGACGGAATGTTATTATCGCGCCATGACACATCCCCTGCTTCCCGAAAGACCCCTGAGTATCTCTCCTTCTCTGGCTGCCACTGTCGGCCTGGAGGAAGCTGTGCTGCTCACTGCGCTTGGCGACCTGGCTCCATTCCTTCCCCTGGAGCCCTACGGAGGCCGGGATTGGTATACCGCCGAGGGGGAGCAGCTATACCTGCTGCTGCCCTTCTGGCAGGCAGCAGATATCCAGCGGGTGGCCACCAGCTTGCGCAACCAGGGTGCCCTTCTGCTGGGGGCGGCACCATTCGGCAGTAGCGAGATTCTGAAGTTCGCCCTGCCCGGTGAGTACAAGCGCCCGGTGGCAACACCCCCTACCCCGTCCAACCGCAATGCCAACACCATTGCCCCCAGTTGGCAGCCGGATAGTGAAACCATGGCGCGAATCGCCCAACTGGGTATTCCCGAGCACTTTGTAAGGGAGCAATTGCCAGAGTTTGTCACTTACTGGCGCGAGCGCGCCGAGCCCCGCCACTCCTTTGGCTCCCTGTTCCTGCGCCAGGTTAAAAGCAAGTGGGAGGCTTTTCGCGCAACGGCTCAGCGCAAGCAGCCACTGCCCAACGGCTGGCAACCCAGCGATGAGACCCTACGCAAGCTGGCGGACGAGGGAGTCCCCAGCACTTTTGTCGGCCGCGGCCTACAGCGCTTTCTCGATTACCACCGCTCCAGTGGCAAGCAGTCCATTTCCTGGGATTTGGAGTTCAATGACTGGATTATGGAAGACTGGGAAAAGCAGGACACGCCATTTATCGAAAAGCGCAAGCCCACTGCTATGTCCCGCGACTGGCAGCCCAGCGAGCACACCTGGGAGCAGTTACAGCGCCTGGCCATCAATCCGCGCTTTGCTGCCGAATTGCTGCCGGAATTCATTTATAAATGGACCGAGCGCGGTGGCCACAGTGCCCGCTGGGGTGAACTGTTTATCGAGTATGCGCGGGAAGAGTGGGCCTATTACTGCCAGGGTATTGAGAAAAACCCGGTGGCCAAACCCATCTCCCGCAACTGGCAGCCCAGTGGTGACTGCCTGAGTCATTTGATGAACCAATGCGAGATAGATCGCGACTTCGCTCTATCCCTGGTTCCGGAATTTATTATTTACTGGCGCGGTCAAAATGCCGCACGTAAAAGCTGGGACGCCGTATTTGTGCGTCACGCGCGCCACCAGTGGGCGGAGCGCAACAAACTGGCAATAGGAAACTCTTATGGCAATCCACAAGACTCCCACAACAACACCAACCAGCGCACCCGCGACCGGTCAATCGGCGACATACTCACAGACACAAACTGGTAGTGAACAGGGCCAGGAACTGCTGAACGAAAAGAAGCGCGCAATCAATGAAGTATTTGCGCTGTTTAAACTGAATTATCACAATCAGTTCAGCGCAGCGTTTCCAGACACTGAAACCCTTCACCACGCCAAGCGCCTCTGGCTGGAGGCCCTGCTTGCTTTCGCTCCCCAGGATATAATGCAGGGTGCCAAGCGAGCAATCCTGCAAAGCGAGTACCTGCCCACCGTACATAAAATGCTGCAGCTGTGCGCCGCTGGGGAGAATGGTTTACCGGAAGCACGCGCCGCCTATCGCGAAGCCTGCAATGCCCCCAGCCCCAAAACCAATTACAACTGGAGCCACTTAGCGATCTATCACGCAGGGCGGGAATCCAACTGGTTTTTTCTTGCCAATAACCCCGAGTCTATCGCCTACCCGGTCTTTGCTGAGCACTATCGAAAAATATGTGAACGAGTCCTGGGGGGAGAAAAACTAACCGCTCCAGAGCAATTAAAGCTGGAGGAAAACCCCGGCTCACCACTTTCCAAGGAAGAAAATTCGAAAAGACTCTCGGAGATGCGAGCAAAGCTTGGCATTTAGAAATTAACAGCCAACTGCTTACTCTGACTTTGAATACAGGGCCTGATACCTAAAGGCCCTCACGCCAATGACTTGTGAAGTAAAAGCCCTGATCTAGCTTTACTGTGCTTGAAATAAAAATAAACAAAGCACAGGACAGATCATGAATAATTTTAAGACCACCGTAAAAACAAGTTTGTTTTCCAGCCTTATATTCACTTTCGCTACAAATACCAGCGCTGACTTTGCCAACAGGAAATATATTGGGGCTACCCTCGGTGAAACCTCTTATCCTCAATTTTGCTCATCTGCAAACCCCCGGATAAAATCACAGATTCCTCAAGGATCTACAGACGGACGCTTTCATTGCAATAGTAGCGGCAGTACGATTAAGTTTTATGGCGGCTTGCGCTGGAACAGATACCTCGCCCTTGAAATCAGCTATCTAAAACCTTCAGCTGCGCAAAGCAGCTTTTATACCAATAATGAAAATGGAGAGTATGCAAAGGCTGCATACCAGGTTGAGACACATTTATTGACCGCCTTTTTATTGGGTTTTTATCCTGTTAACTCCAATATAAATATGTTTGCCAGAGTCGGGGCTGGAGCTTGGAGAGGAAAATTATCAGAGCAACAATCCGCTCAATTTTATATCCCCCAGCAATTATCCAATGGACAATTCACGGCACAACTTCAGACGTTCGATAAAGACAAGTCCCAAAACCACAAAGGCCCTCACTGGGGTGTTGGGGTCGGCATGAATTATATCTATAGGAATCACTGGATTTGGAGACTGGAGTGGGAGAAACTGGAGCCCACTGGAGTAGACTTCAATGCAGAAACACTATCACTGGGTTTAGGGCGGCTTTTTTGAATTTTGTTAATTGACACCTATAACTTTATACAAATTAAATAGAGTTCCCGCGAACTATTACTGGGAACTCTACCTTTAGGCGCCGAATCCAGTTAATAGAGTAGGTCCTACCTTCGATCAATCTAAAAGACGTTATTATTTTGGTGGTTGCCTTAATCAAATTTCACTCTAAAATCAGCTTCAGCGGTCCCCCCATATAAGCTAAACAAGGTCAAACCATGAACCGCTTTAGCCCCCTATTCATTATTTTTCTACTTTCCTTGCCTGCCCTTACTTGCGCCGATTTCTACTCACACAAATATGCTGGTATCTCTTTCGGTAACCAGCATGCCAATAACTTGTGTAGCGAAGCAGAGAAGCGGGTTCAACAAATTGGCGCCAGCTTAGATCAAGTGGATCTCAGTCAGTGTGATGATAAAAATAACGCCTGGAAACTATTTGCAGGAATTCGATGGACACCTTACCTGGCAATTGAAGCCAGCTATCAAAATTTCAATAAGTACCAGCTGAATACCCATATCTCATATGGGGATGGTGAATATTTAAACTATTTCTCTGATTTTGATAGCCAGCTTTTCAATATATTTTCCCTGGCGTATCTTCCCCTGGGAGAGTCATTTAGCTTATTTGGGAAACTTGGCACCGGCATCTGGTACGCGGAAACCAATGAGATTCAGAAGGGTGAAGTTTTTATCCTATACCAGCTTGAAGATGGAAGTTTAATAGAACAATTAACTCCAGTCAGAGGTGAATTAACCGATAGCAGCAATGGATTCCACTGGGCTTATGGTGCTGGTATTAACTATAGCTATAGGGGTAAGTGGAGCCTACGGATAGAGTGGGAACAGTTTTCAAAAATTGGGGGCGATACGTTTCTGGATGAAATAGATAGTGAAGCTATCACTATGGGGTGGAGTATTAACTTTTGATAAAGCAAGGAAGGTTCAACATTAATTATTCCTAGAAAAACAGCTATCAGCTCACCGATTCAAACAATAAAAAAATGAAAAATAAGAAAAAAACCTACAAGCAAAAGATCTAAAAGAATACAGTGAAGACTATAGAGCAAAAATAGAATTTGAAAATCGATCAAAAGATGAACATAAATTAATTAAAACATTTTCACTATTATTTTTCACTATATTACTTATTATTTCAGTTTTTCTTTCGGGTTACGCTCAACGATATGACGAACTTTTAATGGCCATTACCTTTGGGATTATACTTACTTTATACGGTCTTAACTGGCAACTGGAACAGAAGAAAATTAACACCCCCCTATCTGCAGTAATTGCAATAACAAGATGCGGCGCTGTGAATATACCAGCGGATGCAGGTGGCAAGATCTGAGGGGAATCGTCTATCTATGTGAAGACTGCAAGTCAAAAATAATTGATACTGAGCCATCACAATCTGGTTAACTCTCAGTTTTTTAAGGCCTCTCTTTCCTCTCTCATAAGATATAGATAAAATCAACATCTAGACTTCACAAGATTAAACAAAACTGTATCAATAAGTATTATGCCAAGATTTCTCAAGGCTTCAGCCCTACTGTTTTTTCTTTTTATTCTTTGGGTTATCTATCTAGCCAATACCGGATCGAATAGTATATTTTTTGACCTTGTCCGTGCTATCCCCTATGGCGATAAACTAGGCCATATCGTCTTGTTTGGTACTTTTGGCCTTATCCTGATACTTGCCACCCGCGCCACTTATTTTAAGCTCGGCTTTATTAGAGTTTACTGTGGTGCTATCGCAGTGCTTGGCTTTGCCCTGATTGAAGAGATAAGCCAGGCATTTGTTCGCTCAAGGACTTTTGACTTACTTGATCTGGCCGCCGATATCGTTGGAGTGTTACTTGCGAGCTCTCTAGTATACTTGGTTCAGAGAGCCCGCAATATTAACAATTTAAACCAGCCTGAAAACCCCGGCGCCACTAGTGAGACAACAGACGATTGACATCCCTCCAATCAACCAATTTAAAATTCTGGGCTGCGCTGGGCATTCGGTTGCGCCCATCCTGAACAACTAACAAACCTTGAGGATATTCCGCACCCAAAGCTGAACTGGTAACGGCCAAACCATCGGTCTCCGAGCTGCCATCCACACCTAGCTGGGAATTCATACCAACCCGAAAATGGGTAATAAATTCATTCCCACTACGGCTGAATAGTACATAGCTATCATTACCTTGACTGGATATCACTAGATAGCCCTTGTCGCCATCCTGATAAAGTGCCAATCCCTCTATATCTGCCACCAGCTTTTCACCATCCACTGCTGCCACCAACTCTGGAGAGGCCTCTGATAAGGACTTTAGGTCCAGCCGCCAAATCCCCCGGTCCTCCTCAGCAAAAAACAGGGTTCCGAACTGGTCATCCACAACACAGCCTTCAACCTGTCCATAGTCATCAAACTGGATACCCTGCTCAATCTCAAACTTATTGGAGGACTCAGAGACATTGATTTTGAGCTGATGCAAGCTGGCCTCCTTATCAGAAACCCAGGCATAAAGCCCACTATCGTCCTGTTGCAGGCACAAGCCATAGGGATCATGAAGCCCTATACCCCGGTATCCCAGGTGCTCCACTTCGCCCATTGCACTGATAGCAAATAGATCCAAACCGGGATTAGTACGATTAGAGGCAACGGCAATCGCATCAATATTAGGGTGGGAAATTTTACGGATATCGACATTATTGACCCTGCCCACTGGAAAATGCTGTTTTAACCCGCCGGACAGATGATAGACATTGAGCCCCTTTTTTTTATCTGTAGCAAAAATCAGGCTGTTTGCCGGCGAATGAGAGTTCACCCAAATAGCGGGATCATCAGCAGCATCACCATAAGAGTGAACGGGGTCAGTTTGTCCCCTGGCGGCAACAGTGGGAATAATTTCAAGCGGATTATCTGTAACGCTGGTCAGCTTGTTATTTATCGGGAAATAGGTTATTTCACTCTGCTTATCATTTAGCACGGCCAACCTATCACCAAAAACTGCAATAGAGGCAGGACTTTCTGCAGGCAATGTCCAAGACTGGTCGGGCCTACCACTTCCTGACAAGTCGAAAACCTGTACTCCCTGTTCCACAGCAATCCAGATTTGGTCCTGCTGATAATCCAGTTGCAAGCTGCCGAAATCATCACCGAGCTGTTTCGCCGAGATTAAAAACTCACGCTCCTCATCTTGCTCTGCATCGGCATTCAATGCCAATATCCCTATAGGCGGCTGTGATACCAGTAATCGCCCCCGACGGTTATCCACGCTACAACTATTAACCTCCTCCCCCAAATATATTGGGCGGATCTCGGTAAAGTCCCAGTGCTCATCACTGGGAGAAAGCAGGTACTCAAATCCCAGTCCGTCCTCTCCAATGGCAAACAGGTGATCTCTTCCTGCTTGTAGTGAAAAACAGAGTGCGCTCACAGGCTTGGCACTCTCAAGCTTTCCTAAAAGTTGAAGCTGCAAATCATCGTTTAGATCAGTAAATAATTGATATAGATGTAATTCTGCTTCCTGCTCTTCGTAAGCGGCCACCAGGTAGCTACCATCTTCTCTTGGCTGAATTACAAGTGCCTCTACTCTGCCATCCTTTTGAACTTGTATTTCTGCGGAATCATCTACAAGCACCAGCCCCTTATCTTTACTGGATAGCAACAAGTATTGCTGCTCAAGGAAACTGACCAGCTGAATCTGTTCAGCTATCACCCCCTTTAAAGATATGATCTTTTGCGAAGATAATCTTTGACTACCCTTTTCAAGATCGCATCCCAGTAATATAAGGCAGGACAAAACACCCACTATTGAAAAACGCATAATAAAACCTGCTCAGGATTTACCGGAAAATAACAGAAAATATTACTTTTGCAAAAAACAAAACCCCCACAATATTGCAGGGGCTTTATCAAGGTAAGAATTTACACTAACCAAAAAATTCCAGTTAAAATTTTAGAAAGTGCTGTAGCTCAACCCAATCGCATAAGTCGGACCGTATTCTTCGTACTGACCATTAAACCCAGACGTGTGAACATAGTAAGGCTCATCCGTGAGGTTAACCCCAGTAAAAGTGAGTTGAAGGCCATTATCAAAGCGGTAGCGGGCCGACAAATCCAATTGCAAATGGTCTTCTTCGTAGCGGTCATTGACCTCATTTTCAAGGTCTACTTCCAGCAGGCGTTCACTGCGGAAAGCTGCTGACAGGCGCATACTAAAGGCATCGCGTTCATAGCCTACAATAAAGTTGCCGACAAAATCCGCCTGGGAAGGCATAGATATTTTGTCACTGCGATCACTGCTATTGAGACCCAGATCAGCTTCTGAATCGGTTAATGTTGCATTAGCCCTGAGTAAGAACCCATTTTCAAAACCTTGGGTCCAGGCCAGTTCGGCACCGCTGATACGGGCGTTGTCTCCGTTAATCGGTTGCCATACTTCAGCATCATCAACCGCTAAATTCCCTACAAAACGGGTAAAATCGGTATTACTGGAAACCTCAGACATAACAATAAAGTTATCGATACTCTTATGGAAAAGTCCCACAGAGAACATACCCAGGTCGTCCGCATAGTATTCGGCAGATAGGTCGATATTGCGGGATTCATAAGGGTCTAATTCTGGATTTCCAGCTTCAACCTCCAGTTCCCCATCATCGTATTCAATTTTGGCCGGAGAGGGGTTCAAATAGCCAAATGATGGACGCGATAAGGACTCCGAATAGGCTGCACGGAGAACAACATTATCGTTGTAATCAAATTTGTAATTAATACTGGGGAAGAAGTTGTCGTAGTCCCGCTCGTAGTTAACCTCAGTGGCATAAACCTCCTCTGCAATTAAATCGGCACCCGGCAGGGGCTCTTCCGACTCTGCCACATTCACGCCTTCAGCATTAAATTCGGTGCGCTCATAGCGAACCCCAAAAACCAGCTGGGAGCGGTCCAACTCAATAGAATTCATCACATACAAGGCCGTGATGTCTTCATTCATTGCGTAGTCACGGGCGGATGCCAAAGCGGTCTCAGTCTCATCTATGTCAAAATCACTGAGGTTAGCATTGATAAAACTATTCAGGCTTCCAACATTGACGCCAGGTCCAAATGCATCCAAACCATAATCGATACTATTGCGAGAAAAGTCCGCCAGAGTGTAATCCCCACCAAACCCTTCATATACAGTCGCATTTAAGTCACCAGCCTTTTCTCGCTGACGCTCATGTAATCCGAATTTAACTACTGAAGGATTGCCAGCCCAATCAATTTCTCTACTGATATCAATACGGAAGCTGATTTCTTCATCTTCAGTAAAGTTATCTTCAATGACCAACTCATCGAGTTGATAACTGGCCGGGTCCAATACTGCTTCAACATCCTCACTTCCCACCGCCATACGGGGAGTATCACCAGCTTCAACATACCCCAAACGCAGGGAGTCCAAGACAAAATCGGTATCGCGTCGATTGGGTTCAGATTCCTCTGCATGGGAATATCCCAAGGCATAGGACAATCCCCATTGCTCAAAATTATGCTCTCCGCCAAATACCGCAGAAATAATTTCCTGTTCTTCCAGGCGGTCCTTCAGGGACTTCTCCAGTGCTGCCTCTTCCCACTCTGCCGAGTTGGCCGAAATAGTCTCCGGCTCATCGCGTTCATCATCGAGCTTCCAGGAATTGCGCTGGCGGATTTCCTGATCAGAAAAATCGGAGTACAAGCTGTGGAGATAGATGCTTGAGTCACTGCCCAGGTCCAGGTCGAAGTTGGCAGCAAGACCTGTGCGCTCCCGGGTAATACTGTAATCGCGATGTTCTATTTCGGTCGCGCCCTTAGCTACAGAGCCGTCTTCAGCAGTCAGCTCTTCCCAGCTACCGTCAGTCTCAATATTATCTGAGCCAAAATCCCGCTCCTGGTGACTTAGCGCCAAGGCCACCCCGAGACGGCGCTCTCCATCAAGTTCAAAAATATTGGTCATGGTCGCAGCTACTTTGGGGCTGTACTCTTCCTGAAGCTCGCTGTAGCTATTCTCTACGCTTAACTTGTAGCGATTGCTGTCATAATCCAGGGCATTCAGACTTTTAATCTCAATGGCACCACCAATAGAGTCTGCGCTCATATCCGGCGTAAGAGTTTTAAATACCTCCAAACTCGCCAATAAGTCCGATGGAATAACATCCAGGGCTACCGCTCGGGTGTTTGTTTCCGGTGCAGGCAGGCTCACACCATTAATTGTCGCCGCATTCAAATTTGGGTCTATACCCCGCACACCAACAAAACGCCCCTCACCCTGATCTCTCGCAATAAATACACCGAGCATTCGCTGTAACGCTTCTGTGACATTGGCATCGGGGAGTTCACCAATCGCATCAGAAGTTTGCACCGCTACGACCTTATTGGCGTCCCGCTGTCGATCCAAGTCGCTGCGCGCATTACTTGCCTGGGCGGTAACCGTCACAGTTTCCATTACCTGCTCATTTTCTGCGATAGCATTTGCGCTAATGATGGCTGTCGCCAGAGCCGCCAATGGCATTCCCAGTAACCGCAAGCCTGAAGTTCTGTATTTCATTGCGTCCCACTCCCACTTTGCCGGTGGTTAATTGAATTGAACGCAGACTAGAAGGCCGCTATGAACTTTACGTGACATTTTTTTTAAGCTTGTCATCACATAGTCAATTAGTACTGCGACGATAGATGTAAGCCCTGCTATTTACACAGATATCCATCGCCTTAAAAGGAACCATCAAGGCAATTAACAGTAAAAAGCGTCATATACTGAAACCAAATATGGAGCAGTCATGAACGAAAGCCCCAAAAATCCAGCACGCCGCTCTCTATTTAAAGTCCTGGGTGGTGTAACCGCCACCGGTGCTGTAAGCAGCTTACTACCCGGCTGTAGTGGGAGTGAAAATCCCACACGCAACTCCCTCACCTTTAAAGAAATCCCCCATAGACTGGATTACCAACACCATCTACCAGAGGGCTATAAATCCACGGTTCTGCTGAGGTGGGGAGACCCTTTACATAAAGAGGAAACATCTTTTCAGCCTGAAGAACTTAGCGCCAGTAGCCAGGAACAGCGATTCGGTTACAACAACGATTTTATTGCATTTATGCCCTTGGCAGCGGGGACCAGTTCCACCCTGGGGTACCTGCATATACAAAGTAAAAATAGTGATCGCGGGCTTTTATGTGTCAATCACGAATACACTCAGCCCCATCTGATGTTCTCGGGTTATAACGACGAATACAGTGCCACCCGAGGAGTGAGTGCCGAGCATGTGGCCATTGAACAGGCCGCCTGCGGACACTCCATCGTGGAAATTCGAAGAAGTAAACAGGGCTGGAAAGTAGTGGCTGACAGTCCCTATAACCGGCGGATAACTTCTACGACGCCAATGGAAATCACTGGCCCCGCCGCAGGCGACGAACGTTTGAAGACCCGCCAAGATCCCAGCGGAACCCAGGTCCTCGGCACCATAGGTAACTGTGCAGGAGGGAAAACCCCATGGGGAACCGTATTAATTGCTGAAGAGGGGTTTGGTGGCGCTTTTCAGGGAGACCCAAAAAAGCTCGAAGATTCCCGGGAGATCGAAAACCATCAACTTTTTGGTATAAAACCGGAAAATCGCAACTGGGGTGACCACGACCGCCGATTTGATATTCAGGTAGAACCCCATGAGCCCAATCGATTCGGCTGGATGGTGGAGTTTGACCCCTATAACCCCCAATCAAAACCGCGCAAGCTGACCAGTTTGGGGCGCTTTGAGCACGAAGGCTTTACCCTGGTCTGTAAACCGGGGCAACCGATCGTTGCTTACGGCGGCGATGATGATGAACATCAATTTGTCTATCGCTATGTATCCCAAAATAACTATCAGCCCGAAGATCCCGATGCAAACCGAAAGCTACTCATTAATGGCACTCTCTATGCCGCGCGCTTTGCCGACGATGGCAGTGGCGAATGGCTGCCGCTGGTATACGGCCAGGGCCCACTGACCGCAGAGAATGGTTTTCGCAATCAAGCAGATGTAATGATTGATGCCCGTCGCGCAGCCGCGCTACTGGGAGCCACGCCGATGGATCGGCCGGAGGACGTGGAGACTAACCCCCACAATGATTGCACCTATGTAATGCTGACCAAAAATAAGAAGCGTAGCGATACCGATGCCGCCAACCCCCGCGCGCGCAATACTGCCGGCCATGTATTGGAAATAGCGCCTCCCGGGGAGAAGGGAAACCGCGACCACACAAGCGCACAATTTCAGTGGCAGCAATTTCTACTTGGTGGAAACCCCAATGCTGAAAACCCGGCTGAAAGGGGCGCCTATGGACAGCAGTCCCCTTACGATATCTCTGAGCACGGCTGGTTTGCCAATCCCGATAACGTCGCTTTCGACCCCAGGGGCAATATGTGGATTGCTACCGATGGCTGTGAGCGCTTTGGGTTCCACGATGGACTTTGGGCAATGGCTACTGAGGGGCCTTTGCGGGCGGCACCCAAGCATTTTTTTGGCTGCCCGCAAGGGGCTGAAGTGTGCGGGCCGGAATTTACTCCCGACGGAAAAACCCTGTTTATTGCCGTGCAACATCCGGCCGATTCACGCAACTCCACTTATGACCACCCCCTGCACCGCTGGCCAGATAATAACTCCCTGTTACCACCTCGGCCATCGGTACTGGCCATTTACCGTGAGGACGACCAAATAGTCGGTAGCTAGGCGATTGATATGACAAACCAGGGACCCTGCTAAAATTTTAATCTAAAGCAGTTTTTGGCCTCTCACCCCGCCTATAGGCAGGTTGTCAGAGGCCTATAAGCCGAGGTCCCTATGATATCGAGGTGTGCAACCCTTTTACGCCGCCTTACCGCTGTGCTGGCAATCGCCAGTTTTATCCTTGCCGCCACACCGGGAACTGCCCAGGTACCAGAAAATCCTGTAAATCTCCGGGGCAGCGGCGCCAGTTTCCCCTACCCAATCTATGTGGAGTGGTTTCGGCAGTTCACCCATCGGGAAAACAATATATTTATTTTCTACGAGATGAGCAGTAGCGGTGACGGCATCAGGGACTTTCTCGGTCATACAGTTGATTTTGCCGCCTCAGATGCCGCTATTGAGATCGATGAGTTACGCAACCTGAAAGGCGGTGGCGTGGTACTGCCGGTTACTGCTGGGGAAGTCGTACTGGTGTTTAACCTTCCCGGGATCGACAAGCTAAAACTGTCCAGGGAAGCTTATGTGGGGATTTTCCTGGGAGAAATAACCCACTGGGATGACCCCAAGATCGCGGCTGCAAACCCCGATATCAAGTTGCCCAGAGATGAGATTACCGTTGTCACCCGCTCTGAAAGTTCGGGGACCTCATATATCTTTTCTGGACATATGAGTAGCGTGAGCCAGGATTTCCGCGAAAAAATTGGTTTGGACAGAACACCCAGTTGGCCAAAGTTGCCCAGATTTAAAAGAGCACCGGGCAATCAAGGCGTAGCCGCTAAAGTAAGAAAGAAAGTTGGGGCCATTGGCTATGTGGAGCACGGATTTGCTCAACTGGTAAACCTACCTGTGGCTTCACTGGAAAACCACGCAGGAAACTATATTGCCGCAGGCCCCAAGAGCGGAGCAGAGGCTCTTTCAGAGATTGAATTTCCAAAAGCATCACTACCAATTAGTGGAGCTCCCAACCTAATCGCCTGGATTTGGGACCCCAAAGGAGAAACAGCCTATCCCATTACCAGTTTTTCCTGGCTGTTGCTCTACGCAGACCAGGATGATCAAAAAGCACAGGCATTAAGGCAAATGCTGGTCTTTATGTTGAGTAACGCATCTCAAAGTCAAGCCGGGACCTTGGGTTTGGTCCCTCTTCCAGAAAACATAAGGCTCAAAGTGTTAAACGCTGTCACTTATGTGCGCTAACTCAGGTAGTTTCAGCGCACTCCACAATACGATTACGGCCAGCTCGTTTAGCCTGATATAACGCAGAGTCCGCCCGCCGCATTAACTCCAGGATGTCTTCCCGCCCTTGCAGGTGAGCTATGCCAATACTTGCGGTAAATTGAGCTTGGCCAACGGCACTTTTAATCACGATTTTAGCAATATCCCGGTGTATACGATTGGCAACCTTCATTGCTCCTTCGACATTGGTACTGAGTACCAGAGCGAATTCCTCCCCACCAATACGCCCGAAGATATCCACATCCCGTACGTGTTGGGAAATTACTCGGGCAGTCGCACAGAGTGCCTGATCGCCGATTAAGTGGCCATGGATATCATTAACAGATTTAAAATTGTCGATATCCAGCATTAATACACACAATGGCATTTGGTTATTAATTGCCACAGCCACCAGATTACTGGCCTCTTCGAAAAAGCAGCGGCGATTAAAAATACCTGTTAGCGGGTCTGTGCGCGCCTCCTCTTCAGCCTTGGCTTTAGCGTACTCCAATTCCTGTGTTCGAAGTTTTACCTGTTGCTCCAGCTCAGTTCTCGAGGCTTCCAGGTGTAGTAGATACCTTTTTTCTGCAGTCTCTTTTTGTTGCCGTAAACGTTTTACCAGTAATCCAATAGCTATCATTATTGCCAACATCTCAACAAAAGAGGCAACCGGGGGCCAATAATAGTTAATTGGATTGTGCACCACATAACCGAGATCCCTCATCGCCTGCACCAAAAGCCCCAACACCAAAACGCTCCAGGCTAAAGCAAAAACGGCCGCAGAAGTATCCCCCTGTCGCCAACGCACCAATGCGACGACAACAACGCCAGGGTAGAAAAATAGAGCAAGCATCATGGAAATGTGCGCCAGAGCTTCCCACTGCAATACAACGCAAATAACCAGGAATAACCCGTTGAGTAAAATTAATTTTAAAAAGTAATCCAATCTTGGGGTGTACTTTTCTGTTTCAAGAAAGTATCGGGCAAAAAGAATTCCGGTCAGAATCGCTACAGCACTACTAATCGATTGATAGCGCCAATCAAATTGTTCTTGGAGCAAATATTGATGGGTATATCCCAGCAAAGATCCCCACACCCAAATTTTCGTTACAGAATATAACGAGTATAGATACAGGATATTCTTACGCGCAGTAATAGCACCAATCAGCGCAAGAATGGCCATCAAAAAATAACCACCAAAAAGAAATGACGTTAAAATGACCTCAGCCTTACTCCTCTCTTCAAGTTGTTCAGGTCGCCAAATACGCATACTGGGAAAGGCAACACCTAAAACTCCAACATCAAATTTAACCATCATTTCCTTTGATGCGAAGGGGGGGATTTTAAGTGGGAACGCAAAACGATGATGCTTGATTTTTCGACTGGAAAAAGGCTGGTTCGCAGACAGACTTGCCAGCTCAGTGTAAGGCTGACTGCCGCCCTGAATCCTAGAAAAGGCCGTCAGCCCATCGAGCTGGTTATCCACATATTCAATTGAGACATAAACTGTTTCACTACTGGGGTTTTTTAATATGAAGTGAGACCAGAAGGCTCCGGATTTAAGTCCGGTAGATCCGGCAGTTCCCAGGGGAAGAAAAAGTTTATTTTTGTAAGATTTTTCAGCTTCAACAATGTTTCCAAACCCCGATGGATCATGCCAAATTGCATTTAGGCCACTCGGTTTACTTCCTCCCTCCAACGAGGTGACATCCACAACCGTATGGGGGTAGCTGGGCATAGAAAGAAGTATGACAAACATCAGCACTGCACAACAAACAAAACGGTAGTGCCATTTAGGGCCACCCTTTTGAGTCCACAGTTCAAATTCACCAATTGTTTTTTTCATTCTTACTATGTAGATGCGCAACAATTTCCGTCTTCATAAAGATCAAATCAGTCATAATGGATACTGACTTCCAAAGTAAATTGATGATGCTTGTTGTATTTCAGAGAAATAGCTTCCATACAAGAAAGTCATCAATTCATACTTACATAAAATAGCTATGTATGAATTCTACAAGTCCGCACCTGTACAAAAAACACACTAGCAAGGACTTTAAATTATCAGGTACAACTTTTTTCTACTCCCCCTATTTGGCAGTTTCACTCTTCATTTATCAAGCGCTTAAGTAATGTGTTTTATGCCTTTTAGCTTGAAATAAGGGTACACAGGCTGTTACGCCGTCTTACACCTTGGGACTAAGCCTTAAAATCAAGTATTAATTAGGAGAGACAAAGAATACAAAATCTTAAATGCGCCAAAGAGAAAATTCCTGTTAACGATTACATTTGACTACCCACATCAAATTTAAATATTGTCTCTAGAACGCTAAATTTAGAAATTGTTGCTGATCCGGGGATCTCATCGTTGTTTACCATTCAGTACATACGGAAAATATGCCACTCTTAGATATTAAGGAGCCTCTAAAGAACAGCTGAATACAATTGGGCTTATCTCACAACACAAGCATTGAACCCTCCCTTAGGCCAAACAATGAACCATTAGTCATTCGTGAGGCAGGTTTCTGATACAAGGAGCCCGGTGAAGTTCAGTGCAACTGGAGAGCTATCAAATAGCTAGCCTTACCAAACTAGACGCCACGATGTCGTCTACAATATCTAGGACCATCTCTTGATCTTCTTCCTGAGTAGAGCAGTTACTCCCCCTCTGGTATTTAGCGACAGGTTGCTTATCAGTCATGCTCCCAGGACCTAAATTGTTGCTCTACCACTTATGTCAAAGCCTCTTAAACCGTATTGGAGATACTTATGTTTAATAATGTTGGCTGGATTGTGGAGGCGAAAATAAAGAACGGACAGGAACAGGCCTTTAAGTCAATTGTTGATGAAATGGTAGAGATAACCTCGCAGCAAGAAGCGGGGACACTGAATTATCAGTACTATATTTCTGATAGTGGAGAAATTATTGTATACGAGCATTTCAAAGATGTAAGTGCCGCACATAAACATGTGGATACCTGGGAGAATTATTCAGAGCGCTGGCTCAAGACGGCAGAACCCACTCGCGTCATCTATTTAGGCGATCTTCCCAAAGATCTTCAGGCACGCCATGCAGGCCTACCCCCCCAGCAGTATCACACCTATGCAGGATTCGAACGCAGCCATTAATAAACTGAATATAAAAAATTATACTAATTCTTATGATGATAGTATTGTAATTAGGAGTGCGAATTTTAATTCTTTGCTTTCCAAACGGTTAGTTCTAGCAATAAATTATAAATACTATCCCTAAAAATTTAAGCCATGTCATAAAGCGCTTTTATCACTAATACCAAGCCACACAAAAACATTACCAATAGAGTGTATTTCCTAAATTTTTTAAAGCTGACCTGATTCAATCTCCTTTTAGCAAGGGTTACACCAATAATCCCCCCAAGCCCAGCCGCCACACCATAGATTGCCAACTCTAGGGATACCGCCGAGAATGTAATATAAGTTCCCAGCTTTACAAGCTGCATTAACAGCCCATTAAAGGCCTTAGTGGCTATCAGGGATTCTTTCTCGAGGCCATAATTCAGCAAGAAAGGGTTCTTAAGGGGACCCATTGCCCCAATAAGACCGGAAGCAAAAGCGGTCACCAATCCCAAAGGTAAAAAATAGGGAAGTGACATGGGAAAAGATCTTTCCCTATGGCCAAAGCGATACTGAAGTATCGTGGACATTAAAAAAAGCCCAACCACTATTTGTATCCACTCTGGGGACATCTGTGTATAGGAATATGCACCTAACAATGCCCCGACTAAGCTTCCCGGGGTAAGCCAGCGTACTACCCGCCAATCAATATAGGACCAGAAAACCAGTGCCCGGTATGGCGAAGCCAGGCACTTGGCAATGGTTACCGTTGGTGCAACCAGGTGTGGACCAACGATAAAGCTAATCACTGGAACAAGGAGCAGTGCCCCGCCCCCGGCCGCAAGCGTACTGATATACCAAATCAAGACGCCAAAAATCAGCAGCAATAGCTCTATCATTTTACCGCTTCAGAAGTCACCAAAATCACAGTGAATAAAGTAGAAATTCAGGCTTGGGCGCAATTCCAACACCTAACCGGTAATCCAATACTCTCTTCACTAGAAGAAATGCAGCCTTAGCTCAACCAGTACAAAACCAAATGCCAGTAGCTAAATTGAAAAGAACTGCTGAATCCCGACAAGTACATTGGTTGTTGCTACGGAGGCCAGGATCAGCCCCATAACTCGACTTACGATACTGGCCCCGGCATCACCAATAAATCGATATATCCAGTTGGCAGTTAGCAGCAGCAATATCACTATCGCCAACACCGCTACCATGGCAGATGCTGTACTCAGCTGATGAACCACATCAAATCGATGGTTATCTGTGAGTACCACAGCCGCGAGCATGGCTCCGGGTGAGGCAATGGAGGGCACCGCAAGAGGGAAAATCGCTGTCTCATGCCCCTCACGGATGATTTCTATCTCCTGCTCTGGCTTGCTCTCACCAAATATCATGGTTAAGGCAAACAGGAACAGGACGACGCCTCCAGCTACCTGAAATGCAGAAAGGGGCACGCCAATCGCCTCGAGGAAGAATTGCCCTGCGACCAAAAAGAACAACAAGATCCCGGTTGCGACGAGTACTGCCAGCCAGGCTATCCTGCGCTTTTGCCACTCTGCATGTCGTGAAGTGACTGCGATAAACACTGGCAGAGTACCCACCGGGTCAATCACAGCAAAGAAAAAGACAAAGCTACTGATCCAATCGTTCAATTGGGACTCCGACGTGCCGTGCTACTATCCGCTTAATTAGAGCCCCAGGCAGTATGGGCAGGACCGGAGCGAGGTGTGCTTAGGGGGTCCAACGCCGTTATCTACGGTAACTGCTGGCGCAAGCGTAACTTGTAACTTAGAAAAAAAGTCTAGTGCATGACGAATCACTCACCGACCGCCCGACGCATCGCTAAAACCATCCTCAATGGTTTTGACGCCTATTTCGCAGACTATCAGAACATCACTTTGGGCGCCAAGGCCCGTTTTGAAACCGCCTCCTGGCAAGCGGCACATGAGGCCAATAAAGCCCGGATCGATCTGTACAAAACCAAGGTCACCCAAGTGGTGGAGCTGGTCCATTCGGTAACCAGCAAGGACACCAGCCAGCTGGAGCTCTGGCGTGATGCCCGCGCCACTTATGCACAGCTGATTGCCAATCACAGCAATTATGAGATCGCCGAGACCTTTTTTAACTCGGTGTTTTGCAGCCAGTTTCACCACACCAACATTCACGACAGCAATATCTTCGTCAAGCCGTCCCGAGCACCGGAAGACAAGCCGCTACGGGATTACAGTATCTATATCAGTTACAGCGGCCGCCACGGCCTCGAGTGTATGATCGAAGATATTCTCAAGGATTTCAGCTTCTCCACGCCCTGGGAGAATATGGAGCGCGACATTGCCCATATCTGCGAATCCCTGCGCAGCGCCCCCCTGGCCAATGTGGACAGCGAGAAACACTTGCGGGTGGATATGCTGGAGTCGGTTTTCTACCGTAACAAAGCGGCCTACCTGGTGGGGCGCATTATCCTGAACGGCGAAGTTATCCCCATGATCCTGCCCTGCCTAAACAACGGACGCGGCGGTATTTTTGTGGACACCCTTATCTACAATAACGACTCCGCCAGTATCATTTTCAGCTTTACCCGTTCCTACTTTATGGTGGATGCGCCAATCCCCTCCCGCTTTGTGCGCTTCCTGTCCACCATTATGCCGCTCAAGGAGAAGTCTGAGCTTTACAACTCTATCGGCTTCCACAAACACGGTAAGACCGAGTTCTACCGCCATATCCTCGCCCATATGAAGGTCAGTAACGACAAGTTTGTTATTGCACCCGGCATTAAAGGGATGGTGATGAGTGTATTCACATTGCCCTCCTACCCGGTGGTATTTAAAGTCATTAAAGATGAGTTCGACCAGCCGAAAACTGTCACCGAGAAGATCGTAAAAGAAAAGTACAAGTTCGTATCCCGCTCTGACCGGGTCGGCCGTATGGCTGACACCCAGGAGTATTCTTACTTTATTTTCTACCGCAATCGCTTCAGTGAAGAGCTGATTAAAGAACTGCAGGAAGTAGCACCATCAAAACTGATCATTGATGAGAAGCGGGTCATCATCAAACACCTGTATGTAGAGCGGCGTATGGAACCGCTTAACCTCTACCTGCAACACGCCAATGAAGAGCAAACCAAGGAGGCCATGGAAGAGTATGGCAATGCCATCAAACAGCTGGCAGCCGCAAATATCTTCCCAGGCGACATGTTGCTGAAAAACTTTGGGGTTACCCGTCACGGGCGGGTAGTCTTCTACGATTACGATGAGCTCTGCCCATTGACGGAATGTAACTTCCGCAAGATTCCCGAAGCTCACACCTCTGAGCAGGAGCTGGCCGACAAGCCTTGGTATACCGTCGCAGAAGCCGACGTCTTCCCGGAAGAATTCCGCCTGTTCTTCTCTGGCAATCCCACCGCGCGCGCTGCATTCGAAAAGCAGCACGGCGATTTATACAACTATCGCTTCTGGAAACTCTTACAAGATCGTATTCGCGCCGGACATGTGGAGAGTGCTTTCCCCTATCGACGCAAGTGGCGTTTCCCGCGCCGTTCCCATAACCGTGCACAACAAAAGTAGACGACCAATCTATGACTATATTGGTAGGAGGACTTTTCCAAGGGAGCGGATAATCCGTGCATATTTTTCGCTGGGCTCTAGTTGCCGCAACTGTTTCCCTGCTGACGACCAGCGGTTGCGGCTATTTCCCCAGCGAGATGTCCATCCCCGGTAAGCTTCCGCCGGCAAAGCGCCCACCACCTTACGCACGAATCACAGGAAAACCCCACGTAGTTAGCTGCGCAACCCCCGCCCGGGGGTTTCCAACCCTATCCTTTGATGAAGTGTTTACTTTTACCGAAAATCCGCGACAACCGTTCGTAGAGTCATACGGCCTACCCCAACAGTTCGACGTGATTGCCTATGTCTGGGGCGCGGAAAGGTGTACGCCAGCAGCCTTCTGTAACTATGGAGATTATTACCAGCTGCTGGGACGCGGACCTAGAGGCGACTTTGCAACCTGGATCTCAACACCGCAATATCCCCGTATTACGATTCAATCCCCCTGCGGCCAGCGGCTGAAGGTGGGCCAGGGATATCGTTTTTCATTTAGTGATGGACAACTGGTGGGATTTAGCCCCAACTGAAAAAAAGAGTTGCCACTAGCGTAAATAGACCTTAGTTGAGACACCCGGTTAGGCCTCTTGGGCACCGTACAATTTCCCTTCTGCCTTTTTTAGTACCTCTGAGAATGCTTCTTTAAATAGCGGTAAATAGCGTCCTGGGCCCGACAACCTCTACTCCCTTCATTAGCCAATCTGGTATTGGTTTGACCGGCATCAATTAAGCGGGCCTTCTGATTATCATGCCACTGTAATTCCATGACCTTCTTAATGGTTCGGAGGTGTCGAGAATTGGTCACCGGGTAAGTGACTTCGATCCGTTGATCCAGACAGCGGTTTTTCAGGTTTGCAGAGGACATCCACATCAGTTCATCGCCACCATTATGAAACACATAAATCCTTGCATGCTCCAGAAACTTATCCACCAAACTGATCACCTTAATATTGTCGGATAATCCAGGAGTGTCGCATACCAAAGAGCACTCACCGCGAACGAGTAATCGAATCTCTACTCCCGCAGCGCTCGCCCGATAAAGGTGGGCAATCAGCTTGCTGTCTATCAGGCTGTTGCACTTAAAG
The DNA here is from genome assembly GCF_056311705.1 of Microbulbifer sp. ABM4_008. Lineage (NCBI taxonomy): Bacteria > Pseudomonadati > Pseudomonadota > Gammaproteobacteria > Cellvibrionales > Microbulbiferaceae > Microbulbifer > Microbulbifer sp. ABM4_008. The sequence goes on along the minus strand of NZ_CM149970.1, from coordinate 392,700 downwards.
AATATGCCAGCTTTACGCCCAGCAAGGGCAGCCTCTATTTCCCGGTTTATGGCCTGCTCAAACGAACTTCTCAATGAGAAAGGAGAAACGATAATATGCTTGAAAACCTGTTTTGTATTGGGGAATCGCATAAATTCAAACAAGTTATAGATGTCGCGCCCCACTCCCTGATCATTAGTCAATACACTGAAATCACAGTAGACACGAGCAGTACTCTCGTTAAAATTCCCTGTTCCCAACTGGGTATAAAAGCGATTCTTTCCCTGCTCACGGCGAACTACAGAAATTAACTTCGCATGAACCTCCATTTCTGGAACACCGTAAACAACCAACACTCCTGCTTCTATTAATTTACGGGACCAATAAATATTGGCTTTTTCATCAAAACTCGCCCGCAATTCAACAACCGCAATTACTTTTTTATTATTTCTAGCCGCATTAATTAACGCCGCGATTACCCTTGAGTTTTTCGCCATTCGATACAAAGTAATACGTATCTCTTTTACCTGCGGGTCAATAGAGGCCGAAGCAAGGAAATTTGTTATTGCCCAAAAATCATGATACGGATAACAGAACAATCCATCATCGTCTTGCAATTGGTCAAAAATATTTTCACTGGTGGATAAAGCCAAGAGCGGTGCCGGCCTTCTATACCGACAACTTTTGGAGTCCGGGGCAAAGCCCATAAGATCTTTGGAGTTGTGATAACGCCCACCAGGGGTATAACTATCCCTGGACCCCATCTTCAGCTTTTTCTTAATCAGCTCCAACAGTGTATTAGGCATTTCCATGTCGTAAGCAAGACGTACCGGCTCTGCACGCTTACGCTGTTTGAGCGACCGTTCAACACGTTCAAGAATATCCCGGTTGACATACTCCCCCAGCTCAATATCTGCATCCCGACTTATCTTGAACATATATGCCTTGGCAGAAAGAATAGGCAGAACATTGCGGAAGACTTCTTCCAGGCACACTCGAATAATATTATCCAGAACGATGTAAACTTTCTCTTTCCTGCCTTGGCGCGATGGGATTTCCAGGAACCGGGGAAGAATAGCAGTGGGAATCTCCATAACTGCATATCTGCTTGGCTCCCCTTTTAAATTCAAAGTAATAGCGAAATAGATATTGTTGTCACTCAGCAGTGGCATTGCTGATCTGCCATCGATAAAAAAAGGCTCTAACTCCGGTAAAACCAGGCTATGGAAATAATTTTTTACAAATCCCAACTGATGGCTATTTAAGCTATCCTCACGAACAAGATAAATACTATGTTTTTTTAATCCCGATAACACTTTGACATAAGCTTCGGCATAGCGCTTTTCAAGTATCAAAATACGATCATTAATAGTTTTCAATAGCTGGGAAAAGTGCTCCCTCTGCCCCACACCAGAATCAATACTCGCCAACCTCCGCACACCAGCCACCTTAATGCGGAAAAACTCATCCATATTCTGGGAGAAAATTCCGAGAAAGTGTACCCGTTCGATAGCCGGGACTGTTTCATCCTCCGCTTCCTGTAGTACTCGCTCATTAAAAGATAGCCAGCTTAATTCGCTGGGAAATAGAGGAATATCATTCAGCATAGATAGAGCACTTCACCAACGCTTCTACTATTGATCACCAAAATACAGATACCAGCCTCCCCAAATCCGCCCTACTGGTACAGAGCTTAAAATCTGGCTAACTATAAAATAATAGAACAAGGTGACAGCGTATTTTTGGATTCACTCCTTGTGATATCGGCTATAAAACCAACAGTAGAGCTTCTATCTTGGTAGCGGGATCAATAAATAAAGGAAAGATGCACTCTATCATGAGTGATAGCCTAAATTGGGTAGAATAATGATGTTAGCAGTGCAAATGGTATTTGTGACCCCACAGACAAACTGAAGGGTCACCTTTTTATCTAGGGAAGGTCTACAGCCCATTACTGACGATCTATACTACTCCGCCTCGCGCTGCTTTAAAAAGCGATAGATGGCATCCTGAGATCGACAACCTTTTCGTCCCTCATTAGCTAACTTGGAATTTGTTTGCCTGGCATCAATTAGCCGTGCCTTCTGATTATCACTCCACTGCAATTCCATAATTTTGCGAACTGTAGCCTGGTGCTCCGGATTCATAAGCGGGAAAGTGACTTCAACTCGCTGATCCAGGTTTCGTTTCATCAGGTCCGCCGAAGACAACCACATCAGCTCATCACCACCATTGTGAAAAATATAGACTCTGGCATGCTCCAGGTACTTATCTACCAAACTGATAATACGAATATTGTCTGATACGCCCGGAGTCTCACAAACCAATGCACACATCCCACGAACGATAATACGAATTTTTACACCTGCGGCACTGGCACGATACAGCTGCTCAATAATCTGGCTATCCACAAGGTTATTGCACTTGAAAAATAGCGCCGCTTCCTTCCCTGCCTGGGCGGCATCAATTTCACGATCTATCGCTGCAGTAATCGCATCCCGATAGAAAAATGGTGAAGTGATAATACGTTTAAAAGAAGGGCGCTTACGCGGTGCCTGCATAAACTCAAATACATTGTACACGTCCCGACCCAGCTCCTGGTTATTGGTCAATAAGCTAAAATCGCAATAGACCTTCGCTGTATTCTCATTAAAGTTACCGGTGCCAAGATGGCTGTAGAAACGATCTTTGCCATCCTCGCGGCGAAGCACAGAAATTAACTTGCAATGTACTTTTAGGTTGGGCATGCCATACACCACATTCACCCCGGCATCGCTCAACTCATGGGACCAATGGATATTGGCCTTTTCATCAAAGCGTGCCCGCAACTCCACCACCGCAGTCACTTTTTTGTTATTGCGAACCGCATTAACCAGAGCCGCAACTACACGGGAGTTCTTTGCTACCCGGTAGAGATTAATCCGAATTTCTTTAACTTGAGGGTCTAGTGCGGCAGATGCCAGGAAATTGACAATCGCATGGAAGTCATAATAGGGATAATAATAAAGCCGATCCCCTGCGCACAGCTGTGAAAATACACTTTCATTTTTCGGTAAGGCTGGCAGTGGTGTGAGGCGCTTATAGCGAAGTCGGGCAGATTCTCCCGGGAATTTCATCAGATCTTTGGAGTTGTGATAACGCCCACCGGGGGTATAGGTATCATAACGCCCCATTTTCAGTTTCTTCTTCACCAACTCCAGTAAAGTCTCAGGCATATCACCATCGTATGCCATACGCACCGGATCTGCGCGCTTTCTTTTTTTCAATGAGCGCTCCATTCGATCGAGAATATTCTGGGTTACCTCTTCACTTAACTCCAACTCAGCATCGCGACTGATCTTAAAGGTATAGGCGCTGGCTTTAGCGATAGGCACCACATGGCGAAATATTTCTTTAAGGCATCCTCGGATAATATTATCGAGAACGATGTAGACTTTCTCCCGCTTCCCCTCCCGTGGAGGAATCTCCACAAAGCGGGGAAGTGTATCCGTAGGAATCTCCATTGCCACATAGCGCTCGGTACCATCATCCAATTCAAGTGCTATCGCAAAATAGATACTGGTTTCATTAATCAAAGGCATGGGCTTGCGCCCGTCGATAAAGAATGGCTCCAACTCTGGCAGCACTTCCCGATGAAAGTAACTTTCTACAAACTGGCGCTGGTTATCGCTAAGCGAAGTCTCCCTAACCACATGGATATCATGCTTTGCCAGATCCTTTAAAGCTTTGTTATAGGCCTTCGCATAGCGCAACTGTAACCTCAACACTCGATTATTAATCGATTGCAATAGATTACTGTAGTATTCCTTCTTTTCTCCGCCAACAGAAAAGGCAGCTAAACGACGTACCGCTGCAACATGCACACGGAAAAACTCATCCAGGTTATTAGAGAAGATTCCCAAAAAATGTACGCGCTCAATTACAGGCACACTTTCATCTTCCACCTCCTGTAAAACACGCTCGTTAAATGAAAGCCAGCTCAACTCTTTGGGAAATAGAGGCACATCGTTAGACATTGCAAAACCATAAAACGCACCCAGTATCTGACGGCAGTTTAAAAATCCAGATTATTCTGGAAGCAGCCTTAACACGGGGCTGAGGGTCAAGATTAAGTAAAGAAATATGCCACTGAAATGTGGCTGTGAGCAAGCGCCTATAGCAATCTAACGATCTAGTATGGCTTCACAGTTTTCTGCCAAACTGTTTCAGTCCATAAATTGGCACAAATAAATAAAAAATATCTTTTATTTATAAAAGATATTTAATAATTTTGTAACACTTTTATAGTTGGCGCCTTTTTGGTGCGCTGTAAATTGACTGCACCCACTATTGGACTGAAAAGTGGCAAAATGAATAATAGAGCGTCCGACTCCATACATTAGCGCTTTCAACGGGATATTGATGCAAGCTCCAAACGAACGCTATGCCGCCCTAGATTTGGGCTCAAACAGTTTCCATCTGCTCCTAGCGGAATTTCGCGATCAGCGCATGGTACGCCTGCACACAGACAGAGCCATGGTGCGCCTGGCCGAGGGGCTGGATATTAACCACCACTTGGACCCGGCGGTAACCGAACGGGCCCTGACCGTTCTGCAACGCTTTCAACCAGTGATGGATAAACTGCCCCTCGACCATGTGCGTGTTGTGGGTACAAATACACTGCGTATGGCTGCGGCCAATGCCGATGGCTTTTTGGAAGAAGTGGAATCAATACTCGGTGTGCCGGTGGAAATTATCAGCGGCATCGAGGAGGCCCGCCTGATCTTTACTGGGGTTCTCGCCGCCGCCAATGGCCCTCCTCGCTTGCGCTGCATTATTGATATTGGCGGTGGCTCTACGGAGCTGGTTCGCGGTGGTGATACTCCACAGCAACTGGAAAGCCTGGATATAGGCTGTGTTTCCTACAGTAAACGTTTCTTCGCCGATGGCCTGATCAGCCGCAACACTGTAAACCACTTCCAGCGCGCGCGGCGAGCGGCGCGGGCCGAATTGCAGGAGCTACTGCATATTGCCGAAGGCGCAGAAGTTACCGGTTGCTCCGGGACTATCAAAGCGGTTGCCAGGATTTGCAATGATGGTGAAGTAAAGGCGATCAAGCGCGGGGATATCGATCAGCTTGCGCACCGGGTTTCCTCCGCCAAACATATCGCGGACCTGGATTTACCCTACCTGGATGAAGAGCGTCGCCCGGTATTCGCTGCCGGCCTGGCGATACTGCATGCAATATTCTGCGAACTCGACATTATGCGTATGGAAGTCTCCCCCTATGCAATCCGCGAGGGCATAGTGCACGACTTGGCCGGGCGCTTGCACGGCGGGGATCGACGTGCAGATACGATTGCCGCCATGGTAGAGCGCTGGCAGGTAGATACCAACCAGGCTAAACGTGTCAGTTCCACCTCACTCAAGCTCCTGCAGCAGTTGCGCCCCCAGTACCCACCAGAAGGCAAGGTGCGACTGCACTGGGCTATCCAGTTGCACGAAACCGGCCTGGCCCTAACTCACAGCAGCTTCCGCAAGCTGGGGGCCTATATGATTAAACACGCCGATATGGCCGGATTTGCCAAAAGTGAACAGGAGCACCTGGCCTATCTGGTGCACAACCAACGGGGAAGAATCAAACCGCCACGGGAGCACTATGGCTTCCACCCCAGCCCAGACCTTCTGTTATGCCTGCGCCTCGGATGTATTATTCACCGGGACCGCACCGAACGCAGCCTGGACGGCTTAAAGCTATATGACCAGGGAGACGCCTATCACCTGGAAGCCGATCAACATTGGCTGGAGGATAGCCCGGCAATTGCAGAATTGTTGGAGCAGGAAGAGCAACACTGGCGCTCGCAAAATCGGCCCCTACAGATAACGGCGATATAAGAGCCAGGGGCCCTTGTGAGCCACTCTGGACACTGGCGTTTTACTCGAATATTCACCCTACAATCAAAAGCTATGAAACTGAGCGAAGTCACTCTCAAACACCACTATGCGGATATGGGGGAAGCCTTTGGCACCCCCATAGCACCCACTCCTTTTCGCCACCCCAAGGTAATCGACACCAACCCTTCAGTGCTGCAACTATTGGGAATAGATCCCAATGAGAAATCTGACCCCGCCTGGGCCGAGCTGGGCTGCGGCGCCCGCCTGTTTAAGGGAAGCCGCCCATTTGCGATGAAATACACCGGTCACCAGTTCGGGGTCTACAACCCTGACCTGGGGGATGGGCGAGCACTGCTGTTGGGTGAAATCGAGAGTGAAGGCCGGCGCTGGGAACTGCATTTAAAGGGTGCAGGACAAACGCCCTACTCCCGCTTTGGTGATGGCCGCGCAGTATTGCGCTCCACCATACGGGAGTACCTCGCCAGTGAGGCACTCTACGGCCTCGGTATTCCCAGCACCCGGGCACTGTGCATTGTCGGAAGCGACGAACCTGTCACCCGTGAGAAAATCGAAACCGGGGCCATGCTGATCCGAGTGGCAGAGAGCCACGTGCGTTTCGGTCACTTTGAATACCTGTTTTACACCAAACAACTGGAGGCCCTGCAGGAGTTGATCGGGGTTATTTGCCGACGCTTTATACCGGGTACAGAGGGTATGGCAGTGGGCGACCAAGCTGAAGCATTGCTGCGCTTTACCACCCGCCGCAGTGCAGAGCTAGTTGCAGCCTGGCAGTCCGTAGGCTTTGCCCACGGCGTGCTCAACACCGACAACATGTCGATTATTGGCGACACCTTTGACTACGGACCCTACGCCTTCCTGGACGACTACGACCCCACTTTTATCTGCAATCACTCCGACCACACCGGCCGCTACGCCTTTGAGCAACAGCCCGGTGTCGTGCTGTGGAACCTGAATGCTCTCGCCCATGCACTGTCGGCCTTTGTCGGTGTAGACGCTCTGCGCGAATGCCTGGAGCAATTCCAGCCGGTGGTAAGCGAAGCCTATGCGCAACGTATGCGAGCCAAACTGGGGCTGGAAAAAGAAGAAGATGGCGACCAGGCCCTCTGCTCGGAACTGCTGAAGTTGCTTCAACACGGCCAAGCCGACTACAGCCTGTTTTTCCGAGCCCTGGCCCACTACCGGGGGGAGCGTCCGGCCAGCGCTTTGCACGAGTTACTCAAACCCACTCACCACAGCGCCCTGGATCAATGGCTGGAGCACTACGATCGCCGCCTCACCCGGGAGGCAAATAACTCCCGGGAGCGCAATCTAGCCATGCTGTCAGTCAACCCGAAATACATTCTGCGCAACTATTTGGCACAGAAGGTCATCGAGGCTGCTGAAGATGGCGACTATCATCCTTTGCGGACTCTGCGCCAGTTACTGCAATCCCCTTTCGCCGAGCACCCGGAGCGGGAAGTCTGGGCCAGTGCACCGCCAGAATCCGGCAAGCGTATCCCCTTGAGCTGTTCCTCTTAAAGGTGCCTTTGGGTAACACACAAAGGTCCCGAAATTGGGACAAATAGAGAGAAAAGGCAGGGATATGTGGCCAAATGCTACTTTTTGACTGTTAGATTTTACCTGATGACGACTAGCCCACTGCCCTCGCAGGTGACTTGATGTAATATCCGGGTCACCCTACTTTACATAGGAAAATAAGTGATGATTAGAAACCTGCTTCTGGCCACCTTTGGCCTGCTGTTCGCCCTGCAGGCCAGTGCTGCAGATATCCTGGGCAACTGGCGCACTATCGATGACGAGACCGGAGAGACAAAGTCCATCGTCAACATCTATGAAAAGGATGGGAAGTATTACGGCAAGGTAGTGGATCTTCTGATGAAGCCTAACGACACCGTTTGCGACAAGTGCCCAGGCGACCTGAAAGGTAAGCCCATTGTCGGCATGGATGTCATCAGCGGGCTGGAAAAGAAAGGGAAAAAATACGAGGACGGGGAAATTCTCGACCCGGTAAAAGGCAAGGTTTACGACCTTAAAGTCTGGCTGGAGGATGACAACACCCTTAAGCTGCGCGGCTACCTGGGCTTCCTCTACCGCACCCAAACTTGGCACCGAGTTCAATAAGCAACTAGTGCAGCTCTCGGGCCCGAGTTCTATCGGGCCCAGAACCCTCTCTCTCAACCCCAGTTAAAGCACCACCCTGCCGCTTTCACCGCTCGTTGCACGGGCCGACACCACTTTTTCATCTTCACTAGTATCAATTCGTACCTTGGCGCTCATACCTGCGCGCAGAGGCGGAGAGTCCTTGAGAGGGTATAGACGCAGGCGCACTGGCACCCGCTGCACCACTTTCTCCCACTTGCCACTGGCATTCTGCGGCGGTGTGGAAGCAAACTCACTGCCACTGGCGGGACTCATACTGTCCACCTGAGCCTGCCACTCAAAATCCGGGTAGGCATCCAGGGTCACTTCCGCCTGCTGGCCCGTGCGCACGCGACCCAGCTCGGTCTCTTTCAGGTTGGCCTCCACCCAAAGGCCAGTGGAACCAATCATTTGCAGCAGGTTAATGCCCAAGGTGGCCATCTCCCCCACCTTAGGTACGGTATTGGCGATAGTGCCATCCACTGGAGCAATAATGCGCGTGCGCGATAATTGGTAGCGGGCGGTATCCAGTTGCGCCTGAGCCACTTTTAAATCTGCCTGCTCTTCCAGGGCAATACTGGGATCACCTCCCAGTTCAGCGCGCAAGCTGGAGAGCTTCTCAGCATTAATGGTGATCTGGGCGCGGGCGCGCTCCAGCTGCTGACGGGCGCTGTCCAGCTCCGCCTCGGAAAACGCCACCTTGCTCAGTTTTTCATTGCGCTCCAACTGGCGGCGATAGAAGTCCGCATCTTTGCGAGCCTGCTGCAGCGCTGCATCTGCTTCAGCATATTCCGAACGACGAGCGAGCAATTCGTTGCGCACCTGAGCCAGGCGCGCCTCCGCCTCTGTCACCGCCAGTTCGAAGGCCGTGCGGTCGATCTGAATCAATAATTGCCCTTTCTCCACTACCTGGTTGGCACTCACCAGCACCTGGGTGACAACACCACTAACTTCGGGCGCCAGGGAGATCTTGTCCGCTTTCACGTAAGCGTTCTCTGTCTCGACAATATCGCTGCCGCGCAACAGGTTCCATCCCCCTATCAGGACGGCCAGTACCAGGAAAAAGGAGAGTGCGAACTCTCTTTGTCCGGCGCGGTCTAGCTTAATGGACAGCTTTTCAGTCACATTCAATCTCTTCACGTGTCAAATTCTTGCGCAACCGCAATAGCAGCGACTGCAATTGATCCACCTCTGCGGCGGAAAAGCCCACAAGTGCCTCACTGCGGGTCTGCTGGGCTACACCGCCCAGTAACTCAAGGGCCGGCATTGCCTGCTCCGTCAGATAAATACGGAAACAGCGCCGGTCCTCGGGATCGGGCCTCCGCTCCACCAGTCCCTCCTGCTGGAGGTTATCCAGCTGGCGCGCCAGACTGATCGGTGCTAGGTCCAGGCGCTCGGCCAACTCTGCCTGCTTGAGGCCCTCCTCGCGCAGTAGATGCCAAAGCACCTGCCAGCGGGATCCACTCAGCCCGTGGTCCTTGGCTCTGCGGTCGAAGTTTCGCCGCAGCAGCCGTGCTGCACTGTGTAGTTCAAAACTGATTTCAGTAACGGCATCTTCCCTGGACATATCTGCTCTCCCTGTCTAAGGCCGCTCATTATAAGCCTGCTTATTATTTCATCAATGTGTGAGTTATCAATATCCCAAAACCCCATTAAAAAAGGCGGTCACTAGGACCGCCCTTTCGACCTGCATCCGGGATGGATCTATTTCTCCAGAACCTCAATCTTATCGACCTTCTGGAAGCCCCGGGGCAGCTTGTTGCCGCGCCGGCCACGCTCGCCGCGATAGTGATCCATCTCCGAGATCTTGATCTTGGTATGGCGCTTACCGGCGTGAACGACCAGTTGATCCCTGCCCTTCAATACAGCAACACCGATGACCACCTCTTCGCGGGCCGCAGCTCGGGCCGAAGTGATATTGATAATCTTGTTACCCTTGCCTTTGGACAATTCCGGCAATTCAGTCACCGGGAACACCAACATGCGCCCCTCGGTGGTCACCGCTGCCAGCAGAACATCATCGAGGCTCTCCAGCAATTGAGGGGAAAGCACCTGGGCTCCCTTGGGCAGGGTCAGCATGGCTTTACCTGCCTTATTGCGCGACTGCAAATCAGAGAGCTTGGCGATAAAGCCATAGCCCGCATCGGAAGCCAGTAACACTCGCTGCTCATCAGGGCCCATCAACAAGCCCTCAAAGGTGGCACCGGAGGGGGGGTTGATACGCCCGCTGAGGGGTTCGCCCTGCCCCCGTGCCGAAGGCAAAGTATGGGAGGCAATGGAGTAACTGCGACCAGTGCTATCGAGTAATAACGCGGGCTGGTTACTCTTGCCCCGCGCGGCAAAACCGAGACTGTCCCCCGCCTTATAACTGAGCGCTGCCGCATCAATTTCATGGCCCTTGGCCGCGCGAATCCAACCTTTCTCAGAAACGATAACGGTGATGGGATCTGAAGACAGCAGCTCAGATTCACTAAACGCCTTGGCCTCTTCACGAGCCACAATCGGGGAACGGCGGTCGTCGCCAAACTCTTTGGCTGCGGCCAGAAGCTCTTTCTTGATCAAGGTCTTGAGGCGACGCTCGCTATTCAGGGTCTTGGTGAGGGTATCGCGCTCTTTTTCCAGCTCCGCCTGCTCACCGCGAATCTTCATTTCTTCCAGGCGTGCCAACTGGCGCAGCTTGGTATCGAGAATGTAGTCCGCTTGGATATCCGTGAGCTCAAAGCGATCCATCAGCTCCTGCTTGGGCTCGTCACAGGTACGGATAATTTCGATCACTTCATCAATATTGAGGAAGGCAACCAGCAAACCTGCCAACAGGTGCAGGCGCTTCTCAACTTTATCCAGACGGAACTGCAGACGACGGCGGGTGGTAGTGGCGCGGAAAGTCAGCCACTCCCGCAGGATTTTATCGAGGGACTTCACCTGCGGGCGCCCGTCGATACCGATCATATTCATATTGACGCGGTAGTTGCGCTCAAGATCGGTAGTGGCAAACAGGTGATTCATCACCGATTCCATATCCACCCGATTGGATTTCGGCACAATTACCAGGCGAGTGGGGTTTTCGTGATCCGACTCATCGCGCAGGTCGCCCACCATGGGCAGCTTCTTCGCCTGCATCTGCTGGGCAATCTGCTCCAACACCTTGGCACCGCTCACCTGATGAGGCAGCGCAGTAATGACAATATCGCCGTCTTCCTTACTCCACAGGGCGCGCATCTTGATAGAACCGCGACCGGAGGTGTAAATCTTACGGATATCATCCCGCGGCGTAATAATCTCTGCCTCAGTGGGCATATCCGGGCCGAGAATATGCTCACACAGCTCTTCTACTGTGGCCTTGGGATTCTCCAGCAGCTCTACAGTCGCGTTGACCACTTCGCGCAAGTTATGCGGGGGAATATCCGTAGCCATACCCACGGCAATACCGGTGGTACCGTTCAATAGAATATTGGGCACCCGCGCAGGCAGTACGCAGGGCTCATCCATGGTGCCGTCAAAGTTGGGCTGCCAGTCCACAGTGCCCTGCCCCAACTCCGACAGCAGCACTTCCGAATATTTCCCCATGCGCGACTCGGTGTAACGCATCGCGGCAAAGGACTTGGGATCATCCGGCGAGCCCCAGTTGCCCTGGCCATCAATCAGGGGGTAGCGATAACTAAACGGTTGCGCCATCAGTACCATCGCCTCGTACACCGCGCTATCGCCGTGCGGGTGGTACTTACCGATCACATCACCAACGGTGCGCGCGGACTTCTTATACTTGGCAGTATTCTTCAGGCCCAGCTCACTCATGGCGTACACGATACGCCGCTGTACAGGCTTAAGGCCGTCACCGATATTCGGCAGGGCGCGGTCCAGGATCACATACATGGAGTAATCCAGGTACGCCTTTTCGGTGTACTCCTTTAACGGCAGGCGCTCTGTGGCCTCATAAACAGAGGTGTCGGTCATACAGCTCTCGTTATTCGATTCGGAAGGAGCGGATTATGGCGGACTGGAGCGGGAGGTTCAAAGGGAAGCTGAAAAAGGAAGGGGAGAAGCTCATTGTAAGTTCAATACAATCTCTAAAGCTTACCCAAAAAGTCCGGTGGGTATCGAACCAGCCTAATGCATTCTTAAGGGAATAAGACTCCCAGGTAAAATTTGGAGAAGCACACATACTAAGTGTGCCTCTCGCAGAGCCAACTTTATTTCTGGCTGCACTCGCCAGCTTTTGCAAGCTTTAATTTTGTAATATCAGCTTTACCTTCTTCAGACTCAACAAGTTTCAAGTCTGCACCACCAACGAACACTCCCATTTTAATGTATTGTTCGATAAAGTAATTTTCACCTGCTTTTACATCAACCAACAGGTCATTCGGGGAGAACTCCGACTCGGTTGAGACCTTATATTCTTTATCCCCAATAACCTCCTGGTAGAAAAAGACGTTGGGTGCAGATTGACCAACACATTCATCATTAACCCAGATATCTTTCTTCAGAGTAGTACCGGGACCAGAAGCTCTATAGATGTAGAGACCAGCATTCCCCTCAGTAGGTGAATTGAACTCTTTAGCTTTATTCGATAACTCATCACTCTCCATAGGAACCGACGCACAACCCGCAAAAAGAGATGTAGCTATAGAAAGCACCGCTAATTTTTTGTACATGTTTTATCCCCAATATAATTTAACACCTGCTAACGGCTGTTTTTTGTACAGCTTCTGCGTTAACAGACGCGCATCATATCAGCTTGACTACCAACTAGAACCTTTAATCAAATTGATCAGGGAGATAAAACTCGACTCTTCAGCCATATCCACAAAGCTTGAGTATTCCACCGACTTTAAGGTGAAGGAAATTGAAATAGATAGACACGATTATACCTGAGCTAAAGCTGGAATCACTGAGCATTGGCCCACTTAAAAGAGTACAACTAAAAGTACTGGCAGGAAAAATCAATTGCCCTCAGGTCCCTATAGTTCGGGTAAAAGCCGTCTACTCAGAGCCATTACAGACATTGAACCCCATGACATTGATAACATTTGATGACGAAAGCCAGAAGGAAATGGCAAATCACAAGTGGCGGCAGCAAGTTATATTGGTACCACTGCAAAATGCCTGGTGGGACGAAACAATAGGCGAAAACTTTAATCAACCAATGGGGCATACATTAAACACTTTAAGATTTCCCGAGAATACGACAGACCGGCAGATAAGCCGGCTATCCTTCATAGAGAAACAACGCTTGACACTTATTCTCGAGCTTTCCTACACCGCACAAGCTTTTTTACAGGATGGGCTCAGTGTCAATGTGGAGACAGATACTACTAGTAAAATAGAAGCATGACTTATGGATGAAATCAGCAATCACCAATACCCCGCCACCTGGACGACCCATAAGAAAAGGCAGATCCAACGAGTGTAGAGCAGGCATTTTGAAATTAATGGGAGTAGCTTATTAAGTAACAATTAGTGTGATCATCTTTGATGGTGGCAATTATCGTTGGCTGCGACGTTGGTAGTCGTCCTGGCAATTTGCTCCAATATCACACGATCACAGCGCAGCAAGCCACTGATTGTCGCGGCAGTACGCACAGCGGTTCAATTGCCTCTTGTCGAGGTCATACTGGAAGTCCTTATCGCTATTGGTACCTTGTATAAGGCTCCACCATTTGGGCTGAAAATAAATTAGTGAATAGATCATCTCATACTGCAACGATACAACCGTATGCCTCTTTATGTAACTTGCCCTCTACTGGGAACCTATTTCTTTCCGAGTTGTGATGTCTATTTGTTGCTACTCACCAGCAGTCACTTTCTGTGCCTATCCTTGTCAGCATCCGCGCAAACCAGTACTACATCTCATTTCTTACCTGATCGACAAGGGGTGTCTTTCCAACAGCTTTTCTACTACTTTCTGTAAGTGCCAATTTTCTTAGGTTGTAAATTTGATACCGTTCTCACTCAACTATAATTATCTCATTAGTGCCTTCCTCATGATCAGGATAAGAACCAACTCTATCAGCTGACCCACCCTTTACCGACTGCACTTATTAAAAATCAAGCCCTTTAAAATAATAGCTTCCGGCATACAGATTAAAATATCGATACGACTAAAGTTTTCTCTTCCACTGATTCTTAGATAAAATTACAAACAATAACCACAACAATACCTACAAAATTTATATCACCAGATTTTCATTGTCACCTTCCTTAACAGAGTCTACAATTTTTACAGGTTATAGATTTAATCCATAACCCCAGAGTATCAAGACATTCCCCAACCCAAGAAAGATCAAAAATTCATATACAAAGAATAAGAAATTAAAAGATAAAACTTACTTTACACAAATGATCATTTGCTGATAATTTCTATTAAACACTAATCTCCACGAAGCTCATGTCGACTCTGGTGCTAAAAAATATTTTTGTAGGTTGTCTTCAAAATATAAATTTAACCATGGCATCTGGCCAAATTATTTGCTTATCTGGTCCATCTGGCTCAGGGAAAAGCCGCTTACTCAGAGCCATAGCTGACCTTGAACCCTACACAGGCGACATATGCTTTAAGAATAAATCCCAGAGTACGTATCCAGCACACCAGTGGAGAAAGCATGTGATGTTGGTTCCCGCGCAGACTGCCTGGTGGGAAGAAACTGTCGGCGATCACTTCGCAACACCCATGAATGATGCACTTAAACTTCTCGGCTTTCCTGAGGACGCGGTAAAGTGGCAAGTCAATCGACTCTCTTCGGGAGAAAAGCAGCGCCTGGCTCTTATTCGCGCAATATCCTACAAACCCCAAGCGCTTCTTCTAGATGAGCCTACGGCCAACCTAGATGCCAGATCTGCGCAGGAGGTAGAGCAATGGCTGACAGGGCTCATTGAGGAGCACAAGCTGCCTACGATTTGGGTAGCTCATAGCCAGGAGCAGATTCGAAGGGTAGCTCACCGCCACTTGGCCATTGTTGATAATCAACTGGAAGAACAGGAGATCCATTGATGAGTGTAATCGACCTATCCTGGTGGCAATTGTCTTTGGCAGCGGGGCTGGTATTGGCTCTAGCCGTATGCACTCATGTAGCGCGACTACAACTAAGTAGATCGTTAATTGTTGCTGCTCTACGCACGGCTATTCAGCTCACCCTGGTAGGACTGGTACTGGAAACCCTTTTTGCAGTTGGCACCCTACTTTGGGTGGGACTTCTGGCTTTGGCAATGCTGCTATTTGCCGGGCAGCAAGTGGCAGCCCGACAAAAGTATCGCCTGCTCGGCGGCTGGAGCTTTGCCGTAGGCACCTTATCAATGCTGGTGTCCGCTTTCAGTATCACCATATTGAGTTTGGCCGTACTGATTGGCCCTACCCCCTGGTACCAACCACAGTATTCCATTCCACTTTTAGGTATGTTGCTGGGTAATACAATGACTGGTGTTGCCCTAAGCCTGGACCGCCTAACAGAAAGTATGCACCGCTCCAGGGATATTATTGAGAATCGCTTGATGCTGGGGCATACCTGGCAACAAGCCAGCTTGGAGTTTCGGCGGGATGCGATGCGTGCAGGATTGATGCCGACAATTAATTCCATGGCTGCCGCTGGGATAGTATTTTTACCGGGAATGATGACAGGGCAGATTCTCTCAGGCACCTCCCCTACAATTGCCGTCAAATATCAAATCCTGATTCTTTTTGCGATTGCATCAGGCACTGGTTTCGGCACTTTTCTCGCTGTTGCCCTGGCCTCAAGACAGCTCTTTGATAAGCGGGAGCGCCTGCGCACTGATCGCCTGATTAAAAATGCCTAAAGTCTGTGGAGAGATGATTCGATCGAAGGAAGGAGAGCGCCGGACACCTGAGAACCAGCGCTCTATTAACCTTTAACGGCCAAAGAATAAGATAGCCCCGGCGATAATCAGACCTACCAGCAAGGCCCATACACCCCGCAGCATCAGCGATCGGGCATATTCCGCCTCTTTGTAACGCAATGCATAGGGAATGCCGGTAATCGGCCCGAGGACGATCGTTACAATCCCCCAAACCCAGCGCTTGTTACCCAAGGCCGTCAACGCAGCCATCAGGCCACCAAACCAGCATAAAGTTACGCCAATTACAATTACCACCAACGCCAGGATGGACCACCATTGGTTGGCCAGGAAAATTTCTACAATTTGGGTTTCAGTCATGGAATTTAGCCAGTCCGTATTACCTTCCGATTACATCTTAATGCTCTCGGCACCTTAAAAGATTAGGTGCTTCCAGAACGAGACATCCGGATACCAATGCAAAGATGCTAAAAGAGCCGCCGCAGTGAGCGAAACCCATGCAGATGACCCTTTTGGTACCCTTCTAAGCTGAAATCACCATTGAGGGAAGCAGCGATACAGCCCTAGGACGCTATAGTAACCCTAAAGTGAATCCCGGGCGCATATTCCGTCTTGACTAAAAGATACCCATAGAGATAGCGAGCACTCACTATCATGAGTACTCAGTAACTATCTCCAGCCCCGTGATGTTCTGGGTATCGTTGGCAAATTCGTAGTAATCCGGCTTTTCATCGATAAAGATTTGATGGGTCATTGTTGTCTCGGCCGGAAGATCAAAGATCCCCGCAGGTACTGAGTACTGGGAAGTTTCCTTTAAGCGATAAAAGAGGTGCGAACCGCACTTTGAACAAAAACCCCGTTCAGCCCAAATTGATGAATCAAATACACTGACATGTTCCTCACCGGTAATCTCAACACTGGTTTGACAATCCACTGCCAACAGAGGACCACCGCCCCATTTTTTGCACATACCGCAGTGGCAAACCCCCAGATTTGAAGAGGGCAAAGATGCGCTAATTGTCACTGAACCACAGAGGCAACTTCCGTGCACTTGAGTCATATTGTTTTACCTTGCTATTACTTATATCAGGAAACGAATAGAATCAAATATTTGTGAAACCTTTCACAAATAAAACTACAAACTAACTTTTATCAATATTCCTTGCAGCGTCGCTGAAACCAGCTGACCCGCTTCTCATAATTAACCGGGCAATTTTCCTGGCAAGCTTCACCTAGCTCATTTAAAGATTTAGCCTCGGGATAGTAAGCCACAGTTTTCCCGTTGATTACATGAGAATACCCAGTATCCACAGAAGAAATTAGAAAGTGATTATCTTTACTCCCAATAAGGACCTTATCTCGGGCAAGCGCATAAACATCATACTGCCATATACCCCAAGCATTCCAACCATTCATAATCAAACAAGTGGACATGGTTTTTAGGGGTTGCCGCTCTACCTTCGCCTGCTCTGCGGAAAGAAGAGGGGCGAATAAAAAAACAAACATAATTAGTATTTTTTTCATATGCAGCCCTAATGAGTATTCAGAACTTAAAAACACACACAATATTAGGAGAAAAATTTTTGATATATTGAATGTCAGGCTCACTATGCCGGAATTCTACGACCGCATCAAGGAAGCAACTTGCAAGCCATAATTCAAATTAATTTGAAAATTACGTTAATCTAAAGGCAGACCTGGAAACTACTTAACCCCACAACAACCTGTAAAAAGGTCCCAACTCTCACCCTACAAATAACAAACCTTAAAAAAGTCGAAAAACTGAGGCATATTTAAACACAGTGAATCGTTTCACAAAAAGAAGGCAAACAATCTTATATGTACTAATTACAGCAAAATAAATAATTAACGCTGCCCTCAATAACGACCTTGACACCCTAACAAACCTATAGCGGTACGAAGCTACCACAAGCTGTAAGGCAGGAAGGGACGACGGAAATTTGTACCATTATTTATATAGATATTAATGTTACATGCTTACTTAATTCGAAAATTCCACCCTTGGATCACCAAAATCCTTACCAATATAGTCAGGTGCGCAAGGGATTAATTCTGAAGCCTCTATTCCCGCATCAATCAAATACTTTTCGACATTTCGGCTTCGCTCCATTGCCAAATTTTCAAGTTCTTCACGAAGTTCCAGAGATGGGTTTTGGTAAAAAGCAACCTGGGATCTTCCGCTTCTGCTCATACCTGCCATGGAATAGGGGTACAGGGCTTGCCAGTCCCGGGCATTAGAGATGCCGCATACTCCTGGCCGTGCGTCAGGGTTCTTAAGTAAAACAAAGACCATACGCTGTAGTTGTGTCAGTGCTAAATTAGTTAATTTTGCACTTCCAGGCTCAAAGTCAATAGACGCAAATGATTTCGCCCTGAAACGCCCCCAGGCATAACGTGCCAACAAATAAACGCCATAGGGAGTCAAATAGCTTATCAAGGCATCTATAATTGCCTTTTGTAGCAACTCACTAAATACAAAACTGAAGGAGAACTTGGGATCGCGAATATTGCCGCTAACAGGCATGCCAAACTTGATATCCCCCCGCCCGTCTTTTAGCAACCATAGAGCAATATTCAAGGGAATCAGCGTGGACTTCACCGGTAGCTGATCATCTTTCCGCACCCGGCGAACTTTTAGTTTTTCCAGTCGTATATCGGCAAAGCCATCGAGTTCATTTTCAAATACCCGAATATTAACTACCGCATCTCCCTGCCCTTGAAGGATTTTGTAACCTAACAACTTGGCCATATAAGGCGTAGCAGGTATCAAATTTACGCTGGTGAGATATCCGGTAAGATCAGCATTCCACTTTTTATCTCCCAAGTAATCTACAGTTCCCCCTATCTGAACCTCACCAAATCCGCCAGGCCTTCCATTAACAACAATCACCGCAGGGGGGTGTTCGGCCAAGTTACTTAAATCACTGAGAATAAAGTTGATATCCCGGACCGGTAAGCGGGCCCTGAATTCATCTTGATAGTCTACCCAACTAAAAGTGCCGTGTTTTAGGTAGAGGTCACCGAGATGATAAAGTAGCGGCGGGCTGCCCTCCTCCCTGAAAGCAAACGTGTCAATGCCGCCAAAGCCTCGCAACTCATTAATTTTTCGGGCCACCGGAAACTTCCCCGATAAATCCCTTAAGAGAATAAATCGAGGGCGCAGAAAGTCGATAAAACCAACAGTGAGTGTTTTCTTAGGGCGGTAGTAGCTCAAACCTTCAACCCACAGGGACTTAAAATCAGCCATCCATCTATGGCGATCAAAATCCAAACTATCCGGGTTTCTCTCAAAAAAATGAAAGTGAATTGCCTCACCACTGGCAAAGCGCCACTCGGTATCGGTAAAGAGCAAATGCGACAAGGTTATGCTTTCACCGTGCACTAACTCTTCCCCAGAAGGTGAAAGCAAAGTGATGCCATTGACCCTCACAACAGCAAGTTCTGCCCCCTGACCACGGCGGTAGTTCCCCTCCAGCATTAAACTCGAGAAGCTGAAGCAATGATCTCCCTGATCCAGGTAACCACTGGGAAAACATCCTGCAATTTCCTTAAACTGTAAACCCTTGAAATCAACTCCCTGCCGGCTGATATTTAAGTGTCCGGCCCCCATACCGGATACAGATAAAAGTTTAAGTGGCAATTCCTGTGGAAAATTTTGCTCATGCAACTGTACATTACTTATTTTTATCCCAGAAAGGATAAGCTGCCTTCCGCCAGTGCCATTAATACCTTCTGCCTTGCCAATACTAAAGGCCCCAAATTCATAACAGGGCGCTATCTTTTCGTCTTTTAATAGTCCCCCTGGCATACATCCCCTCGCACCAGAGGCTTTCGCCAAAGATTCCCCTTGCAAGGAGATATTATCAATTTCAAATTTTGGTATTTTCAGTGGCCC
This sequence comes from Microbulbifer sp. ABM4_008, assembly GCF_056311705.1. Classification (NCBI taxonomy): domain Bacteria; kingdom Pseudomonadati; phylum Pseudomonadota; class Gammaproteobacteria; order Cellvibrionales; family Microbulbiferaceae; genus Microbulbifer; species Microbulbifer sp. ABM4_008. The sequence continues at coordinate 372,965 of NZ_CM149970.1, read as the reverse complement.
CAAATTTTTCCTGGGTATTGATAGCCCAACCAATTCTACAGAACCTTGAACTGACCAGGGGTCTGACAATTTGATTTTCTGTAATCCCGGCATGGATAATTTATCAACCCCAAAACAATGGTGGGAGTCACCTGCCCTGGCCCGACTCAGCTTATCCACAGTTACTGCAAGCCCCGTATCCCGCGTACACGCCCGGATATTCTGCAAGCTTAGATTCGACACTGAGAACTCTGCACCTCTATCCCAGATAAATCGACTCCAACTCAAGCCCTGCACACCAGCTTCTAAATAGTCGCGACCCTTTTGCCAAAACGCGATAGGCTTACTCTTTAACGGCCCTAAATCCAAGCGGGGGGCGCCTGAATCTATACCCAATTTTACCCAGGAATCACCAAAGCTTATTTGTGGGGTCTCAATGCAATCGGCAAGACCCATATCTTCATTATTTTCAGAAGAATAAGATCTCAACCCACAAAGCAGAACCTCATCGATATTGAGCCCATAAAAATCGAGAGTATTGGAGGAAAAAGACGTTCTCTTCGTGAATACTCGCCCCAGTTGCAACATGGGTACAGTTTCAAAGTCCTCCTTTAATTCCACTTCTTCGATCGACCAACCGCTTTGCCCTACCGAATGGATATCTTGCCCAAATACACAGGTCGGTATCGATTTATACGCCTCTGCTAGCCAGGGAAGACACAAGGTTACTCTGTCAGCAGCAACATCCTGCAATGCAATTTTTGACTGGGTAGGTTTTTCCCGGGACCATAGCAACTCTAGCTTTGGTATAAGTACACCTCCAATATCAAAAACATTCGCGCCAGATAGGTTTTTCAGCTGCACGGATTGAATTGCTGAGTCATCCATATTGGCAATTAGATTGCGTTGGCTGAAATAAACGAAGGAGTAATCTCCCAGTGAAAGGCGCTCAACATCTACACAGTGAATATTTAGTGAACTCACTTGCCTACCGCCGGGAAAGCAGCCACTCAACTTTTCAGCATTTGCACCGGGCAAAGCGATATAAGATTCAGAGTCTGGTGTACGTCTATGCCTTAGCCTGGCAAGGGGTAGATCTATCTTTTTTAAGTCAAATAATTTCCTGCCCCCTTTTGTCTTCGCTTCAGCACTAACCACGGAGATTTTTTTTACAAAGAGATCTATCCCCTGCTGCCAAGATATAAAGAGTGGCTCCCTTTGCTCTAATGAGCGGATATCAAAGCAAACTGGCAGATTTTCGTGGTTTTTATTGGCGCGATAAAATAACCTTTTCCAACCTTCAGTGAGACAGCCAGCCAGTTTCTTCAAAACAAGCTTTTTTATTTCCAGGTTTGGGTTTTCTATGGTGGCCAGCCCTAAGTCGTCAGGATTTTTATCCGCATCAATATTTTGTTGATCCAGTCTTCCTTTTTCGGTGCCGTAATTATCATCACCAACTTCTTGAGGAATACCCGGTAACTGACTGGTCGCCACCCAAGGATTATTTGTAACCTTTCTTTTAAATAAGCTATCGCCACTTTCAAACTGCTGTATCACTAAGCCATTTCCTGCACCAGCGGAATCATTTAGAAGTAATCGGTGAAGGCGCAGTTTTCCCAAAATGGCATAGCCATCTTCACCTCCCTGCCAGGCAAAATGTCCCTGCCCTGAAAAGCTGTTCAAACGTGCGCATAAAGGCTGCCAATCCGAGGGGAGAAAGTCCTGCGGCAAACACCCTGATAGTGACTGGATAAAAAAGTCCTGAGCAGATAGCGGGCCGTTACGACCTATTGTATCAATAACCCGCCAGCGTAGGTCCTGTAGTTTAGCTCTGGGACGACCTCTGGCACCTATTGAAAATTGAGCCAATTGCAGAGGACCGCTGGAAAGCCCCCAATCAATATTGTGTTCAGCAGAGCCGAACTGAAAGGCAAATTCCTCTGTACTTTTGAGACCAACCATAGAGACACAGTGATCGGGCTTCTTCCACAGACCGCCCGGTACACACCCATTGGCTGTTTCTATCGCAAGATGGGCAAAAGATAATATTCGCGTTTTGGCATGAAACTGAAGAGGACCAAATACACCATTATTAGCCCTGATGGGATGGCTGGTAGATCGAGCCATATCCAAGAGGTAGCCCCGATTAATTGAACTGGCCCCTGTATTTATTTTTAAGCGATCGTTCCAGTCGAAAACCGTTTTTTCCGGCAGGTCTAAATTAGCCGCTCGCAGACACAGGTGGGAATTGGCGTTACGCAGATGTCGTGGACACCAATCAAATGCCTGGGCAAAGCCTCGCCTCCATCCCAAACGCTTTTTCGGGCGCTCAAAATTAAACTCACTGATGCTAATAACCCCGGCCCGCCAATCCTGCCAAAGGCGATCACTGTGCCTCAGTACAACACTCTCACCATTGAGCTGCCGCCACTGGGCACGAGCCTTGCGGCCAAACCCGAATTTCATATCACCTGCTGCGGCAAGCCGGCGGGCGGAGGCGCAATGTCCAATCAGGCTTTGCAGCCCTGCTATTGCATCGGCCCAACGCTGTGGCGGGCATCCTATAAAGTATTTCGCAGTAAACTTGTTAAGATCTGTATTGAGGCTCGGCCAGGAAAAATTGACCTGAGTTCCTTCCAAACTGCCTATCACCGTATTGTATCGTGATTTACCTCTCTCCCAGGCCAATAAATCACCGACCTGTAAATCCCCAATAGCAATATCTACGTTCAGGGGAACATCACCTTTACGCCATAATGCCAGCGTGAATTTATCGGTTTGGAGTTTGCCGATGGCTGCGCAGGTGGCTTGGCTCCAAATAGGCTTGTGCAGGTAGCAAAGTTCGCTGTCTCGTATCTGGGCGCGACCGATAAGCAGCCTGAAATCGCGATCCTGTCGCGCTCCGCCTCCAAGATTCCAGCCACCCACCTCCCACTCCCGGTACAGTTCACCCGGGTAAGACTGCAGGTCCATATAGGCACCGCTCACCGATGCCTTGGGTAAATGAGCTCGCCCCCATAACAATTGCCACCAGCTGTAATCGAGCATTACCTCATGAGCAGAGAATCCCCGCCCTTCGCGATTCTCAGCTTTTACATCAATCGCTATAACACTTAGATCCAGCAGCGATACGCGCAAATGATCCACATGGAATTCAAGGCCTCGCTCCTCCATCCAGTCGCCAGCTTTTACCCGCACCCAGTTTGCTGCCCACCAGTGAAGAACTTCCACCAGCAATAGCCCAGCTAGCAGCCACCAGATTAAGCGGCGGAAAAAGGCATTCTGAGAAGCGGGCTCTGGGGGCATTAGAATTAAGCGCCAGAAAATGAATTTTATGCAGATTACAACTGCAATTAGGCCCATACAGTAAAGACCAGCACCTGGGGATTTTTTTGCCTTGGCGCTGCTATTCGCGATAATAAGCAGCTGCGTCGTCCATTCGCTCGCAGTCAAATGCGAACTGTCTACTATTTATCCAGGGGTGTATTTGCGCGGCGCGGAAGTTTGGGAAGCCAGTATCCTTACCGCCTCTCATTTTTTCTGTTACCCAGCCAGTGAGTAGACATGCAGGAGCATCCAAACTACCAGGACATCCTTTTGGTCGGCGGCGGCCATAGCCATGCTATTGTGCTGCAAATGTGGGCCATGAACCCTCTGCCAGGCGCGCGTCTGACCCTGGTCTCTCCCCAAGTGCAAACCGCCTACTCCGGTATGTTGCCCGGAATGGTTGCAGGCCATTACTCCCTGGAAGACACTCATATAGATCTTGCCAGGCTCTGCCGGGCCGCTGGTGCCCGCTTTATACAGGCCTGTGCACACGAAATTGACATCGATAATCGCACCGTATCCCTATTGGGTAGACCTCCCATAGAGTACGACCTGCTCTCTTTGGATGTCGGCGCGACTCCCGCCCGCGAGTTACCGGGCTCCGAATTGGCAATCCCGGTAAAACCTATCGGGCATTTCTACCGTTTCTGGCAAAAGCTGCAAAAACAGGTTGGTGAAAACACCTCACCTTTCCGCTTAGGAGTTGTCGGCGGCGGTGCCGGAGGTTGCGAGCTGTCGATGGCAATGGCTCACGCTTTACAAGGTGCCGTTAAGAAAAAGCAGGTAGAGGTTCACCTGATTCATGGCGCCGCAGCAATTCCCCAGGGCTATCCAGTCAGAGCGCGCAAATTAGTCTCAAAGGAGATGCAAGAGCTAGGGGTTCAGTTACACCATAACTGGAACGTTAATGAAATTACCGAACAGGGTGTCGTTAATGGGAGCGGTGACTGCCTGCCCCTCGATCAGGTAATACTCACCACCAATGCCTGTGCTCCCCCCTGGCTGGCCAACTCGGGCCTGTCCCTCGATGACAAAGGCTTTGTGGTGGTGGATCAAACACTTCGCGCCCAGGGGCGGGAAGACGTTTTTGCAGCTGGTGATGTGGCCAGTTTCGCCCCAGAGCCTCTACCCAAGGCTGGAGTTTACGCCGTTCGCCAGGGGCCAGTTCTATTTCACAATCTGCGCGCCTCCCTGACCGGACGCCGCTTAAAACAATACCTGCCACAAAAAGATTTTCTCAGCCTGCTCTCCTGCGGTGGCAAGCGGGCTGTGGCAGTTCGAAATGGCTTCGCCGCTGCAAGCGGTCTGATGTGGCGATGGAAAGACTCTATCGACCGCACATTTATGCGACGCTTCAGTGAGCTGCCAATGGACATGGCTGATCACACTGCCAAAACCAAAGACATCGTCGACCAGCGCTCAGGCTCTTCTCTATCTCCAATGCGCTGTAATGGCTGTGGCGCAAAAGTTGGAGCTGACATCCTGCGCCGCACGCTGGCGACCCTCCCGGATCAGCATTCGGAATACCTGTTAAAGGGCGTCGGTGACGATGCCGCAGTTATGGACCTACCGGCTAATCATTTATTAGTGCAAAGCTCCGACCAATTGCGTGCACCTGTAGATGATCCATGGATATTTGGTCGCCTGGCGGCTCTGCACGCCCTATCCGACCTATTTGCTATGAATGCTCGACCCGCCACCGCACAAATCCTTGCAACCCTGCCTACGGCTGCAGAGGAAATAACCCGGCGAGACCTACAGCAGTTACTCGCAGGCGCCATCCACGAGCTGAACCGGCACCACTGTGTCCTGTCTGGCGGGCATACCGCCGAAGGTTCTGAAATGCTAATGGGCCTAACCGTCAATGGATTTTCCGAGCGGGAGCAACTCCTGGAAAAAACGGGGGCCCGCGGGGGAGACTGCTTGATCCTGAGCAAGCCATTGGGAGTAGGCACTATCCTGGCAGCAGAGGGCGCGGGAGAGGCTAAAGGCCTATGGTTGCAGCAGGCGCTGGAAACCATGTTGCATAGCAATGCCGACGCCGCAGAGATATTTGCCCGCCATAACGCCAATGCGCTGACGGATGTCACGGGCTTTGGCCTGCTGGGTCACCTATTGGAAATGCTCGGCCCTGAAGGGTTAAGCGCGACACTGATCGCTGAGAATCTACCGCTAATCTCCGGCGCCGCCACTTGTATCGAGCGCGGATGGCTATCCAGCCTGCAACCGCAAAATGCCAATGCCTACGCCTTTGTCGAAAACCCCCAGGAGTGGCAGCCATTGCCACAGTGGTCATTGATTACCGATCCACAGACTTGCGGGGGGCTCCTCGCTGCTGTTCCTATTGACCAGGCCGAAGCCTGCGTGGGCGCACTGCTAGAACGCGGTTACACCCAGGCATCAATTATCGGTGTAGTAACAGACTCACAGAATCCAGAAGTAAGCGTACACTTGCGCAAGTCTGCAGACTGGCGAGCGCTAATTTCACAGGACAACGAGACTGTACCAGGCCAGGTTTAAGGATTTTGCGAAACCGGAACAACAGCCGGTTATGAGCTTTGTATGATTTCTATTGAGAGAGGCCTTCACCGACTTTATTAACTTGTCATCTGTCTTTCAGCGCGACATACTGGCGCTAGAAAAAACATCGGTGACATATTTCCCGATACCAAAAAAGGTCTTCACAGATTGGGGAGTCGGCTTTTAGCAATCGACAGGAAGACCCCTATGAAAAAGATCGTCATTATTGGCGGCGGTGCCAGCGGCCTGCATTTGGCTACGCGGCTCGGTCAATATTTTTCTTTTACCCCTTTCTTTAAGCGCCGCCGCAAGTCCCCCGCTGCACAAGTTACTCTGGTCGATCGAAATCGCACCCACCTCTGGAAACCACTGCTACACCAGGTTGCCTCCGGCGCATTGGATGCCAATATGGATGCACTGAATTATCAGGTGCACGCCCGCATTCACGGCTATGAATTTCAGTTAGGAAGCCTGCAGTCTCTGGATCGTGAACGACAGGTAGTTGAGCTCGGACCCGTTAATGATGAGGACGGTAGCGAGTTAGTACCCGCGAGGGAATTGGAATACGATTATTTGGTGCTGTGTATCGGCGGGCATAGTAACGACTTTCATATTCCCGGCGTCAGGGAAAATTGTATTTTCCTGGATAGCAGTTATGAAGCACAAAAATTTCACCAAAACCTTCTCAACCGTTTCCTCCGTTTAGAAACCCGTGTTGACGATAAATTGCAAGTAGCGATCGTTGGTGGCGGGGCAACGGGTGTAGAACTCTCGGCAGAACTAGTAGATGCCGTAAAGTTGGTTGGCAACTATGGACGCATTCGTCCCAATGCGATGGAAATCACCTTGATAGAAGGGGGTGAGCACCTACTCCCAGCACTACCAAAACGAATTGGAAATAATGCTGAACGCGAGCTGGCCAAGATGGGGGTTAATATTCTTACCGGCCATCATATTTCAGCTGCAACAGAGAGCGGACTCACCACGTCTTGTGGCAAGGAAGTTCCAGCCGCTATCCGAGTGTGGGCTGCCGGCGTCAAGGCTCCGAAATTTCTCACTCAACTGGATGGCCTCAGTACCAACCGACTCAATCAAATCGAAGTGGAAACCACCTTGCAGACCCAAACTGACGCAAAGATTTTTGCCATGGGGGACTGCGCCAGTTGCATTGACGGCAATCACCAGCGAGTGCCTCCGCGCGCCCAGGCAGCACAGCAAATGGCTACCCTGGTTGGCGACAATATTATTGCCCTATTTGAAGATAGACCTTTGCACCATTTTTATTATCGCGATCGAGGCTCTCTGGTATCCCTCAGTCAATACACTGCCGTTGGCAACCTGATGGGGGCGTTGGTTAAAGGCAGTCTTACCGTAGAAGGACGCCTTGCTGGCCTTGCCTATCGCTCACTCTACCGTATGCACTTGGCGGCAATCCACGGCTGGCCGAGAGCTATGCTGCTCTACCTAATCGGACAGGCGAACCGGTTTGTGAAACCGAAGCTAAAGATGCACTAAAGTATCGATCCCATGGAGCTAAGGGGATATTAGACAGTTAGTGCAAAACTAACTAATAGCACTACCAATAAAACCCTGCACATGGAAGTGCAGGGCGGTAACATTGTGAGTCACACCAGCCCATCAATTAAGACCTCTGTGCTGGATGCGAGCTCCTCTGAAGATCCAGGCAATGCCCTTGTGTGAAAATATAAAATGAAAAAACAGTATCAAAAAATCGTTGTACTTACCGGCGCAGGAATTTCAGCTGAATCCGGCATAGGTACCTTTCGCGGTGCCGATGGCCTGTGGGAAAACCATCGCCTGGAAGATGTCGCAACGCCAGAGGCATTTGATCGCAATCCGGCACTGGTACATAGATTTTACAATGAACGCCGCCAGCAGCTGCTATCTGCAGATATCCATCCTAACCCCGCCCATCTCGCCCTGGCCGAACTGGAACAGAAATTCCAAGGAGATTACTTACTGGTTACTCAAAATATTGACAACCTACATGAGCGCGCGGGCAGTGAGCAGTTGATTCATATGCATGGAGAGCTACTAAAAGCACGATGCCGTAGGAGCGGAAAGCTATATCCCCTCAATTCGGATCTTTCGATAGCTGATACCTGTAGTTGCTGTCAGCAGGCGGGAAACCTTCGTCCCCATGTGGTCTGGTTTGGAGAAATGCCTCTGGAAATGGAAACTATCTATCAGGCGTTGTCCGATTGCGACCTATTTATCAGCATTGGCACATCTGGAAACGTCTACCCAGCAGCGGGATTTGTCGAATGTGCCAATCAGGCTGGAGCTCACACCATAGAGTTGAACCTGGAGCGCAGTAGTGTCGGCGATGCCTTCAAGGAACACCGCCACGGACTGGCGTCACAGGTAGTCGATACTTTTACAAAAGAAATTATTAATTAAGGTGACTCTGAAACTGCATTTTCAGTCTGCGAGGATTTCATCGGGCCATAGCGCTGTATCAAAGTGGTTACCCCCTCATTATCACGCACCAGGATATAGAGTCGGTCAAACTCACTGGCCTCTCGAATGGGTCGCCCTTTTTCACCGCCAAGCAATTCCGCCAGTTTTGGAGTGGTATTGCTGTGCCCAACCACTAAAATCCGATTTCCCGCCTGCTGCAAAGAGTTAGCAAATTCTTTTAAATCTCTGGGGTTATAAATTTCCACTTCAAGCCCCAGCTCTTTTGACAGAGGCTCAACCGTTTCCCGGGTGCGGTTGTAGTCAGTGCTGTAGATAGCATCTATACCCACTCCCCCAAGAATATAGGCGAGTTGCCGTGCACGTTGCTGGCCCGCCTCAGTCAAATGAGGGTCGCGACCCACCCCGGGCCCCTTCTCTTTTTCTGCATGGCGTATTAAGTAAATAACCTGAGACTCAGAAGAGTCGGCTAAAACCCAATTTGAAGCCCCAACCAGAACAAAAAGTGTACAGAAAATAAACAGCTTAAGTCTTGAAAGCACAGTATAAACTCCCAGGTAAATAACGGGGCAGACATATGCTGAATATAATAAGGTAAGTAAAGAGAGGATGCGGCAAAAATGCCAAATAATGCGATGAATTAAAATCGAACGATTTTTGAAAAAATATTTGATGCCGGATATCCGGCATCAAATTAGTGGTCATCCAGAATTAGATTTTCCACTCTTTTACGGTGTCCAGACCGTACTCATCAATCCACTGGCTCAGGGCCTTAGGATTACGCTTTTTCTTTTCAACAGTAGCGCCGGTATACGGGTTGCGATAGTGACCAGTTTCCAGCTTGGGCTCTGCTGCCTTTGCTGCCGGTGCTGCACGACGACCGCGACGGGGGCTGTCACCTTCCTTCTTGAGGTGACGGGCAACGCGAGCCTTCAGGGTTTGTACGTAGTCTGCAGGATCTTCATCACCCAGCTGTGCTACCAACCACTCAACGATTTGCTGGCCACGGGCAACGAAGAATTCCTCTTCATCCATGTGGTATTCAGCAGCAAGGTTTACCAGTGCTTTATCATAGGCAATTACGCCATCTTTCTTGCGTTCAGCCTGAGCCATTTGCTCTTGTAACTCTTCGATTCTTGCCTGATGTTCGGCGATTTGTTGTTCAAGTTGTTCGTATTCCTGAAACATTCAATAAACCTCAACGACGGTTATTAAAAAACACAGAGATATATCTGTGGCGCTGGGCGACACAGATTGTTATTTCGGATATACCGTGTAAAAAATCAACAAACATCATGGCTGGCCAATGGCAAGCAATTTAGTGATGTTTAGTCCGGCATATTATGAATTGCCCGATATACATGAGTAGATACCACTACACACCGTGTAGTTCTGGTGTTAGGTATATTCGGCAAATACATTATTAAAAACTAGCCGATTTCAGCTCGGTTCGGCAAACACTCCGAATCACTGATTATATTTTTCGACTGAGGTCGCGAATAATAATCTTTCACCGGCAAATATCAACCATTTGTGTCCCTACCTTTGAATATAATAGGAATAATTCAAAATAAGGGCTAAAAAGTGTAACAAAGGCGGCCATATCTGCAATCTTAAAAGGATATCCCTAGGGAGCGCAATTAGCTATATTGTAGCTGCAGTCGTCAATTGCAAATTAGTCGCTGTGTAACGGTAATCGAGCATATTGCCAAATACAATTGGATACCCAGATCATACTATGTCCACTCACAATAATATCCACCATATACCGACTTTGGCCGCTCTGATGACGCCATTTCCCTACCATATCGATATCAATGCCACGGTAGAGGATGCTCTGGCAATGATGGAGGAGCACAAAGTACGCCACCTGCCGGTAACACGTGCAGGCGACTTGGAGACGGTCATTTCCCGAGGGGATATCGAAAGAGCCAATGCACCGGGACACCGTTTAGAAGAGCAGCAACTTTATGTACATGACCTATGTGCCAGACGTCCCTTTATTGCAGATATCCACGACCCGTTAGATAAAATTCTCTTAGCTATGGCAGATACCAGTATTGGTTCGGTACTGGTTATGCGGGAAGGCGAGCTGGTTGGAATTGTAACTGTGACTGATATTTTGCGCTTTTGTAGCAAGTTTATGGCGGAGTTGGCCCAGCCGGTAGACGATTCTATTGCTTGAACTCACTGCGATTACAGGGGCCAAACCCAAAGCAACATGGGGATACTCACAACGAGTACCAACAATTCTAGTGGCAGCCCCATTTTCCAGTAATCACCAAATTCAAACCCTCCCGGCCCCAGAATTAGGGTGTTATTTTGGTGCCCAACCGGTGTTAGAAATGCGCAAGAGGCTCCAATTGCGACAGCCATCAGGAAGCTATCTGGATTCACCGCCAGTTGTTCTGCAGTACTCATGGCAATTGAACACATCACAGCCGCAGTGGCGACATTATTCATGAAATCAGACAGCGTCATGGTAACTACCAGGATCAGCCCCAGGGCCAAAACAGCGCTGCCCTGAGCCAGGACATCCAACAGAACCTGAGCGACCAAGTCTGCAGCTCCCGTTGACTCCATCACATCAGCAACAGCAATCAAAGTCCCCAATAGCACGACTACGGACCCGTCGATAGAGTCATAAACATTTCGCAGCGGCACTATCTTCAACGCCATAAAAGCCAATACACAAGTGGCGAACGAGATTGCTGCCGGCAATAGGCCGAACGCTGCACCAGCGACACCAAGCACCATAGCCAATAGGGCAATGGCCGCCTTCTCCTTGTTGGGAATGCTAATATCCCTTGAGGCCAGAGGCACACAGCCCTTTTCCCTAGCAAAGCTGTTTAGGTTTTCATCGGCCCCCATCATTAACAGAGCATCACCGGCCAGTAATGGTGTCGAACGCAACCGGCGCACCGAGCGGCGCCCCTGGCGCGAGAGTGCTAGCAAGTGAATCTGGTATCTCGCTGCGAGGCGTGAAAACCTCATAGGGCGTCCCACTAAAGGGGAGTCTGGCATAACAACCAACTCCCGCAGCTGCATTTCGGTACGATCCGCAAGTGCTTTTATTGGGGGCTTATTCTGAGAATCACTCTCGGTATTATTGCTGCCCGATTGTCGAGCCTTACCCGATGAATCTGCCCCAAGGGCTCCCACTGTTTTCAAACTGAGATTGGACAAGCAGGTGGCAAGGCTCTCCGGCTCCGCCTCAATGACCAAAATGTCACCGCTATTTACTTTATGCCAGGGAGTCGCGGGAGAGACCCTGGCATCATTGTGTACGACACCCACAACCTGGGCATCTTCTGTTCCCAGCATCTTGGAAATTTCACGTAGATTCTTGCCGGCAGCTACGCTTTTTTCCTCAACAAGTGCTTCTGTTAAATATGTGCCAGTTTCAAAGGAGGAGGCCCCCGTTCGGTTGCGCGTAGGCACCAAGCGCCATCCAACGAATGCGATAAACAAAACTCCAGCTATCGCAACTGCCAGACCCACCGGGGTGAAATCAAACATACCGTAACTACCGGCGCCAGAATCCGCCCGAAAACCGGAAACGACCAGGTTTGGCGGTGTACCTATCAGTGTGGTCATTCCCCCCAGAATCGTTGCGAAAGACAGGGGCATCAAAACCCTCCCCAGTGCCACTTTCTGTTTCTCGGCCATATCCACAGCCACGGGCATTAATAAAGCCAACGCGCCGACATTATTCATAAAGCTAGATAAAAACGCGCCGAGCCCAATGAGTAACAATATGGATACTGAGATACTCCCGCTTTTGCGGACAACTCGTTGTGCAAGCGCGTCCATTGCACCGGTATTTTGTAAACCGCGACTCAGGATTAACACACAAGCAACAGTCACGACCGCTGGATGCCCAAAACCAATAAAAGCATTTTCCGGGGGAATCAGACCGGTAAAGACACAAGTCAATAAGGCTGCTAAAGCAACCATGTCGTGGCGCCACCGCCCCCATATAAACAGGGTTATAGTGACACTTAAAATAATCAGGATTAGTAACTGGTCAACAGTCATGGAGAAAGATATCCCTGAATATAAAAGCTGCTCAGATTTCTGTTCAGCTATCTATTCAGGGTATACCCGGGAAACTACATGGAGCGCACTTCTACGCCATAACCCCAGCTCCATTAGGGGTACAAAATTCAGGAGAAAGTAACTGCCCGCTCTTCCAATGGATAAAACTGAGTACCTACTTTAATACAAACCCTGGCAGTACTGCAGGAGAACCAGCCTCTATATCCAGTGACCTGAATATTTCTATAGGTACCAACCATCGCTTGGCGCAAGCGTTGAGCCCAAGGTCTTAACTTTTCTCCATCGTAACCGGAACCACAGGCACAAACATGTAAATTAACGAAATTAGCGGGAAGCCCCTCTTTAACCAAGGTATCTGCTAGCTGTCGAGGCGTGTAGGTTTTCCACTCTCCTCCCTGCCAGTTAGGCATGCCATTTACATATACTTTTTTCTGCTTGTTGTTACTCGTGGAGCGCTCAGCACCAATGAATTGTCCATCCCCGGCACCCGTGCCATGGGTTACGATGTAAAGGGTATCGGCAGGGTTCAGCTTACTCAAACACTGGTTCACCCACCGATACATGGCTTTTCCAAAACCGGAAGTTACTTTATTGGCCAGGATTTGATTCACCGGTATGCCCCAGGCTTTCGCCAACCCCTCCGCATATTCCTGCATTTCATCACTATTTATCGGGATATAGATATATTTTTTAGCCACGTTTTTATCCTCTATACACGCAGGAGCAACCCGCCCCTTATGCAATCCAAATGCTTCCAGGATTTTTAAATCAGCTGCAATAATTCAGGGAAGCTAAGATTTACCTTCTGTGACCTGGAATCACATTAGGTTCAAAAAGTAAATGTAAACACTGAGCTATCGAGCAATAAATTAAAAAAGTATTCTCTCATACTGAGCATTAATTTCCGGTGTAAATATCAAACTGTCATCTAACGCTAAGCACATCATATATTGCATATACAAGTAGCTTCTTCAGTTGCCATAGGCCTGGATAGAAAATGGAGATACAATCAAATACCACCTATTTTCTAAATAAGCAGGAGTGCTACCTTGCGGACCGATACTGCGAATTACACGGACATCTTCCTGAATGATATTCCGCTGATGGACGTACGCGCCCCAGTTGAGTTTGTTCGCGGCGCTTTCCCTTCCGCAAGAAATCACCCTTTGCTTGACAATCACCAACGTGAACTGATCGGGACTGAGTACAAGAACAAAGGCCAGCAAGCAGCAATTGACCTTGGCTGGCGTTTAGCAACAGATGAAGTGCGAAGCTTGTGTCTTTCACAATGGAGCACATTTATACGTAAACAACCCCAAGGTTACCTCTACTGTTTCCGAGGCGGTTTGCGCTCCCGAATGACACAAAGACTGCTGCGCTCGAATAATATTGAATACCCGATAGTAGAGGGTGGCTATAAAGCCATGCGGCAGTTCCTGTTAAACGAGCTGGAAAAGCATTGTACCCAGCTGCCCTTTATCGTTGTTGCTGGTCACACCGGCAGTGGCAAAACAGAATTAATCCAGGCTGCGCGGCGGTATATCGACCTTGAGGGGATCGCAAAACATCGAGGTTCTAGCTTTGGACGCACCAGTAGTAGCCAACCTTCACAAATCGATTTTGAAAATCAGATCAGTATCGACTTGCTGAAGCTTTCCCTGCAGACAGGTGCTATTGCTATTGAAGATGAAAGCCGTCTAATTGGACGCTGCGCACTTCCTCCAGTATTGCAAACCGCCATGAAGGCCGCTCCCCGGGTTCTTGTCGAGGAGCCACTGGAAACACGGGCACAGCGCATTGTGCAAAATTATGTTCACGAGGGCTTAGAGCGCTTTAAAAGCGGTGAAAAATCAGCAGCTGAATCTTTGGGGGAAGAATTACATCTCAATCTCAATAAAATCAGTAAACGCCTGGGAGGGCTGCGCTACAAGCAGCTCAACGAAGCCTTAGCTTCAGCTAACCAAGAATTACTGAGAACGAATAATAGTGATGCGTACATCCCTGTCGTCGTGTCACTGTTGCGGGAATACTATGACGGCAGCTACGACCATCTTATGAAAAAATCGGAACAGAAGATTCTGTATCGAGGCAACTACAACGAAGTACAACAGTGGTTGAAGGAGTCCAACCACTCACTGCAAAAACCAGAATAACAACCCTCAGCTTTTGTGAGCGAGGCGATTTAATTTAAATCTCCGCATTAAAAACCAGTCCCTAAAACTGCGCGGCAGCCAGCGGGCCATCCAGGGCAACAGGCTGCTGCGGTTGCCAATACGCACCAAAGGACGAGCGCGTTTTCGCAGCAGCTCACGCACCAATTTTTTAGCCAGTATGCTTGCCAATGTAGCATTCTGTTGGGACTCCTGGGCACGGGCCCTAACCGCCTCTTCCTGCCGTTTATACAGGGAGTCCGGCGGCAAAAGACCGCGCAGGGATGTCTCAGCGTGGCGACCAAATTCCGATGCGATCGCACCGGGTTGCACCGTCATTACCCGAATACCAAAGGGTTTTAGTTCAAGTCGCAAAACATCAGAAATAGAGTGTAGGGCCGCTTTAGAAGCACAATAGGCACCGGAGAAAGGTGTGGGCATTACCCCGGAAACCGAGCCAATATTACACACAATTCCGCCCTGCTCCGAACGCATTAAAGGTACACAGGCTCTAATCAAAGCGAGAGGGGCAAATACATTGGTTCGGAACTGCTTTTCCAGTGCTCGCGTGTCCAGTTCCAGCAACGGCCCCATCTGACCGTAACCGGCGTTATTGACCAAAATATCGAGCCGTCCGTATGCCGCTTTTACTGCGTGAACCACTCGATTGATATCCGCCTGGGAATTCACATCCAAGGCCTCTGTTGCAATTCCCAGGTCCGCCAGCTCTTGTAAACTTTCCGGGCGGCGCGCCGTGGCAATCACTATGGTTCCCCGGCGATGTAGCGCCAAAGCCAGCTCCCGCCCAATACCGCTTGAGCAGCCGGTAATTAAAGCCACTCGATCCGGAACCACATAACCCCGCCCAATTTGCGCAAGGCTTTCCGCAGCAAAACTTCGATTGGGGGAACGAAATCTGGAAATGGGCGGCTTATCCACAGGAACTGCTCCGTTTAATGGTCCTATCTCTCAATGGGCGTTTGCAGGTACTCAATCAATCCAAAAACATTGCCATGGGGGTCGAGAAAGCTCGCCATCAGCACACGTCCAGAAACTTCCTCTATATCCGTGTGCTGCCGCACCCCCATAGTACCGAGTCGCTCAATCTGCGCGGCCAAATCCAAAACCTGCCAGTAAGCAACTACACCATCGGCCCGGCTGATCGCACTGCGCGCATCGGCATTTAATCCGAGCTCGCAATCACCAATACTAAATGCCGCATAGCTATCGCTTTCATAGCTGGGTTTCTGTTCGAGTACCTGCGTATACCAGGCCACAGCCTCGGTAATGTTGGCAACTCCGTAGACTGTTTTGCGCAAGCCAAGAATCTGCCCCATTTGAGACACCCCGTTGAGTAATTTTTATCCACTGGGTGGGGCACTATGGCGCAGTTTATTGCAGCTCTTGCTCCAACTGCTCCAGTAGGTCCAGGGGTTCCATCTCAACCCCTTCCAGTTCGGCGTTCCAGTTTATCCCCACCAATAAGACATCTTCATGCATGCCGGTAAGCCAGTCATCCATAAATTCTTCCAGGTCAATTGCCACTGCCTCATAGTCAGCCCAGTCTCCTTCGCAGTGGTCTTGTGCAAATTCTCTTTGCGACCAAAAGGGCATAACCTCGGTATCGGCCCTTTTTTCAGACTCACAAAGTGCAAAGCCCTCCTCACCCTGCAGGGCCCAGACGCAGCCCTGGCCTACAGCTTCAGGCAAAAAGCGCGCGCAATTATCTTCAAAATTATCGGTTAGGGTTTCGCTTTGCATAACAACTTCGCTTAAACGGTTTTACCGCAGTTTACGTTAGTTTTCCCGGCCTCAATAGGCCCTAAATTCTGTCGAATACTGCCATCGACTCAACATGATCGGTATGGGGAAACATATCCATGACACCCGCCTTACTCAACCGGTACCCCAACTTCACCAATTCACCGGCATCCCGGGCCAGGGTGGCCGGGTTGCAGGAGACGTAGACGATCCTACTGGCAGAAAATCGCGCCAATCCGCGCACAGCCTCCAGAGCGCCGTCCCTCGGTGGGTCCAACAGGATTTTATCGAAACCTGCTTCAGCCCAAGGCGCACCTGCCATTTTTTCGTTCAGGTCGGCAGAATAAAAGTGCACATTTTGTAATTGGTTCAAAGCGGCATTGTCCCCACCTCGTTGAGTTAAAGCGCCGACACCTTCGACTCCGATCACTTCCGCTGCACGACGCGCCAATGGCAGGGTAAAATTCCCCAATCCACAAAATAAATCCAATACACGCTCGGAGGGTTGCGGATCGAGTAACTCAACGGCTCGACTCACCATCTGCCGATTTATCGCAAAATTTACCTGCACAAAATCCTGCGGTTTAAATCTCAGCGTCAGGTCAAATTCCGGCAACTGATAACTTAGATAAGCAGCTCCTTCTGTCGGCCAGATTCTCTCCAGGGAAGCATCACTGCCACCTTGTATATACAGGTGTATACCAGTGCTTTTAGCAAATGCTAACCAGAGCGCCAAGTCCTTATCTGACAGGGGCTTTAAATGGCGGAGCACCAGAGCTGTCACATCATCCCCAACCGCCACTTCCAGATGAGAAAAGTTTGCCCGGCCTTCACTTTCGCCAACAAGTTTTTTTAGCGGCCCTAAATGTTCGGCAATTTTTGTATGTAGTACCGGGCACTCATCAATATCTACCAAATCATTGCTGTGCTTTTTTCGAAAACCAAAAAGCAGCTCGCCACCCTGGAACTTTTTTAATTTGCGAATGCCGATACGGGCCTTGCGTCGATAACCATAGGGATCAGCGGTTAACGGCGGCAGTATTTCTTCGGGTTCAATTCCACCAAAGCGCAACAACTGATCCAAAAGAATTTTTTGCTTTTCTATAATTTGTGCCGATGGCTCCAGGTGCTGAACCGAACAGCCTCCACATGAATCCACATAGGCGCACTGCGGCGCGCACCGATCCGCTGAAGCCGATAGGACTTCCTCAACAATTCCCTCATCAAAACGGCCGCGTCGTGCGGTATAGCGGAATTTAACCTGCTCTCCCGGTAAGGCACTATCAATAAACACCGTTTTGCCACCTACCCGGGCAATACCGCGCATATCGTGACTAAATTTTTCTATTGTCGCTTCAGCGCGGCTCGGCAAGTTTTTTTTAACCGGCTTGCGGCCAGTAATAAAACGGGGCTTCTTACTCATAATTAATTGGGAGAATTCAGTACAACTAAAGAATAGAAAAAAGTTACAGGGTCAGGCGGTGGCCGTTATCGCGCAACCAGCGGCGCAACTCTTTAAATCTGGGGCACACACTTTGGACCAAATCCCAGAAAGCGCGGCTGTGGTTATGGTGTTGCAAATGGCAGACTTCGTGAGCCACCAGGTAATCCACTATAGGCTCAGGAGCGAGACAAACAAGCCAGTTAAACTGCAGCTCACCGCGAATACTACAGTGACCCCACTTGCTTTTGGTACGACGGACTTTTACTGATGAAATACTTAACCCCAGCTGCTCGGCCAACACATGGGATTTTTGCGTTAACAATGCCAATGCTTCCCGCTGGTAAAGGCGTTGTAAAGCAGTTTGCAGCTGCGTGTCATCAGGCTCGCGATAGCGGGTATAAAGCCCGATAGCACCATCGCCAATACCGGCACTTTTACTGCTTGTCGCACGCTGTAAGGGAAGCTGCTGTCCCAGCCAGGGAAAACTCTCACCAAAAGCGTACCGATATTGCGGCACCTGCGCAGCGCGCCGCTCGGCTGCGAGTAACTGTGCTCTCACCCACTGGATATTTTCCTGCAGGAATTCATGCCCATAACGGGCTGCGCAACGCTGTGGAATTCGCACTTCCACACCACCGGAAGACAGTACCAGCCCCAGACGCTTGCGCCGGCTCGAACGCACCAAGCGATAGGGAATATCTTCAAAAATAAAGTCCTGGGCCTGTTTCAAGCGGGATCTCCACTCGCAACCCAGGAGCTAATACTAGGCACCATGAGCTACAACAGCCATGGTAATGCGAGAAATACAACTGAGTTTCCCATTGGGTGCATAGATCAGAATTTCCCACACCTGGCTGCTGCGCCCAATATGCACGGGTTTCGCACGACCGCGAACCTCTCCCTCAGGGACAGGGCGCAGGTGATTGGCGTTAACCTCCTGACCGACACAATAAAATTTATCGGTATCCACTAATAGGTTGGCACCTATGGAACCCAGCGTCTCCGACAATACGACATTAGCACCACCATGCAAAATACCGAAGGGCTGGCGAGTGCGATGGTCTACGGGTAAGGTCCCTTCCAGGTAATCATCGCCAATTTCCGTAATTTCCATTCCCAGGTAGCCGGGCATGCACTGGGATATTCCCTGGTTCAGTTCTTCCAGTGAAGGATCTAAATGCCAAATTGCCATTACAATAAATCTCTTGTGCGTGTAATACCGGAGCATTAATCCGGACTTCTTTACTTACATTCAGGACCAATAAATTTTTTTACTTACCAATAAAATAATCTGGCAGAAAAAAATCCGGGGGGATAATAGCCGGGTGTTAAATGCGTGGGGCCAAACAAGCCATAACGAAACAACTCCATATCCAACATCCGCAGCTCCCAGCGAAGGCGGCTGCGCTGCAAGTACAATGCCTGGGCCTGGGCTTCACTATCAGTGTTCCGATAGGCGTAATGCAGGGAGAGCAACTCGCGTTCTAAATTATCCCGGCGCCACAAAAGGCGCTGGTAATGCTGCTCTATACGGTATTCGGCGAGACCGCGCTCGTAATTCTGTAAAAACAAATCAGCAGTAGGGCCAGTGCAAACCCCTTGGTAATTACGCCCCCTACGCCCCTGGTGATAGCCATTTTCTGCAGTGCAGTAAGTCTCTACACCCTCTTCATGGCCCTGCAGCCATGCATCGCTATCCACATGCATGTCGTAGCTGTCACACTCTTGGGCAATATCGTACACCAGCGACTGTGAGCGACCGCGAGCGCCGTCTTGCAGGCCCCGCTCATACCAGAGCCCCGCACGGCACTCCTCTTCGGAAATCACTGCGCAGCCGCTTAACCCCAGCACCAGCAAGGCGAGAAAAAGGCGTATTTTTCCTGCAAACATAAAATGGGACTCCCGGCCCGGCGCTGTACTTCCCGCCTGTTATTGGAATCCAGGTATCACTTAACCAAAGCGCTTGTCGGCGACAAAAGGATTGGTTTGGCGCTCCTGGCCAAAAGTGGACATGGGGCCATGCCCCGGTACAAATTGAACCTCATCACCCAGCGGCCATAGACGCTCTTTGATAGAGCGAATCAGGGTATCGTGATCTCCCTGGGGGAAATCTGTGCGCCCGATCGAACCGGCAAACAAAACATCTCCCACCAGAGCCAACTGGCTGGAGCGGTGGAAGAAAATCACATGGCCGGGGGTATGACCCGGGCAGTGGTGCACCTCCAGTTCCTGATCCCCTACAGTAACCGTATCTCCCTGCTCCAACCAGCGGTCTGGAGTAAATACTTCGACAGCGGGGAAACCAAACATCTGCGCCTGCATGGGCAACTGCTGAATCCAGAAATCATCGCCTTTATGCGGCCCTTCTATCGGCAGCTGGAGCTGCTTGGACAACGCCGCTGTGCCGCCTACATGGTCCAGGTGGCCGTGGGTCAGCAGGATTTTCTCCAGTTTGAGGCCGCGCTGCTCCACCGCCGCCAGAATCTTATCGAGATCGCCACCGGGATCGACAACAGCCGCGCGCTTACTGTCTTCACACCACAGCAACGAGCAGTTTTGCTGGAAAGGAGTAACCGGAACCAGGTGATATTGCAGCGACATAAGAAAGCGGCCCTTCATCTTTTACAGGAGACTGTTGAGGTAATTGGGGATTATACCGCGAGAGCCTGCTGAGAGGGTTGTGGATGCCGATGAGCGGGCTTATTCACCGTCTTGAGCAGGGAGCGCACGTCCTCTATCAGCTGCTCAACAACTATCGGGTTCCGCCAGTAATCCTCAGGGGACGAGGGAAAAGCCACTGAACTCAAAGCGCCGTGATCGCTCAGCGAACAAGTCTCATAATCACGGCACACCGCCTGGTTATAGGAGGGGCTCAGGGGTTTAAGGGGCCAGCCAAACAAGTCATTGGGGTGATAAAAATTCTTCCAGCGAAAATTGTATCCCCGGGTATTGGAGGTGACCGCCTGAATTTGCTCCCGGGGTCGATCGGAACACCACAGGGGCATTGTCGGCCCCAGGGTGTACCAATGGCTCAGGGTCTTGAGGCGCAAAAACCTCTCACGCGCCGACCCTTTGTGTACTCCCGCGGGACCACCATCACGCCAAACACCGCAACTGACATTGGGGCGCTGGGCGTCCCAGAGGTAATTAGATAGGTTGATACAACCCACCGAATGGCTGATCAATATCACCGGGGCCCGCTCATCAACCTGATCAGCGGCCTTGGCCAGCGCCGCATAGATCTCGCGCTGGGTCTTTTCGTAGTTGCTATCCCGGCGATCCACATTGCCGGACTGCGCCGCCGTCTGCGACATTCCCAGGAGTAAATATTTTCGTGCACGCAGGAAGTCCAGCTCGCGCTTCTGCATACTCTCAAAGGTGCGCTCGATATTGCTCTGGAAGTGCTCCAGGCCGGGTAATTCAGCGCAGTAGAGACGCGACCACTCCTCCCCAAGCTCGGTTTCCAATGCCGAAAACAGTGGCTTTGCAAACGTGTTATCCACAGCCCCCATACCCGCAGCAGCAAGGATTACGATATCCGCCATGGCTTCCTCTTCTTATTATTCTATCGGCGCCTTCGCAGCGCTCGGCTTTTTTAATTGAATGAACATTGATGAAAACCCGCACAAGGGGCATTCTCACTGCCAAAGAAAAATCGAAAAAATACTGAAAATGGCGCGAGGGGAAGCTGCACAATAATGCATCCCTTTACGAGCCGGTGTGGATACATCACAGCAAATATGAACTAACGTACCCACTAGTGAGCCGCAGAAACTGCATTGCGACGGGTTGAGATGACCGATTTAACCCGAATAGTAATATACTGCCCAAAGCTAAACCGGCGCCACTCCAATTTGCCACCCAAGAGGCGGAATCACCAGAAAGCTGGCCTATTACAATGCTGTAACAATACCCGGGTCCTGGTGCATAATAGTGGCTGTACAAAAATCAAACATTTATAACAATCCCTCCCGCAGCGATGCTTTTAACTTCCAAATACAGCCTGCCGGATTGCCCCGAGCACGCCCTATCGCGCCCGCGCCTGCTGTCGGTTCTGAACCAATGCCACAGCGATCAACTGCTGTTGGTGACGGCTCCTGCGGGATACGGCAAGACCACGCTGGTTACCTCCTGGGCCTCACAGCAGGACAACCCGGTCGCCTGGTATACGCTGGATGCCAGCGATAATGAACCGAGCCAATTCTGCCGCTACCTAGTGGAAAGTGTGCACAGGGCGACCGGCAATGGTGTCCCCCAGACTCACCAGTTGTTGTCCGCGCCCCAGCGCCCGGACCCCTCAACCCTGGTGAGCCACCTGCTGTCGGAACTGCGGGGCCTACCCAGCGAACTGCGCATCGTGCTGGATGACTACCACCAGATCGACAACCAGCAGGTGCACGACACTACCCGCTTTTTGTTGCGCCACGCCCCCGCCGGTGTCGGTATTGTTCTCACCAGTCGCAGCCAACCGCCTTTGGGCCTGGCCACCCTGCGGGTTCAAGGGCGATTACTGGAATTGGGCAGTAATGAGCTGGCCCTCAACATTGAGGAAATCGCCACCCTGCTCAAGCAGCGCCTGCCGTTTAATCTCGACGGCGACCGCGCAGCCCAACTGCATCATCTCAGTGAGGGCTGGCCCCCCGCCGTACAGCTATTCACTTTATCGGTGCGCGACAGCAACGAAGTGGATCGCTATCTGGCAGAGCTGGAGCAGGGCCACAGTCATATTCTCGATTACCTGGCTGAGGAAGTGCTGGAGCGGCTGGAACCCCAACTGCGCCAGCTCCTCTCCTGCACATCCATCCTCACCAGGGTCAATGCCCAACTGGCAGAGCGCCTTACCTGTCGGCAAGACGGTCAGCAGTTACTGGAGGAGGCCGCGCGCCGCGGGCTATTCCTGCAGGCGCAGGACTCAAGCCGCCAGTGGTTCCGCTTCCACCCGGTCTTCGCCCGCTTCCTGCAGCGGCAAATCAATGACCGCGAACATTTGCTGCAACTGCACAGCACTGCCTGTGATACCTGGCAAGAACTAGACCAGCCAGTGGAGGCCCTGCGCCACGCCCTGGCCGGCGGCGACCGCAAGCGGTTAAAGCAACTGCTCAACGATCGAGGGGAACAACTTCTGCGCGCAGGACAGTCGCGCCTGCTGCGGGACTGCCTCGACTGGCTCGGTGACGAAGCCCTGCAACACAGCGCCCGCTTTACCCTCCTGTCCGCCAAAATGGCGCGGGAGAATTTTGAATACGACCTGTGCGAGAAAAACCTGGCGGCCTCGGAAAGCTGGCTGCAGCGGGAGGACCCGGCACAGTGGCGCGACTTTGAAGGCGCCTTTGCCACCATGCGCGCCCAGGTGGCCATTGCCCGAGGGCAGACACTGCAAGCCAAGGAGTATGCCGAAGAAGCTTTGGCCCTACTCCGCGCAGACCAGCTGGGCGAGAGAATCTCTGCTCTGCTGGTCACCGGTGAGACCAGCTTCTGCCTGGGTGCCCTGCAAGAGGCCAACCGCTATATGCAGGAAGTTGAAGCCCTGGCGATCGCCGAGCGGGATATTCCCAGTGCCGCCTGGGCCATTTGCCAACAGACAGAGATCGCCTTTGCTCAGGGCCTGCTGAAGAAAGCGTCCACGCTGCAGGAGAAGGTGCAGACACTGGTGCAGAAAAATCACCTGTCCACACTACCCATCTCGGAATTTGTGTGTCGACTGCGCGGCCAGCTGCAATGGGAGTCCGGCGATCTGGAAGGTGCCGAGCAATCCGCTCGCCGAGGTATGCAAATCAACCGCCGGGTCGGCGAGCACTGGCTGCTGCCGGAATACACCCTGCTGTTAAAAATCGCCCAGGCCCGAGGAGAGAAAGAGGAGTCCCTGGAGTGGCTGGAGCGTATCGAGCGGCTGCTCACTGACGGGCGCTACCACCGAGACTGGATCGCCAACGCCGATGCCACCCGCATCCGCACCTGGCGCGCCCTGGGCAATCAGCAGGCCATCGCCAGCTGGTTGGAACAGGCTACTCCCGTCGCCGACAGGCCCAGCAATCACTTTGAACAGTGCCACGGGCGCAACCATGTGCGCGCGATGATTGAGCTGCACCACTGGTCCGATGCCAATCGCCTATTGAGCCGCCTGAAACAAGTCGCCAACGAGTGCGGACTGGAAACGGATCGCCTGCGCAACCGGGTGCTGGAATCTCACCTGCTGTGGCTGCGGGAGCAATACCCCCAATCTGTGGAGGCTATTAGTGAGGCCCTGCTTCTCTCCCACGAACGGGATTTTCGCGCCAGCTTCCTGCAGATCGGCAAACCTTTAATCGTTATCCTGAAAGCCGCCCTGGAAAATGGCCTGGGAGAGGCGGAGTCCAGCAAAGCCCAACAACTGATCAAAGCGGCACAGCAGCAGCCAGAGCTAGACGGTGGTATTCGCATCGAACTGGATGACACCATTATCCGCGAGATACTGGCCAGCGATGCCGTGCCGGACTTCCTGCGCCACTCCCCACTCACCCCAAGGGAATGGCAGGTACTGAATGCGATTCACTCGGGGCTGTCGAACGAGAAAATCGCCCGTCACTTTAAGGTGGCACCGAGCACCATCAAGACCCATATTCGCAGCCTCTACCAAAAGCTGGATGTCAAGGATCGCCAGGAGGCCATCGCCCTGGCCGAGCAAATGCTTCGCTCGGTCCAGGACAAGCCTTAAACAGTCCTGCTCCAGCGGCACAGGGACGTGCCCACTATGCTCCTCATCCCCCGCCCGCCAATACCAAGCCACCCCAGGCCGGTCACCCTTTACCCCCCTCTCCCCCCTCGCCGGGGAGGAGGAAGCCCGCCAATGACTGCTCCATACTCACCTCATCCTTTAAAGGTGGACTATCTCCACATTTCAAATAATGAAACAAGGCAGTAATCCATGAGCGGCAACAGCTATGAGTGGTGGCGCAATAGCGTTATTTATCAGATTTACCCACGCAGCTTCTGCGACGCCAACGGAGATGGCATCGGTGATATTCCCGGAATTACGCAAAAACTGGATTATGTAAAATCCCTCGGCGTAGACGCCATCTGGATCTCACCCTTTTTTAAATCGCCGATGGTGGATTTTGGCTATGACGTTGCCGACTACCGCGATGTAGACCCTATTTTTGGCAACCTGGAAGATTTCGACCGGATGATCGAAGCGGCCCATGAACGCGGCCTGAAAGTGATTATCGACCAAATCCTCAGCCACACCTCAGACCAGCACCCCTGGTTCCAGGAGAGCCGCGCCAACCGCGACAACCCCAAAGCGGACTGGTATGTCTGGGTTGATCCCCAAGAAGATGGCACCCCTCCCAACAATTGGGTTTCCGTATTCGGAGGAGGCTCCTGGCGCTGGTGTACCCGCCGCCGCCAATACTATTTGGCCAACTTCCTCAAAGAGCAGCCGGACCTGAATGTGCACAACCCGGAAGTCCAGGAGCAGCTGCTCGCCGATATGAAGTTCTGGCTCGATCGGGGTGTAGATGGTTTCCGACTGGATGCGGTCAACTTTATTTTCCATCAGCAGGCCCTGGGCAATAACCCGGCGCGCCCGCTCAAGCTCGATGAGAAAGGCCTGCCACCAGTCAATCACTACGATTACCAGTGGCACCAGAATGATAAATCCCAGCCGGAAAACCTGGTGTTTCTCCAGCGGGTACGACAGTTAATGGATCAATATCCCGGCACTGTAACCGTGGGTGAAGTGGGCGACGACAACACCCACAAGATCATGGCTGAGTACACCACGGAAAAACGCCTGCACATGGCTTATTCCTTCGATCTATTGACCGAGGATTGCAGTGCGGGCTTCCTGCGCGAAACCCTGGAAAAAAACCGCGACGTAATCGACAAGGGCTGGCCCTGCTGGTCGATCAGCAATCACGATGTACCCCGCTCAATAACCCGCTGGAACAAAGGCTTTAACGACGATCAAGCCGATGCCAGAGCCCCGCTGTTCCTGCTGATGCAATTGGCACTGCGCGGCAGTGTCTGCCTCTATCAAGGGGAAGAACTGGGCCTGCCGGAAGCGGAAATTGCCTATGAAGATCTGGTAGACCCCTACGGCATTAATTTGTGGCCGGAATTCAAAGGTCGCGACGGCTGCCGCACACCGATGCCCTGGACCAATACCAGCGACGACAACGCCGGCTTTTCCACAGCAAAACCCTGGCTACCCATCTCAGGGGAGCACCAACAACGGGCGGTAGAGGTTCAGCAGGACGCCCAGCGCTCCATGCTCAACCGCTTCCGCGCACTGATCGATTGGCACCGGGAGCTACCCCAATCGTTGGCGACAGCAGAGCAAGAAGTGATCGACACGGGCAGTGATTTGTTTGCTTTTGTAAGGCGCAGCGACAGCGAAGAAATGCTGGTTGTTCTCAACCTGGGGCAAAACAGTGGCACCCTGGAACTACCTGCCGAGTTCTCCTGTGCGCACAATATCACCCCGGCATTGTTTGCTGGCAATGCGGAAGGAAGTAGCTTAGAGCTAGCTGCCGCAGATGCCTGTGTGCTGCTGCGTAAAAAAGCCTGATTGATTAGCAATATTTAAGTGATGCCCAGCTCATATTAGAGCCTGGGCATTCGAGTAAGAAATACAGTCTCTCTGCAACGTCTCTTCCTTTCGACGTCTGCTTTCCCGCCGGCACAATGCCGGCTTTTTTCTGTTTAACTCCAGCACTTCATCATCTATAGCCTGCAAAATAAAAAACCAGATAAAGATATCCGGTGTGGCTCCCCTCTCAAGGTAAGTCTTCGCCATTGGAAATAACCAAATGCAAGGCCAAAATCATCAACTAATGAAAAATACCAACTCATCGAGTTAAGAATCCTTCAATCTCAATTTAAAGCACTACCATTGGAGAGTCACGTCATATGATTTTTCAAATAAGAAATTGAAAAATTATGAACGTTTATATAAGAACGATAATAGGACTTATATTCTAGCTATTTAGAAATGGGACAGTCCTTCCTTGAAGTACAAAGTGAGAGAGGCCTCTCGCAACCTCCCCACCCTATCAGTGAGACTATTTTCCATAACAAAATACATGAATTGCTTCTCCCAGTGAGTATAGGTTTACCTCTCCTTTCTAAAACAACCGTACTTAATTTCAAATATGCTACCAGAAGACTCCCGTGAAACATTCAGTCTTACTTGGTACTCAACCGCGAATATCTTCCATAACATTGCTCTTCAAACTGTCTTATATACAGCATTTCATATCTTGTTCTACTTTCAATATCAGAATTCAAGAGAAGCTTCTCCTATTTCTGGAGAGAGCGAGCTAAGTCATTGACTTTAAAGGGGGTGACACTATTGTCACGAGCAAGAAAAGCAGGTAGATATATAGCCGCTGTTATATATCTACCTGTTGAGGATTGCGCCAGAGCCTCTAACCTACTGATATTGCTATGTTTTTTGGGTAATCTTGGATGACTGCACCAGAATTATATAGAAGGGTGATATAAAGACGCTTCTTTTGAATTAACTGTTATGAGTTCACATGAAACTAGCCATTAGAATCTCCATTCTTATGCTAAGTCTGCATGGTTTTATATTTATGTGGGGCCCAGCAATAAAGATGGCTTCAATAGAGTATCGGTTAGCACCGTACTATGTTGATTGGACTATTGGATACTATGATTATCGGGTAAATGGATGGGCTAGAGGTGATGAGGCAATGAAAAACCCAATAGTCCGCTGGAGAGTAGAGAATAATCTCTATTGGTGTGAAAAATTCACAAAGTGCACTGTCAAAGAATAATGCTCATAACAAGCCGCTCAAACATCGTTCCGGCCGCGAAAAACACGGCCTCCACTGGACTCGCTACACTGCGTTTCGCTCGCCGTTTAGCGGGGCGTTATTGGTCGCTCGCTCCAGTTTTGCGGGGGTTCAATAAAGAATAGCAGGTAATTATTAGATTGCTGTATAAAAAAACAGTATTGGCGGGAAAGCCCATAGCCAACGGTTCGACCTTCATGTAAGCTTCGAAGCTTCAGCGACGCTCGCATAACGAAGTTAATGCGGACGGCGCAGCCGCTTCGAAGCAAGGCCGCGAACCTAGTGCTGCTAGTTTCTCTCTCCGAATCGTGGTAGACAATAAAAGAAAGATATTTGTAGTGGATTTGTACACAGTGCCACGAGCAACAAATAACAACCCGATTATGCGGAAACCTAAAAGTTGTCATTCCCTTTGCTTGCACAAAGGCACTGCCAACTTTCTTAACGGTTCCGCATATCTATTTTCGTTAACTGCTTTTGCATCGTTATGAATTACGAGTTTGGAAAATATTCGAAAATTACGTCGTATCGATATGATGAGCCACCAAAGACTCGAGGCGATTTTCGGGGTTGTGTTATTACCGTGCAAAGATCACGGAAAAAGGATGACCTGATATCTTTCAGAATTAAAGGCTACAAAGGCGCGATTTCCAGCCTTGTAGGGGCCACTGAAGTATCAATTCAAGAGGGTAGCGATCCAAATATCGAATTCGAACGATATAGAATTAGTTATCTTCTAAACGAAAGCGAGAGTGAGTTGTATTGTGCAGAGTGTATTGAAATCAACAGTTAAATCGGGTAGCCGGTAGTTTCTAGCTACCGGCCCCCACACCACCCATCGTGCGGGTCCGCAATGGGCGGTTCCCTATCCGTAATGAATCTCTACCCAACGATCTCGCAATGAAATCAACCCCATCTCTTCGAAGAACCCATTATTGAGCGCAATATGAATACCCTCAGTTTTTGCGCTTCGCCAGTAACTTTTACCGGACGAGCCGCAGGTAACTGCTAGCGATTCACTCACACCCATACGCAGTAAATTCCGAACTTTCGTTCTCACTCTGCGCCAATTCTTCCAATAGCTCATTCTTAATCGCCGACGTATCCAGCAGTCTAGATCTATACATTTTTGATAGCCTTGCGCTATTCCAAAATAGTTGATCCAACCACGGAGGTATACGGTAAGTTCTTTCAGTTTCTTTTCCATCGAAATACCACGGGATCGTCCTGTAATCTGACGGACGTGGTATTTAAATTGGCGCAGTGACTTATCATGCCAGACAAGCTTTGCTCCACGGAAAGAAAAACCCAGAAATTTACAACGACTAACCGGGACTACTTGGCTTTTTGCATCGTTAACTTTGAGTTTAAGCTTGCGCTCAACAAAGCGTTTGATGCTAGCCATAACCCGTTCGCCGGAACGCTTAGAGGAAACAACAATCACAAAATCATCCGCATAGCGGACAAAAAGGTGTTGGCGTTTTTCCAGCTCTTTGTCGAGCAGGTCGAGTACAATATTGGACAGCAGCGGCGATAAAGGGCCACCTTGTGGCACCCCCTCATGACAGGCTTTCCAGCATCCATCTTCTACACTTCCTGTACGCAAGTAGCTTGCGATCAGTTTGAGTAAGCGCTTATCGCTGATTCTTTGGCCAAGTAAACTCATGAGGAAATCATGATTTACCCGGTCGAAGAATTTAGATAAATCGACATCCACTGCTATTCGTTTCCCTCCCTCGATATACTTTCGCAGCTTTTTCACCGCATGATGCTGCGATCGCTTTGGGCGGAACCCATAGCTGAACTCCGAAAAGGTTTTATCGAAACTGGGACCGATGATTTGGGCGATAGCCTGCTGAATAACACGATCAAAGATCGTAGGTATCCCGAGCCCACGCTGGCCCCCATCTGGCTTGCGAATGTAGACGCGCCTGACGGGAAGCGGCTGGTAATGACCCTGTCGAATAGTCTCGATGAGGTCGTCGCCAACTGCCTTGAAGTGCTGCACAAAATTATCGACAGTAATCCCGTCAATGCCTGCGGCACCTTTGTTGCTTCGCACGTGTTTCCATGCAGCATTAAGATTTTCTTTGCTGAGGATGGCTTCAAGCAGATTTTCATTTGAGTTGAGTGTCATGGCAGTGCGCTACGTCAATTTTATATCCGGCTGGCAACACATCGGTAGGCTAGCCCTGTCTTTTAACTCGTGGATTTTGGGTTCAGGCCTTCACCGTATCCAAGGTATTAATCTTGGCATTAGGCTACTATGCCGTCGGCTGACTTCTGTTCAATCACCTTGGCCATTACTGGCCGAGGCGCTGCTGTGTTCCACCAATTTTGTTTACCCCCGCGATGGTGGCTAGCGGGCTGGGCCTACTTATGAGTCAGCGGCCACGCTGACAGCTTTACAGCAGCAGGTTGAACAGATCTCCCCAGATAAGAACGTGAACTTTCACTACACAACAGCATCATTTACTCTACCCGTTAGATCACATGGCTTCGGTGTTCTTGGCCACCTCGCCTCCAGGCTAAGCCTTATATGATGTTTCTGTCCGTCAGCTCGTAGTTTTGCTAGCGGCTTCCTCCCCACAAGACCTCACGGTGTTGCAGTTGCCATTCGCTAGTAGTTAGCATTTAATGGAATCCATTAAACGGTGATCCTCCTACAGGGGACTTTCACCCCATTAGTTCACGCCCATGCTGGGCGTACCAAGGCGCTGTTGTCGGACTGGTTTTCCGCTGCGCTCCAAACCAGCCGCAAAGCGCGGCGTTATTGGTCGCTCGCTCCAGTTTTGCGGGGGTTCAATAAAGAATAGCAGGTAATTATTAGGTTGCTGTATAAAAAAACAGTATTGGCGGGAAAGCCCATAGCCAACGGTTCGACCTTCATGTAAGCTTCGAAGCTTCAGCGACGCTCGCATAACGAAGTTAATGCGGACGGCGCAGCCGCTTCGAAGCAAGGCCGCGAACCTAGTGCTGCTAGTTTCTCTCTCCGAATCGTGGTAGACAATAAAAGAAAGATATTTGTAGTGGATTTGTACACAGTGCCACGAGCAACAAATAACAACCCGATTATGCGGAAACCTAAAAGTTGTCATTCCCTTTGCTTGCACAAAGGCACTGCCAACTTTCTTAACGGTTCCGCATATCTATTTTCGTTAGCTATATAAGGACTGTTTGTGAAGATAGCTCAGGAATTGAATTCACTCCAAGAAGATCTAGACCTTGAAGTCAAAGCTTTCAATGGTGCATCTGCTTGGGTAAATTCAGAAGATTTTGGTATGGAAAAGAACATTACCGAAAGCTTCGAGTTCTATTTCAAGTTTCATAAGTTCTGCTTCAAGCACGCTGAGTTTGAGTATCTATATATTGAAACCACCCTTGGGATTGATTATCAAGGAGAAGAAGTTGGGTATTACTCTCTTTTCAGTGATTTAGATGGTGAGCCTGTTGATGATATGCTCATAATTACAGATGAAGAGCTTAAAAATAGCTAACAAGTTCAGGTTGCGGAAAATCTGCTGCGCAGTTTTCCGCAACTAAAGGCGTTAACTGTACTGGTGAAATTATGACTAGGGGAAAAGGGATAGCATTGAGGCTCGCATTAGTGGTCGTACTTGCAACTGCTATTTCATTTTTCTTTGGAATTAGTTTCTATATGAGTGTTGTTATAGTTGCAGCTCTAGGAGTTTTTGGCGAAATGGTACATATGCCTGAAAATATGCCAGGAGCTACCGACAACCCAGAAGGAAAAGAAGCTCATCCAATTAAGGCAATGGCCATTGGGGTACTTGTTGTATTTGTTTTACTGTTTGTGGGTTTTCTGTTTCCAGAGGTATACCGTTATGGTTTCGGTACATACAGTTAACAAGCCGCAGCAATCGCTCCCTTTGGTCGCTGGGACAGCCAAAACGCTACGCTTATTTGTCTGCCCTTGTGCGGGGCGTTAAGCCAATATGACCAAGAAAAGTAGAATAATTGGATTGCTCTCTATAGTTCCCGGTACGATCTGGGTATTCTATTTAACAATCGCTCTCGGATTGGCCGTGTTTAGTGAAGGAAGAGTTGATCTCGGGCCAAATCCATATCAAACAGCATTTTTGCTTTTTGTACCGTGCTTAGCTCTATTGCAGCTTTGGAGGCTCCTTTATAAGGAAACTCCATTATCCGAAATCGGTTCACTTGAAAAGGCGGTTTCAACGTTGCTAGGAGTGCCGGTGATTTTGTTGGGCGCAGGTACTGTTTTAGCTATTTTGTTTACATCTCCCTCAGCAGTTGTGCTTTATGGTTTGTTCGTTTTGCCATTAACTATTTATGGAGTATGGTGCCTTTATGAGCTCTGGCTGGCTTAACAAGCGCAGGCTGCCGGAACACCTTTTCGCTGCGCTCCAAGGTGTCCGCAACTGCGGGCGTTATAGCCATGAATAAACATCGAGTAAGGGAATATTAATGTCAGCAAAATACTATCAGTGTTATTTCGATACTAATGAGAGTGAGGGTTATGAGAACTATCTTGCTTTCGAAAACCTTGTAAAGAGCAAGAGCTGGAGTGATTTAGTCGAGAAATACGGGGAGAGATTATCTAGATTGGTAGGATGTTCCCCTAAACATGGAAGCGAAGAGCTTTACAAGCAAGTTGAACACTATTTAGACATAGCCTTTATTCTCGATAAAAATGACACATCATATTGCTTACAATTTGATACTTTCACTTCACTAGATGAATTTGAGATGTTGACGTTTTTAAAAAGTCTTGGGTTTAAGTGTATTGAAACAGAACTAGAGAATAGCAGTGTTGGGAGTATCCAGTACTTTCTGAATGAAAATGAGATTGATGACTGCAACTCTGTATCTTGGAAGTGGATCGCTCCCAATCCAATGCAGTCTAAAGAGTTGATTAATGAAAACAATCGAGAACCAGAAATTAAAGAGCTTCCGATTAATGACATACCTTCAACTAAGTCTGAATTAAAAGCGCAATATGAAGATTGTCCTACTGAACTATTGGATCTTAGTAATTTAGCAATCCAGGCTTCTCAATATAAAGAAAATAGTAATATTCTTGGCTACCTATTATTACTTACTAAGAAAGCTGATGGTGTCAAAATCATGTCCATTAATGCTTCATCTTCAGAAAGGGCTATGGAAGCAGCAAATGAGCATTTAGATAAAAACTCTAATGATATAGAGGCTTATTGTTTAGCGAATTTCTATTTTAGACAAGAGCATTCAAATCGAAGTACTCCTTCACAGATAGTTATTGAGTCGGGAAGAAAAGGCTCATTGGTTAGCTATAGCTGGCTTATAAGCCGAGAGACTCCTACTTCATTTTTATCAATTGAATATTATCTATCTTCTACAAACAGAATAAAATCTGCTTTAGATGAACTTGATCTGGAGCCTGTCGTACTCGGACCTACTGTTAGAAGGCTAGTAGTTCGAGTTGGCTTAATGGTTTTGGGGATTGTATTCTTACCATATATATGGGCAAAAGCTCTCTGTTTCATCGCCATATTGTATCTCAATGCAAGCTTTTTATTACGAAGCAGGCTAACGCTTAGTAAGTCTGGCTTCGAGACAAAAGATACAGCATGTAGTGGTGCTGTTATCAAGGAATTAAGAGATATTGAGTGTGTAAGAGAAACAACCCACGATAAGATTATTCTAATGTTGTCAATTAAAAACAAAGCGAATGGACCTGGGCTAAGGAACACGTCGGAGTTAGACGACGAAGAATTTAAAAAAGTTATTAGAGAATATTGCAGTACTTGTTCAATAGCTTATGAAACACTAGAAGAGCAGCCATAACAAGGGGCTGCAATCTGACTCCGCAACCTGTCACTTTTTGTGCAAAACCCGCACAAAAAGCGCCAGCTTGCTGCGCAGTTGAGCCCGACGTTATGTGACCACATGAATTACTACATACTCTCAAAAGATTTTTACATAGGTCAATCGAGACTGGAGCATGCTGATTTAGGTGTGGGCATGGTTCATGGACGTTTTATACAATGTCCTGGCTATCAAAAAGTAAAAAGTGTTTTTAAGCTATTCGCCAGCGAGCAATATGATGAGTATTATCAAAAGAGAGATGATCTGGAGTTGATGCTTCAAGATGAGTCAGGTAATAAAATTTCTACTGACTTTATTCATATTGAAGATTATTCTCCAGAATTTGAAGAGATTAGTGTAGAGGTCAAGTTAGTAAACGCCCAGTCATGGGCTGGTATTGAAAACACATAACTAGGCCAAGCAGGCTCACCCAGCTGATAGCTGGGTTGGACGGCCTACGCTACGCTTCGGCTGCCCTTGCTGGCAACGTTAGGTGTACTCGATGGAGTTTGGAATGGAAGCGCTATTCGTCGGCGCAGGCACAATCATTCAGGCAATAGGTCCCTGGATGGCTATAGCCCTAGCTATAGGTGCGCCAGTCGCAGTGGGTAGCATTGTATCGAAGCTAACCTTTGGTTCGTATGCTCTCCATCGCAACAAGTACATTTTAGTTTCAACGCTTACTATTGCTGCTTTACTGTTTTTGGTTGTGTCAATATCCGTCGTCGTTATGGGTCAGTGGGGTTAGTATCATGCAAAAAATCGGGGGTGGTTTCATGGCGCTATACTGCGAGTCCGTAAACCTAACCAGTTTAGGCATGCTCGCCCGGCAAAAAGCCGCCGGGCTGGACGACCACTATTCCGCTTCGCTCCATAGCGGCCGCCCATACTGAAGGCGTTAGGGCTAAGACATACCCACGTTTAGTAGACACCCTGTATAGTTAGGTTTAGGCCTATCGTGAAATGCACTATGAGCTAAAGAGAACTTAGGCATATACTGAAAGCACCTGCATATGGCCTATACCTTAGGCTTGTTGGCCAAGGACTACAGCACGGATTGTTATTCGAAACCCCGTAGAAAAACCGCGACGTTATCAATATAGGCTGATCCTGCAGCTTGATCAGTTGTCACTGATATACCCCTTTCAATAGCCCACAGGAATAATGGTTTTCACGCCAGCTCAATGCCGGCTTTTAGACCTTTAATTCCACGCCTTCAAATTTCCCTTACCACCGTCATAAATTTTCACATAGCGAATGGCGCAAACTGCTAGATTGAGTTATCTAGTGCTGGAAAAGACTCCACAGGTAAACCTTTGTCATTGGGAAACCCAAAGTGCAAGGTCAAGAATCATCGCCAAATAATCAAAACAACAGCGATCAGCAATCGTTAGATTTGCAGAACGCTGATATTGATGCAGTTTACAATGAACTAAACACGTCACCCGCCGGCCTCACCAAAAATGAAGCCAGCGCCCGCCTGCAAAAATATGGTCCCAATTCCATTCAGGAGAAGGAGCAAAGCGCACTCGCTAAGTTTTTGCGATTTTTCTGGGGCCCCATTCCCTGGATGATTGAAGCGGCCGCATTGCTCTCTGCATTAATTGGCCACTGGCCCGATTTCGCCATCATTATGGCCCTGCTGTTGTACAACGCGATTGCCGGGTTTTGGCAGGAACACAAAGCTGCCAATGCGCTGGCAGCACTGAAGGCCAGCATGGCCCCCAAAGCCAATGTATTAAGGGATGGGGAGTATCAATCTATCGATGCGGCGATGGTGGTCCCAGGCGATATAGTGCGAATCAAGCTAGGGCAAGTCGTGCCTGCTGATGTGCGCTTTACCGAAGGGAAATCCATCAGTATTGATCAGGCTGCCCTTACCGGGGAATCTCTACCCGTCAGTAAGAACATCGGTGATATTGGCTATTCCAGCAGTATCGCCAAACGCGGGGAGATGACCGCTGTTGTCATTGGTACCGGGCACAATACATTCTTTGGGCGCACCGCCCAACTTGTTGCCGGCGCAGGGCAAAGTGCCTCACATTCGCAGAAAGCCGTCACCCATATCGGTGACTTCCTCATCGTGCTGTGTTTGGTGCTGGCCGTTATTCTGGTGGGCACAGAGTTATACCGCGATATCGTGGTCGCCGAAACATGGCACTGGTCAGATATCATCAATATTCTTCGCACTGTACTGGTGTTGCTGATCGCATCGATTCCCGTTGCCATGCCTTCGGTCATCACAGTGACCAATGCTCTCGGTGCCCTGGCGCTATCCCATAAAAAAGCGATCGTCTCGCGGCTGGAGTCCATCGAAGAGTTGGCTGGTGTTGATATCCTCTGCTCAGACAAAACCGGCACCCTCACCAAGAACCAATTGTGTCTCGAAGAACCTACCTTATTCAGCGCGAAAAAGAACGATCAGTTAATTCTTGCCGCCGCTATCGCATCTGAAGCAGGCGCCAGTGATCCAATTGATCAAGCAGTTTTTGCCGGCCTGAAAAATAAGGAAGAACTGAAGAAATATAAGGTTGAGGAATTCACTCCCTTTGATCCGGTGAGCAAACGCACTGAAGTCAAGGTACAGAATCAGGATGGGCAAACCCTATATTTCAGCAAAGGGGCCCCCCAGGCTATTGTCGACTTATGTAACTTGAGTGGTGCCGAGGCCGACAAAGCCACTGCTTGTGTGCAACAACAGGCCTCCAGGGGGCTACGCTCCCTGGGCGTTGCGCAGAAGGCAACCGGCTCACCGTGGCAATTCCTGGGTATTCTGTCTCTTGAAGACCCACCTCGGGATGACTCCAAAGACACTATTCAGCGCGCACGGGAACACGGGCTTCAAGTAAAAATGATTACGGGCGACGATGTGGCTATCGGCAAAGAAATCGCCACCCAAGTCGGTATTGGAACAAATATTTTCGCTGCCAATAGTGTGTTTAAAAAGTCCCAGGATATGGACCACCTGCCATCTACTATCGTCGACACCG
This sequence comes from Microbulbifer sp. ABM4_008, assembly GCF_056311705.1. NCBI lineage: Bacteria > Pseudomonadati > Pseudomonadota > Gammaproteobacteria > Cellvibrionales > Microbulbiferaceae > Microbulbifer > Microbulbifer sp. ABM4_008. The sequence goes on along the minus strand of NZ_CM149970.1, from coordinate 336,670 downwards.
TTGAACGTGCAGATGGGTTTGGGCGGGTTTTTCCCGAACATAAATATGCCATTGTGAAAGCATTGCAAGGCAGAGGTCACCAAGTTGCCATGACTGGCGATGGTGTAAACGATGCGCCGGCCCTCAAGCAAGCTGACTGCGGTATCGCCGTTAGCGGAGCAACCGACGCCGCACGCGCGGCTGCAGCCATTATCCTGACGTCTCCCGGACTATCAACCATCGTCGATGCCATCGATGAAGCCCGAAAAATATTTGAACGCATTATTAACTACGTACTTTTCCGGGTATCCATGACCCTGGATATTATGGTCGTGGTTGTCTTTGCTACCATAATGTTCGGCTTCTCGCCCCTAACCCCGGTTATGATCGTACTAGTGGCTCTTCTTGATGACATTCCCATTATGACCATTGCCTACGATAATACTCTGCTTCCCAAGGAACCTGTGCACTGGCAAATGCGAGACCTATTACTGGGCTCCAGCATTATCGGCCTTTTTTCTATTGCTCAAACAATGGGTATTCTCTTTATTGGAATGGAATGGCTCAATAACACCAACTGGCAATCCTGGATCGCATTAAATAAAGAGCAAATTCAAACTATCGTATTTTTACAGATCGTAGCGGGTGGACATCTACTGTTATTCGTTGTGCGCTCTCGTACAGCTTTCTTTTCCAAACCACTACCCGCTTTCCCTCTGTTTATCGCAATTGTTGGCACCCAAGCATTTACCGTGCTGATGTGTGGATTCGGCTGGCTGGTGCCGGCAATACCCTGGACTATAATCGGTCTGGTATGGCTATACATGATTATCTGGATGTTTTTCCTGGACCTGGTCAAGAAACTTCTTTATCGAAGATTAAGTGATATCTGAGCCATCTACAAAAGCCTAAAAAAGGTAGGCAGTCGAACTATGAATTGTTTCGAAGATTTCAGGGTAAAGCCTGGCAGCAAGATAAAGCTCTCCGAAATAGATCCGGGCTTCAAACATTGTTACGAAAGTCGTGAAGAGGCACTCCCAGATACCCAGCGTATAGATGAGCAGATACGTTCATTCACTTACAAGCTTTACGCTGAGCGTAAAACATCTCTACTTATCTGCTTGCAGGGAATAGATGCCTCGGGGAAAGATGGCACCATCAAGCATGTATTAGGCGCAACAAATCCACAAATGTGTAGAGCGATTTCCTTTAAGGAACCTTCAAAAGAAGAGAGCGAGCATGATTTCTTATGGCGATATCACAAAGTAACCCCTGCCCGGGGGCATATATCAATCTTCAACCGCTCTCAGTATGAGGGCGTACTGATTGAACGAGTGCATAGCCTGGTTCCAATGGACATTTGGAGTGAGCGCTATGATCAAATTAATAACTTTGAGAAATTACTCTCTGAAAGTAACACAATAATACTCAAATTTTTCCTATATATCAGTCAGGATGAGCAGTTGGATAGATTCAAGCAACGTATTGATGATCCCGCCAAACAGTGGAAAATCAGCGAAAGTGATTATACTGAGGCAAAATATTGGGAAGAGTATATATGTGCTTTTGAAGATATGCTAAATCAATGCAGCACCGAATACGCGCCCTGGTTTGTTATCCCCGCAAACCACAAATGGTTCCGGGACTTGGCCGTAGCCTCGATTATTTCTGAAGCATTAAAAAAATTAAATCCACAGTTCCCTGCCCCCACTGTCAACCTGGAAGAGATAAAAACCAAGTATCATCAACTTAAGAATTCTTAACAAATTAAAAGCTAAAAAATTAAGGTTCTATTATTCCTTAAACCTTTAATAAACAAGTTATCTTTTAATCATAGATTTCTATCAGAGGAATTAAAGTGGATGCGCTGGGCAGCTCGCCGTCATTCTCAATAAATTATACAAAGTCACTCTGCCTCAATACGAAATCAGCTGCAGTATCATTTTCCTCTGGCCACTGCCCCCAAATAAGTATTCAATTGTTATCAGTAGCAAATAACTGTATATCGTTCACCCAAATTCATAATCAGGGATAATGAAATTATCTTCTATCGCAGAATTTATCCACCCATAACTATTGAAGCTTTTCGTCCTAGTACTAAATATACTGCAGCATAGTTTTCTATAAAAAATTCACCCCAAGGCCTAGCCCATAAAAAAGACCTCTCGAATAGACATACATAGGGTATAACCGCTAGATACTCCAGCCGTCGATCTGATTATAGATAACCAAAAATAAAATTTTATAAAATCTATGCAGATATCACTGCTTGACGTAAGACTAAAATAAAAAACCAGGTAGTATAAACTACCTGGCAGAAAAGGATTTGACTTGGTATCAAACGATCAGACCAAATTAAAGCTATCCAATTTAAGCAAAGCCCCGAAAATTTTAACAGGCCTCTTCGGTATATGGAGATATGCACAGGCTGACCTGCTAGTCAGTAGACACACCTGTCTTAAAGCTAACAATACTAACTCGCCAGAGGACTTTAGATCCGATTTACATTGGTAGGTATAGAACTCTCGATAGGAGCTCATAAGATTTATATCTTAAAAGATAACTGCTTCACTGAAAGAAAACTGCTAACCATATAGTGGCCTCATCTGCAGCTGTCTCCACCACCCGGTGCCTTTGATTTGCCCTAATCAACAAGTTATCCCCCTTCCCCAGATGGTGCCTCTCACCATTTTCCATTTTAATAACACCATAACCGGAAAGTACTAACACCCACTCATGCTCATCTTGATCATACCACCCTGTTTCAGGCGAGGACTGCCCGTAAGATACAATCCGCTCAACCCTGCAGCTTTTCCCCTCTAGCAAACTCTCAAAATGCTCCCTAGAGTGATCACCTGGTAGCTGAGTGAAAAAATTACCCATAAGTCTCCCCTAACATTAAATCGGCATGAAAAAACAATTTACAAAAATACAACTATACTAAAACCAATAGACTCTACAATTGGGATTAATATAGAAAAACATACGCCAACCGAAATCAAAATGAGCCCGAGACCAGAAAATAGAATATCTTTTACTAAACCTTCAATATTGGCTCTTTGACGCCCCCAAAACACAACACTCACATAAAATATAAAATAGATCATTCGAAATAGATATGAGCACCTATTAAACAGCAGTAGATACCAGATCACGATCTATAAAACACAAAGAACATATAATGACTATATATTTACATTCAGGGCTACATAAAACCGGCACCACAGCAATACAATGTTACGCCTATAAATATAGAAGGCTGTTAAGAAGTAAAGGTATTTTATATCCCATTATTCATCGAAATTTAATTAGCATAGATAAGGGTCACCATCTTTTTGCACACTCATTTTCCGATCACCCTGAAAGTCCACCTATCTCCAGAGGAAAGTTGCTAGCATATGACTGGAAGTCAAAGTCGCAGAAAAACAACCTTGATCTATTAATTAGTGCAGAGCCTATTTGTCGACATACTTATAAAACAAAAGATTGCTCCTGGATTGAGGCTCGGCACCATTATTTAGAACAACTCTCCAACACATTACCCCCAGAGCAAACTAAAATCATCTTAACCTTGCGCAGACAAGATAATTTTTCCCAGTCTCTATACAAAGAACATATTATGAAAGGAGTATCTCCACTAGCGAAACTGCCATTCAAGGAGTTCCTATCAAAGATAGAAGGTAGAAACCTGAACTTTTATAAAAATATAGCAGCATTCAAAAAGTTCTTTCCCAATATACAAATACTCATTTACGAGCAGCTATGTAATGGCGACCTACCAGTTAATTTCTTTCGTGCTCTAGGGATTTCCGGCCTACCAAACTCTAACAAAATCATAAGAGAGAGCCTATCAAATGAAGAGGCCGCTTTAAAACAGATATTAAACCAGCAAATACACTCAAAATCTGAAAATGTAAAACTATTGAAATGGATAAAATCTAGCAATACACAAAATATAATCAAACGAACACTACCAAGATCATCACACCTATGGAACTCTGATGAAGATAGAGCTAATTTTTTAGATCGATATTCACAGGAAAATAAAAAAATAAATGATGAGTTCCTCGAAGGAGGTGAAGAACTGTTTCCATCAAATCATAAACTTCCCAAAAAAAAGCCTAACATTATCACGCTAAAGCCATATTTAATTAAAACACTTCAAGCCCTATCTAGTGATGTTCAACAGTTACTGGGGGAATACCGCTTTAGAAACATAATCAATGCTATAGAGCACTGATTGCCAAATCTGGTTAGAAGTCCTTTAATAAGGATCGCCAGCAACAAAGTATGTTACTGGCGCCTAACTATTTAGAGGATCTAAAGCGATAAATCACTTACCACTGATATATCATTCCAAGTAAAACGCTCAGCACGATATACACTCGTATCATTGACTATCATCTCCCAAACCGTCTCTGCAGTCTGATCGCCGGCGATTTCAACAATATATGCATCTCTATTGTTGCCGGTACTAGCACTGGATGGGCCGCCCGCGCAAAGTAGAATATTCCCACCGGGAAGTTCATCTACATCCCCTAAAGAATTGGTGTACTTTGGTGCAACGTACTCCCAAGTTTGCACTGCCACCATTTCCTCTGTGTTTAAAGAGAATTTCACTGCGCGGCTATTATAGACCTCACCACTGTATTCGGACTCATTCCTATTATCGTAAATCAGAATGTCTCCGTCTGACGCAAGCATAGCTGCATGCTGAGAAGCCATCCAGGTGCCATCTTGCAATGAAAATAATTTCTCAAGAAATCCCTCGGAAGCATCCAAATCCCTACCCATAATCCAGTTTACTTCGCCACTATTATGATCAATATTGACCACCCAGCTTTGAGAGCGACTTGACAGTAAAATCGAATTATCGGCAGAAATATAGTGTAACGAGTTAGAGTGAGTCCAATCCAGCGCACCATTGCTCGCTTCTCGATTGGCTAACTCACCGGGGAAACGCTGAGTATCGAGATGATCGAATGCAGACCATTCCCATACAGTATTGCCCTGCCCATCCACTTCAAGAATCGCATCTCCTTTTATCAATTGACCATCAATTGTTTCATAGGCGTTTGTTAATACCAGTAGATTTCCATTTTCAAGAAGAATTGCATCGTGGTGATAGGCTGGCAGCTCAAATGATTGGAGCGTTTCACCGGCAAAGGAGATAATCCTTGCTTCCTGATCCAACAGCAACATTAAATTGCCATCCTGTAAATTGCGCACTACCGGAGCTCCGGTTAGAGGAACATCTCCGTGAAGGTACCAGACAACCTCACCCTCCTCATCGAATCCCCAAAAGGTATTATCCCTGTCACCTGAAGGTGCAAAAATAGTTACACCTCCTTCGCTTTGCTCTGTAAATGTAGTTACCTCAACTGGGGGAGCGCCTTCAGGTAACGAACCAGTCTTGAAAGAAATAGTCGAACTCTGCACAACGTCTCCACTTTCCAGCATTGCCAGTGCGGTAAAACGGTAAGTGGTATCGGCCCTTAAACCTACTAGGGTCATATCATGCTCTGTGCCCCAGTCGGTATAATTTGTTCGCCGACGGTCGGTTACCGCCGAGTTGATCCTGATCGCCACTCGCGACTCACTGCTAGTCGATACTTGCGCATTCACCATTAAACTATTTAGTGGATGCATCGAAAGGGTTAATTCTACTTCGTCATCCAAAGCAAGCAGAGCTTCATTCGCTTGCTCTACCTCAACACTCACGCCCGGATTGCTGTACAGCATTACAATACATACTAGAAAAAATATGGGTAACGTCGATCTTCCAGTCATAGCCAAATCCTATTTAATAAATATTAAAAGTAATCATCCCTACCCTGGTATTTCATTTTCAGGGGAGCTTCCAATAATCAGCTATCACATAACGGAAAAAGGGTGGATTCGTTTACTTGGTTTTCAAACCAGAAAGAAATATTTTAGCGATCCCGAAAAGGAAATTTCTTCATTCAATTTTCTAATGCGCAATGGCCCGCACAACAAGAATGAGAAATGGGGATAATTTTGGATAACGATATAGTCGCGACACTTACTAAGATGAAATAAATAATAAAAACTTTTTGAACGCTATTTCTATTATTCTGGCGTGGTTCAAGAACGCTGGAAATTGACTCGCAAGTTACGGTAGATTACTCATAAAACCTTAGCAACTAAGACAAAATCCCTAAAAATCACTAACAAATAGAAGAGCATCCTCTAAGAGAACCTCAGTATATTCCTTTTTGTTGTCACCAGCCCTTAAGACCCACCTTACCATCCCTTGGACTTGTAGTGGTTCATGCCGCCGCAGTACCAACCCGCAGCCGAGGCCGAGTATACGGTTATCTGCTTTGGGGAAATCACCAGCTATGGACTTGTCCCTGTAGTAGGGCAGAAATACTTGCCCTAAGACAAACTGTAGCTGGATTCAAAATCCACGGTTGTTTACACGGCCCACTGGTAGTAGAGAGGTGTGTAATGCATAGCCGATCTTCGCTGCAAAATCATCAATCCATTTCCACGAAACAGAAGGGATCTCTACGCAAAAAATCATCATTCGCCGCTGCCGTAGTGATTGTGGGATCTGCAATTCTTGCCCCACTGACCTATGCCGTGGATTATTCCAATTCCCGCTATAATTCGCGATACAGCGCTCAACATGGACATGGAAACTACGGAGCACACTCCAGGTATAGCAGGGACTACCGAGCAAATTCACGGCATAGCAGGAATTACAGATCGCACTCAAGGCACAACCGGGACTACAGAGCACACCCCCGATACAACAGAAATTACAGGGCGCATTCCCGATACAACAGGAATTATCGGGCTCACTCCAGATACGGAACACATTCCAGATACGCGGCGAATCCACGACATAGCCGCCATATGTGGTTTAAGTCCAATATTCAGGGAACACCGCGTATTGTGATCGACCTCAGTGATCAAATGGCATACTTCTATAAAGGCGGGCGCCTGGCCGGTATGTCCCCAGTATCTACTGGTAAACCCGGACACCGCACACCTACCGGTAACTTCCGTATTTCACAGAAGAAATACAGCCATCGATCAAATCTGTACGGTCACTACATCAGCCCACGGGGCTATGTAATGCGCAGCAATGTGGATGTGCGCCGCCACCGCAAACCTGCGGGTTCTCGATTCCGCGGGGCATCTATGGATTACATGATGCGTATCAATGGCCCCGTTACCATGCATGCTGGCCACGTCCCGGGATATCCCGCCTCTCATGGCTGTATTCGTATCCCCTGGCATATGGCTAAGATTTTTTATGCCCACGCCAAGGTTGGTACCAAAGTGTCCGTGGTGCCTTGAATTGGAAGTAACAGGTAAATTTTTACCAACCATAAAAAAGGCGGACTAAATAGTCCGCCTTTTTTAATTAGGAAGCCTCGGCCTCTTTTCTCTTTGTTAAATCCATAAGGGTAAAATAATCGTGAGCCGCTCGATTAACATGCCTCGCCAGTAATAAAGTAGACACCATTGTTGGAATCGCCATTACTGCATACATCCCGATGATGATGCTGTTTACGGCACTTAAAGAAGCCACCGCACCCAATATAATCAGCACCATGTAGAGTCCGGTATAAAGACCCAGCCAGCGGCCACCAAAAAGAAAAACATAGCATTTCATGCCGTAATACCAGCAGGTAACGATAGTGCTGAAAGCCAGCGGAAGGACCATTAGCAGTAGCAAAATTGGGCCGAACTGCCCAAACACCTGAGAAAATGCCTGTGCAGTCAGGGTAACGCCGGCAATATCCCCTTCCTGCTGCCAAGCGCCAGTCAGTAGTATCACCAGGGCAGTACAAGTGCAGATAACCAGTGTGTCTACAATGGGGCCCAGCATGGCAACCACGCCTTCTCGAACGGGCTCACGGGTTTTAGCTGCACCATGGGCCAAAGACTCTGTGCCTATACCCGCTTCATTAGAAAATGCGCCCCGGCTCACCCCTACTGTGATGACCGAACCCAGAGTACCTCCAGCAATAGCTTGACCGCTGAAAGCGTCCGAGAAAATTAACGCAAATGCTGCCGGTACCTGCTCCCAGAAGCTGGCAATTACCACAAGGGTCATGCCCAGATAAAATAGCACCATGCCCGGCACTACTCTTGCGGAGAATTTACCGATACGCTGGATACGACCGGCTATAACATAGGCCGATGCAACAGCAATTAATAAGCCAATAACAAAATCAAAAGTGAATGAACCTCCGGGCGCTACCCAACCCAAGGGCTCAGCAAAAGACTCCCGCAGTAGCTGCGTGGTTTGATTGGACTGAAACACCGGCAACATACCGCAGAGTCCCGCCACGGCAAACAGTACTGCGAGCGGCATCCAGCGTCGGCCCAACCCCTCGCGAATAACATACATGGGGCCACCTTGCAGTTCCCCGGAGGCATCGCGACCGCGAAACATCACCGCCAGCGTCGCTGTATAGAACTTGGTAGCCACCCCAACCAGGGCAGTTACCCACATCCAGAAAATCGCCCCAGGTCCACCAATCGTAATTGCGATGGCAACCCCGGAAATATTGCCAAGCCCTAGGGTTCCCGACAGCGCTGTGGATAGCGCTTGGCTGTGATTCACTTGTCCAGGGTCATTGGGGTCATCGTATCGGCCACTTAAAAGCCCAATACTGTGCCCAAGATGGCGGTAGGGACGGCCACGAGAATAGATTAATAGCGCGAGGCCTCCACCAACGAGTAGCACCAATAAGGGGGGACCCCAGACAAAACTGGCAAAAGCCTCTAATGCCTGATCAATAGCAGGGAATATCGACATAATTTAATTCATTTCCGGTGAGATTCGCCCAGTCTAGGTACGCTCACACCAGACTGTCAAAATGCCGCCATAAAACTCCGCAGCCTCATAAATGCGAAAAATTTGGGAAAACCTGGAATCCCGGCAATAAAAAAGCCCCAAATAGGGGCTTTTTTAACAATCTTTTACAACTTTTTATCAAGCTGTAGTAGTTGCCTTTAATGCGGGCTCGGGTTCTGAACTCTCCCTCACCAGCGCCACCGATATAGCGCCAAGCAACATACACACCCCCGCCAGAACAATGATGTAAATTGCCTGGTTTTCGAAAACTGTTTTCAATATCAAGCCAGCTACCAGGGCAGAAACAATTTGTGGTGCGGCGATAGTGAAATTAAAAATCCCCATATAAACACCGGTCTTATCCGCCGGCAGTGAGTCGGAGAGGATCGCATAGGGCATCGCCAGAATAGCGGCCCAGGCAATGCCCACACCCACCATCGGTAGCAATAATCCCAGGGCGCCACTGGGTACGGAAACTTCTGTAATCAACAGATTCACCTGTGTGGGATCGCCCCCCTGGAAGAACAGGAAGCTGATGTATCCCAAACCGCCCAGTGCCAGCGATAGGGAATAAGTGAGCTTACGCCCCAGAACCTGAGACAAACGGGCCAGGACAATAGAGAAGATCGCTGCAAACAGGGAGTAAGCAGCAAAAATAATTCCTACCCAGTCACCGGCAGCACCCTTAGCGGCAGCGATATGTGCGGGAATTTCTTTGACACTTTCCAGATAGGCGGGATCAAACCACTTGGCTTCCACTCCCCAAACGTGTTGAGTGATTGCTGGCGTGGTGTAAACCCACATAATAAACAGGGCAAACCAGGAGAAGAATTGCACCAGGGCCAGCTGGCGCATAGTGCGCGGCATTTTAATTAGCAGCTGGAAAAAACCGATCAAGCGCTTTGCAAGTGGGGGTTTTTGCTGTCTCTCCCACTCAAGTTGTGCGGAGTCGAGACCTTTATAGGCATTGTACTGCTCCGGCGGATACTCCTTGGTGCGCAGCACAGTCCACAACACACTGCCCAGCAGCACTGTGGCGCCGATATAGAAAGCCCATATAACGGAGGGCGCCACCTCTCCCGCACGGGCAGTATTTTCCAGACCAATCACATTAGTCAGGATGAATGGCAACATGGAGCCGAAGATGGCGCCAATGTTTATCAGCAAAGACTGTACCGAGTAACCCAGGGTGCGCTGCTCTGATGGCACCATGTCGGATACCAGGGCGCGGAAAGGCTGCATGGTCACGTTAAAGGCCGCGTCCATCAGGGCCAACATAACGCCGCCAAAGATAATGGGGGCCACTATCGCCACCACAATCCCGGCATTGGGCATAAACGCCATCCCCAGGGCTGCGGCGATGGCACCAAAAAGGATAAAGGGGTTGCGGCGACCGAAGCGACTCCAGGTCCGGTCCGAAGCCGAACCCACGATCGGCTGTACGATCAGTCCCATTAGCGGCGCCACTATCCAGAATAGAGACAGGGAGTGAAGGTCCGCCCCCAGATCAGACAAGATTCTACTGGCATTAGCATTTTGCAGAGAAAAGCCAAATTGCACCCCGAGAAAACCGAGACTGACATTCCACACCTGCCAAAAGGGCAAGCGCGGTTGCTGGGCTTGCGGCGCAACGGCGCTGCTTGCTGATTGGGTCATAGAGGTCACCGCATCACTAGTTATGCTTATTCTGCCATTCTCACACGCACTCCCGGAGCATCCATCCTCCCCCACAGGGGAGGATGCGGGCCAGATCCTTCGCTTTAGGATAAACTCAGGCCCATGCGTATACGCCGGGCCAACACGAAACTGTGAATCCTAATCAAGCAACTGAAGTCCCGCGCGATGATCCTAAAACTCCCACTCCTGCGCCTGGTGTGTCTCGCAGCTACACTCTGCCTGAGCGCTCAATCCCTGGCCGCTGAACAGCGCAACTACCGCGATCACACCATGAGCGAAGACTCACTAACTGTACAGACGAGTGAGGGCGAGGTCATCCTCACCCCGGTTGGTCCGTCAGCGCTATCGGTGCACTATCGCCGCGAAGGCCTGAAGCAGTTGCCCTCATTTGCGTTGGCCAGCGATTCTGCCGGCCGACCCGAGGCTACGCTGAAGCAAAAAGGGGACAAGCTCGTTTACCGCACTGGCTCGCTTACTGCAGTCATCCACAAGTCTCCCTTCCGAATCGAGTACTTGCGCGGTAGCGAACAAATCCTGAGTGAAGAGAGTGGTTTCTTTGCCACCGAGACGATGCGCGGATTCCGTTTCGCACTGTCGCCAGAGGAAAAACTGCTGGGTGGCGGAGAGCGGGTTATGGGGATGGACCGTCGCGGTCAACGCCTGCCCCTGTATAACCGTGCCCATTACGGATATACCACCGAATCCAACCAGATGTATTTTTCCCTGCCAGCAGTACTGTCCAGCAACAAATACATTCTGCTGTTCGACAACTCTGCCACCGGCACCCTGGATCTGGGCGCAAACGAAGAAGATATCCTGCAATTTGAAGCTGTAGCCGGGCGCACCGCTTACATCGTGGTAGCCGGTGATACTTATCCACAGTTGCTGGAAAATTATGTATCCACCACCGGCAAACAGCCCCTGCCACCCCGTTGGGCCCTGGGCAACTTCGCCTCGCGCTTTGGCTATCACAGCGAAGCTGAAGTCCGCGCAACCGTGGATAAGTTTGCCGAAGAAGATTTCCCCCTGGACGCCCTGGTGTTGGACCTCTACTGGTTTGGCCCGGATATCAAAGGCCATATGGGCAACCTGGCCTGGGACAAGGAAGCCTTTCCCGAACCAGAAAAGATGATGGCCAACCTTAAAAAACGCGGTATCAATACCATCCTGGTGACCGAACCTTTTGTCCTCTCCACCTCCGAGCGCTGGCAGGAAGCCGTGGCGAATAATGCCCTGGCCAAAAACCTGGCCGGAGAGCCCAAGCGTTTTAATTTCTATTTCGGCAATACCGGCCTGATCGATGTCTTCTCTGAAGATGGCCGCGACTGGTTCTGGAATATTTACGACGGGTTATTGGAACAGGGCGTAGCCGGCTGGTGGGGCGACTTGGGTGAACCGGAAGTTCACCCCTCCGATACCGTTCACGCAATCGGTATGGCCGATGAAATCCACAACGCCTTCGGCCACGCCTGGGCGCAATTACTGCACGAACGCCAAACGGCAAAGCACCCTGAGCGTCGCCCCTTTATTATGATGCGCTCCGGTTTTGCTGGCTCCCAGCGCTACGGCATGATCCCCTGGACCGGCGACGTCGCTCGGGAATGGGGTGGCTTACAGCCCCAGGTGGAATTGGCTCTGAGTATGGGCTTGCTGGGCTTTGGCTACACCCATTCAGACCTGGGTGGCTTTGCCGGCGGCGAGAAATTTGACCGCGAACTCTATATCCGCTGGTTACAGTACGGCGTATTCCAACCGGTTTACCGCCCGCACGCCCAGGAGCATATTGCTTCCGAACCGGTTTTCCACGATCGTCGCACCCGCGATATCCTGCGCGAGTATGTAAAACTACGCTATCGCCTGCTGCCCTACAACTACACCCTCGCCTTCGAAAACAGCCAGACCGGCATGCCGCTGATGCGCCCGCTGTTTTTCGAAAACGAAAGTGACCTATCTCTCCTGGACTACAAGGATGCCTACCTTTGGGGGCAGGACTTCCTCGTTGCCCCGGTCGTGGAAGAAGATGTGGATGAGGTCGCGGTAAAACTGCCCGGCGGCACCTGGTTCGATTACTGGACTGATGAACAATATTCTGGCGATCAGGCCCTGGTAGAGGTGAACCTGAAAACGATTCCTGTACTGGTGCGGGCCGGCGCCATTATTCCCACCATTGACGATATTCACAGCAGCCGCGATTACTCCAGTAAAAACCTGATCCTGGACTACTACGCGCACCCATCAGTAGCAAAGTCCGAGCGCTATGTTTATGAAGATGATGGCGCTACCGCGCAGGCTTTTGAAAAAGGCAAATACGAGAAACTGCATTTCTCAGCTGAAAACAAACAGCAGGGTTTAACCTTCGCCTTTAATCGAGAAGGAGACGGTTATACCGGTATGCCGGAATCCCGCAAGGTCAATTTAAAGATCCACAACTGGCAACAAGTGCCTGCGCAGCTTGATGTTACCGGCGAATCCCTGCCTATTTTCGACAGTGAAAAAGACTTTGCTCAGGCACCCCGTGGGGCCTGGTACAACAAGAGCAAGCAGCAACTGCTGGTTAAATTTGACTGGCACAAAGAACCGCTGGATTTAGTGCTCAAAAATCAATAATTCAGCAAACCGCTGTTCACTGACAAAAAAATTTAAAGTCATCAGGAAACAATGAAGAAGTTACATTCCCTGTTTATTGCCAAACTCCTTTCGGCTTCCCTACTGGGCGCTGCTCTATTCGGCACTGCCGGCTGCAGCCAGGAGAGCAGCCCGGAAGAAATACAGCCCGCTGAAAAAGTTGCGGAGAAAAAAGCCGTTATCTACCAAGTGCTACCGCGCTTATTTGGCAACACTAACAGTACCAACAAACCCTGGGGCACACTCGAAGAGAATGGTGTGGGCAAGTTCTCCGACTTTACCCCAAAAGCACTGAATGAAATCCACGCACTGGGCGCCACCCATATCTGGTACACCGGCGCCCTGCACCACGCGCTCGTTGGCGACTATACGGAATACGGTATCAGTAACGATGATCCAGATGTGGTCAAAGGCCGCGCCGGCTCTCCCTATGCCATCAAGGATTACTACAGCGTAAACCCAGACCTGGCCAATAACCCAGCAGAGCGATTACAGGAATTCCGCGCACTGGTGGAACGCAGCCACGCGGCCGGCCTGAAAGTAATTATCGATATAGTGCCCAACCATGTAGCCCGCGCCTATCATTCTCTCGATAAACCCCAAGGCGTGCAGGATTTTGGAGCTGGCGACAACACCCAGGTCACCTACGCCCGCAACAACAATTTCTACTATGTGGTGGGCGAAGATTTCCGCGTGCCCCTTGCAGAAGACAGTTATCAGCCACTCAATGGCGAAGCCAATGATCTTGTCGATGGGCAGTTTGTAGAGAGTCCAGCTAAATGGACCGGTAATGGCGCGCGCAGTGCACAACCTGCCATGCACGACTGGTATGAAACCGTCAAAATTAATTTTGGCGTTCGCCCCGATGACAGCAAGAATTTTTCTGAGCTACCCCAGGAATATGCCGAGCGCGACTACCGGGCCCACGCCCAGTTTTGGGCAGACAAGAAAGTCCCGGACACCTGGGAAAAATTCCGCGATATCGCCCACTACTGGCTGGACTTTGGCGTGGACGGATTCCGCTATGATATGGCCGGTATGGTGCCGGTAGAATTCTGGAGCTACCTGAATTCCTCCATCAAAATGCGCAACCCCAACACACTGTTACTTGCCGAAATCTATACTCCGGAACGCTATCGGGACTATCTGCACCTGGGCAAAATGGATTATCTCTACGATAAAGTCGGCACTTACGACGCTATTCGTGCGGTCATGGAGAACAAGGGCGGTGCAGATAAAATCGCAGAGGTGCAGGCAAGCCTGGTAGATATCTCCTCTCATATGTTGCGCTTTATGGAGAACCACGACGAGCAGCGTATTGCCAGCCCACAATTTTCTGGCAACCCAGAGGCAGGCAAACCTGCAATGCTGGTATCTGCCGCGCTCTCTCCAGCCCCTACTTTGGTTTACTTTGGCCAGGAGTTAGGAGAGCCCGCCAACAAAGATGCCGGCTTCGGTAAAGCCAGCCGCACCACCATTTTCGACTACTGGTCAGTACCCAGTGTGCGCCGCTGGAACAATGAGGGCGCTTTTGACACTGCACTGCTGACAAAAGAAGAAAAAGAGCTGCGCAGCTTCTACCAGCGCCTGCTTAATTTCTCCAAACAGAGCCCGGCCTTACTTGGCGATTATCTGGACTTGCACAGCTACAACCGCAAGCAAAACTCTGGCTATGGTGAAAAACAATTTTCCTTTGCCCGCTGGAGCGAACATGAAAAATTGTTGGTAATCGCCAACTTCGATAACAGGGCAGTGGAGTTTAATTTTCAGTTGCCTACAGCACTTCTAGAGGCCTGGAAACTACAACCGGGCAGCTACCTGGCTGAAAGCCAGATATCCAATAAGGTGGCAAACCTTATCTTGGAAAAAGACCAAGCCTCCACAAAGATCCAGTTGGCACCCTACGAAAGCCATATCTTTGCAATATCCGCTGTTCCCCAGAAATAGCCACTCAGCCCTGGAGGGGACTAATCCCCTCCAAGAACGCTTAAGCACAGCAATTTATACCCACCTTATCCCCTTTCTCACAACATATTCCCGACAATCCCTAACCATACTCATCAGGTAACTCGCTTGACATAAACACTACTCCATGTATATTGCTCACAATTATATTGTGCACAATTTAAATAAAAGCCGAAATTGATATGCAAGGGGACATTATGAACCGACAACATAGCCGCTATTTTTCACCACTAAATCTATTTTTAACCGCACTTTTAGTATCAGTAGCACTTCCTACAATGGCTGAAACTGACAAGGCCGAACAGAGCGAAGCACCTATCCAGGTGACAGACGAGACTTTTAACTGCATCCGAGATATGACCAAGGTGCGGGGGTTTTATGTGGATAATTTACTGGGAGATCTGGATGGGACTCTAAAGGTCGCAAACTCCAGCACTGGAGGTGTTTATCCTCCAGGATCAGTGGTCCAGTTAGTCCCCGGGGAAGTGATGGTCAAACACCAAAAAGGCTTTAACCCCGCCACTAAAGATTGGGAGTTTTTTGAACTGGATGTTTCTGAAGAAGGTAGCAAAATCCGTAAGCGAGGTTTTGTTGATGTAGTTAACCGTTTTGGAGGTAACTGCTTTGCCTGCCATATCCAGGCCAAACCGCAATGGGATTTAATTTGCGAGACCGGACACGGCTGTGAACCCATACCACTGACAAAAGAAATACTGGCCTTGTTGCAAAAAACCGATCCTCGTTGTGAATCGAACCCAAAGTTAAATCAAGAAGAGATTGCAAAATTGCAGGCGCTACAACAAGCTCTGCTGGCTAAAGAAAAAGAAAATAAATAACTAAAGAAGCCTGCAGACTAACTTCCTCGCCTGCAGGCTCTTATCAATTACAGTGCAATCACACTATAAATCATGGTTTGATCATTCACCTGCACCTTGTAGCTTCCGCTTACAGAAGTGTAGATATCAGATCCACCCTGCTCCAAGTCGCCATCGGAGTCGCTATCGCCGTAGTTTTCACTCCAGTCAGCATTAACATCGAATTTGAAACGCTGCTGGGATTGACCATCAAAATTTACCTGGATTTCCCAGGTATTGTCGGCAACTAATTCCATAGCGTCAGAACCCCAACTATTTGGTGTGCCACGGAAATAAAGTGAGGAAAAGTTGGATGCGTAACTACCACAGTCTGCACAGGTCAGGCTGTAGCTCAAGGTTTCATCATTTACCTCAACAATATAGGTACCTGATACATCGGTGTAGATATCATCCCCACCCTGCTCCAGAGAGCCGTCCGCATTGTTATCCCCGTAGTTTTCAGCCCAGTCACTGCTAACATCAAACTTAAAGCGCTGGTTACCGCTGCCATCAAACACCACAGTGGCACGCCAGGTATTATCTGCAACCAGGGTCATCGCCTGAGTGCCCCAGCTATTGGGCGTACCGCGGAAATTTAATGCCGTAAAGTTTTGAGCATAACCAGCATTGGGATCAGTCACGGTAATGGTTGCCGTAGCACTATCGGTCAGGCCATCGTTGTCAGTAACAGTGACTGTCTCGGTATAAGTGCCCGCACTGGCGAAGCTCAAAGTCGTCGAGGAAGAACTACCACCACTGCTCCAGCTATAGGAAATCACACTACCGTCGCTATCAGTAGAGCTGCTGGCATCCAGGGTGACACTCTGATTGACTTCTACTGTGCTGGATACTGGAGTCACACTTGCAGTGGGTGCTTGCTGGGAAGAGACCTCGGTGATCGAATAGGCCAGAGTCTCATCATTTACTTCAATCAAGTAGTTACCGATTACAGAGGTATAGATATCTTCTCCGGTTTGATCCAGCGTGCCATCAGCACCATCGTCACCGTAATTTTCGGCCCAGTCACCATAGATATCCAACTTAAAGCGTTGGTCTGCCTGGCCATCAAAATTGACCACCAATTGCCAGGTATTATCTGCTACCAATTCAAAAGCCGTTGCTTCCCAATTATTTGCTGTGCCACGGAAATAAAGGCTGGGGAAACCTGTACCAGAACATTCATCACCACAGGGACCAGATAGCTGCCCACCGTGAATGGCAGCAGCGGAATAAGCTGCAACATTGAAAGTTGCATAGCCATTGCTGCCTACGGAAATAACATCGCCACTGCACTCATCATCTCCCGCCAGGACATTGCAGTAGTCCCCAGCAGGAAGGCCTGTATACAGTGTCTGGCTGAAAGAATTACCCTCGTTATTGATAACGACATAGCCTTTATCACCGCGTCCAAAGGCAATCTGGTTATCTCCGTTATCCCACCAATTTTCCATACTGGTGCCGTCGGTGTAGTTACGGAAACCCACCATATTGGCAATATTGCCCCATCGGTGCTGACATACCCATTCGTTGTTTTCACAACTCTCCGGACCAGTATTGGGGGGACCAATATCCGTATCGGTAAAGTCATAACCTGACATTACCTTCGGATAGCCATAGGGGTGTGCCAACATAAAAACATTGGCCAGGTTATACTTGTAGCCATCGTGATAGGTCAGGTTACCGCCACCCCCGTGGCCACGTTCACGATCGTGGTTGTCAATAAAGTGAACTGCATCGCTGGAAGATAAAAGTCCCCAACTCTCGCCAATACTGGCGAGGTTTTTAATTTGTCCGTTAAAATTACTCGCTACATCAGTGCCGTACTTAAATTCAGTCACACGGCCCAGGAATGTATAATTTGATGGCTGGATTTCAAAGGCTTCGCCAGCTGCGCCGATAACTTCAGAAAAGATCCAGGGATTACCAGCTTTACTCATGATGCTGTACATATCGCTGGGAGACATATGCTTAACCGCATCTACACGGAAACCATCAACGCCCATACCCTGTAATTTATTTAGGTAATCGGCCAGGGTCTGCTGAACATAACTGGAACCAGTATCCAAATCTGGAAGTCCACTCAAGCGGCAATTCCAGACATTATTTGCATCGCTATAGTTATCAATAGTGCAATCGGAGTGATAATCCCAAGAGGAAAACTCACCGGGGTGATTCAACAGTGTCCACTCGGTACCGCCCCAACCCGTGCCTCCACCATTCCAGGCCGCCGTATGGTTGATGACTACATCTGCGTAGACTTTTACACCCGCCGCATTACAGCGGGTGATCATGCTCTGTAACTCAGCCTCGGTACCGCTGCGGCTGGTCAGGTTAGTGTAGGAAACCGGCTGGTAGCGCGCCCACCAGGTGGAGTGGCTGATATGTTCATGGGGCGGGGAGATCTGCACCGCATCAAAACCTTTCGGCCCCAGGAACTCCTCACATTCACTGGCGATATCATTCCAGCTCCATTCGAACAGGTGTACAAAGGCAGTGCCTGCGCTGGCATGGGTACTGGACATGGCTCCGAGTACGATACTCGCGCCTCCCAGAAGCCCTTTTAGTGGAAATTGTTTTTTCATTTTAGCTTTCCTTTTTCTCTCATCTGTAGTCGTTATCTTTTTTGTATAAAGAGAACCCCAAGGGCAGTTGCCTACCAATGATTAATGGCTCTCCATTTCTACATAAATAGGGTCAACCTATAAGCACGCCTTTTCCCTGGCACTTGCAAATACTTGGATTGCATTCGCCCCACAGTAGGAGCTAGAAATATTCTCCTCAGGCGACACAACCAATAGGCATTCGCTCAAGAAAAGAATTTGTGGGAAGCACCGCAAGCGGCGAAGAAAAGTTCAGGCTTATCATCACAGGTGACCATTTATTATTTTTTGCAATTCAAGCCAGATATTTGGAAACCCCAACTACGCAGTATCTAAACCGCTGGATTTCAATACCCGACCAATTGATCACTCATCCTGAGATATCCACAGACCACCAAAGGCATCAATAAACCGGTAGTATGTGAACAGATACCGAACAGCAGCGGTAATATGCACCTCCTGTGCTACTGCAAACCCGAAATTACAACTATTCGGGCATTTGGAAGGCTAATAACCAGTGCTTGAGAGCACATCCTCCCTGTAGGGGGCGTAGTAGATATTTGTGCTACAGATCTAAATAGCGAACATAATTTGGCTTTTAAGACCAAAATTTAAACAGACGGGAAAACAGAATCACTCACAACTCTAGCTTTAAATGCTTGAAGTAATGACGGTATGTGAGCACTTCTTAGCGATGACTCTAGATAGATAGAAATTAATACCCCAGATATTTCTTAGTTATTCCATGAGTATAATCGCAGTGTTCATCAAACTCACTTACAGGCCAATCTCGAAACTCCAGTAGATCCTGACCTATTTCTGATATCTCATCAGATAGCTCAAGTTGAGCCAACCAGTTTGCAAGAATTGCACCCACACCCTAATTGGCACCAATCAGGATTCCGCTAATAGAGCCTGTAGAATCTAAATTGCCATCGTGATTAACAGCCATCAGCAACGCTTCTTTGAGGCTTGGAGATTTAAGGGCACAGTAAACTGAAATAACATGAGCCTATTCAGCCAATTCGATAGCTGTGAGCGTTTTCTTATAAATTGAATGTTTCCACAACTTTATTTTTGCTGTAGTAATTCCTTATTTATTCGAGTTTAGCTCAATATTGCACCCCCAGATAAAAATCAGGATAATAGTAGTCGGGATGACCAACATATAAACGTTAAGTTAATTATGAATTGTAAAGCAACTATTCAGTTTGAAGACGTGAGATAATCAAGGCAGCCACCGTTGATAAATTTCAGCATGGTTCGCTTCGCTCACTTTACCACCCTTAGCTCCGCTCGGTTATCACGATATTAGAAAATAAGAATATGGAAAATATATATACCCCCCCTAATTCTATTGAAACAAATGAATGCCAGCTCTTGACTTGGAAAAAGGTACTAAGTTCTATCTTCTCAGTAATCTCAGCGACCGTCTATTTTCTAGGTTATTGGTTAACCCCTTATTTTGCTGAAATGTACGCTAACTTTGGCGTAGAATTGCCATTCCAGGCCATATTTCTTATTGAACTACACCCTTACTTACTATTACTTTCGATTATGAGCTTTTTGCCAATGGTTGTCTGGCATCAATCTGAGCTACTGATAAAAGTAAAATATGGAATGTTTCGCATTTCATTTATACATTTTATCATTTCAATTTTTGAGATTGCTTTCTTACTGTGGTCCCTATATGCTCCAATTTACGCTCTTGGACAAAGTGTATAAATCCCGACATAATCGTGCACTATGAAAGCTGGTCTCTCTATAAATCACTAGCAAGGGGGGCGGGCGTAAAACATAGAAACTTCCTAACTTCAATTTGCCGCTTGAACACCCAAATCACTTAGCTTATCTATCTACCTCCTACAGCAGCTTTAGCAACCTTTTATATAAAGCCTGCTACGTTATGTAAGCCTATGTGGCAGTCAATTTCTAGATTGTTTCCTCAGGCAATAGACTCAAGTCTTTAACAGAGCGTATCTTAAGCTAGTTGCTCTACAACTTTGCACCATAGCTTCATTCAAGTGTGATCTCCCCTTATCAGTAGAGAAAGTAATGTATTTTCCTTGTAAACTTACCGGGCAGTGAACATGTAGTTCATTTTATCTGCACTAACTATAAAACCGCTCAGCCGGTAACTGAAATAGACAGCTAGGACTCTATCCCTACTGTAGAGCTTCAGTTTTGATATTCAAATTAAGGGGAAAAGGATGAAATTTTTCAAAGGAATCAAGGTATTTTGCCTTGCTGTGACACTTTCAGCTTTATACGGATGTGGTGTCGCACACGTAAAAACAGACGTTCAAGCGCAAAGTTTTGAAGACTATAAAAATATATTAATACAAGACGTAAGGGTGTACTCAAATGAAAGTGCAGCCAAAAACAATAGTGCCCTACAGGAAAAAATGAAAAGTTGGGAGCTCCATACCCGCAGTGAACTCGAGGAATTTGCCAGAGAGAGCGATTATCAACTCGTCAATTCCTTAGATGAAGCTGAAGGCAAGACTTTGCTCGTTGATCTTGATGTGAAGGTTCAATACGGAAATCGCGCATTGCGCTGGGCTGTTGGCTTTGGCGCAGGAAAGGGAGGCGTTGACTCTGTCCTGACTGTTAAGGACTCCGAAACCGGTGATGTTAAATACAAGGCTCACGCCGATAGTGATCTGTCCGTGGGCGGTGCAGGTGGAGATATTGGCGCTGTACTTAAGAAAAATATCAAAGCGCTCATTGACCAGTATCGGGAAGTCTAAACCTTACGAATTGAGCACTAGGGACGCGCGTATAGTGCGCGCTCCCTCTTCACCGAGTAAGTTTCTTTGGGAAAGACTAAAAGAACCGATCACGGCTTAACTCAAAGAGCCTGTAGCCGATAGTTACTTATGGTGTTGTAGTTAGCCCCCCACTCTCTAAGTAATTCCAATCCCAACATACTCCAACCAGCTCTCAATAACGCTACCAGGCAAGAATACATTTTGAATTCTGGTCACCCGCATTTTGGTTGTAGTAGGGCTTGCACGCGCTACCTATAAACTTGATCTACCTCAATACCCCCACCCCCAACTTCGCCATTATGCGCAACAAAATTATTCGATGAGATAGGCGCCAAATTCGACAAATGGGACAGTCAGGTACTCGGGCTGACCACCCCATCATGATAGATTAGACCTCTTGGTCAACTGCAGGTCGCACTGGCCAGTAACACGCTTAGTTGAGGAGAAAAAATGGAGCAGCAAAGCACCGTATTCGTTGTAGTGGACCCTAACGATGAGAAGCATGTAGCTCTGGAGCGAGCCCTGATCACTTCACGTGGACGCAATCCTCAGCCGCGACTGGCTGTATTCGTCGCAGTTGATGGTGAAGCGGTGGATACCCGTGCAGTTAACGACCACCTATTTCGCGATGAGTCGTGGTTCCGTGAACAAATTCGTGAACCCATCTCAGAAGCTGGTCTTTCCTGTGAGATCACTGTTTGCTGGTCCAGTGATTGGCAGGCGGCCATCGTGCAGGAATCAAAGCGTTGCAACGCAGAAATGATCTACCTACCAGTACACGCGAAGAGCAGCCGTCGCTTTACCTTCGCCGAATCCAAATGGCGAGTCCTGAAAACAGCGCGCTGCCCAGTGGTATTGATTCGCCCCGGCGCCAAGGACGAGCGCAAAGTTGTATTGGCCACCGTTA
This sequence comes from Microbulbifer sp. ABM4_008, assembly GCF_056311705.1. NCBI lineage: Bacteria > Pseudomonadati > Pseudomonadota > Gammaproteobacteria > Cellvibrionales > Microbulbiferaceae > Microbulbifer > Microbulbifer sp. ABM4_008. The sequence continues at coordinate 314,453 of NZ_CM149970.1, read as the reverse complement.
ACTACCAGGCAAAAACCCTCGAACAGCGCGAGCTCAATCGCCAGATCAGCGAACGCGCGACCTATATCGCAGGTCATTACGGAGCAGAGCTACACCTCGTAAATGCTTTCCTGGATTCCATGCTCTATCCAGATCGCGGTGCTTTGGCCAAGCTTGCCGATAAAACCGGTGTCCCCACCCATCGCATTCACGTAAAGCGCGGCTATACCAGTGATGTTGTTGAGGAGGTGGCCCGTGAGATCGATGCAGATCTGGTCGTAATGGGAACTATGAATCAGTACGGCAAGACCGGTTCATTCCTGCGTGGCAATACTGCCGAGCGTGTAATTGGCCAGTTAGATGTTGATGTGATGGTATGTAACCAGTTCACCACAACAACAATGAACAACGATTAAGTCATCCCATTTTCAAGGATGCTGACAGCCCCAGCAGTGCTACCTGCCGGGGCTTTCTTTTTTGGATTTACTGCAATTTAGCAGATAGCAGTAGCAAAGTTCCCTCGGTATCAAAAGTCACCCGGCCATCCTCAACTTTGGCTCGCTTGCCCGAGTAGTAATCGGTCAGTTCGATACCATCGGCAAACACACCTTTAACTGATACGCTCTTCTCTCCTGCGGACAGTTCCATCGCCACAACTACCGGCTGCTCACCAGATAAGGTGCGGGAGAATGTATAAGGCTTATCCTCCAGCTTCTGGTGTACACCAGCTCCAACTGCCGGGTGCGATCGACGAAACTGCCCAAGCTTCTGCCAATGAGCCAGCAATGCACGGGTTTCCGGCTTTTCCAAGTCATCCCAGTTCATATTGGTGCGCATAGAGGCGTCGCCGAATGCCCGATCATCAATCATGGGGCGCGCCAGTTCATCACCGTAATATATCTGCACAGCACCGGGCGCTAACATCAGTTTACTTGCGGCACTCAGTGTGTGCTGGCGCTCGCGGTCAAATGAGTGATGGTCATCGTGGGAGCCTAGATAATTTAGGACACCGAACCCTTTTAGTTCGCCACTGTTCAAGGCGGAAGAATAACTGGAGAAAATATCCTCCGCTGGCTTGCCCGCAACCTGGGCAAAATCGAAGTTAATCAGACTGTCAAAACCGTACTGATAAAAGTCCACTTTCCGGTCGCTATAATCGTAGGAACGACCAACACTGGGACCAAAGTTGTTAACGCCGAAATGGTAAACCTCACCCACCATAAAGAAATTGCGATCATCCAATTTCTTCTTCGGGTTCTCAGCCTTCCACTCAGCCAGGGCTATATCCGCTTCGTTTTTCAGTATTGCCCAGGCCTGTGGCTCTACGTGTTTGACGGTGTCCACACGAAAACCATCGACACCGTATTCACGCACCCAGTCGGTTAACCACTTGATCAGGTAATATTTGGGGGCACGGGGATAGCCAGTGCGCTCGAAAAAGGCATCCAGCTCGCGCTGCTCTTGCTGCAGGCGGCCTTCTTTTTTCCACTTTGCCACCAGTTGCGGCGGCAACTCGACATCTTTCTCGCTCTCCGTGAGGATATCCGTCAGGTTCGCGTGAATTGCACACTCAACATTGCCGGCATAGTCAGACCAATCGCATTGCTGACTATTGCGCAGCCAACTCGAGGGCCACCTGGAATCCTGTTCAGTGACTGGCCCGGTGTGATTGAGAATTACATCCAGCAATACGCGAATCCCCTGGCTGTGAGCTACCTCAATCAATTCCGCCAGGTCTGCTTCAGTGCCAAAGTTGGCATCTACGGCAGTCCAGTCCTTAGGCCAGTAGCCATGGAAAGCGTAGGTGCGTTTATCGGACTCATTGTAGCCATGGATGTTCTCAATCACCGGGGCCATCCAGATAGCATCGACCCCGAGATCATTAAAATACCCGGCTTCAATTTTCTCGATAACACCGCGCAGATCCCCTCCCTCAAAACCGCGCAGGTATGCTGCATCGTCTTTCCGGCCGTAGGGGAAATCATTGCTGCTATCGCCGTTATTAAAACGGTCCGGCAACATAAAATAGACTGTCGCATTGCGCCAAAAAGGGTCTACCGGCTCTGCAGCCACGGCAGCTTGTACACCACCCAGCATCAGGCCAATCAATAAGCTGGTGAATTTTCCCATTGTTCTCTCTTTTATTCGCCGCTCAGAATTATTCAGAAGCTCCCCAGACCACTCTAATAGGCCCAGTAAATCAAACATCCTCCCGCGCGGGGGCGTAGGCACTGCGCAGGGTTCAAGACCGGCGATAAGGTTGTGCAATTACCCCATAGTAAAACTATTTTGCGAGCGGCGCTTTTGCAGAGTAATGTAAAACCAGCAGATCGCGAGAAACCGCAGCGCTTTGTCGTGGTCCAAGCGTCACATTCTGTTAGCAGTCAAAGGAGGCAGGGAATGTCGGAACAACAATCTAGGCAAGGGTGGATCATCGGCATTATTGTGGTGGTCGTTGTCGCTGCAGCAGCCTATTGGCTCTGGACCGGCGAGGAAAAGAAAAAAGAAATTCCCACCATCGGTGTTGTCGAAGAACCCCAAACTGCTCCCGAGCCAGAAGCCCTGGCACAACCTGAGAGCCAGGAACCAGCCCAACCGCCCGAGGAGCCGGTCATCGAAGAGGAGCCCGGCAGAGAGCCACCTCCCCCCCTGAACGAGAGCGATAAGGCCGCATATGACGAATTAATGTCCTTGGCACCCGACGGCGCCTTGTCCCGCTGGCTGGTACCTGATGAAGTAATACGTAAATGGGTAGCCGCTGCCAATGCAGCATCCCGTGGTGAGCTGATTCACAAGCATCGCCCGCTGAAAACCATTCGCGGCCCCATCACCGTTACCGGGTCATCCGCTGAGGGCTACCAACTGTCCCCGGAGAACTATCGCCGTTACGACCAACCAGTACGATTGTTCGCACTGGCTAACACTGATGCCATCATTACTTTGTATCAGTACTGGTACCCCCGTTTAGCCCAGGCCTATGGCGAGCTGGGGATTCGCAACAAGTCATTCCACCAGGTGGTGATTGGAGCAATCGACAATGTACTGGCAGCGCCAGATGTTGAAGGCCCTATTCAATTGATACGCCCGTCGGTGTATTACAAATTTGCCGACCCAAAACTGGAAAAACTCCCTGGAATACAAAAGCTGATGATCCGCATGGGCCCCGACAATGCAGCCCGGGTTAAGGAAAAGCTGAAAGAGATAAAGGCTAAGCTCGAAGAAATGCCCGTTCAGGAGCAAACCCAATAAGCAGATCTCAGGCCACTCAGCTTACAAGCTGGGTGGCCTCCCACCTTTAAGATTCGGTTGTTTTTTAACCATTTCATCGCCTGGACACAACAAACCCTGCCTTCATCAATTTGAACCGCCGAAAAACTTATTCAAAACGCCAGCGGTCATACCCATCCGATACTCAGCCCATAGCCATTGGGGTATATTACCGGCTGTTCACTAAACGATCCCAACACCAAGCGGCAACAGGCACTGCCCTATAGGAAAAGATCCAGGGTTCAACAGGAGCGAATCAATCGTAGGGTGCCCTGCGTGCCCCTTCTGCTTACTCCCCACTCAAGATCTATTCTGTCTCCGCCGGTATAGGCTGTAGATAACAATCGAGGCTCATTTTGAAATATCGTTCCTTCGGCCAAATTCTGGCTGTGACTCTCTTATTTGCTGTGTCGCTGGCCCAGGCTACCCCTGAAATTAACATAGCCCCAACACCCACTTGGGTGGATGCCGTCGACCTCTCGAGTAGTGTCACTGCACCCGAAGGCAGTGTTAGGTATCACCTGAGTAACTCCCAGATATCCCATACGAACGAACAACACCAATACTATTTTCAGTTGGTGATGGAGCCCCTCAATCAGCAAGGGGTTAAACAGGTATCGGAACTGAACATTAGTTTTTACCCCGCATTCCAGCAGCTGGTCGTCCACGAAATTACCGTCACCCGCAATGATCAAGTGATTGATCGCCTGGAAAAACAGGACTTCAAGTTATTCCAGTCTGAGCAGGAGCTGTCCAGCAAACTCTACTCTGAAATGTGGAATGCGCTTTACATTCTTGAGGATATCCGACCCGGTGACCAAATCTCCTACGCTTATACGCTCGAGGGAAGCAATCCTATTTTTGAACGCGGGGATTTTGGTACTTTCTACCTATCATGGCCAGATGCCATCGACAGGCGCTATGTAAAAATTACCAGTGACAACAAGCTCAACTACCGTTTTAACAATGAAAAAGTACCGGTGAACGTTACCCGCAATAACGGCACTTACCAGTACACGCTGGACCTGAAGCAGGTGTCTCCGATACTTCAGGAGGGGGAATACCCTCACTGGCATGACCCATTCAACTACATCCAATATTCAGGCTATAACAGCTGGGCTGAAGTGAACGACTGGGCAATGACACTCTACGATATTGACCTCTCCCTGCCACAGGAACTCACCCGGCAATTGGATCAATGGCGCGCAGAGGAAGGCCTTGAGGGAGCTGTCAGCAAGGCTATTGCCTACGTTCAGGAGGATATTCGCTACTTTGGGATCGAGTTTGGAATCAACTCACACCAACCGCGAACGCCGAGAGAGACTTTGGATAAGCGCTATGGCGACTGTAAAGACAAAGCCATATTAATAACCGCCATGTTGTCTCACCTGGGGGTTAACTCTTACCCCGCTTTAGTGTCTTCAGGACGCGGTCGTGACCTTGCCAATGATATCCCCTCTCCCAGTTCATTTGATCATGTAATCAGCGTCATTGAGCTCAATGGACAAGATTATTGGGTTGACGGCACCGCTTCCGGACAGGGCTCCAATATCAAGAGCAAAGGCTTCTTTGATTATGAATTGGCACTCCCCATTCGAAAGGGAACCCGAGCATTAAAACAAGTAACCACGATTTATCCCGCCAACGGCACTCTGCAACTGGATGTCACCGAAAATTTTGAAATCAATGCCGGTACCAATACCGCAGGGCTAACTGTTGAATCCACCTACAGCGCTCTCAAAGCGGAGCAGATGCGTCAATTTTTCCAGTCAGCAGACTCTGAATACATAAAGAGTAATTACGCAAACTTTATGGCAACTTACTACCCCGGCATTGAAATCACATCCAATATCAAGCACCAGGACAATCGGGGTGAAAATGTACTTCAGGTATCGGAGCTATATGAGATCAGTGATTTTGCCGAGTTGAACTCTGCTCGGAAGATTTTCTCACTGTATGGCTCCAGTATCGCCTCTTATATTACCAGCCCCCAGAAGCGTATTCGCCAGAGCCCATTAGCGCTGGCACATCCTGTGGATATCAACCACAAAGCAGTAGCCAAAATTACTGGAGAGGTTTTGTGGAGAGAGGAATCCCAGGATCTACAGATAGACAATCCCTGGTTCACCTTCTCCAGAACCTCCGATCATATTGGCAATAACATCTCGGTGAACTACGCCTTTAAATCCAAAGCGGACCATGTCCGCAATACGGATATTGCCGAGTATATGGGGCAACTCGATAAACTGGATGAAGCACTTCAATATCAGTTCTGGGCCAAGGGCGATAATTCGAATACTCAGGAAACCAGCAAGGCAATGAAAAACCTGGTTAAGTCACTGATCAGGAAGTAAATAATGAAAAAATTCCTTTTTGCCCCCGTTATTTACTTACTGGCCTCTTGTGCGGCCCACACTTCCATCGAACCCGGCGATAGTGAAATAAGACTGCTAACCGAACAAATTGCTAGCGCTCCAGATACAGTTGCTTATGAGGATTTCTGGGTTGCCTATCTTGAGTCTCAGCAACCCCTGAATAATATCGCGGCCAGAGAGCGCTACCAGGCGGAGCTATCCGCGATTGAGTCTGGGGATAAGTCTTGTGAAGCCGTGGACTGGAAGGCCGTAACAAACAACAACATCCTGTCACTAACGCCCCATCTCAGCGCTGCAGAATGCTATGAGTCTGTGGGACAGTTAGAAGCAGCCAACTACCATAAAAACCTGTTTGAATTTATTGCTACTGGTATCCTCTCCGGACGCAGTGGTGAGTATAGCTACAGTGCCTTTGAGGTCGGGAGCTGGGCAGATGCAGAAGACCTGCTCACCATATCCGGCTATGAAATTATTGATAGCTATTTTGAATTTGCAAATAGTCGCAATGCTATATACCGCGTTTATAACGTAAAGGAAGTAGGCGGCTATCAGGTATCGAAAATCTACTTCGATAATGCCCGCTTTCTACATCGACTGCTCGCGATCCGGTATCCATTTGCCGGCACATCAGATCAGCTCTATACAGATGTGATCCAGGTACTAGCCTCTACAGATTATGCCGCTCGACACGCCGAAGGCATTGTGTTTCATGCGGAGGGGCAGTATCCACAGGCTGAACAAGCTTATCTGGACGCTATTGTTATGGGGTCCATTTCCGCCAATATCAGTTTAGGGCGGCTATGTCTCAGTGGCAAAACTGAAAAATTCGCAGTTAACGAGTGCGCACAATTATTTGTTACTGCTGCGGACCTGGGGCTCGAAGAGGCGAAGGTTTACCTAGCCTATATAGCCTTTATGGGCCTGGGAATTGATCCGGACAAAGAATTAGCAACTTCACTACTCTCCAGTGCCGAACAACACCTGAAAAAGGGCCAGGCGGAGTATGAACTCTACTCCCTTTTTGCGTCAGAGGAATTTAACTCAGCTAACGAATCCGGTGCTGCACAATTCTTGCAAGCCAGCGCTAATAAAGGTTACCCCGTAGCCCACTTTACCCAGGCTATTGGTTACCTTGAGCAGAATAATTACTATCAATTTGAAAAGCTTATTCAAAAAGCTTCCGATAGCGGCTTTTCACCAGCCCAGTTTTTTTACGCCAGCTACCTGCTGGAGGAGAAAAAAGAAACCAGTGGGGGCATGGCACTTCTCAATGAGGCCGCAATTGCAGGAAACCCCGCCGCACTCTTTGAGAGAGGGCGTATCACACAACTAGGCGCCCATGACCAACCGGTTAATATCAAACAATCTATCAGGGACTATCAAGCTGCAGCATATCGCAATCATCTTCCTGCACAATTAAAAATGGGGATCCTGCACTCCAAGAATATTATTGCAGATGCCAACGCCGATATTGCCTATGCCTGGTATTTATTGTGTGGACGGGCCGGCCACCTGGAGTGTATTACCAATATGGGTTACTCCGCCGAAAATGGTTATGGAGTGGAACAAAATCCGACCCATGCAGCACAACTTTATAGGCTCGCAGCTGCGGAAGGTTCAGCCAACTCCAGTGCCAGGTTGGCCGGACTCTACGAGGCAGGTAACGGAGTAGAAAAGGACCTGGAACAGGCAATCTATTATTACACTCAAGCAGCAGAGAGGGGATTAGCAAGCGCTATGAATAAGCTGGGGCTCATATATTTGGACTCCGGTAGTGATTCTTTCAACAACTATCCCGAGGCTCTTCATTGGTTCGAGCAGGCAGCGAATCAAAATTCAAAGTATGGATACTTTAACCAAGCCCGTATGTATGAACAGGGGCTTGGTGTAGAAGTTGATCTAGATCGAGCAATGTCACTCTACGAGGAAGCCTCAAAGAGAGGGCACGGCATAGCTTCACTGAAAATTGCTGAGGCCTATAGTCAAGACGATAATCCAGGAAAAAACCTTGATCAGGTACGTTACTATTTGAAATTAGCTACTGAACAGAGTGACGACCAACAATTGAAAAAAATCCTGGAAAACTGCGCTGACACCGAAGAGTGCAATGTCTCACACTTAAAACAGTTTCTGAGTGGACTCCCTGCAGAATAAGATTATTTTTGCGGTCGACTATTCACAGCGAATAGTTGACCGCGTTCAACTTTATTTTGCCAACAGGATCCCAAACCACTCTTTTTCCTACCTTAAAATCCTCAACTATTTTCCGACCTATTTTCTTTATTTTTATTGACAAAAATTTCTAGGTGCGACCGATAGCACCATTTTTTGCTCAAGCAAAAGATCAGCCTCAAAAGCAAGCCAGCCATCACAGAATATGACTGACAGCTCTTTATACTCCGCGCCAATTACATTTGGTTTAACGGATCTATCGAGGCGATATGACCTATTCACTGAAGTTACTCACGGCTATCAGTTTATCTGTATTTCTTACTGCTTGCGGTGGGGGCGGAAGCTCCGATGACAACGAACCTGACGGCACTCCAGTAAGCAGCGATAGCGATTCAGGGGCAAACTCTGACGGCGATGATGACGATGGCAATACTGGCTCTGATGATGACAGCTCCAGCTCTGATGATGATGACAGTTCAGATTCGGATGACGACGACGGCGATGATTCCCCTAGCATAAGCGGTGACAACGGCAGCGTCAGTGAAGATGTCGAGACAACGGTTTCAGGGCAACTAGTCGATAACTCAAACAGCAATCAAACCTTTGAATCCGGAAATTTTCAAGGGACTTACGGAGAGCTTAAAATATCCAGCGATGGCAGCTGGACCTATACCTTGGACAGTGAACTATCCGATCCAATTGCTGGCTCAGAATTAGTGACCGACGCATTTAATATTGGTATCGGCTCCAGTGATTCAGAAGCCACTATATCCATTTCCATAACCGGTTACGACGATGCCTACACGTTCAACCCCGCCAGCCCACTGGCCACTTTGATTGTTGAAGGTAAGGAATTTTCTTCAGGAACATTCCTTTTGGAGGATGTCGATGGCAATACTCCGGAGTTTGTCGAGGAAACTCTTAGCGGATCCTACGGCGATTTCAAGTTATACAGCAACGGAGATTGGGAATACAGCCTGAATAATTCTGCAGACAGTTTAAAAAATGGTGAAACGACAGAAGATACCATTTCATTCCAACTTGGCGATGGCACTACTCAATCGATTACCTTCTCTGTCGTCACTTTAGAGCCTGATGAAAGCAGTATCGTATTCATTTTCATGAACTTCTCTGATGCTGTACCTACAGATACCACTGATATCTCTGATATTGCAGATATGGTCTTTAACGATGAAGACTCTCTCGATAATACCTACCTAAAGAATTCATTGGGACAACTAAAATTCCTGCGCCATCGCATCAGCGACAGCTCCCTGGAGCATTACTGCTATGGAGAAGGTAGCAATGAAGACAGCTCCATTGACTGTATCATTTACAACATCCCAGATAACCAAGACGGTGGCACTTTAAGTGTTGACGATGCGGCAGCCCGCTCCAGCCAGGGAGGAGAATATACAGACGGAGGATACACTTGGCGTGACAATGCAACAGAATGGGCGGAAACCAATTTAGTTGATAACAATAACAACCCTATCAACCTAAGCGACTGGCGCCACCGTGTTTACATCTACCCGCCAAAGGCCAAGAGTGCTGGGCTGGTTGGGGCTGGTGTCGCCTCTGTTGGTGGTAAGTGGAGCATCGTTACCGCTTATACAGACCAGATAATAATGGGCCATGAACTTGGCCACAATATTGGACTCAGCCATGCCGGCAATGATGACAACAACGATGGCGATACCTTCGATAGTGGCGAAAGCGAGTATGGAACAGATGGGAGCTTTATGGGGAATGCCTGGACTTCGCGCTTATTTGGCAGTGGTCACCGAGAGTACATGGGCTGGTATGATTTATTCCCCGAATATACCCAAACGGTAACCCAGAACGCCGGCAGCACCGAAGAGGTGGAGGTTGAGGCTATTGAGCTGACTGCGGGAGAGCTCTCAGGAAACCTGCCCCAGCAGCTGAAAGTTGAGAGTGCGGGTAGTCAGAATGGAGAAGACTACTACTACGTGAACTACCATGTAGGCCATGACATACTGAACCCATCGTCTCATATGGAAAATTCAGTATCTGTTCATTATCTCGATAATAGACTCTTTAACCATGTAGCAGAACTCAAGGAGCCAGGAGATAGCTTTACCGACTCAAATATTGGCTTAACCATTGAGTTTCAATCTGTGGCCTCAGACAAACAGTCGGCCACTATCTTAGTCAGTTACAGTGATTAGACTGTAAATCCGTTACCGTAGGATAAATACTATGAAAAAGTTCATTCTAATAGCGTTTGCATTGAGCTTCTCCCTGTTTGTACAAGCAGAGGAGATTGTAACTGGCACCTTGGAAGAAATTATCTCTGAAGATTTTGAAACGGGAAAATCCGAGCGTAAGTTTTCCCTGAAAGATGAGCAGACTGGCCGCTACTTTTTCCTGGATGCCGATGAGGCCAAGCTCAAAGGTATGAAATCTGGAGATCGGGTTAAAATTCGTGGTGAGCGTGGAGAAAAGCACATACTACGTATAAAAGAATCAGAGAAAATAGAAGTAAAGGATAGCGAATAGTCATTTATTAATTAAAAACGATTTACCTCCCTATCTGATTAAAGTGGAATAGTACTCAGAGATAATCCGAGCACTATTCCAGATTTTCTTCTACCCCACCCTTAATTGATTTAACTGATCCATGTGTGGCATAAAGTTCAGAGCACAGCGGCGGTTAAAATCCTTGATTTCTTCCAGTTTATATTTGTGTGCAAACTCATTACCTGGACGCAACTGTTCCTGTCCCGGGTAAATTCCCTTGCCAGTCAACAGGCAATTCCAGGATACATTCGGGAAATAGACATCCAGTTTTTGATCCAGTAGTTCATCAGTAATATTCTTGCCTGCCATCCAAGACATCAAGATTGAACGCAGGGAGGGAGATATCTTTTCATTAGTGCCATTGGCAATCCAATAATCCGTATCTGTTCTCGAACTAATACGGTAGTGACAGACGATATAGTCCCGCACCGCATCAAAACGAGCGCTGATACGATTATTAAAGTCATCTCTATATTTATCAGTATGATCACCATTGTTATAGGCCTCTATAAAGCGCACAACAGTCTCCTGAACCATATCAAGCGCCGTTGCCTCCAAAGGCTCAATAAAGCCTTGGGAGAGCCCCACCGCCAGGCAGTTCTTGGCCCAGTGTTGGGCAACCCGTCCCACCTTGAAATTTAATCTACGCGCCTCGACATCACTGTCCAACAACCCCAAGTGAGCGCGAAATTCCGTTTCTGCCTTGTCATCGTCGACAAAGCGAGAGCTGTAAACGTAGCCGTTGCCATTGCGATTAGTCAGGGGGATTTTCCAGGCCCAGCCATATTTCATCGCAATAGAAATAGTGTGCGGTGCATACTCCCTTTCCTGGTCCGTAGCAAATACAACCGCAGAATCGTTAAACAGACTCTCAGCGCTACTAATAAAAGGAACCTTCAGGGATTGTTGTATGAGACTTCCACGAAAGCCGGAACTATCCACATACAGGTCCGCTTTGAGAACCTCACCATCAGTAGTTTTCAGGTAATCAATATTCCCCTGTGCATCGAGCATGGCGCCAGCCACTGTCGCCACCTTATAGCGAACGCCTTTCTGTTCTGCAACACGACGCAGGAACTGGCCCAATAAACCAGAATCAAAATGGTAGCCATAGGCAATTTCAAAAGGGAAGTTTTCTGGCGCGACCGGGGATAATTTTTGCCGAATCATCTCAGTTGCCAGAAAGAAGTGATCCGGATGCCCCTCCAGGTCAACGCCCTTCCTGCGCAGGTAACTATTATGAAAAAATGCCGGGATAGTAAATTGGTCAGGCTGGCCAACAAAGGGATGAACATATTCGGTAAAGCCCGGTTTAACCGACCAATCCCTAAAAGTAATTCCCACTTTGTAAGTAGCGTTACAAGCTGGCATCCACTCCGATTCGCTAACCCCTATAGTTTCCATAAAACCTTTTAGCGGCGGAGTTGATCCCTCCCCCACACCGATAATTCCAATATCCGGTGATTCCACCAGGGTGATTTCAAACCCTTTATTCTGCCAATGGGTCGCCATCAGATTGGCGGTTATCCAGCCAGCGGTACCCCCGCCAAGAATAATTATTTTTTTGCGTTGATTGCTCATGGCGACTCTCAAAAATTCGGCACCGCACTTATTGCCGGCCCCTTTAATATTTTAAAAAAAAACCGCCCGGCAAGCGTAGCTCAGCGGGCGGTTTCTTATCACACCTTCAGTTTTACACCGAAAGAACCAGCGATACTTAGTAGCTATAGTTCAAGCCGAGGTAGAATTGACGCCCAAACTCAGTATATTCACCGAGGACACCATCTACTCCATATGATTTCACATCAGCCTCATCAGTAAGATTGTTCGCTGAGAAAACCACATCGATACCATTATCAAATGCATAGGATATCTGAGCATCAACGGTAGTGTACGCCTCAGCTAAGGCCGGAGTAGAGCCTCCCGGTATCGGCATAATCAGGATAAATTCATCCCGATAGCGAACATTGACGTGGGAGCTGAAATTACCGATGTCCCAGAATACTGTAGTGCTCCAGACATTTTCAGAGAGGCCCGGCAACGGCAGGTTTTCACCATAGAGGTTACCGCCACTCACTTCGGTTTCACTCTCAGTATATGAATAGCTGGCGGTCATACCCAAGCCAGCCCAAATACCCGGCAACTGATCAAAGGTTTTGGTACCCGCAAGCTCAATGCCTCGAATATAACCACCCTTGTCGTTGTTCACGTAAGTTTCGAAAGCGCCGGCTTCCAGACCAACGGGAATTTCAATGCCCAGGGAATCAAACAGCGCCGTTCGATCTGCCTGGCTATCCAGGTAGATATACTGCTTTTCTACCAGGCTTTCGATATCTTTCCAGAAAATGGCTGCAGTTACCGCACCGCCATCTTCAAAATAGTGCTCATAAGCCAGGTCAAACTGGTTTGCACGGAAAGGATCGAGGTAGGGAGAACCTTTGGTCCATACATTGTATTCAGTATCGTTCGTTTCGTTATTAACGCTGTTCCAGGAACCAGCGCCGCCTTTCAGCTGCCCAACCGGTGGACGACCCATCACTTTAGCTGCAGCAAAGCGAATGTAGTCCTGCTCGGTCAGCTCAAAGTTCAAGTTAAGGGAAGGCAAGGTGTCTGTGTATTCGGGGCCGTACTCAACATAGTCGAAGCTATCTGAAGTTACACCCACGTCATCAGTAATTTCGATACCATTGCCGGCACCCACATTTTGGATACCGCTAGACTTCACATCGGTTTCAACAACCCGTACACCGAAATTACCAGTTACTGGAATGCTCCCCAGCTGAGTATCGATATTGGCCATCAAGTAGTAGGCAAAGACTTCCTCTTTCATCGTCCCGGACTCAACGAAAGTCCAGTCCTGGCTAAATACCTTTTTACCTTCGTAGTTACCAGCTCCAAAAATACTGGAAGCCAGGGCATCCATATCGTTGACTACGAACTGTGGTATCCCGCTGGTGGATTCAACACTCACATAGCCGTCCAGTAGTTGCGGCTCACAATCGATGTCGGACAGGTTATCCGCACAGTAGCCATTGAATTGGCCATCGCGGCTACCGTAAAGGAAGGCTCCACGCTCAGAGTCAAAAGTGCGCTCAGAGACACGGAATCCTGCCTCAATAGAGGCAATGGCTCGCCACTCCAAATCGAACTTGTAATCGAACTTGAAGGCTTCAACCTTATCGGTGTACTCGTGGGGGTATTCTTCGTAGCGCGACAAACGCATGGTATCCAGATCGGTAAAATCTACACCGGAGAAAACGCCTGAGGGAATACCATCGCCATTGAGGGAATAGGCAAAGCTCTGCCCAGCAGCTTCCTCCCAGGTATCTAAGTTACCATCGTCATCGTAGGTCAGGTCGTAAGCGTGCATGGACACAATCTGGTCCTTGCGCGTCTTGGTGCCCTTACTGTAGGAGTAGTCAACGGCCAGGGTGTGGCGATCACCTAAATTCCACTCCAGGTTTAGACCAATACTATCGCTGTCCGCCTGGGTGGATTGATCCTCAGAGCGGGATTCAAACCAGGGGCTGGAATCATCAGTTGTCTTAGGGTCGGTAATAATTACCGTACCATCGGTAACCACACCGCCATTCACTTCGGTATCGGAAAGGGTGTAAAAGTTTGTATTGGCCAGGCCACCAACCGTAATACCGTGGCGAGTATCAACACGCTCAAAGTCAGACTTAAAATAATCTAACTGGGCCTTGAAGCTATCGGTAGGCTCGAAAACGACGCTGGCCAGGTAACCATTACGAGTATCGGTACCATCACCGGATTGCCACTGGAACGCTCGCGGTAAAGCATCTTCACTGCCATCACCATCGAAATCGTTCCCTGGCTCATAACCGATTTGGCCGTCTGCACCCGTGCGGGACTTTACAAAGCTGTTCGGCTGCTCAAGGTGAGAATAACCCAGGGCTACGCCCACCTTGTCATCCATAAATTTACCCATGTACGACAGGGTGACGCGCTCACCGAATTCGTCGGCACCGACGTCGTCTGCTGCATCGTTATACGACATACGCACATTGGCATTAAAGTTGTGTTCTTTGTCGGCGTCGAGAGGATTGGCTGTTTTCAGCTCTACAGAGCCCGCTACACCACCTTCAATATGAGAGGCTTTCGGAGTCTTGTAGACCGCTGCCTGATTAATCAGCTCAGCTGGGTACTGGTCAAAAGACATCCAGCGAGTACTTTCGGTATAACCACTGGTAGAGGCCTGCTCGCGACCATTCAAGGTGGTTTGCAGGAAGTCGCCGTTCATACCGCGGATATTTAGCTGTGAGGACTGACCGTTGGATCGCACGGTGGTTACGCCGGGCAGACGACCCAGGGCATCGGCGATTGATTGGTCGGGAAGAGATGACAGAGCGCCCGCATCTACCACATCGGCCACAACATCGGCGGCGCGCTTGGCTTCAACTGAGTCCAAAACGCTGGTGCGAATACCGGTAACTGTTACTTCTTCCAGTGTTTCCTGCTCCTGCGCATAGGCCCCAACCGAGGTGGACACGGAGGCCGCGATGGCAGCAGATAGCAAAGTGGGTCTGAGCGCCCCTTTACCTTTATTGGATAGACTCATCATCTTCTCCCTGGACTTATCGTTATGTTGAGACCCTGCATCCTAGGGCGGCCCCTAATCCATAACATCCTCCCCCGAGGGGGGAGGAGACGGGAAAAAGTGTGAGATCAATCACAGGTGTAATTTAATACACGTTTGTCAGGCCATAACCCAACAAAAGTACCGAGTAATTACCCCTCAAGCTGTACTGCAGCGCCAATCAGAGCCTGATAACCCGCATTCAACGCGTATACCGGAACGGCCTCCATCCATTGAGCGACACGCCCTTTCGTCAGGAAACGCTGCTCAAACTCGCTCTCAGGTAGCAGTTCAGCGATCCTGGGCAGTATACCACCCCCCAAAAATACCCCGCCACGAGCGCCCATATACAAGGCCGCATCCCCGGCCGCACTGCCGAGGAAATTGAGGAAATCTATCAGAGCTTCACGGCACAGCGGATCTGAACCTTCAAGGCCTCGGGCGCTGATATCGGGGGGCGTCAGGTCCTCAGCGATCTCTCCGTTCAGCTCGCAAACTGCGCGATAGAGATTAACCAGCCCATTGCCCGACAAAACCCATTCGTTGAAAACGGGTAGCTGGGTTTTCATCAGGATTTGCAGCAACTGCAATTCACGCTCAGTGGAGACTGTCAGGTTGGCATGCCCGCCCTCTCCCGCCAGCACATGGTATCGGCCATCGGCTTCAGCCAGTCCGGCAACACCGAGGCCGGTTCCGGGACCGAGCACCGCCATAGGGGCACCTGCCTGCCGGGGAGTATCGCGCAGTACCTGGTAATCTGATTCGGCCAGACGGGGCAGAGACTGAGCCAAGGCGGCAAAATCATTAATCAGCTCTAGGTGGGGAAAGCTAAACTCTTGCGCCAGCTCGCCGGCGTCAATAGTCCAGCCCAGATTGGTCATATAAACCTTTCCACCTGTTGGAGTCATCTCCAGCGGACCGGCTGCTGCAATACACGCCTTCTCCGGGCGCGGCTGGTTTAACCCATCGAGCCAGTGCTGTAGTGCTGCATCAAATCCCTCGAAGCGTTGGCAATCAACGACTTTGAGTTCTTCCAGCTGGTAACCCTCTGCTACAGGCTTGGCGATGGCAAATCGGGCGTTGGTCCCACCGATATCCGCTACGATACTCGTCATAGTTATCCTTCTAACTTCCCCCTAAAAAAGGCGATATAACTTAAGGCGTCAGACAAAATATTGCCAGCCCCAAAGCTTACTACAGAGGACAACTCACCCTATAAAGAAACCGCATGACCCCAGCTTGATACAGATAGACCTGCCGAAATGCATTGCTTGAAACTACCTAAATGCTTTCAGTCACCTTTTTACCTGTCCGCTGGCGGGATACCTTTTACTTGCTGAACGAATACTTGGATCTCTTCCTGGCTGTAAGGCGTATTCACCCGCTTTTTTGAAGCAGGCTGATATTCGATGCTCACCCCACTGCGCCGCGCACTTTGCGGGCGAATCGGTCGTGAACAAAAGTTACCCCCGCAGTTTGGGCACACATTATTCAGCAGCACCTCAACACAGGAGCGACAGAAGGTACACTCGTAAGTACAAATCATCGCCTCTTCTGAACTCGGTGGTAGGTCTCTATCACAGCTCTCGCAATTTGGCCTTAATTCCAACATGAATTACCTATCCTAACTTAAAACCTTTATCCAAACCGATAATTTCCATCAGTCCCTGAGCTTTATACCGTAGAATTTAATTACAACACTTCGGGCAGTTTACTGAATTCGCTATATTCAGGTACAGATTCGGATTTCAGCCAAAATGCCATAGCTACCATAGGCTTCATTGGGCCTTTAACCAGCAACCTATAGCGCCACAGACACCATGCGGAGCACTGCCCACAAGAGCGATAAATAATGGCTCAAAACCAGTTTAAGCTGCTCGGTACGCGGCGTTTCCTGCCGCTGTTTGTAACCCAGATTGTTGCAGTTTTCAGTCGTAATATGTACAAAAATGGGTTAATAGTCATACTGGCATTTCGTATGGCTGAAGAGGAAGCTAACACGCTGATCAATATTGCCATTAGCCTAATGATTCTTCCCTACTTCCTCTTTTCCTCCTTGGCAGGCCAAATCTCCGATAAGTTCGATAAAAGCAAGCTCATCAGAATCTACAAATTGACCGAAATAGGCATAGGTATCGTGGGAATTATTGCGATGTTTACCCAACATTATGCCCTGAGCCTGGTGGTCTTTTTTTGCTATGGCACATCCTCAACACTTTTCAGTGCGGCAAAGTTTTCCCTGATACCCCAGCAATTAAATAGAAGTGAGCTACTTGCTGGCAATGCATTGATCCAAATGGGATCCTTTATTGGTACCCTGACCGGAACAATTGTCGGCACTATATTGGTCGGATTTACCCATCCCGGCCAACACGGATTGACATTTATCGCGGTCACCTTGATATTCATGGCCTTCATTGGTTTTCTGGCAAGCTGCGCAATTCCCAAAGCCCCACCTTCATCCCCAAAACTGCACATCAATTGGAATCCGGTGGCACACGTCATGCGTGTCATGTACTTAGCTTGGCAAACACCTCCAGTGTTTTACTCAATTTTTGCTATTTCCTGGTTCTGGCTGACAATCACCGCATTCCTTGCGCAGATTCCCAACTTTACCCGCGATACTCTTGGTGGAAACGAAGATGTTATCACGTTCTTACTGAGCAGCCTCACTGTAGGCACTGCCTTGGGGTCGTTGCTGTGCAACTGGCTATCCCGAGGTCGTATCGAATCGGGTTTAGTGCCATTGGGTGCTATTGGCATCACCTGCGCTGGATTAGCGCTGGGTCTCCAATCCGATAGTTTTCAAACACTTCCCAACGCAAACCCGACTCAATTTTTTAACCATCATGGTTCCTATTGGATCCTTCTCAATATGGCGCTACTTGGTATTTTTGGCGGTATTTTTACTGTTCCTTTGTACGCAATGATCCAAGACCGATCAAGTGTAAAGATCCGCTCGCAGATTATCGCAATCAGCAATATGGTCAATGCGTTATTTATGGTGACAGCTACTCTCGTGAGTATCACTTTCCTGGATATCCTAAAGATCTCTATCCCCAAATATTTCATCATTATCGCTTTACTAAACCTTATTGTGGTCACCCTGATTTTTGCCAAGCTACCAGAGTTCATCATGCGCGGGCTGCTATTGCTACCAGCGCGAATCCTCTATCGAGTCAACCAGAAAGGACTGGATCAAATCCCCAGGGAAGGACCCGCCCTGATTATTAGTAATCACATCAGTTTTCTAGATCCAATAATATTAGCGGATACCGTCGAGCGTTATGTGCGCTTTATCGCACATCCTAAAATCTATAAATCCCACTTACTGCGCTGTATCTTGCATATGAGCGATGCCATTCCCATAGGCTTGGATCTCGATGATCCAAATAGCCGTGAACGCACTTACAAAACCATAGTGGAGAGCCTGGAAAATGGGGAATTACTCTGTATTTTTCCCGAGGGAAAAATCAGTGAAGATGGCGAACTGCAGCCATTCCTGAAAGATCTTGAGGAGATTTTATCGCGAAAGTCTGTTCCGGTTATTCCCATTGCCTTACATCGAGCCGGCACCCAGGACGAAAACTCAATGCAGCAGTCTAAAAAGAAAAGAAAACGACGTTTATTTCCTGAAGTTCTTGTTATCGCAGGGCAACCGGTAGAGAGCATCAATACAGATTCGAAAAGCCTGCAAAAAAAAATGCGAGATCTAAAGAAAAGCTAACAAGAATAGACGATTAAAAGGAGAATGCGCACAAAGCGCTTAATTATTAACCCAGCAAATCAATAATTCCTTTATATTTCTTGGGTCCAAGTTGCATATTTAATTAACTCATACTGTAAATAGAAATCTACACGGGGGCCTCCTTTATAGTATTTTCATGTGAGAAAGTACTTTATAGAGTTCGACTACTTCCTATGACTCAAGTACTCTCATCAAGGTGAAGCCGTTTATAAAACTCTTGGTGTGAAACATCAAATACCTACATAGGAACCTGACATCAAAGCCCCACAGACTAAGGACCGTCAACGCGAATCTTTCAGGATTACTTCCCAATTTTTCTAGGCAACCCTTTTCTTTTTGCAGTATCTCAATCTAGTTTCTTAGACTGTTTATTTCTTTATCATCACTTTGAGACTGAGATTTCGCTGTCTTTTTCATGCTAATACTGCGGCTGGGCTTCCCAACCAACTTGCCTTCTCTACTTTCAGCTGATTAGTGAGAGCTACCATTCTAGCCTTGAAATCTGCTGAGTATTCAACAATACGTTCTTCACTCAGTATTGCACCATTTTCTCCTACCCTATTCAAAAGACCGGCGTCTACTCACCGGAGGTAGGTTTCCCATGTCCTAGTGTTGCAAATGTGGACTATTAATCCGTTGCCGGGCGCGCGCCTGTGTCGCAGCTTTTTTGAAGATCCCGTGGGAATAGCAATCCCTGCTACACTAGGTCTTGATCACAGATCCACAGGCCTGTGGTGGCCTGTTCACTGCAGTGCCAGCAGACAAAGCGGAGCTGTGTGCGCGGACTACTGTAGAGCACCTCTATCATTGATGTGACCAGCAGTAATGAGAATCCACAACCAAAGGTAAGCCTACGTAGAGATGGCCACTGGCGGCAGTTACTTACCTGCGATAACCAAGCGGAACACGGCCAAGTGTGATAATCCCGTACTAGCCTACATTACTTTATCACCCTTCATTCAGGGAATTCTTGCGCCCAAATTGACGCCGGTAAACACCTATATACAAACACAATGTGAGTTATATACAGATTAGTGAGTTAACTTTTTAAGTAATAAACGGGGTGACCAACCTCCATGAAAAAGATTGTGATCATCGGTGGCGGAGCCAGTGGCCTTTATTTGGCAACTCGGCTTGGGCACCATTTCAACTCTACTCAAACACGAGGGTTTAAACATAAGGCCCCATCTGCTCAGATCACTTTAGTCGATAAGAATCGCACCCATACCTGGAAACCCCTTATCTATCGGGTAGCCGCTGGTACATTAGACACCAGTATGGATGCTCTTGAGTACCAAGTTCACGCCAGCTCTAATGGCTATGAATTCCAACTCGGCTCACTGCAGTCCCTCGACAGGAAGCGTCAAATTTTGACCCTAGGGGCGGTACTGAATGACAAAGGCTGCGAGCTAATACCTCCGCGTGAACTAGAGTACGACTATCTAGTAATCTGCGTTGGCAGCATAAGCGATGACTCCAATATAGAAGGGGTACGCGAGCACTGTATTCCCCTCGACAGCATTGAGCAGGCACACAAATTTCACAAGCACCTGCTCGATTACTTTCTATGCCTAGAAACAAACCCCGATAAAACATTACAAATTGCCATTATCGGCGGCGGCTGTACCGGAGTGGAGCTTTCTGCTGAACTGGTGGCTGCTAGTAGACATGTTAGCCAATATGGGCGTATCCGAACCGGAGCCATTGACATTACCTTAGTCGAGGCTGAGCCCCAGCTACTACCGGACTTACCGGCAAGATTAGGCAATAGCGCCGCGCGCGAACTATCTAAAATGGGGGTTCGTATACTTACCAACTGCCATATTAAAAATGTTAGTGCCAACAGCCTCACTACCGATGACGGCAAAGAGATTCCCGCAGCAATTCGAGCCTGGGTTACCAGGGTTAAGGCACCGGAATTCCTCACTCAGCTGGATGGCCTCATAACCAACCAGCGCAACCAGATAGAGGTGGAAACCACCCTGCAAAGCAAAAATGACCCCCATATCTTTGCTATAGGGGATTGCGCCGGCTGCATCGACGGTAACAATCGGCGTGTACCATCACGCGCACTCGCCGCGCAACAGATGGCCAAGCTCTGCTCCACCAACCTGGTCGCCCTGATAGAAAATAAATCCCTGGGGCACTTCCATTACCGGGATCGTGGTACGCTGGTTTCCCTTAGCACGAACACTGCTGTAGGAAACTTAAGGGGTGCTTTACTAAGAAAAAACCTTACCCTTGAGGGACGTATTGCCAGTTTGGCCTACCACTCCTTCTACCAAATGCACTTGGCGACAATTCATGGCTGGCCCAAGACCATATTGCTCTATTTACTTGGTCAAGCCAACCGCGCAATGAACCCCCGTCTTAAGTTGCACTGATAGGGATTAACTAAAAGCTATCGCAACGATAAAAGATGACTTTCCACCGAGGCCGCCTTAGTTCAGATTAATCTACACCGCCAGTTCAATAAAGCTAGTACCAATGCAGGGGATACTGACGCACCAGCAGCAAAGTATTATGGCAGTAGGTCTTCAAAGATCGGGGAACCGGCTTATTAGTAAATCGACCGTAAGAGCACCCGCCATAAAAAAGCTATGATCGCCTTCGGCGGCGCTAGCGGACTACACCTGGACATGCAGCTCGGGCACTATTTAAACTTTGCTCCAATCTTTGGGAAAAGGCACCTCGAAGCACAAGTCACTCTGGTTGATAAAAATCGCACCCACATTTGGTATTGTGGTCAACTCCAACCGGAAACTTCTTTAAACACATTTATTAAATTCGATGGGGGTCGTTTTCCCCAGTGTTGTATGTATTCTACGTGAGTTATAATAACCAATATAGGTTCTCACATCAGCTATAGAGCCCTCCCTTGTTGGATAGAGAGTCCCTGTTAACCACCCCTCGCTTCAAGCCGCTAAAAAAACGTTCAGTCGGTGCGTTGTCCCAACAATTTCCCTTACGGCTCATTGAACACACCATTTCATACTGCTTAATTAGCGTCTGTTGGATAGAGCCGGCCCTAGATCAAAATGATACAGAAGCCCCTTTGGTGGCGTATGCTAGTTGACAGCTAACATCAACGCACGGCTTACCAAAGCCACTTCCATCTAATGCTCAAGGTGCCACCCAACAATACGACGCGAGTAAAGATAAATTACTACTGACAAGTACAGCCAGCTCTGCAAAGTCCAGACGTACGTTATATCCATAGTCCAAACTTGATTTTGAGTACTCGGAGCCCCCCCTACTCAAAAAGTTCTCTCCAACCGGCAGTTGGTGCTTACTGACTGTCGTCAGTGTAAATCGCTTCTTGCGCTGTACTTCCAAACCTATTTTATTTATGATCTTGCGAACTCGACGGCCCTTAACTTCAAAGCTTTGTTTGCACAACAATCTCATTAGTCGACGGATTCCTGGGCTCTGCCTTGATTCTGGAAATAAGACCTTTAACTGCTCCTATTTACTTGAATTATCCGGCAAGCATCCTGATTGGAAGCTGCCCTGCTGACTCTTAATTAAGCTGTACTTAATTTCATTTCTATCGTAAATAAAGCACTGGATTTTTTAGGATTTATTTCTCCATATGCAACTGATTTAACTCAGCTCGTTTCTCCGTTACCAACTCCACTACCGCTTTACTCCAACTCCTTTACCCAGCCTCGTAGGTTATTGGCAGCGGTTCCTACAGTCTCTGCTGCATTAGAAATTGAATATCTCTACTCAGAGACTAGAGTTTCGGCGTCTCTATTGAATTCTGGCTTAAAATGCTGACGTGCCCCTTCTGTTGTCAGATTTCGATTCGCTTAGTAGTTTTACCATCTTAGCGAGTTGCGCGGAAGAAATAGACCACTACAATTTACTTGACCTTGGGCGCGGCTACTACGTAGTTTATCGCTTAAGAGGGTTTCCATCGTTGGCGGGTAGGAGCAAACCTTATTTTCACAGGATCTATCCATGGCATCAACCTGCTTTAGTACCTAAAACTATCCAAAGTGTCTAGGTGATGACAGGCTATTCAAAATGGCTCAGGCAGAAAATCATATTCAGAATAAGCTATCTCTAATTTATTGCTTAAGGCGAGCCATATGGTACACCCACAAAAGACAAAACCTTATGATCAGTGATATAGCCATAACCATCTTTAAATATTGAAAGTGCATGCTTAGCAAGCTTACTATTGGCACTCCAAACAGAATCTTCCAAAAGATATGTCTTGAACCGAAATGAAGCACTTTGTGCAGTAGCCAAAACACATATGTGTGTTTCCACACCAACAATAAAAATTGTATCAACCCCTAAACTTAGTAATTCCTCCTCCAGGAAGGTATCAACAAAGCCATTATAAACATGCTTTTCAACTACAACTACACTCTCATCTGCCAATTGCCAAACAGGCTCTATTATCTCCGCGCCCCAAGTATTTGACTTACAAGGGTAGTAACACCTACCTCTATTTTCCTCGCCCCGAAGAAAAGAATTACGATATTTATGATCTGGCTTAATAACTGTCTGCAACAGAAGAACAGGGATCCCTCTCTCTTTGGCAACCCTCATACATGAAATAACATTATTAACTACCTGTTCCAGATCATCACCCTTGCGGATAATTCGCGGACTCCAATCTCTACGTCGCGACGGGATTTTTAATTCAATATTACTGGAACCCCGTTGCCTGCGATCGTAATAGCCTCCCGCACAACAAAAATCGTTTTGCATATCGACAACAACCAGAGCCGCGTTGGTATTTGCTGACAGATAATTTAGCATATTGTCCTCTTCCATCATCAGCCCTACTCAAATGTTAGATATTAGGGGTACCAAAGCTGTTATAGCTGTCCCACGAAACCACAGCAGGACTATCCTATAAGTCTTAAATCGTAATACTTCGGACAGCTTTATCCAGCTATTGCCCCACAGTCACTACACCATTCGTAAACACTGAAAACTTTTCCACACATCAGATCCAGACCTAAATCGTTGAAAATTCTGTCCATGAAATGCTAGTTAAATTTATGGCGCTTCCAGCTGGCTATTTAAATAAATATTGCTTCGTCTATTGCTTCTATTTTTTTAAATTGAGGACTATCAACACTTCATTTACTCATAGATTGATAGCCTCTTTTCGTGCTGGCTGGCAGTAGATTAGACCTGTGTACTGTTTGACATCTTTGAATGAAAATTCTATTTAAAACATTGACTTATAATAGGTAATCCATGTCATCGCATCCAGTTTTGGGATGTCAAATACGGCAGGTAGTACGTGACTATATTTGTCGCCATTAATAAACTTTAGCATCACAACACGAATAGCTCTTTTCAACAAACTGACATAGACAGTCTTTGTGTAAACCTCAGCAGTATCATTAAGAGCGCCAACATGTTTAAAACGATTCAAATCGGCAACAAAGTCAACCGCTCCATCGTATCTTCTGGGGCGTTCTGTGCCTCTGTAAACACTTTTATACAGCCACCGCTCGCGTCAGATCGCCACCTGACAACGATATGTAATCTTGCCGGAATGATGGCCGAAACAGATTTCACCTTGGTGTAGGAAATAGCTGCAGGAAGATAATTAATATCTAGATCAAGGGATTTAGTGCAAGTTAGAAAGCATGGTGAGTATATAACTCATTTCGAGATCAGCCATCTTCGTCTAGGGTCTGCTGGACATCCATGGTATCAGCAATATTCGACTTCAGGTCAGTGACGCTAATCATAGATATTTAAAGGCCACGGTGTGAGGTTCCAAAAATATCATTGTAATACCACCCCATTTCCTCAGTCGTTTCTTCTGATTTACAGTTAAAACCGGCACCTATATCCATCACACATTCATGGTTGTTTAGGAAAATGTGCATGAAAATCCTGCATTGAGCTTAACGAAGTAAAAGTTACGACAAAGCTGTCAACGATTGAGTTTCTCACTGGCTAAACTGTATCGTTCCATGTTCAGAAACTTCACTTTTCCTGGAAGACCATCAGCACAGGAAACAGCATGAACATGAAATTTTTTTTAGTTTTTTGACTTGAAACTCGAACAAAAAACCTTTCACTATATCTTCCATAGACAGGTATTAAACCAAATAGGTCCAGGAACTTTATTTTCTCAATTTCTGTCTATGGTTCCCGCCCGTTTTATTTTTAAAACTATCCGAAGTATTGTGATTAGCAGCATCTACCAAAACCTGCAAAACGAGAAATATAGACCTCATATCAGATAAGGTGGGCATTAAAAATAGCTTCAGTGATATTTTTTGAATTTATGGGCTATTTGTAGTCAACCTCTATAAAGTACACAGTCCCGTTTCAATATTATTGATTCTACCGTTTTATATTCAGTGAAATTGGTATTTAAATGACAAGAAGTCGACCTATTCAGTCACATCCTTTAAAAGTAGGCACATTGCGCAAGAGACCACATGAACGCAGATCCCAATTGAGAGCCGACAGGGATCTTTTCACAGTATAACTCTAGTGTGATATCTTCCTTACGGCCCAGCAGGAAATAAAATTTTCCTAAATACTGCCCTCCGACTCCACTACCAAAATGCGGGCCTCTCCGATAGGGTGTGCAACATGCTCGGTTCCTTCAGAGGCATAAAATATATCACCAGATTCCAACAGGGTGGACTCTGTCCTCCCCCCAGTTTTAAAAAACATCTCCACGCAGCCATCGAGTACAGCAAAAACCTCTTTTCCATCGTTGACATGCCAAACATAAGGCTTATCACTCCAATGCAACCTGATGGTAATTCCATTCATATTGGTGATTAATTTAGATGCCCAGGGCTTTTCACCTGTAAAATCCCTACTTCGAAAAATATCCACAGCTTCAACTCTAATTATATATTTCGATTTATGATTCAAGAATAACTATTATTCTCTGTCAGCCTCCACTGGCACCTGTGAATTTTCACTAACAGCTTCATCACAGGTCTCACCGCCAAATTCATCCACTCGCCTTACGCCAAAAGTTACCGTCGGCGGTATTCCCATTCCCAGGTCAATATCGGCAACCCGGTAATTACAGCCCTTGGCTTTCAAAATAGCATTGACCTTTTCCTGCTTTTCAACGGCCTTAATCACAGTATTTGCTAGGACTTCATCGCTGCTGAATGCAGTTACTGACTCGTTAACTTTTTCACCAAGCTCCTTAGCTTTTTCAAAAATTCCCATAAGGCTTCCTCTCTCCCCTAATTATTGAACGGAGAAATCATAGGTGAAATATCAAAGAGAGGAAACTGGATAGTATCACTCCATACGGTAACTCACCCCTACCCTAAATGCTTAACATACCTTTGTTCCAAATTGGTCCGCCACCATCGACTTCTTGCCCTCTAATTCAGAAGCCTTGGTCACGCTCTCCCGGTTCAAAGACTGCCAAGCTGCCTGACTAACCATCCACATGAGTGATATATCAGTCAAAAACCTGCCCTGTCTTGCCCCCCCCAGATTGATGTGTCACTATCATTTTTTTTAGGTTTGGTAACGATAAATGAGTGGGCGCAAGCAGTTCGATGAGTCACAAGTACTAGACAAGGCCATGCGCGTTTTCTGGGAAAAAGGCTACAAAGCAACTTCCTTGTCGGATCTTGAATCGGCCATGGGACTGAATAAATCCAGCATCTACAACACCTTCCAAAGCAAGGAAGGGTTGTATGGCCGCTGTCTGGAACATTTCCACACCCAATATGCCTGCGATGCTATGGATACCTTGAACCACCCGGACTTCCGCACAGCTATGGGCGGCTTCCTGGAAATGCTTCAGTCAGGTATGGAGAGCTCTGAAACTCCTGAAGGCTGTATCGCTACTATGGCAGCAATGGAGGTGGGTGCCAGTGAAGGGTTTCTCGCTGACCTGGTAGCCAAGGGTACCAATGATATGCTGAACCGGATCGAAACCCGTATGCAAAAGGCTATTGACGATGGCCAATTGCAAGCCGGTGTCGATTGTGCCGCCCTCGCCGCGATGGTTATGGCGGTAAGCCGAGGCGTAGTGGCCCTGAATAAAGGCACGGGCAGTACCATAGCAGGCAAAAACAGTTACCAACAGCTATCCACAATTCTGGACCAGTATACACTTCCCTAAAAAAAGCCCACCCCAAAACTTCTTGCCTCTTTGGGGTGGGAATGGGGGTATTCCTGTGAGAATTAACTTTTAAAAATAGCGACGTAATTCCAACTGAAAATAGTCGTCGTTGCGCAAATTGTAGGTAGGGTCTTCTTCATCGGCATTACCGAAAAAACGCGCCTCTGCTTCTATTAACCAGCGGTCATTTAGTCGGTGGGTCAGTTCCAGATTGGAAAAACGACTACCGTTATCCAAATCGGTACTTACGGCAAATAAAAGCTCCGTATCCTGGGTATTATTTAGGGCGTATCGCGCACCTATCGCAATGTCATTTTGACTGGCCGTAGACCAAGGTCCGGTACGATCATCAAATTGATACTCCATTAATACCCCAAGATCTGAGACCGTTTCGCCAATACCATAAAATGTATATTCGAAACCGCCGACAGCTGCTGTCTGTCGATCTTCACCGCGAGGTTTAAATGAAATAGCTTCAAACTTCCACAACCAATCTCCACGGGTAGTTTGGATGTCCACACCCGTCTGATCGATCTGTGCATAGTAAGGCGCAAGCAAGCCATCTTCAGTAAGCAATAATAATGGATCCCGATTAGTGCCGGAAAAATGGCTGAGGCCCAGGTCCCAATCTCCAAGCACATGGCTGTAACGCAAGGCCCAATCTATGTGCTTCTCCTCCCGGTCAGATTGATAGACCGCAGCATCCTCATCCACCGGCAGCGGAGTACGCAATCGCCCTTCCCGGCCAGCAAACTGACGCTCGCGAAAACCCAGTAAACCGTACACCTCCAGTGTTCCCCAATCACGCTCCATCAGGAGGTTAATCATGGGTTGGCCAAGCTTGTCTTCACCATCGATATTTTCCAGTGCATCATCCTGGTTAATCACATCCACCAAGTGCACGGTTTCAGTAACTCCCCAAAATACTTTGCGCACCCCGGCGTAAAGCTCGAAACTATCGTAAGCTTTCCACCAGTAAAGCTCACCGAGATCCGCGTGATTGCGATCGCTATCCTCACTGTCCCAGCGCCCAAAGACACTGGCCACAACACGCTGGTTTCCATCGTCAAAATCCCGGTAGTACTCGAGATTTAAAGACGCAGAAAGACCAGCATCACTTTGTGCTGAATCCAAAGGGTCTGCGGTGAATGCGCGGGCCTCCAGGCCCGCATAACCGCTCAACTCATTTGCTCCAGCCATATGACTCAACGCCGCCAGTAGTGGCAACAAAGTGAGTATTTTTCGGTTAGCCATGGGCGCAATCCCTATTTCGCCCTGGAGAGACTATTTTTGGTGAAGTCGCGATCGGTAAAACCATTGCCAAATACCCAGTCGCCGTACAACAACTCCGTGGATTTACCAGTCTGGTGATTAACCATTTCCATTTTATTGGCTCGCCAGTATTGATCGCCGTACTGGTTGTAGTCGGAAATCGTGAGGGTCTTCATCAGGTCCCCTTTTCGGTCATAATAGTCGGTTCTCCATGCGCGGTACTCCTCTGTATCAACCCAAAGGTGTTGAATGGAATAACCGGATTTAGGATCAACCGGGTCCAACTCCAGAACAAAGTGATCGCGGCCATCGAAAGACTCGTTGCGCAAATATTTATAGGTGTATTTCTCCACCTCCTGTGAGGCGATATCTTCATAGGAGAATTCACTACCCATAAATGGTCCAGACTTGTTACTGGAGGAAATACGCTTTACTCGCTTTAAAGCAGGCAAATAGAGCCACTGGTCATCGGAGCCCACTTTATGAGTAAAGGACAAAAATGCTGTGCCCTTTACATCCCGAGGGTTGTCAAAAATCACCAGGGATTTATCTCCGTCATTTTCCTGCTCCAGAGTTTTGGTGCGCATAGCCCGCACACTCTCCTCACCATATTTATTGCGCAGGGTCATTGTAAGGCTGTTGCTGAGATCGCCGAATCCCAAGTCGCGGCGGTCCGCCTCCTTGGCAATTTCCAGACCTTTTTCTGCGGCCAGATCCAGTTCACTGGCAGAAACAGATAAAGCTGCCAGAGCCAGGGCACCTGCTAGGGCCCGTGTCAAAAACTGTTTTTTAGAGCGGCTGGGTTGCATAGTTTTGCTCCTTATTTTCAATAGGGGTAATAGCGGGGTCGTACGCCTTGGCATCGAGCTTCATCAAGAGAATCGGAAGAAGTAGGAAATCCGCCAGCAAGGCCATCAAAATGCAAATTGCAGTCAGAAGTGCCATGGAAGAATTCATACCGAAGGAGGACTGGGCCAACACCATAAATCCGGCAATCAGAATGACTGAGGTCACAACTATCGCTACACCCACTGAAGAGAAGGCGTAACGCAGTCCGTCCTCCACGTTATAGCCTGCACGGCGCTGGCGCAGGTATTTACTGAGGAAGTGCACTGTGTCATCTACCACAATACCCAGTGCCATACCGGTCACCATAGTGACAGCCACATTGACTTCAGCTACCAGTGCACCCCAGAGGCCAAATGCCAGGCCGGCCGGCAACAAGTTGGGAATTAAGCTTAAGAAACCGAGTTTGACACTGCGCAGGGCAATACCAATCAGTGCAGAAATTAACACCAACGCAACCAGAGTGCCCACCAACATGCCCTCCATATTGCGCTCGGCAATATTGGCAAACATGATCGCCGGACCTACACCATAGGCAGTTACACCAATGTTTTTCTCCAGCCAATTACTGCCGGCATCAGCTACCGCTTTGAGTTCTTTCGACTTGAGATTATCGAGAGTTACAATAATCTGCGTTGACGACTTAGCCACATTCAGCTGATTATTTAAATCCAAGCCATAGGGGAGAGACAGCTCGTACAGTAATAAATACTGGGCTGCCAATTCCTGGTCTTCGGGCAACCTGTAGTAGGACGAATCGTCAGCATGCAGATTTTTGTTCAAGCGCTTGAAAGTATCGCCAATGGTATTGACATGGCGCACCCCGGGCTGGGCCTGCATCCACTCAGTGAAACGCTCCAGATTGGCAAGAAATTCCGGATTGCTGACACCATTGTTGTCACCGGATTCGATCGAGTAAATCAGCTGGTAAATACCAGAGAGGTTCTCATTGATATAATCTGAATCGGTTCGGAACTCCACAGATTCATCAAAGTAACCAACAAAGTCATCATTAATCTCATTGTTTGGAATCATTGCCAGTAATCCCAACGAGACAATGACTCCCACGAGTAATATCGGGCGCTGACGGCGAATCACAAAATCTCCCAGAGTATCCATGGAGCGTCCAATTTTGGACTCACTGGCGCGACTCTTGGCTGGAAGTATCGCCATCAATGCAGGCAGTAAGGTAACCGATAAGAAGAAAGCCACCATCACACCCATCGCGGTAATATTACCCAGATCGTGGAAAGGAGGCGCATCGGAAAAGTTCATCGACAGGAAGCCAATGGCGGTAGTGATCGAAGTTAAGAACACAGGCCCCATGTTGAGCTGCAAGCTCTCTTTAATTGCATCGTGCTTGCTGAGTCCACGGCGCATTGCAGCAAACAGGCTCACCAATATATGTATCGAATCCGCCACTGCGAGAGTCATAATAATGGTGGGCGCAGAAGCGGAGGGCGGTGTCAATTTAACACCTATAAAACCGGCCAAACCCATTCCTGCGGCCATGGAGAAGACGATAACCAGCAGCGCTGCAAAAGTCGCACTGAAGCTCCGCACCAACAAAAATACAACTGCAATAATCACCAGGTACATGAGCGGAACTAAGGTGCTCATATCTGACTGAGAGGCTTCAAAAAATGCATTACTCAGTAAAATAATACCGGTCGCATAGACCTCTACATCGTATTTTGCCTCAATCTCTTCCATCAATGCCTGTGCAGCTTCAGCCGCTTCAGGGGTTTCATGCATGGATTTTTGTGGAAGCTGGAAGGTGATATTTATCCCTGTAACGGAACCATCACTATTTACCAGGCGCTCCTTCAAGGTGGGATCTGCCAGCGCTACAGCCTTGATAGAGGCCAGGGTTTCTGCATCTAAATTGCTGGCATTTTCCACCAAGTCCTGTACCAGGAGGTCATCTTCCTCGGCAATGGTGTGCTGGAAGTTGGTGATTGAATCCACCCGCAGCGCATAGGGTAACAACCAGGATTTCTCGGTCATCTCCTCTACGGCTGCCAGGGTATCATTGGAAAAGGCATTGCCATCTTTAGGCACTACCGCAAACAGAATATTGTCATTCTTGGTGTAAGTGCGCTGGATTTGCTCATAAGCTTGTAGTTGAGGATTAGCTTCACTAAAGAATGCCCGGTAGTCATTGTTGAAACCCAGGAATCTTGCTCCGCTTACCGCAAAGAAGGCTAACAGTAGTGCGCCAATGGCTACCAGCCATCGATATCGAATAAGCCAATCCGCATAACGGCTGACCCAATTCGAAGGTAATTGGGGGGATGACATTAAATCAGCTCCTTCAAACAACTTAATAGAAAAATAATTAATCAACAACCTAAGCAAATGGGTATTTACTTACGGCCACAGAATCTCGTAATAGCCAATATAAGATCAGCTACAAAATTTGATAAAAAGGCACACTATGCCATCAGCCAAACCGTAAATGTGGCCGAGACATCAATAAAGAGTTATCGCTTTAGGCGTTATAAAAACCACTTCTTTGTAATTAATGGTAGCCAATAATCAGACAAAGCTTAACTTTCCCCACCACGAGAGAGCCACCGAGTTAAGAGAATACCTAATTTACAGTGTCGTAAATCTAACAATAAATATAATAATTATTTATATATGCCTGAGACATACAGATATATTCGTAACCTGCCTATTATTATCACTATAAATTAACCCGTTAATTATCCTCTAAGAAATAATTAGAGGGCTCGACAAGTTAAACATCTCTAATTATTTCCAACCTATGACCTATCAGTATAACTTTCTGTGCCACTCAGTCTCGTGAAAACCTTGAGAGCCTCCTGCGACCCTCATTGTTCTGTGGTTATAGCTCTTTCCACAACCTACGCAGAACATCTTGAACCGTTCGGTTCATCATGTCAACAGCGGAAACTGAAAATATATAAAGGCAAGCCAGCTCGAGGGAGTCGGTTACGCAAAATCTGGGGTAGAATCGGCCGACGATAATGAGAATGAAGGAATTGTGCTGTGAAAAAACTGCTCCTGCCCATCGCAATCGGTGCATCGCTGCTAGCTACCCATGCTTCTGCAAGCGACCCTAAGCCTCAGCAATTGCTGGAAAACACTGAGTCCAAAGTGATTGAGTGGCGCCGCCACCTGCACCAGAACCCAGAACTGGGCAATCGCGAATTTGAAACAGCCAAATATATTGAAAAACACTTACGTGCACTGGGCCTTGAAGTGGAAACCGGTATCGCCCATACCGGCCTTGTGGGCTTTTTGAGGGGCGGAAAACCGGGACCAACTGTTGCCTTGCGCGCGGACATGGACGCTCTGCCAGTCACCGAGAGAACCGATGTGCCCTTCGCTTCCAAAGCGAGAACCACTTACCAAGGTAAAGATGTTGGCGTTATGCATGCCTGTGGCCACGATACCCATGTGGCCATGCTGATGGGCACTGCCGAGGTCCTGGCAGGCCTTCGCGATGAGCTGGCTGGAAACGTCTTGTTTATATTCCAGCCCGCAGAAGAAGGCGCACCGGACAATGAAGAAGGTGGCGCGGAGTTAATGCTCAAAGAAGGAATCTTCAAGAAGTACAAGCCGGACGTGGCCTTTGGCCAGCATGTCACTTCCTCGCTACCCACCGGCGTCATCGGCTATCGCTCGGGCCCGCTTATGGCCGCTGCCGATGAATTCCGTATTACCATCAATGGCCGCCAAACCCATGGCTCACGCCCCTGGGGTGGAGTGGACCCTATTGTCGCCGCCGCACAAGTCGTAATGGGCACCCAAGCCATTGTCAGCCGCCAGATCGACATCACCAAAGAGCCCGCAGTCGTTTCTTTCGGACGTATTGACGGTGGTGTCCGCAACAATATCATTCCCGATAGTGTCTATCTGAATGGCACCATCCGTAATTTTGATATGGATAACCGTGCAGAAATTTTCAAACGCTTAAAAACCACTGCGGAGTTAATTGCTGAAAGCTCCGGTGCAAGCGCAGACGTGGAGATTCTGGAAGGCTATCCGGTAACGATAAATAATGCAGAGCTGACAGAAATGGCCCTGCCTATTCTGAGATCTGCTGTCGGCGACAAGAATGTTGTAGAAGTACCCAAAATCACGGGGGCAGAAGATTTCTCCTACTATGCCAATGAGGTCCCTGGCTTTTTCTACTTCCTGGGGGTAACTCCTAGAGATCAGGATGCCAGCCAAGCTCCAAGCAATCACTCACCGCTTTTCTATGTGGATGAGGGCGCTTTGCGCAAGGGTACTGAAGCGCTGACCCTGTTAACTTTGGATTATATGGCGAACTATAAAAAACAGTAATTGTAAAAAGAGCCTCATTTTGAGGCTCTTTTTTAGATGCTTGTTACTCTTAAAACTCGATATTAAAGATTACAACACCTTCGCAGGTGAATACCTTATTATCGGCATTAAGAGTCCAGCAAAATACTAGGCACTTTCAGATTGCCCTCTAGTAGTAGGACGCCGTCTCGGAGCTCGTTGTGGCTTCTGTCCATCACTGCGACCAGCCTCAGCACCGCGCCCTTTACCTTTACCGTTATCGCCCGCGCGCTTGGCTGGAGCACCTTTACCCGCAGAGGCGTTACCACTGCGGCCGCTAGAATTTCCACGCCCCTCAGGCTTACCGCGTCCATTGCCGCGGTTGCCCCGACGCTCCTCGCTATTGCCGCGCGCTTCACGCCGCCCTTCACTCTTCTGTGAGTTACCCGCTGGGCGCTTGCTGGAGCCGGGCTTTTGCAACCCACCCCGCTTTGGATTTCCAGATGCGGGCACCTGGTGGTCTGGCTCAAACTCTTCGATTTCCTCGCGCGGAATTGGCTTGCCGATCAAGCGCTCAATATCGCGAAGCTGCTTAATCTCATCAGCGCTAACAAGAGATACCGCTTGTCCCTGAGCGCCCGCACGCCCTGTGCGGCCAATACGGTGGACATAGTCCTCAGGTACATTGGGCAAATCAAAATTTACTACCTGGGGCAGTTGGTCAATGTCGATGCCTCGGGCCGCGATATCAGTCGCCACAAGAATCTGAACCTTGCCAGCCTTAAAGTCCGCCAGGGCACGAGTTCGTGCATTTTGACTTTTATTACCATGAATGGCTGCTGCCAGGATGCCGTCACCTTCGAGCTGCTTCACCAGCCTGTTGGCACCATGTTTAGTTCGACTAAAGACCAAGGCTTGGTGCCAGTTATTCTCCCTAATCAAATGACTAAGCAGTTTCGTTTTTCGAGCCTTATCCACAGGATGGAGTTTCTGTCGCACCGATTTAGTAGTGGAGTTGCGTGGACTGACATCAATTTCCAGCGGGTCTTTTACCAAGCCTTTCGCCAGCTGACGAATATCTGGTGAAAAAGTTGCGGAGAATAGAAGGTTCTGACGCTTAGCCGGTAAAATCCTCAATACTCGTTTGATATCGTGAATGAAGCCCATATCCAGCATGCGGTCTGCTTCATCAAGTACCAGGGCTTCTAAGCGATCGAAGCGAATTGCCCCTTGATTGTGCAGATCCAGCAAGCGCCCAGGGGTAGCTACCAAAATATCCGCTCCGCCTCGCAGACGAGAAATCTGGGGGTTGATCTTCACACCACCAAACACCACCGCATGGCGCATAGGCAGGTACTGGCTGTACCCCTGCACATTATCGAAAACCTGAGCCGCCAATTCACGGGTTGGAGTGAGCACCAGTGCGCGTACTTGCCCTTTTCTAGCGCGCTCCCCCTGGCTAAGACGATGCAACAGCGGCAAAGTGAAGCCAGCCGTCTTACCGGTACCAGTTTGGGCTGCGGCCATAATATCGCTGCCCTTCATTACCGCTGGAATAGCTTGTGCCTGGATTGGCGTAGGCGCAGTGTATCCCTGCTCTGCAACGGCACGGGCAATCTCCTGGGCAAGGCCCAGATCTTCAAACAACATAAAAAAACCTCGAACTGCGCCGCAGGCGCAATCAAACACACTCACTCCCCCTGAGGGAATGAAGAGAGAAATCGGAGTCGACATCGGGAGCCTGTATTGCTCCCAGCGTGTACAGCCGTCTAATCGCCAGTCCTCGTAACCGGCGCGCGGCATTCAGTAGAAATTTCCTGGAAGAATTTTTGAAAAGTTCCGGAGGGGCTACCGGCGGATCACCGGCCTACAAATGACGCAGCTGAGAAAAATCAGCGGCGGTACTATACCACACAAAGGCTGACTGTATAGTT
Source organism: Microbulbifer sp. ABM4_008 (assembly GCF_056311705.1). Lineage (NCBI taxonomy): Bacteria > Pseudomonadati > Pseudomonadota > Gammaproteobacteria > Cellvibrionales > Microbulbiferaceae > Microbulbifer > Microbulbifer sp. ABM4_008. The sequence continues at coordinate 279,346 of NZ_CM149970.1, read as the reverse complement.
TCGCCCAGCCAAACTCCTTTCCTTTATAGGTTTATACAGAGCAGTTGTTGGGGAGGTCGTCTTCAGGACCGTAACATAGTTTCACGTTCGCAGCGCGAGCGTCTATCTTTGAGGTACCCCATCCCGTTGCGAACTTGTAAAACAAAGCTGCTCAAAGCAGCCAGGATAGGAACCGTTATGTCACCCAACAACAGTGTGAATACTGAACACCAAGTTGAGCTGATCACCCTCGGCAATGGACGCAAAGTCTCAATACGCCCCATCTGTCGCAGTGATGGCCAGCTTGAGAAAGAACTAATTGAACAGTTGTCTCCAGAAACTCGCCGCGATCGCTTTATTGGCGGAAGCTGTAAAGCCAGCCAAAAGCTATTGGAGTTACTCACAGATAACGACCACCATGTACATGAAGCTTTTATTGCACTCTGCAGTAGTGACAGAGCACAAAGAGCTGTTGCTATAGCACACTACGCACTTGACGTTGACGGACGCGCTTGTGAGTGTGCCGTTGTGGTGAGCGATGACTGGCAGGGGTTAGGTTTGGGACGCTTAATGTTAAAGCGACTCATCAACTGCGCTCAGGATCAGGGGCTTGAACGAATCTATTCGATTGAGTCAGCACAAAATAGACGAGTGGACAGTTTCGCAAAATCCATGGGCTTTACCTGTAAAGCCGATGCCAAAGACTATACCCTGCTCACCTATACACTAGAATTGAAAGCTAATATTGAGACTAATGGCTTTAGTCACAAAGAGGAAGTTTCCCGAATAAATTTGGAGTAAGTGAGTAATTTAAGAATTTCAGTCCATATTTATATTTATTTATCTATATGAAGCAGGTGCCCTTGGTACTTGCTTCATATATTTTCTACTTAACTGTACATCGTTTTCCCAATGCAGTCTTGGCGACCTCAAAATTTCTTACAGTTATTGGTCTTTTACAAAACGACCTCAAGAGAAGTTGGATCACCACCGTCCGCCAAATTTCCATATACTTATTTTGTATTTATACGCTCCACACCAGGGTACCGCTCACTTGCCCATTCATGGCAGATATCTGCCAAGTATTGGGCTAAATCTTTCTCACTAATTTCTGAAGGTATTGATATCCCGGCACTGCGACGCTTACCTTCATTGCCCTGATAGAATGTGGCCCAGCTATTCGACTGCCTTTCGATCAAAACCTCTCTACCAAAAACATTGAATTTAAGCTTTTTCATAAATAACTATGTACAACTAAAATGCCTCAAAGCTTTGCAATTGCTCACACAAATTTCGAAAACCTATTTTCTTTGCATGGATACAATACGCTCTCCATCAGATACAATAAAGTATTTGCAGGAGTTAATTTAACTCCTGCAAACCCAATAATTTCTTCTTTTATACCACTCTTCTTAATCAAAAAAAGCATCACACGCCAATGGCCCACTAAATTCGAGCAAGGCCTGAGGCATTTGAATTTGCTCCTTCAACTGTCCAAATTGATACAGATAGAAGTTGACATCTGCCTGCATGGATTTCATATAACTCTGCTCACCACCAAAAATAATTACAGAGGGAAACTCCAGTGGATAAAAGCTGGCAATGTCTGCCTTTGCTTCGACAACTAACTTGTATGAAATTTTGTTAAGTTCAACTTGTAGATAACCAGAACAGGCATCTGCTTCCCGCTTAACAGAGAAGCCATTAAAAGCCGGTAAAAAAATCAGGTCATACTCTTCAGAAACATATCGCCCCGCCCACATTTCAATCTCTGAGTCACCCAGTTTAGCTCCGGTAATCATATAGTAGAGGTCATCTGTTAGCCCCATTGAATAGATCATACCGGCACTGGATTCTTTGTCATACCAGCCCTTATCCAATTGCGCATAGCCAGCACCGGCTAGAGACATAGAACCATCAAAATAACTGTAATTGACTGGGGTACCGACCGTATAAAGGAACCACTTTCCTCCTACCCCAGGTATCTCAGGAATAAATCCAAAAGGGGTTTGACCGGGGTTTAACCCATGCCAGTAATGGTGGTGTTCACCAGCCCACTCCATATTAAACAGGAAATCTGGATGTAAGACCTGTACACCCTGCTCATCGGCCACAACTACTCCCGGTACTTCATAATAGAACTCATCAATACCTTCGGGGTGCTTCAAGATCACTTCATCAAAAAAGAGATCATACTTCGTGGTAGCTCCGGTCTCTGAAGAAAAAGCTAAATGGATATAGGCTTTAGGCTTGACAACTGCAAAGTCAGGTGCAATATAGGTTTGTAAACTAACTTTGAAATATCCTACATCGGGAATTGCAATGTTATAGAACCATTGCTCGGCCCAGGTTTCGTCAGAGCTAGGCTCATGTGCACTTAAGTCACTTAGAGTGGTAGCACCAACAAATATGGGAGATATCATTAATCCGATTACAATCAGTATTCTTTTTATCATAAAACACATTGAATAATCCTCTTTTACTCTTCACTAGTTACATTACGACAACAACATTTAAGCTAGGCATTAATCCAAAGCCGAATTGCCAGCCACAAGATACTAGCCGTACAGTGCAAGATTATTTTTTCATTTCTTATGGGTGTTAATTATTTGCGATCTATTCTACAAAGATAATCAAATACATTTATTTTAATTTTTTGGTCAATCAACCTTCTGCTCAGCAAAAGTGAATAGTCATAAAAGCAGCGTGATATTCCTCTTTAATCGCGAAAAAACACCTAAACTGTTGGATAAAATCCCCTCCTCTCGGCGCTTTAATTAACATGAATAAGAATATTCCTTCCAAGTTACCAATAATGATTGGTGGTGAGTGGATTCAGTCCAAAAGTACTGAGTGGCTGGATGTAACCAACCCCGCTACCGGCGATGTTCTTACACAGGCGCCATTGTCTACCCAGACTGAACTGGAGAATGCAGTAATTTCCGCCAAAGAAGCATTTGACCAATGGCGAAATACGCCGGTTACCGCAAGAGCACGGATTATGTTGAGGTACCAGGCGCTTCTGAAAGAAAATCAGGAGCTGCTGGCTGAAATCCTCAGCGAGGAAACAGGTAAAACTTTTGAGGATGCCAAAGGGGACGTCTGGCGCGGTATTGAGGTTGTTGAGCATGCAGCCAATATCGCTTCACTAATGATGGGTGAAACCGTAGAGAATGTTGCCAACACCATCGACTGTTACTCCTATCTACAACCTATTGGAGTTTGTGCGGGGATCACACCATTTAATTTCCCCGCAATGATTCCACTGTGGATGTTTCCAATGGCGATTGCCTGTGGGAATACTTTTATTCTGAAACCCTCTGAACAGGATCCTGTCACGCCTTGCAAACTGGCCGAATTATTTGCTGAAGCGGGGGCTCCAGCAGGTGTTTTACAGGTAGTACATGGCGGCAGGGAACAGGTGGATTTTCTTCTAACGCATCCCGGCATTCAGGCCATTTCATTCGTTGGTTCAGTCCCCGTAGGGCGGCATATTTACCAGATGGGTACCCAGCACCTAAAACGAGTTCAAGCTTTTGCCGGTGCAAAAAACCATATGGTCGTGATGTCCGATGCCAATAAGGCTGCGGCTATTAATAATATTGTTGGATCATCCATCGGAGCTGCCGGGCAACGCTGCATGGCGATTTCCGTCGCTGTACTTGTTGGGGAGACACAACAATGGGTAGACGACATTAAAGACGCTATGTCAGCTATCAAGCCCGGTCATTGGAAGGATACGCAAGCGGGCTTCGGTCCACTAATATCACCCGCTGCTCGTGCGAGGGTGCTTGGGTATATCGCCCAGGGCAAAAAGGAAGGCGCCCGCTGTGTATTAGATGGCTCTGAAATTACTGTCGAAGGGTTTCCCAATGGAAACTGGGTTGGTCCCACCCTATTTGCCGATGTAACTTCGGACATGTCGATCTATACCGACGAGATTTTTGGTCCCGTACTTTGCCTGGTAAATGCCGACTCCCTGGAAGAAGCAATCCAATTAATCAATAACTGCCCCTATGGCAATGGCACCTCAATATTTACGGCTAGTGGCGCTGCCGCACGTAAGTTCCAACACGAAATATTAGTGGGGCAAGTCGGTATTAATGTACCTATTCCAGTGCCATTACCTTTCTTTAGTTTTACCGGCTGGCGAGCGTCTTTTTACGGTGATCAACACGCTTATGGAAAACAAGCTGTACGGTTTTATACCGAAACCAAAACTGTTACGGCACGCTGGTTTGACAGTGATATAGAGCATGCAGAGCACACCAACTTAACCATACAGCTCAAATAATGTTAACTGGAGAGCAGCATGACTAAAACAGTCGCATTTTTAGGGTTGGGCCATATGGGACTGCCTATGGCCACCAACCTGGTCCAGGCGGGCTTTGAAGTTAAAGGGTTTGACCCGGTCACTGAAATACTGGATACCGCTGTAGAAAGCGGTATCAAAAAGTGCTCCTCTCCCCAAGAGTCCGTCGAGGAAGCAGATTTTGTGGTAAGCATGCTGCCTAATAGCGCGGCGGTTGAGTGCCTGTATATTGATACCGACAAACTACTCGACAGTATTTCTCGCGACTGTTTGATTATCGACTGCTCCACTATTTCTTCCAACAGTTCTAAGCGCCTTATTCGTGAAGCCAGAATCAAAGGCCTGCAAGCCATTGAAGCCCCTGTTTCCGGGGGAGTGGCGGGTGCTAGCAAAGGGACTTTGAGTTTTATGTGTGGGGGAGAGGCCGGTGATGTCGACAGGGCCCGGGAAGTTCTAGAGCCAATGGGTAGCAATATTTTCTATGCAGGAGCAGCGGGATCTGGCCAAACAGCAAAGATTTGTAACAATATGCTGCTGGCTATTCATATGATTGGTACCGCTGAAGCCCTACAAATGGGGGTAGATAATGGACTCGACCCCAATGTGCTCTCCGACATTATGTTAAAGAGTTCAGGAGCCAACTGGTCCCTACAAAATTACAATCCCTATCCCGGAGTAATGCCCGAAGTTCCAGCGAGTAAAAACTATAGCGGTGGCTTTATGGTAAAACTTATGTGTAAGGACCTGGGGTTGGCGCAGGAAGCAGCCACTCAGAGTAAGAGCTATACGCCTCTCGGCTCAATGGCGCGCAATCTCTATGGAATTCTCAATTTGCGCGGAGGTAGTGATTTGGACTTCTCATCTATTCAAAAGCTATTTCAAGAAGTGGATTAGCCGCGTAGCAGGCTGGGTATCCACAACCCCTGCCGCAGCTCCACTTCTCTCCAGCACCAGTTACTGGCTATGGTTGCATGACTTTACCGAGAATTCGGATTTCACGCACTTGATCCCACTCTATAGCAAAGTAGAACTTTTGTTTGCGTCCAGCATTACTGGGAATCGTGAGTTCTTCAGGGTTTCCTTTGCCCCTAAACAAGTTGGTTGCATAGCCATCCTGGTCAATAAGGATCACTGCCTCGGAGCTATCCAGGTCGATTAACCGCACGGGGAAGTCATTTTGATTTTTAAAACCAACTTCAACATAGCAACCACTCTCTGCATGGGCGGTCACTGCGATAACGTCGCTTTCCAGATACTTATTGAGATCTTCCAGCGTATTGATAAGTACAGCACCATCAGTACTCTGCCCTGTTTTACGTCCATCAACCACACCTTCACTGGCACCATCCATCAGGTTTTTACCAAAGCTGACGATGTTAGACATCACTGATTTTGCCGTTTCCGCTACGCCACTCTCTTGCTCATCTGTATTTTGCTGTGCAAACGCAGAGGAACATAAAATCAGGCCGGCAATTAAAATCGTTCTTCGCACTGATATCTCCATATCCTTTACTATCCATTCCAACTTAAGCCAGCTCCAGTTAGCTGGCTTAAGTTGGGAATATTAGCAAAAGAAATATTGCTTGGAAAAACGATTAGTGTTTGCGCGGTACAAAATCAGGATTACTGTCCCTGCCCTGTTGCTGCAATTTGAACCTCTCGAATATTTACATGCTGGGGCTGGGAGTACATGAACATAGCTGTGCGAGCAATATCCTCTGCATTAATTGCACCACCAATGGATTCTTTCCATTGTTGATAGGCCTCAATAATTTCTGCTGAGGTAGTGTGGCTTAGCAGCTCTGTTTCCACCGCGCCGGGGCATATGGTCATTACACGTACCCCGGTAGGCGCCACTTCCTCGCGCACGGTTTCACCAATAGCAGAGACAGCATATTTGGTACCACAGTACGCAGCATGATTGATAAATGTTTTTACTCCAGCAATAGAACTGATATTGATAATGGTCCCGGAATGGCGAGTTTTCATATCCTCCAAAACTGCCTGCATACCGTTAAGCAAGGCCAATACATTCACATCGAACATTTTCCGCCACTCATCGGGGTTCTGGGTTTCAATATTGCCCAGTAACATTTTGCCGGCATTGTTAATCAGACAGTCAACCGGACCAAACTGAGTCTCAGCCTCACGAATTGCCTCGCGCAAGGCTGCCATATCAGTCACATCCACTTTCCTGCAAAGAGTATTTGGCAGATTTAAAGCTTCCAGCTTGTCCACACGCCTTGCCAACAATAATAGAGGATGCCCGGCAGCAGACATATGTTGGGCAATGGCAGCACCAATACCTGAACTGGCTCCAGTAATAACAACGAGTGGTTTGGACATGGGCTCTCTCTCCTTCAATGAGTTATCCCGGCGGATAGTTTTGTTTAAGTAGACCCAGTATAGGAATTCCGACTAATATGATTAGCCCAACCAATAGGAAAACATTGTTTGGTTTTTATGAACAATATCTCATGGCGCGCTATTCGTGCATTTATTCAGGTGGCCGATGCCGGAAGCTTCACCGCTGCAGCGCGGGACAGCGGCTTTTCCAAGGCCAATTTGAGCCAACTGGTCACAGAGCTGGAAACAACCCTGGATATACAGCTTCTCTACCGCACGACAAGACAACTGCGTCTTACCGAGATTGGTGAGGGTTACTATTTGCGTTGCAAGCAAGCGATGCAGCAGTTGGATTCAGCCGCCGAGTGGGCCAGTGAATCAAAGGGAGGACTGGAGGGAAACATCCGCATCAACGCTGTTGGTGGCATTATCGGAGAGAGCTTAATTGCTCGGCTGGTGATCAAGTTTCAGCAGGCCAATCCAGGAGTTAGAGTTCATCTGGACTTTTCCAGCACCCGAGTAGATTTGATTCAAGACCAGTACGATTTGGTTATTCGTATGGGCAGTTTGCCGGACTCCTCTCTAATCGTGCGTAAACTTCACACTATCAAAACCCGATACGTAGCCAGCCCAAAGTTCCTTCAAGAATATGGACCTATAGAAAAACCTGCTGATTTAGCATCTGTACCGCTAATTTCCGGCAGTGTAGATCAATGGCTGCTGACACGAGGTAAGAATCAACAGGTTGTGCAAGTTGAAAACAGCACTAAATTGATTAGCGGAAGGGTAATGCACCGCGCTGCAATTGAGGGACTTGGAATTACCCGGCTGGCAGATATCTATGTCCAGGCAGATATTGCCAGTGGGCGTCTGGTTGAAATTCTGCCCGGCTGGTCTGAGTCTACCGAGCTCTCCATGGTATGCCCGCCCCTACGCCACCAATTATTACGGGTGCGCAATTTGATGCAGTGGCTAAAGGAAGGTTTTGCGGATATTTATTTACAGGCTTTAGCTGTTAGTCCTATTGAATAAAGTACCTCAAATAAACGCGAACAATTTGTCTCTGTGACTAGCTTTTCCTAATTACCGTCAAAGTTCACCTTCTGATTGTTTTATTGCCTGTAATTCCACCGGTGACAAAGCCTTGTAGCCACGCAAATAGGGCCAGCCATACCCCCAGCGAAATGGGGTGGGTAAAAAAGGCGTACCGCCAACCCGAACTCCAAGTAACATCATTAGTGCAACTTCTTCTTCCCCGGTTCCAGCTACACAGACTTCCAGATCTTTATCCGCCTGCTCGCGTTCATCGTATGTGCCCCCTTTCCAGTAGGCATAATCATGGGCAATACAGCAGTCGAGCCACAACTCCTGTTGATCAAAAGTTCCATCGGGAAATGCGCTACAACCATCAGTAGTAAATGGTTCTATTTCCTGCGCAAAGGCTTCCAAACTCAATAAGGAAATGAACAACAACCAGCGGCACATCAGTTCTACTCACACACTCGAAAAAAGTAAATCGGCTCGGACACTGGAATATAACCCCACCTCTTCGATAAACCACTAAAAATTGAATTTAAGCCCACTTGCCATTAGTGTCCATTAGACACATAATGTTTCAAGACTTATTATTCAAGCCCTGGAGAGACCGGGGTTTACTCACAGCAAGGAGCTTGCTGCTATGGCCCTGCACTACGATTTTGCCGTTTTTATCGGTCGATTCCAGCCATTCCATTCCGGACATCTAAAAGTAGTCCAGTGCGGATTAGCTCAGGCCCAGCACCTGATTATCCTGATTGGCTCCGCCAACCAGCCCCGCAATCCTCGCAACCCCTGGACTCATCGCGAGCGGGAACAATTTATCAGGAAAAGCTTAAGCCAGAGTGACAACAAGCGCCTGACCTGCCTACCTTTAATGGATGTGCCCTATAACGATGAGCTGTGGGTACGCAATGTACAAAACTCCGTTAACGGCATAGTGACCGCTCATCACACCATTCCCCACAAGCCACCTCAAATTGCATTAATCGGGCACCAGAAAGACCAGAGCGGTTTTTACCTCAACCTCTTCCCCCAGTGGGGATCCCTTGGGGTGGAGAATCACAACGAAATCAGTGCAACCCCCTTTAGGGAGGCACTATTTACCGACAGCGCCGATAGCTTGTTGAATTCACTCAACCAAGAAAAGCAATTGCCAGAGGGCACTATTGGCGCTTTAAGAGAGTTTGTGGAGACCAATCCAGCCTACGGCGAAATGCGCGAAGAAATGGCATTCATCCAGCGCTACAGATCCTCCTGGGCCACCGCTCCCTATCCGCCAACTCACGTTACTGTCGATGCTGTAGTGGTCCAATCTGGCCATATCCTGCTGATAGAGCGACGAGCTTTTCCCGGGCGGGGTTTATGGGCGCTGCCCGGTGGTTTTGTCGACCCCGGTGAGCGACTGATCGATGCCTGCCTGCGAGAATTGCGAGAGGAAACACGCCTTAAAGTCCCGACACCAGTGTTGAAAGGATCTATACGCCGGCAGGATGTATTCGATGAACCCTATCGCTCGGCCCGTGGAAGGACTATCACACACGCCTATTACATAGAACTGGCTCCCAGCCAACAGCTACCCAAGGTAAAGGGCGGTGACGACGCTCGCCATGCCCGCTGGGTTCCCCTCGCTGATCTGGACCCTCAGCAGCTATTTGAAGACCACTATTACATCATTCAATCCCTGATTGGCGGTGCCTAAAGCTGGTAGGAGGTGGCCAATTGCCGCCTCTTGCACATTCAACAACTCGCATTACCTTCACCAATACCCAAAAAAACACGCCAATACTTGACAGCTTAGTATCGAAAAGACACTATTAACTTAGTTGGTGTCCTTTAGACAATAATTGGCAAGGCCCGCACTGGAGAGACCGGTGCTAACAACTACTCACGGAGGATTTCCGCGATGAACCAGTACAACCCAATCCTGAATGTCGACAGCTATAAAACCAGCCACTACCTTCAGTACCCAGAGGGAACCCAGTATGTCAGCAGCTATATCGAGAGCCGGGGCGGCCAGTTCAAAGAGGCTGTTTTCTTTGGCCTACAGGCATTTATCAAGCAGTACCTGACTACCCCGATCAACGCAGAGCACATCGAAGAGGCAGAGGAGCTCTGTCTGGCCCATGGCCTGCCATTTAATCGCGAGGGATGGGAATACATTCTCCAGGAGCATCAGGGTTACCTGCCCATTGAGATTCAAGCAGTTCCCGAGGGCAGCGTTATCCCGACTAGGAATGTCTTAGTCCAAGTAGTCAATACAGACCCCAAGTGCTTCTGGCTAACCAGCTATATCGAAACCGCCCTGCTGCGCGCAATTTGGTACCCCACCACAGTTGCCACCCAAAGCCGGGAAGCCAAAAAGGTCATTCAACGATATTTACTGGAAACTGCTGAGGGCCTCGACTCACTGCCCTTCAAGCTACATGACTTTGGCGCACGCGGTGCTAGCAGCGAAGAGACAGCTGCGATTGGGGGCCTGGCCCACCTGGTAAATTTCCAAGGCACAGACACCATTGCCGCCGTACTCGCCGGCCGCCGCTACTACGCAGCCCCAATGGCCGGATTTTCAATACCCGCTGCAGAGCACAGCACCATGACCAGTTGGGGGCGCGAGCAGGAAGCCAAAGCCTATGAAAATATGCTGACGCAATTCAGCGGTGACAACAGTCTGGTCGCCGTAGTGAGTGACAGCTACGATCTTTGGAGTGCAATCGAGAATATCTGGGGCGGTGAATTAAAAGAGAGGGTAGAAAATAATGGCGGCACCCTGGTAATTCGCCCGGATAGCGGCGATCCCGTTGATATAGTCACTCAGACTATTGAGCGCTTGATGAGAATATTCGGAGCGACCATTAATAGTAAAGGTTTCCGAGTACTTCCGGACTTTATTCGGGTGATCCAGGGTGACGGGATTTCTCTACATACCATTGAGGGTATCCTCAGCGCAATGAAGGCCAGAAAACAGAGCGCTGAAAATATTAGCTTCGGTATGGGAGGTGAGCTTTTACAAAAAGTTAACCGAGATACCATGAGGTTCGCCATGAAAGCCAGTGCGGTTCGAGTCGATGGCCTATGGCGGGATGTTTACAAAGACCCCGCCACCGATAGCGGTAAGCGCTCCAAGAGAGGGCGCTTGGCATTAATAAATCGTACTGACGGAACGCCCTACACTATTCGTGAGCAAGATATTGGCGGCCGTAATAATCTGCTAAAAACCGTATACCGCAACGGAAAGTTACTTATAGAACAAGACTTGGAAACTATTCGAGAACGGGCTGTTATTGTTGAAGGTAGAGATGTATTGGCTGTTGCCAGTTAATATTAATTAATCGGTAATCCTTTAGGGGGCTTTGATGTTATTGGAAATTGCAGTTGGAGATGCCTACGGAGCCGGATTTGAGTTTTGTAGCCGTGAGATTATTAACAATAACAATCATACTAACGGGTATATCTCTCATCCCCTTGGCATCAAACCCGGTTGTTATACCGACGATACTCAGATGAGCTTGGCTATTGCTGAGCTCCTTCTTGAGAATTCGAATCCCCAAGAGTCGGACTTTGCACAAGCTTTTATCCACGCTTATAAGCGTGATCCTCGCCTTGGATATGCATCAGGCTTTCAAAGCCTTCTCGATAGCTGTGAAACTGGAAAGGATCTAACTCGCAAGATAAGGCCTCACAGCAAACGTAACGGTGCAGCAATGCGCTCAGTACCCCTTGGGCTTATTCCCGATATTGATCAACTACTAACAGTGGCTAAATGCCAAGCTAGCGTTACGCACAATACCGAAGAGGGGATCTTATCTGCTCAAGCAGTTGCCCTAATGGCACATCTATTAATCTACCAAAAATCAACTCTAATTGAGTTGCCCAAGCTTATTGAGAAAAAGCTCAACCTAAAATTAATAGGAAGCTGGTCTGGCAAGGTCAACTGTGATGCCTTAGAAACCTTGGCTGCGGTAAATATAGCACTACAAAGTAATCGAGACTTCCTTGGACTATTGAAGACCTGTATAGATTTTGGTGGTGATACTGATAGTGTCGCCGCAATTGCCTGCGGGCTTGCAGCACTTACCAGAGAGTACGATTTGGAACTTCCTTTCAGTTTACTCTCTGGCCTGGAAAATAGTACTTATGGATACCAATACTTGATTGAGCTAGATAAAAAATTAGTTAACAATTTTTTATCTTAAGAAGCGAAACTATTTTTCAGTTAAAGCTCTAAATTTCTTATAAATTTATGATCAGCGGAGCTTTCACTCAAACGATAGAGCGCTGCAGGCCGACCTTTTTCAGAACGTTTTTCACCAGTATCTACTAACAAATTTGCCTGCTCAATTCGCCTGCGAAATGATTTTTTCTGTATTGGTTTACCAATTATTGCCTCATGTACATGCTGCAACTCTGGCAAGGTAAAAGTTTCCGGTAATGCAAATGCAGGCACAATAGTATAGAGCGCTTTTTGAACCAAACGCTCATGGGCACGACTAATAATTTCCTGATGATCAAAAGCCAGAGATAATTGAGATATCTGAGAGTAAGGCAACCAGTCCACACTCGATACGGTATCGATTGCACTTGCACAGCGCTGGTGGGCAATCAAGGCAGTATAGGCAACCGATATCGACCATCCGCGCTTGTCTCGGCTAGATCCACCAAAGGTATAAAGCTGCTCTAAATAGGGAGGTATAACTGATGTCTTTTCTTTTAGCTTTCGGTTAACCGCCGCCTCCAGACTATTATCTTCGGTTTCAGAGACAAATCCTCCAGGCAAAGCCCACTTTCCTTTCTCTGGGTGAGCCGAGCGCTTAACCAATAACACCTTGAGAAAGCCTTCGTGATAGGTAAATAGAACTGCATCCACAGTAACTAAAGGAGCGTCAAAGTTACGCTTCTCATAGCGAGCTATATAGTCTTTTTCATTCATAGGGAGAGACAAGTATCATTTAGACACTTAGTGTAACTCGAAGGTATTGGTGGGATAAAGTTATTTACTTTCAGATAATTCTGAGCCGTCAATTTCCTCTTGTAGCTTTTCCAAGTCGTCCAGAATTCTCAGGAATTTCTGTCCAAATTCTGTAACGTTATATTCCACACGGGGAGGAATCTCTGCATAGCTGATCCGCTCCAGTATCCCGAACTCCATATTTCTTCGTAAACATTCATTCAGGACCTTGGTAGTCAAACCCTCAACGCTGCGAACCATCTCCCCCGGTCGATTTACCCCTCCAGCCAGAAGCTGATAGACAGTAAGGGACCATTTACAGCCATAGATAGTCTCAACCATTCTGGCACTTCTCTTGGGCGGGCGCTTTCGCGTGAGCATGTTTTTCTCTGATTTCATCAATACTTACCAAAAAGTAACTAGTGCACCATTTTGTGCTTACTTTTCAACCTATCCGATTCTTTTCTAAACTCCACTCACGTAATGAGCATATCTCAGTGAGGAAATAATATGAGTGACTCCACTAAAAGACCAGATTCTACTGAACAAAAAGAAGTTGCCTTAATCGTTGGTGGTTCCAGTGGTATGGGACTCGCCATTGCAAACCTACTGGTGAAACAGGGAATCCACACAGTTATTATTGGCAATAATCTCAACAAACTTGAAAGAGCCCACAACGAATTAACTCAGATGGGCTCTGCAGAAGCACTTCAGGCAGACCTCTATCAACAGGCTGATATCAGCGATATTATCGAATATATAAAATCCAGCAATCATCATTTTAAATACCTGGTAAACGCCGCTGGATATTTTAATCCTACTGCATTTCTTGAACATACTCGGGAAGACTACGACACTTATCTCGACCTCAACCGTGCCACCTTCTTTATTAGCCAGGCCGTAACAAGAAACATGGTAGACAACGGCGGAGGGAGTGTAGTGAATATTGGCTCCATGTGGGCCAAGCAATCCGTAAAGGCGACACCCTCCTCAGCCTATTCAATGGCCAAAGCCGGTTTACATTCGCTCACCCAACATATGGCGATGGAACTGGCCGATCACAAAATTCGTGTTAATGCAGTATCCCCTGCGGTGGTTAAGACGCCTATCTATGAGTCCTTTATCGATTCGGGGGAAATAGACCAAGCACTTGCTTCCTTCGATAACTTTCACCCTATTGGCAGAATTGGTACCCCCCAGGACATCGCTGGTGTCGTAGATTTTCTTTTAAGCGACAAAGCAAGTTGGGTAACTGGAGCCATTTGGGACGTTGATGGCGGGGTAATTGCTGGGAGAAACTAGAATACCAAAACGCCCGGATAGAAGTATTTTATTCGGGCTCAATTTAGAGAAATTCCTGCACTGCAGCTCCTGCTAAAGAATTGTTATTTTACCTTTTATTTAAATATCCAGAGTAAACCATCAAAACCATCTAAAGTAGAAAATTAAATCCTAAGACATGACCAATCGCTTGTGCAACAAAATACCACTCACTATAAGGTATTTTACAGCATCAACAACATTCTGATCGGCTTGCAATAAGCTATCACTCTTCTCAAAAAATCTAATTGCCTTCTTATGGTCCAAAAACGGCATATCCAAAGTTGCACGGCTATGAACAATATCCTTCATATATTCATAAAGTTTCCTGTTTTTCTTATCCGTAAGTGGTGGAGTCCAAAGAGGCTGTTTTTGCTTCTTGTATACTTGCTCTGTTAACACAGGTTTCATGGCTTCTCTGAGTATATATTTCTCCGTTAACCCGCGAATCTTGTATTTATCCGGCAATACTGAGACATACTCAACCAGGTGATGATCCAGAAAAGGTAGGCGCCCTTCGATAGAGTGAGCCATTTCTGTTCTATCCCCCATCATTGTAAGAACATAGTGGGGCAGCATAGACTTGGTAAAGGTATATAGACTTTTTGATAAAATGGACCTGTTCTTAACCGAAAAGGCACCTCCCAAGTGTTCCAACAGAGTTTCTGCAGGCTGTAAGTTCTGTATATACTCGGCATAACCCTCACAAAACAATGGGAATATCTTTGTGCCCATATCCATAAAGCTCTGCATCCAGTTTGGAAAGAAGCCAAGGGCTGACTTCACCACCTGTGACTGATGCATTCTTGTAGAGGCCATAAAAACGCCTTCGGAAACAGGATCACCAGACTGCAATTTCTGCAAGATAGCTTGCTTTTCTTTTTTTGGAATTGCATCTAAATAATTTTCGATAAAATCTTGCCTGAACCAACCGTAACCAGCAAATACTTCATCTGCTCCATCCCCAGTAAGAACCACTTTATAACCGTGCTCTCGAACAACTCGGCTTAGAACATATTTAGTGATAGCGTTACCGTTAAAGAACATTTTTTCGCCGGTATAAGCAGTATCCTCAAAGCAAGAGATCAGTGTGTCACTATCAATTTCAACAGGGTGATAATTACTTCCCAAGTAATCAGTCATGGATTTTGCGTTAGAGGACTCATCATAGGCCGGATGATCAAAAGATAAGGTGAATGCATCGATCGGCTTATCCACCATACCTTGCGCTATACCAAGCACGGAAGAGGCATCTATGCCACCACTCAAATAGCAGGCAACAGGTACATCAGCTTTGAGCCTTAACTTAATCGATTCAGAGAAGCGCTCGCGCACCTCACTAATAACCTCTTTCTCATCGAAAACATTACTTCTTTGTTCCGCAATAGTGGGGAAGTGTAAATTCCAATAAAGATGAGTCGAAAATTGTAGATTATCCAAATAGGCCAAACCATAATGACCAGGAGGAAGCTCATGAATATTGTTAAATAAGCTAGAGGCTGGAGCATGCAAGAAGCTAATTTCTTGCCAAAAAGTATGTGGATTCCAATCTATCGGCAAGCCAAGCGCTTTGAAGGCCTTAACTTCTGATGCAAAACACAAGCATCCATCTGCCCAGTAATAAAAAAGAGGTTTTATTCCAAATCTATCTCGAGCAGAAAATATTAAGTTTTTTCTTTTATCGTAAAGTACGAAAGAAAATTCTCCTCGAAGATAGTCCAAGCAATAAACGCCAAACTCTTGATATAGGCCGATAAGTATTTCACTATCCGATTGTGTAAGAAAACGATAGTTCCGCCTTATCAAATCATCTTTTATCTCTAAATAATTATAAAATTCACCATTAACAATGCAGACTACCTCTCCATCATCACTCAATAGTGGCTGCTGACCACCTTCCAAGTCAATAATACTTAGGCGCTTATGAGCCAGCCAGGCCCGTCCATCTCCTGATGACCAGAACCCTTCACCATCAGGCCCTCGATGGGAAAGGGTCTGTAATGCTCGATAAATCTGTTCCCGGTTGTATACAACGGTATTTGAAAATACAGCTAGCAGCCCACACATTTTGCTGCCTCCCCAATATCGATAGAAGGACTGCCTCAGATTAGCAAAAAAGTACTTCGCGCCATCTACTCAAAAAAAAGCGAACAAATACTTATGCATTAAAGAATTGAACTAGAGATAAGTATGAGATTAAAATTTATAACCAAACTCACATTTCACTAGCTGAGCTTGATTACAAGCTCAGACTTAAAGAGAGTTATAAATTTTAAAGATATCATTTTCTTTCACTATCCAGCTAAGCTTTAGCTAAAACTCTAGATATATTGCTGCTCTAGGAAAATCTTTTGATTTACCTGAGCAACCTAAAATCTTTACTTAGAATAAAGATCTCTAAAATTTACATTGTACGTATTCCATTCGGTCTAGATTAATGATAACAATACCATTTAAACTCAAACAACTAACTTTATACGTAAATACAAATTATACAGCCCAATCAATAAATATAAACCGCTCCTGAAGAATAAGCTTCATTGTTCTCAGGGCTTGCGAGTAAACCACTATCGGCACTTCCTTCACCGTTCGCCCCTACTGCTAAACTAGCTCCATCTCCACTTAGCGCAACAGAGCCACCAAATTTGTCTCCCGAGTCTGTGTTGCTCGCCTTAATATAAGCCTCACTAGACCAGTCTACGCCATTAAATATATAGGTATAAACTGCTCCTGCTTTATTTGAAGATTCGTCTGTACTATCTCCGAACAATCCTTGGCTATAGCTTTTCTCTCCCCATGCTCCCACGGCGATAAAACTGCCATCATTACTCAGGTTTACCGCCTCTCCAAAGTAAGCCGATACATGAGGATTGGAAGCTTTCAAATAGGCAGTTTGCTCCCAAGCGTTTTCTTTTCGAGAAAAAATGTAGACAGCGCCACTGTTAGATCCACTTTGTAATGGGGCGCCAACTGCTAGAGTTTGCCCATTACCACTTAAATTGAGCGCAAATCCAAACCAATCACTAGCGACAGGATTACTAGCCGATATCTTGCTATCTTCTACCCAAGATTCACCATCCAACTGATATAGATAAACGGAACCTGCCTCTGCATTGTCAGTATAAGCCCCAACTGCGAATGAAGCCCCGGCATCATCAAGGCTTATCGAAGAGCCAAAACCTAACCCCTCAGAACTATCAGTAGCCTTAATCTAGGCATGCTGTGACCAACCTCCCTCCTCATTACGGAACACATATACCGCTCCAGAATCTTCAATAGAATCGCCATCAAGACCATGATCTTCACTGGGTGCGGTTACTGCTAAAGTAGAACCATTCCCACTAAGGCTAAGGGCATAGCCAAATAGGTCATTATTTCCTTGATTGTCTGCTTGAAGTCGGGCGCTATGGACCCAACCTTCATTACTTCGGGAAAAAATATGAACAGCACCCGCAGAAAAATTATCATTTTCCCCGTTCTCCTTGAATGCCCCTACTGCAAGCGTAAAACCATCATCGCTAAGGCTCAATGCAGTTCCAAACTCTGCAGCTTCTTGAGGATCTGGAGACTTAAGATAGGCTTGCTGTGTCCATTCGCCATCTTCCCGACTAAAAATATAAACTGCACCTGAATCAGGTGTCAGGTTATCCTCTTGGTCACCACCGCTATCTTCGCGAGGAGCACCTACTGCAAGCAGGTTGCCATCATCGCTAATTGCTAGATTCCAACCAAACTGATCGTCAGCATCCGTATTACTGGGTTTAAAATAACCGATACTACCTATCACATCCTGATCAATCGCTACCGCATCAGAATCGATACATCTCTGATCATCGCAGGCTTGCAATAAGTATTGGGCATTAAGCTTTTTGAATAAAGGCACCACTAATTCAATGCGCTCTTCTTTTGGCGCAATGGGATTTCCAATAGGTTCAAACCCAGAGTGCCCATCAGCATTTTCAAATAACTGATAATAAGTTGCCCCAGAAACATCGCTCCAGCGAAAGGTTAGCGTTTTAGGTTTCTCATAATGGACCGCCATCGTAGCAGCTGTAAGCTCGCCACCTGTGTCTGGATCATCTCCCCCGCTCGAAGATCCATTACAACCTGAAAGATATACACTGAACATCAAGATTACTAGGTTAATATTAAATTTCACTATATGCTTTCCTTATAGGTCATCGTATCATTTTTCAAAACTATCTTATCCTTATCCCTTAATTAGATATGATTTTTATTGTCAACACGAAAATACAGAATATTCTCGCATCGCCTTAGCACTAAAATATTTCCAACAAGAACCACTGCAAGAAGTAAAATTCGAATGAACTTCGAATATATCCGTAAATAAACGTCTCCTTTTATAGACTTAGGTCTGATTCTCTTTTAGAGCCTTGACAGGATTAAGGGCTCAGACTGCTTTATTAATTTGCCAATTAAGACTTAGAAGTTCATTCTTGAATTCACAATAGCTAATTAACCAGTATGAAAAAACATAAAAACATAAAAAGCAAACACTCAGACGAGCAGACATTATTATGTATATTTTATTTATTCAGCAGCCGGCAGCAATAACTACTAAACAAAGTGTAAAACACTTATCAACGCCTATACTATTTACCTTTTATTATTGAGTTTGCGCCAATCATCCTGCACACCAAATGGAGCGGCCGACCAATACAAAATCAATAGCAATGCCTATAAACATAACCTATTAATTTAACCTATAAACTATCACCTTTCACATTACAGCCGAGACTTTATAAGGCACTCATAATGAAACTGCCACCTAAACATTCTGATACTTTTAAGCAGCCTACAAGATTCAACTGACAGAGTGAACTTTTTTTAATAAATATATTTTTACCCTCCAAATTAGAACAACAGGCCCAACTAAAAGTCTTTAATGGCTAGACATCTGTCCGAACTTGAGGGTACGTTTTCATAAAGAAATGTGACTAAAAATTTCTTAGCAAACAAAAATACGAATAGCTTTTAGAAATTTTAAGCCAGATACCCCATATAATTACACAAAATAAATCGATAATGAGATGACAGCTTAACAATTTTCGGACATCAAAATTAAGAGATGTGAGCTTCCGCCCATTTAGATAATAGAGTAATATTTTTATCGTATCTCATACTTTTTATATATGAAAGCAGTTTAGAAACGTGTGGCAGTCATTTCTTGTAAAAAAAATCTGTGAGTATTCCAATATTTATTTGGAGCTCAAGCTATTAGATACTCAACTACTCTTCCAGCTCGCTCTGCACGTAATTTTCGAATCGACAGCCTCATCCTGGATTTACTAAGGAATCTCTGAATAACTCCCATGGCCTCACAATATTCATTCATTATATATTTTGGGTTGACTATCGGTTATACAAGCTCCTGTTGGCACTTGGAGAGAGAAAACACCTCTTTCACAACTTGATCATTATTGATCTTGTTGAGTGTAATGCTACCAGCAGCCAAATTTAATATGACTACTCCTATTACAACAGCTAGATAAATTACCGCCCTATTAAGGCATGATTTAATATTAACCTTTGGAATCACTCCTATTACTAATTGAATTTGGTAAAACCAAATCTACTGGTTTTCTTGAATTAACATAATCACGGAATTCAGGAGCCACATATTCAGAACGCAACTCCCATATCCTTTTAAAAGGGCTCATTGATAAATATGCAGTATATTGACGAGTCATTGAATCCCAAATAGTAAAATCCAACCTGTTTGCCTTATATTGGAAATAGGCCTCTTCCCAGATTTTAAAAAAACGATATACAAAACCAATGATCCTTAAAGTATCGGCACTCGACAAAGAATCAAAATCCTTCATCGCCTTCGCAAAGATGTCCGCCATTGGTCCGTCACAAATTGCTGCCACAGCTTCTCGATGAGCAATGGATATCTCATGCATAGACGCAATCTTCGATTCTTTATTCTGAACTCTTATTAAAGCGGCAAGATAGACTAAAGATGCGACAACCGCAAAGGCACCAACAAGCTCACCAACGGCACTTAATGTATCCCACAACATACTCAAAATTTAATCTCGTCAAGCAGGAATTAATTATATAACTTTTGATGCTGTCGCTTTAGACTTTCAAAATACCCAACACTGCTAGTCTTACTATTGAGACATTATATAGGCACTTGTCACATAGTGCTTATTTCATCTTTAAAAAGTTTAGACTATAGGTAATTAGAAAATGACAAAATAGTAAACCCAATAGAATGGATTGATTTGTGCACTTCTTTTTTATCGAAAATATCACATAGATGCTAAGGCTATATATTTTCGTATCAATGAAATTGTCTGTTTTAAATAAGTATAATTCTAAAACAAGAAATTTAAACTAAAGGAATTAAATAATATCCAGCTGAATTAGCATCCATTAAGTTGAATAACTGATACAATTTCTGAAAGAGAGATAGAGCCCCTCAAAAAGAAGAGCGCTCCATATTAATCATATGCACTGATCTGTTGCCTTAGTACACTAAGGCAACACCAGTATCTATGTTAGAAAGCTAAGAGCTTAACCCACTTCGGCCAGATTTCCTTTACTTTCCAGCCATTGCTTGCGGTCGCCAGCGCGCTTCTTAGCCAGGAGCATATCCAAAAGCTGATTGCTATCATCGCCTGAATCGATATAAAGCTGTACCAGACGACGAGTATTGGGGTCCATCGTAGTTTCACGCAATTGCATAGGATTCATTTCTCCCAATCCCTTAAATCGGGTTACCTGAATCTTGCCCTTTTTCTTTTCCGCACTGATACGATCGAGAATGCCCTGTTTCTCAGATTCATCCAGTGCATAGTAAACGTCTTTACCGATATCAATTCGGAACAGTGGTGGCATTGCCACATAGACATGACCGTTAGTGACCAACGGCCGGAAATGACGCAAGAAAAGCGCGCATAACAGCGTGGCAATGTGCAGGCCGTCCGAGTCGGCATCGGCGAGGATACAGATTTTGTTGTAACGCAAGCCTTCCAGGTTATCGCTGCCCGGGTCCACACCGAGGGCTACAGCGATATCATGCACCTCCTGGCTAGCGAGAATTTCCCCTGAGTCAACTTCCCAGGTATTCAGGATTTTACCGCGCAGAGGCATGATAGCCTGGAACTCCCGGTCTCGCGCCTGCTTGGCGGAGCCACCAGCTGAATCCCCCTCCACCAGAAAGAGTTCGGAGCGCGTGGTATCGCCACTGGAGCAGTCTGCCAGTTTGCCAGGTAAGGCCGGTCCCTGAGTAACTTTTTTACGTGCAACTTTTTTCGCGGAGCGCATGCGCTTCTGTGCATTGCCAATACACAGTTCCGCCAGTTTATCGCCCTCTTCCGTATGCTGGTTCAGCCACAAGCTGAATGCATCTTTGGCGACACCGGAAATAAATGCGGTCGCTTCACGGGAGGAAAGTCTTTCTTTTGTCTGGCCCGAGAATTGGGGATCAGCCAGTTTGGCAGAGAGAACGTAAGAACACTGGCTCCAAATATCTTCTGGTCCCAATTTAATTCCGCGCGGTAGCAGATTGCGGATTTCACAGTATTCGCGCATTGCTTCCAGCAGGCCGGCCCGCAAACCGTTAACATGGGTACCGCCCTGGGCGGTGGGAATCAGGTTTACGTAGGATTCAGCGGTGACCTCTCCGCCCTCTGGCAACCATTGGACCGCCCAGTCTGCCGCCTCAGTGGTAGCTGCAAAACTACCTACAAATGGTTCTGCTGGCAGTACTTCCCAGCCCTGATTTGCAGCGGCCAAATAGTCCTTGAGGCCATCTTCGTAATACCACTCATCGGACTCGCCATCCTGCTCATTGATAAACGTAACCGTGAGACCCGGGCAGAGAACCGCCTTGGCACGCAGAAGATGTCGCAAGCGCACCACTGAAAATTTGGCGGAATCAAAATACTTGGGGTCAGGTAAGAAGCGAACACTGGTGCCTGTTGTGCGCTTGCCGCACTCACCTACTACTTCCAGGTCGGAGGCCTTTTCTCCATCCTTAAAGCCAATGCGATGAACTTTGCCATCTCGCTGGATAGTAACCTCCAGTACTTTTGAGAGGGCATTAACCACCGAAACACCAACACCGTGAAGGCCGCCGGAGAATTGGTAATTGTCATTGGAAAACTTACCGCCGGCGTGCAGAGTGGAGAGGATAACCTCTACACCAGGCCGTCCCTGCTCGGGGTGGATATCGACAGGCATACCGCGGCCGTTGTCGCTGACAGAAAGCGAGTGGTCCTTGTGTAACACCACTTCAATTTTCTTGGCATGTCCGGCCAGGGCTTCGTCGACACTGTTGTCGATTACCTCCTGAGCCAGGTGATTTGGGCGTGCGGTATCGGTATACATCCCGGGGCGCTTACGCACCGGATCTAGTCCCGTGAGTACCTCAATATCTTCGGCGGAATAATTAGCCATAATTCTTATTGATTACTGCTCGTTAAATAGAAATTCGGTGATAGGGTCGCAATAGCGTGCGAACTCCTGAAAACTATGATCGCCACCGTCTTCAATGGTCTGGCGTTGCCCTTGGTAGAAATCCTGCGCATCGCGATAATCCAGAACTTCATCCCCGCGCTGGGCGAGTAACCAGTAGCGACTCTGTAACGGCTTCTCCAATTCAGCCTGTACCCGCTGCATGGCATCTACATCAACCTGGGTAAGACGGAATTCCTCTTCTTCACCGCTATAGGGTTTTAAAACCTTCCCCACATAGGCTGGAATAAAGCGCGCGGGGCGCACTGCGGGATTTATCAGTACAGCGGGCAATCGGAAGCGCTCACCAAGGTAAGTGCACCAAAATCCCCCCATAGAACTCCCTACCAGTCCAATGGGCCCCCTATCGGACTGCCGAAGGAGATCCTCCACAAGAGCCACCAAAGATTTCTGCGCCTCCTCTGTATAGGGAGGAATCTGCGGTGCACAGAAGGTAACATGCGGGTATTGGGCCTGGAGCCGTTCTCGCATCAACTGGCATTTGAAGGACTGTGGTGATGAAAGGAAGCCGTGCAGATATATCAGCACCGGCCTTCCCTGAAGATCATTAGTTTGCATAGGCGGTGATTATAGCGCCCATATCGTCAATCGGGGGCGCTATGTAACCAGAAGCCTCAAACCGTGTGGGAATCACAGCAATGTGCGATTCAAACTGGCAAAGGCCCGCCCCATATCTACACGCATATCAGACCAGAAAGTAACACTGGTAAAGCGCTCCATGCGCCCACCCGGGCCATAGGCACCAAAGTTCTCACCGATATCGCGGCGATCCCGGAAGCGCATCACTGCATTGCCCTCTCGATCATAAAGAGTTCCAACCAGTACCCCATAGGCACTCTGCTCGGTGTAGACGCGCCAGGTCCAGGGAGAGGGGTCCAGTGGCGCAGCTACCGAAAATTTCTCCAGGGATAAGGACAATGTGTAATCTGCCTCTTCCTGCTCCTCTGCTACCACGCTGTTACGCGGTTCGAGAAACTTCTCGGCAAACGTTTTGACCAACAGTGCATTCATCTGCTGTAGGTCCCTATCATCCAGCTCGTAATCTTTCTCTCTGTAGCGGGTGCGCGGCAACGAAGAAAAACGCTTGGTGTAGTCAATTTGCACAGGGGCAATAAACACTTTGGAGCCGCTCATATCAAAAGCAAAGGCTGCGGCAACTTCATCCAGCGAGCTGGATCTGGGAACCAAACCTTGGCTATCCTCCTGTTCAGCCAACTTTGAGTCCCCCACCTTACTGGGATCATGAGCACAGGCACCGACTAATAACGCCAAGCCAATGAGCGGTAAAACAAATATTCTGTTCATTATTATTCCTCACTTCCCGATGTTATCCACTTAGCGGACGGAGTAGCTGCAAAATACGCATGAAATGAGGGGCAGTAGCGCAAATAAAACCCCAGTACCTATTAGCGTATTTTATCAACTGTCAAATACTACTATTGATTCTGGTATGCCCCATTAAACAAATATCATCAATGATCATAAGTCTGGGGAAATTTCATTGTACGGTCAGAAGACAAAAAAGATAATGGTAAGTTCGTAAAGGGAGGCTTTACAAATAAAGGCGAGCTAGAAACTCTCAAATAAAACGATAGAAATCCCACAAAGTGGGACTTCAAAAAAGCAGGCACACCTCAAGGAGAAGTGACTCAGTAGCCGGAAGATGCAAAATCGACAGAGTATTTTGAAACCTCAACCCGTTCGACCCCGGTTTTATAGCTACCGTCATCATATAAATCGAACCAACGATATCCCGGCATCTCGTCGTCTACAGCAAAAGGCCCACTACCCGGAGTAAATTGTACAGATGTGGAAGGTGTCGCATGTAAGCCGACCCGACCCTCATGATTATCAAACTGCTGGTGTACATGGCCCCACACGAGCGCTTTGACTTGGGGCGCTTTGGATACCATTTGCAAGAGTTGCTCACGTCCATCGCGCAGCATATGGCCATCAATCCACTTACTACCCACCTGTACCGGCTGGTGGTGCATCATGATCATTACCGGGTGTTCCCGGGTTTCCCAAAGCAGCAGCTGCAAACGCTCAAGCTGAGCTTCGCTGAGACCGCCACATATCTGGTTTTCAACACTGGTATCGAGAAGCAAGAGGCGCCAATTTCCTAGGGCAACCACTTCTGTACAGCGTTGTGGGGCCAGCTGTTTCATACGAGAGCTTAAGTCGTGATTCCCCGGTAGCCAGTACCAAGGTTTCTGCACCCTGCGCATTTTCTGAAGAAACCGGCGGTAAGAGGCCTCGGCCCCATTCGCGCTAATATCTCCTGTCGCCACCAGCAGCTGCGCTGCCTGCTGCCTGGAAACGATTGCGGACAGTACCTCATCCAAAGTATGACCGGTATCCAAACCCAGTAGTTGATAATCCGGCCGGCTGCCAATGTGTGGGTCTGTTATTTGGATCAGACGATATGAATTGGTCTTATCGGACCTGCTAGGCTCATTGTGCTCGCGAATCACTTGCTCACCTTGTAATCACATCCATGTGTTCTACCGCAGAATTAAATTTTTCGGCCATCCAGCACTAATTGAAATTCTGCGCGACCATTTGCAAGACAGTACTCAAGCCACTCACCGAGAAAACGGTTGGCCTGAGGCCTCTCATCTGCGCGCTGCATACGGGAATTTGGGTAAGCGATATCCACTCCTTTACCACCTACCGGTCCACAGCCATTAACTGCTATCACCTCTGCCATCCGCGCATCGTGATAGAGACGAGCGGTCAGGTTGGGAGATGCCAGCCAGTGGCTTTCACTGAGATTTACCTCTGCGTCCAGTGACACTTCTGTGGTGTACCTGGATCTCGCTACCACTCTCAGCTTTAAGCTGCCACCAGGGATTTGATAGCACCATTGCTCTCTCTCTGAAAGCTCAGGTAGCAGCCTCAGTAGACGTAGGTAGTTAGCGTCGCAGTCGGCATGATAAGACGGTAAATCGACGCGATATACTGCTTTACCGTTGCCATTTGGCGACATTTTCATCTGCCTGCGCTGGCGCGCACCTACCTCACGTACTAGAGCCATTATCAACACTCCAATTCATTTGCCGCCGTGACTTACATCTCAGTTTACCTTTTGTGCGGGTAAAGTAGCGCAAAGAGCTGTGACCGCTCAGGAGGGTGGCGTCATATGAGTAAACTGCTTCCGATTTAACTCTAGCCACTGCACCGAAATCAGTGTGGTGGCATTGTCTATCGGGTTTTCTCCCGGGCCGTAATTCCCCCGCATCGCATCTACGACGTTCTGCCTCGGGAATACCCGCAAACGGATATCCTCATTTTCCTCAGCCAAGCCGAATACGCCCTCGGCCTGCTCCAAATCTACCAGGGCACAATACAGATGTATCCGCTCCGAGCTGCCCCCTGGGCTGGGGATATAACTGTGGATAAAATGCAGGGCGTCCACAGTACATCCAGACTCTTCCAACACCTCTCTGCGCGCTACATCCTCCAGACTCTCCCCTTTCTCCACCATACCGGCTACCACTTCAAGACACCAAGGCCCTGCTGGGCGCCCCAGGGCACCAGTGCGGAATTGCTCGGTAAGTGCCAACAGGTCCCTGACAGGATCGTAAAGTAAGACTCCAACGGCCTCTCCGCGCTGAAACAGTTCCCGCTCTATTTCATTGCTCCAACCCCCGCGAAACAAGCGGTGACGCAATCGCAGGCGCACCATAGTGAAAAATCCCTTAAACACGGTTTCCCTGGAAATTATGTCTACCGAATCAGCGGTGAACTCCGGGTTTAAATCAGTTCGACTGTTATCTTGTGGCATGGTTCGTCTTTCCCTAGGTTTCGGTTTTGCCGCGCTGCTTCCGCGACAAGACCGGGGTACCAGCTGTTATACTCTGCGCCCACCGTACCAGCCGCTGACTGCAGAGGCTATCCGGGTTTCCGTGTTGAATTTCGAGAGTACACAACATGAGAGTGCTGAATATCGCCTATCAGCAGCTACGGCGCTATGGCAAGACAAGGGTTAGCTGGGCACAAAAGCTCACCTTCGGCCTGATTAAAAATGACCACTACACCCAAGTGTTCAGCGACCGCGATATCGCCGCATTTGAGGCACCCTTTGGTATTCGCGACCTGGGTGTAAAAAAGGCGAACCGACGCTTGATGGAAACTGTCGAGGCCTTTGAGCCAGACCTGATCATCGCAGGCCACTGCGATATGATCACTAACGACACCCTGAAGGCCATTAAGCAACGCCTGCCCAATTGCTTTATCGCTCACTGCAATAATGATCCCCTCTTTGTTCCCAGCAATGTCGAGCGAATCAAATACCGCGCAGAAGTCGCCGATGCAGTTTTTGTATCCACCGGGCGAAGAGAACTGAAAATATTTGAGGGCTTTGGTGCTCGTGTTTATCACATGCCGAACCCGGTTGAACCCTCGATTGAAAACCTCAATAACGCTGAACGCACAGATTTAGCCATCGACCTGCTTTTCTGTAGTAACAGCAATAATTTCACCAAGCGTCTGCAAATGGTTAAAAACCTGAAAGATGCCTTGGGGGATTCACTGAACTTTAAAACCTATGGCAGCTTCGGCGAGGCTCCCGTTTGGGGCCGCGACTACGACCACGCTCTATCTCAAACCAAAATGGGACTGAATTTCAATCGCCAGGATACCCATTACTGGTACTCCTCAGCACGCATGGCGCAGTTGGCGGGCAACGGTATTTTGCAGTTCACCAGTGATAAATTACATTTTGACGACTTGTTGCCTGCTGAGAGCGTCGTTTATTTCTCCGATGAGCAGGACCTATTAGAAAAAATCCGCGAATTTAACGGTGACGATGCCAAGCGACGCGCCTGGGCCGCACGGGCCAGGGAGTTTTTCCACAATGAAATGAACTCGAAGCTCTACGCTCAGTACATTGTCGAAGCCACAAGCTTACAGCCTTTTAGCCACGACTATGCTTGGGCTCAAGATATCAATCTGGATGGCACACTCAGGTAGTGTTACGCCCACTCTATTCGATCAGATGCAATAGATTATGAGTAATAACCCAATTCGAGTCGCACAGATACTCGCCGGTGCTGAGCACGGTGGTGCTGAGAATTTCTTTGTGCGTCTCGTCAGTGGATTAAATCCCCGCAGCGAAATTACAGAAAAAGCGTTTATTCGCAACCACGATCACCGGGTACAGGCACTGCGTAGCAACAGTGTTGAAACCGAAGGTTTTAAATTTGGTGGCAAGCTGGATTTTCTCGGCCGAAAAAAATACCGGGATGCCCTGAACCAATGGCAACCGGATATCGTGATGACTTGGATGGGACGTGCCACTTCAATCACCCCCAACTCTGAAAAATACCGATTGGTAAGCCGCCTAGGGCACTATTACAACCTGAAGTATTACCGTCACGCAGATTATTGGATCGGCATCAGCAAAGGTATCTGCCAGCATTTAAGGGACGGAGGCATCCCCAAGGATAAGATTTTCCATATCCCCAATTTTGCCGATGAGACACCAGTTAATCCGCTGCCTAGAAATAGCTTCAATACTTCGGAAGACCGGCCCCTGATACTGGCTGCAGGCCGCCTGCATATCAATAAAGGGTTCGACACCCTCCTGCATTCACTCACCCAGGTACCCAACGCCACTCTGTGGCTTGCAGGTAGTGGCCCTGAGGAGAGCAAGTTGAAATCCCTGTGCCACCGACTCGGCCTGGAAGAGCGGGTTCGCTTCCTCGGTTGGCGCAATGATGTCACCACCCTGATGCGCACTGCGGATATGTTCGTGTGCCCTTCTCGACATGAGGGCCTGGGCTCTATTGTGATGGAGTCCTGGGCCCATCGCTGCCCTATAGTAGCGACAGACTCTCAGGGCCCTGGAGAAGTGATTACCAATGGCAAAACCGGTCTGATTACCCCTATCGATAATGCCGATGAACTGGCCAAAGCCATGAAGTCCGTTATCGAGTCGCCGGAATTGCGCCAAAGCCTGATCGAAAATGCGGCCGAGGAGTACGCAACGACTTATGCGAAACAGGTTATCGTCGACTCCTATATCGATCTATACGAAAACCTGATGAAGAAAGGGCGCTAGCGGTGAATGGCAGCCACCGAATACCCGGTGGCTGCTAAATCGTATTTTTCGTTTCGTGCCAAATCGTACTTATTGATAGGCCGGGGGCAAATCCCGCAAAAGAGCGCTAACCCCATTGGCGATCAGTCGTTGACGCTGCTCAATACTATCGGGGCGTGTTAACAATTCGCTGGCTCTCCCCCCCCAAATCACAGCCCCGCCCGGGCGCCCAATACCCACACTCATAATCACCAAGGGGGCATCTGTCAGGGGCGGTAGTTCCACCACATCCTGTGGCGCAT
The DNA here is from genome assembly GCF_056311705.1 of Microbulbifer sp. ABM4_008. NCBI lineage: Bacteria > Pseudomonadati > Pseudomonadota > Gammaproteobacteria > Cellvibrionales > Microbulbiferaceae > Microbulbifer > Microbulbifer sp. ABM4_008. The sequence continues at coordinate 250,550 of NZ_CM149970.1, read as the reverse complement.
TGCTATCAAACTGTTTGTCCCAGCTGGGATCCCGGGTATCACCGGAGAAAAACTCATCGACTACCGCAACCTGGTAATCCACCACCATATCCGCATCTTGGTCCTGGGAGACTTGGCGATATCCTCGTTGCTGTAACTCTGCGGCAACGGTATCCCGCATTTCTTCATCCAACTCCACCAGCTGGGCAGAGGCATCTTCTGAGCCACTCAACGGCGCTACCCCCCATTTATACGTGGCAAAGGCAACCGGTGGCTCCCCGGTAGCGGCTTTTTCAACCTGTATCTCCTGGCAACCCGCCAATACCAAGATACTCAGCAAGCCTGTTAATAAATAGCGCATAAAAACTCCTACATTCCCGTACTTATTTTACTGGTTCGACCGTGCCGTAAAGTTCTATCTTAGGACTCCAGGTATACCACTTGGGTTCAGCTTTCGGGTAGAGAGGGAAATGGCTGCCCGACTCCACTTCAAATCCCATAAAAGGGGCTTCTGGCGTGGCAAATGCGATCCCCCCCTGCAACAGGGCCTGAGCCGATTCTGTGTTGATATTAAGCCCACTTTTCAGACCGAAATTCACATCGACGCCACTGGCATTCCAAAACACCGTGTACTCTCGCACCAGGGGCTGGTATTGGGGTTCGATATGAACATAGATATACACTCGATCAGCATACTCCCCCAAGGAAAAACCTGTAACCTCTCCCACTTTTACCTGGCGATAATAAACCGGACTCCCTGCTACCAGAGATCCTCGCCTCGCAGCATCCAGGATAATTCCCAGTCCAGGGCGAGTAAAAGTTTCTGCAAGATCCTCTTCCGGTGCCTGTTCCAAAGCGTAAAACTTTGTCTGTGGATCTCCTAAGCCAGGCTCAAGCGCCAGGTAGCGCCCTGTAATCAGGGTATCCAAATGGGCAATCTTATCGATGCTAATTTGCGGGGAAACCACCCATATACGTGTGCCCTCCCGAGCAAACTGCTCTCCGCGATGATAAAGCTTGGCCCTGGCCCACACCTCGCCCAAAGAGCGATCGAGTCTCAGGCGAGTAATCTCTCCAACTTGTACCCCGCGGTAGCGCAGCGGTGCTCCAACTCTCAGCCCCTCGGCACTGACAAGGCTGACTTGAATTTGTATTCCCCCCTCCATAGCCGCTTCCCGACTGCTGAAAAGAGGGAACTGGTCTCCATTTTTTGCCTGCCCGCCTTTTCCAAGGTCTTCCCGGCGTATGCCAAAGGCGATACCGCCACGCAGAAGTGACATCAGCGAATCTGCCTCCACTTCCACCCCCTCGGTCAAGCTTGCTGTAGCCCGCAATCCGCTCACATTCCAGAACCGAACGCCTTCCTGCACAAAGTGGGCATAGCGGGGCTCTATCACCACATAAACCTCTACCCCCTCGCCATCCCTACGCAATTCCATTCCCTGCACTTTTCCTACCTCTATACGGCGAAAATAAACCGGCGCGCCCCGCTGCAAAGACCCGGGATTGCGTGAAGTGAGGCGTAAATGCAGCCCCGGCACACGGGGGTCCATCGGTGGCGCAGAGGTTCGCGCAGTGAAATTGCGCTGGGAGCGCTGTCCTTTGCGCAAATCTACTTCTATGCGATTACCTTGGATTAAATCGTTTAGTCCGCCAGTAAAATCGAAGCTCGGGGGGGCTAGCCAAAAACGGGTATTTTCGGTGAGCAATTCATCCGTTGTCGGATCCATCAGAACTTTGACTTCCATACCATTCAAACGGCGGTTTGCCTTGGTCCCACTGACTTCCCCTACCTGGATGCCCTGATAGTAAACCTTCGTAGAATCCGGAGTAACATTCACCCCCTGATCGAAATTTAATGTCACAGGAATTCCCGCATCTGCTGCGGCAAAATTTTTATATAACTCAAACTCACTACCATTTACAGCGAGTGGAGACTGACGTTGATTTTCCGGGGTATAAAAACTTACGCCTCCGGCAAAAAGTGCTGCCAGGGATTCTAAATTGACACTGATACCGCTAATACCGCCTTCGATAGAGATCCCTGAACTATTCCAAAAGCGGCTGCCCCGATGAACCAGGTAGGCATATTCCCGGCGAATGAATAATTCGATACTGACTTCAGTTCCGTTTCGATCCAAACGGTAATCCGCTACCTGACCGACTCGCAACTGACGATAATATACTGGCGATCCTCGACTTAAAGAGCCCAAGCGACGGGACTGCAAAACAACACGCAAACCATCCCCACGGATAAATGCAGGAGGCTGATCCAGGGCAACAAAGTTGCGCTTGCGCTTTCCACTACCTGATTCAACGGCAATGTAATTGCCTGAAAGTAGAGTTTCCAAGCCGCTAATACCGGTAATAGATAACTCGGGTTTTACTACCCAAAACTCAGTGCCCTCTACCAATAAATATTCTGCACTGCGATTTAAACTAACTTCGGCCAGAACGCCATCGGCTCCATTCAGCTCTTTCGCATTAGGTACAAGGCGCACATCCTGGACCATACCAATATCGACCCCGGAATATTTGACCACCGTTTTTCCTTTTACCAGGCCGTCGCCAGAATGAAATAAAATAGTGGCTTTAACGTCTCCCTCTGACAAATCCTGATAGAGCAACCAGAGAGCAATCAGCCCCGCGATCAAAGGTAAAATCCACACTAGGGGTAACCCCCTGCTTGCGCGCACTACTCCCCGCTGAGCGCCTCCATCCAAGCAAGACGCATCACTCGTATCCTGCGGGGGCAGCTCATCAGCCATTTTCTGCGGCGCTCCTATGAGCCGTTTCTGGCTCTACTGCAGACTCATATAAATCTCCGTCATAGGCATCCCAAATTAAACGGGAATCGAAAGTTCGTGCCGCCAACATGGTTACCACTACCACAGAGGCAAAAGCTGTCGCACCAGCTCCAGCAGTTACCTGGGAAATAAATCCCATATCCACTAGCGACACCAAAATTGAAATCATAAATAAGTCTAAGAGTGACCAGCGCCCGATGCCGGAAACTACTCGATATATTTTCATGGACTGAATGGGGTCGAAGGACAGGCGCAACTGAATTTGGATCAGGAGCAATCCCAATCCCAGTAGCTTCATCACAGGAACTGCAATACTGGCAACAAAGACAATTAAAGCTATTCCCCACATTCCCGAGTTATAGAGTTGCATGACCCCGCTAATGATAGTGCTGGGATCACCGGCACCTAAATAAACTACCGTCATTATCGGTAACACATTGGCAGGTAAAAGCAATAAAGTGCCAGTAATCGTCAGAGCCCAAGTTAACATTAAGCTTCCTTCGATTCTGCTGTGTACTCTCGCTCCACAGCGCGGACATCGGCAACGACCATTTTGGGGAAGAATAATTAATTGATGACAGCACAGGCAGCTGGTTAAGCCATTTTTTAAACCTTTATTTGGTACGCTATTCACAAGCTTGTCCCTTAAGCGCACGACGCTGTGCTAAGCGGTGCCAAATTGCTGTTTGGTCAAAACTCAGGGAAGAGAGATTTGCCAGTAGCATCATGGCACCAAAACAGTACAGACCAGGTTCTACCTCCATCTTGCCCAAGTCCCGTAATTTAATCAGGGCTACCAAAATTCCGAGCATATAGACATCGAGCATGCCCCACTCTTTTAAGTGCTGGTAAAAACGAACAGCATTGGATACCGGCCGGTCAAGCCAGGCCCAAGCACTGCCCCAACAAATAAATAACAACAGGGCAAATTTACCTACCGGAGCCAGAACGCTACAGAAAAGCACCAGCGCCGAGAGCCAAATAAACCCCGCCTTGAAAAGAGAGTAAACGCCATTAAGCAAGGTACTTTCTGCACCAAATGAGAACAGGGAAAAATCGAGCAATGGCAAGCTAACAGAGGGAATAAACAGTAATAGGCCGGTTAGACTGAGAGCCAGAGTGTAGTAAATACTATGATTGCCATTGCGATGCAAAGTACAGCGACATCGTGGGCAAATTAGCTTTTGTCCCGGGGGCGCCAAGCCGCCGGTTAAAAGTAGATCGCATTCGTGACAGACCCTCTGCCAATCGGTCAGCACTGCGTTGCGCTCCTCATTCATGGACAGTCAGTCCTTGCCTTATTCTGCACAATTTTTGCCGCATCCAAATGCTTATGAGGCGCGTCTATTGAAATATAGGCCCTCAACCTTATTCAATGGGCCCTAGTTATTGCCAAGAAATTACCGATAAACGCACATAGGTGTCGGTTTAACGAAGATATAGCAAAAAGCCGATTGCCGTCTCGACGGTCGGTTTGACCCCGGGTAAACTCTCGCGACTGCTATTGGGGAGACTGGCAATACTAGTAATAACCGCAAGCTGGAGCCCTCTATATCCCCACTACATGACACCAGCTCCAAATAACTTGCAAAAGCTTGAAGACCGTACCCTCCACAGGAAGTCGAAACAGATGAAAAGAAGTAACCGCACAGAGCCGCAAGGCCGCAAGTTGCGTCCGCTGAAAAAACTAATCGCCGCTACGCTGCTGGGCCTGGGCGCCATGCAGGCGCAAGCCGACACCCTGTGGGATATCTATACACAGGCCCTGGAGAATGACCCTCAACTAGCAGCTGATCGCGCTGCTTACCACGCGGGTATCGAGGCCAAATATCAATTCCGCGCATTCCTACTTCCTCAGGTAAATGCTACTTTCGAAGCCGCTAGAACTCACTCTGATAGCAGCCGGAATTCTGCTCAGTTACTGGATTTGAGTGAAGAGAACGACGACAGTGATGTCCAACTAGTGGATTTTAGAAGCCAAACTAGCAATTCCTTACAGGAAAGAACCTATAGTGCCAACCTGACCCAGGCCATTTTTGACGCCCCTGCCTGGTTCGATTATCAACAGGGCAAGAGATTAACAGAGCAGGCGACAGCAGAATTCAGTGCTAACCAGCAAGAAATGATGATTCGTGTCGCCACCGCCTACTTTGATGTATTGCGTGCTTATGACGTCCTCGAGGCAGCTACTGCCGAAGAGCAAGCCCTGGCCAAACAGCTGGAACAGACGCAACAGCGCTTCGAAGTCGGTCTAACAGCAATTACTGATGTCTACGACTCCCAGGCCGCTTATGACAGTTCTGTTGCCCGGCGCTTAACAGCTCAAGACAACCTCCTCAGTAACTTTGATGCTCTATCTGTACTGACCGGAGGCTACCATGATCAAGTAGCTCCTCTGGTAGATGACTTCCAAGTAGCTCCGCCGGTGCCTTCAGATCGCGCCGATTGGGTTGAGTTTGCCCTCGCCAACAATTTTGTCCTTAAAGCTGCACGGCTTGGTGCCGATGCCGCCCGCTATAACGCTCGGGCAGAAGCCAGTGAACACCTACCCACCGTCACTGGCTCACTTTCTTATAATAAACTGACTCAAGATGGTAACGAGAAAAATCGATTCAGCGACATAACAGGCAGCCAATTTGTGCGTTACCCGCAAGATATTGACCAATGGGGAACAAGTGCAGGGGTAACTGTAAACGTGCCCATCTTTACTGGTGGCCTTCTCAGTGCCAACCGTCGCCAGGCTAGAAACCAAGCCTTCCAGGCCCAGGACCTCAGCATTCTTGCAGAGAGAGATACCATACAAACCACGCGCACCTTGCACCGTGCTGTTGTCACCGATGTATCGAGAGTAGCAGCACGTGAGCAAGCCGTCGTTTCTGCCAAGAGTGCATTGGATGCGACTCAGGCGGGATACGAAGTAGGCACCCGAAATATTGTAGATGTGCTCCTGGCTCAGCGGACCCTGTTCGATTCACAAACTGACTACGCCAACTCGCTGTACGACTACATTCTAAACTCACTGAGCTTGAAGCAGGCTGCAGGACTCTTATCTCCTAAAGACCTTCAGGATCTGGATATGATGCTGAACCCTGCAAGTAACGTCTCTCGCGTGGAGGAAACTGGCGGTACCAGCCTTCCAGCACCTTCGAAGTAACTGCGTATACGCGTCTACCAGAGAGCAGGATTTTTATTCTCTCTCTGGTCTTCATTTTGTGTAGCCAGCCGCTCCACCTCGCCCAGTAAGCGCTGCAAAGCACCACTATTTTCTGAAGCTACTTTTTTCCCTCTCTGACCGGCGGCTTTTCTTTGCCCCACATCTTCCAGCCAAGCCTGAACTTGTGAAGCCATCGATTCACTGTCTTCGACTACAACCATGGCTCCAGCCTCCTGCAACAAACTGGATACAGTGGCGAAGTTATGCAGGTGAGGACCGGAAATAACTGGTACACCCCAGGCAGCGGGTTCAATCATATTGTGGCCACCAACAGAGACCAGGCTACCTCCCACAAAAGCAATATCACTGGCCCCATAGAAGCGCAGCAACTCCCCCATGGTGTCTCCCAGAATAACCTCATCACTAGCTTTAACGGCTGTGCCTTCACTCCTTCGAGCCAAGGTAAAGCCACGCTCCCGACACAAGCGAGCAACACTATCAAAACGCTGTGGATGCCTGGGCACCAACACGAGTAAAAGATCTTTAAATTCTCTCTTCAAAATAGAGAAGGCATCCAAGACCACCTCATCCTCACCCACATGGGTACTAGCCGCCAGCCATATAGGCCTGGAAGACTCCCCCCGCCACTGGTGCGCCAGCGCCTGGGCTTCACTAGCCAGTCCCATATCAATACTGAGGTCAAACTTGATATTGCCGTTGGCTACTGCTCTATCCGCTGGTAATCCCAAATCGATAAACCGCTGCATATCCGCAGGGTATTGCGCAACAACACGATCCAGGTTACTCAACATTGTTCGACTCAAAGAGGGAAAACGCCCGTAACCTCGTGCAGATTTTTCACTGAGACGTGCATTGGCCAATAAAATTGGGATCTTCCTGCTCGAGCAGAGCTTGAGTAGGTTGGGCCAAAGCTCAGTCTCTATAATCACCAATGCACTCGGGCTAAGCGCATTGAGAAATGGCACCAGGCATTCAGGGAGATCATAGGGAAGGTAATAGTGAAGTAAGCGGCCACCAAGAATTGGCTGCAGGGCTTCCTTCACCCGCTCAGACCCGGTTGGAGTTGTAGTCGTTACCAGCCACTGCCAGTCTGTATGTCGCGCAGCCAATTTAGAGATCACTGGTACGGCGGCTAGGGTCTCCCCTACAGATACAGAATGGACCCAGATTAACGGTGCCCGGCTATGCCTTTTTGGAACCTGACCCAGACGCTCTCTTAAGCGCAACCGATAGGCCGGCTGGCTACGCCCTCTCCACCAGAGACGTAGAAGGACAACAGGTAAAAACAGGCGGAAGAGCCAGGAATAAAATATTTGCATGAAGCAGGGGTCACCTAAAGATCAATATTGCCACCAGAGAAAACGTTATGATGACGGTTATCTCTCCCAGGTAAAACACCCCCCACAAGGAAGACCTCAGGCTATTAGTGATCGACCACCCGGTAAAACTCAGAGCGCACCCCAAAAACACCACAAGCCATGCCAGCTGAACGGCAGGCGCGGAGCCAAGGCCCAGAACCCAAGCGCTTACCACCGAAAATCAATCCTAAAATACAGCCTATGCTGGAGATCAAAAGTTGCCCCAGAGCCGATACAAAGATACTGGTATGACCGCGACCTTTGGCAAGTTTATGCTTTGCCAGAGTGATACCAGCGGAGAATTTTCTACGCGACAACCAACGCATATTGGCGCGACTCTCCGGTACAGCCTCGTAAACCCTCGCCTCCAGGCAGTAAACAATCTTTCCGCCCTTGGCCTTAAACTCTGTGAAAAAAATCACATCTGTACCGGCACCAAGAGGATCCTGCTCATTAAACCTCAGTCCTAACGAGCGAATACTGCTCATCGGTATTAATACATTGCTGGTCGCACAGTAGTTGAGCTGATCTCCAGTCTTTCGTTTCTGCCGATAAAAAATACGTGAATAATAGGCAGGTACAGAATCCGGCCAACGCCGAACAACACTGCCACAAACCACGCTACTGCCCCCCAGCTTCTGCGCGTAATCATATAGCTGGATTAACCAATCGGGCTCGACCCACTCATCATCATCGATGAAAACCAGGTAGTCAGCTCCCATATTATCCAGTTCATCAATACAGCGATTGCGTGCACAGGGGATTCCCCGTCGCTCTTCTACAACACAGTTGAGAGGGAAGGGAAAGCTTCTCGACAGCTCTTCCACAACTTCTCTACCAGCCTGAGTGTCCGAATCATTATCGACAACCAATGCAGCCACATTTAAACCTGAAGGTAGCTGCAGGTTGGCCAAGCTTTGCAGAGAACTGCGAAGCCGCTCTGGTCGCTGATAAGTACAAATACAGATCACTAACAAGGGGTGCAATGTAAACTCCAGATTACGGCCAAGGACAAATCAGATATAAGCTTTTGAGCTGGGTTAAAAAAGAATCAGCCTATACCCTTAAGAATGACCTGTCTATAATACCACTTTTGCCAAATGCTTTATCAGGGCATCTATGCTTCATTTTATATGCTTGTGCCCGACCTTCCCTGCTAAAACGCAACCCATTAGTCAAATTGATTTAAAGAACAAATTTTATAAGTCTTGGTATATCTCCCCATGAAAATTATGCAACTTTTACCCGCCCTGAACTCTGGGGGGGTTGAGAGGGGGACCGTTGACCTTGCCCGCTACCTGGTAGCAGGCGGTCATCAGTCAATCGTCGTTTCCAGTGGGGGGAGCATGGTCGGGCAACTGAAGGCTGAAGGCTCAGTCCATATCGAACTTCCTATCCACAAAAAGTCTCTCTTCAGCCTGTTACAGGTCAGACCACTTCGAGAGGTTATAGCTCGTGAGAGGCCCGATATCATCCATGTGCGTTCCAGGGTTCCAGCTTGGCTAGCCTATCTTGCCTGGCGAAATCTTGACCCCGCTGAGCGCCCCCGCCTTGTCAGCACGGCCCATGGCCTTTACTCGATAAATCGATACAGTGCGATTATGGCGAAAACCGAACAGGTAATCGCAATATCAGAGTGTGTGAATAGCTACTTACTGGAGAACTATGCAAACGATCTAAAGCGTCCTCCACAGATCGTTTATCGGGGTGTAGATACGGATGAGTTCAATCCCGATGTCCAGCCAACGGAGTCCTGGTACCAAAAAGTACACCAGGATTTCCCCCAGCTTGCCGGCAAACGCTGGCTCCTCTTACCCGGAAGACTGACCCGCTGGAAGGGACAAGAAGACTTTATCAATCTAATCCATCAGCTAGTCCAAAACCGTTCTGATATCCACGGCATCATTCTCGGCGGAGCAGAGAAGAATAAACAGCACTACGCCGATGAATTGGAACAAAAAATTCACTCCATGAAGCTTCAGAACCACCTTACCCTGGTTGGTCACCGTAGTGATATACGCCACTGGTACAGTGCGTCCAGTTTGGTGTATAACCTATCACGTCGACCCGAGCCATTTGGCAGAACCGTTATAGAGTCCGCTGCGATTGGCACACCTATTATCGGTTATAACATTGGGGGCCCGGCAGAGTCACTTAATGCCTGTTTCCCTCAAGGGCTAGTTGATATCAATGATTCAAAAGCTTTATTCGCGCGTACTCAAGAGCTGCTCGACAGCCCTGAACAGAGGCCTCACCTATCTACCGATTTCACTTTGGGAAGACAGGCCGAACACACCATTGAAATCTACAAAAGCTTACTCACAGAGCGTACCGGAGCGAACCCGAGTGATTAATTTGAGCCAAAGCGAGCCGTTTGCCAGTGGAGGCAATCGCTTTTGCTACCGACACCCGGAGCGGCCTGAAATCTGTGTCAAGGTGATGCGACCAGGGCGAACGGCTGAACTACTGGGACGGGCGCCCTGGTATAAAACTTGGCGTGGAGAGTCATATTTCGATGACAATCTTCGCGAGCTGGAAGGCTACAGCCAACGGGCGCTTGCCGATAATCGAGATGGGCTTTGGCAGCATTTACCAAGGTGGTATGGGATACAGGAGACCAACCTGGGGCCCGCAGCAGTTACCGACATGATTCTTGATCGAGATGGCAACCCAGCATCCACTCTGCGCCAATACCTGAATAAATATGGCCTGAATGCCGAGGTGCGCGCATCTTTGCAGCGTTTTTCCGAGTGGCTGCTTGAATATGAAGTACTCACCAAAAACCTGATCGCCCACAATCTGGTCTTGCGAAAGGAAAATGGTGAACTGCAGACCTATCTAATTGATGGGTTGGGCTGCGCCTCTTTTCTACCCTTGCCTAAAGTTTCCAGCTACTTCGCGAAACGCTATATCCACCGTCGTATCGAGCGTATGTGGCTGAGAGTCGAGTGGGAGATTTCCAATAAAGAAACCCCCTGGCGAAAGTTTGAAGCCGAAGGGCTCAAACGCTAACGACTTGGCAACCCAGATCGGCGTAATAATGCTCGGGCACACAACAGAAACTGGTTAAGGGGATCACGCCTGCCCCCTCCTTTCACTTCAAACTGCTCGCTGACCAAACCCTGATCCAAAAGCCTCAAAACTGCTGAACGCACCTTGTTTGACTTACTGCGACTCGGAACCCGAATCACACCGACCTGGGCCTGACTTTGCAGCGATTCGAACAACATAGAGATACTATCCTCTGTTACCCAAATTCTCTCTGCTTGGGACAGTTGCTCCTGAAGCCAACCCGGCGGACACGAGAGCCAATCAACCAACTCTGCGCCCCCTTTCCCCAGCCCCTCCATTGTGCCTTTCGGGGTTCTCCGACTATCCGAAATACACCAGTCCAAGGGTTGCACCAATAACTTCTCAACCTGCTCCCTGATTGAAGCTGAGTTCCAACTGTAATGCTTGCTGGGTCCACCCAATAAAATAAGCCCCTTTCCAGATTGCGGCACACTTTCTTGGAGTGGTTCGGTCAAGGCGCCCTGGCTTACGATGACATTGGGTAGGGGCGGGGGACGGTCGTGTTCCGGAACGATGGCAAAGTCAAACCAGCGATACGGCCATAAGGGGCGATTGATTGCCACTGCGCGACCACCAAACCTGTGACGGGCGGACAACATGGGAAGGCGACTGCGGCGGCCTGTGCCAATCAGAAAATCAGGGGTAGGGAGGCTTTCCAGCCACTCGCCTGGCTTAAGGGCAATTCGACTGGCGCTGTACTCTGGCGGTATGTCAAAAGCCTGTACCTCCCCGACAAAACTCCTGCGCAACCCCTCAATCAGAGCAGCGCTCTGCTTTTCATGAGCCCGGTTGCCATCCAGAAAACGCCAAACAGTAAGTTGCAATATTGAACCCTAAACTACTAAAACACCGAGGATATCGCGCAGTGTACCTAGCGCATGCCAGTGGGGCTACAGTAACAAGGCTATGGGAGCCCCAAAACATCCAGTATACTGCCAACCATACCCCCCCAGGGAGCACCAACGGGTGTCCCTGGTAAATCTATACCTCAGGAGACCCCCTTAAAGCGCTCAGCCAAATAGACATCCGCTATTAGTTTGTGTAAAGCCCCACAATTATCACCAAAAAGCAAAATTTGAGCGCTCATGGACAACAGACTTTTATATAGTACCCACTCAAACAGCCTGATTCCGCACACCTAAATACAATCTTTTCTGAACGGCCGACAGTTGCACCTATGCCTGAACTTGGAAGTACTCTAAACAATCTTTCCCAGCCCATTTATCGCCAGCAAAGCTCGTTGTGGATTTCAGGCCTGCTTAAGTGGGCCTTTCTAGGGTTATTTATACTGGTATGTGGCTACTATGTTTCCCCCAAGGTATCGGGAGTACAAACCAGCTTCTATCTAACTTTAGTGCCCACAGCCCTTCTACTGCTGGCGTGGCGAAAGAGCTATCACTTCCTGATTTCCTGGCAGTTCCTAACCTTTTGCAGCCTGCCTATCATTCTAGCGCTTTCAACATTGTGGGCCTCTCCGGATGCCGCAGATGTTTATAGGCAATCTGATTACTACTGGAAATTGGTATTATACCTAGCTCTATTTTACTGCGCTGTTTTCTTCCTATTGGAGCAATACGGCGACAACATCCTCCATAAGCTATTACTCTCGCTTATTGTGATTGGACTGCTATCCGGTATTGCCTCGCTAATTGCTTATTCCCTTGATGGCGGCCTCCAGGATCTCCGCCGGATTGGCGGTATATCTCTAGAGGGCAATATTGATAAAACAGGAATGCTGTTCGGCTTCCACGCTCTTTTTTGCTGCTACGGCCTCTACCAAAAACCCCGTATTTGGCGCTGGCTATCAGGAGCGGGCCTACTCACTTCCTGTATCTACATAGTTTTGTCACAAACCAAAGTCCCAATTGTTATGGCGGGCTTTTCAATTTTCTTGGTTGTATTCGGCAACCTTTCGCGCCTGCTGAAAATTTTGGTTGTTGTGGCTATCGTCTGTGTTTTGCCATTGACCTATTTTGCCTTGTATGGTGACTTGCCCCTCCTACACCGGGGTAGCGCTTACTCTATACGTCTGACACTCTGGCAAAAAGCCTTTGAGGAGTTCCTGCAAGCGCCACTATTTGGCCAGGGATTAGTGCATAAGAAATTTATTGCACTAAACAGGATGGTGCCCCATCCACACAATTTTCTTCTGGATATCGCGCGTTTTAGCGGGCTATTAGGGCTGGCAGCCTGTATCTGGCAGGGGCTTGCAACTCTGTGGACCGTGAGATCCAAAGAAAGACTTTTGAGTTGGATTCCTGGTTTGTATTTCACTTGGTTCCTGTTCGGTGTACTGGCAATGCTGACATACGCCCAGCAACCTTTGGCTAAGCCCAATTATATTTGGTTCTTTTACTGGATCCCCCTGGCTATCCTGCTGGCGCGAAGCAGCATTGAAGACCGGGGTTTGAGCCAATGTAAAACTATCCAAGAAAGTAACCCTCAAAAACAGTAACCGCTGAGAGATAGAGTCACACTGATGAATGTAACCGTATTTGGCACCGGCTATGTGGGCCTGGTGCAAGCAGCAGTCTTAGCTGAAGCTGGGAATAAAGTAGTTTGTATCGATATAGACGCGGACAAGATCAACCGCCTCAAGCAGGGAATTATCCCTATTTATGAGCCCGGCCTGGAGCCTATGGTGAAAAACAGTATCACCACAGGCAATCTATCTTTTTCAACCGATGCCGCCTTTGGTGTAGAACACGGTGAGCTAATTTTTATCGCTGTGGGCACTCCTCCAGATGAGGACGGCTCAGCAGATCTTCGCCATGTGTTGACTGTCGCCAGAACCATTGCCAAACACATGGAGTGCAAGAAATACATTATCAATAAGTCCACAGTACCCGTGGGGACTGCCGATAAGGTGCGGGCTGCCGTTGAGGAGGAACTCGCCAAACGGGACCGGTCTGATCTGCCATTCGATATTATTTCCAACCCTGAATTCCTCAAGGAGGGCTCGGCGCTCAATGACTGTATGCGCCCGGATCGAATTATTATCGGCACCTCCGAAGAAGAATCAGAGCAGAAGCTTCGCCACCTGTACGCACCATTTAACCGAAATCACGAAAAAATCCTGGTGATGGACGTTAAAAGCGCGGAGCTGACCAAGTATGCCGCCAACTGCATGCTAGCGACCAAAATCAGCTTTATGAACGAGATGGCAAATATTGCCGATAAAGTTGGCGCTGATATTGAAGCAGTTCGAGCCGGAATCGGCTCAGACCCACGAGTTGGTTACCAGTTTATCTACGCAGGTATCGGCTACGGTGGCTCCTGTTTCCCGAAAGATGTGAAAGCCCTGATTTCCTCGGCTCAACAGCTGGGCATTGCTGCAGATATTCTCGCCGCCGTGGAATCCCGCAACGAGCGCCAGAAACACTATCTCGTTGAAAAAATACAACGCCATTTTAACGGAGATATTCAGGGCAAAACTTTTGCGCTCTGGGGCCTGTCATTCAAACCCAATACAGATGATATGCGCGAAGCCCCAAGCCGTGTGCTGTTAGCTCGATTGTGGGAGCAGGGTGCGAAAGTACGAGCATTTGACCCTGAGGCCATGGAGGAGTGTCAGCGAATTTTTGGCGATCGCGAAGACCTGACCCTTTGCGACTCCAAGACAGAGGCTTTACAGGATGCCGACGCCCTGATTGTCGCGACCGAATGGCAACAGTTCAAATCTCTTGATATCGATGAAGTAAGCAGTGCTCTCAGTGCCCCGGTTGTGTTTGACGGACGCAACCAGTACGAACCAGAGGAAATGCGCGAGGCAGGCTTTGATTATTACTGCGTAGGGCGCCCGGACACCACCAGCTCTTACTAAGTAAGCCTTACTTAAAATAAAAACCCGGCATCTGCCGGGTTTTTATTTTCTGTCATGCTATTCGCATCTTTACTTCTGCCTGGCCCGCTACATCACTGAGCCAACCCCGATGCGCAGCACTACGCCCATGTACCACATCAAAATAAAGGTTTTGCAAACGACCGGTAATAGGGCCGCGACGACCACTGCCGATAGAACGCCCATCCAACTCACTAATGGGCAATACTTCCGCCGCTGTGCCAGTAAAAAACGCTTCGTCAGCGATATAGACTTCGTCCCGAGTGATACGCTTCTCTAGCACCCTATAGCCGCACTCCCGTGCCAGCTCAATAACTGTATCTCGGGTAATTCCATCCAGGCACGACGTCAGCTCCGGGGTATAAATAGTCCCATCGCGAACAATGAAGACATTTTCTCCACTACCCTCAGCAACATAACCCTCGGGGTCCAGTAATAACGCCTCCTCGCAGCCATTGCGCACTGCCTCCTGTAACGCCAGCATCGAGTTTATATAGTTACCATTGGCTTTCGCCTTACACATGCTGATATTCACATGGTGTCGAGTGTATGAGGAGGTATTCACCTTAATCCCCTGCTCCAACGCCTCGGGGCTCATGTAGCTGGGCCACTCCCAGGAAGCGACAATCACATGGGTTGAAAGATTTTCTGCGCGTAACCCCATTCCCTCTGACCCGTAAAATACCATTGGTCTCAAGTAAGCTTGGCGCAAGTTATTTTCGCGCACCACAAGCCGCTGAGCTTCATTCAGCTCATCAGTGCTGTAGGGCATTGGGATATTCATTATTTTTGCAGAGCGAAACAACCGACGGGTGTGCTCTTGCAAACGAAAGATACTGGTGCCGTTACCGGTTTCATAAGCCCGTACGCCTTCAAATACCCCCATTCCATAGTGCAGGGTATGAGTGAGGACATGCACCCGGGCATCGCGCCAGGGAACCAATTCACCATCAAACCAGATAACGCCGTCGCGGTCGGCAAAAGACATGGGTAACTCCTACAAATCCTGAAAAACAGTTTAATCGGGCAGCAGGTAGAAACCCGGTGTTAACCGAGTAATTGCTGCCAGTTTGTTTGAACGGTCTTTCTTTCCGCTGTGAATTGGTCATCGCTCACAATCCCTGGCAGTTGTTGTAGTGCCAGGCGATGACCTTCAGATCGGTAGGCTTTGTAGGCGTCGATCAGATGTCCGGCTTGTTGGGCCGGCATCAGGCCTGCGTCAATTAGACTTTCGAGAATGCGAATATTATCGGTATACCGCACGATCGAGGGCGAAATTTTTGCCCAGGCCAGAGCAGCATATTGAACCATAAATTCAATATCGACAATACCGCCCTCACCGTGCTTTAGATCAAACTTTTTATCGTTGCTCTTATCGAGGTGCGCACGCATTTTATTGCGCATTTCCACCACCTCATCACGCAATTTATCGCTCTTTCGCGACTGGCAAAGCAATTTCGTACGCAACTGTTGAAACGACTCACTCAGGCGGAGACTACCGGCGACAGATCGAGCTCTCACCAGCGCCTGATGCTCCCAGGTCCAGGCACTCTCCCTCTGGTATTTTTCAAAGGCAGCCAATGAAGTCACCAAGAGTCCTGAATTACCCGAAGGGCGCAGTCTTGTGTCTACCTCATAAAGAGGCCCGCTCAATGTACGGGTTTGCAATATGTGGATAAGTCGCTGTGCTAGTCGGGTAAAAAAGCTCAGGTTATCAATACTGGTTTTACCGTCGGTAACCTGCATCGCATCTGCATCGTGCACAAAAACAATATCCAGGTCAGAACCGTGGCCAAGCTCCAACCCCCCCAGCTTTCCGTAGGCGATAATGGCAAAGTGCATATCCTCTGCCGAGGCCCCCGCAGGCACACCGTATTTATCCACCATCTGTGCCCAGGCGAGTTGCAATGACTGCTGCAATATCGCCTCTGCCAACCAAGTAAGGGAATCACTGACTTTCATCAAAGGCAGGGCACCATTCACCTCTTGTGCCGCAATGCGCAGGCTTTGACTCTGTTTAAAATATCGAAGCGCCTCCATTTGCAATTCCAGATCTTCAGGATCGATCCGCAACAATTCGAGACGCAGCTCATTGGCAATATCTGCCGCCGTAGAGGGTGCTAGTAACCTGCGGGAATCCAGTAACTCATCCAGCAGAATTGGATGGCGCGCAAGTTGCTCAGCAATCCACGGACTGGCACTACAGAGGCGCACCAGCTGGTTGAGCACGGGGGGATTTTCATTAATCAGGACGAGATAGGCACTGCGACGCAGTACTGAGCGCACTAAAGGTAAAACACGGGTTAGCACTAACAAGGGATCAGCCTGTAACCCTGCTGCGGCCAGTAGCGTAGGCATAAATTGGTCTAGGCGCGCACGGGAAGAAGCAGGTAGTGCCGCAACCATTGTTGACTGGCACAGCTCCTTTAAGTGCTCGAGTGCCTGCGGTGGAGGAAGAAACCCTGCACTTTCCAAAATCTGCAAATTCTCTTCATTCGCAGTTTCATCGGCGCAACTTGCCCAGAGTCCCTGCCACTCTTCAGCCACACTGGGGGCGGCCATCTCCTCTGGTGGAGCGATTACAGTATCGAACTCCCGCTCAACTAAGGAACGAACTTCGACCAGCTCACTCTCCAATTGCTCCCAATTATCGCGGCCCAGGGCAAATGCCAATTTTTCCCTTTCTTCCTCCTCAGCTGGGAGCGCCTGTGTCTGCTGATCCCGGTATGCCTGAAGAGCGTGTTCAACTCTCCGCAGCAACAAATAACAATTGGTCAGTTCACTGGCCACTCCCGGTTCAACATGGCCATCACTTTCCAAAAGGGGCAGTAGCTTGAGCAAGCTGCGCTCGCGCAGCGCGGGTTCGCGCCCTCCGCGAATTAACTGGAATGCCTGGGCAATAAATTCCAACTCGCGTATGCCGCCCCGCCCAAGTTTGATATTGTCCGTTAAACCGCGAGCGCGCACTTGCCGCTGTATCAGGGCTTTCATTTCACGCAAAGCATCAATAGCACTGAAATCGATATAGCGGCGATAAGTAAATGGGCGCAACAACTCCATCAGCTCTTCAGAAAACGCCTCCCTGCCGGCAACAGGGCGAGCTTTGACCATGGCGTAGCGCTCCCACTCACGCCCTTGAGTCTGGTAATAGTCCTCCAGAGCGGCGAAATGGCTTACCAAGGGGCCACTGTCACCGTAGGGGCGCAAACGCATATCTACACGGAAGACAAAACCATCCGCATTGATTCCATCCAATGATTTAATCAAGCGCTGGCCAAGCTTTTGGAAAAACTGCTGATTCTCTATGCTCTTTCCACCATCGGTATAACCAGGCTCTGGGTAAGCAAAAATCAGATCGATATCCGATGAAAGATTGAGTTCCCGGGCTCCCAATTTGCCCATTCCCAACACCACCATCGACTGACTATCGCCAGCTATACTACGAGGCTCGCCATAGCGCTCAACTAATTTCTCATGGTGCCATTGCATCGCCGTACGAATGGATAGCTCAGCCAATTCACTGAGCCGCAGACATGCCTGGGGAATATCCCACTGGCCGGCAAAATCGCGAAATATGACTTCAGCCGTTACCCGGTTACGCAATAAACGCAATTGAAGATCCAGTTCCTCATCACTTCCTATGATCGGCAGGGAGAGCCCAAGATCTTGTTTAAGTAACAAATCCCGGAAAAGCTCTGGGCGGCGACAGCACTGTTGATAAAAAAATTCTGAACCAATTAAGCTCCGAGCCACTCCTTGCGCAAGCAATGGCTCTGCCAGCAAGCTCTCCACCTCAACAACAAGCGCGGCCTCCACCAGTTCACACCAGTCATGCCAAAGTGACTGAAGTTGAGCGCGGATGGGTTTTGGGCACTGAATGTTGTCAAACATGAGGGTCGATCCTTGGTGCGAATATCAGCGGGCAATTCTGCCTAGCTATCGGCATTCCGATAGCTAGCGGTGGTATCGGATAATGATGAGTGGCCGAGCAAGCCCGCCCCTCGCGTCACTTCACTGGCCTCTACATCTTCAAACAGTTATCTCAGAGAGGCCACCGAAGCTAGAAAGCGATATCCGGCGGTGGGGCCACCCTCAATACCTCTGCCACAGTGGTCAAACCCGCCGCTACTTTTTTCGCACCGGAAAGCCTCAGGCTATTCATACCTTCGCGCATCGCCTGGCGCCGCAGTTGCTGTAAATCACAATCGGTGGTGACAATAGCTTGTACCGACTCGCTAAATGGCAGGATTTCATAAATACCCTGACGCCCACGATAGCCCGTATTACGACACTCCAGGCAACCTTCCGGCCGGTAGACTTTGTCCGGTAACGGCGCTCTCCAGGGTTTCACCAGAGACTGCCAATCGGCCTCTTCAATTTTGTCCTCCTGCTTGCAACTGGGACATAGTGTGCGCACCAAGCGCTGGGCCATCACCCCGAGAATGGTGGACTTCAATAAATAATGCGGCAAGCCCAGATCCAATAAGCGGGTAACCGCTGTTGGAGCGTCATTGGTATGCAGGGTTGAGATAACCAGGTGGCCTGTCAGTGCCGCTTGAACCGCCATCTGAGCGGTTTCCAGGTCACGAATTTCACCAACCATGATGATATCGGGATCCTGACGCATCAGGGTTCTAATACCTGCAGCAAAATCAAAGCCAATAGAGTGATGAACCTGGGTTTGGTTAAAGCTCTCTTCCACCATTTCGATAGGATCTTCAACCGTGGAAACATTCACTGCACTGGTGGCCAACTGCTTAAGACCAGTATACAAAGTGGTGGTTTTACCCGAACCGGTAGGGCCCGTAACCAACACAATACCATTGGGCCGTGACAGCATCGCCTGCCAGCGAGCCAAGTCATCACCACCCAGTCCCAGATCGGAATAAGATCGCGCGAGAACCTCTGGATCGAAGATCCGCATTACCAGCTTCTCGCCAAAGGCTGTGGGAAGAGTGGAGAGGCGCAACTCCACTTCGCTGCCGTCGGGCCTTTTTGTCTTGATGCGGCCATCCTGGGGTTTGCGCTTCTCCGCCACATTCATGCGCCCTAGAATTTTCAGGCGACTGGTAACCGCAGCATTCACTTGATCTGGTAACTCATGGATTGGATGCAGTACACCATCAATACGAAAGCGAATACGTCCCACTTCCCGGCGCGGTTCAATATGGATATCACTGGCACGCTGATCAAAGGCGTGCTGCAACAACCAATCGACGATATTGACGATGTGTTGATCGTTAGCTTCAGGGTCCTTTAAGGCGCCCAACTCCAGCAACTGTTCAAAATTATTTGCCGCTGAGGTTCCCTGAAGGCCGCTTGCACCAGAGATTGAATTGGAAAGGGAGTAAAACTCGACGCAGTGTCGTTTGATATCGGCCGGATCAGCCACCACACGGCGTACTCTGCGGCCAGTGGTATGTTCCAGCTGCTCCTCCCAACCATGGTTAAACGGTTGAGCTGTCGCCACCAGAAGTTCTTCGGTACTCGCCTCAACACAGAGAATTTGGTGTCGCTTGGCAAATTGGAAGCTCATCACCTCGGTGACAGCGCTCACATTAACCTTCAGAGGATCAATATGATACAAGGGGTGGGAGGAGCTCTCCGCTAACCAGGCGCTAAGGATTTCACTATTGAGCAGACTACCCGGTTGCTTGCGGTTGGCCAGGTCACAACTGGCGATATAGCTGAGCGGGTGCATCTGGGCCTGCTCTGCTGTCCGCGGGGTCCCGACAATACGGTTGGCATCCTCTCGGCTAACAAAGCCCTGCCCCACCAAATCTTCCAGTAATCCGCGCAGTTCCAGTATGCGGTCTGCAACTCTACTCTCTGCCATTGGTAACCCCTTTATTCTCATATGGCGACGTCGCATTGTAGCCCTATCATCAAGCTGTGAAAGTGCGCTGTTAACGCACTGTTACGAAGTTGCCCCGATTGGGGTACCATGCCGCCGTTTTCGCATTCTGAGCAATGGAGCTAACCATGGCCCTGTCGAATATTGCCAACTTATTTGGCCGCTCTCCGATTAAGCCAATCGAGAAGCATATGGCTACGGCCCACGAGGCATCGGCTGACCTGATCCCCTTCTTTGAAGCACTGATCAAAGGTGACCTCAAAGAGGCAGAACAGATCCAACTGCGTATCTCCGCCTCGGAGAACCGCGCTGACGATATCAAGAGAGACCTGCGCCTGCATCTGCCGGACAGCCTGTTTATGCCAGTGTCCAGGACCGACTTGCTGGAATTGCTGCATGCCCAGGATGAGGTAGCCAACACTGCCCAGGATATCGCTGGTCTGGCTGTAGGCAGGAAGATGCAGATTCCCGAACCTCTCCAATCCTTGATGACCACCTTTGTGGAGAGCGCTGTCGCCACCTCTGCACAAGCACTGCGCGCGATCAACGAACTGGACGAGTTGCTGGAAAGCGGCTTTGCCGGGCGCGAGGTGGATATCGCCAAACGCATGACTGAAGAGCTGGATGAACTGGAGCGCAAGTCAGACAAGCTTGAAGTCGAAATTCGCGCGTCGCTGTTTGTTATTGAGAAAGACTTACCTCCGGTGGACGTTATGTTCCTCTACCGGGTTATTGAATGGATCGGTGAACTCGCCGATCGCGCCCACAGCGTGGGCAACCGATTGCAGTTGTTGTTAGCACGTTAGGGGGTTTGGCGTGGAAATTATTAGTCAATACGGCCATATATTATTGATTTTGGCCTGTGTGGCAGGCTTCTTTATGGCCTGGGGCGTCGGTGCCAACGACGTAGCCAACGCCATGGGTACCTCCGTAGGTTCCCGTGCACTGACTATCAAGCAGGCGATTGTTATCGCCATGATCTTTGAATTTGCCGGCGCCTATTTGGCAGGCGGAGAGGTTACCGCAACCATCCGCAAAGGCATTATCGATTCTGAAGTCTTCGCCGCCCAACCGCAGCTGTTGGTATACGGTATGCTTTCGGCACTACTGGCGGCGGGCACCTGGCTGCTGGTAGCCAGTATTCTCGGCTGGCCGGTATCCACCACCCACTCTATTGTCGGCGCAATTGTCGGCTTCTCTGCGGTAGGTATATCCCCAGATGCAGTGGCCTGGGGTAAAGTGGGCAGCATCGTGGCTAGCTGGGTGGTCTCCCCGGTTCTCGCGGGCACCCTGTCTTTCCTGTTATTCCGCAGTGTCCAGCGCCTGATCCTAGACACGGAAGACCCCTTCAACAATGCCAAGCGCTACATCCCCTTCTACATGTTTGCAGTGGGCTGGATGATTGCCATGGTGACCCTTACCAAGGGCCTCAAGCACGTTCTTAAAGATGCCAATATCCAGCTCAGCTTTATCCAGGATGCCGGTATCGCCGCCCTGGTGGGCCTTGCTGTCGCCGGTATCGGAGTCACCATGCTCAAGCGCGTCCAGCGCGACCCGGCAGCTGAAGCTGAAAACCGTTTCGCCAACGTCGAGCGCGTATTTGCGATCCTGATGGTCTTCACCGCCTGTGCCATGGCCTTCGCTCACGGCTCCAACGATGTCGCCAACGCCGTTGGTCCTCTGGCTGCCGTAGTTAACACCATCCAGAGCGGTGCTATCACCGTTAAATCCACTATGCCTTCCTGGATATTGCTGCTCGGCGGTATCGGTATCGTGGTGGGCCTGGCGACATACGGCTTTAAGGTAATGGCCACTATCGGTAAGAAAATCACCGAGCTGACCCCGAGCCGTGGCTTCGCTGCCGAGCTGGGTGCGGCCTCCACCGTCGTACTGGCTTCTGGTACCGGCCTGCCAATCTCCACGACTCACACTCTGGTGGGCGCGGTATTGGGTGTTGGCCTGGCGCGGGGTATTGGCGCCCTGAACCTGCGTATGATCACCACTATCGCCGCATCTTGGGTGGTCACCCTCCCAGCGGGTGCAGGTATTGCGATCCTGTTCTTCTACTTCTTCAAGGGCCTGTTCGGCTAAAGCTGCAGTAGCATTGAGCAATAAAAAGGGGGCCTAGGCCCCCTTTTTTGTTCCTCTCACTCATACCAATCTCAACTAAGCTGTGCCAATAGCTGAACAGATATCTGGCGCACATCAACTTCGCCTTCCCCTCACTTCATTCGTGTAAATCACATGACTACTTGCAACTGGACAGTGGGAACCTACCTGGCACAGAGATTAAAAGACGCCGGTATAAAGCACTACTTCGCCTTACCTGGCGATTACAACTTAGTGCTACTGGATCAATTGCTACTCCACCCAGACCTAAAAATGATCAGTTGTTGTAACGAGCTGAACGCAGGCTACGCCGCCGACGGCTATGCACGAGCTACAGGTGGGCCCTCAGCGGCTGTGGTCACTTTTTCTGTAGGCGGCCTGAGCATGATCAATGCGGTAGCCGGTGCCTTTGCGGAAGACCTCCCTTTGATCGCTATCTCAGGAGGGCCAAATACTAACTCTGAGGCTGAGTGGGAATATTTACACCACACTTTAGGCAAGGTCGATTACAGCTATCAGAGCGAAATTTATTCACGGGTCACAGCCGAGACTGTAATTATCCACCACCCATCCCTCGCTCCTGCGGCAATAGACAGAGCAATTGATACTGCGATGCTACGGCGTAAGCCGGTCTATATCGAAATTGCAGCCAATATTGCCAGCGCTCCTACGTCAGCTCCTATCCCCCGGGGATTTGCTCGGAGTGCCACGAGCGACCCGGACTCACTCGCTGCTGCGGTAGATCATATTGCCGCATTCCTCAATACTGCCGAGCGGCCAGTGTTGATTGCCGGGGGAAAAGTACGTGCAGCCTCTGCTGAGGAATCCCTGCGGGAACTAGCTGCGAGCAGCCGCTACGGTGTAGCCTGTATGGCCGATGCCAAGGGACTGCTTTCAGAGACTCACGACAATTTTATGGGTATGTACTGGGGACCAGTCAGTACACCGGGGTGCAGTGAAATTGTTGATACCGCCGATGCACTGCTCTTTGCCGGCCCAATATTTACCGATTACACCACTACCGGGCACCAACTATGCTTCGACAAAAGCAAGACCGTTATTGCATTACCAGCATCTGTACAACTGGGAGATACCTGTTACAGCAATGTCCATATGAATGACTTATTGGAAGCCCTGGTCAATAAGCTCAACCCCAATAACGGTG
Source organism: Microbulbifer sp. ABM4_008 (assembly GCF_056311705.1). Lineage (NCBI taxonomy): Bacteria > Pseudomonadati > Pseudomonadota > Gammaproteobacteria > Cellvibrionales > Microbulbiferaceae > Microbulbifer > Microbulbifer sp. ABM4_008. Next base: position 227,190 of record NZ_CM149970.1, on the reverse strand, counting down.
CAGTAAAAGCCTACCGCCGGGTCAGTAGTCCAAAACATATCCCACAACCAGGCAAGCGAGGCGATGCTTTAACGATTCGACAACTGTTTGCCCGAATCCAAAAAGTGCTTGAAAGCGATACCGCCCTGCTAGTGGAAACCGGGGACTCCTGGTTTAACGGTATGGAACTATCGCTACCAGATGGAGCCCGCTTCGAAATACAAATGCAATATGGGAGTATCGGCTGGTCTGTAGGAGCAACTCTCGGTTATAGCTTGGGTATGGGAAAAGGGCGCATGATCGCCTGTATTGGGGATGGGTCTTTCCAACTGACCGCCCAGGAAATCTCCACAATGATCCGCTACAACGTTAATCCAATTATTTTTTTGATAAATAACGGTGGCTACACCATTGAAGTAGAAATTCACGATGGACCCTACAACAATATTAAAAACTGGGAGTACGCGCAGTTAGTCGAGGTTTTCAGTGCAGGAGAGGGTCGCGCCTGGGGTTGTAAAGTCACCACTGAGGGGGAGCTGGATAAAGCAATAAAAGATGCCCTAAAGCACGATGGACTTTGCCTGATAGAAGTAATTATCGATCGCAATGATTGCAACGTAAATTTGCTTAGATGGGGAAACCAGGTAGCTAGGAACAATAGCCGCCCAAGCCGCAGTGTTTAATTATTCCCTCACCTTGCTTGAAAAACCAAGCTAACTCTAAAAATAGATTTGGAACTCCAAATCCATATCTATTTATTACAAGCAACAGTAGTATTCGGAGTCATAACTTGGGCCTGCCCCACCAATTTACTGCTGCCTGCGAATTTATCCAGATGCCATTACTGTTGTTTGTCACTCTTCTGTGGGCCTTTTCCTTCAGTTTGATAGGCGCCTACCTGGCCGGACAGGTGGATAGCTATTTTTCCGCAATGACACGGGTGCTCCTTGCCACAGCGGTATTTCTACCCATGCTGAAATGGAAGGGTTGCCCTCCCCGTACCGCAATACGTTTAATTGTGATCGGTGCGGTACAATTGGGGCTGATGTACTTGTTTTACTACCAGTCATTTTTACTGCTCAGTATCCCCGAAGTATTGTTATTTACTATTTTCACTCCCCTGTATATCACCGCCCTTGAGGACTTCCTTAACAGGCACTTTTCTGTCTGGAACCTCACTATCGCAGCCATAGCCGTATTGGGAGCCGCCACTATTCGCTGGGGCTCTCCCAGTAACGACTTTTGGATTGGGTTTGCAGTTGTCCAGGGTGCCAACCTATGTTTTGCCGTGGGGCAGGTGGCATACAAGCGCCTGATGTCCAGAGAGCAAGGCCCCCTCCCGAGACAAACCTTCGCTTGGTTTTTTGTAGGCGCCAGCTTGATCACTGTTATTGCCTGGCTCCTGCTTGGGAAACCGCAGTACCCACAGGGCTCACAGCAATGGGGTGTTCTACTCTGGTTGGGGTTGGTGGCATCAGGTCTGGGGTACTTTTTGTGGAACAAGGGTGCTACGCAGGTCTCTACTGGTACCCTGGCCGCAATGAATAATGCACTGATTCCCGCTGGCTTATTGGTAAATCTGTTAATCTGGAATCGGGATGCCGATCTAACCCGTCTCGCCCTTGGGGGAGGACTGATCGGAGCCGCTGTTATCTTGAATGAATGGCGCAACAAGAGTAGGGAAAGTCACCATGGCGAGTATCGCAGTACCTGACCTGAAGACCCAATTACATCAACTGATAGCCTGCCCCAGTATCAGTGCAACCGATCCTTCCCTGGATATGGGTAACCGCCCGGTGGTTGAGCTACTGGGTGGATGGTTGGAAGGACTTGGTTTCAATGTAGAGATAATGCCTTTAAAGGGCTCTCCCAACAAAGCCAATATGATTGCTACTCTCGGAGGTAAAAGTGGTGATAAAGGCGGGCTCGTTCTATCCGGACACACTGATACAGTCCCCTTTGATGCGGGGCGCTGGCAATCGGACCCCTTTAAGGTTTTAGAGCGCGACAACCGCTTATACGGTCTCGGCACCAGTGATATGAAGGGTTTTTTCCCTATGGTTATCGAGGCTGCGCAGACTTTTCTCGACAAGCCTTTACAAAAACCATTGATTGTTTTGGCAACAGCCGATGAAGAAACAAGTATGAGTGGTGCCCGCGCCCTGGTGCAGGCTGGCAAACCCCAAGCGCGCTACGCGGTAATTGGTGAGCCCACCGGGCTTCGCCCGATACGTATGCACAAGGGGGTTATGATGGAAGCAGTGCGTATTACTGGGCAATCCGGCCACTCATCAGATCCCAGTTTGGGGGCCAACGCTCTCGAGGCCATGCATAAAGTTATTGGTGAACTATTAACACTGCGAAAAGAGTGGCAGCAAAAATACAACAACCCCGGATTCGCCGTTCCAGTACCCACGATGAACTTAGGCTGTATCCATGGGGGTGACAACCCCAATCGGATCTGCGGCCATACAGAACTCCAGTTTGATATTCGTCCGTTACCAGGAATGCAGCTTACGGACCTACGGGAAGAACTAAACAAACGTATCCTAACCATTCCACAAGACAATAAAATTCAGGTGGAAGTGGCCTCTTTGTTCCCCGGCACTGCGCCCTTTGAACAGGATGCCCATTCAGAGTTAGTAAAAGTTGCAGAACAACTTTGTGGCCATCCCGCTGAAAGTGTTGCCTTTGGTACTGAAGCGCCCTACTTGAAGAGTTTGAATATTGACACTATCGTGCTCGGCCCCGGCGATATTGACCAAGCTCATCAGCCGGATGAATTTCTCGCCCTGGATCGTATCAACCCTATGGTCAATATTCTGCGCGACTTGATTGGCCGCTTTTGCCTTTAATCTGCCTGCGACAGCCTCCGGGGCTTTAACACCACAAGACTTGCACACGGTAAGAATTAGTGAGCGACGATAACGCCTCCCTGAACTGGTTTCGCCACGCGGCACCTTACATCAACGACCTGCGCGGTCGCACTTTAGTAGTTGGTATCCCCGGCGACGCTTTAGAGCACGCCAATTTCCGCAATCTGGTGCACGATATGGCGCTGCTTGCCAGCCTGGGGGTTCGCTTGGTTGTTGTGCACGGCGCGCGGGAACAAATTAATCGAGCCCTGGATGAGCGCGGCATTGAAAATCGATTTCACGAGAGCCAGCGTATTACCAATCGAGAGACATTGGAAATTGTTAAGTCCGTCGTGGGCAAACTGCGCTTCGATATTGAAGCTGCTTTTTCCCAGGGACTACCAGACTCACCGATGGCGCGTTCGGCCCTCAAGGTGGTCTCAGGCAATTTTGTTACCGCCCGCCCCAGTGGCGTGCTCGATGGCGTAGACCTGGGCTGGACCGGCACGGTTCGGCGCATGGACACCGGCACTCTGGAGCAAAACCTGGATCAGGGTTCCTTGGTACTCCTTTCTCCCCTGGGCACATCCCTGACCGGGGAGCTTTTCAATATCAATTACCTGGATCTTGCCGCTGAGGCTTCCAGAGTATTGCGCGCTGAGAAACTAGTGCTATTCCGCGAACCTGAGCAACTTCAAGTGGACGGAAATCCGGTACACGAGTTAAGTATTTTGCAGGCAGAGCAGGTTTCACCCAAGGTGCAAAGCGCAACCCTACGCTGTGCCATTCGGGCCTGTAATGCAGGGATCGCCCGTACACACCTACTTAGCTTTTGTAAAAACGGCGCCTTAATTCAGGAGCTGTTCCGCCGTGAAGGGGCCGGTACCATGATTTACCGGGACAGCTACGAAGTTGTGCGCAGAGCGCGAATTACCGATGTGGGCGGCATTCTTGGACTGATCCGCCCGTTAGAGAAAGATGGCGTTTTGGTACGGCGCTCCCGCGAGAAGCTCGAGGCAGAAATCGAACACTTCACGCTTGTGGAAGTGGATGGTACTCCAGTTGCCTGTGCAGCTCTGTATCCCATTAAGGATGATAAGGGCACTACCACAGCAGCCGAAGTTGCCTGCCTTGCAAGCCACCCGGAATTTCGCGGTGGCGGGCGTGGTGCCAAGCTGATGCGCCACCTTGAGAGACAGGCGCAAACAGTCCAGGTTGATGAGCTCTACGTCCTCACCACCCAGACAGAGCACTGGTTTATCGAGCAGGGCTTTGAACAAGTCGGTATCAGTGAGCTGCCTACCGCGCGAAAGTCCCTGTACAACATTCAGCGCAATTCGAGAATCCTGCGTAAACGCCTGGGGAAAAGTCAGTCCACTTAGTCATAGAAATTTGAAATATCTATCCTTAATACTCCTTTAATGGGTAGTTTGGGCGCAAAAACATCCCAGGAAAGTCCATTTTTTGCTAAGCTGGCGCATTCATTGTTGCCAGCTGGAATCTGTGACTATGCCCCAATACCGCTCCCGCACCTCTACCGCCGGTCGCAATATGGCCGGAGCCCGCGCCTTGTGGCGTGCCACCGGTATGACGGACGAGGACTTCCATAAGCCAATCATTGCCATCGCAAACTCTTTTACCCAGTTTGTCCCCGGACACGTACACCTAAAAGATATGGGTCAGCTTGTCGCAAGGGAGATTGAACGCGCCGGCGGCGTGGCCAAGGAGTTCAATACGATCGCTGTGGATGACGGTATCGCAATGGGTCACGACGGCATGCTCTATAGCCTGCCCAGCCGCGAAATTATCGCTGACTCAGTGGAGTATATGGTCAATGCCCACTGTGCCGACGCCCTGGTTTGTATCTCCAACTGTGACAAGATCACACCAGGAATGATGATGGCAGCCATGCGCCTGAACATTCCAGTTATCTTTGTCTCCGGTGGCCCCATGGAGGCCGGCAAAACCAAGCTGGCTGACCACAAGCTCGACTTAGTAGATGCTATGGTGATCGCCGCTACAGATACGGCCTCCGACGAGGAAGTTGCTGAGTATGAGCGCTCTGCCTGCCCGACCTGCGGCTCCTGCTCAGGAATGTTTACAGCGAACTCCATGAACTGCCTGACCGAGGCCCTGGGGCTTTCACTCCCTGGTAACGGCACCATGCTAGCGACTCACGCCGACCGCAAGGAGCTATTCCTCCGCGCTGGCCGCGAGATCGTAACCCTAACCAAACGCTACTATGAGCAGGATGACGAAACTGCCCTGCCGCGCAACATCGCCAACCGCACAGCCTTCCGCAATGCCATGGCTCTCGATATCGCCATGGGAGGCTCCACAAATACCATCCTGCACCTGCTGGCAACCGCTCAAGAGGGTGAGATTGACTTTACCCTGGAAGATATCGACAGCCTCTCCCGTGAGGTTCCACAGCTGTGCAAGGTTGCCCCCAATACCGAGAAATACCATATAGAAGATGTACACCGCGCCGGTGGTGTAATGGCCATCCTCGGGGAGTTGGAGGCCGCAGGTCTTATCGACTCCTCGCTGCCAACCGCCTACGGTGGTTCACTCGCCGATGCCCTGGCGCGCTGGGATATTTGCCGCACGGACGACCAATCTGTACTGGAATTCTATCGCGCGGGACCCGCAGGTGTTCCCACGCAAACAGCTTTCAGCCAGGATTGCCGCTGGTCCACTTTAGATGCCGATCGCCAGCGCGGCTGTATCCGTTCTGCGGAGCACGCCTACTCCTCTGAGGGAGGGCTCGCCGTTCTCTTTGGTAACCTGGCCCCCAATGGCTGTGTAGTGAAGACTTCCGGCGTCGATGAGTCGCTGTGGAAGTTCGAAGGCCCCGCCCACGTAGTAGAAAGCCAGGAAGAGGCGGTTTCCAATATCCTCGAAGGGAAGGTCAGTAAAGGAGAGGCTGTTATCGTCCGCTATGAGGGTCCTAAAGGAGGACCTGGGATGCAAGAGATGCTTTACCCCACCAGCTATTTAAAGTCCAAGGGACTCGGTGAGCACTGCGCATTGATTACCGATGGCCGCTTCTCAGGCGGCACTTCAGGCCTCTCTATCGGACATGTTTCACCGGAGGCGGCGTCTGGAGGTAACATCGCTCTGGTTCGTAATGGAGACCTTATACGTATTGATATTCCAGAGAGGAAAATTGAGATCGCTATTGAGGAAAGTGAACTCGATAAGCGGCGCAAAGAAATGGAAGAAAATCCCAATGGCTGGAAGCCCATTGAAAAGCGCCATCGTAAAGTCAGCAAGGCACTGAAAGCCTATGCCATGCTTGCCACCAGTGCAGACCGCGGGGCGGTAAGGGAAATTGACTGATTAAAACTGTTCTAAAAAAAACGGCCCCTTGGGGCCGTTTTTTTATTCCGCTATTTTGTAGCTGATTCGATTGCGTACCCCGTAGCGTTCCACTGGCTGGCCATTCTCCACTTGGGGTCGATACTTAAACCGTTCTGCCGCGGCTATCGCAGAACGATCGAACACACGCGTTGGGTTCCCATTAGAGTCATAACCACCGACAACACGAGCATCTCGCACTGCCCCTGTTTTTGTCACTGTAAACTCTACAACAACATATCCTTCAATTCCCCTGCGCAAGGCGGCACTAGGATATCGCGGTGCAGCTTTGTACACAGGCAAAGGATCTTGCGATACCTTCATCCCAGTTTCAGAGACTGGTGTTGGAGAGCCTATTTGAATATTCAACTTAACTGGCAAGACTTCAGTCTGCTCAACTCGCATATTCGGCTGCTCAATGACTGTTTGTGGTGGTGTAGGTGCCTCATAATTTTCGGTAACAATCACCTTTTTCGGCATATGTACTGATTTAATCTGTGGCAACAACTCAACTGTTGGCTCTTCAATATCAGTTGCCACCAGCTGGCTCATTAAAAAGAGCAGTCCCACTGTTGTCACGGCAGCATATCCCAGGCCCTTCACGTAGCCTGCAAGTAAATGCTGGGGGAAAAACACAGGGTTGGAAATTGACTGACAAGCTCTATCCATAACACCTCTCCTATTATTTTTAGGGTGCAATAAGCGGCATTCTTGTGCCGAAAATGGAAAAACTGATCAGCTGACTTAATCATTAGTCAATTTACAAAAAAATGCAAATAGTCTGTTAATACAGGTTATATCAAAATTTTGTATCGGCATTCACAAACAAACAGGTATAAAAAAAGCCACGCATTTCTGCGTGGCTTTCAAGGGGCTAAGAAGTCAACCGGTATTAAATTGCCAGTTGCTCTTCACGCTCCTTTTCACCTTCGACAAAGGAAATCCACTGTTCAGCGAACTTCTCTGAGCGCTCATCTTTACGTGCAAGTTTGAGGCTCTTTAAAGCTGCGTCATAACGCTTAAGGTTGGCATTCGCCATACCCATTACGATATGCAACTGATCAACACGCTTAATACTACCTTTGGCCAGAGCTTTTTTACCCATAGAAAGGGCTTTCTCGTTCTGATCCAGGTCCAGGTAAATACCGGCCAGGCGTGAATAGATCTCACCTTTATCAGAAAGCTGTGCTGCCGCTTCCAACTGGGGAATAGCTTTCTGCAGCTCTTGTGACATCTGGTAAGCCTGAGCAAGGGTTTCCAGGTTTTTAGCTGTGCGCGGGATCTTCTTATCTTGAATACCCTTGGCAATCACCTTAGCTCCTTTATAAGGCATTTCATGCCCCATAAAGAGATACCCCATATTTAACAGGTCTTTATCCTTCTCCAAAGCTCCGGCAAGGTAAGCTGCTTCCATCATGTGCAGCTGATCCTTATCGCGCTTCAGCTCACCGTATACCGCCCCAAGGGTTTTGTAATACGCTGGCTTCGGATAGTACTGCACCAGTTTTTCTAGAACAGCAGCTACTTTCGGGTAGTCTCCGCGTTCGAAGTACACATATTGCTGTAAGCCGAACCAACCTTCCTTCGGTATCTTGCCCTCTTTTTCAAACATGGATACCGCTATATTGATATCCGCGAGAGCCTTATCCTGGTTGCCAATCTGGTTGTAAGCCTGAGCGCGCAGTGCATAGGAGTCAGCAGTGATACGATCAGAAACTTTAAACCACTGGTTCAAGTAGTTAATCGCCTGCTTGTAATCCTCAGTTACGAAGTACAGCTGGGCAAGTGTAAACAGGGTGCCCACTTCCAAAGCTACCGGCAGGTTTTTCTCACCCTGGGCCAGTACCTTTTTAAAGTAAGGGATCGCCTCTTTATAGTTTTCAGTGCTGTAATAAACAACACCGAAGAAGTTGTACATTTGGGCAACTTCGTAGCCGTTGTACCGCTTCTTACTTGCGTCCATCTCTTTCAGCGCTGCAAGAGCACCCGCCCAATCCTCTGCATCAGCAGCCTCTTGAGCTTTTTCCAGCTTCTTGTACGCAGCTTCACGCATAGCCGGAACTTTACGGGTTTTTTGCTTGCTAGGCTTTTTTTGTTCCTGCGCCTGTGCTGAAGCGAATGGCGCTGACACACCAACAGCTTCTAACACTGTGACGCTGACCGTCGGTGCAAGAACCAAGGGTAGCGCCACGGACGTGCGCAGAGCGAACTTGGACAAACCTTTAGTGATGGTCGTCAACTTCATAGTGCTTCCCCTTTAGTCCTTAGCCATGTTAAAGCTGATCTTGGTCCTAACATTAGGAACTTCGGTCGGCTTGCCATCGACTACCCGCGGCTTGTACTTGTACTTCAATGCGGACTTCAGGGCAGACCGATTGAAAACCGTTGTGGGCTTACCTTCCAGAGTGAAGGCCTCAATTACGATCGGATCACGTACTGAACCGTTTGTCGTTACTGTGTATTCAACGATTACATAACCTTCCATGCCGCGCTGTAGCGCGCGACGGGGATACTGCGGCTGTACTTTTACGATCGGTAGGTAGTCACCTTCACCAAAGCTGAAACCAGATAGCTTAACGTTGCCTCCCGCAGAGGGCGCAGCGATATTGATACTGCCATCAAGATCCGGCTCCTCAAAATCGGGCTCCGGCATCTCCGGTGGCGGAGTCTCAGGCTCATCTGGTTTTACCGGCTTGGCGGTGTCGTACTGTGTTTCAATCTTCGTATCAGGCATCACCACATCGGCAACTTTGTACTCCGGAGTATCCTCTGGAGCACCCATGTTTGCCGCAATCAGCTGATGCATGGTGAAGATGAGGCCAAAGGTAGTGGCCAATGCCAATGTACCTGCCCCAAGAAGTCTTACCGGATTCATAGCTGTTAACTCTTCTCTGTAGCGACGGAAACTTTCTTGATACCAATCTTCCTGGCTGCTTCTGCAATCAGGGCAATCTTCTCAATGCTTGCTCCCTTATCGGGCTGAATTACCAACCACCCTTTCGGGTTTTCCGAGTAGAGACGCTCCAGGACAATTCGTACCTGGCGCTCATCAACCTTCTCTTTAGCAATCCAAACCTCGTCACTGTCGTTGATCGCTACCAGGATAGAGGCGGCCTTGAGTTCAGCGGTCGTCGATTCCGGCTTCTCAATATCAGCACCCGGTTCCTTGATAAAGGTCGCGGTGACGATAAAGAAGATCAGCATGATAAACACCACGTCCAACATAGGCGTGAGGTCAATTGCGCCGGCTTCCTCTTCTGCCGTATTTTGTCTTTTGCTCATAGCAACTCTCTTAGCGAACTTTTCCAGCGGGGGCTCAGGGAGCCCCCGGCGAAAGTATCTGGCTTGGCTAAACCTTCACAGTAAATAAGCAGGCTTATTAACTGGTGTATGCTTAGTGATCCATCGTCAGATGATCTTCCAGCAGCTGGGTTTCACGCTCAGCTTTACGGGCAAGGTAAGTGTTGGCAAATACGCCTGACAGCGCCGCAACCATACCCGCCATTGTCGGGATAGTTGCCATGGATACACCACTGGCCATCTGCTTGGCGTCACCACCACCTGTAATCGCGAGAACATCAAACACGTTGATCATGCCCCAAACCGTACCCAACAGCCCAAACAGAGGAGCCAGGGCGACACAGGCTTGGATCATGTCCATATTGTCCTGAATTTTCTCGGATACCCGGGAAATCATCGCATAACGGATCTGGTGCGAAGCCCAGGATTTGCGCTCACCGCGCCCCTCCCATTGGTCTACCGCACCTTGAACGTCACTTTTCAACCCTTTGTTAAAGTAGAAAACACGTTCAAAAATCAGCGTCCACATAAAGAAGGTCAGGCCGGCGATCAGGAACAGTACTGGCCCGCCCGACGCCATAAAGGCGTTGACGGCGGCCCATGCGTCATTTAATGCGTGCATGTTGCCGCCTCCTCTTATTTGCGCTCGGCGTTTTCTGCCACGATACCAGCACTCTGCTCTTCCAGAATGTGCAGGACACGCTTGGCACGACCATTAACTACGGTGTGCATCAGAACGGTTGGGATAGCCACAACCAGACCGAGAACAGTGGTAATCAGGGCTGAGGAAATACCGCCGGCCATTGCCTTGGGATCGCCCGCACCAAAGATAGTGATCGCCTGGAAGGTGATGATCATGCCGGTAACGGTACCCAGCAGACCCAGCAGCGGAGCAACCATCGCGATGATCTTCAGCAGGTTGAGGCCGGATTCGATTGCCGGACGCTCTTTCAGTACTGCTTCTTCCATCTTCAGTTCGAGAGTTTCACCGTCTACACCTTTGTTCTCTTCTGCAACAGCCAGTACACGACCCAGTGGGTTATTAGTGTTCGGAGTAGAGGAGCGCAGCTGTGCATTCACTTTGGCGCCAACGCCAGTCAGAATGATCAGGCGGAAGATAGCCAGCAGCATCGCGAAGGCACCAACAGCGGAGATGATGTAGCCCACGATGCCACCTTGGTGCCAACGCTCTACGATATCCGGGCTATTGATCATGGCTTTCAGGTAGGAGCCGCCGGTAGGACCAGTCGGGTCTACACCGAAGGCACTGAAACCACTGGTAGAAGCCTGCAGAGCTTCAGCCATGCCTTGGAACTTGGCGTCCGGCTGACGAATCAGCTCAGCCATTTTGTAGGCATTGTTCATTTCCAGGTATTTACCATTGGAAACCAGATTGAAGTTACCTACACGAACCACTTCCTGGTCAGCCTGCTCACCGTTGGGCTTGATCACGGTCGCGTTAAACTTAACGATCTTGCCGGATTCAACCGTTTCGCGCTGAATTTCAAACCACAGACGCTCGATCTCTTCGATAGTCGGCAGCTGAGTAGCGCTGTTCATTTTGCCCAGAAGGCCATCAATGAACTCAGTACGGTTAGGGTATTGAGCGGAAACCAGAGAGGAACCGATATTGGCACGCAGGTCGGCAGCAGTAGAGGACATATGGCCGAACAGTTCCTTCAAGGAACCCAGGCGCTGGTCCAGTTGCTGACGCTTCTGATCAACAGCGACTTCCTGCTCCTGGTATTTCTTTTCCAGGTCAGCAGAACGCTTCTCTTCAGCGGTGCGAGTATTCTTCGCTTGGTTCAGCAGGGCATTCTGGTTTGCCTTTTGACGGCGGAACTCAGCTTCACGCTGCTTGTGTTCTTTGGACTCGGCAACTTTGGACTGCTGAACCATTTTCAGCAGGTCGTCCAGGGAAGCAGCCTTCTCTTGAGCAACTGCGGAGAAGCTGATCAGACCAGCTGCTGCCGCTACTAAAACGCGTTTGGCGAAAGAGGTTTTCATTGCGCTGCCTCCGGAGCCGGAATCGGCATGGTCATGATGTCGATAGTGGCCTGCTTCTTGGCAATTTTCAGACCGTTCATGAGAGCGCGGCGGTATTCACCAGCGTCGATCTCAACCCACGCTTTTTGCGCTTTGTCATATGCGAGGGCAATTTCTGCATCAGTAGTCTGAGCCAGCAGGGCGATACGGCCGATTTGCAGAACGCTCACCTCGCGCTCCTGACCAGCAACGGTCAGAGTATCGCGGTAAGAGTCGATCTTACGGGCGTATTCCGCTTCGAAGTTGTACAGCTCCAGTACCTGGCGGAATTTTTCCGCAACACTTACATCGGAACGGTCCATGGTGCTCTTAACACCGTTGAGGTTCGCCATACGCTCTTCGAGCTTGAACGGTGCGTCCAGCTCAATGAACTGCTCCAGACCTTCCAGCATACGCAGGATCAGCGGCTGAATCTGACGTTCAATGACAGTAACGTTGGCAATGGACTCGTCCAGCTCATTGATAACTTCGAGCTGGTTGGCCAGCTGCTTTTCCAGCTGACGGTTGTATACGCGCAGACCATCGATTTCTTTATTAACCACCTTGAAGTCCTGCAGCAGGCTGCTGGTTTCGTCGGCAATCTTGTCGATGCGCTTTTGCGATGCCTGGGCCGCAGTGGTTTTCTGCTGGCCGACGGCGAGTACGTTATCAAGAGTATCCGCAGTGGCTACGCTGCCGTAGAGCGCGCCAGCAGACAGCGCAGTGGTCAGCGCCACAGCCATGAATCGCTTGGTTTTCATTAGACCCCCCAGTGGGTTCAATATTTCACAACATGGTCGCGATGAGATAGCTGCCACAACGCGGTGTCCTTTTGTTTTAAAAACATTGGTTAGAAGACAGCTAAGAGCCGCACATTGTAAACAGCCGATTTGATTATTCAAATGCCGATTGCCAGCATCGGCCCGCTTGGGTAGCAAGGTAACACTTAGGTAACATTCCCGGGTCACATGCACACATTCGCGGCGACGTTCCCTGTGCGAGCTGTTGGAGAATTTAACAGATCGATCAACTTTTGATCAAATTGTTTTTATTTAAATCTGTCATATTGGACTAATGAGTAGTTGTACTCATTCCTGTCTGAGGCCGGGTAACACTCTCGTGCCGATTCGACCCACGAGTCATCCATGTCGGGAAAGTATGCATCCCCGTCGATATTTGCGTCAACTTCGGTGACATATAAGCGGGCAGCCAGTGGCAGTGCCTGGCGGTAAATTTGTGCTCCACCAATGACCATCACCTCGCTTGCCCCACTGTCTTTAGCGCTTTCTTGAGCCAGACTCAGGGCTTTATCCAGAGACTGGACCACCTCAACGCCATCCGCAACCCAATCGGTATTACGCGTAATGACAATATTTACGCGCCCCGGAAGTGGGCGACCAATAGACTCAAAGGTCTTTCGTCCCATTACTACAGGCTTTCCCATAGTGGTCCGCTTAAAAAACTGCAGATCGCCAGAGATGCGCCAGGGGAGCTCATTGTCCTTACCGATAGCACCATTGCGGGCAACCGCCGCAATCAAAGCAATAGAAACCGTCATTACTGCCCCTTAAACCGCTACAGGTGCTGGAATATGTGGAAAGGCTTCGTAACCTTTGAGTTCAAAGTCCTCGAAACGGAAAGAAAACAGATCTTTCACATCTGGATTCAAGTGCATTTGCGGCAGAGGCAGAGGGTCGCGCTGCAATTGCAGTTCGACCTGCTCCATATGGTTGGAGTAGAGGTGAGCATCACCAAAGGTGTGGATAAAATCGCCGGGCTTCAAACCGCATACCTGTGCCAGCATAAGGGTCAGCAGGCTGTATGAGGCGATATTGAAAGGCACTCCCAGGAAAATATCTGCGCTTCGCTGGTAAAGCTGGCAGGACAACTTGCCATCAGCGACATAGAACTGGAACAGGGCATGGCAGGGAGCCAGGGCCATGCGCCCTTCACGAGCATTATCAGCAGGTGAAACACCTTCATCTGGCAGATCCGCAGGGTTCCAGGCACTAACCATCAGGCGCCGGGAGTCCGGGCGAGTTTTCAACTGGTGTACCAACTGCTCAATTTGGTCGATCTGGCGACCATCAGAAGTGGGCCAGGAGCGCCATTGATGGCCATATACAGGGCCCAGATCACCGTCTTCTGTCGCCCACTCATCCCAAATCCGCACTTTATTGTCCTGCAGATAACGGATATTGGTATCCCCCTGCAAAAACCACAGAAGTTCGTGAATAATCGAGCGCAAATGGCACTTTTTAGTGGTGATCAGCGGAAAACCTTCCGCCAAATTAAAGCGCATTTGATAGCCAAACACACTGAGAGTACCAGTGCCGGTGCGGTCACCTTTAACGGTGCCGTTATCGCGCACATGGCGCATTAGATCGAGATACTGCTTCATCTACTGCTATGCTCCGCCTTTAACTCGGGAAGACCCTGCTTTCTTACCTTTCTGCTCAGTTCTCCCCTCGGGAAGCGGCTGAGTTTTATAACTCCACACCAGCAATGCGATGCCGGCAATAATCATTGGCAGGCTCAAAAGCTGCCCACGAGTCATCCATCCAAATAAATCAAAACCAATATGCCCATCGGGCTCCCTGACAAACTCCACCAGGAAGCGGAATACACCGTAGAGCGTCACGAACATACCGCCCACCGCGAGTCGAGGGCGCGGCTTACTGGAGAACCACCAGAGCAGCGCAAAGAGAACCAGCCCCTCAAGGAAGGCTTGATACAGCTGGGATGGGTGCCGGACTAGAAGGTCCGGGTCCTTTGGAAAGACCATGCCCCAAGGGCCTTCAGTTTCACGCCCCCAAAGCTCCTGGCCAATAAAATTACCGATCCGCCCAAGCCCAAGACCAATGGGCACCAGAGGAGCAACGAAATCAATTAGAGCTGGGAAGGTTGTACCAATTTTGCGCGCATAGAGTGCCGTGGCCAACATTACCCCTATCAGCCCGCCGTGGAAGCTCATCCCCCCTTCCCACAGCCGGATCAGTGATATCGGATCTTCGAGCAACTGGGGGAAATTATAAAAGAACATGTACCCCAAGCGGCCACCGATAACGACACCAATGGCACAGTAGAGAATCAAGTCCTCAACTTCGGATTTAATGACCGGTGACCAGGGTTTGGCACTTCGGCGCAATGCCAACCACCAGGCCGCGACAAAGCCAGCCAAGTACATCAGCCCATACCAGTGCACTTTTAAGGGGCCTATTGCAAAGGCTACCGGGTCAATTTCGGGATAGGTCAGCATGGGGGAATCGCGATTGCTAATAAAGGGCGTATTATGGTCGTAAAGCCCCCCGCTGTGGAAGGGCAGCTTGCCCCTAGGGAAGATCCCCATGTGTCTACTGCTATTCGCCTATCAATGCCACCCGAAATACCCTCTGCTGTTGATCGCCAATCGGGATGAGTTTTATCAAAGGCCAACCGCAGCAGCGGAGCACTGGCCCGGGACCGGGCTAATTGCGGGTAGAGACCTTGAAGCTCAGGGAACCTGGGCCGGCGTATCCCCCGGCCGGGTCGCGGCTGTAACCAATATCCGGGAGCCCGGGACACCGGAACCTGTAGGAGCGCTTTCCCGCGGAGAAATACCGCAGAAATTCCTCAGCCAACAAATTAGCCCTGAGCATTTCATCCACTACCTGGAATCCCAGCAATATCGAGGCTTTAACGCCCTGCTGTTTGATATTCAGAATCAAAACACTCTCTTCTGTGCCGGGAACCGGCACAAGCCATTTACTTTTGAACCGGGCATTCACGGTATCTCCAACGGAGCACCAGACGAACCCTGGCCAAAGGTGGAGAGGGGCAAAGCGGGGCTGGCAAAAATAATACCTGCGGCCGATCAGCTGGTAACAATCGAGAACTTTGTGGAGCCAGCCCTGGCACTGCTCAAAGATCGCACCCAAGCGCCGGACCAACAACTCCCTCATACCGGGCTACCACTGGAGATTGAGCGGGCACTCTCTCCGATATTCATTCAAATTGATGCCGATAGCTCGGCGACAGAACCAATGCTTCGCAATGGAGGCTACGGTACCCGCGCGAGTACCGTGATCACCATCGACCAGAGGGGGTGTGGCCAACTTTGGGAGCAGACTTTTATACAGGGCAATGAAAATGGACCCCTGCGCTACTTCACTACCCAGTCGCCCAATTAAGCAGGCTCAATGCTAATGGCAGAGAAATTGTGCATAACTTTTTGTGCAAGCCTCTGCACCATATTCAAATAAGCCCCAGTAAACACGCCCCTTTTTCACCCACGAGCGAAATATTTGACGCAAAACTCATCATTCGCAAATCCTTACTCTAAAAAGAATGAAGCGCCAAGCAAATTTTGCATTTATTGCCATACTTACTTTCACAGACTGAAGTTGGTTGAGTTTCGCGCAAGCAGGACACCGACAGCAGTCTTAATAAAAGGAAGTCGCGCGGGACGCATGACACGTGCGAGTCACCGATAATATCCCTGAGTATCTGGATGGGCTCGCCACAGGTTGGGAAGGTATGAACGATCTGGCGCCCGGCATTTTCCAAAATATCGCACCGGGCCCCCGCAGAATCGCTGAGGTACCATGTCGTATTTCAACCCCGAGCATCGTAGACGCAAATCTGTACTTCCACTGCTGACACTGGGTAGTCTCTGTGTCTTCATTCTTTATTATGCTTTCGCAGCAAACCAGAAGACCGTACCCGTTTTACCGGAGAACGCTGTTCGCCCTCATTTAGTGCACTGGCTGGAGGAAAACCCCGATGCCTGGCCAGCCCAGGACCCCATTTTTAACCCCGCCGCTGTGCGCAAGATCTACCAGCGCACGGATTACCGCTTGCTTTGGTTCGATAACTACAGCCTAAGTGATAGTGCCAATGACCTGCTGAAACAACTCACAGCTGCCAGCTCCGGCAATCCGAGCAGCATGGTCGACTACCGCTACCACCTGGGGTACTTCGATCGCACCCTCCGCGATACGCCTCAACGTCTGCAGATGGCAGCCGTATTGGATATCTTACTGACCGATGCCTTTGTTTCCTACGCGCAAGATACCCAGCTGGACAGGCTCAAGCCCAAAACCCGCCCGCGCCGGGGTGTCACACCGGTTCTGCGGGATAGCGAAGGTTTCCGCCTGGTTGCGACCAGCACCGCTCAACAGCAGGCTTCCAGTGAACCCAGCGGGCGCAAGTACTTCCGCGGATATGATCGCGCAGCCAATCTCGGCAGCAATGTACGCAGCCGCTATTACTCGCGGGAATACAATGCGGATACTTCCGGCAATTACTCAGGACGCAATTATTCCGGTAGCACTCGCACCTATGAGCGCAGTCGATACCGTTCCTACCGGGACAACAATAGTGGCTCGGGTTCCGGCAGTCGCGTTTATTACAACCAGGGGCGGTCAAATACTGCCGCCCCACCGGTGAGATCTGAAAACAGTGAGGGGCCTTACTACGAGGAAAACCGGCCCTATGGCAACGATGTAAGAGCGCTGCGCGGTGAGCTGCAACGGCTGCGCAAGATTTCCTCCAGCGGTCGCTGGCGTCCGATCCCGGCGGGCCCTGCCATGACCATGGGTGCACGCCACCCACATGTGGGCCTCCTGCGCAACCTGCTCTCCCTATACGGTGATTACCAGTCTTACTACAGCTACGGCGGCACTGATCGCAATCGCTTCGATCGGGGCCTTCACCAAGCGGTGGTGCGCTTCCAGAAACGTCACGGCCTGAGAGCAGATGGTATTGTCGGTCGCTCAACTCGCAAGCGCCTGAACTTATCCCCAGCTGCACGCGCCCGCATTGTGGAAATGAATATCAAGCGCCGCGAAGAGTTGCCGGAACAATTGGGCAGCCGTTTTATCCAGGTCAATATTCCCGCGTATCGTCTCAAATACGTGGAAAACGATCAGGTCAAACTGGCGATGAATGTGGTCGTCGGTAAGAAAAAACACGCAACGCCTGAAATAACCACCCGCGTCAGCAAGGTAGTCTTTAACCCCACTTGGACAGTACCGCGCAGTATCCTGGTAAATGAGATACTCCCCAAAGCTCGTAAAAACCCTGCGGGTATGGAAAAAATGGGATACCGGGTGATTAGCGGTAGGGGTGAAAAACTGCCCCTGACTCCGCAAAACCTATCTGCTGCAGGTTCGGGTTCCTACCTTATGCGCCAAATGGGCGGTGAGGAAAACATATTGGGACGTGTCAAATTTGAAATCCCCAATATTCACGACGTGTACCTGCACGATACGCGCGCGCGCAAACTTTTTTCCCTGACCTCACGGGGCTATAGCCATGGCTGCATCCGCCTGGAAAAACCCCGCCACTTGGCCGAAGCGCTGCTTCGTCCCCAAGGGGATTGGGATCAGTGGCGTATCGATCAATTGACCACAGGAGAGGAAACCACGGAAGTGGATATGTCCCAATTGGTGAAGGTTTATATCACCTACTGGACTGCCTGGGTCGATGGTCAGGGCAACCTGAACTTCCGCCCGGATATTTATGGCAAAGATGGACTGACCGATAATCAATTTTAAAAGAAACCGGGGCGGCTATACGTCGCCCCGGTTATAACCAAGGAATTATTGAGCGTGTTATTCCATTAATTAGCCTTTCTTAAGCAGCGCCATTCCTGAAAATTATTTAAAGACTATCAGTCACAAGTTATCAATGTGAGCACAGTGATAAATCTCACTGATTTCTCAGTGCTTGCAGGGGTGACTTATGGGTGCTGCCAACAATTCACTTTGCGCTTTTTTGCCACGCAACCAACTAACCTCCCTCAGGGCGAGTGCCGCTGCGATTGCCATAGCAATATCGCTAGGCATTCACTCACCACAAATACTCGCCGAAGCTCAAGATACCGTCGAACCTGACTTGATCGGCAGTCGCGATCCTTTTTTACCTCAGGGCAGGCAATTTTCCCTACTCAGCGAAGCGTTAGCACGCTACCAAACCCTGGCACAAGGTAATTACTGGAAACCGCTCAGTGCTGGACAACCTATCGCACCGGGCAGTCGCAGTCCCCGGGTTGCGCAATTGAGAAGCCTGTTAATGCTCTATGGTGATCACCACCCCGAAGAGTACGGAGCAGATACTTCTAAAGCAGATGTCTACGACAAAAAACTGCAGCAGGCCGTTAAACGGTTTCAGAAACGTCACGGATTAAAGCAAACGGCACTGGTTGATGAGGGAACCCGGAGTCGACTCAATACCCCGCCAGATAAAGTTGCCAAAATTCTGGCAGCGAATATTGAACGCTGGAAACAACTTCCCAAGGATTTAGGGCCTCGCTATATCATCGTGAATGTCCCGGAATTTAATTTGCGCCTAATTGAAGGCGATAAAGAGCAGTTCCGTATGCGTGTGGTTGTGGGAAAACCAAAACACAAAACACCGCAAATCGCTACCCGTATGACGCGACTGGAATTTAATCCTGTATGGCGTGTCCCGCCCAGTATTGCGCTGCGTGAACTTTTACCCAAGGGCAGCTCCGCACTGAGAGCTAAGGGTTATCGCCTAATGAATCATCGGGGCAGATCGGTGCCTTTTACTCGTGGAAATGTGGCTGCAGTGCGTAGAGGACAAGTTTCACTGCAACAAAAAGGCGGGCCGGGAAATGCTTTGGGAAGAGTGAAATTTGTTATCCCCAATCGGCAGGCCATTTTTCTCCACGACACAAATAGCAAGCATTTATTCAAAAAATCCCAAAGAGCCTTTAGCCACGGTTGTATTCGCCTTGAAAAACCATTGCAGTTTGCTCGCATGATGTTAGCCCAGCAAAACAAGTGGAGTGATGCCCGTATCAATCGCGCGCTGGGAAGTGGTCGCACCCATGGCGTTGCCCTTAAAAATCCCCTACCGGTTTATATCGCTTACTGGACTGCCTGGATCGATGAAAATGGGCAGCTTCAGTTTCGGCCGGATATCTATAACCGGGATCAGTAATAGGAGATAGCGGAGTGAAGCGGATAAAGACCTATAGGGACTACTGAGTTATCAGTATGGCAAATGGCCCATTCCAGCTCGGCATCGCCGCACTGATAAGCCTCGTAATTGCCTCGGCCAGCCCTTTGAATGCTTCATTCACTGGGCAGACCGATGTCATTATTGAGCCAATCAGTTCGACCCAGCAATTGCGCGATACCGCTCAGGCCTACCGAGTGTTAGCGAAAAACTGGCGACCGATTACCCAGGGAAAAACTTTACAGCCCGGAGACAAAGGCCCTCGTGTCCTACAACTACGTAATTTACTGGCAATGTATAAGGATTATCACGGTCAGCCCGGGCCGCTTTCCGCTCCGCAAAAAGACCCCCGAAGATTTGACAGTGCGCTCCAAGCTGCAGTGGAGCGCTTTCAAGAGCGTCACGGATTGAACGTTACCGGCATCGCCGATGAAGACACACTTGCAGCCTTGGCCGTATCTCCAATGGAGCGCGCTCAGCAAATGGAATTGAATGCATCCCGATGGGAGAAACTAAAGCTCCCGGAGGATGATCGCTACGTAATCGTTAATGTGCCCGATTATCGCTTACAGCTTATCGAAGATGGTTCAGTTGCTCTCGATATGAAAACCGTCGTAGGAAAAAGCAGCACGCGCACACCGGATATGCGCACGCGAATAACCAATATTGTTTTCAGCCCAACCTGGACTGTCCCCCGAAGTATTCTTGTCACCGAGCTTTTGCCCAAGGCACGACACAACCCAACAGCCATGCACAAGCGAGGTTATCGAGTAGTGCAATATCGCAGCGGTAAATCGTCCCCTATTACAGAGGAGACTATTGCCAAGGCAGCCGGTGGGCACGCTACTTTGAGGCAATTAAGTGGCCCTGAGAATACTCTGGGAAAAGTGAAATTTGTTATCCCCAATAAGCAGGCTATTTTTCTCCATGACACCCAAGCTCAAAGCCTGTTTAAACTTCGCCAGCGGGCATTAAGTCACGGATGCATAAGGCTACAAGCACCAGAAGAATTAGCGTACTTTCTTCTCCGTGACCAGGGTTGGGATAGAACTCGGGTAGCACAGGCAGCGAATGGGCATGATGCTCTGAATGTAAAGGTTAAGGGGTCACCCCGTATTTACATTGTTTATATGACAGCATGGATAGATAGGGATGGGCGCCCCCAATTCCGCCCTGATATTTATCATCGTGACAAAGAGCTGCCTTATCCAAATTAGGGAGCTTATCGGCAAGTGAAAAATACTAAGTATCGATAAAGGACTTTGCCTGTTCTCATTTTCGCTGGCAGCGCTCTATAACGCTAAAGTTCTCCAAACAATAGAACTTGAAAGACACCGGTCAAAATAACCACCTAAGCAAGTTTGATTTAATTTTCAAAGCACTACTCACACTTCTATTTAAACCCTGGCTTTGGTTTGGAAACTACATCCTTATCATCACAAAATTAGAGCTTTGCCATATTCACAACCGTGGTAGCAATACTGGCCGGATCTAATTTTTCCAGGTTTCTTTTTATCGCCCGCTTCTACTGGAGGGCTCCAGGAAATCGAGATCAATACGCCCCCAAATATAGGGCGGTCCAGGGTCTGCCAGATAACCTAAACAGCTGAATGTCCGGAGAAATACTACGCTAGCAGCACCTAAGCCACATGTATATACATGTACATACAAATTCTTATCTTCTCTATATCTAGGTTGTCTTCTGTATATAGATGGGTAAACCATCCACTAATAAAGAAGGCTATCAAGCTCATGACCGAAGAGGTGATCGGATAGCTCCCAAGTACACTGACGAAACAGCCCGATAAAACTTATAAGTCGCAGAAAAATAATTTTTTAGTGATTAGCGTGCAATGACAACGCTGTCTCCTCCCTATCCAACACCGTCGACTGATCAGCAATAAAAATTCCGGTTTCAGGTAGCAGAAAAGAAAAAATATACCACCGGGGCCATCTAATTATTTCCGAATTAGCAGCTTCAGGTTTGTAACAACTGGTTATTTTTTGTACATTTTCCGCCGTACCCGGTTGCGCCAACTAAGGCAAACCGACGAGAGATTTAACGACGAGGCGGAATTATGAAGAATCCATCCAGACGTCGATTCCTGGCAGTGACCTGCGCAACTGCGGCGGCCGTCAGCGCCGGACCGACTTTCGCAAAAGTAGGTAGCTCCCGCACCCTGAAAATGCGCAACCTGCACACCGGGGAGAAGCTGGAGGCCGCCTACTGGACCAACGGAGATTACAGCAGCGGAGGCCTGAAGCAGTTCAACAAATTGCTTCGTGACCACCGCGCCAACGAAGTGACCCGAATGGACCCCAAGCTTCTAGATATCGTCTACAAGCTGAAGGAGAAGTTCAATTACAACGGCACCATTGAGATTATCTCTGGATACCGTTCACCTAAAACCAATGCCAAGCTGCGTGCAGCTGGCCGAGGCGTAGCGAAACGCAGTTACCACACACGTGGTATGGCCTTGGATATCCGTATGCCGGGAGTGTCCCTGTCGAAGTTGCGCCAGGCAGCACTCAACCTGAAAGCGGGCGGTGTCGGATACTACCCGAAGAGTAACTTCGTACACGTGGATACTGGCCCTGTACGTCGCTGGTAATCCCCACCCAACAGATACAAAAAACCCGGCAGTCGCCGGGTTTTTTGTTATGCCTGTGAGAGCAAGATTTATTCACCATCAACCGGTAAGCTAACCGGCATCACATCCTGATCGGATACTGGCACTTGGGTAGTACCTGCCATCAACCCGGCGATACGTTCCAGAAGTTTGCGTGCCTGGGCCAATTGGGTCAGCTCCGCCAGTTCAATCGGGTCTTCCATTTGCAACAACAAGCTCTCGAAATCCACAAAAGCCTGCTCTAAAGCCGTCACCTGATGTCGATCCAGCAACAGCTCCGCTAAGCCGCCCCCACCAGTGGGAATCCAGTTTGACTGGAGAGTTGCCATAATTGCCAATATCGCCTGCTTTGAATCGGCAGCACGGCTACTTTCCACATCGCTCTCGGAACTCTCCGGCAACCTGCGCAACAGCTGCTCATCAATCACCCGGGTGTGCGATGCACGGATTTGCTGCAATCGGGCAACCGGTCCAAGGGATAAATAGGGTCGCGACAGGCTGTTGGCTGCCGTCGGCCAACGGCGGGCCAAGCCTGCCATATCCTCTTCCACACCTTTAACGATCAAGCGGGTTAGTTCACGGCGCCGATTGACGGCCAGGGCCTCGGGTTTTTCCCCATCGGACTTAGCCAAAAACTGCTCCGCAACCCGCTCGCTGGTGGGCCCCCAGAGCATAATTTCCAGGGCGTGAAAACCGGTGCTGGCCTCTTCATGGGCCGTCAGGCGGTGCTGCTTGCGGAGATTCGTTAAGGTCAGATCAATGGCCGTATCGTTAACGATACCGCTCTCAGAATAACCCGGCACTGTATCCAGGTAGCCCGCCTGAGCCGGCCAACTATCTACTGATAACAGTAATTTTCTACCCTGGCTGCGCAACTCTCCCGAAGAAAAAGCCAACTGGATATAAGGCAGTGCAGCAGCAAATTCCCTGTGGGCATCCAGCCAGGCGAGCCTGGCATTTTCCAACTTGTTTTCATTCGGCTGAGCCAGGAGACCATCCACTTCACGCTGCAACGTTTCAACAGCGGCATGGGCGTGGATAACCTGGGCCTCACCCGCCTGCCAAATTGCCAGGGATAACTCGGTCGCAGCCTTTTCATTCACAGGTTGCGGCGCAATACTTTGTTGCGATACCTGCTGCGGTTTTTCTACCGCTTTTTGCTCACAGGCAGAAAGTCCGGCCAGGGCCCCGATTAAAACAGCCAGGGCCCGGTACTGGATAATAGATCCGTTCACTCAATTCCCCATCTTGTGCATTTCACAAATACTGGCAAGCACCTACTCACTCTCTTCCCGCAAACTGATCACCGGCCAGCCGCGAGCCTTAGCTTCTGCGCGCAGACGATCATCCGGGTCCACCGCAATTGGGTGCTCAACTTCGCCCAGCAAGGGCAGATCATTGATGGAGTCACTGTAGAACCACTTTTCACTGTTGGCGTATTCCGGGTTGTGGGCCAGCCATTGGCGCAACCGGACAACTTTTCCCCCCTGGTAACAGGGTTCACCAACTACCTTTCCGGTGAACCGCCCCTCATCCTCCTCTGGCTCAGTGGCCAGCAGGGTATCGACACCGAGGCGCGAGGCAATAGGCTCAACCACAAAGCGATTGGTCGCAGTGATAATCATGATGTGGTGGCCTTTGCGGCGGTGCTCGCCGATCAGCTCCTGGGCCCGAGGCAGCCACAATTCACTGATAACTTCCTGCATAAACTCGCTTTGCAAGTTATCCAATTGGCCACGGGAAAGCTGAGCCAGGGGCTCCAAGGCAAATTCCAGGTAGGCAAAAATATCCAATTCACCGCGCTGGTAATCTTGATAAAAGCGATCGTTAGCCGAGCGGTAACGGGTCCCGTCGACATGTTCACGCTCCACCAGAAATTCGCCCCAGGCATGATCGCTATCGCCACCTATCAGCGTGTTATCCAGATCAAAGATTGCCAAGTGCACCGTCGACTCTCCCATAACTATAGGTTCCCCATAAGCATTTGACCGCCAGGAAGCCGGAAACGTCCCCTGCGCGGCCGCTAATTTTACCTTGCGCCGCACGACAGCACACGGACTGCGTCACTGAATTGCTGTAAACCCCCCGCTGTGGAACAATGCAGAACAAGTAAGTGCAGCGCACGGCCGCACACAACAGTATTGAGGATGGTATTTTGGGCGACGGCAAGCCGGCACAGGCCGGACGAAAGAACCGCCGTAAGCCCGCCAAGCATTCGAATCGCAATGATAAAGCCCCGGCCGGTAACAAGAACCGGGGCACGAGTGGCGAGAGCAGCAGCAATATCGATGCCGAGGGGTTCCGCCCCAATGTCGGTATTATCGTGCTCAACGCCCGCGGTCAGGCACTGTGGGCGCGGCGGGTAGGTGGCAAGGACGCCTGGCAATTTCCCCAGGGTGGTATTAATCCGGGCGAAACCCCTGAACAGGCGCTATATAGGGAACTATACGAGGAAGTAGGCCTTACTCGCGATCAAGTCAGTATGATTGCCTGTACCAGAGGCTGGCTGCGCTATCGCCTGCCTCAAAGGCTGATTCGACGTCGCTCCGAACCACTGTGCATCGGGCAAAAGCAAAAGTGGTACCTGCTGAGGCTCGAGGCAGAAGAAGCCTCTATCAGCTTCGACAACGGTTACAAACCCGAATTCGACCACTGGCGCTGGGTAAGCTACTGGCACCCACTGAGTAAAGTGGTGACCTTTAAGCGTGAAGTATACCGGCGTGCACTGACCGAGCTGGCCCCACAACAAATACAGCTGGAGAGACGCTGGCTGCGCGGACAGGAAAGCTGACCGCATAGGGTAGTTAGCAGCGAATCTTCACAAAATGGCCCCGATCAGCATCGAAATTCTACTTTCCGGGGCCATCGAATTTCTCCGTTGATTGGCGAGGACAGGCCATTGCTCGGATCTCTGCGCAGTATCGTTCAGGAAGTAAATGCCGCCCGGAACCTCACCGCGGTGCTGGAAATCATTGTGCATCGCGTGCGGGAAATCATGCACACCCGCGTCTGCTCCGTATATCTGCGCGACAAGCAACACGGCAACTATGTCCTGATGGCCACCGATGGCCTCAACCCCAAAGCAGTTGGCCAGGTCCACCTGGCCCCCGGCGAGGGACTGGTGGGCAATGTAGTTACCCGCGAAGAGCCGATTAACCTGGAAAGGGCCGAAGCCCACCCCGCCTTCCAATATTTCCCCTCTACAGGAGAAGAGCGCTTCAGCGCCTTTCTCGGCACACCGATTATTCACCACCGCGCCGTACTGGGTGTCCTGGTTGTGCAGCAAGAAGAGAAGCGCCGCTTCGACGAGTGGGAGGAAGCTTTCCTGGTCACACTTTCGGCGCAGCTCGCCGGCGTTATCGCCCACGCCGAGGCCACCGGTCTTCTGGCCTGTATTGGCAAGCAACAACGGGAAACTCACTTCTCTGGCATTGCCGCATCCCCCGGTGTGGCTATCGGGCGGGTACATATTGTCACCCCGCATGCGAATCTCGGCACAGTGCCCTACTCCGAATGCGAGGATGTGGACACTGAACTGGCCCTGTTCCAACAGGCCCTGACCGCTGCCCAAGAAGAAATTCGCGAAGTCGGTGAGCGCCTGAAGAGCGACCTCAGCCCCGAGGAACGGGCGCTATTCGATGCCTATATCAGCATGTTGGATGACAGCTCCCTCGCCGTCGAGGTATGCGATCGCATCCAACAGCAGCTCAGTGCCCAGCGGGCCTGGGCCGAAGTTATGTTGGAACATGTGCGGCGCTTTGAAGCCATGTCCGACTCCTACTTTCGCGATAGGGCCGCCGATGTTCGCGACCTGGGCGCCCGAGTACTGATGCACCTGCGACAACAGCAACAGAGCGACCGGGACTTCCCCGATAACACCATCCTGATCGGCGAAGAGCTAACCGCAGCAGTATTGGCAGAAGTACCCAGGGAAAAGCTGATCGGAGCCGTATCCGTTAAAGGCTCCTCCAACAGCCATGTGGCTATTATTGCCCGAGCCATGGGACTGCCCGCTGTAATGGGAGTTCAGGACCTGCCCTACGAAACCATCGACGGTGTCGATATGGTGGTGGATGGCTACCGGGGCGATTTGCATATTCACCCCGGCGCAGAACTCAAGCGCCGGTACGACGATATTGTTGCAGAAGAGCAGCAACTGGCCCGCAACCTGGACCACCTGGCTCAACTCCCGGCAATCACCTCCGATGGCCATCGCATTCGCCTGATGGTAAATACCGGGCTGATGGCCGATGTTGTTCGCTCCCTGGAGCGCGGCGCTGAAGGAGTAGGACTTTTCCGTACCGAAGTACCTTTTCTATTGCGAGACCGTTTCCCCTCCGAGGAAGAGCAGCGGGAAATTTACCGGGAGCAACTGGAAGCCTTTGCCCCCCTGCCCGTCACCATGCGCACCTTGGATATCGGCGGCGATAAAGCACTGGCCTATTTCCCTATCGAGGAAACCAATCCCTTTCTGGGATGGCGCGGTATTCGCGTAACTCTCGACCACCCGGAAATATTCCTGGCGCAAGTGCGCGCCATGATGAAAGCCAGCCTGGGGCTAAATAACCTGCGAATTATGCTCCCCATGATCAGCGGCCTGAACGAGCTCGAAGCCGCGCGCAAACTGGTGGAAAGAGCCTACCGGGAGCTGCTTGAAGAAGGTTACGAAATTGTTATGCCCCCACTCGGGGTAATGGTAGAGGTACCCTCCGCCGTCTACCAAGTGCGGGAACTCGCCGTACATGCAGATTTTATATCGGTGGGTAGTAATGACCTCACTCAATATCTCCTGGCGGTGGATCGCAATAACAGCCGCGTAGCCAATATTTACCACGCCCTGCACCCGGCAGTCCTGCGCGCTTTGCAGGAAATCGTAACAGCGGCCCATGCCGTTGGTACCGAAGTAGGGATTTGCGGAGAACTAGCAGGAGAACCTAGCGGTGCATTGTTATTAGTAGCCATGGGCTACGATATGCTATCGATGAACGCAACTAACTTACCGCGAATAAAAGCTACGCTGCGTGCCGTTAGCCGAGCTGATATTGAGCAACTCCTGCAACAGGTTTTGCAGATGAATAGCCCCGAGCAAATTGAAAGTACCGTGAAAGGGTTTCTTAATGAGGCAGGGCTGAAGGTGTCTTTGCAGCCGTAAATGATGAGGTATTTAAATCTAAATTTACCCAATTTTATAAAGCCTGAGTTCAATATCTAACAACCAAACCGTTAGCCCCTCGCAACAGCAAGATATTTGCCCAAGCGATTAATGAAGAGCTATATCGCTCAACATTATTCTGACCTTCTAAATAACTTCTCAATGTTTCCTAATCCTTAAGCTACTTTTCAGAAATGGCAAGCTCACTTTATTTTTAAGCGTGTCAATGGCATAGCAGAATATCCCCCACCCAAAGAAAAAACAAATAACTACTAAATACGCGTGATACTCAATTAGTACACTCAAACTAAAAAAATATCTAATCCTTCACAACACTCAATCCTGAAGCCTTGGCCTCATCACACTTCTAAATTCCCGATAATTCTGACAAGTTAGTGAGTGCCAGCTCAGGTAATTATAATCATTTTGACCGTTATTTTTGAGCTTTACATAGAATGTATAAAAATACTATACAAATCAGTCAGTTATAAGTTGAGTTAAAAACCGGGATAGTAGTCAAAGTGATTATTTTTGTAGTTTGCACTTTAGCACCAAATACATCTAACCCTATGATTTTTATTTAAAATTTCCGTTATATCGGGGAAATTGATTCCGAAATAGTAATCATGATAAAAGTGGTCAGAATGATTACTATATAAATGTTAAAACATCCAATGATCGAATTCATACAATCCATCACTGAGAGTGAACTTAGGTTTATAGCGAAAAGTGACTACGGCACAGATGCTGACGATTACTATAAAAGCCTTAAAAGCATTATCTTCGCTCAGGGCTGCATCATGACAACTAGCCAAAGTTATGTTCCCGGAGAAGTGATATCTTTATGCTCAAACTATCCTACCGAAAGGCATGAGCGTGAGTTCACAATATGTAACTTGTTAGTGATCATTAATCGGGGTGTATTTCACCTTAAAGACTCTGACTTAGAGTCAAAGCTCGAGGCCAATAGAAGCCTCTATAGAAGTCTTGGAGCTAAGTACTCAGACCTCATACTTGGTGCATACAGGTGGTCTGGGTTTTAACAAAGCCGGGCAATTTACTCCGGGCCTACGGCCCTCCGCGGGACAGCGTACCTTGTGCACCTTTTGCGTAGGTCGCTGTGCTCCCAGTTTCGCGCAAAATGCGCACAAGGTAAGCTGCCCCTGCCGGCGGCGTTATAAATACCAAGGCGAAAGATGAAAATATTACTGACTATACTAGTACCCTTTTTTGCAGCAGTTTCTTGGGCCGGGTCCGCTAAAGTGCCCAATGGAGTTTGGCAGCCTTCGTACGCTTTTTTAGGGAAAATGCCGTGGAACAAAAATTACCTAATTGTTAACGATGGTCAAATAATAGTCGAGAGTCTGGGTTTACCTTCGGAAAAATATGAGTACGAGGCCTTGAGCGATGATGCCGATATAGTTATCAAGCTGTCTAACCCTAAGTTATGGAAGTTTAAACTGAACCCAAAATATGGCTGTGTAAAAAAGAATAAATATTCATACGACTCCAACTGTACCCAACAGGATCAACGGAAAGTATTCACGCTGCTTGAGTGTGAATCTACTGGAGAATGTAAAATACTAGATTCATATTTTAGTTTTGAGGATAAAGAGCTTGTTAAGTTGAGGCTGGAAAGTGAAAATTTATAACAAGGCGCTTAAATTTGCTCCGCCCCTGCGGGGCTCCGCCGGACACAAATGGCCGTGGTTCGTTTCACTCTACCACAGCCATTTGTGCCGTTTAGCTTGGCGTTATATTTAAGACTTACCCACGTTTAGTAGACACCCTGTATAGTTAGGTTTAGGCCTAACACGGAGGTGTATCATGGGTAAGAAAAGAACTCAGGCGTATACGGAGGAGTTCCGCAGAGAAGCAGTTAAGAGAGCGGAAAAGGCTGGAGCAACAACGGCTTCTGTGGCGCGAGAGCTAGGCGTCAGCGCACAGCAGATCTACAACTGGCGTCGTCAATTTAATCGACTGTCTGATAAGCAGTTCAATAGTTTAGACGGTGTCGACTATTCCAAACAGGAAAGCGCTGAAGTTCGCAAACTCAAGAAGGAGCTGCATGAAGCTCGTCAGGAGGTTGAGTTTCTAAAAAAGGCAGCTGCGTACTTTGCGAACCACCAAGAGTAAAGTACGCATTGATACAAGAGCATGTAGGGTCATTCCCGGTTAGTTTGATGTGTCGGTGTTTAGAAGTCTCAAGATCGGGTTATTATCGATGGCGGGGGCGATTGCCATCTGCTCGCACGATTAGAGAGATACGAACAATCGAGAAAATCCGAGAGACGTTTGTTGAGTTTAAAGGTCGTTATGGCGCGCCTAGAATTGCTTGCGAGCTTCAAGAGTTAGGTGAGCCATGCTCGCGGAACTACGTCGCTAAGCTTATGCAACAGGAACATATTAAAGCGAGAAACGGCAAAGGCTTTCGATATAGTCAGCCCGTAGAGGGGAGCATTAACGTCTCCGCCAACTTACTTAAGCGTTGCTTTGATGTGGATCGACCAAATTGCCGCTGGACCAGTGACATTACGTATATCTGGGTTCTGGATAGGTGGCTATACCTCGCGGTAGTTATGGATCTGTACTCTCGACGTATTGTAGGTTGGGCATTCGACTCGCAGATGACCGATGAATTGACACGTCGAGCATTGAAAATGGCCCTAGAGCGACGACCAATAAAGCCTGGACTGCTAGTTCACTCTGACAGGGGTGTGCAATATCGATCGCAGAAATACCAGGATCTCTTGTCCGAAAGTAAGTGCAAGCCGAGTATGAGTCGCCAGGCTAACTGTTGGGATAATGCGGCAATGGAATCATTCTTTAGCAGGCTAAAAGTCGAGCTGGTCTATGCCGGAACATTCGAAAGCGAAGAGCAAGCAAAATCTGAGGTGTTTGAATACATTGAGATTTTCTACAATAGGGTTCGTAGGCACTCTGCATTGGGCTATGTAAGTCCAGCAGAGTATGAACGAAAATACGCATAGTTAGAGTGTCTACTTTTTGTGGGCAAGACCAGTTTCATAAGGAGTTTATGTCTTGCAATTTAATGTGAAAGAAGTCTCGGCGGCATTATTTACTGTTATTACTGTCACGGCTGCCGCCACTTGGTATTTGCGTGGAGAGCAAATAGATGTTTTAAAGCAACAAATAGCCGCCTACGAAACGTCCGAAAAGCTAAACCTCATAGAGTTGTCAAAAAAGGCTGCTGATGCAGCCGACAAATTGTCTTTGCAACTTAACAAGCAAGAAGAGTTCGATAAACTAAATAGCGAAATATCACGATTAAAATTGAGTGTAATAGAAGAAAAAAATATTTCAGAGAAACGCTCAAAGGAAATCCAAGAGAAAAAGAAAGAAATCGACGTTCTTAAGGGGAGGATCGATGCCCTTTTCTCCAATCATCAGGAGTTTGACTTATACGAAGGCGATGTTAAAAAGCTATTCAGTGCAAAGTACATACTAAGCGTGACAACAGTCTACGATGATGATGCAAATATTGTATTTAACAATCAAAAATCCAACATGACTGTAGGGCAGTACATAAACCTGAAGCAGGGTGATCAAAGCTGCCGCCTATTTTTAGATAAAGTAAATAGCTATAAAAGCGTAAAATACAGTGTCCTATGTGAAAAAACATAACAAACACATCAAAAATCGCTCCACTTCGTTGCGCTGGACCTCCCTCTCGGTCGGCCTTTTATGTGGGTGTTATGTTTACTTATGAACAAAGTTCTTCTCGTGATTTTAAGTTTCCTCTCGGTTAGCTGTTTTGCTGTCGAAGAGCCCAATCCATGCCCTAGCCGAGTAGAAGGTACTGAGCATGGGTATAAAATGGATGTAGACGTTTACTCAATAAAAAGTGAATTTGATGGCGAGCTTTATTATGTGTCTATTTCCTTGCCTCAAAAATACAACTCAAGAGATTTGAGCAGTATTAATCTGTATAAAAAAGAACAAGGAAAGGTTAAGCTAGCGTCAGGGCTAGCCTTAGAAAAAGAAAGAGGTTTTTCCAAAGCATACTTTTACGCAGCTCCCTCTGAAATTGAAACACTAAGCATTAGCGCTGTATATTTTTCTTACTATGAGTGCCAAGGAAAGTTAGTTTGGGACACAATGAGAGGGTATGACCTACCTATAAACATAACAAGGCGGTCAATGTCGCCTTCGGCTGGACAGCCTTAAGCGTGGCTTCGCCACAAGGCTGCCCATTACCTTGTCGTTAAGCATCAGATCAAGTTATGAGCATCGAAAAGGAAGCGAGAGAGTTCAAAGAAAAAACAGGGATAGAACTTCCTGTATCTTTAGTTGAACTCTACAAAGAAAAAGGAAATGGAGGCTTTGGCCCTGATTGTGGAATGCTTGGAATAATTACCGGGCACAAAACAGACTTAGACGACTCGATCTTGAGCTTATATCAGAGTTTTTGCTCCGGTGATCCAGATGATCCGAACTGGGTGTGGCCAAAAGAACTGGTGCCCTTCATCCATGTTGGCTGTGCAATTCACTATTGTATCGATTCAACCAGTAGCGCAAGTAGCGTCATTGAGTTCGACCCCACTGACTATGCCTCAGAGGTTGGACCCAAAGATCATTTCAGAGAGGTTTGTCCTTCTTTTATGGAGTGGGTAGCTAGCAATGTGTAAATGCTTAACAAATCAATCAACTTCGCGCCTACGGCGCCGGACAGCTAAAAGCGTGGCTTCGCCACAACGCTGCCGGTTATTGAGGCGTTAAGCAATAAAGCTATGGCAAATATAAAATTAATTATTTCCAAATTTGAAATTGTGGCAGGATGCACTCTAATTCTTGTATCTGTGTTGGCGCATATCCATAGTTATACTTGCTTTTTATTTACAGAAGGATGCGGGATAGCCGAGGGACTGTACGCTTTATATGGCATTGTCTTCGGGTCGTCATTAACAGCCGCTGGTATCATGCTTCTTCACTTTTCAAAATGGCCTGCATGGCTAGGGCAGTTACTTCTAGTGTATGTTGCAATATTCTCGGTTACGGTGTAATAAATGCTTATTAAAGCGTGCTATGATCGCCCTTCGGGCTGGACTGCTAAAAGCGCTGCTTCGCAGCAACACGGCCCATTCACTCAGCGCTAAGCATCAAAAATGAAAATATACGGATATTCTAAGTCCTCAGGTGATGAACTACTGGAATTGGATGAGGTAACAATTTCGGCAAATCCAGAGTGTCTAAGATCTTTGGCTACTTTTTTGGTGCATTGTGCAGAAAGCATCATTAAAAAAGGCTGCTCCTGGGAGCATGAGCATTTCGAAGAGGGCGAATCTCCTCCTGTATTAGTAGTTCACAATCCAGATTCGGAGTAATTTATGCTTAAAAAGCTAATGAACTTCGCGCGCGAAGGGGGCGCGCCGGACAGTCTACGCTACGCTTCGGCTGCCGGTTATTAGAGCGTTAGGCATGTCGAGATATGAAGGTATTCCTAGATTGCAATATTATTCAGCACTCAGCGACAACATATCGCACTATGGATATATATTTTGGTGGAGCTAAGCCAGGTGAGCCATTGGTAAGAAAAGGACCAATTCAAACAATTAACAAGAAACCAGCAAAAAACCAAAAACTGAGGGCGGAAATTGATTGTTTGGAAGAGCTGGCATCTAAATTGAAAGCTCTCCGTGCCACTCTGATCATGGATTTTGATAATATCTATTCAGAGGTGCGTAGGGCGGGAAGATTTAGGAAAGAATTCTTTTATGGTAGCGACATCAAATACGCGGAGCGGCCGCCTGAATTTAATACGGTTCTAGGGGGTCCTAGCTGGTTAAATTCAGGGCCTACCGACAAGCAATTTCACAATTTCCTTCATAATCTGAAACACCCAAGATTCTTAGAGTTAGCGAAATTCTCTGGTGCATTACAAGGAAAGGATGCCAATTACAATCAGCTTGCAGATGCGTATTTCTTGTGGTGTGCAGAGATAAATGAGGCAGATTACTTTTTAACCTTGGATGCCAAATTAGAAAGGTCTATAAATCAGGCTAAAAGTCTAGTTTATAAACCAAATGTAATATCAGCTTCCCAATTATTAACCGAACTACAAAATGCCTAACAAGTGACTATGGTTACTCGTCAAGTTTTTAAGCCATACTTTCATCCCAATAGGTGTTATTTTTCACCATCGTATTCAGGATGGTAATCTGCTTTCTCATGCAGGCAATCAGAGCAACCTTTTTAGGTTTGCCAGCGTCGACTAATCGCTTATACATCGGCTTTAATTTGGGATGATGCTGAATGGCTGACATGATGGAGACAAACAAAACTGTTCGTACACGATGCCTTCCTCCTCGAATATATCTCTTTCCCTGGAAGCTGCCGCTATCACGGTTCATCGGAGCGATACCTACAAGTGCAGCGATTTCTTTACGGTTCAATTTTCCTAGTTCGGGAAGTTCACTCATCAGCGTATAAGCCAATACATTTCCGCCCCCTTTGGCACTCAACAATAGGTCGCGCCTTTGCCGCCACTCAGACACACTGTTAACCAGTTTATCCAGTTGCTTGTCGATACCTTGTAACTCTTTCTTGATGGTGTTTAGAATGGTCTGGATAGGTTTGTGTACTGATTTCGGCATCCTCTGAAGCCGATTCTTTTGCATTGTACTCATCTCTAAACACTGACTTCTTACAGCCAGTAAGTCACTGATCTCCCTAAGCTTTACTGGCTTTAGCTCCGATAGTCTTGGCTTCATGGCCTCACCAAAATGTGCAATATCCATTGCATCTAGCTTGTCAGTTTTGGCGAGGCGCCCTGCGGATTTAGCGAAGCTTCTTATCTGTGAAGGGTTGCAAACAACAACAGGTAATCCTGCTCTGTCAGCGGCGCAAACAAACTCTAATTCGAGTCTTCCTGTAGACTCTATTAATACTCTTTGAGGTTTAAGAGGTTGTAATTGTTTAATGGCATCCTTAATGCCATTTTTATCATTGGCAACACTAAAGAATTGGCCAGTAGGTCTCACATAAATATCGAGTTGTTTACTGCTGGTATCGATACCGACATTGATCTCTTGAGGTTCCATAAGATAAGCTATCTCCGCCTTGCTATTCGGGCTCGAGGCCCACATGACTATCCGAGTTATGCCTAGTGAGTGCTTATCACGTTCATACTTGTTATCGGTCTTTTACGAACCAGTCAAGCAGCGAACTGTGATAAACAAGGCCTTCGGTGGCCGCCGAAGGTGGGTCTCAATTTACCCGTTAACGAAAAGGATTTTCAACATCAGAATCAGACAAGAGCAATCATACAAAGCCAAGCACAATTGCCCAATGCAAAAAAACACATTGGGCTGGACCTCGCTGCGCTCGGCCTGTGTTGGCGGCGTTAGAAATCATCTGGTGATCCATGGCTAGGAAAAAGAAGAAAAAGAATGGAAAAAGTGAAGCTAAGGCTAAAATCCGGATAAGAAATCAGAGAGCATTGTTCAAGCTAAAAAATTCCACAGTTTCATGTCCAGCTTGTAACCTCCGTGTACCGTTTATTAGTATAGAAAGCCACTATGGCTTGAATCATCCTGGTGAGGTATTTAATCAGCAGGAATTAAGTTCTATCCCGTTTGCACCTGAAACAAAGGGTAAATCTAATCCAGGCTTCGGGCATCGTAGGCAAGGTGCCTGGCCGCTTTCTGGTGGGCTGCCAAGTTTAGGAAAAAAGAGATAGTGCCAAGTATTTCTAACAATCTCAGGCAGTATGCTACAGCCCTTCGGACCTCCGCGGGCGTTATAGCGCAAGAAAATAATGGATAACCTCGAGAAAATTAAAAAAATAATTCCCCTTTGGTACGCTCAAAAGGCGTGGGCAGAGGAGCTTTTGATTCGTGCATTTGATCTGGAAAAGGCAGAAGATATCCTCAAAAGCGAACACCGAGGGAGAAAATCTATCCCAGGCACAAACTGGATGTACGTGACCCATGGCATCGGTGTTGACGTGTACCGCACCGCTGATGTTGGAGGTATCGACTTCGATTTTGATAAGCCAGACCCAGACGAGTGGCGGTTGCGGTTATTTTTTGAAAAACAATATAACGAGGGCAACCTTCCTCTAGCAGAGTACCGAGAACTCTATGAAGACGAAGGTCTATTAAAGTGTTTTGTCGCCGAGGCACTAAAGTAGTGGGCTATAACAATGCGCTCAAATACGTTCCGGCCGCAAAAAGCGCGGCCTCCACCGGACAGGCTACGCGTTACTTCGCCTGCCGTTTAGCTTAGCGTTATGAGTAAGTGTAAAATGAAGAATGTCCTGATATTTCTATTGGTATTAATACTTCCCAAAATGGGTATGGCATGCTCTTGTTCAAATATTGAAGTCGAGGATTATTTGTCTTCGTGTGATTCTTTGTTTATCGCTCGGTTAGTAAAAGCAGAATATAAAGAATCTGATGAGTCAGGAGGCGAAATAAAGGGAAAATTTGGTGCCCCGATTGAAGTATTTCAAGGCGATCCTGGTAAAGTAAAAGGGCTTAAGATTGAGCATATGATTGGTTCGTCTTGTGACCAATATCCAACGATAGGTAGTAAATACTTAGTTTGTGGGAAAAATGAAAAAAAATATACCAGCTATAGCCATTGCTCTTATACAGTAGATCACGCGGAACACTATCGCCGAGATATATTAAAACAGCTAAGAGATAAAAACTTATAACAAGCCATTCAAGGCGGCAGCTGGCTGGGACGTTATGTATAGGAACATGAAGGCACTTATCATCTACTACATTAAGCACGTTCTGCTATTGGGAACGGTTGGCTTTGTAATGTTTCAGTGCATTGCTTGGCTACAGCTGGGGTGGTTTTGGGCTTCTGACAGCATAGAGGCTTGGCTCCTCTCCTTGGCTATCGTAGCGATATATCTATTGCTAGTTGGCTCTCCAATTATTTGGATTTCAAGTAAATTCAATCTAAAGGGATGGGCGGTACTTTTTTGTACCCTATCTGGGCCTTTGGCTGTAATTCTCTATATGCTTGTATTCAGCCATCGGCCGCCAAGCTTATATAATTACTTTGTCTGGCCCAGGAACATGCATCTGATATTTTTGATTATTGGTCTTTTGTTCGGCTTGTCACATATAAAGGCAAAAAATGCATAAGCAGTTTAAGCAGTACGGCTGTTACGCACCCCAGGCGCTTCTTGCCATGAGATTTCTCACTGTAACTCTTCTAGTCTTATGCACGCCGTTAATGGCTAAAACCTCTTGCGACAACGCAATACTAATCCCAGGAAAACAGATCTACCCTAGCAAGACTGCTGCAGGTGTAGACATACTCTCATCTGGCCCCTGTGAAGTTTATGTCTCTTTTGACCTTGAAAACTCAAAGCCTGTAAATATTGACACAAGTACAGCCACTGGCCGCTGTGCACTGTTCTATCGATCAGCGTCTAAACTCGTTGAAACAACGACATACGTTAAAGACTCAAATATTAAAGGCTGCAACACTAAAGTCATATATGTTGAAGGTGGTGGCACCTAAATCGGGTAGCCGGTAGTTTCTAGCTACCAGCCCCCACACCACCCATCGTGCGAGTCCGCAATGGGCGGTTCCCTATCCGTGATGAATCTCTTACCAATGATAGTATCAAGCAGATCTTCATCTGAGTTTAGTGTCACAGCTTTCCCCAGATATGAACGTGAACTTACACAATACACTGCATCATTTACTCTGCCCATTAGGTTACTTGGCTTCGGTATCCTTAGCTACCTCGCCTCCAGGCTAAGCTCTATATTATGTTTTTGTTCATCAGCTCATAGCTTTGCCAGCGGCTTCCTCACCACAAGACCTCACGGTGTTTCAGTTGCCTTTCGCTAGTAGTTAGCATTTAATGGAGCCCATTAAATGGTGATCTTTCTGCAGAGGACTTTCACCCCATTAGTCCGCAACCATGTTGGGCGTACCAAGTTTAGGTTGCGGAACCAGCTGACGCTGTTTCGCAAATAAAAACGTTAGGTCGTAGAATTCAAATGAGAAGTTAATAGTGAATAAAATTATTAAAGCAATAGTATTGTCCTCATCTCTCATCGCTACTGGTGCGGCATATGCCAACCAAGAGGCGCAGCAGCTTAGTATATGCCTCACAGACTCAATGAATGGTAAAGAAAGGAAAAATTTGGCCAAATGGATTTTTTTTGGCATGTCCTCGCATAGCTCGATCAAACCTTTTTCAAAGGTTACCGAGTCAGATATTGGAGATTCAAGTAAGTATGTTGGGGCATTAATTACCCGGCTTATAACTGAAGATTGCCCCAGTCAAGCTAAGGCGGCTTCAAAAGTACTGGGTTCAGCTGCCTTTGATCAAGCATTTAAGGTTGTTGGAGAAGTAGCAATGCAAGAACTAATGGCTGAGCCCTCAGTTGGTCAGTCGCTAGGAGCATTTGAGAAACACCTTGATAAAGAGAAATTTAACGCGGTATTTCAGTAGTGTATCCATTTTATCAGGGCAAGATCACACAAAAAGACTAGCGAATTTTCTGTCTGCGACTAAAGGCGTTATATCCAAGACTTACCCACATTTAGTAGACACCCTATATAGTTAGATTTAGCCCTAACACAAAGGTGCATCTAAATTACGTAAGGTAAGGAAAACTTTGAAACCAAAGCTCACGATATGTTGATAGTCACGTCTTACGGTGTTTAACATATCGATGAAATTTAACTAAAATGCAAAAGGATTTGCTTTGAATATTTTCAAAATTCTTCTTTCAATAATATTCATACTCATCAGCTCCACTGCTTCATCAAGCATAGTTAAGATGAAAATATCTGAACAACTATATATCTTAAGTGGAAAGGAATATGGCACTAATATCGGTTTAATAGCTGCAGAAAATGGCTTGATATTAATTGATCCGATGCCGGGAAATAATCACCTGACCGAATTAGACCAAGTAATTCAGTCGATCTACAATAAGCCTATCATTTTTATCTTAAATACACATGCACACTCTGATCACACTGGAGGCAATAAGTATTTTGAAAATAAAGGTGGAAAGCTAATAGAGGGTGACATTCCCCTGAAAGGGTTTACTCATATTAAAGTTGAGTCTCATTCATCGATTGACAATATATTTTATCATAAGGAGAGTAACGCAATATTTGTTGGTGATATTTTCGATACTAGCTGGCATCCCACATTTTATGCTGGTGGAGTTAAAGGCTTCAGCAGCGCAGTTGATACTATTTTAAATATGGGTGATGATCAAAGCTTAATCATACCCGGGCATGGTGTTACTGCCAATAAATCATCTCTAATTGAATTTAGAGAAAATACTTTTTCATGGATAAATAGAGTTCGAGAACTTTATCATAAAGAAGCAGATCTAGAGATAATAATAGCGGATACACAATTAAAGAGTATTTTACAGAAATTCAACGCGAGCGATAAAGCCACATTTATACCTAAAAAGGCTTACAAAAGATTCATAGAGAGAACAATCTCCGTGATAGATAATGAAGAGAGTTTGCAACAAGCTCATTGATAGGGTGAGCTTTAGCACCCATCTTTTGTTATTATTCTTCTGAGGAAGAGCCCTTCACTGTAAAACTTGTTAACTACAGGAGCCTACGCTCTATTGAAAGTCTTGGTATTTGATTTGAAGAAACTATTGATTTTTACCATCACACTCCTACTTGCACTTGCTGCATATTATCTTACTTTTACAGCCTTCTATGAGTCATGGTTCCCTTATTATTATGAGGAATATCTTTCGTACTTCTTCTTAGCTGGACTAGCAATAGTTGTATTATTACCATTCGCCATTGCAGCCACTTCAGGCCAAAAAAATGGCCTGGGTTATCTTTCTAAGTACGCCAATTCAGCAACGAAGGTTCATTTAGCTGTAGTTATCTTATCTATGTTAATTTTTGCTTATATGATGTCCAATGGCGTTTTACTAAATGAGGCCGGTGTTTATCAAGTAGTACCATCAGGTGAATAGACGTAACTAGCAACGGCACCTGGCACCAATACCGCAGCTCTGCTAAGGTTTTGATGCCGATGCTTTGAGTGTTCCACAATTAGGGTCATGTTCTCAACAGTTTCTATTCCCCTGCACCCTTCCCTTCTGGACACGTATGTAAATTTCTTCACGGTGAACTGGAAGTGATCTGGGAGCCTGTATTCCTATCTTTACCTGATTTCCCTTAACTTCCAACACTGTGATTGAGACATTGGCTCCGATCCTTAGGTTTTCACCAGTTCTGCGCTTTAAGATCAACATATTTCTATTCTCTGCTTTTCAAACCATGGGTAGACTTTTTATTGATGGACGGCTGAGAAACTAATCTGTTGAAGAATGCAGGGGGAGCGCGTGAACGATAGGCATAGAAGAAGAAAAGGCGGACGCAACGCTGCCAGAGCTTGGAGAGTCTCTCCAAGCCGCTGGATGTACTCCACTTTATTGAAGACGAGCGGGTTTCTAGCGTATGATCCATATAGCCATTTTGATAGTCTAGTTATCAATTTGGTTAGCTGGCCCCTGGTGTTCCCGCACCTTGGGTCAGCGCCTTTTACTTACTCTTACGTCACGCTACCGTTCTCCTTTGAGAGGGTGAATCTTTTATAAAAATCTTATTCTATTGAGTTTCTTTGGTTATAGGCCTTCAAAAAGCGTCCTATTTACGACCAAAATACCAATAAATGTCCATCGATTTTACGCAGATTTGACACTGAAACAAACTTAATAAATTTCAATAAGATCATTTTTGTGCCTATTTTTTGTAAGTTACCGCCTTGGAAAATATCGGCTTATGTAGAAAATGGCCAATCGTATTGGCAATCTTTAATGGCCTTTACGTTAGAACCTCAAGGCACAAGACAATCAAAAATAAATACGTAAACGTACTCCTCATTTCAAAAGAGAAAGGCTAAGTATCTTCTAAGTATTGGATATATTGCCGTGGGTTTTATGCGACTTACCCATTGGCATTCGCACTCTGATTTTCAGCCAGTAATTTAGGAGAGATATCCTGCATGATCGTACCTATTTAAAAGTTCAATGTCCCTGAAAACTCATTAATTACTCTTCTCAAGCCGTATATTTTGGCTGGGTGCTACTTATGATACATTCTGATATTAAAAATATTTCAGCAAGCACCCTAACCTGTTGATTTATAACATTTTTTTTTAAAAGATGGCTCAATGCGAATATACTGTACGCGAGATATGGCCACTGGAATATTCTTCAATCGATACTGGTTAGTATACTAGTGGGTATCTTTCCCTGATTTGAGTCATTTTCCATTCTCTGTGCATGCTGATAAGTGATATGATTTTGTCCATTTTCGAATATACGAATAGACCAGCCAAGGAGAGTAAATGGTCAGTCAGAGAATTAACTATTTGCAGGTAGCAGGGATACTCACAGTGTTGGCTGCTTTAGTTCATATCGGGTGTATAGTATTTGGTGGTGATTGGTATCGGTTTCTCGGTGCCGGTGAGCATATGGCTCAACTAGCTGAAAGTGGCCACCCCTACCCAACTATTGTAACTAGCGTAATTTCAGCCGTTCTACTGCTTTGGGCTAGCTACGCTTTTTCTGGGGCGGGTTTAATTATTAGGTTACCGCTGATTCGGCTTGGCCTGATACTAATCTCAACGATATTTTTGGCTCGTGCGCTGGGTTTTTATTTCATAATGCCAGCCTTCCCAGATAATTCGCTAACTTTCTGGCTAACCAGCTCAGGCATATGTTTAATTCTCGGCTTAACCTATTCGCTTGGCTTAATACAGAGATGGAACCTAATTGGCGGAAAGGCCTAACAATGGGTGTGTTACTAGAAAATTTTATTCGTGAAGAACTCTCCGAGCGCTTGATTGGGCGTATTGAAGCGACTGTTGAAGAAGCTAAGCTTAACCCATCGATAGCTTTTAGAGAGTTTAATGGAAATGTTTATGACCTTGTATTTAATTTTGAAAAATCAGAAGTAAGTGTAAATAGTGTCTTAGATGCTAGTTCAACCGGCACTGAGAACTTGTCAATAGAAGTATTTTTATTAGCAATAGGGTCCAATCTTAATTGTTACGTAAATTTGTAAAACTTAAACTTCTAGTTCTTATAGCATGTACCGCTTTAATTATAAGTTGTGGTGAAAACGCGTGCACAGCACAATCTGATAAAGTGGTCGCAGCAAAGCGTTTGACTAATGAACAGTTAACATCTCTCTATCATTCATCACTAGAGCTTATGGATAGCTCTGAAAATATAATACTTACAGGCGATCAGATTCCGGCTATATTTTCAAATACAATTAGTCCAACTCTTATTCGGGTGAAGTCGAAATCTATCTGGCTGTACCTAGAGGCATGTAGCTTTGACAATAAAGTGGTTATCTTTATTAATGCTCCATCTGTGCTCAGTAGGGGTAATATCACAATAAGGTGGGGAGAAGGCCCAACCACACAATCTATTGAGCTTTGGCATCAAGTGTAACAGGTAAGAGTATTATCTTTCCCTATATCATTAAAGATTATGATTAAGAAATTGATATTAGCATTTGTGAGCAGCATAGCTATTGGCTGTTCCACAGTAGTTACAGAATATATTGAGCGGTCTAATAGCTTTGATTTTAAAGAGATTGTTTCTTTCGATAATATTGAAACTTATGGGTTTAAGAACAACCGGTATTGCTCTACAGAGCATAAAGTATGCACAAACTATCTTCTAGGGGAGCCACTTGAAAACAAGAAGCTTCGCTATACGGTTTCCCTGGAATCATTTAGCGGTGCGGAAAGCACTGTTAGTTTAGACATTTTAAAAAGCTCACTACCTGAATTACATTCAGGAACAGTTGTTCATATACATGGTTTTAGGGCATCTAAAGAGTTTATGCTGAATTCGGCTCTGTACTTCAGAATGTTAGGCTTTAGAGTTATAGTCCCTGACTTATTAGGGCATGGTGAGTCTGATGAGGATAAAGAATACGGTGTTGGTGATAGTAAAATAGTCAACGAAATTATCAACAAATATGAAAATAAAACCCTGTATATTGTTGGTAACTCTATGGGTGGTACAACTGCAATGCACATTTCTACTTTAAGAAATGACATTGATGGAATAATACTACAAGCTCCAATGCTTCGATTTGATAAGGCAGCTTTAAATTATACTAAAGCTAACTTTCCGAGTATGACAATGCTTTTCTCAGAGGAAAGCATCAAGCAAGGAGCGTTAGATAGTTTAGTTAGAGCCGATATCACCCTTGAGCAGACGGACATTAAGCCAATTATTGGATCTTCTAGTGTACCTATAATTATTTTTGCATCATCTTCAGATCCTATTGCTCCACACAGAAGCTATAGCAATCTAGCATCGAATGGTGTTTCAATTGTAAAAGTTGACGACCGAAACCACCCAAGTATGTCAATAATTGGTGACAATGAAAGTCGGGAGTTAATTCACTGGTTTGGTAAGCTAACACACAAATCCAAGTGATGCTTACAATCTGACTGACTTATTAATAAGATTCTTTTAACTTGCGTGAGGTATTAAATTTTGTCTGAAATTGATTGGGAGAAATATTGGGAAGAGTTAAAAAGCAAACTCAGCCCCTATAGAAAAATCGCGTGGGAACCTCAAACACAAGAGCAAGTGACTGAAATATCAGATTCTAAATTTTGTGGAATGCCACTACTTACAGCAGAAGGCTGGCCTGAGTGTGGAAATTGCAATGAACCTATGCAACTCTTTGTACAATTGAATTCTAAAGATCTCCCAGAGGCTTCAAATACCCCTTTTGGAGATGGAATATTACAAGTTTTCTATTGTGTTAACGAAAATTCAAGCTGCGAGGCTGACTGTGATACGTGGGCTGCAAATTCAAAAGCTATACTATTAAGGATATTGCCACTAAATACTCCGGCTCAAACAGAAGTTACATTAACCCCTTCTTCAGATTATCCAGAATTAAAAATAACTGGTTGGGAAGAGTTAGAAGACTACCCAGATACATTTGAGCTCGAGGAGTTAGGTGTAGAGCTATCAGAAGACGAAGAAGATTTTCTATGCGAAGACGAAGTTCCATTCTCAGGTGAAAAGTTACTGGGGTGGCCGCATTGGGTGCAGGGAATTGAATATCAATCCTGCAAGATATGTAATAAACAAATGTAGTTTATCTTTCAAATAGACTCCTCAGGAAATATTCCTTATATGTTTGGAGATTCTGGATGCGCACATCTTTCACAGTGCACAGAACATAAGGAACAATTGGCAATGGCATGGGCTTGCTGTTAATAATGGAATTAATATGATGCCCTTTATACAAAGCTATTTACAAAAAATTATTATAACCTTACTGGAAAGACCAGAGTGTTTTATACAAAATTGAACAAGAAATCTATAGCCTGGGGCTTGATTAGTTTCAGTATTCTTTGGGTCATGCTGACTCTGATGATAAATTTTCTAGACGTTCCACTTAGCGCTACAGGGGTACTCCTAGTTTTATCGTCCATTCTCTCAGGCATAGTGGTGGTAAAACGTGGTGCTCAGGCCTCTTTAACCAACGCTGCAATCTCTGGTGGCATTGCTGGATTGCTTCTATATATCTTGACTGTTCCATTTTTTGGTATGGAGCTGTGGAGCCTGATTTATTCTTTAGTAGTTACTACGGGGGGATTTGTGGTAGGTGCTACTCTTTGGCTGGGCGCCTCTTTTTTTGTAAAGCTACACAACTAAGCCTCCTCTTTACTAGGGAATAGCACATAAAACAAGTTTGTCCCAAGACAATTGAAAATTTAGGTAAGTAATAAAAACTGATGTCGCAGAAAAAACTGCTTTGATAGTTCAGCAATCAAGTATGATTATGGGTTCACACTTGTACTATCTCATAGAAGTTTTAGATGAAAAAGAATTCATAAGTATATGTAAAAAATTCGGAAAGGTAATGAGAGAAGCTCATTTGCAAATACTTGATCCAATATGGAAAGCCCACCCTGAGCTATTAGCTGAAGAACTGGGTGGAGAATACAAAATTGATAAAAATATGTATTTATAGCTTCAATCGCTTGTTAAAAAATATGCATACAATGACTCGGAGTCCTAACTTGAAAAACCGTACACACGCCACTCTGAACTCCCAGTAAACTATTTGCCGTTTATCACTACACTATGCCGCATGGAACACATGACTCCACATGAATTTATCAATAGCCTTTTAGAAGCCTGCCCTGATATCGACTCGGAGTGGCAGGAGCACCTTGATTTTTGGGACGGTGATATTCCTGGATTCTATAATGACATAAGCGTAATCGTTCATTACGTACTTTCAAAATATAGAGATAATGACTTTCAGGATCTTGAAAATGTAGCCTTAGTTGTTGACCTTGGTCTTAACTCAGGGAATCCAGAAACATCGGAGCTTGCATTAATTGGGTTTCTTGAAGGTATATTATTCGTCGGATCACATGAAAATCTATCTCCCATAAATCATAAGCACTGGTTGCGTGAACGATCCTATTGTGCACTTGTCAACTTGAGCGAGGCGTTCGAAAGTCTAAATAACAAGTAACGACAGCATTACTTACTACAGATATTAGGTCTAGCGTACCAGCTTCTTGCCAAATAATTTCAAATAATTATTTAGCCCCAGTGATACACTATATAAGGCGCCCATTTATTTAAAACTCACTAGAAGTTTGTGCGCAATGATGAACCAACGCATATAAAACAAGGAATGAAA
The DNA here is from genome assembly GCF_056311705.1 of Microbulbifer sp. ABM4_008. Lineage (NCBI taxonomy): Bacteria > Pseudomonadati > Pseudomonadota > Gammaproteobacteria > Cellvibrionales > Microbulbiferaceae > Microbulbifer > Microbulbifer sp. ABM4_008. Next base: position 182,221 of record NZ_CM149970.1, on the reverse strand, counting down.
TCGTGCTAAAAAAGATAGCGCTTCTCGCACTAGCTACAATGATCACTGCCTGTGTTTCACCTATTCCGTTACAGGAGCAGTCCGCAAAAGCAGAGTACACAACTAAAGAGCCTGTTTTAATTTCTGTTATTGATCAGCGTAAACGTGTTCAAGAAGGGAAAGATAAGAACTTTATAGGAAAAGCCCACGTTTCATTTGGTATCCCGGTCGATTGGCATGTTAATCAGGTGTTAGCTACAGAGCCGGGAGATAAAGAAAAGAATCTGGCTCAGTTTCTACAAAGCCGATTGACTCACGGCTTGAATGAAACGGGCTGGAATACCACAGCAGTAGATTTAGATGAAGTGCCGAGTGATGAAGCCATCAAAGCCTTGATGGAAGAAAATAACACCGAAAAAATGATTAGTCTTGTGCTTAATGAGTGGTATTTCAGTGTTAACTTGAACTGGGTTTCAGCATTCAACTTCGACACAAATACCGACATCCTCGTATACACCCTGGAAGAAGGGAGGTTACTTGCCAAGAATATTGCTGAAAGGGATGTCGTTGATGAGCAGGCTAATGAATCTCCACAAAACAATATCTTGCGAGCCTATAAAGCCCAGCTAGATCAGATTGTGAATGATGAGGAAGTTCGCAACGCAGTATCGTTTGATCAATAAGCGGAAATTGATTTAGACGCTTATAAAACAAAAAAGGCTGTGGGGATTACCCACAGCCTTTTTTTAATATGCTTTTCAGCACATTCGCTCTATTAGTCTTCAGACTCTGAGCGATATGTGTCTGCATCCAGCATATTGTCCAGCTCGCTCACGTCGGAGGGCTTGATGCGGAAGAACCAGCCATCGTCGTAAGGAGAGGAGTTTACAGTTTCCGGAGCGTCTTCCAGAGCTTCATTGACAGCAACTACTTCACCGGAAACCGGGGAGTAGATATCGCTGGCAGCTTTAACGGATTCAACTACACCCGCCTCGTCACCAGCAGCCAGGTTGGTGCCCACTTCTGGAGTCTCAACGTAAACCACATCACCCAGGGCATCTTGAGCGTGATCGCTGATGCCGATGGTTACGGTGCCGTCCTCTTCCAGGCGTGCCCACTCGTGGCTGGAGAGGTATTTCAATTCATTGCGGATTTCGCTCATGCTGTTATCCCTTGATTAAGCATCTAAGTTTATTGTCTTAGTGACGCGTACACCTCTGGGCGACGCTTAAATAACTGACTTGCCGTTGCGTACGAAGCAGGGCTTAACCACCTTGACTGGCTGCAGTTTCTTACGGATTTCCACCTGTGCGGTATCACCAACACTCACCGGAACTCGCGCCAAGGCGATAGAGTAACCCAGTGTGGGGGAGAAAGTGCCGCTGGTAATGATACCCCGGTCATCACTATCGTCTACCACTACCGGTTGACCTGCGCGCAATACACCGCGCTCTTCAAGCACCAGGCCTACAAGCTTGTGCTTAACGCCATCGGCTTTTTCCTGCTCCAGAACACCACGGCCGATAAAGTTGCGGCTCTCCGGTGCCCAGGCAACCGTCCAGGCCATGTTGGCAACCAACGGAGAGGTCTCATCGTCCATCTCATGCCCGTACAGGTTCATACCCGCTTCCAGGCGCAGGGTGTCGCGTGCACCCAGTCCACATGGAGAAACGCCCGCTTCGGCCAAGGCGCGCCAGAAACCACTGGCGTCTTCACCCGGCAACATAATTTCCAGGCCATCTTCACCGGTGTAACCGGTGCGCGCTACGAACCAGCCACCCCGGGCAACGCTTTGGAAAACTTTTAGTGCATCAATCGCGGCAGTCCAATCAATGCCCAAAACCTCTTTGGTTTTCTCGATGGCATTGGGGCCCTGGATAGCGACCATCGCTACATCCGGGCACTCTGTCAGGGTCACATCGAAGGACTCTGCCTGCTTGCGCATCCACGCCAGGTCTTTCTCGCGAGTTGCACAGTTAACAACCACTCGGTAGCCGGGATCGCGCAGGTAGACGATCAGGTCGTCAATCACACCGCCTTTGTCATTGAGCATGCCGGTGTAAAGGGCCTTACCCGGGTTGCCATCCAGCTTGGCCACATCATTGGCCAGCAGGTAGCGCAGGTAGTCGCGGGCCTGGGCGCCATCTACGTCGACCACGGTCATATGGGAGACATCGAACATCCCCGCATCGGTGCGCACCTTGTTGTGCTCATCCAGCTGCGAACCGTAGTGCAGCGGCATGTCCCATCCACCGAAATCCACCATTTTGCCGCCCATAGCGACATGCGTGTCATACAGAGGAGTTCTATTTCCCATTTTTAAAATCTCAGTCCGTCAGGTTCCGAAGCGGCGTATTCTAGCGGCTTGGGTACCGGCCTTGCCAGCGGGGCAGGCGCGGCAATATATATGCTCTGCAAGCCTAGCAGGCATTGGTAGTAAAACCTGTCCAGGTTCACAGAGGCCGTCAAAGATTCCGCTGGCGCTCTATCCTGCTTTCGCTCACGTTATGGAATCGGGCAATACCCAATACCCACTGTGTTGGGCTAGCGCAGAAATGATCATTTTTCAACCAATGAAGTTCTTATCAGTCGCTGCCCCGGTCGCGCCCTTGACCAGCCTCTTCCGCGTTCTCTTCCGCGTTTGCAGATTCGTCGACTTTAAGGCCGTACTTCTTCGACCTCCAGCGCCACAAACGCTTAGCCAACTCCTGACGGTCGGGTGTTTTATCTGCCTCGTCGACAATTTCTTCCCCGAGCAGGGTCTCCAGCAGATCCTCCAGGGTCACCAAGCCCTCGAGACTGCCATATTCATCCATAACCGCACTAATCTGCACGCGGCGGGACAGCATTTTCTGGAACGCTTGGTAGATAGTGGCTGTTTCCGGCAGGATCAACATTTCACGGCGATAATCCGCCAGAGTTTTCTGGTGCTCACCTTTGGCGTAGGCCAGCAATAGCTCCTGTCGCAATACAAAACCCACCACACAATCCGGGTCGCGATTTTCATAGACCGGGATACGGGAGAAACGCCCTTTCTCTGCATCCTCGTAGGCCTCTTCCACAGTAATGTCCTGCGGCAGGGAGAAGACCACTGTGCGGGGAGTCATCACTTCGCGCACGGAGTGGTCCCGCAGGGTGAAGAACAGGTTGCGCAGGATGCTGGACTCCCGCTGCTCTAACTGCCCTTCGGCCTCGCCAATTTCCGCCATAATGGCAAACTCATCGCGGCTGAAGCCCGTCAGGGTTGGGCCGTGGGACAGGCCTTTGGTCAACCACTCGGACATTTTCACAAACGGGTGGAGTAACCAAACCAGGCCGCGCAATACATAAGCGGTGCTTGGGGCCAATTGGCGCCAGTACACGGCTCCCAGTGTCTTGGGGATAATTTCGGAAAAAACCAGGATCAACAGGGTCAGGATCGCTGAGGCGATACCCAGGTACTCGTTGCCAAAAACCGCTGCAGCCTGGGCACCGGCACCTGCAGCACCCGCTGTGTGCGCAACGGTATTCAGGGTGAGGATAGCGGCCAAGGGGGCATTAATATCGGATTTTAATTTGCGCAGCAAAGACCCCGCTTTATGCCCCTCCCGCTCCATCAGACGCACGTATGGGGTAGTTACGCTGAGAATAACTGACTCTGCTATCGAGCACAGAAAAGAAAAGCCAAGGGCAATAAAAACGTAGGTTATCAGTAAAATCATATAATTCAGGTTGAAGCGGGATAAGAGTTAAATTTTCGCGCACCACCAGCAACGCAGTAAACCAGCGCAATCAAAAAACCAGCAAAAAAGCCTCCTAAATGCGCAGCATTGGCGATGCCGATCCCAGTAAAATAGGTAATCACTCCAAGAACGCACAATATCATCCACACAATCGCCAGGGTTATAATACCCGGGGGTATATCTCTCCATGCCGGTTGCCAACGCTGCATCACCACAGCAAATCCGACCAGCGTGTATACAACACCCGACATTCCAGCGAATATCACCTCGGGCTTCCAGGCATATTGGGATAAATTAGCTGCAATCCCGCCGAGCAACACCAGAAGGCCATAAATAAATGGCCCTCCGCGTGCTTCCAGTGGACGCCCAAGTATCCAGATAGCCAGAGCATTGAACAGGGCATGCTGAAAAGACAAGTTGATGATTGCAGGAGTCCACAATCGCCAAAACTCCCCTCTCTCCAAGTGCCACATTAAAGACGACTGTGAGAAAAGTGGGCCACCACTGGTATCTGGATATATTAAAAGCGGGGCAGACAGATTATTGGAATGTAAAAACCAACCAAAAAAACACAGGCCGATAAGCAGTAAACTAATCGGAGTTTTATCCATTGGGAAAGTCGGTAAAAATGAGGGGCTTACAGGTGCTTTCTCTTTTGGTGCTTGTCCCTCTTCACCCGGTAAATGGTCGCCGCCCTCTGGTTCTGCCTTTGTTAGCTGAACTCTGTCCAGATCAACTAATCCCCGCTCCCAATCTTGCAAAAGCGGCTTCAGCAATTCAGCTATCCCTGAATCTGTCGTCAACAAAGCCTGCTGATTTTCTTCCTCAGCAATTCTCAATGGCAATTGGTAACGCTGTATTAAGCGAAAAAGCGCGCTGAGATCCTTTGATATAGGAAATGAGTAAACAGTAATCCAGTGACTCAATTGAAATTAACCTTTTTTACCGACGGCAAGGCTTTTAATTCCCCTATGCCTCTGGGAAAAGCCACTTAGTAGATAGGTAAACACCAGCAACTTCTCTGACACCCCCACTGAGCACTTTCTCCCGATCCATTTTTACGGGGATAGCTAATTTAAACCGCCATAGCCCGCATAATAATCCGCTTCTTTAACATGGGGCTGGCATCTACCATGCTCAACCCAGTGTTACGCAGCCAGCGCCAGTGCACATCGCCAGCACCGAACAAAGACTTAAAGGCACTCATCGCTTTCATAGTGGCGGCGTTGTCGCCGCGACGGCGGCGTTCGTAGCGGGCCAAAACTGAAGAGTGAGAGGGCTCCAGGCCGCGTGCCATAGCGCGGTCAATTTCATCTGCCAGCACCCGTACATCCTGCAGCCCAAGATTTACACCCTGGCCCGCGAGGGGGTGGATACTGTGGGCGGCGTCTCCCACCAATACAGCACCAGGGCCACGATAACGTTCCGCATGGCGCGCGCGCAGGGGGAAGGAAAAGCGCTCACTGACGGATTCCACTTTGCCCAAACGGCTCTCAAAGGCTTTTTCCAGGTTCAGGGCAAAGGCCTGGTCATCCAGCATCAATAGCTCCTGCGCCAACGCTTCATCCGCAGACCAAACCACGGCACAGTGATTGTCATCCCCCAACCCCGCGAGAGGTAAAAATGCCAGTGGACCCGTTTGTAAAAAGCGCTGCCAAGCGGTGTGACGGTGAGATTTCTCACTGCGCGCGACACACACCAACGCAGTTTGATGGTAATCGGTATCCTGGGAGCGGATATGCAGTAAGTCCCGCACTTTAGAGCGGGCGCCATCGGCACCGATTAACAGGCGGGTGCGCACTATCTCAGGTTGCTCACGGAGGCCATCCTCTTCATTTAAGCGATCTTCACCGCGGGGCTGTAAATGCCAGAGTCCGCAGTCGCGCCACCAGCTCTCCAGGCGAAAACCATTGACCAACTCCACGTTGGGTAGGGTTTCCAGCCGTGCTCTTAACGCGGCGACAATGACATTATTCTCGACGATATGACCGAGATTCGGCAGCTGCACATCGCGGCTGTTAAAGCTTACTGAGCCGGTTCCATCTGCATCCCAAACCCGCATTTCCACATAGGGGCAGGCGCGGCGGCTGGCAATATCATCCCAGGCTCCCACCTCTTCGAGCAGCTCGCGGGAGGCCTGTGTCAGGGCCACCACGCGGGGTTCATACTGCGGTGACAATTGCGGCGTTGTTTCCGGGGACGCCTCCAGCAAGGCCAGACGCATGCCCGGGTGCCGAACTGCCAGCAGCGCTGCCTGGGCCATGCCCACCATGCCCGCACCCACAATGGCAAAATCCAAACGATGTCTGTTCATAAAAGCCAATTCCGCTGAAGTGGCAGTAGCCGTCCCCGACCCTGCACCTTTTAAAGCCCAAATCCCGCCGCTTGACTGACAAATTCCCGGCGCAGCGGCGGGACCATTGTAAGGCCGAGCATTCCCAACTGACGAATTCCCTGTTGCAGCCAACCGGAAGAGGAAAACAGTGTGGGAATACGGTCACTGAATCCAATCGTCAATTGCTGGTCCAGCTGGCGCATCTCTCCGTATTCCTGCAGGAAATCGAGCCGCCCTGGCAATGTATCCGACGTCACTGTCGACAGGGCTTGCGCCAATCCATAACAGTCCCGCAGAGTCAGGTTAAAACCCTGCCCTGCTACTGGGTGCAGAAAGTGGGCGCAATTGCCCATCAACACCACATTCCGGCGCCACTGTTCCTGGGCGATCGATAAACTCAGTGGATACCCCTGAACGGCTCCAACCTTAATAAAACGTCCGGCACGCCAGCCAAATACCTGCTGGAGTTTTTTCAGGCGTTCAGCCTCAGGCATTACACCGACACGCTCAGCCTCTGCTTCCTCGCAAGCCCACACTAGTGCCGCGCGGTGCTGCCCTTCTCTATCTGGCAGCGGTAAAAGTGCCATGGGCCCCATTCGGGTGAAGCGCTCGTAAGCCACACCTTGGTGAGGCTGTTGCAGAGCGACCGTAGCGACCAGCGCTCTCTGAGAGTACTTAACCGAGCTGATTTCTATTCCCAGCTGGCGGCAAAGGGGAGAGTTCACCCCATCGGCAACGACCACCAATCCGCAGGACAGCGCCTGATCGGGGGAATTATCCTCGGATCGCCACAACAGGTTTGCGCCCGCAGAGGTCATGGTAATGTCAGTAACCTGCGCCGGCGCTAATAATTGGGTGGAAGTGCTAGTCAGTGCGCAGTGGAGAATCGGGCCCAGCGCTGCATTTTCTATTACTGCGCCCAGAATGCCCTCAAAGTTGACTCCCTGTCCCTCACGGGTCGAGAGGGCGGCGCCAAATGCATGCCCCCGATCACTCACATGAATACGATCAATCGGGGCGCTATAGGCTTGCAGAGCAGGCCAGAGCCCAAGCTCCGCAAATAACTGCAAGCTGCCTGCGGCAATGGCCGTGGCTCGCGTGTCGAAACTCGGCAACTGAATACTGGCAGCGGCATCCGGCAGTGCTCTCTGCTCCAGGAGCACCACACTGAGTTGAGGACAAAAATGTGACAACATTAATGCCAGGCTGGCTCCCGCCATACCGCCACCGACAATGGCCACATCTACTTTACGCGCCGACTCACCCATCCCAATTCCCCCTTTGATTATTCGGCATTGAAATATTATTGGCCGAACAATCCAACAATCACTTCTAACGGGTCAGTAAGTCCCGCCCGTGAAGCATGGTGTATTCAATATCTTCAATCGCTTTTGGAGCCGCTGCTGAGAGGATCTGAGGCCCTCTATTGGTAAGTGCGACATCATCTTCGATTCGAATCCCGATCCCGCGAAATTCTGCGGGAATACTCTCATCGTCCTCTGGGACATAAATTCCGGGTTCGACCGTCATTACCATTCCGGCTTCCAGCTGGCGCCAGGCTCCATGAATGCGATAATCACCCACATCGTGCACATCCATGCCCAGCCAATGGCCAACCCGGTGCATATAAAACTGCCGATAAGCGCCAGACTCTATCAACCCCTGGGTGTCGCCTCGCAACAGTCCTAAATCGACCAACCCCTGAGTGATTACCTCAACACTGGCAGCGTGGGGATGATCCCAGTGATTGCCCACTGAAACCTGTTCAATCGCCACTTGCTGTGCCGCCAAAACGATCTCATAAAGTGCGCGCTGCGGTCCGCTAAATGAACCATTAACCGGATAGGTGCGAGTAATATCGGCCACATAACCACGGTACTCACACCCCGCATCCACCAGCACCAAGTCCCCATCGCGCAACTGGGCATTATTACTGCAATAGTGCATCACCAACGCATTGCCACCACCCCCAACGATAGTGGGGTAGGCTGTTTCCCGGGCTCCGGAGTCGACAAAGGTATGCAGGAGGGCAGCCTCCAGCTGGTATTCGTAAAGGCCCGGCTGGCATCGGGTCATAGCCCGGCTGTGTGCCTCGGCACTGATTTTCGCCGCCTGCTCCATTAAGCGAATTTCCTGGGCCGACTTAATCAGCCGCATTTCCCGCAACTGGTAATCGAGGTCGACCATTTCCGGTGCACCCCCGGTATTCGGTGCTGCGGTAATCCGCTCCAGGTAATTGCGGAGTCGCTTATCCAAATGGGCGTAGCGGCCCATGGGGAAATAGAGCAGCTCGCGCCCTTCTAGCAGCCCCGGCAAAATATCATCGAGATCACCGATGGGAAATGCATCGTTCAAGCCGCACTGCTGCACCGCGCGCTCCGGCCCCAGGCGCGGGCCATCCCACTTTTCTTTTTCCGCATCGCGCTCGCGACAGAACAACAAGGTTTCTCCCTGTGTTCGTCCCGGCACCAAAACCAGCAGCGCTTCCGGTTCATCAAACCCAGTGAGATACAAAAAATCACTGTCCTGGCGAAACGGAAAATAAGTATCCCGGGAACGCAGTTGCTCCCCAGCAGATGACACGATTGCCAAACTACCTGCGGGCAATTCTGCCATCAGGCGGTTGCGTCGGCGGGCGTACTCAGATCGACTGATTCCCGCTGTGGTTTTCGGGGTCTTAGACATCAGTGAATGGTGGGCTCGCTATTGGAGTCCTTACCCTTTACCTCAGTAAATATATTGAGTACGGCTACGCGCACGTATTCCTGCAGTTCCACCAGTTGCAGCTCAGTCTCCTCACCCTCTTCAACATGCTCGGCATCCAATTGGGCGATGGCACTAATATCTTTTAAAGCTTCATCACTGGTGGGCATCAATTTTTCCCGGGCCCCGCCGACACCAAAGCCGTGCAGGAACCCATCGCACCAATGACCCAGCGCCAGAGCGCGGGAGACAACATCTTCGTCATCGCACAACACCAACTGAAAATCGAAGTTAGAGCCGTCGAGCTGCTTGTGGCTTTCCTCAGTCAGCTGGAAAAAATCCCGATTGAGATCTGCCGGCACCGCCTCCACATCGAGCAATCCGGCCAGCTCATTCTGCCAACGCTGTTTGTCCGGTCGCTCGCCCGCCGCCAAAATGCCACAGATAAAACCGTGCAATTCACTGGGATCAGCCTGCCCCCCAGCTGAGAGAATGGCGTTGGCGAGGAGTTCAAATCGGCTAGCTTCAGAAGTCATGGTTACCGTACAGCTTTTTGTAAATTAGGCTTTTCAATCCGGCCGTCACACTGGTGCCAAACCGGGAATTTGAGGCATTAAGAGACAATTTTGTGATTGTCCGCGCAGGTGCAGCGATTGACCCACCAATACGCCGGCAATATAGTAGCGGAATCCCTCGCAGTCTGTCGTGTTGCGAACTCAGACGTCGACCTCAAATGCAGGAAATATGGATAAGCTGCAAGCGCTAGAAAGCACCGTGGATTCACTCATTGCCCGCTGTCAACAATTGGCGGATGACAATCGTGAATTACGCCGGCAGGAAGCCGACTGGCTGCGTGAACGCCAGCGCCTGATAAAAAATAACGAGGCCGCCCGCTCGCGGGTAGAAGCTATGATTAACCGTCTTAAGGGGCTAACGCAAGATACCTGATGTCTGAAACCGCATCACCCTCCGAAACTGTAACTGTTTCTATTCTCGATAAAGAGTACCGTGTCGCCTGCGCGGAAAGCGAGCGTGCCGGACTACAGGCTTCGGCACACCTGCTACACGAACGCATGTCCCGCATCCGCGCAACAGGTACTGTCATCGGCTTAGAGCGTATCGCCGTAATGGCAGCGCTTAATATTGCCCACGAGCTTATCCAGGCGAAAGCTGAGCTCAGCTCCATTCCCCTGCAAGAGGAAATGTTGGAGCGACTTACTGATAAGGTGCAAAGTGCACTGGGCGAAATAGACTCGGAAGAAAAACTTCAGGAGTAAGGTGACAAGAAGCCACTTTCTGCTACCGGTCACTTCATTTAAATTTCTGGTTAACAGCCCCCCGCTCTACAAGTTATAATTGGTTCATACCCTGGGGTGTTGGCCAGCAGACTATGTCCTTGAGCCGATAATCTTACCCCGGTGGTTTCCAGCGGGTGCTGGTGAGCAAGTCCGCCTTGTAGCGGAAAGCCTTATGTACTCCGGATCCCACCACCTTGAACCTTACGGTTCAAGGCTCCGTCTACAGCCGCACACTCGGGGTACCCTATTTCTTCACGCTCTTCTCTTCCCACAATGACTGAAACCAAAACGCAACTGCGCCGCCGTATGCGCGCGGGGCGACGGGAACTCAGCGCCTATCAACAGCGTTTGCATGGCCGTGCAGCCATCACTCTCCTGAGCCGTATCCCACAAATGAATCGAGCAGCTCATGTCGGTATCTATTGGCCGACTGATGGCGAGCTGGATGTCCGCTACCTGCTGCAACGTTTTCCACAAAAACATTTTTATTTGCCACAGCTGCCGGCAGAACCACACCCCCACCTCCGGTTCAGGCGTTGGCAAGGCGAACCCCTGGCTTTTCGCAATCGCTATCGCATTCCGGAGCCTGTGCGCACAACTTACCGCGCTCCCAAGCTCCTGGATCTTGTTTTGGTTCCTCTGGTCGCCTTCGACCCCAGCGGAGCGCGCTTGGGTATGGGGGCCGGTTTCTACGATCGGACTTTTGAGCGCAAACAGTTATTACCAGGCACTGGACCACAACTTATCGGCGCGGCGCACCATCTACAATGTGTGGATAACCTGCCCACAGACAATTGGGATATTCCACTGGATATGGTGGTTACAGAGCAAAGGATTTACCGCTGCCGCTAAAAAGTGGATAGTGGAGCACAAAAAAAGCCGGACACCTAAATGTCCGGCTTTTTTTGTGTTTGCTCGTGGGCAGAGCGCCCCCCCGGCATCAGCCTAACGGGTAACCACTCCCTGTTGCAGAGCAGCCGGCGGTTCAGCTTCGGAAGAAAATACCTCAGATAAACCACTGGTACTCAACAGAACGCCCGCGACAAAGACAACCACAGCGATTGTCAGCGCATCGGCTTTCATTGGGACCATCCTGTACGATAATTTTGTTTTTATATGCGTTTCGCCCCGCTTATGACCAGAGCCACAGCAAAAGTTCCACGCGAATAGACAATACTCAAGAAGCGGCGTAATAGTAACCGTTTATTGGATATTTTATGAGTTTTTTGTCTCAAAATTAGACAAGCAAGTTCGACAAAACAGGATTTGCAGTCTATACACGTTTCGATAAATGAGACGTCTTTCTCAGGTATCGGGAAGCGATGGTTTAAGCGCCCAAAAATAACCGATAAGCCGGATTCTGTGTTTCATCCCAAAAACGAAATTGAAGCTGGTGTAATAGTGTCTGTAGTTCGTCCCTCGCTGCCGGCTCCACCTGCAATCCCACAAGAACACGCCCATAAGCTGCCCCGTGATTGCGATAGTGAAACAGCGTTATATTCCAACGCCCGGCGAGATGCTCGAGGAACTTGCGCAAGGCCCCCGGGCGCTCGGGAAATTCAAAGCGGTAAATGACTTCGTCGGGCAAGCCCGGCACTCTACCTCCCACTAAATGGCGAATATGCAGTTTCGCCATTTCGTTATCGGTAAGATCGGTAACCTGATAATCTTTGGACTCAAGCTGACTGACCAATTGGCTGCGGTCTTCCTCAGATACCACCTGCAAACCCACAAAGATATGCGCTTCGTTATCACTGGCAAAACGATAGTTAAACTCAGTAATTGAGCGGTCCCCTAAATCCCGGCAGAACTGCAGGTAACTTCCCGGTTGCTCAGCAATTTTTACTGCGAGGACCGCCTCGCGCTTTTCACCGATCTCAGTGCGCTCACTAATGTAGCGCAGGCGATCAAAATTAATATTGGCTCCACTGCACACTGTGGCGAAGGTGCCATTGCGATTGTCGTTTTGCTCCAGATATTTCTTCAGCCCCGCCAAACCGACGGCCCCGGCCGGCTCAGCGATAGAGCGTGTATCTTCGAATATATCCTTAATGGCCGCACAGATTTCATCGGTACTAACAGTGATAACCCCATCCACGGTTTCGCGCAGAACCCGGAAGGTCTCCTCACCGATTTGTGCAACGGCAACACCATCGGCAAACAAGCCCACCTCCGCTAGCCGAGCGCGCTCGCCGGCTTTCAGCGCGGCCTCCAGACAGGCAGCATCCTGCGGCTCTACACCGTAGACTTTGGTTTCCGGACGTACATATTTGATATAGGCGGCCATACCCGCAGCTAAACCACCCCCTCCGACCGGAATAAACACCGCGTCCAGGTTACCCGAGTGCTGTCGCAGCATCTCCATAGCCACGGTGCCCTGGCCGGCGATTACATCGGGGTCATCGTAGGGGTGGATAAATACCAGCCCCCGCTCTTCAACCAGCTCGCGAGCCCTCGCCGCCGCTTCATCAAAAGTATCCCCATGTAGCACGACTTCGGCACCGCGCATGCGCACAGCACTCACCTTAATTTGCGGGGTGGTTTTGGGCATCACTATAGTGGCGCGCACTCCCATTTGGGCAGCGCTCAGGGCAAGCCCCTGGGCATGGTTACCCGCCGATGCAGCAATCACTCCCCGGGCCCGCTCCTCGGCGGGCAACTGCAGGAGCTTGTTGTATGCCCCTCGAATCTTGAAGGAAAACACCGGCTGCAGATCTTCGCGCTTCAACAGAATCCGGTTGTTAAACCGATGGGAGAGTTGGCGCATTTGCTCCAATGGCGTCTCGGTAGCGACATCGTAAATACGTGCGTCTAAAATGCGCTTGATATAGGACTTGGGCATGACGTGTTTGACGGCCGTAGCGGTTAATTACTGTGCGCGACTCAGCGTAGACTAATAGCAGGGTTACAAAGGCCCTGTGTGAAGCGCAGCACCGGCATGACAGTCTAAGCCTTGAGAAGCACATTTGCCACAAAAAACAACCAGACGCGCTTTTTTTTATCGTCAGATACAAATTAAGGCGAAATAATTGCAAAGGAAACTATCCAGAGTATGACCCAGGATGAATTGAAACAGGCGACAGCTCGCGCCGCTATCGACTATATCGCCCCGCGCCTGGAGGACAATTCCATTGTCGGCGTAGGTACCGGTTCCACAGCTAACTTCTTTATCGATTACCTGGCGGAGATCAAAGGTACCTTTGACGGTACTGTGGCCAGTTCTGAAGCCTCCGCACAGCGACTCAAATCCCACGGCATTCCCGTTTATGAGCTTAATGCCGTCGACAGCATCCAGTTCTATGTGGATGGTGCCGATGAAGTGAATCCGGCCCTTGAAATGATCAAAGGTGGTGGTGCTGCATTGACTAGAGAAAAAATCGTGGCGGCCTGCTCTGAAGAATTTATCTGCATTGCCGATGAGAGCAAGTGGGTAAAAGTCCTGGGAGAGTTTCCCCTACCGGTTGAAGTTATCCCCATGGCACGCTCGCTGGTTGCCCGGGAGCTGGTTAAACTGGGCGGTGATCCGGTTTATCGTCAAGGTGTGATCACAGATAATGGCAATGCCATTCTCGATGTATACAATCTGCGTATCGAACACCCCACTGTCCTTGAAGAAACCATCAATAACATTACCGGTGTGGTGACCAACGGTATCTTTGCCAAGCGCTCCGCCGATATTTTACTGCTTGGCACCAGTGCCGGAGTGAAGACCATTACCGTTTAAACATGTCGTAAATAGTTATGCACAAAAAAAATAAAAAATGCGGACTGCTGGTTTTGCTCAGTGCTGTTGCACTGAGCAGCGGCTGTGCAACCGCACCTCCAAGTAATCTCGACAACGTCTGCTCTATTTTCCAGGAAAAAAAGAAGTGGTACGGCGAAGCAAAAGACGCGGAGGAAAAATGGGGCTCTCCAATTGCAGTGATGATGGCAATCATGCACCAGGAATCCCGTTTTGTGCATGATGCCAAGCCCCCGCGCACCAAGATCCTGGGCTTTATCCCCGGCCCGAGGCCTTCCGATGCCTACGGTTATCCCCAGGCTCTGGGGACCACTTGGCGCCACTACCAAAGGTCTTCCTTTAACTACGGTGCCGATCGGGATGATTTTGGCGACGCCATCGATTTTATCGGCTGGTATAACAACACCAGTGCACGCCAGTGCCAGATACGCGCCAATGACACCTACAGCCTTTACCTCGCCTACCACGAGGGGCACGGTGGTTTTAATCGGCGCACTTTCCAGAATAAAGCCTGGCTAAAGAATGTATCCCACAAGGTATCTGCCAGGGCGCAAAAATATCAGCAACAACTCAATAGCTGCGAACAGTCGCTGAAAAAACGCAAGAAATTTCTCTGGATTTTCTAGCTGATCACAACGACCGTTAGTCGCAAGGCCCACCTCGGTTTAAATCCGGTGCAGTTTTCCTGCATTATGAGCGGCGACAGCCGCTCGCTAAATTTTATGACCTCACAACCACTCCAGGAAAAATTCTCCTTGCTGGCGGAAAAAGGCGCTACAAGGCGCCAGAAACTGACTACGCTGAAGACTAATAGCTACCCGCTTTAGACTTGGTACAGGTCACTAAAGCTCCGCCACAAGCATAAATTTACAGCCCCAACGTGACGCTGGGTGCTCCCTCTGAGAAGCAAAAGCGTCCTTATACTTTTTGGAGTGCCCGATGAAGCTCTTTTTGAAATACCTGGCTGTATTGGCAATATCACTCAGCGTGCCGATGACCTTCGCACAACCTGCTACCAGCCAAACAACCGCCCCCAAAGCTTCGTTTAGCGAACCGCAGCTCAAGCAATTTGCCAACGCCTATCGCTCTATCGTGATGCTGAGTCGAGAATACGCTCCCAAACTGAAAGCGGCTGCCGATATCAAGGAAGCGGAAGCGATCAACAAAGAAGCACAGGGAAAAATGATCGCCGCAATTGAAAAAGCCGGCCTTTCCAAAACCAAATACCAGGAAATTGCCAACAGCATTAAATCGAATCCCGCCCTACTGGAGAAAGTGAACAAAATTCTTCAGCAAAGCCATGCGCCACAGCAGTAATCCAACTTTGTGAGTGGCGCTCTGATCAGCTCATTGCGTCACTCAAATCCAGCTTTACATCTAACACCTGGCAAATAATCGGCAAATTGGTTTTCACCCAATTCTTGTCAAAAGACCCCCAATCACGCAGCAGGTAGTAGCCGTCATTGTGGCGCACGCCCTCCTGAATGAACTCTACAACTGTGCCATGCCCCGGCAATCCTTTCGCAATAATGTCCTGCACCGTACGGCGAGGCCATCCAGTTGCCTCCTCCAAAGTAGGATTATTGGGACGCGGAATATGCTCGATCAGGTAAGCAATCAACATTCGCCGGCAGATGGTCGGGTTTAACAGACTTGCAACAGACGTCGGTGACATTTGACCAGTCCTTCACTAACGGAATTTTTCCTATTGTTGACGAATATGACTTACAGGTCGAGGAAATAGTGATTCACTATCGCTATCAAACTTTAAAAGAACTGTCAGTCCACAGAGGAACAAGCATAGAAAATTGTTGAGAGCAAAACTGGGATTTTCAGTCGTTAACGCAAAAAATACACATTAAAAGACAGAAATAGACAACTTTTATTCCATAAGCCCATCAAGTTCGAAACTGTCACCACTAATAAAAGCACAGGCAGTTGCATATAAATTAAGCAGAAGCCTGACTTTCTCTCTCTGTTTGCGCATAATCCATACCGTAATACAGCAGCAGACAGAAAATAATTGTGAGGCTGAAAGAGTGGACAATGAAAACCCCAAACTCCGCGAAGCGGGGCTAGGTATTCCCGCCGCTGCGGTAAAGGCCCATCTGGTTGGTGCACAAGCGACCGGACTGGATTGCCAACAACTACTCATCGATAGCGGAATCGCCCCCGCCCAGCTAGATGATCCCGATAGCCGCGTTGGCCGGGAGCAGATGGCCAACTTGTTACGCCTTGAGTGGGATTTTCTGAACGATGAGTCAGGAGGATTCCTGGCGCGCCCTTGGCTGCCGGGCACTTTTGCCATGATGGGGCACGCTTGTATCACCTGTCCCAACCTGCGCCGAGCTCTGCTTCGCTCTAGCCGCTTTATCAGCATGGTGAGTGACGACTTGCACATCAAGCTGGTCGAGGACGGTGAAGAAGCTCGACTGATCATTCACCACACCAATGAAAAAAAATTGCCCAACCAAATTTTCGTCGAATCTATCGCGGTAATCTGGTTGCGCTTTTTTAGCTGGCTGATCGACCGTACCATTTTATTAGAGCGCGTTCTTCTGGCGTTTCCCCCGCCCGACTACAACGAAGACTACAGCGATATGTTCCCTTGCAGGCACTACTTTAACCAAGGTGAAACCTGCCTGGTATTTAACACTCGCTATTTGCAAATGCCCCTGGTACGCGATGAGCAACAGCTGGCAGACTTCCTGTCCCGCGCCCCCGAGTGCCTGTTGACCCAATACAAATCCGACCACAGTTTCACCGGTCGTATTCGCCGTATGCTGCAACAGCAAAACAGTATCGAAAATCTGTCACTGGATGATGTCGCCGCACGTTTATACACATCTCCACAGACGCTGCGCCGCCGCCTCAAAGAGGAGGGCAACAGCTGGCAGGATATTAAAGACTCTGTTCGGCGGGATATGGCGGTTTACCAGTTGAAGCAGCAGGAAACTGCTGTAGCTGAAATTGCCGAGCGCCTGGGCTTTTCCGAACCCAGCGCTTTTAATCGCGCATTTAAAAAGTGGACGGGGCTAGCCCCCGGAGCTTACAGGGATAAATTCCGTAGTTAAGGCGACACTAAAAATCCCGGTCAAAAGACCGGGATTTTTTATAAATGAAATCTACCTTGGAAAATATCCTTCAAAGGGATTCCCGTATCCCGGCTACTCCTGAGAGTTTGTCACTACCCGGATACTAACTCGCTCAACATTAAGGGCTTTTTGGTCCCTCTTCTCTGACATGTCTTCCGGGACAAGCTTAGCCGAGCCCATTCCTGTTGCAGTGATACGATTTGCCGCTATCCCCTTCTTCAATAGAAGTTCTTTCACTACATCCGCGCGTTCTTGGGAAATTTCCTGCTCTGCAATTTCATTGCCCTCACCTTTAACATGCCCTTCAATCGCAATGGTTAAGTTGGGGTTGTCTTGCATGATTTTTGCCAGAGCATCGATATCCTCAGCTGCAGGGTTGGTGATTTTTGCGGTTCCCTTTTCAAAGTTCACCCGCATGGGGAATTCCCGGTCGGGATTGTCTGAAAAGCTCTTGAGATAATCACGTAAATTACTGGAAAAGTTATCGGGGCCCAGTTGCGCTTCCTCTTCCGCTTTCTCAAGGGGGGAATCCCCTACCGGCTGTGAAGCGGACTCCATAAAGCTCGCTTCCTGGGAGGTCATGGAAGGATTACTTTCTGAATTTTCCTTTTTTCCTTTCAACATACACATATTCAATGCGTAGAGAACCACAAGTACCAACAGCAAAGGAAAAAACCAGCTACTGAAACTAACCGGTTTACGTTTTTCTTCGGGCCCCTGAATTGCTGTAGCCCGAGGTTCCTGGGGTTTGGCGTGGCCATGGGTAACCAGAGCGTCTCCCAACTTCCCAAAATCTGGAACGTCGATTGCTTGAAGAAGGTTATCCGGTATATACCCCTGTAAATGCTCCCGCTGCCCAATCAGGAATGAAGCCAAGTCGGAAACATCCATTTTTTGAGCTTTGGCCTGGCTTTGCATCAACGAAGTAACTATCGGTGCGGATACACTCAATAGATCTCCGCCCTCTTTCCCCAAATTATTCGCTGCAACTTCCAGGACCTCTTTTTTACGGCTGCTGAAAATTTTTTCCAGCATTTTCTCACCGATGTCTGTAATTGACTTCAACTTTTCTGGTGAGGAAATAGCGGTGGCGAATTTAGACAAATCCAGCGCTTCACTTTCAGAAATTAAATTAAATAAATAACCCATTCCTGTTTTACTACTGGCCCTGTTCAACATACCAGCCAGTATGTAAGCAACGCCTGAGCAGAGTGCAGCTTCACCTTGCCCTGCCGGCAAATTCAAAGCCTTTGTCAGCGCATCAATACCCCCGGAGCCCAATTGGCCGGTAGCCATATCCAAAACATTATCCGCCATAGCCAAACCTCGCTCACCACCTCAGGGACCGTCAAAGTACATTTATTTGTCCGGGGTCACCCGTGTGTTACCCATTCAAATTTTTCTCAGCTGCCCTGAATCACCCATTACCCTGCCTGACATGGAATTCCTCCAGCCGCAAAGATAATTTAAGTGCCAATTTACCGTGCCAAAATTTCAATAGATTTAGGCGCCTTACTTGAGTGTACGGCAGTACCTCCACATGGTTAGGTTAATTTGGAATAAATAAAAAGATATTTGACTAGGAATTTTTCGGTAGTACCTGGAAGCTGAGTCATCTTCCGTGGCAATTTTTATCATTGAACCCAAGCTGCACCGCACTATGGTAATAAGCGAAACCATAAAATAAAAAGAGGCTAAAACCGTGCCAACCGAAGCCTACATCTACGATGCTATCCGCACCCCGCGGGGCAGAGGCAAATCCAGCGGTGCCCTTCACGAAGTCAAACCTATCACCCTGCTTTCAGATCTCCTGAAAGAATTACAGACCCGCAATAGATTCGACACTGCCAAAGTGGACGATATCGTTATGGGCTGTGTTACACCGATCGGAGATCAGGGTGCCGATATCGCAAAAGTTGCAGCTTTAGCTGCCAATTGGGACTGGGATATCGGTGGCGTAACTCTGAATCGCTTCTGTGCCTCCGGTGCCGAAGCGGTCAATCTCGCCGCTACCAAAGTTCGCTCCGGGTGGGAGCATCTGGTAGTGGCCGGAGGTGTAGAGTCCATGTCGCGGGTGCCCATGGGCAGCGATGGCGGCGCCTGGGCGATGGACCCACGCACAGCAATAGATACTGGATTTGCACCCCAGGGCATTGGCGCGGACTTGATCGCTACACTCGGCGGATTTTCCCGCGAGGATGTGGATAACTTTGCGCTGGACTCTCAGCACAAGGCGGCAGCCGCCTGGAAGCGCGGTGCTTTCGAAAAATCTGTGATTCCCGTACGCGACCAAAATGGCCTGACCATTCTCGATCACGACCAGCTGGTGCGCCCAGATGCGTCCATAGAGGCCCTGGCACAACTCAAGCCGTCCTTTGCCGGGATGGGTGACCTGTGCTTCGACAGCATTGCCATATCCCGTTACCCACAGGTCGAATCAATCAACCATGTTCACACTGCGGGAAATTCCTCAGGCATCGTCGATGGCGCAGCCGCCCTGCTGATCGGCAGTGAACAGGCCGGGCGGGATCTGGGGCTCAGCCCCCGCGCCCGTATTGTCTCCGCTGCGGTGGTGGGCACTGAGCCTACTATCATGCTCACAGGCCCCGCGCCCGCCACTCGCAAAGCCCTGAAGGCCGCAGGCCTGACGGTGCAGGATATTGACCTCTTTGAGGTGAATGAAGCCTTCGCGGCAGTGGTGATGCGTTTCCAACACGAGTTAGACGTGGACCCACAAAAACTCAACGTTAACGGCGGCTCAATCGCTATGGGCCACCCCCTCGGCGCGACCGGTGCAATGCTGATCGGCACAGTACTGGATGAGCTGGAACAACGGCAACTTCGCTACGGCCTGGTCACACTATGTGTGGGCGGCGGTATGGGTGTAGCAACCATTATCGAAAGAGTTTAGGGGGCAGACTATGAAATCCATTCGCCTGGAAAAAGACGATCACAATATTGTCCACCTGATCATGGACAACCCCAATGCCTCAGCCAATGTGATGGACCGGGATTTTACCGAGTCACTGAGCGCAGCGGTTGAACAACTCAAGCAGCAAGAATTTTCTGGAATTATTGTTCGCTCCACAAAAAATACCTTTTTTGCCGGCGGCGACCTCAAATCTTTATTTGCGGCAAAAATTGAAGAAGCTAAACCTTTCTTCGAATCTTGCGAATCAATGAAAGCCAACCTGCGCTGGTTGGAAACCCAGGGTAAACCCGTCGTTGCTGCGATTAATGGCACAGCTTTGGGCGGTGGCTGGGAAATTGCCCTCAGCTGCCATCAGCGTATTGTTATCGATAGCACCGCAATAAAACTGGGATTGCCTGAAGTCACATTAGGCTTACTACCTGGTGGTGGCGGCTGTGTACGTATGCCCCGCCTTTTAGGCATCCAGGAGTCTCTACCCTACTTACTGGAAGGAAAACAGGTGAGGCCGCAACAGGCTCTCAAAGCCGGTCTGGTACATCAGCTCGTTACCAGTGAAAATGAATTACTAGAGAAGGCTGTCACTTATATTCGAGAGAATAGTGAGCAACCTGTTGCTCAGCCTTGGGATCAACCGGATTACCGGATGCCGGGAGGGGACGCAAAGAACCCTAAAAATGCGCAGTTACTGATGATCGCCCCAGCAATGCTGGAGAAAAAAACCAAGGGATGTCTGCCGGCGCCAGAGTCGATAATGGCAACCGTTGTCGAAGGGTCAAGGGTCGACTTCGAAACTGCTACGCGAATTGAATCCCGACATTTTGTAGGCCTCGCTTGCGGGCAGGTTGCCAAAAACATGATCGGTACTTTCTGGTTTGCACTCAATGAGGTCAAAGCCGGAGCATCACTGCCCGCCGCCGCCCGCGATCATAAAACGTCGCCCATGCAAAAAATTGGCATACTCGGCGCCGGCATGATGGGCTCAGCCATTGCCTACGCCTGTGCCAGTAAAGGTGTTGATGTCGTATTAAAAGATGTATCCATGGAAGGTGCCTTAGCCGGCAAACAATATGCAGAGAAATCCCTGCAAAAACGCTTACAGCGGGGTCGCATTACCGAGGACAAGGTCAATCAGATCCTCTCCCGTATCACGCCCACAGACAGCAATACCGACCTGGCTGATTGTGAGTTGGTGATAGAAGCAGTTTTCGAAGACCGGGAACTCAAGCGTAAAGTTACCCAGGAAGCCGAAGCACAGCTGCCGAAAAATGCAGTATTTGCCTCCAACACTTCGACACTGCCGATCACTGGGCTCGCTCAAGCTTCCGACCGTCCCCAGCAATTTATCGGTCTACATTTCTTCTCCCCTGCCGACAAGATGCCACTGGTGGAAATTATCTGTGGGGAGCAAACCAGTGATGAGACTCTCGCCCAAGCCTTCGCCTTTGTATTGCAGATTGGCAAGACTCCTATCGTTGTTAACGACAGCCGTGGCTTCTTCACCTCAAGGGTATTCGGCTGCTTTACCAATGAAGGTATCGGCATGCTCAGCGAAGGGGTTAATCCCGCCACCATTGAAAATGCCGCAGCCCTAGCTGGCTTCCCAGTCGGCCCTCTAGCTGTTAGTGACGAGGTCTCCCTAACGCTGATGAGCCGGATACGCCAGCAGACCATCAATGACCTGCAAAAAGAGGGTAAACCCGCCCCCACGCATCCCGCCGACGGAGTGATCGACCGAATGCTTGAAGTTGGTCGCGCTGGTAAGGCCGCAGGTGGCGGCTTCTATACTTACCCTGAGGGCGGGAAAAAGCACTTATGGAGTGGCCTTGAGAAGGAGTTCCCCGCCAAAGAGGCACTGCCGATAGAAGATGTGAAGGAACGGCTGCTGTTTATTATGGCTCTGGAGACACTTCGCTGTTATCAAGAGGATGTGCTACGCAGCGTACGCGATGCCAATATTGGCTCTATCTTCGGTATCGGCTTCCCACCCTGGACCGGTGGTGCATTGCAATACATCAGCCAGTTTGGCCTGAAAGCGTTTACCCAACGCGCCCAGCAACTGGCTGATGCCTATGGAGATCGATTTGCCCCGCCAGCAATTTTGCTGGATCTGGCAGAGTCAGGAAAAGCTCTGGCGGACAACCCTTAACCCAGGGGTTTGAGCGATGTAAACAGGCTTTTAAAGTCTTGCTGTTTACATCGCCAATCAAAACACTGGTTCAATTTTTCAGTAATAAAATGCGGTGGTGTAAGGATGGTACCAAGAACTGTTTACAACGAAGATCACGAACAGTTTCGAGAAACTTTACGTAAATTTTTAGAAAATGAAGCTGTACCCTACCACCATCAGTGGGAAAAAGATGGTCAGATAGATCGTAAACTGTGGAATAAAGCTGGAGAAATGGGCTTTCTGTGTCCGCAAGTTGACGAAAAGTATGGTGGCTTGGGGCTGGACTATGGCTACAACTCCATTATTGATGAGGAGGTGGCCCGAGCGGGACTTTCCGGTATTGGCTGGGGCCTGCACTCCAATATCGCCGTGCCCTACATTATTAATTACGGTACAGAAGAACAGAAGAAAAAATACCTACCTAAATGCATTAGCGGGGAAATGATTACCGCGATTGCTATGTCGGAACCCGGTGCCGGGTCGGATCTCCAGGGGGTGAGAACTACAGCCGTACGCAAGGGAGATCATTACCTGTTAAATGGTTCCAAGATTTTTATTACCAATGGGCAACAAGCAGATCTGGTTATCGTAGTAGCCAAAACTGACCCTCACGAAGGGGCCTCTGGAGTCAGTTTATTCCTTGTAGAGGCAGCTAGCCCAGGATTCAAGAAAGGTAGTAATCTGGAAAAAATAGGCATGAAGGCACAGGATACTTCAGAGCTATTTTTTGATGATGTCAGAGTTCCTGTGGATAACCTTCTCGGAGGAGAGGGGCAAGGATTTATTTATTTAATGCAGGAATTGCCCCAGGAACGATTGAGTGTAGCAATTTATGCAATAGCTAATGCAGAAGCAGCCCTGCAATGGACTATTGATTATGTGCGGGACCGCAAGGCTTTCGGTAAACCTATTGCTGCCTTTCAAAATACGCAATTCAAACTGGCTGAACTGGACAGTGAGTTAACCGCTCTTCGGGTATTTATCGATCGCTGCTTGGAGCTTCACTATAAAAAGAAACTCGACGTTGCAACTGCAGCGAAAGCCAAGTTATTGAGTACAGATTTCCAATGCAAACTTTTGGATGAATGTGTTCAGTTACATGGCGGCTATGGCTATATGTGGGAATACCCCATCGCCCGGTCTTGGGCCGATGCTCGTGTAGCACGTATTTATGCCGGAACCAATGAAATTATGAAATTAATTATTTCCCGGGACCTCCTGCGCGATGACTAAATTAAAGTGCTAGATTGAAATTCCTGTTCTCAATTAAAATAATGAAATAAAAAGTGAAACAGCAAACGAAGAATCATTGCGCCCCTCTTGAGGGGCTTAAAGTACTCGACTTTTCTACCCTACTTCCCGGTCCCTATGCCACTATGCTATTGGCGGACTTGGGCGCCGAAGTACTAAGAATCGAGTCTCCCACACGCCCAGATTTACTACGGGGCTTTCCGCCTTTAGTCGATGACACGGCTTCCCTATCCGCCGCCCACGCAACCATTAACCGCAACAAACGCTCCCTGGCGATCGATCTTAAAAATCCAAAGGCGCAAGTGGTGATTCACCGATTGCTTCAGCAATACGATATTGTGATCGAGCAATTCCGCCCGGGAGTGATGGATAGGCTGGGCCTTGGCCACCAAAGCTTAAGCCAACAGCGCGCAGACATTATTTACTGTTCGATTACCGGATATGGACAGACTGGACCATTAAAGCAACGTGCCGGGCACGATATCAATTATCTCGCACTATCTGGCCTGGCCAGCTATTCCGGCAACCGTGACCATGGCCCCTGCCTGAGCGGCACACAGATAGCAGACATCGCCGGCGGTTCACACCATGCGGTTATGTCGATACTGGCTGCGGTATATCATCGTCAGAGAACCGGTGAAGGCAGTTATATCGATATCAGTATGACGGACTGTAGTTTCGCGTTAAACGCAATTAGTGGGGCCAATGCACTGGCTTTAAATACCGATCCCAAGCTGGAATCCGAGCTGCTAAACGGTGGAAGTTATTATGATTATTATCGCACGGCAGATAACCGCTATCTTTCTGTGGGAAGTTTAGAGCCACAATTTGCTGAGCAATTTTTAACAAAAATAGGCCGAAAGGAGTGGCTGACTCGCATTGTCCAAGACGGACAACAAGAAACACTTAAGAAAGATATTGCAGAAATTATTGCCACAAAAAGCCAGAAAGAATGGATTGATATATTTCAGGATATTGATGCGTGTATTGAACCCGTACTTAATTTTAAAGAAGCTGCTGATAGCGATCTTATCCAATCCAGAGAGATGATCTGTTCTGTGAATGGAGATATTAAACAGATCAACACACCCTTTAGATTTAACGGCCAAAAGCCCCACTTATTTAACCGAGGGGCAGCTCTGGGAGAGCACAATCACGCTGTGCTGGGTGAGCTCGGCTTTAGCGCTGAAGAAATTGAAGAGCTTTGCGAGGTTCAGGGTGTCACTCATTAATCACCTTGAACAGGGTTGCTAGAGCAGTGATAGCTGCCTCTAGCTGCCACCCCCGCCACAGCCCCCACCACAACTGCTTCCAAAATCTGAAGAGGAGCCACCACCCCAAATTCCAGAGAAGGCACTGCCGGAAGTTCCGCCTTGACAGCTCGCGGCACAACCAATATGACTGGCACAGTGATCCGCAGCGGGACTATTTCTCGATCGACAGTTTAGCGAATAATGAAATCCATCTTTAATCCCCAACTTTTTATCAATTGAGAAAACCAGAGGTAACGACTTTGGCTTGGATGGACTTATACCACTTCGAGCACAAGCAATTCGCCACACCCTCTTAATCCCCTCACTAGCTGTATCCTTATCTGGCAAAACTTCATTGGGTGTGTGGTGCAGAAAATGTCCAAAAGCTTTATTACAAAAATTGCGATACATCTGTGTGCTTAATATAAATTCATGCCAAGCGACATCAAGCACTTGAGATGGCATAGCGACCATTTGTCTACCAGCCGTTTGACAGATAATAAAATATTCCCTTAACCCATCGAGTACCATGCCCAGCTGCTTGTCGCTGAGATGAGGGTAATTTTTCTTCACTCTTTGTTTGAGAGACGGATGGAATTGATAGTCTCTTAAAAATCGTTCCCGCTGTGATTTTCGGTAAAAGAAAAAAAGCATAGTACTTACGATCAATAGACAAATTGCTATAAAACCTTCAAATACCATAGTAACCCCCGCTTTTAAACACTTATTACTCTAAATCAAGTCGTAAAAATGCATCATCTCAATGTAATATCAGTAATACTCTTATACCTCTCTATTTTAAGAGTTGAGAGTACCAAGTGAGTGCTTATAGGTTGGGACTTGAAGTATTTTTGAATCTTTATTAAGCTAACACTTAACAACTTTTCTTTTTGGAGCTATCTACGCCAATGAATTAAGCCTTGCACACACTGGAGATAAACCGGTTTCTTAAGAGGCCATCAATTCCCGTGCAAGTGGCGTACTCCATTCTCTACAACTTTCTCTCAAGATCATGGTATTGCGCCACCCATTCCGACTACCGGAGGGTGACATGCAGAGCATTTGTTCTATAAAAAATCTTTACTTAAACGTCCCTGAGAAATCTCTATTTAAGGGGATCCATCTTGACTTCCCTCCGGGATTTACTGGCTTAGTGGGAAATAATGGCAGTGGAAAGTCGACTTTTTTAGAGGCTTTGATTGGGAAACTAAAGCCTGAACAGGGAAGTATTACTTGGTATACGGACTACCTTAAAGTGGATCAAGTGAGCAGCAATTCCAACAAGCGAATTGTAGATTTATTCGACCCTACGGGCCTCTATGACTGTTTTTCACGTATTGAGTCTGGCAATCAGAGTGAGGAAGATCTGATACGTGTCTCAGATTCATGGGAGCTACCTACAATTTGGCAACAGCATTTATACAGCGCCGGAATAAACCTCACGTTAGACACTCCTATCGGCAATCTTAGCGGTGGTGAAAGAGTCCGACTGGCTTTAATCAATGCCTTCTCTCATAAAAAACACTACCTGCTACTGGATGAGCCTAGTAATCACCTAGATTCAGACGGTAGAAAATGGTTACAGCAGAAAATTAGAAACCATTCTGCCGGAATCCTAATGGTCAGTCATGACCGAAGCTTACTCCAACAAGCTGACACGATAGTGGAACTAGATTCAGGAAAACTACGCACATATGGTGGTAACTATTCACACTACAAGAAAGAAAAAGAGATACAGAGACAGTCTGTAGAAAAGAAAATTGAAAGCACCAAAAAGAATATAGAAAGCCTAAACAAACTTAAGAAAAGTTCTGCTGAAAAAACTACAACCAGAAAAAACCAGGGTAAGAAATTAAAAGGTTCCCAATGTAAATCGCTACTAGATGCGAAAAAAGATCGTGCAGGGCAAAGTTTAGGCAAGCTGACTAGAAACCTGGATCGTCAGCACCATAAGTTAAAGCTAGATTTAGAAAGTTGCCAAAAGGACTATAAGAGTCATAAGCTCCCAAATATGCAACTTAGCAAAACAGGGCTAACGGGTGGTATTCGTCTGCATGTTGAGGATCTCAAACTGCCCTACGGTATTCAGAGTGATCCCATATCACTTACCATGCACAGTGGCGATCGCTGGCATATTTGTGGCGCCAATGGTAGCGGAAAGACAACGCTACTAAAGATCATTGCTGGTCGAGTTAAACCTCGCAGCGGTTTGTGTAAAACTTTTGGCAGCTGTTTTTATCTGGATCAGAACCTGAGTCAACTAAATGGAAATCTATCTGCCTTGGAAACTTTATCCCGCCTGCACCCTGATAAAGATACCAACTTCTGGCGCACTGCCCTAGCCACAATGAATATTCGAGGTGATTCTGCACTTCGCTCTACCAATACGTTAAGTGGAGGGGAGCGACTAAAGGTTGCTTTACTTGCCGCTACTCGTGGCACTGAGGCACCAGACCTGCTACTACTGGACGAACCGGACAATCACTTGGATCTGGAGTCGCGTATAGCGCTAGAAACTGCGCTGGTAGAATACCCTGGAACATTTTTATTGATCTCCCATGACTCTACTTTTATAGAAAATGTGGGAGTGAATAGAAGGGTCTATCTATAGGCATATTAAGATCTAAATAAAGGAAGTGAGATGTGAAAACGCTGCGCGTGCTATTAGGAGATCAATTGAACCAAAAACACTCCTGGTTTAGAGGTAACCAGGAGGATAAGATCTACTTTATGGCTGAAATGCGCCAAGAGACCGATTACGTTGTTCACCACATCCAAAAAATCGTTGCCTTTTTTGAAGCTATGCAGATTTTCTCAGAGTGGCTTAAAAATAGGGGCTGCAATGTCATCTACTATCGAATAGACGATAAAAACAACAAACAAAACCTTACAAAAAATATCGAAGATATTATTAGAAAGCACAAAATTGAAAAATTTGAGTACCAACTTCCCGATGAGTACCGACTAGATCAGCAGCTGCTACAACTAGAAAAGAGATTATCAATAGAATTTCAAGCCTACGACACTGAGCATTTTTTAACCACCCGAAAAGAGCTGGCAAACTTCTTCCAGGGGAAAAAATCTCTACTTATGGAAAGCTTCTACCATTATATGCGGAAGAAGCATGACATTCTGATGAACAATGGAAAACCTGAAGGGGGAAAGTGGAATTTCGACCAAAGCAATAGAAAAAAATGGAATGGAAAGCTGGGCAAACCCAAGCAGGGAAAAATAACAAGTAATGTCACTTCAACTTTATCCCGTATAAAAAAGTCTGGAGTTAAGAGTATTGGAGAGATTGATCCAGAGGATTTTATATGGCCAACCAGCAGGGAGGAATCTATAAAACTACTTCGTCATTTTTGTAAACATCTACTTGCTCATTTTGGCGATTTTCAGGACGCAATGGATCCAGATGAAGCCTTTCTTTATCACAGCCGAATTAGCTTCTCCCTAAATAGTAAACTCATATCTCCAAAAGAGGCTATCGATACAGCGATAAAATCTTGGGAAGATGGAAAAATTTCAATAGGACTTAACCAGATTGAAGGTTTTGTACGCCAAATATTGGGCTGGCGAGAATATATGCGCGGTGTCTACTGGATGTCTATGCCCAGTTATGAGCATCAGAATAAGTTGAAGAATAAAAATAATTTACCAGATTTTTTCTGGGATGCCAAAACATCCATGAACTGCCTTCACAACACCATCAGAAATAGCTTGGAAAATGCCTATGCTCACCATATCCAAAGGCTTATGATTACCGGTAATTTTGCGCTATTAACACAAACTGACCCTGACCAGGTGGAAAGTTGGTATCTCGGTATTTACATAGATGCTATTCAGTGGGTTGAGATGCCTAACACCCGGGGAATGAGCCAGTTCGCCGATGGTGGGCTGGTTGCAACAAAGCCCTATATTAGTAGTGGCTCCTATATCAACAAAATGAGTAACTATTGCAGCGACTGTATTTATGACGTCAAACAACGAACTGGAGAAAAGGCCTGCCCATTTAACAGCCTCTACTGGAATTTCTTAATTGAAAAAAGAAAAATACTAGAGGGCAATCATAGAATGACAATGATGTTCAGCCTTTTGGATAAGCTTGAGAAGAGTGAAGTGACAGCAATAAAAAAAAGGGCAAAGCAATTTATGACAAAGAAATCGTAATCTCTATATAGATCATAAAATCCTTTATCGAAGGCTTCCTTAATCATTACTAAACTAAGCCAATACTCGCCTCAATAGACTCTGGTCATGAAGACTGCAATCATTACCCTCGATTTTATCAACGATATTTGTCATCCAAAGGGAAAAATATCAGCGGCGGCCCCAAGAGTCTATAAGAATAGAGTTATTGAGAACACCAATAAACTCCTTACGTGGGGAAGAGCACGACGTCATCTTATTTGCCATATCAGGGTCGCTTTTTCCACCGACTACAGGGAAGCTTCCTCTAACTCTCCTCTCTTCAGCTATATCAAAGATATAGGCGCCCTCCGTCAGAAAAGCTGGGGCACTGCTTTTGTTGATGAACTCAATATTACTGATAGCGATATATCTATTTATAAGAGGCGTGTCAGTGGCTTCTATGGGACCGAACTCCCAGTACTTATTACTAGCCACAATATAGAAAGGATTGTTCTCTGTGGGGTATCAACACAAAATACAGTCGAACTGACAGCCAGGGAAGCTCACGATAGAGACTTTTCAGTATTCATTGCCTCAGATGCCTGTGAATCTGCCACGGAAAACAATAAACAGAATAGCCTGGACTTCCTCACAAAGATAGCCAGTGTAAAAACTGTCGATGAGATTATTGCTAGTGAGGGCGCTAGTAAATCATGAATACCCGCATTTCCAATAGAGAATTTGCCCTAAGTGTCATTACCGCAATTCTGGCGGCCAGCTGTATGTCGCTAACCGGACTATTTGGTAAAGAACTAACTACTTTTAGCTCCTTATCCCTGGTGGTCTTTATTCGTTTCTTTGCCCCATTTTTACTCCTAACCTGGATTTGCCTCGTTGTTTTCGATGAAAACCCTGTGACTCATCGAATAGATAGGATTGATGGTGCAAGGGCGTTATTCACTTGTCTCGCTCAGTATTGCCTGTTTTATTATTTGTCCAAAGGCTCTCTACTTGTCGCCGCCCTTCTATTTTCAACGTCAGGTTTATTTCTCCCTTTTATTACCCGGTTTGCCAAAAAGGATCCGATAAAAAAGAAGACACTAGCGGCCTGTTTAATCAGCTTTATCGGCGTTGCTTTTATATTGAAGCCAACTGCTGGCTTTGATAGCTATATGATAGTGGGCCTGCTATCGGGCTTCTTTGGAGCTTGTTCACAGTTTGTAATGCACCACTCTTCAAAGAAGCAAAATACGATATCTTCAACCACCAAGATGTTCGGCCTATCCAGCCTCTATATGCTTGCTATTTTATTGATTGAAGGAAATCTTGGGGAGCTTACAAAAGTCGCGGTATCTCTATCGGACTCGGTAAGTTTTGTGATTGTGATTATTGCTTTTAGCCTGTCGACAATCAGCAATCAATCCTTACGCACTAAAGCCTATCGTCGGGTAAACAGACCTGCCAGCTTATCTCCCTATTTATATACAAGCCTGATTTTCTCCGGCATATTGGATTGGTTGGTCTATAACACACTCCCAACCTGGAATACTTATGCCGGCAGCTTACTGATAGTAATAGGAGGTATTATTCAGGCAATCAGAACTCAACCCCAGATTAAGGCATCGCATTCTTAGCAAGGATAAGGGAGGGCTAGGAATAGCCGGAGAAACCCAGCCCTACAGATTCAACTATCTGCAGGGCCCAGACGATTACTTGAACATCAGTTCAGGATTAACCATCGTTTTCATTTCCAGAACGTTGCCATTTGGATCTTCGATAAAAAAGGTTTCCTGTTCGTATTCATTGCCGACAAAGCGACGGTAAGGCTTGTCCAGGTATTCCAGCCCGGCAGCTTCGATACGGCCTTTTAGTGCCTGAAACTCATCTTCCGGCAGGTGAATGCCAAAATGAGGAACAGCCACTTCTCCCATATCCACCTTGTGGCGAACATTGGGGAGCTTCTCCTCACTCTGGTGCAGGGTGAGTTCGTTACCCCAAAAGTCGATATCTACCCAGCGACCTTCTTCACTGTTGCCGGTCTTGCAGCCTAAGACATCGCAATAGAATTTCTTGGCGGTTTCCAGGTCCCCTGCCGGAATCGCAAGGTGCAAACAATTCGATTTCATATAGCCTCCAGCCTTTGCTAGCTCCTCATAGAGATCAAAAATTGATTGACTGACATCTGCTAGTCATTAGCCCTTCAACCCTCCCCCCTAACAGCATTAACATTTACTTTGCCGTCGGAGCCACCCAAAGGATACAAATAAGATCAAGTGATCCCGTTAATTATTTAAATAAAAGTGGCCGCTTTACGCGCTGGCAACTTATACCGGGAATATTCCTAATATTAGGGCCCATAGCTTTAGCTAAAGAGCCCGAACTCAGGGAGTATACAGATGCATATCATCGCACCCCACCCCGAAATGGAATATCCTCCTAGCCTAGGAGTACACTTTAACATATATATTTCAATCTCTAATATCGAACCCGCGGAGAAACTTCTTAGTTATTGAACGTACTCCTCGACACTTCAGCGCCAAATCCTTATAGTGCGGCCCCCACATCACGCCTCCTATTTTGGCGAAACTGGCTTACCAGAGCCCATTTGTAATCCTCAGGAATACGCTCTTGATCTCCACCGCGAATATCACCATGCAGTTTGGTGCCCAACCACTGTTTGAAAACATTTCTGTAAAGTTCGGCAATGGCAACCGATATGGCCTTATCGGGGCCAATGGATGTGGAAAGTCAACCTTTATGAAGATCCTGAGTGGTGCCTTGGCGCCCTCGGCCGGCAACGTATCCATTGAGCCTGGATGCACCTTGGGTACTTTGAGCCAAGACCAGTTTGCATTTGAAGAGTACACCGTCGTCGATGCGGTCATCATGGGAGATGTCCGCCTGTGGGAAATTAAACAGGAACGTGACCGCATATACTCGCTACCGGAAATGAGCGAAGAAGACGGCATGCGCGTAGCCGAGCTTGAAGTCCAATTTGCTGAGCTGGATGGATATAGTGCAGAGAGCCGTGCGGGAGAAATCCTGCTTGAAGCTGGCATCGACGAATCCCTGCATTTTGGCCTGATGAAACAGGTAGCTCCCGGCTGGAAATTGCGTGTATTACTCGCCCAAGCGCTATTTGCCGACCCGGATATTTTATTGTTGGATGAGCCGACCAATAACCTGGACATCCACACCATCAAGTGGTTGGCAGATGTACTGAATCAACGCAAAAGCACAATGGTCATCATTTCCCACGATCGCCACTTCCTTAACTCTGTCTGCACCCATATGGCCGACATAGATTATGGTGAATTACGGGTTTTCCCCGGCAATTATGAGGACTTTGTTGCGGCCTCCACGCTAATACAAGAACAACTTCACGCAGAGAATGCCAAGAAAAGTGCCGAACTGGACGAGCTACAGAGCTTTGTGAACCGCTTTTCTGCCAATGCATCCAAAGCCAAGCAAGCCAGCTCCCGCGCGAAGAAGATGGAAAAAATCAAGCTGGACGAAATCAAACCCTCCAGTCGGGTCAGCCCTTATATTACGTTTAACCAGTGTAAAAAATTGCACCGTCAGGCGCTGACTCTTGAGGGGCTTACCCATGGTTTTGACAGTGAAACGCTATTTCAAGGTGGCGAAATGCTGCTGGAAGCCGGTGCGCGCCTGGCAATTATCGGTGAGAACGGCGTTGGTAAAACAACCTTCCTGCGCTGTCTTGTCAATGAGATCCAAGCAAACAGCGGAGTCGTCAAGTGGTCAGAAAATGCCGCTATCGGCTACTGTCCGCAAGACAGTAGTGCAGATTTTGATGGTGACCTGACAATATTTGAGTGGATGTCCCAATGGCGCACCCCCAAGCACGATGATCTGGCCGTGCGGGGTATTCTGGGCCGACTATTATTTACCGCAGATGATGCCAATAAAAAGGCAAAGGTCTGCTCTGGCGGCGAGAAAAATCGCCTGCTGTTTGGCAAGCTAATGATGATGGACACCAATGTGCTCATCATGGATGAGCCAACCAACCACTTGGACATGGAAGCCATCGAAGCCCTAAACAAGGCACTGGAGAAATATGAGGGCACACTTATTTTTGTGAGTCACGATCGTCAGTTTGTCTCATCCCTGGCAACCCGAGTTATTGAAATCAAAGATCAAGCACTGATTGATTTTCAAGGCACTTACGAGGAATACCTGGCGCACCAGTCAAGTACAGAACAACAGGTAGCCTGATTCCAAACTCGAACCGGAAAAGACATACTGGGGCGATAACAATACTCGCCCCAGGTCTCAAAAGCTGCAAAGTGTAACCAATCACCACCAGATAATACGGGGCTCGGTAGGCATCACCTGCGCCCCCCCTAAAGTCGCCCCCCGCTACTGCAATCCCATCCAGACTCCTTCATGGGCCAATTTCCTACGAACTAGCAAAAAAACCAAACAGCCAAATAATTTTTATACAGGTTAAAAGTCGATTTACTTTTTCCAACCATCACCATCGACCTCAGGCCGATGCCTGCCTATATAAGGAAAGCGCTCAGAAGATACATTTAAACCATCCTTATTCTGCTACCAAGCGGATGACTTCCTGTGTCATCAAAGTTAAACAACATCTATTATCGCGAACCCTAAAAGCACCAAAAGTATTCATGTTGCCTGTGCAAGCACCACTGGGGAGCAGATGCCGACTTTCTGGACTATTTACCTAATTTGCCCCTGCAATGTAGCGATTCCCTACTATCAAACCAATTAAACAATACTTTTTTGCTACACCGACCCATCGCTAACCAATAAATGAGTATCTCGTTTTCCCCAAGCGTGATTTTTTGGTGCAGAGTTACTTAAAAAGCTCGGAAAAAAGCGTAAATGCCGAGAAAAAACACTGGAAAACAGGGGTTAAGTTCTGGTACATTCCGCGACTATTTTTTAACCAACTGCCGATTTTCTCATCGGCCGCCAGTGCGAAATTCGCCTGTCGCTGTAACAGAGGTAATAGAATGAAACCAACCAAGCCCCTGCTACTGCTGGCCTCTAGCCTGTTGTGCGTAGCTGCCCAAGCTGAGATGACCTGGAGTGACAACAGCCTGAGCCTTCTTTACGGCCGCGATTACGAGGTTAACTACAGCCTCAACACGGATGACTCTGAAAGATCCGTAGTAACTTTCGAGCACGCCAGTGGCCACAGCTGGGGTGACCTCTTTATTTTTGCCGACTACCTGGACTCGGAAGATGGCTCCAATGAGCTGTATAGTGAGATCTCTCCCCGCCTGAGCTTAGGCAAGCTCAGCGGCAGTGAGCTGGCTTTCGGACCGGTTACCGATGTGCTTGTCGCCACAACTGTGGAGATAGGCAATATGGATGACCCGGATCACCTGACGGCCACAGGCCCCCACTTCACCAATTTCCTGACAGGTGTGGGCTTTGATCTCGCGGTACCCGGCTTCTCCTTTGTACAGGCGAATGTTTACCATCGCGATAACGATGACAAGGCCAGCAACGAGCAGCTGACCCTGGTTTGGGCCATGCCTTTTACCCTGGGTGATGCCAGCTTTGTCTACGACGGGTTTATCGATTGGACCAGCGCTTCTGAAGATGCCAATCCAAGCACAAACTTTACCTCCCAGCTGAAATGGGATGCCGGCGCCTCTTGGGGTGAACCCAAGACCCTGTACGCGGGTATTGAGTACGTACACTGGAACGACAAGTTCGGAATTGTCGGTGTCGATTTCGACGAACGCAACGTTAACCTGCTAGTAAAGTACCACTTCTGATATGAAACCCACTGATATCCAAACATCGGCGACCCCAGGGTCCGACATCCCGCAGGTGGGAGGCAATGCCTCATTCCTGGAGAAGTTGTTCAAGCTCTCAGAGCGCCAGACGAATGTTCGCCGGGAAGTGATTGCCGGCGTTACCACATTCCTGACGATGGCCTACATCATTTTTGTGAACCCCAATATCCTGGCTGCAGCAGGTATGGATAAGGGCGCTGTGTTTATGGCGACCTGTCTTGCAGCCGCTATTGGCTGC
This sequence comes from Microbulbifer sp. ABM4_008, assembly GCF_056311705.1. Classification (NCBI taxonomy): domain Bacteria; kingdom Pseudomonadati; phylum Pseudomonadota; class Gammaproteobacteria; order Cellvibrionales; family Microbulbiferaceae; genus Microbulbifer; species Microbulbifer sp. ABM4_008. The sequence continues at coordinate 147,580 of NZ_CM149970.1, read as the reverse complement.
CTGATTATGGGGCTCTACGCCAACTACCCCATCGCATTGGCGCCAGGTATGGGCCTCAATGCCTTCTTCGCCTACGTTGTCGTCGGTGAAATGGGCTACAGCTGGCAAGTAGCCCTGGGTGCGGTGTTTATATCAGGGGTAATCTTCCTGCTGCTCAGTATCTTCAAGCTGCGAGAGTGGATTATCGATAGTATCCCCCTCTCCCTGCGACAATCCCTGGCAGCGGGTATCGGCCTGTTCCTGGCGATCATTGCCCTGAAGAGTGCCGGTATCGTTGTGGCCAGCCCCGCTACTCTGGTAACCCTGGGCGACCTCAAGTCAATTGAGGCGATCCTGGCAGCACTGGGCTTCTTTATTATTGTGGCGCTGTCCTACCGCCGTATGCTGGGCTCAGTGATGATCGGTATCCTTGCGGTAACCGTCATCGCCCTGGCAATTGGTAAGGTAGAGTTCACCGGTCTGGTATCCGCACCTCCCAGCCTGGCACCGACTTACCTGGAGCTGGATATCGCTGGCGCCTTCGAAGTAGGCATGATCAGCGTGATCTTTGCCTTCCTGTTTGTTGACCTGTTCGACACCGCAGGCACCCTGTTAAGCGTTTCTGATCGCGCCAAACTGCTGGATAAAGATGGCAAGTTGCCTGGAATGGGCAAGGCCCTGATGGCCGACAGCTCCGCATCTGTCGTTGGTTCTGTGCTGGGCTCCTCCACTACTACCTGTTATGTAGAGAGTACTGCAGGTATAACCGCCGGTGGTCGCACAGGCCTGACCGCTGTGGTTTGCGCCGGGCTATTCCTGTTGGCGACCTTCTTCTCGCCCCTAATCGGTATGATTCCGGCCTATGCAACCGCAGGTGCTCTGCTGTATGTTGGCGTCCTGATGACTTCCGGTATGTCATCTATTGATTGGGATGACATTACCGAGGCCGCACCGGCAGTAATCGCCGCAGTGATGATGCCTTTGTCGTTCTCGATCGCGCACGGAATCGCCCTGGGCTTTATTTCCTACGCAGTTATTAAAACGCTGAGCGGACGTAGCAAAGACGTCAGCATCAGTGTCTACGTGTTAGCGGCACTCTTTGTTGCCAAGTTTGCCTTTTTCTGAGGGGTACATTGATGAAAAAGCACTTTATTAGCGCACAGCAGCTCCTGATAGACTCTTATGCTCTCGCCGAGCAAATCTATAAGGACGGCTTTCGCCCAAACTATATTGTCGGTGTTTGGCGCGGTGGCGCTCCTGTGGGCATCGCTGTACAAGAGCTGCTGCACGTGATGGGAGTGGATGCAGACCATATCGCTATCCGCACTTCCTCCTATCTCGGTATCGGTGAGCGCGATAAGAAAGTGCGCGTGCATGGCCTGAACTACCTGATCAAGCGCCTGGAGTCCCACGACTCCCTGTTGATCGTGGACGATGTGCACGACTCTGGCCTGAGTATTGAGCAAACTATCGAAGACCTGCGCGCTGCCTGTAAGAAGAACACGCCGGAGATTCGTATCGCGACCCCTTACTACAAGCCGAAGAACAACAAGGCCAAGCGCGAGCCGGATTACTTTATCCACAAGACCGAAGAGTGGTTGGTATTCCCCCACGAGATCGACGGTCTGTCCCGGCAGGAGATTCTGGAGAACAAACCAGAACTCGCCCCCTATGTGGACAGAATCGCCACTGCTGTTTAATCAGCAATATTACCGGGGGCTAATGCCCCCGGTTCTCTTTTCCTCTCATCTCCCTCTCTCCCTCAGGCCATTCCGGCAAACCCTCCCCCGGCACTCAACTCCTGCCATAGGCAATACTTCAATACTCTATTAATAAATCCCACTTATGAAACTAAAGTTAGTGAGAATCAATTTATAAAGTAGAAAAGTTGGTCCAAAATTAATGCGATAAGGCCAAATGTCGGAAAATAAAAATGAACGACAAATCAGCGGGACTTAGTAAATCGCAGCTCGATGCTTACTGGATGCCTTTTACCGGGAATCGCCAATTCAAAAGAGATCCCCGTATTATTACCTCAGCCAGCGGCTGCTATTACCTAAGTGCTGATGGCCGCCCCATATTCGATGGTCTCTCTGGCTTGTGGACCTGTGGTGCCGGACACAACCGCCCGGAGATAATTGACTCCATTACCCGGCAAGCAGCCCTTCTGGATTACGCCCCCGCTTTCCAATATGGCCACCCGGGAGCCTTCCAACTAGCGGAGCGTGTCAGCCAGATGATGCCCATGGGGCTCAATCGTATTTTCTTTACAAACTCCGGCTCTGAATCCGCAGAAACCTCTCTAAAAATAGCTAGAGCCTACTGGCAGAAGATGGGCGCTCCAGGGAAAACAAAATTCATCGGACGCGTGAAAGGCTATCACGGAGTTAATTTTGGCGGTCTTAGTGTGGGCGGTATTAGTGCTAATCGAGCAATCTTTGGCTCATCTTTAGATTCTGACCACCTTCGCCACACCCTTTTACCCCACAACCGCTTTGCTAAAGGACAGCCTGAACAGGGAAGTTTCCTGGCAGACGAGTTGCTGGAACTTATCAAACTGCACGGTTCTGAAAACATTGCCGCTGTTATTGTCGAGCCCGTAGCGGGGTCTGCAGGGGTATTGCCCCCACCAAAAGGCTATCTCCATCGCCTTAGGGAAATATGTACTCAATACGACATATTGCTGATATTTGATGAAGTCATTACCGCTTTCGGACGCATGGGGAAAGCCACCGGAGCAGAGTTTTTTGGAGTGACCCCGGATATGCTCAATACAGCCAAACAGCTTACAAATGGCGCTGTTCCCATGGGCGCTGTGGCTGTGCGTCAAGATATCTACGAGATATTCATGGAAAATGGAGGACCTCAATACCAACTGGAGCTTCCCCACGGCTATACCTACTCTGGGCACCCACTAGCCTGCGCAGCGGCATTGGCGACACTGGATATTTTAAAGAAAGAAAATTTATTTGAGCGATCTGCGGAGCTTGCCCATATCCTGGAAGACCATATCCATCAACTCAATGGATTACCGTTAATAGAAGATATTCGTAATTGTGGACTCGCCGCAGGCCTGACAATCGAATCAGCTCCGGATGAGCCATTACTCAGGCCTTACTTAATTGCTATGAAGATGTGGGAAAAAGGCTTTTATATTCGCTACGGCGGCGACACACTGCAAATCGGCGTCCCATTTATAGCACAGGCAGAGGAGATTGACGGAGTTATCAACGCATTAGCAGAATCAATTACTGAGGTCGCAAACGGCCAGTAGCCAGAACCTATTCCTTCTCACTCTGTATAAAAGATTCCCCCTCCTGATACGGAAATTTATATCGCCACCTAGCTATCTTTAATGATACAAAGTAAATCGCAAATAGTAATTCAATAACTCTATATTAAAAATAGCACCATGAACTAATATATTCGCCTTACAAATGTATTACTAAAGTACAAAGTGGTTATAGCGATTCTATGTGGTATTTTATTAAGTTCCTGTGAGCAAAGAACTACTAAGCAAGAAATAAGCTCACCAGCAAAGAAAATTTCATCTCCTATTAGAACCACAGCCCCAGGACTTTCAGAATCTTATGCTGACATTCGTCGTCAGCAAATTGCTGAAGTGGACTATCGGCTGAGCATCAATCTGGATAGTCAAGCTAAGAACTTCTCCGGAATTATGCACGCAGATATCAATTTTAGAAAAATACTTGAACAGCCGCTCACTATCGATTTTTCCGGTGGTGCGGTTGATTCAATCCAGGTCGATGGAAGATCTGTTCCATTTGAGTACAACAACTACTTTATTTCTATTGATTATCAAAACCTACCGGAAAAATCCCACACGATTACGGTGAATTATCAACACCCGTACTCTAACAATGGCTCAGGATTACATCACTTTAAAGACCCCAAAGATGAAAAGGTCTATTTATATACGGACTTTGAACCTTATGATGCCAATCGCCTATTCCCACATTTTGACCAACCCAATTTGAAAGCACGCTACACCCTGGATGTAAAGGCTCCAAAAGACTGGGTAGTAGTTAGCGCGGAAAGAGAGGAGAGAGGAGAAGAGAAAAGAAAATCAAACCACTGGTTTTTTCCTCAAACCAAGAAATTCTCATCTTACATATTCTCTTTACATGCAGGTCCTTACCACATCTGGGAAGACAAGGCAGGAGATATTCCCCTTCGCTTAATGGCAAGACAGAGCCTGGCAAATTACGTAAAAACAGAAGACTGGTTTACCTTCACCAAACAATCCTTTGAGTTCTTTCAGCCCTACTTTGAAATTGATTATCCATTTAAAAAATATGATCAAATACTAGTACCTGATTTTAACGCCGGCGCTATGGAAAATGTTGGGGCTGTAACATTTAACGATTCTTACATATCCCGAGGAAAAAAGACCCAGGCCCAGCGGATGCGCCTCGCCAATGTTATTGCCCATGAGCTGGCCCATCAATGGTTTGGTAATTTGGTCACCATGAATTGGTGGGATGACCTTTGGCTCAATGAGAGTTTTGCCACTTATATGGCCAATCTGGCTCTAGCCGAAAATAGCGAATTCACTACCGCTTGGGAGAACTATTATTTAGGCGCCAAGCAATGGGCTTACCACACTGATCAACGCCCCACTACCCACGCTATTCAACTACCAGTCAACAATACTGACGAAGCCTTTGCCAATTTTGATGGAATTACTTATGGCAAAGGCGGCTCAGTACTCAAGCAATTGCCCTACTATTTGGGCAAAGAAGAATTTCGCAAAGGCGTCAGTAATTACTTAAAGGCTTTGTCTTATAACAATTCAACCCTCAATGACTTTATCAACCACCTGGGCAAAGCTGCGGATAAAGATCTTAATTCCTGGCAGCAACAGTGGCTTTACCAGGCCGGCCTCAACACAATTTAGGCCAGTTTCCAGTGCCAGGGCATCTTTTCTATACTCCTCTGAGTATTGTTTACGAGCGTTTTTGGTTGGTTTATTTGATCTTGTCTAGAGCACCTCTGCTGCATAGTTTATCGCATAAGAGTGTGTCCGTCGTTGGTGGGTAGGATCAGGTCGTTAGTGAGGATGAACAATTTCTTTAAATAACATTACCTTCCGGATGGACCATTTGGCTGCTATATAATATCAGGGATTTTCATAACAAACTTAATAAGTTATCGAAATAAATGGAGCCAATTTATTTAAAATCGATACTTTTAAAGAAGATTCAGACCTGCCAGAATCTTTACATATTGACCCCTGAGTGAAATTTTATCTACATGGATTTGTAGTAATTAGTTCTAGATTTTTTCTGTTATTTTTTTATTTGAGCTTTGATTAATGTTTACAGCTATCCATATCACTACAAGAACGTGAGTGAAAACTTATGAAAAGTACAGCAATGCATCTTACCTCAGTGACGATTTTAATTGGCACATTAGCCGTCCCCATAGTTGCCAGTGCCGTTAGCTGTGGCGACGTTATCACAACCTCGGAAACTCTCACAGAAGACCTATCCTGTGATTCAACTATTTTTAACCCATCTCTTACTATTGAGGGACCTTCGGGCCGCCTTGATATGGGTGGTTACACTTTAATGTGTGTAAACGCGACAGGTGATGGGATACTTTTAACGGGTACTGCAGCCAGGCTCAGCAATGGTGATATTCAGGAGTGTTTTGACTCCATACAGATAGAGGGTACTGGAAGCCATAGAGTATCTACAATCAATATAATTGACTCAGATGATGATGCCATTGTTATCAATAGTAGCTTCAATACAGTAACCGATACCTCCTCTTTCAATACCGATGATGATGGAATAGATATTGGATCCAGTTCAAATTCCAACATAATCACTAATAATATTATTGATACGGTTGATGATGAAGGTATCGAACTTGATGGAGATGGTAACTTTATTTCTGGTAATGAAATACTAAATACTGAAGATGGGATTGATCTTGATGGATCATTTAATGTCGTTGTTTTAAATACAATAGATTCTAATGACGAAGCAGGGATTGAGCTTAGGAGTGAATTTACTACAGTCGTCAATAATTCTATAAACAATAATAACGTGGGTATAGAAATATACGATGCTGACAATAATACTATTACTGGCAATGAAGCTAGTGACAATACATCTTATGGCATCTATCTGCTCGACTTAAATGCTACTCAAAATGTAATTGTGTCGAATACAGCAATTGATAATGGTATTTTTGATTTATTTTCACCTCTGGATCTAGACTGCAGTAGTAGTAACGTATGGGCGGGAAATATTTTTGTTACTTCAGATCCAGCCTGCTTGGATTAATTAAAGTTTGGGCATAGTGAGTGATCGCTCTGCTCAAACTCTAATTCTCCACTTTTTAACGAATGCATTAATTAATACATAGCCTCTGGCGGTAGTGTTCAGAATTCTGTATCACTTCTTTACTATTAACCCGGAGGCCCAATAGTTCATCTATGCTGCATATTAAATTTCCTTATGCTTAGAGTAGGAAACTACGCGCGCAGGCTTCTTCTGTAGCGTTCTCATGTGAGAAAGTAGTTTTTTCTAACTTTTTTTGAATTGTATTGGAATCCCACTATATACACCCCCTTTAAGATCGAAGTTCAAATACTCATCTGGGTTCAATTCAGGTGAATACGATGACAAATAAAATTTTTCTATCTCATCCTCATGCTCTGACAGCCAAGCTTTAATCACTCGGGCATGATGTACCCTAAGGTTATCTAGAATGAGGTAAACCTTTCTGCCTGCGGTTTTAATTAATCGCTTAAGAAAGCCAATTAATCTGTCGGCATTCATGCTTCCTTCGTAAATTTGAAAGCGCACTGTCCCTTGATTTGTAATCGCTAAGATCATGTTGAGTGAAGCTCGCTTTGCGGTTAACTTCACAATGGGTGGTTTTCCTTTTGGCGCATAGCCGCGTTCATGCTGACAATCACTGCGAATGTCCGTTTCATCACCCCAGTAAATTTCTGCACCTTCCTTTTTGGCACGTTGTTTAATATATGGATAGTCTTCTTCCATCCATTTTTTAACTACTTTGGGGTTTTGCTCATAGGCGCGTATGGCGGGCTTCTGAGGTGTAAAATCCCAGCGCTTCAGATAATCACCGACCGTTCGAATTGACATTTTTATGCCAAACTCACGTTCGATTAGCTCCATGAAAGTCTTACAAGTCCACAGAGCATAGTTAAGTTTGAGCTGTTCAGCTACGATTTTTTTGAAGCTGCTTTTCTTGCTCTGCCGTTAGGCTGCGATTCACCACTTTCAAATAGCCGCGCTTTTAAGCGGCTAATGCCTCGAATCCGTCAAATTTGTAAGCCTTAATCCAATTTTGCACAGCACGGCTGGAAACATCCAGTGTTCTTGCAATTTCTACTGTAGGCTCCGATTTCTTCCAAAGCTTTACCGCAGTTCGACGTTTCTCCTCCTGAGCGGAAGCGAGTAATCTTCATGCATCAATAATATTCATTCGAACATTATACAGAACTATAAGGTCGCCGAGCTAGTGAAAGAAAAACCACAACTTAAGCCCACATTGGTAAAAGCATTAAAAAATCATCGCTACTCCGGTGAACGCTGTATCAATATCGGGAAGCGATTACTCTAAATCTTCTTTAAACTAGCTATTAATGTTGAACTAAGTGCAATATCCAGCCCTTAGTTCCCCTTGCCAGGCTTTTGGCAGGGTATTACGCGTAATAAAACGGTGCAAAAATTATATATTTTATCTCAATGCCCCCTAATAAAGCATATCTATTGCACCAGCCAACTTATACTTATCCTTCTCTAAAAATCTTGTTACAGTGACATTTCAAAGCCTAAAAAATTAACGGGCGTTCCTGCTTAAGCCATTATTTTAAAAAGAAAGACAATCAAATAAAGATGTATATATCAGTACAATTAGACGATCTGTCCGACGGTTCCATTAACAATCTTCTCGAAACTCATCTACGGGAAATGTACCGACATTCCCCACCTGGAAGCGTTCACGCACTAAATCCTGATGAGTTAAATGACCCCATGATTACCTTTTGGGGGGCAAGAATTGATGGAGTTTTGGCCGGATGTGCTGCTCTAAAAGAGATCGACCCTAACTTGGGTGAAATAAAATCCATGAAAACTCATCCTCTGTTTCTGCGCAAAGGCGTTGCCCGCGCCTTGATAGAAAGAATATTGGAGGAGGCAAAGCAGCGTAAATATAAAGAGATAAAGCTGGAGACAGGCCGCACTGAAGCTTTTGCTCCCGCAATCGCTCTCTATCGCCATTATGGATTTGACGATTGCGACCCTTTCAGTCACTATAAAAATGACCCTTTTAGCCTATTTTTAGGTAAAAAATTATAATCAATAGGTATTCTTTATCAGTCAGTGTGAGAGTGTTTGTTACTATGACGCTATCCAGAAGATCCTTTATTAAATATTCCAGCTTAGCTTCCCTTACTTTTGGTGGAGTCAATCTAACCGCTAAAGAGGCTATTTCCAGTCTATCTATATCAAGTCTTCCCAGCCTGGAAATGCCTTTACAGGAGATTTACCCCGCAGTCTTTTCTGGCGAGATCTATGTAGCAGGGGGATTTATCCCATCGGATACAGCAGTTTTCTTCGGTCTCTCTCCAACTAAACAAACACATATCTTTTCTCCGCGGGAACAAAACTGGAGGCCAGGGCCCAATTTACCTGAGTCAAGACATCACCTCGGCATGGCCAGTAACTCCAACAGTCTATATGGCATAGGTGGATTTTTTGGCGATTCGGATAGCGCTTGGCAAGCCCGAAATACCGTTTATAAACTTTCCAGCGAATATAAGCATTGGATAGAAACCAGCCCTCTCCCCCGGCCCTTGGCTGAATCTATTTACACCAATATTGGGGAGAACATCCATGTCATTGGCGGTAAGGCCCCCAACGAACAGTCTAAAAATAGAGATACCAATTCTCATTATGTGCTTACAAGAGGAGATCATTGGGAGCAAGCAGCACCAGCCAGTATCAAGCGAAACTCCGCAGGTGGGGTAACTTTAAATAACAGAATTTATGTTGTTGGTGGCCGCCAGGTTAGCGACAATGGTCGCAAGGCCGGGAATCTAACTTATGCCGAAGTTTATGACCCCAGCCTGGATAAATGGGAAAAGATCCGCCCCCTTCCCCAAGCTGTTGCCGGGCTCACAGCAACCCCATTAAATAATAAATTAATAGTTACCGGCGGTGAGGCATTTGGCCCCAATGGCAACTGGAAGACTGGTACAGCATTTAACAATATTTGGATTTACGATCCAGTCACAGATGATTGGAACAATCAGGGTCAGTTGCCCCAGGCACGGCACGGTCACGGAGCAGTAGCCCTAGGAGAAAGCCTCTACTTGATTGGTGGAGCCTCTAAAGTTGGGCCGCAAGAAACTCTCGCCTCCGCAATACAGCTGCGCTGGAGCTAAAGGGCAATCAATAAAAACCCACAATGCCTCTGGCTTGCAGAGGCCCACTGATGGGATGCATTAATTAATCGGGAGCAATGCCGCCATCAATATCTGTATAGTTCTGATGGCGCTCAACTCCTAAATATCCAATATATCTATCCCGTATCTCACGCACATAATTAACTGGCTCCCTGCCGCGCACGTAACCAAAACGACTATCGCGATAGTATTCAGGCTGGGACAACAGCAACATGGCCTCTTCAACATGGCCAAACCACTGGTTAGGGTCCCACTTCAGTCGTCGGGCTAACGTCCTGGCATCCCTGACATGGCCGTGACCCGCATTATATGCAGCCAGGGTAAAATAGATCTTCTGCTCTAGGGGTATATTTTCAGGAAAACGTTTATCCAACCACCCCAGATAAGATACACCTGCGCGGATACCGTTTTCAGGATCATACAAATTGTTAACTCCCATCTGTCGTGCAGTCCGAGGTAATACCTGCATCAAGCCCTGAGCACCGGCAAAGGAGCGAGCTTGGGGGTTAAATTGACTCTCCTGATACATCTGCGCAACCACCATACGCCAATCCCGATCGGTAGCCTCAGTATATTTCTTTACTATGGGATCAAAGGGCGATAGTTCATCAGTGCTGCGCAGGCGCTGCCCTTGATGTTGTAGGATACGCTTTTGCTCCTTGAAATATTTATTGTAAGTAACGTTAAAGAACAGGTCCCGATTGTGCTTGTTCAGAAAGTTATTCAGTTGTTCCAGTAATACCGGTTGGCCAGTTCGAACGGCCCAGGCGATATCTCGCTCCCCTGGCAACTCCCCCACTACAGTAAAGTCATCCCGGTAAGTGCTTTCAATGGCGGCCAAGTGTGAGTCAACTACGGTATAGGGAAAAATACCCCTGGCTACTGCATCAATAAGAAACTCACTGGTAGCGCTTTTTAGACGATGGATCTGTAGCGGCACCATATCTTGCCCGTGCTGCTTTTCCATTATTTTGACCAGACTCTCGTGATAGCTCGTGGTGGGATTAACCACTACTGTTTGCCCAGAAAGCAGGTTCTCTGGAAGGGGCAGCTCTTTATCAGGCACATTTGATTTTGCGGCTACTACCTGTTCCGTAACTGTCATATAAGGCTTGGAAAATACCAATCCCTGCTGGCGGCGAGCCTCGGTAACAGTTAGGGATGCAGCAATCATGTCTCCCATTCCATCATTCAATGCCTCGACCAAATCCTGGTCTTTATCGGGCACAACCATGCTCAGACGTAATTTATGGTCACGGGCAAACTTCCTTAGCAGATCGTAATCAAACCCCATCAACTCACCGCGCCAGATAAAGTAGGAAGCGGGGTGATTGCGAGTAAGCACCCTTAAAGTTCCGCTCTCCTTTATCGCCTGCCAATCTCTCAGTGGCTGCTCTCGGTTCTGACTGGCCAATACCAATTCTGCTGTAAAGAACTCATTCAACTCACGCCTCAAAGCGATAGCATTTTTGCGTACAGCCCAAGCGATAGGCCTGCGGGAATCGAGTTCTGTGGTGGCTGTGAGTTGAGGGTAATCAGTTAGAAGTACATCGGCCAAATTACTATCAATAATTGTTGCGGGATATTCACCCGCTGCTACAGCCGCGATAAGCTCGCTGGTTGCAACCGGCTTATCGAGGTAAGTGATTCTGTAATTTTCCGTATCGGCTCGCTGCTCCAGGGTTTCAGCAAATGCACTGCCCCGCCGCAGCACGACTTGTAAGGGCACAGCCTCTTCCACCTCGAACTCTTTATGAGTAATTAGCAACTCATCAACATATTGTAATGGGCGGGTAAAACCCAGTAATAACTTGCGTTCTTCGGTGCGGGAAAAATTGGTGGCGATTACATCCCCACGTCCATCAATAACCGCCGGAATTAAATCGGAAAAGTTATCTACGTAAACCCACTGAGGCTTTAATCCGCGGCTACGAGCAAAATTTTCCGCAAGTTTTCGCCACTCTGTTGCAGGTAGTCCTTCTCGTGGTAAGGCGCTCTCCTGGGGGCCCCTTGGGGCCAACAGGCGCAATACACCTCTCTCTAACAGGGCTGGCAAATCTCCTTGCTCTACATAATTTTCAAACTGTGGCTTTGCGGGCTGTTTATTCTGCGGCGTTGGTATCGGTTGTTGGGGAGATTCCGTTAAAACCTTTGAGTTTTCTACAACAGGATCTCTATTACTTTCGCATGCGGCAAGCAGCAATATTAAGACAAATAGCGGAAATATAACGAAAAACCGTTTTCTGCTCACAGTGCACCCTTTCTTATTCTATGAGAAGCATTACCCTTAACGCGCACGCTATGCTTCACAATATGGAATTGCCGCTGTTACAGAAATCGTACCAGTTTGCTGGGAAATTATCCCCTAAAAAAAAGCCCGGCAAAGTCAATTGCCGGGCAAATATACGTTGGCGAATGTCGGATGTCTCTTACACAGAGTGACAAGCCTTTTTTATTCAGTGAGCGCTCTTATGGTTGCTATGATGACTTGGGTTTGCCCTTCAGCTCTGCCAACCTCATTTTTATTTCTTTGTTCTGCTCCTCGTCTGGGAGCTCGAACATCAGCGGCTTCGCCACTCGGGCAAAATACTCCGCATCTTTCTTTTGGTAGAGCTCTTCTGCCAGCCACTGGGCAATATGCAGCTCACGGGGGGCACGCTTGTAAGCCTGCTCCAGCTTTTCCAGATATTCCTCTCGGGGGTAATCCAGCATCTCCATAGCCATCGCCAGGCCAAACCAGTGAGATGCATTTTTCGGTTCTTCCTTCACCAGGAAGTCGAACTCCTCCCGCGCCATTTTCAGGCTGCGAAGATCCCGCTTACTACCGGGCGCCACCGCCTGCTGATTAACCGTTAACCAGGCATGGGCACTCAAGTACCATAGCTGGCCCCGGTCCTTAGTAGGGACACTGGCCAAAAGGTGGCTAGCCTGGGGGAAATTACCCAATCGCAGATCGGCACTCGCTTTAATCGCAGCCAACTCAGTACTGTAAATACCCGTGCTGTAGGCATACTCAATCAACTCATCCAAGGCCAGCAGGTTGTAACCGGACTGGGCGATAAATCCAGCCAGGATACTCACCGACTCTCTTTTGCTGAGGCGTTTAATCGTAGGGCTGGCCTCTTTAAAGTCCGCGGGGATAGCGCCACTAAAATGTTCAAAGCTATCCGCCTTATAAGTGGCGACATAGGCCTTTTCGATTTCTTTCACCGACATCCCCAGCGCTTCTTCCAGGGCAAGTACTGGGTCGGCACCATCGTTATAGGCTTTGACGAAATTATCGAAATTATCCTGCTTGCCGCTTTTCATCATCAACCAGTGAGACAGAATCCAACCTCCGGCATAGACATCTGCCTTTTCGTCCGCATCGGTGTTGTACACCGTCGCGCGCAACAGGTCTTCCAGCGGCATAAGCCCGGTATACATCAGGGTCATGGCCCGTTCGCTGGGAATGGAGCCAATTTCGTAGGTGCCTTTTTCCGGGAATGACATGGTTGCCATAAATTCAGCAAACCCCTCGCTATACCAATAGGGGTAGTGGGTGGTGTTGCCGTTATAGCTCAGAAAATGGGTGTATTCGTGGAACAGGAATTCGCGCGCTTTGAGCTGCCTCTCAACGCTGCGACCATCCAGGTTTACCAGGGCATAGTTACCCTCCGCAGAGGTATCGAACAAACCGTTAGTCATATCCGCCAGCTCAACACCCACCAGGTTTGCATAGGTGTCCCGGTCTGCGGCCGCATAAATAGTTAATCGTTCACTTTTTGGATCTGCATCGAGTAGCTCCAAGGCCACTGCGCGATAGCGCTCCAGGTCTGCTACCAGACTTTTGACTGCGTTGGGATCACCATCGGTAATCACGCGAAAATTATCACTGTCGACTTCATACCAGGTCACCTCCCCCAAGCTGCGCGGCGCGGCGTAGGCTGAAGCGATAAATCCGAAACAAAGTACTAATAGAACAACTGAACGAGAAACCATAGTTCGGGCCACCGAGTCATTGTTGCTGAAGCCCTCCCTAGCTGATTAGCGAAGACGACACAGTACCGGTTTTCACTGATCAAAAAAAGATCAATTTGATCACAAAACGGCTTTTCGCCTATTTTTGTGTGACCGGAAAGACACAAAATAGATAGATGTTCACAAATAGTTTTCTGCAGCAGATTGCGACATGAAGCGAGACAAACGTCTCAAATTTAGCCCTGTTTACGTACAAAACTAGGATGAACTCCTATAGTACGGGGTCGACCAAGGAGGGAATCCTGGTCAAAAAAATAATAATGATTTCATCAGATGAGAGAAAACTAATGAATACCAAGCCACTACTGGCGCTGCTTGGCGGCGCCCTAATGTCTGCTCATGCCTGGTCGGCACCGGAATATATCGCCGACGTGGATATTACTTCTTTTGACGGTACGGTCCTGGATGCGAACTTATTTATCCCGGAGACGCCTGCACCAGCAGACGGTTACCCCACCGTTATTTTTACCAACAGCTGGGGGCTGGAGAAGCACCAGTACCACTTCCAGGCCAAAGAGCTGGCAGAAAACGGCTACCTGGTGCTCAGCTACTCCACCCGGGGATTTGGGCACTCGGGAGGACTTGTTGACGTCGCAGGGGATAACAGCCTTAACGATGTGGGAGTCCTGATCGACTGGCTGGAAACCAATTACCCGGTGGGCAAGCTGGGTATGGCCGGAATTTCCTACGGCGGTGGAATTTCACTACTGAGTGCCGCTAAGCACCCTCGCGTCGATGCAGTAGCTGCGCTATCCGGTTGGGCAGATGTAGTAGAAGCTTTGTACCCCAATGAAACCGTCAACCTGGTATGGGGCACGCTGCTTGTTACTACGGCCTTCCAGAAAGAGGCCGAACTCGAGCAGGTATGGAGCAACCTGCGCGACGGCGAAAATATGGAACAGGTAATTAATTTCGGTGCTGAGCGCTCCGCAATGAGTTACGTGGACGAAATCAATCAAAACGGCACAGCGGTATTGCTCTCAAACAATTTCGCCGACTACCTGTTTAAGCCGAATAGCATGACCGATTTCTACTCCCTGCTCGAAGGGCCCAAGAAACTCATGCTAAACCCCGGCACCCACGCGATTACCGAGACTCTTACCGGTAACAATGGCCATATCTGGTCCACCAGTTTCCGCTGGTTCGACCACCACCTTAAAGGCGAGGACAACGGGATCGACACCGAACCCAAGGTGGATATGACTGTGCGTATCAGCAATGAGCTGGAGCAATTCGAGGACTACCCGGTAACAGACGAAAGCACCACCTGGTACCTGCAGCCACGCTTTACCATGTTTAACAATGCAAAAATGGAGAGCGACAAGTACGACGGTTGGAGCTGGAGTAATGAATTCCACGGCGGCTCAGATACCTTTGCAGGCACCGGTATCCCGCTGGTTTCCGATGCACTGGAAGGCTTCGGTATCCCCGTTTACGCGCCCATGATCGCTATCAACGGCTACTACGCCATCGAGTACAAATCACCGATTCAGTGGGAAACCCTGAAGATTCGCGGCGAACCCAAACTCGAAATGTGGGTGGAACCCAGCAAAAAAGAAGTGCAACTCAACGTGCACCTCTACGATGTGGGTCCGTTGGGATTGGGGCGTCTGATAACTCACGCCCCCATTACCCTGCATTCAGACAAGTCTGGGCAAAAACAAAAGTTCGAAATGGACTTTTTCACCACCAGCTACGATGTCCCGGTTGGCCACCGTGTAGTATTGGCCATCGATACTCAGGGTTATATCTACCAGAAGCCGGAAAATACCAATTACACCATCACAGTGCCCTACAGCAGCAGCAAGGTCTCTAGCCTGACCGTACCGCACCTGTAGGTCTCCCCACAGAAACCCGGCATCCACTGCCGGGTTTCCTCCCACCTTCCCCTCAGCCCAACTATTTGCATCGCGTAATTTTTCTCCAAAGCGGTACAATCAGCCTTTTGGCTGAGTGCTCCCCCTACCATGAAAAAGAACATCCCGCTCGCCCTGCTAACTGCGGCCCTGCTCTCAGTAGCAGGTTGTAACCCCGCAGAAAAAGCATCGGAACCAGCAAAAACCAATACTGCCCAGGAAGTCGAGGCTAAAGGCCTCGATTTTGATAAGGCTCCCGAAGGGCGCCTGCCCGAGGGCACCACCCCCTTGGATTACCAGCTGGAACTGGTGCTGGACCCGCGCAAAGACTCCTTCACTGGCAAGGTGGATATCGATATCCAGCTGGCGGCAGGTGCCCGACATATTTGGCTGCATGGCAAAAACCTGGATGTGCGCGAAGTCTACGCACAGCTCGATGACGGCCGCCAGATTCCGGCCGAATACCGGGAAGTACTGGACAGTGGTGTTGCCGCAGTAGAGTTTGCGGAGAAGATCGATGCGGGCAGTTTCAAACTGCACATCGACTACAGTGCTGCATTTGATCGCAACCTGGCCGGGCTTTTTAAGGTCGAGGAACGGGGCGATGCCTATGCCCTGGCAAAATCTGAATCGATCCAGGCCCGCAAGTATTTACCCGGCTTCGACGAGCCAGGCCTGAAGGCCCCCTTTACTGTCAGCCTGACAATACCCGAAGGCTACGCAGCGATTAGCAATGGGCCCGAGCTGAAGCGCGAAGCGGCAGGTGACGGCATGGAGAAAGTCATTTTCGCCACCACACCACCGATGTCCACCTATTTACTGTCCCTATCAGTTGGCCCATTTGACCAAGTTGAGCGCCCAGCCATACCGCCGAGCAAGTACCGCAAAGACCCCATACCCCTGCGCGGCTTCGCCCGTAAAGGTCGCGGTGAGGATATGAACTACATCCTCGATATCACCCCCAAAATGGTGGAGACCTTCGAGACCCAGCTGCAACGCCCCTACCCATTCAAGAAGCTGGACATTATTGCCGCCCCCCAGTGGCCCAGTGGCGCTACTGAGTTGTCTGCGGCAATTACTTATCGCGAACAGCGTATCCTGGTGGGCGACAACCCCGCTCCCGGCACCCGCCTGGCTCTCGTAGAAGTTCATGCGCACGAAATTGCCCATATGTGGTTTGGCAATCAGGTCACCCCTCCCTGGTGGGACGACCTGTGGCTGAAAGAAGGTTTCGCTACCTGGGGGGAGGCGCTGGCCCTCACCATTATGGAACCTGAAGAGGGGCACGACCTCAACGCAGCGACTTATGCGATCGGCGCCATGCAGCTGGACTCCCTGGCCAGCACCCGCGCCATTCGTGAGCCCATCGCGGACAACAACAATATTCGCAACGCCTACGATTCGATCACTTACTCGAAGAGCCTGGGCGTTATCCACATGGTGGACACCTATTTCGGAGCGGAAAACTTCCGCCCGGCACTGGGGCGCTACCTGGAAACCTTCTCCGACAGCGTGGCCGACTCACCACCCTTCTACAAAGTGATCGGCCAGGAAACCAACACCCCGGAACTGACCGAGACTTTCCGCAGTTTTGTCGAGCAAAAAGGGGTTCCACAACTGGATATCTCCATGGACTGCAATAGCGACGGCAAGGCCTCGCTAGTGGTTCAGCAGAGCCGCTACAAGCCACTCGGCTCCCCTATCGCCGACGCCAGCGATAAATGGAGCATCCCCTTCTGCTTCAGCACCGATAGCGGCGTGCAGCAGTGCCAGATCCTGACTGAGGCAAGGGAAACCCTGGAGATTACCGGCGGTGCCTGCCCAAATTGGGTAATGCCCAATGCTCAGGGCAGCGGCTACTACCGCTGGAACCTTCCCAAGACGCAGTGGCAGGCACTGATTAAACAATTTGCCCTGTTCTCTGCCACTGAGCAGCTGTCCATTATCGACAGCGCCTTCTCAGCTTTCGAGGCCGGCAATCTCACTGCGGCACCACTGCTGGAAGTAGTGCGCAAATCCGCAGTGGCGGACAAGCGCCAGGTGATCACCATGCCACTGCGCTACCTGCAGAAGTACCGGGATAATTACCTGGGTGAATCCCAGCGCTCTGCATTCCTAAATTTTGCCCAGAACCTGTACCTGCCGATACTAAATCGCAGCGCCAATAGCAGTGATAGCGACCAGCAGATGCTGCACAGCGACCTGCTAACCTTTATGGCGCAAGTTGCAGAAGATCCTGACTCGCGCAAGCAGTTACAGGAAATGGCAACCGCCTTTACCGGCTTTAAACAGGAACGGGATGCGAAGGCGTTAAGCTCTGACCTATACCAGGCAGCCCTGAGTGTGGCAGTACAGGATGCAGGGGAAGATTTCCTCGCACACCTGATCAAAGTCCGCGCCGAGCTGGATGATCCCCGCTTTGAAAATGCCAGTGCCAATGCCATCGGCACCAGCAACAATCCCAAGCAAGTGGAAACCATTCAAGCATTAGCGCTCAGCAACGAAATGGGGCCGAGAGAATCATTTGGCCTGATCCATTACGCCCTGGCCCAACCCAGGGTTCAGGAACAGCACTGGGAGTGGCTGCAACAGAACTTTGACAAGGTGGTAGATAAGATTCCGGCCCAGATCCGCCGCCGCACCCCATCACTTGCCGCTGCCTTCTGCGATAAACAGCACCTGGGCGAACTGCAACAACTCTTTGCCCAGCAAGGTGATTTAGCCCCCGGATACCAGCGCAGCCTCGCGCAAGCCGAGGAGCGAATCCAGCTGTGTATGGCACTGGAGAAAAAAGGCAAAGCGTTAATGGGGGCATTGCCGAAGGCAGTCAATCTCGCTGCTAAATAATAAAAAACAGAAGCTGTTATTTAAATAGCAATTCGAAAAGGCCGGTATTACCAAGTAATACCGGCCTTTTTTATTACTGAGCGTATTGGAGTTAAACGGTTATGAAGAAGCGGATTTATTGTGTTTGCGCAGTCGGAAAGATAACCAGATCAATGGCAGCCCCAAAATAATCGCATAGGCACCGATTACCCAGAGCAACGCCAAAGCACCAGCCCCGGGGCTGACTAAAATCGCAACTCCGAAAATCACCGAGAGAACACCAATGGCGATCAGCAGCCACTCGTTATCAATTTCCTTGCGCAGACGAACAGCACCGACAATCTCAAAGATACCCCGCACCAGGGCCCAGGCACCGATAAAAACGACCAACACTAAAGCGGTAACCTGCGGGAAAATAAAAGTCACAATTCCTGCGGCCAAACTGATCAGCCCCGAGACAATCAACCACCACAGTGGAGTGGACTTATGCCGCCCCATCACCGCTGCAACCAGGGAAAAAATACCATCCAGGAAAGCGTAAACCCCAAAAAGCAGCACCAGGGTCAACAGGGACAATCCCGGCCAGACAAAAGTCAGCACGCCAAAAATCACCGCGACAATACCGCGCAGAAGGAGTAGCCACCAGTTTGCAGACAACACCTGCAAAATAGGTCCGGTCGCCAGGGGAGGAGTGTCAGCGGGCATAGAAAAGTCCCCAGGTTGAGTAACTTTCCATATTGAAGAGTCCCTTACCATCAGGGAATTGAATTTTTCCCCGGCGGTTTTTAAAGGCAGCCTACGAGCGCGGCCAGGCAGTCGACTCTGCAAAGACTGTGACCGCGCCGCAGGCCACTATTTTCAGTGTAGCTCTAAACGACAATAGGGAAGTTATGCAAACTGCCCTGCGGGTCATGAAAGGAGAGGAAGGGAGAAAACTAATAAGGCAGGAAGGAGAGAATACACGGCGCGTCTCGAGAGAAGTGTATTCTTTCCTTCTGGCACAAGAGTAATTTGGAGAGAACGGCAGCCCAAACGGGCTGCCGCAATAGCATAATCAGGCCAGAGCGCCGATCACGCCACGCAGTTTATCCACAACAGCATCGATCTCGTGCTTCTCGATAATCAACGGTGGGGACATACACAGGGCATCGCCAATACCACGGGCCATCACTCCAGCTTCCCAGGCCATACCAGAGACTTTAGCTCCGTATTTCCCTTTCAGATCCTGCGGCGCGCGCAACTCAATAGCGCCGACCAAACCGTAATTGCGCACATCGATCACATTGTCCAGGTCAGCCAGGCTGTGTAGGGCATTTTCCCAGTGCTGGCCAATTTCACCGGCAGCGCGGGTCAACAGGCCTTCGCGCTCGTAAATATCCAGAGTCGCCATACCCGCCGCACAGGCAACCGGATGTGCTGAGTAGGTATAACCGTGGAAGAATTCCACCGCACCATCGGGAGCCGCATTCATCACGGTTTTATAAATTTCGTCGCTGACAAATACCGCACTCAGGGGCACTGTGGCATTGGTAATCCCCTTCGCGGAGGTGATCATATCCGGGGTTACGCCGAACTCGGTGGAGGCAAATGCAGAACCGGTACGGCCCCAGCCAGAGATGACTTCATCAAAAATCAGCAGTAGGTCGTGCTTATCACAGATTTCCCGCAGGCGTTGCAGGTAGCCTTTGGGAGGCAATACCACACCGCCGGCACCGGCAAATGGCTCAACAATCACAGCGGCAATCTGGTCGGCACCGTGGAAAGCTACCAGTCTCTCCAGGTCTTCAGCCAACTCAATACCGTGCTCCGGCAGGCCACGACTGAATGCATTGCGCTCGATATCCAGGGTGTGGCGCATATGGTTGGCTTTCACCGGCTGGCCAAAACCCTGGTAGTTAGGAGGAATACCGCCCACAGAAATACCGCCGAAGTTTACCCCGTGATAACCCTTCTCACGGCCGATAAACATAGTGCGAGTGCCCTTGCCGCGTACACGCTGGTATTGCAGGGCAATTTTCAGGGCGCTCTCAACTGCCTCGGAACCGGAATTACCGAAGAACACATGGTCCAGGCCATCGGGAGTGTGCTTTACCAGACGCTCGGAATACTCAAAACCCAACTCGTGACCAAAATTAAAAATAGAGCTGTAGTCGAGTGTTTTTGCCTGTTGGTAAATTGCCTCTGCAATTTCAGAACGGCAGTGACCCGCATTGCTGCACCACAAACCCGCAGTCGCATCAATAACCTGGCGACCGCCTTTCTCCGTGAGATAAATCCCCTCGGCGTGCTCTACAATTCTCGGTGCAGACTTAAAGGTGCGGTTGGGGGTAAACGGCATCCAGAAAGCATCGGTTTGCATCTCAGACATAGTATTAATCTCCGCAAGTTCCCTGAAGTTTCAAACTCTTAAGTAGGGGAGCCACAGGCTCCCGAAAATCTGTTCGAGCGCTTGTCACCTAGGACAAGCGCAGGCCAGTTGTGTTCAGACCGGGACTCAGGCCCCGAAACAGCAATATTTGGTCTCGTAAAATTCGGCCATACCCTCGACACCGCCCTCGCGGCCAATGCCGGACTCTTTAACACCACCGAAGGGTGCCACAGTGGTGGAGAAAACCCCGGTGTTACAGGCAATCATGCCGTAGTCGAGCGCCTCTACCACACGATTGGCACGGCGAATGTTTTCACTCATCACGTAAGCCGCCAAGCCGTAGGGCGTTTCATTGGCACGGCAAACCACATCTTCCTCATCGGAAAACTTCTGTATCGCCGCCAGAGGGCCAAAAATTTCCTCCTGAGCGATACGCATGGTATCGGTAACTCCAGTGAGGATGGTTGGCGCAAAAAAGTTATCGCCATTGGCCAGCTGCTCACCACCAATTTCAATTTTTGCTCCGGCCGCAACCGCGTCCTGTACCAGTCCCTGAACCCGGTCTACAGCCCTGCGGAAGATCATCGGACCCATATTGACCCCTTCCTCGGTAGCGTGGCCGATCTTCAGGGCGGCAACCTGCTCGCGCAGCTTTTCCACAAACTCATCGTGCACGGATTCGTGCACGTAAATACGGTTGGTGGCCACGCACACCTGGCCCGCATTGCGGAATTTGGTCGCCATACAGGCGCTGACTGCGGTATCCATATCCGCATCGTCAAATACGATAAACGGCGCGTTGCCGCCGAGCTCCATGGACATTTTTTTCACGGTGCTGGCGCACTGGGACATCAACAGCTTGCCCACAGCAGTGGAGCCGGTGAATGTGAATTTGGCCACACGGGGATCTTGGGTCAGAACCTTGCCAATGCCCGGGGAATCACTGCCGGTAACCACGTTGATAGTCCCCTTGGGCAGGCCCGCTTCTTCTGCTAACTGGCACAGCGCCAGGGCCGATAACGGGGTCTCCAGGGCAGGTTTAATCACCACAGTACAGCCCGCCGCCAGTGCCGGACCCGCCTTGCGGGTGATCATGGCGTTGGGGAAGTTCCAGGGAGTAATACAGGACACCACACCCACCGGCTGGCGGATGGTATTCAGGCGCATGGCCGGGTTGTGGGTCGGGATCGTCTGGCCGTAGGCCCGGCGGCACTCTTCCGCGAACCACTCAATAAAGGAAGCCCCGTAGATAATCTCACCTTTCGCTTCCGCTACCGGCTTGCCCTGCTCCAGGCTAAGGATCATTGCCAGGTCATCGCTGTTATCCACGATCAGCTGGTACCAGCGCTTGAGAACCGAAGCTCTCTCACCGGCTGTACGGCGGCTCCAAGCGGGGAAGGCTTCACTGGCAGCCGCCACCGCCGCCTCGGCATCCTCTGCGGTACCGTCGGCCACACGGCCTAGCAACTCGCCATTTGCCGGGTCACATACATCTACAGTGGCGGTAGCGTCACGCCATTCGCCCGCTATATAGTTCTGAAATTTCAACAGGTCCGAATTTGCAAGTTTCACAGGGAAATTCCTAGTAAATAGATGTTATTAGTAGTATGCGGCGATTCTGGCCGCAGCTGACTGAGGAGAATAGTAGTATTTTTCCAACTAAAGTTTATATTTATCAAACTTTAATCAAATCCGCAGCCCGCAGCGCCGGAAACAACCTGGAAGTGCAGCTATGAGCAAAACCAAAAACGCCCTGGGAGGCCGCCTCAGCGATATGGATTTGCGCCTGCTGCGCGTCTTCCGCGAGGTTGTGCACGCCGGAGGCATCACCCCTGCCGAAGTCACCCTGAATATCAGCCGCTCCACGATCAGTGTGCATATCTCCGACCTGGAGACACGGCTGGGTATGCAATTGTGCTTGCGCTCCCGAGGCAGGGCCGACTTCAAACTGACCCCGGAGGGGGAGGCCTTGTATCGGGCTATTTTGGAGCTCGATGGACACCTGGATACCTTCAAAAGCCAGGTCAATGCAATCCAATCCCAACTCACCGGTACCCTGCGCCTGGTAATGCCCGACGATGTATTGGAAATACCGCAATTGAACTTGCCCGGAACTATCGCCCAACTGCGTGAGAAGGCCTCACAACTACACCTGGAAGTACAACTGGCCGCCCCTCAGGAACTCGAGTTGGAAATCCTCGCAGGCCGCGCTGATATCGGTATCAACCCCTTGCACTCACGTCGGCCGGGGCTGGAATACCAACCCCTGTTCTATCACCAGTCGATACTCTATTGCAGTAACAGCCACCCCTGTGCCCAGGTGTCAGCTATTGATGAGGAGCTGCTCACCCAGCAGGAGTTAGCTGCGCCCAGCCATACTGTTCTCTCTGGTGCGGCGCACCTGTATCGGCTGTTTCCCAAGCGATCCACAGCCAACCATATGGCGGCCAGGTTAGCGATGATACTTTCTGGATGCTTTGTGGGTTTCCTACCGGAATACCTGGCCCGCAGATATGTCAGGGAAGGAACCCTGCTCCCCCTGCTTCCGGAGAAGTTTCACTACCGAATACAAAATGCTGTCACCTTCAAGAAAAGTGCAACAACTCATCCCGCTGTGCAGCTTTTTTTGGAAGCCTTGCAAATCAATAGACAGATATAGCCACTGCTGTTTATCCCTAATGATACTGAAATAATCGAGCCAAGAATCCAGCAAATAGAGAGATAAGCATTTTAAAAATTACCAACTACTTATGATCGATCCTCTATTGTGGAAATTGTCATAATAATTAAATAAATTCAAACATAAAAACACAACCAAAAAGCAAATCATCTGTAACTTAATGCGCCACAGTGGTAATCTCCTCCTCCAATAGAATTACAGGGATAACCCGTGATAGATTTTAAAAACTCACCAGTATTTAAACTCAAGCCTATAGATATCTCTGAATCCAGGGATGACTTTAATAAGTTCCTGATCGAGGGGGAGTTTATTTTTGCAGGTTTTAAAACTATTCGCGATCAGGTAGTTTTCACCAACAAACGCATTATTGCCGCCAATGTTCAGGGTATCACGGGCTCAAAAGTAGACTACACCTCTTTGCCTTTCAGCAAGATCCAGGCATTCTCTGTTGAGACCGCTGGCACTTTTGATCTGGACTGTGAAATAGAAATTTATTTAAGCGAGATCGGTAAGGTAAGGTTCGAAATAAGAGGTTCTTTCGATCTTATTCAGTTCAACAAATATATTAGCCAATACATATTGGACTGATATCAACCCTTAGTAAATATACAAAATAACTGGGGCTCAGCAGCCCCCACAACTTTATTAATCAACCCGATAGTAGAGAGGGATGTCCATGTCGCAAATCTGGTTAGAAAGCCTAATTACTGAAAATGCACAACAAGGCTTTGAACTTGCAATGAAACTATCCAGGATGGGAGTTAAATACACCCAGCCTTCAGATGAAGTACGGGGTAAGCTGAGGTCCGCCTATGAGGAAAATGCAGACAGCCTGATCGCCTCCTCTCAGGTTGTTGCCATTAATTTCCAAACCGTTGCAGCAGCCAATAATTACTGGCGCAGCTAAAGGGTTAAGAATGCGTTATCTTTATAGAACGGGTAACGCATTCTAGATCTGAAAACACTCAAACAATTTCCCTTCATCTCCTCCTCAATAATTTATGATCTTTTAGTACTACAAACACTCTGATTCTGTACTAAAAATTAGCCATCACTATAGGTAGCTGCGAGATCGTCATATTCACTGTTGACGCTCTCGACCTTATTGATATTTATAAACATCGAGATACTGTCTTTGGCACAAGATGGATTAACTCAACGACCAGTAATATTGCGCCTCAAATGGGAAGGTGGAAGAGATGGAATACAATGACGATGAAAAGTACTTAATTCAACTTTGGGAAACCCATACCGAGGCCGAATTCGATCTAAAAGATGCCGATGCCGCAATTGCTACCATGACCGAAAATCCCGTATTAATTCATGTACCGGTTAATACCGGCGCAACGGGAAAAGAACCCCTGCGAAAATTTTATAGGGAAATATTTATTCCTCAAATGCCAGCAGATATAAATTTACAGCTTCTTTCCCGCACCGTGGGCAAAGACAGCTTAGTAGATGAGTTTATTCTTCATTTTACCCATTCTATTCGTATGGATTGGTTCGCACCTGGTATCGAAGCAACAGGGAAGAAGCTTTCAGTCCCCCATGTGGGAATAATTAGCTTCTCCAATAGAAAAATCAGCTCTGAGCATATTTACTGGGACCAAGCGACTGTCTTGGATCAATTGGGTATATTGCAGTCAGGTCTACCGGTAACAGGAAGTAGTCAATGTCATCGCTTGCTAAATAGTAATGCTCCGGCAAATGAGCTGATACCGTAAATTTTATACCCAATGGGTAAAATCCAAGCCAACGCCCAGACTGACCAAATGGTCACGCTCAGGCTGAGGAAAGTATCCATAACTGAATCTAAAATGTGAGGACTTGCGTCTAACTACTGTAATTTAAATAAATGATATAGCGATTAGGATTTGCGGTAACATCAGTAGATTACCGTTTTCACTAATATATTTTACCGAATTGGTAGGGGTAGTTATGCGAACACTTGGAAATTTCCTCTGGTTTATCCTTGGCGGTGTCTTTATGGGACTCTGCTGGTGGTTTTGCTCGCTGATTGCCTTTATCAGTATTATTGGTATTCCCTGGGGAAGAGCCTGCTTTGTAATCGGCAAATTTTCCTTTTTCCCTTTCGGCAAGGAGGCAATTTCCCGAGAAGAACTCACCCTGCGCGGTGATATTGGGACAAGCGGCTTTGGTTTAGTCGGAAATATTATCTGGTTCCTATTGGCTGGTATCTGGCTTGCTATTGGCCACCTTCTGCATGCTATTGCCTGTTTTATTACCATTATTGGTATACCTTTTGGTTTACAGCACCTTAAGCTTGCGGCAATTTCACTCTCTCCGATAGGAAAGACTATTGTCAGCAAGGAAGTAGCCCATTCCGCTAAAATGCGTAATGCAGATGTTGAAGTGACCAGATTAAGAAGTGGTACTTAAGTAAACATACATTAACAATGATACCGTACCAACTTGGGGTTATTACTAAAATAGCCCTGAGTTCTCAAGTCCCACCGCAATAAATTAATAAAAAATTTTTCAGATCAGAAAAATCACTTTATTTATCTTGTTATAAGCAGGCATTACCAATTTAAAGCATTCAATTTTGAGCTGTTTTATCGCTGTCAAATTCAAACTTATTCATTTCGTGTAGTACTTAGCCAAACTATAGAAGCTAAATAATAAAATAAGGATATTAAATGAAAAACCTAACACGACAAATCACTGGCTCAATTATGCTTTCTTTGGGACTTATTGGTCTAAGTGCCTATGCAGAGCCAGTAGAAACTACAGAACCCGCACAAGTTATGCTTTTTGGTAGCTTTCACTTTAGCCACTTCAGCAAACCCAGTAAAGATGTGGTGAAAACACAAGTTATTGATGTTTATACCGAAGAAAGTCAAAGGTATTTGGAGGACCTATCCTCACGGATTGCCGCCGACTCGCCAACACATGTTCTTCTGGAATGTCACACCAATGAAGAAAGTAAAATAAATCAGCGCTTTGCCAAATATGTCAAGGGTGAACACAAGCTAAATAGAGGAGAAAGCGAACAGCTGGGATTCAGAGTAGCCAAGAAGGCCGGCCTGCCTAAAGTCATCTGCTATGATGCTAGCCAAGATCTCCCCTATGGCGAACTTTTATCCTATCTAGAAAGTAATTCGCCCGAGCGAAAAGAAATAACTGATGAATTTTTAAAGGCTTGGGGCATTCGATTTAATGAGATGCATGCCTCACTGTCATTGGAGGAAATTCTGGACAAGCACAATGACCCCGCTGAAGATAAAATAAACGTAGGCTCCTATATAATGCTCAATGACGTTGGCCAAGGTGATAACTTTATAGGGGCCGATCTATCCTCCAAATGGTGGTCCAGAAACTTCCGTATGTATGCCAATATCCAATCCGTCGCCCAACCGGGTACCAAAGTTTTCGTTCTAGGTGGACAGGGGCATAGCTCTATAATGAGACCGATGCTCGAATTGGATGATAAACGTGAAACCTGGGATGTCCGCAGTTATTTCTAAAGAAGGCTCAACACCAAAGTCAGCCCCTTAGGGGGAGGAGCCCTGCCACTGGTTTTATAGATAGAGTAGAACTTTATCTACACCCCAAAGGCAGGGCGCTATGGATATCTATAAGACCTTATTATTCGGTATTCTTTTCAGTCTAATACCACCGTGTACAGCTGAAGAACCCCCTAAAGAAGTACAGGTATCGGCAGGAAAGCTTGAAACACTGTCCTCCCTGACACAGGAAGGACTTGCTGAGCGCCCAATTCATGTATGGCTGCCTGATCAATATCCTACACAGAAACCCTATGCCGTCCTTTATATGCACGATGGACAGATGCTGTTCGACAGTAAAACCACCTGGAATGGTCAGGAGTGGGGCATGGATGAAGTCGCCTCTCGGTTAATAGCAGAAAAGAAGGTACGTCCCTTCATAGTTGTCGCTATCGATAACATTGAGACACTTCGCCACGGTGACTACTTCCCCCAGAAAGCTCGGAGTTTTTTGCCTAAAGAAGCTTCACAGGTCCAACATCCATTTAACCAAGCCGAATTGCGCGGGGATCTTTACTTACAATTTTTGGTGACCAAGGTTAAACCCTATATTGATAGTCATTACGCTGTGAGTGGTGATCCCAGCGACACCTTTATTGCCGGCGCGAGTATGGGGGGATTAATATCACTCTATGCGGTCACAGAGTACCCCGAAGTGTTCTCTACGGCTGCAGCTATATCCACCCATTGGCCAGGGATTAACCCCGACGACAAACTACCGATAGCTAAGGCTATTCGCGACTATCTAGAGGCAAATTTACCTAAGCCTGGAAGTCACCGATTTTATTTTGACCATGGTACAGAAACCCTGGATGCTTATTACCCACCTCTGCAACGGGCTGTGGATAAAATCATGCGCCAGAAAGGGTATTCCTATTTAAATTGGCAAACCCAAGTATTTGAGGGTCATGCCCATGATGAGAAATCATGGAATTCTAGACTCGATGAAATATTAATATTTATATTTGGAAACCCTCAAACAGACGCTTGAATTACTTTTTTATTTCAGATGCCGGCGTCTATATAAATAAAAGACATAGTTGCCGGCATTCCAACTTATCCCTTAAGACTACTTTGCTACTTTGTGGCATCCAACAATAGTTCTGCAACTATACTTCTCTATCAAGCTCCCAATAGTTTTTGGCAGACAAATAACTATTGCGATTGAAGCTTTTCCTAACGCATCACTTCTCCTGCGACAAGAATGAAACGTAAAAGCCGAACTGTTCTTTTAATACCTGGAATTTTTGATCGAGGAACCTCCTTACTTAGAATGCAGCACGAATTAGCTGCCGAAAATTATGACGTACACTATATCCACCTACGCTACAACTCCGGCTGGCATGGTATGGAACACCTTTCGTCCCAGCTTTTCGCAAAATTGGAGCACATCGTAGATAAAGAAACTACCTGTACCCTGGTGGGATTCAGCATGGGAGGGATAATCGCTCGGTATTATTTACAAGCCCTTAATGGTTTGGAGCGGGTGCATAAATTTATATCAATTTCCTCTCCCCATCATGGTAGTTACTGGGCAAACTTTCTTCCTTACAAAGGTGGGAAACAATTGCGGATCGGCAGTGATTTTTTACGCGCGTTGAACTTAGGCATTCAAAAATTGGAGGTTACCGAACCGGCTTCAATCTGGACACCCTATGACATAACCATTATGCCCCATAGTAGTGCTATCCTGGGCTTGGGAACATCCTACGAAGTTCCAGTGATACTACATCGAATGATGCCGCTAAGTAGCAAGGTAATTTCATTACTAAAACGGGAAATTAAATCAGGATTGGATTAAGAAGCTCACTGACAGAAACTAGCTTTAATTTTATGAGTTTAACGAGAAGTAAGGCATGGACAGCCCAGAAGAAAAAACTTCGATTACAGATAAGGCAATTCACAACTACTATCGAAAATTTGAAAGCCTGATTGCCTTAATTTTGACTTTTATTATTGTTGTAATCGTAATAGTCGCGATCAGTCGATTGGGATATTCTGTATACAATATGTTACTGGTGGGCATGCAGGACCCTCTGGACCACAAGGTATTTCAAACAATATTTGGCGAAATTATTACTTTACTGATTGCACTGGAATTTAGCCATACACTTCAATATGTAGTTACAC
Organism: Microbulbifer sp. ABM4_008; assembly: GCF_056311705.1. Classification (NCBI taxonomy): domain Bacteria; kingdom Pseudomonadati; phylum Pseudomonadota; class Gammaproteobacteria; order Cellvibrionales; family Microbulbiferaceae; genus Microbulbifer; species Microbulbifer sp. ABM4_008. The sequence continues at coordinate 118,725 of NZ_CM149970.1, read as the reverse complement.
GTCAACAGAGTATTATTCAAACCAAAGTTGTCGTACTTATTGCTATTCTGGCTTTATCCAGAAAATTTATTATTTTAGATCTGGATAAGGTCAATGCTGGCGAGCTTTTGGGGTTATCTACAGCCACTCTCGCACTGGGCCTTACTTACTTAATATTGAAGCTTAAAAATAGTAACTAAGGGTACTTTTGTAAACCAGACAGTAATCCAGGGTGGAGGAACACCTCCACCCTCTCACTATTTTAACTATCCTCACGTAGAGCGTGATGTAACTTTACCGGTGGGGTCTTACGGGCTTTCTTACTGCGCATGCGCAAATTGAGGAACTCCACAGCCATTGAAAACGCCATGGCAAAGTAGATATATCCCTTAGGTACATGGACATCAAACCCTTCAACCACCAGAGTTAAGCCCACCATAATTAAGAAGGATAGTGCCAGCATTTTCACGGTAGGATGACGATCAACAAAATCCCCGATTGGTTTAGCTGCTACCAACATAACGATTACCGCCAGAATAATCGCTATTGCCATGATTGAGATCTCGTCGACCAATCCCACAGCGGTAATTACAGAATCCAAGGAAAAGACAATATCCAATAGTGCAATTTGTAGTAGCACCATCCAAAATCCCGCACTGCCGAGCGAGGATGCACTCTCCTCTTCACCCTCGAGACTATTGTGAATTTCATGGGTAGCTTTAGCGATTAGGAACAGCCCTCCGCCAACCAAAATAATATCGCGACCTGAAATTTCCATGCCATAGATGCTAAATAGTGGCTCGACCAAGCCCATAATCCATACAATAGAGAAAAGCAGAACCAACCGGGTCACCATTGCCAGGGTAAGACCAATAAAGCGCGCGGGCTCTCTCTGTTTTGGAGGCAACCGTCCAACCAAAATGGAGATAAAGATAATATTATCGATGCCCAGCACTATCTCCAGCGCCGCCAACGTGGCCAATGCTATCCAGGCCTCAGGGCTGGCTATCCACTCAAACATACGATCTAATCCTTATATAATTTATTATTTAATAAGCCTTTAATGGACAAATACTTTATTTTTCTATTCTGGCTTTATCACTTCAAAATCTAGGTATCTTCCTCCAGCCAAGCTTTCGCCTCAGTTTCTGATTCAAATGTTCGATATTCACCACCAATAAACCAGCTACCTACTTTTCCGGCGACTTTTAGCCAGCGTTTATCTGAAAGTACGGCAACCCGGTTAAACTCCCGGCCGTATTCAATACCCAACTTAAAATCATCCCAAGCCGCCCGAGGCTCCCACCCCTCCAATTCTCGAGCATCCATAAATACGTTTATTTTTGGGTGCTCAACTTTTTCTATTGCTGCGGTTAACATTGGTACCATGGTTTCGTAATCATCATGGGTCAGCTTACCACGGGCCTTCACAGTAAGGAAAATATAATCGAATTTCTGTTCCAAACCGATAGACACACCATGGGACGTAACAGTCATAAGACACCTGTAAATCTTTTACGAATTATCACTACATAATCCATACTTTAATCATCGAAAAAGCCATGAATTCATGAGTTAAGATGAAAAGATCATATTAATTGAAAGGTGATAGGTTTAAGTATTTGAATAGCTACTCTCTACAAGCTGATAGTATCAGAACCACTGCCATCAAACTGTACCAGACAGAACTCATTTCCAAAGGGGTCAGTTAATGAAGACTTAACTCCCCATTCTTTTTGCTGGATTTCACCCTGTATCTGTCCACCAGCATCGACCACCTGCTCTATTGCCAGAAGCAAATCCTCTACAACAATATCCATATTTACCGGCGTCCAGTGCCGATCATAGCTACCTATATTTTTTTTACTGTTTATCGGCCAGATCCCCGAATCCCTTTGCTGTAGAAATATAGGCACAGTGCCACCGAGCATCTCAATCATATCCGTTCCCAGGCGGCGACCTTCGTAGAGGCCAAATGCATCTCGATAAAAATTGATCGCCCGGTTTAAGTCATCGACATCAATGTTGAGAAGTACTTGCATTGTGATATGCGACCCACAAAACTCCGCTTTAGTCAGCTCCTGCTGGCTTGGGTTCTCCACATTGCCAGCAGTAATCAAAAGCTGCACCGTTATCTTCCCCACATGCCTGGCAGAACCAGCTATTCGAATCCACCTCAGCCTCAGCCAGGACCTGTCGGGCCCGCTCCAAATCGCGGTCACGCTCTAACCATAATTCTGGCCAAACCTGGTTGGGGGCTAATTCACCAGTAGCCCCCTGGGCATATTCGTTTTTTAATTGTGTTTTTATTCCCGCAACTTCAAGTCGACTCTTTGCCAACTCAACCAGCAAACGGTTTTCATGGGTATAAATAAGTTTCATAATTGGGCCGCACAAATATCAGGAATCCCCAGATTACACAGCTATTAATCTGCAAACAAACCCTGCTTCTGCCAAGCCGGCAATTCCTGAAAATTCTCAGCGCACACCGATCAAACCACAGTTTTCATATTCACAGTATTTCTCTTCTCCAACCGTAATGATCTCCAGAATAGACTCTACGGAGTCAACTGCTGAACGGCTGTTCAATAGAATTCTGCCTGAGCGATTGGCAATATATTCAAGGACAATTTTTCCTTTTCTATTGCGATGCTCAGCAATTTTCTGCCCTTTTCTAACTTGATCACCACGATTGACAAATAGCCTGATCCACTCTCTTTGCCTCTGCTTGAGATTGTTATTGTGAGACATACTCGTATAAATTTTTTCTGCGCTAACAAGCCCTGCTATTTCGCCAAAAACTGGCGCTTTTTCAGCATGGGCATAGGTCGCACCAATGGCACTTAAAGCCACAAATAGAACGGTAGTTTTGTTCAAATCAGCACCCCTACACGCTATAAAACTCGTGAACTGGAATACTCATATCCTGAAAATGTCGCCCCAAACTTTTCTCAGGGCAATAAGTTAGGTATAGCTGACTAGATAATTCACGCCAGAAAATCCACTGCGCGTCGATCCGGCAGCTGGTATGAAGGTAGAGGGAGATAAACACTGACTACACCGGAGCCCTGTATGTCTAGTGGCAATTCCGGCGTGAGTGGGAAAAATGCATGAGGACCGGGAATCCGGCCCTCAAATCTGAAAAGCTAGCTCAAATCAATCCAGGTGGACTTGAGTTCACAGTACTTTTCCAGCGCGTGTAGCGACTTATCGCGGCCATTTCCAGACTGCTTAAAACCGCCAAATGGTACGGTGATATCACCGCCAAAATAGTTATTTACCCAAACAGAGCCGGCGTATATATCCCGGGCCATACGGTGGGCACGCCCCAGGTTATTGGTCCAGATACCCGCCGCCAGGCCGTAGATTGAGTCGTTGGCAATGGCGAGTGCTTCTTCCTCTGTCTCGAACTCGATAACAGACAGTACCGGGCCAAAGATTTCTTCACGGGCGATCGTCATGTCACCGGTGACACCGCGAAATACCGTTGGCTCATAGTAGTAACCGCCTGCTACTTCATCTACCGGTTTGCCGCCGCAAACCAATTGGGCACCCTGCTCCAGGCCCTTGGCCACGTAAAATTCAACCGTATCAAACTGGCTGCGATCGATCAGGGCACCCATACGGGTACTTGGGTTTTGCGGATGCCCGGGCTTAAAGCACTCTGCCGCTTTAGCCACCTTTTGAATAAATTCATCGGCAATAGATTTTTCAACCAGCAGACGCGATCCGGCGGTGCAGGTCTCCCCCTGGTTGTAGAAAATGGCCAGGGCCGCTGCTTCTGCCGCCTTATCCAGATCTGCATCGGCAAATACAATATTCGGGCTTTTACCGCCGAGCTCAAGGAAAGTACGCTTGAGGTTGGACTGACCTGAGTACTCGGTCAGGGTTTTGCCTACTTCGGTGGAGCCTGTAAAGGTCAGGCAATCGATATCCATATGCAGACCCAAGGCCTTGCCCAAGCTACTTCCCGGTCCCGGTAGCACATTTAACACGCCATCCGGCAGGCCCGCGTCCTTAGCCAGGCCCGCCAGCTTAATCGCTGTCAGCGGTGTGTTAGACGCGGGCTTCAGGATAACGCTGTTGCCGGTGGCCAGGGCCGGCCCCAGTTTCCAGGCGGTGGTGGATAAAGGGAAGTTCCAGGGCACAATGGCGGCCACCACCCCCAGGGGCATACGGGTAACCAAGCCCAACTCACCGGGGCCGGTTGGGGCCACTTCATCGTAAATCTTGTCGATTGCTTCACCGCTCCAGCGAATCGTAGTGGCCGCTCCAGGGACATCCACGGCCATGGTATCGCCAATCGGCTTACCCGCATCGAGGCTCTCGAGAAGGGCAATTTCCACCAGATTCTCTTCAATCAGCTCTGCAAAGCGCACCATAATTTTTTTGCGCTGCATTGGCGGCATTTTCGACCAAACGCCAGACTCGAAGGTTTCCCGAGCCACCTTTACCACCAAGTCCGCGTCATTTGGACCGCAACTGGCAATTTGCGCCAGCTCTTCACCATTTGCGGGATTAAAAGTGGCGCGAGTTTCACCGGAGAGAGCATCGACATAGCTGCCATTGATAAAGGCACGGCCCTCGATCTTCAGTGAGGCCGCCAGAGCCTGCCATTCCTGCAGGTTTTGGGGGATATTATTTTTCGCTGACATGACACACCTCATTTAACTTGGAGATAGTTTTCCCGGTTATATCGAAAATGTGATCACAAATCAAAGGGCTGAAGTCATTCTAAACTAAGCTACCTGCGTTTCCACACGCAGCCAATCATCTTCCAACTGCATCGCCAGATTATCGCCGTGGTGTAATTCGCCCACTCCCGCCGGTGTGCCCGTCAAAACCACATCGCCGGGTTCGAGCGTAAAGTAACTGCTGACATAGGCCACCAGATCGAGAATTGGTGTCAGCATATTTTCGGTTTTACCCTGCTGGCGCAGTTCACCGTTCAGCCATAGGGAATAGCTGAGCTTGTCCCAGTCCGGCAACCAATCGAGTTTCACAAAGGGAGAAAGAGGGCATGACTTATCAAACCCCTTGGCCTTTTCCCAAGGATGGCCCGCTTTTTTCAGCTTCGTTTGGAGGTCGCGCAAAGTTAAATCCAGGGAGAGGCCCAAGCCAGCAATGGCCCCAGGGACTTCTGCCACGTTGGCATTACTCAAGCGCTTACCAATCAACAGGGCAAGCTCCCCTTCAAAGTGACAACTGCCGCGCCCCGCTGGTAAATGGATGGTGTCTGCCATAGGTACCGCTGCTGTTGCCGGCTTGATAAATAGCAGGGGTTCTTCTGGCACCGGATTATTTAACTCCGCCGCGTGGTCTGCGTAATTGCGCCCCACACAGACAACCTTCCCCAAACCAAACGGTACTTCACTGCCACAGGTAAATTGATGTTGGTACATAGATAAACAAGATAGTTAGGATAGAAATTTCGAATAAAGCCTTGGAGGCTGCATGTGCTATGATCGCGCCTTCGCCAAAATTGCGGCACCCCCGAAGAAGTGATCTAAGCACTTTGCACCTGTTATTCGCACTCAGTGAAGAGATAGTTTATGGCTCCGCACAGTTCCGATCAAAAGAAGTCCCTGCAAAAAGATAAAATCCGCATCCTGTTGCTGGAAGGCGTACACCAGTCCGCCGTCGACTTACTCAGCTCCCGAGGCTACACCAATGTGGAGTACCTCAAGACCTCCCTGCCTGAAGATCAATTGATCGAGAAAATTGCCGATGCGCACTTTATCGGTATTCGCTCGCGTACCCAGTTAACCCGCAAAGTGTTGGAACATGCGTCCAAACTGGTAGCCGTAGGCTGTTTTTGCATCGGCACCAATCAGGTGGATTTACAGGCGGCGACGGAACTGGGTATCGCGGTATTTAATGCGCCCTACTCCAACACTCGCAGCGTTGCCGAGCTGATTATTGCCGAAACTATTTTTATGCTGCGCGGTATTCCAGAGAAAAATGCTGTGTGTCATCGCGGCGGCTGGCAGAAGTCAGCGGTGGGCTCATATGAGGCCCGTGGCAAAACCCTGGGCATTATCGGCTACGGTGCTATCGGCTCCCAGGTTTCTGTTATGGCCGAAGCTATCGGGATGCGAGTCAGATTCTACGATGTGATTACCAAGTTGCCGCTGGGCAATGCCACCCAAGTAAACTCACTTCCGGAATTGTTGGCGGAATCCGATGTGGTCTCCCTGCACGTACCAGAGTTGCCTTCCACCAAAATGATGATGGGCGCCGAGCAGATCGCGCAGATGAAGCCCGGCAGTATTCTCCTCAACGCCTCTCGCGGCACTGTGGTAGATATTGATGCCTTGGCAGAAGCACTGAAGAGCAATCACCTGGCCGGTGCGGCAATCGATGTCTTCCCGGTTGAGCCCCGTGGCAACAGCGACGAATTCGTCTCTCCCCTACGCGGAATCGATAAGGCGCTGCTGACCCCTCACGTAGGTGGCTCCACTGTGGAGGCCCAGGAGAATATCGGTACAGAAGTATCGGAGAAACTCGCTCACTACTCCGACAACGGCACCACCACCAGTTCTGTGAACTTCCCGGAAGTTGCACTGCCCGGTCACCTGGATACCCACCGCCTGCTGCATATTCACAAGAATGTGCCCGGTGTGCTGAGCGCCATCAACCAGGTATTCTCAGAAAATGCCATCAATATCTCCGCACAGTTCCTGCAAACCAATGAGACAGTGGGCTATGTAGTGATCGATGTGGACGCAGAGTATTCTGATCTGGCACTGGAAAAATTGAAGAGTATCCCCGGCACCCTGCGCTGCCGCGTGCTTTTCTAAGCCTTTCGGTCATTGGCGGGTACCCACAAATACCCGCCAATGACACGCCAATCGGAGCCTTCCTCGCGGTAAAAAAGATTGATCCCCCCCGGCCACCGCTTCTACAATGGCCAGACCTATTCTTTTGCTTCAGGCCCAGGTGACCACATCCACGTGCCACCCCTGAACCAAAGCCAGAGTTATCCACAGCAGGTGCTCCCTTGCGTAGTAATGATTCCGCCTCAACCGGCCTTCTCGCCGGGATTTCCGCCTTCCTCATTTGGGGGCTGGCGCCACTGTACTTCAATAAATTACAGGATATTCCCGCTGCGGAAATCCTTGCCCACCGCAGTATCTGGTCGCTGGTACTCGCTATTGGTATTCTGCTGATTGTACGCAAAATGCCGGACTTTCTGGCAACCCTGCGCGATGGCAAGAAGATGCGGATGCTGGCCCTGACCACGGTATTGATCGGCGGCAACTGGCTGGTGTTTATCTGGGCGATCAATAACGGCCATTTGCTCGAAGGCAGCCTGGGTTACTACATTAATCCACTGATCAATATTTTGCTGGGGGTCCTGTTCCTGGGTGAGAAACTGCGTCGACTGCAATGGATCGCTGTGGCACTGGCCGCTACCGGCATTGCCTATGAGCTTTGGCAGTTTGGTCGCATACCGATTATTGCCCTGTTCCTGGCCTGCTCCTTTGCGCTATACGGTTTGGCCCGCAAGCAGGCCCCTGTGGAAAGCCTTACCGGCCTCGCGGTGGAAACTCTCTTTATATTGCCAGTGGCCGTAATCTACCTGTTTTGGAGCGACAGCCCCACCAGCAACTTGCTGAACAACAGCCTGGAGTTAAACAGCTTACTGCTCTTTGCCGGCCCCATTACCCTGGTTCCCCTGCTGCTGTTTACGATCGCCGCGCGCAGGCTCAACTTATCCACATTGGGTTTCCTGCAATACATCGGCCCCACACTGATGCTGGTGGTCGCCACCCAGGTATTGGGCGAGTCTTTCAGCGAAGAAAAGCTCACCACCTTTATGTTTGTCTGGCTGGGTCTAGCGCTCTACTCTGTCGATGCGTTGGCACAGCGGAGAAAGCTGCATCTACAAGGTAAGGCAGCGCTTTAACGGTAAAACCTGTGTAAGAATGGCCGCCTAAATTAACCGAAGGCGGCCATCATGAATTACTCGCCGACAGCCAACCCACCTCAAGTGCGACTGCTACCCAGCAGGCAGCGGTCGCTGACTGTTTTGCTCGCTACTCTGCTTTGGACCCTGCTACTCAGCTTCGGCTGGAAAGGTACTTATACAGAGCTCCTACTCCAAACCAGCACAGCTGCCATATCAGCACTGGTTACTTTTTGCCTGTTCGAGCAATGGCCGCGCAACTTGCCTCAACGATTACCTCGCTGGGTAATACAGGTGGTGGGTGTGGCAATCTCTATTCCACTGACATTGCTGATCCTGTCCCCTGCCTTGACAGAACCGGGGGCACTTCCACTTTGGCAGGACCACAGCCGACACTGGAGTTTTCTCCTGATAGCGGTGACCGGCATGTTATTCGGGCCCTGGCTCGCTATGTCTGCGCTGTTGCGCCAGCGGGATATTGCTGTACGAGAGCAGGCGCAACTTTTTGAACGGCAGCGGGGCGCCCTGGAGCACCAGGCGCTCAATGCGCGGCTGCGTTTATTGCAATCCCAGGTGGCCCCACACTTCTTATTTAATACACTCGCCAATGTACAAGAGCTGGTAGAGTCTTCATCCCCTCAGGCACCCGCACTACTGAACAACCTGATTGCCTACCTGCGCGCCGCAGTACCGAAACTTGAGTCGGAGCAAAGTACCGTCGAGCAAGAGCTAACTCTGGTGCAGGCTTACCTGGGCCTGATGCAAATGCGTATGCCGGATCGCCTGGAATTTTCTATCAACGCTGGTGACGAGGTGCGAAGTCAGTCTTGCCTGCCCATGTCTCTGATGTCACTGGTTGAAAATGCCGTCCGCCATGGCATAGACCCCAGTGAGGAAGGGGGACGTATCGATATTGAAATAAAGCTGGAACGGGGCCTCTGTATTACCACCGTCACCGATAGCGGTATCGGCATCCAGGACAATTCCAACAGTCTCGGGACAGGGTTGGCAACTTTGAGAGAGCGGCTACAACTGACCTATGGCGATAGTGCAGGCTTGCGTTTGATCGGCCAACAACCCACAGGCCTTTGTGCCGAATTGCTATTCCCTGCCGAGGAGCAAATATGAGTGCCACGCCCACCACCGCCCTAGTAGCTGACGACGAACCACTACTGCGCCAGTCTTTGGTCCGCAAACTCAAAAGTGTTTGGCCGGAGCTGAAGGTTGTTGCGGAGGCCCGCAATGGTCGTGAAGCCGTAGAACTATTTGAAGAAAAGCAGCCCGATATCTGTTTTCTGGATATCCATATGCCGGGTAAGTCCGGCATTGAGGCAGCCCAGAGTATCGGGCGTCGGGCCCATTTAGTTTTCGTTACCGCATACGACAACTACGCCGTGGAAGCTTTTAGGCAGGGTGCACTGGACTACCTGGTAAAACCGGTAGAGATTGAGCGGCTCGCCGATACCGCCGAGCGGCTTAGGGAAAGGCTCAGCAGTTGCAAACCCGTCAATCATCAACAGGAGTTGCTCGAGCAATTAGCGAGACAGCTTCAATCCAAGGGAGACAAACCATACCTGCGCTGGATTCGCGCTTCCATAGGCCAGCAATTGCGGATGATACCGGTAGAAGATGTGCACTATTTGCGTTCAGATGAGAAGTATACCCTGGTAGCCTGGAGCGAATCCGGCAACAACAATCTGGAGGCCTGTATTCGCACACCATTAAAGGATCTAACCCACCAACTTGACCCCGAACTCTTTGCCCAGGTTCATCGCTCTGTTGTCGTCAATTTAAAGGCCGTCCGCCACGTAATAAGGGACGGAGATACCGCTCGAATTACCCTGCTAAATAGGGAGGAAATACTCCCCGTAAGCCGGCGTTACTTGCATCTATTCCGCCAAATGTAATCAGTTTGTCAGTAGGGGGCATTTAAAAGCCAATTTTTTCTCCGATGTAGGTCCGTAGAGATTTTCCCGAATTTATTGGACAGCATTAATTCTTGAACGAGAATTACATAAATCTCCATAAGATTGCCGGAAAGTTCAATGAGCCGCCACTTCCTTTTCCTTGCCATTCTGACACTTGCATTTATCTCGGAAAATATATTTGGCCAGGACAAAACCAACGACGTAAAGTTTGAAACACTAGTTTCCTCTACAAAGGACTGGGAAGGACATTCCCTACCAAAAGTGAAACCGGGGCAACCGGAATTAACGATTGTTAGCGTTACTATTCCGGTGGGTGAACAGATGCCCGTACACAAGCATCCAGTGCTAAATGGTGTTTATGTAGCAGAGGGCACTTTAACCATTGTACTCCCAGGACAGAAGGAAACGCTTACTCTGGGGGCAGGTAAGGCATTTATCGAAGTTACCGATAAATGGCATTATGGGCGCAATGATGGTGATACTCCGGTAACTATTATTCTCTTTTACTCGGGCCTGGAAGGACAGCCAACCACCATCTATAAAAATCCTGATGACAAACTAAGTTAATAGCAGCCTAAATCCTGATACTTTACAAGGCATGAGTCCACGTCATCTACAGACTTGACCAAAATTTTTAATCATCTTTTTGTACGTTTAAAAATGTCTGCATATCCTTGGTATGTATTTTCCGCACCGACTGGAATCTATAAAACCATGCGACTGATCGTTGATATGTTTGCCACTCTTGCCCTCGGGGTGTTCTTTGCGATTTCAAGCCTGGCCGAGCAGCCTGAATCTCTGAAGCGTTACCCACCTTATGTGGAAGATGATGGCAAAATGCACATCTACTTTTGTGGAACTGGCACGCCAGATCCAGCCTATCAATACTTGCGCCATCCCGCCTGCGTTGCTATTCGCAGCAGTGGGAAATTATTCCTCGTCGATGCCGGCGAAGGAGCTACAGCAAGAATTGGCCAGCTCGGCCTTAATCTCGCCCAGCTGGACCCCATTTTTATTACCCACTGGCACTCGGATCACTTTGGTGGTTTGGCCATGGTGATCAACGAGTCCTGGTTTGTTGGTGCCGACTCGCCTATTAATGTCTACGGACCCTACGGCATCCATCGCATTTTGGATGGAATTAACAAGAGTTTTGGGCCGGACATCCTTTTTCGATCGGCAAATAGGCAGGGAATTCTCGATCCAGTCCTAGCGGTCGCCACTCCCCACCTAGTGAATATTGCCGGGGATCAAAGCGAGGTCGTACAAGATGTGTGGCACCACAGGGATACCTATGTCTCTGTGTTTGCCGTACATCACGAACCGGTTTTTCCCGCATTTGGTTACGAGATACGTTTTGGCCCCTGTAAAGTCATCATTACTGGTGATACCCATGTTTTCGATGCGCTAGAGCCAATTGAACGGGATGCCGATCTACTGATTTCTGAGGCTCTCAGCTATGCCCAATACATCAGCAAGCTGAAGCAAACCGGGGATAACCGTCGCGCTCGTTTGCGATATGAGAAGGCAAATCAAATTATCCACTACCATTCCAATACTCTGGACATTGCCAAGATGGCAACCAAAGCGGGAGTAAAATCGGTTGCCTTAACACACCTAATACCACCCCCCGTTACTGAAGCTGACAAGATCGGCTTTATTAAGGGAATGCGTAAATTCTACTCGGGCCCAATTCGGGTAATGGATGACCTGGATGAAATTGTGCTATCGGACAATGGACAGGGTACCTGTAAGGTTGAATACCCTACTAACAAAGTTCCCACAAGTGCAAAACAGACTTCGGAGAAAAGTGATAAACTCCGCAAGAAGCCAGCCTCCACACCGAGTCCCTCCGAATCCAAGAAAGCCAGTCAACAACCCGATTAACAGCAGGCTAAACAGTGTGAGCCGCATACAGTTGGCGGCTCACAAATCTTCTGGATGGCCATACCATCCCAAATCACTTATCTCACTATTCCGCACTTCAAACCATGCTTTCCGCAGCCCATGTCTAGCTGGGTAGCGCACAACTCAATATTCCAATAGGTTTCTTTGCATACAGTGACTCTAAAGAGACCACCATGGTGTCAATAGCTAGTACCCCACACCCAATAGTCTCAGTACCGTTAGCGATACAGAATCTTTACCTCTATTCACAACGGAACAACACCATAAGTACGTCTTTGCTGACCATATTCTTCTTATGAAATTCCAGCTGATTACCGTGGTTGGAATTTCATCGCAGTCCCCTTTATATGGGTACCGCGACTAGGACCTAACCGACTATTGGCTCTCTATCTGTCAATTTGATTTTACAAGGATATAAAATGACTCAAAAAGAATATGCCAGACTTTCTGGGCTTATTTATTTACTTACTATATTGTTGGGAATATTTTCTTTAGTATATGTGCCTTCTAAAATTCCCACAGCGTGGGAAAATGCATCATTAACAGCGCAAAACATCCTGGAATATGAATTTCTATATAGATTAGGAATTTTAGGCGGGATACTTCTCTATATACTATTTTCAATACTGCCACTAGCTTTATATCGCACACTTGCACCTGTAAATAGAGGATGTGCGTTGTTAATGGTTATTTTTGCTCTCACCAGTATTCCATTTACTCTACTCAATATAGTTAACAAAGTTGATGCTCTCACACTTCTTAGCGGAGCAGAATATCTCCTAACTTTTGAAAAAGAACAAATTTATACCCAGGTATTATTGTTATTAAAATCGTATAGTAACGGAATCCAAATAATCCATGTTCTCTGGGGATTATGGTTACTTCCTTTCGGATACCTGGTCTACAAATCAAACTTACTACCAAAAATACTGGGCATACTGTTAATGGCAGGATGCCTTAGCTATTTAGTAAGGTTCTGCGCAAATTTACTTTTCCCTGAATATCAAATCCCCGCTTTTATTAGAGTACCCGCCTCTCTAGGGGAGATCGGAACCTGTCTATGGTTACTAATTATGGGCGTTAGAACTCCACCAACTATTACCGAATCAAATCAAAAGTTATCTACCAGTAAGATCGAGGGAATGTCATGAACGATAAAGACAACTTAAAGAGCACATCGACCAAGCTCACTGACAGTCATATAGATGTTAAGATTAAAATAGCCGGGCTATGGGCTTCAGTAGTACTACTTTACATCTATGGGGATTTCTTTGGGCTATTTAGGACAGGAAAAATAGATAGAATAATTGAGGGGTTCGGGCCATTTGGAGCGGTCACACAAGAGTCACTACTTACTGTATCAATCATTGTGTCACTCCCCTGTATTATGGTTGCCCTTACTTTATTACTTAATCCATCTGTCTCTCGCTGGATAAATATAGTTATATCCTCAGTTTTCATTATTTTCTTATTTGTAACATTTTTAATGTCCACCTGGTATTTCTACTTCTATCTGGGATTTATCGAGATTATTCTCAAATTAGCTATTATTTGGCTGGCTTGGCGCTGGCCTCATGAGGAGTATTAATAGAGTTTTTGACCAAAGGAGAAGGAAAGAACATATTGTACTTAGGCACCGCCGCATAAGGCATGGATGGCGTCTTCGACCTTATCGGGGAAATTTACAGAGCGTTCATTTCTTCTAACTAAGTAGATTCGCTAAGGCTTTCCGAGTGAAAAGTGCAGGTCAAAACTCTGCGAGTTGAGCGATACAAGTTATCGCTCACAGCCTATTTGGTTAACCACTCATCCATCGCCGCTAATATTTGATGGCGATAAGGTTGGGTTTCGTTAATCATCTGGTGCCGAGCGCCGCGTATCAATACCCGGTGGCAATTGGGAAAACGATTCCGAACAGCATGAAGACCATAACGCCAATCAACGGTTTTATCATCCGTTCCCTGAACCAAAAGGATCGGGCGCGGGTTGCGTGCCGTGCGGGGAAATGTCTGCAACCAATCCACCATCGCCCTGAGCCAGCTCATAGAGATTGATTGAGATTGAAGGGGGTCCCTGAGTGCCTGACGTCGAGAAAACTCCACATCGTGGGTATTAATCGTAAAGGCCCGGCCGGGTTCGCGGATAAACAGGCGGCCCACATAATATTTCCAGCGATTTAGCCAGGCCCAGTTTGACGGCCTTACCAAGGGAGCCAACAAAAAGACCTTATCCAGAGGCTGCCAGCGGCTGTATTGCAGATGGGCCAGTAGTGCAGCGCCACCGGTGCTCTGGCCCATTGCATGCCAGGGCCCGGGCAACTTATTTCGCGCAATTTCCAACAGTCCATCAAACGCCTGGCGGTATTGCAGGAAAGTATAGATAGCAACACGCTCACCACTGGATAAACCATGTCCGGGGAAATCAAAAATCACTACATTGAGGTCCCGCTCCAAGCCAAAGCGGATTGCCGGGCCATAAATACCCGTATGATCAAAATAGCCGTGGCAAATAAACAAGGTGCCCTTGGGTTTCTCGACCATCCAATACTGTGAAACCAGTTCAAATCCGGCAACTTTAAAAGTGCCTACCCCGGTCTTATGGGCTCGGGGAAAATGCAAATCGTAAAAATTACGATAATCCCGCAGCTCTTTGCACAGAGGGGTTTCGTCAGCGCCGAAATCCAGTTCAGGCAACTTCTGACGCAATGCAGAGTAGTCCGGGCGCTTTATTACCGGGCTATTATCGTAGGTGCTGAGGTCTTGCAAAGTATCCATTAGTGCAATGGTACTGCATTTTGGCGGTAGGGGTAGTGATATCGTAGCGGGAAAGACAACCTGAAAAGAAAAAGGTGGGCATAGAGCCCACCTCTTCGCAACAGTGGAAGACTGTTACTTGATTTGCGGCTCCAGCTCACCGGCAGCATAGCGTTCGCTCATAACATCGAGGCTAACAGGGCGAATCTTGCTGGCATTACCAGCAGTGCCAAACGCCTCATAACGAGCGATACAGATTTCCTTCATCGCTTGCATAGCGGCTTTGTAGAACTTACGCGGGTCAAACTCAGATGGGTTCTGAGCCAGGAAGCGACGTGTGGCACCAGTCGAGGCCAAACGCAGGTCGGTATCGATATTGACCTTGCGCACACCGTACTTGATACCTTCACAGATCTGCTCAACAGGAACGCCGTAGGTTTCCGGGATCTCACCACCAAACTCATTGATTACAGCCAGCCACTCCTGGGGTACAGAAGAGGAACCGTGCATTACCAGGTGGGTGCCTGGAATACGAGCGTGAATCTCTTTGATACGGTCGATGGCCAGGATGTCCCCTGTGGGCGGACGAGTAAACTTGTAAGCACCGTGGCTGGTACCACAGGCAATTGCCAGGGCATCCACCTTGGTTTTCTGTACGAAGTCAGCGGCCTCTTCCGGATCGGTCAGCAGCTGGTCGTGGGACAACTTGCCCTCAGCGCCAACACCATCTTCCTCTCCAGCCATACCGGTTTCCAGGGAACCCAGGCAGCCCAGCTCACCTTCAACAGAAACACCACAGGCGTGGGCCATATCCACCGCGCGCTTGGTGACATCTACGTTGTACTCGTAAGAAGCCGGGGTCTTGCCGTCTTCCTCAAGGGAGCCGTCCATCATCACTGAGCTAAAGCCCAGTTGGATAGAGCGCTGGCAAACGGCGGGGCTGGTGCCGTGATCCTGGTGCATAACTACCGGGATCTCAGGGAACTCCTCAATAGCCGCAAGGATAAGGTGGCGCAGGAAGGGAGCGCCGGCGTACTTGCGGGCGCCCGCAGAAGCTTGAACGATTACTGGAGAATCGGTCTCTTTGGCCGCTTCCATAATCGCACGCATCTGCTCTAGATTGTTTACATTAAATGCGGGTACACCGTAGCCATGCTCTGCGGCATGGTCCAACATTTGGCGCAGGCTGATAAGAGCCATAATTAATTCCTTTCTCGTCTACTCGTAGTATTTGTATTTTTGCTTTTATGACCTGCCTGCAAATTGCGACAGGCCTTATTTTTCGTTATTTAGTCTTGTGCGCGGCTTTCCAGTATAGCGACCGCTGGAAGCTTCTTACCTTCAACATATTCAAGGAAGGCACCGCCACCCGTGGAGATATAGGAAACCTTGTCGGCAATGCCATACTTATCCACAGCTGCCAGGGTGTCGCCGCCACCAGCTATAGAAAACGCTGCGCTCTCGGCAATGGCTTTAGAGAGGTGCTCGGTACCGTTGCCAAACTGGTCAAATTCAAACACACCTACAGGACCATTCCAGATAATGGTTTTCGCACTGCTGAGAATATCTTCCAGTTGCTCGGAGGATTTCGGACCGATATCAAAAATCATATCGTCTTCAACCACAGCATCGGCACTTTTGGTTTCCGCTGCGGCGGATTCACTGAACTCTTTACCTGTGACGACATCAGTTGGCACAGGAATATCACACTTCTGCATCAGGGCCTTGGCGGTATCTACCAGATCGTGCTCGCAAAGGGACTTGCCCACTGGCTTGCCGCTGGCTGCCAGGAAGGTATTGGCAATACCACCACCAACAATCAGCTGATCGACTTTGTCAGCCAGGCTTTCGAGTACCGTCAATTTTGTAGAAACTTTGGAACCACCAACAATAGCAACCAGCGGGCGCGCCGGTTCAGCCAGGGCTTTCTCCAATGCGTCCAGCTCAGCAGCCAACAGAGGGCCGGCGCAAGCAACCGGGGCAAATTTAGCCACACCATGGGTGGAAGCCTGGGCCCGGTGGGCAGTACCAAAGGCATCCATCACGAAGATGTCGCACAATTGCGCATAGGCCTTTGCCAGAGACTCATCGTCCTTTTTTTCACCGCTGTTGAAACGTACATTTTCCAGCAGGGCAACTTCCCCATCGGCCAGTTCAACGCCATCGCGCCACTCTTTGACCAGCGCCACATCACGGCCCAACAGCTCACCCAGGTGTGCAGCAACAGGGGCCAGGGAGAATTCTTCCGCGTACTCCCCCTCTGTGGGGCGCCCCAGATGGGACATCAACAGCACTTTAGCCCCGGCTTCGATAGCGGCTTTTATCGTCGGTAGTGCCGCGCGAATACGTGCATCGGAAGTTACACGACCGTCCTTAACCGGTACATTCAGGTCCTCACGGATAAGTAAGCGCTTACCAGCGAGATCGAGATCTGCCATCAGTTTGACCGCCATTAGCCAATCCTCTTCTACTTCGATTAACTGAAAAATGTGGGCGGCGATTATATCAACTGGAACCTATCGATGCCGATATTAAAAACAGGGGAATACGTTGTTATAACAGCCAATCTACGCATTATTAGCGCAGTTGTTACTGTCTTCTGGGTCATATAATCAGTTGTAGTCGATGCTTATCGCCCTTGACTTGCGCTGTAAGCGAGCAATCACTCCCATTCAAGATGACACCTGGAGCCAATTTTCAAACAGCTTTATAGCAACTTTAGATTTTCTCACGATACTGTCGCAATCGCCCCGCTATTTCAGTAGCTATAAGGGTCCATACATATGCTGTGGGGCTCACGATCGGCATCTAGCGACGAGGAGAAAGCTGATTGGAGCCCAAAGTGACAATGGCGATTTAGCAATTCGCCGGTTGAGAACTACTTTTTAATTACGCCAGATAACACGCATTAACAGCCAAATTACTCTTCCCGCACCCAAGCTCGATCGATAGAATCGCCGCCCCCCTCCAAAATGCACATTAATCACAGAGGCCGCTCAATTGTAAAAACCAAGGGTGGCCAACATAAGAGGTAAACAAAACGATGCAACCAACGGATAGTGATATCGTTTTCCAAAGCTATGGGCGTTGCTGTAATAAAGAACAATTTTTTGTGGATTTTTATGATCGATTTATGGGAAGTTCTACAGACATTCGTCAGCTCTTTGCCAATACAGATATGAAGGCCCAGCGCCATCTTTTGCGTAACGGCATTATGCAGCTGGTACTTTATTCACGCGGCATGCCAGACACCAAGCTGCGCGCTCTGGGTAAAAGCCACGACCGCAATGGCTATAATATCCGCCCAGAATGGTATCGCCTCTGGCTCGACGCACTCCTCGCCACCATTAGGCAACACGACGAGGAATACTCGCCAGAAGTTGACGCTGCCTGGAATCGAGCAATCCTTCCGGGTATAGAAATCATACGCCAAGCCTACTGAGTTGTACTCTCCAAAAAGTACAACTTAAATTTGCTAAGCCTCAAGCCGGCCATTTATTATCAAGCTTTCTGGCAGCTTTTCTCTGCTTATATCAATGCAGGGTTTACTAATGCTGGTTTGGGGTTCCAAATCAAATTTAATAGAAGTACAAAGAAAATCATCTAATGCCAGTTTAGAACTATAAAAACTAATGCCATGGAACGATAACTCTCTCCTGAAGGAAAAAGGGGACAAGGAAACTATTATGAAAACGGTACGGAAGTACGGCATTCCATTAGTGCTCTCTATTACGCTCTCAGCTTGCAGTGATGCTCCCCAAAATAATAAAAATCCCGAGATCAAAAAAGACCCGTTTATCTCCGAGAAGTTAGAAAATAAGTTTGAGTCCCTGAAAATAGATTATGAGAAGTTTACCCTTCCCAATGGCCTGCGTGTAATCGTCCACGAGGATCGCAAGGCTCCTATTGTTTCCGTGGGTGTCTGGTATCACGTTGGCTCAAAAGATGAAAAGCCTGGGAGAACAGGGTTTGCGCACTTGTTTGAACACCTGATGTTCAATGGTTCAGAAAACTACAATGACGAGTTTTTTAAACCGTTTGAACTGGCTGGTGCAACGGGCATGAATGGCACCACCTGGCTAGATCGCACAAATTACTTCGAGACAGTACCCACCAATGCCTTAGACATGGCTCTATGGATGGAGTCTGACCGGATGGGTCATCTATTGGGCGCAATTACCCAAGAGAAACTAGATGAGCAACGAGGCGTTGTGCAGAATGAGAAGCGCCAAGGCCAGAATCAGCCCTATGGGAAAGTATGGGAACGGATGCAGAAAGCTATTTATCCAGCTGGGCATCCCTACTCCTGGACCACCATCGGCTCAATGGAAGATCTGAATGCAGCTTCTCTAGAAGATGTTCACGAATGGTTTAAGCAGTATTACGGCGCAGCTAATACCGTATTAGTACTCGCCGGTGATATTGATGTAGAAACAGCAAAAGAAAAAGCAACCCATTTCTTTGGCGACATTCCCTCCGGCCCTCCACTTATCAAGAAAAAAGCATGGATTGCCAAGCGAGATCAGTCCAGCCGTGAGCAGATGTTTGATCAAGTTGCTCAATCGCGTCTTTATAAAGTCTGGAATACCCCTAATCTAGCTCACGACGATGCTGGAGCTATTGCCCTGGCAGCAGCAGTTTTGGGAGATGGAAAAAACTCCCGGCTTTACCAACGCCTCGTATACGAAGATCAAATCGCTACCAAAGTTAATATTGGGCTGCATGAATTTGAACTGTCTTCCATCTTCCCTATTGTTGCCGATGTTAAACCCGGGATTGAACTCGCAACAGTAGAGGCCGCCATTGAGGAAGAACTACAACGTTTTCTCAAGGAAGGTCCAAGCAAAGAGGAACTTGCAAGGGTTAATATGAGCCACTATGCATCCCAAGCACGCAACCTCGAGCAAGTAGGTGGCTGGGGCGGTAAGGGCGTAATTTTGGCGCGAGGTGAACTATACCTCGACAACCCCAACGCTTACCTGGAAGCGTTAACCAAAATGCAAAACACTAGCCCCAAGCAGGTAAAAGAAGCCGCAGTAAAATGGCTTTCCAGTGGTGATTACAATCTGGAAGTACACCCCTTTCCCAAATACACTACTTCCGAGACTGGTGCAGATAGGTCTAAATTACCCGATACCGGTGAATTCCCCAGCATCCCATTTCCAGAATTACAGACAACGGAACTCTCTAACGGTCTAAAAGTGATTCTGGCCCAACGCGACTCTGCGCCAGTAGTCGATATTCGTCTTATATTTGATGCCGGTTACGCTGCAGATCAGGGTGTTAAGTTGGGAACCTCTAGCTATGCCATGTCCATGCTAAAGGAAGGAACTACAAAACTAAGCGCCTTAGAGATTGATGCCAAAGCAGAAATATTAGGGGCCAGAATCTCAGCTGGTTCAGATATTGACATATCTTCTGTACGCCTCAATGCATTAAAAAGCAATCTCGACAGCTCCATATCTTTGTTTGCAGATATCGTAATGCACCCAGCCTATTCCGATGAAGAGATTGAGCGGAAACGTGCTCGGTGGATAGCAGGTATTCAGCAGGAAAAAACCCAACCAGTAAACATGGCTTTGCGAAATCTGCCACCACTTTTATATGGTGAAGGACACGCTTATGCAGTTCCTCTCACTGGTTCGGGAACAGAAAGCTCTATCAGCTCCCTGAATCGCGAAGACCTGGTAAATTACCATAAAACCTGGATGCGCCCCGATAATGCCACTCTGGTTGCAGTCGGAGATGTCAGCATGGGAGATCTGACAGAAAAATTAGAGCAGCACTTTGCGGAATGGAAAGCACCCGAAGAGCCGCTACCTACAAAGAACCTACAACAGGTTGCGCACCCAGAAAAAACCAGCATTTATCTAATTGATAAGCCGGGAGCTGAACAGAGCATAATTATTGGCGGTCTCTTGGCTCCGTCGGAAACGATGCCACAGCGAGAAGCCTTACATATGATGAACGATATATTTGGAGGCACTTTTACCGCGCGAATTAATATGAATTTGCGAGAGGATAAGCACTGGGCTTATGGAGCCTATTCTTTTATGACTGGGGCCAAAGGACAGCAACCGCTCTTAGTCTATGCACCGGTTCAAACGGACAAGACTAGTGAATCTTTAAAAGAGCTTTATAAAGAGCTCAAAGCCTATGTCGGCGATTCTCCAGCAAAAGAAGACGAGCTGCAAAAAATTAAAGACAAGCGAATCAATGAATTGCCCGGCCGTTTTGAAACAGTTCAAGCTGTATCAGGAGCCATTTCAGAAATGGTCACCTATAATCGGCCTTTGAATTATATGGAAAATTATGCAAGTGAAGTTCGCAATGTTGATCTACCTTCGATCCGCTCACTTGCTATAGACACTCTAAAAGTTGATCAATTTACCTGGATTATCGTTGGAGACAAAACCAAGATAAAGGATAAAATTGGTAAACTTGGTATGGGATCTGTTAGCGAGCTCAAATAGATAAGGATTTACCTAGCGCACCTTCGACCGAGGAAGGATAAAAGCTAGCGATAGCGGCCAGCCTGCACTCCCACGCATGACTGGTCGCCTCATATCGTCCAAACAGATGAACACCAATTAAAAATCCCCCCCTTAATACCACTCACCTAGTAAAAAACAATTGACATGCCGCATTCAAATTAGAATTCCTTGCTCCAGCTCACAACATCCATCCTTAAATATCAGCATGACAATCAGAGCTTCAATTTTAAAATTCCAACAGCTCCAGAAATAGAAACAACCTAAAAATCTAGCAAACCAAAAACAAAATCTGCGATTACACTTAAGAAAAATTAAAAACATCCTTAAAAAGTTAAAAATAAACAAAATGTAAAGCCAATGTTAAAATATAAATAACAACAACTTAAAAATAATTATTCATACGACAAGAAAAGCCTGATAAATTCTCCTCTTCGACGCCCAAGTAAATATCAACAAGTAAAAAAACTTGAAATTAGAACGTCGATAAAAGCAACAATAAACATAGAAATCTTCAGGAGCATCCAATGAATAAATCCTTGTCTGTATTTGCAGCCAGCATTTTAGCGCTCGCCGTAACCGGCAACGCCACTGCTGAGGACAAGCGTTATATCGTGACTTTCAAGCAGGGTAAAGGCGAATCCGTTAAGTCCTTTATGAAGAAGAGAGGCGGAAGACAGGCTCTTGAAATACGCCGCCAGAATGCGATGGCAGCACATATGTCTGCAACCACCCTAAAAGAAATGCGCTCGAACCCGGATGTTGCTTTTATTGAAGAAGACGTTAAGCGGTATCCCATGTCCCAGGAAACCCCCTACGGGATCACCATGGTGCAGGCAGATCAACTAGGTGATACTCAGGCCGGCAACCGCACAGTCTGTATTATTGATTCCGGCTACGACCTAGTTCACGAAGATTTATCCGGAAACGCCGTCACTGGTACCAGTGACCCAAGCGGCGCAGGTAACTGGTATGAAGATCAAAGCGGTCACGGCACCCATGTAGCCGGTACTATCGCTGCGATGAATAATGGTACCGGTGTCGTTGGCGTGATGCCCAGCAGTAATATTAACCTGCATATTGTAAAAGTGTTTGATGGCGACGGCTGGGCCTACTCCTCCTCCCTAATGGCAGCCGCAGAGGTTTGTGCCGACAATGGTGCCAACATCATCAATATGAGTTTGGGCGGTGAAAGTGCCAACTTCCTCGAAAGACGAACCTTTAACAATCTAAATCGTCAGGGAATCCTGTCCATCGCGGCAGCCGGAAACGACGGCAACACCGCGCACTCCTATCCAGCCTCATACTCTTCCGTTGTATCCGTCGGCGCGATCGATAGCGATAAAGCTATCTGGTCCTCCTCTCAGCAGACTGACCAGGTAGAACTTTCCGCCCCCGGAGTACAGGTTCTATCTTCTGTTCCCACTGATACTGGCAGAATTTCTAGCTTAACCGTCGGCAGTGTTGACATCGAATCGGCCCCAATATCAGGCACCCCAGCTGGTGCAATCACCGGTTCAATGGAAGACTGTGGTACGGCTGAATCCGCTTGCACCAGTGCGGCAGGTAAGATTTGCCTGATTGCTCGCGGCAATATCAGCTTTGCGGAGAAAGTTTTAAATTGTGAGTCCGGTGGTGGTATCGGAGCGATTATTTACAACAATGAAGAGGGATTACTCTCCAGCGCAACCCTGAGCGATACTGTAACCACTATTCCCTCGGTTGGTATTTCTGACACTGACGGTGCAACTCTACTCACGCAGCTGAGTGCCAGCGTAGATTTGGAAAATGAGGCTACAAGCTACGAATATTTCAATGGCACTTCCATGGCTACCCCACACGTTGCCGGTGTTGCCGCATTGGTATGGAGCCACTTCCCCAACTGTAGCAATACAGAGATCCGCAACGCCCTTACAGCCACAGCGGAAGATCTCGGTGATGCGGGAAGAGATAATGCTTACGGCTACGGCCTCGTCCAGGCAAAAGCAGCCTATGACTACCTGGATACCTACGGCTGCTCCGGCTCCTGATCCCATTCGGATTAACTAGGGCTTAAACAAGAAAGGGGAGCAAAGCTCCCCTTTCCTTTGCCAGAACCGAGAAAAACCTGTTGAGAGTTTTTATAGATAGCCACAGGGTTAAGAAACTATTTGGGACTCAAGATATATCCACCCCCGTACTGAAATCGCTCTCAGAGAGTAATCCCTCAGCGAGCAGCTGCTTTAAAACGCCCGAACACCGTTCTCTCAAAGTGTCGCGCACTAATCGTACCGTCGGTGTTATTGACTGCCTCCCCGGAGATACCAACCATAGCTCCGTCGCCTTGGGTTTATAGTCTCGCAGAGTGGCCACTACCTGACCGGAAAGTAAATCCGCAGACATATCCAGACATGACTTAATGGCAAGTCCATAGCCAGAGGTACACCAACGTCGCACCAGGTCACCGTCATTTGACGACCTGTTCCCAGACATACGTATCTTGTATATCTCTTCGCCCCGAAAAAATTCCCAATTATTGTGCACAATCTCGTGAAGCTGATAAAAAAGGCCATTATGTGCGGAGAGATCCTCCGGTGTTTTCGGGGAACCCTTTTCCTGTAAGTAGGCCGGGGTTGCACACAATAAACGGGGCACGTCACAAATCTTAAAACCATACAGGTTGGCATCCGCTGGGGGGCCGTAGCGCAACGCGATATCCACAGGATCCCGGTAAAAGTCCACTTGGCTATCACTGATATTCACTCTTAGACTCAGCCCCGGGTGCTCCTGCAACAATTGATCTAACCAAGGAGTTACGAGGTTCCTTCCCAGGTCCGAGGATGCACCTATGCGAAGCTCGCCATCTATCTGACCGCTGTCTTCCTTGAGATTTTGCCGGGCGAGGTCCAAAGTCAGGAGGGCCTCCTCACATTTGGGAATAAACCTTTCCCCAGCACTGGATAGCCGCAATTGCCGCGTAGTGCGAATAAACAAGTCCGCTCCCAGCGCGCTCTCCACGCGCTTGATCGCTGCGCTGGCAGTTGCAGTGCGTAAGTCGAGACTGGCGGCGGCCGCAGTGATACTGCGAAACTCGGCCACTTTAAGAATGACCCTCAAGTCTTCAAGCTGCATATTTTCAATATATTTTTGATAAAGATTCAAAGATTATAGTGTTTCTAGCGATGCAATCTAGATCTAGAATGACTTCATCGGCTCGACATCCCAGTCCTTACCCAGGAGGCAGCTAAGCTGTTCACTAGGTCTCCTCTGAAAGGATCAAGGAAAAGAGTACAAACCTTAATCCAACACATATTGAAACAAAGAGGTGTTCACATGAGCAGGCTCACTATCGTTGCCAACATTAAAGCCAAGGCCGACAAAATTGACCTGGTGAAATCTGAATTGTTAAAACTCATTAATACAACACGAGCAGAAGCTGGTTGCATTAATTACAACCTTCATCAAGACAATGACAATCCTGCACACTTCCTGTTTTATGAAAATTGGGAAACTCGCGATCTGTGGCAAACCCACATGAACAATAAGCACCTGGAAGACTATATGAAGGCAACCAAGGGCGCCGTTGAAGAGTTTGTATTGAATGAAATGACCGAGATTGATAACTAATCAAACTCGGTGTGTTATCCAGGTTCCCGCCTGGATAACACACCGAGCTAGTAAATACACTTTTTCAAAAGGTTTTCCCGGTAAATTAAGCGTAAAAGCCCTTCGACGGAGCAACTCTTCGTCTAGAGCTATTCCCCAATAGCAACCCAGCCAAATAAAATACTAATCAACAAGTACGGATTGCCAATTAAGGTTGATAATCACCTATGAATTCAGCTGTCGGTTTATCTGGGTCGGTCATCCTTTGCACTCAATCAGACCCTATGCTTAAATTATTCCATTAACAATCACTAATAAACATTATTAGCCAGAAGGATTTATGGAACTGGAATTTTTAACGGCAACCCTGTTTAACCTGGGCATTAACCTGATTTATACGCTGCTAGCGTTATTTATTGGTATCACCGCACTAATTACCATTGATAAGAAACTGCTTCGCTCTGTAGATATCGAAGGCGAGCTAAAAAATGGCAATATCGCCGTATCTATATTTGCATCAACCATATTGATATTTGTTGCCATCATTATTTCGTTTGGCCTCAAGGGATAGCACTATGCGCAAGTGGCTGGCTATCACACTGATACTTTCCCTCGCACTAATCACCCCTGAACTTGTACGGCCAGCTAATACACAGGAGCCGCCAACTAAAAGCACACAGGCCCCCCCCCTTTCCGATAATTTACGGAGCTTTGGTAGCAGCGGCAGTCAGTTAGCCAGTATTGTGGACTCACAACAAGGTGTAGTGCGAGTGGTGGGTACCCGCTATCCTCTGGAAGAAAAAACCATCCAGAAAGTAGTCGACAAACGTTCACTGGAAGAGAGCGCTCATGTCTCAGTGTGGAACTGGCAGGGAATTGAGGCGGCGACAGCTTCCGCCCGGGGACTGGACCAGCAACACCACTTTGCCAACAGCTACCTGGTGGGGTTCAAGCCCTTTAAGACTCAACAGCTTTGGGTGCCTCTTTATACACTGGCTATGAATAAAGAGTACCAATACGATCACCTGCAATACGCCGGTTTGTCAGACATTTGGCAAACATCCCGGCAGGCCTATTACCAAAAGCGTGGTGACTGTGAAGACCACGCTATTTTACTGGCAGATTGGCTGATCGAATTGGGAGTTGATGCGCGGGTGGCACTCGGAACCCATAAAGGTCAGGGTCACGCCTGGGTAGTGGCCATCTTGAACGATCAAGAGTACCTGCTGGAGGCAACCAGCAAACGCCGCCAGACCAGCTGGCAAGCCATGCCCCTGGCAGCGCTGGCGGAGGGTTACGATGCGGAATTTCAGTTTAACCGCCACTTTTTCTGGGCGAAGAAAAACCCAACCCCCACTCGACAGTACCGAGGAAATCACTGGGTAAAGAAGTCCCAGTTTATTCGCGGTTAATGCCCAAAGGGGGTGAGCGTTTACAGCCCACCCCCTTTTATCCGTTTCAGATCAGATCGGAGATCCTGGCGGCAACGCTTTAACCGCACCAGGTTTTACTTCCAGCTTGCCCTGCTTAAAGGCATCGATGCGCTGTGCCTCATAGTAATAGTGCGCACTATAGCCCTCAGGATCATCGCCAAACAGCCGCATAGAACCAATTTCCTGAAGAAGTTTTGCCAGCTCCAAATGCGCTTTGGCCCGCACTGATTCGTCTGCCTTTGCATTACTGGCCAGTAACATCAACTGCTCGATATAGGCATGATTAACCCGCTGGTGCACACTCGCCTGCAGACCGGTATAACCCTCACCCTGCAGAGCCAGTGCGCTCAAGCGCTGCAATAGGCTAGCAAACCCCGGTACCTCACTGCTGCGGGCACTCTGTTGATTCATTCGCGCCGCGCGCTGCGGGTCCATCAGGATTGATAGCGTATGCCCAGCAGCCGCTTCCGCCAGAGCCACCCCATCAAAAGCTACCCCCGTATATGAGGGGAAGCTCTCGATAGTACGTTCGTAGCCATAGGACTTGGGCGGAATCAGCTGCAAGACCTGCTCTGGCAAGGTGAGAAACTGCGGCGAAAGTGTATCCAGCAGTGCATCAATTGCCCGCTGTTGTCGCTCTGCGGGCACCAGGGTATAGCTATTTTGATCGGTACCGTTGTAGACATAGTCATAGTCCAAGCCACCAATCAATTTGCCCACAGCCTCCGCCTGGTAGCGATGACCGTAGTACACAGGCACCAGGGTCTCTTCCAGGTCAGAGCGGGGCGCGGATAAGGGCGCTGCCGCCGCAGAGAAGCTATCCAGGGCATGACGCCTCAAGTCGACCATCCGCTGGAATTCCGTCAATGGGTCGGTGCCGTTGTCCCAAAGGTGTGAAACTGCGTGAGCATTATTGATGGTGCGGGAGTCCGGGTCTGAAATAAAGCGCAGCTCTTGTTCCCCGGCCTCAGCGATAACACTGTCGAGATA
This sequence comes from Microbulbifer sp. ABM4_008, assembly GCF_056311705.1. Lineage (NCBI taxonomy): Bacteria > Pseudomonadati > Pseudomonadota > Gammaproteobacteria > Cellvibrionales > Microbulbiferaceae > Microbulbifer > Microbulbifer sp. ABM4_008. Next base: position 91,749 of record NZ_CM149970.1, on the reverse strand, counting down.
ACTTTTTTCATCATCGCTCTCGCCATAGCCATAGCGAACCGCCAACTTATCCCAACTGCCGATGCCAGTGGCGTAGGCATCTGTCAGGTCCAACTTACCTCCCAGCAGAGAGACCAGCGGAGCCGGGTAATCCATTACTGAAGCGCGCTCTTCGCTACTGGCAGCAAAGTTGTGCGCCAGCCCCAGGGTGTGGCCTACTTCGTGAGCAGATAGCTGACGGATACGGGCCAGGGCCATATTCTTTAGCTGCTCGGTACTGACAGTATCGCCTCGATAGGGCTGTACAAGCCCTTGAGCAATCAGAAAGTCCTGGCGAACACGCAGGGACCCCAAGGTAACATTGCCTTTTAGAATTTCGCCGGTGCGGGGATCGTAAACTGAATAACCGTAGGACCAACCGCGAGTGGAGCGGTGTACCCAATTGATCACGTTATAGCGAACATCCAAAGGATCGACGCCCTCCGGCAGAATCTCTACGCGAAACGCATTTTTAAATCCTGCTGCAGTGAATGCCTGGTCCCACCAGCTCGCCCCTTCGATCAGGGCGCTGCGCACCGGCTCAGGCACTCCGGAATCTACGTAGTAAACAATCGGCTCCACAACCTCATCGCTACCCTCCTTCTTCTCCAGTCGATGACGGTAGATATAACGCTGGTCCAGAGGCTCTTCAATCGCCGTAGCGTAATCTCGATAAGCAAACGGGAAGTAGCCGCTGCGGCTGTGAAAACGGCGGGGCTCATAGTCGTTATCCGGCAATTCAATCAGGGAGATATGCTGGCGCAGGGACACCAATGTAGGGGTCGGAACCACTTCGCGCAGATAGTTTCCCGGAGCTGATCCAGCAAAAGTTAGCTGGGCCTCAAACTCACTGTTCTTGGGAAAGTTTTTTGTGCGGGGCAGATAAATTGCCGATTTGCTCTTATCCACACTGTAACTGCCCTGCTCTGCGCCCTTGAGACGTGTAGCAATGCCGTGCTGATCGCTCAACAGGAAGGGCGTAAAGTCCACCAGTACCGCCTTATCGCTCTGGGCAAGCACCTTGAAGCCCCAGAGTACGGACGAAGCGAAAGCTTCCTCAACCGCGCGGCGCTCAGCCGCATTTGCTGATTGGGCACGGTATTTCAGATTCACCTGATGCAGTAATACCTTGTTACCCGAATGCTGGAACTTCACCAAGCGGCTCTCACCCACTTGGTTCCGATCCAGGCCCACAGGGTTTGAACCCAGTCCCTGGGCCAGCCCGGTGAGCAAGAGCAACTCGCGCTCAAACTCATCGATCTCCAGCAACACCCGGCCGTTAGCCTCGTCCCAGTAAAAGTCGTGGAAGCCGCTGTGCCTATGCATGCCTGCAGTGTACTCCGCGATGCTCCCGGCCTGTGCCATTGTGCTGACTATCAAGAAGCACAGTGCGGCAATGTGCCTGCTTATGGACATTGAATACCCTCAATTTATTAAGTGTTATGGGCTAAAAATACAGAATACCCGCTGGAACATCCACGCCTGGCCATCACTCCCTGGGCCTGCGTCAGGAAAAAATGAAAAATATTTCAAGCTGCCTGCATCTGTTCGGCGACTCAGGCGCGTCACACTGAAAAGACACACAATAGGAAACCGGCATATGTGGAAGCCAATCGCACTTTCAACCCTGATAGGCCTCGGTATCAGTACCCAGGCAATGGCCCACGATTCTTTTCATGTCGATACCAGCACCTGCACAGTGTCTACGAATTACGCTATTGAAGTAGGCCCGGACTTCTTTACCGTCGATGGGGAAGACGGAAAACTGGTGACATTTCAGCTGCCCAACCAGCTATCAGTGGATGGTGAGTTGCTGTCCCTCAATTCTCAGCAGGAGCAACTACTTCAGGAATACCGCCAACAGCTACACATCGCCGGTCGCGACACACTGGTACTCACCCTTGAGGCGGTCGATATTGCAATGGATGGCCTATCCATTGCCATCAGCACCCTCGCCGGGCCGGACCACCCGGATATCCTCGAACTCCAACAGTTTTCCGCCGACCTGATCCAGCGCACTGAGGACCGCCTCAATCGAGAGGGCGAAATCTACCAGCTGGGAAACGAGGAAATGGGTAACTATATAGAGAAAACCATCTCTGAAGAGTTTGAACCCCGTATCGAACGCCTCGCTATGGAGTCCGCGGGGACTATTGCCTGGCATGCCTTCAAAGCTGCCTTTACCGGCGGGGAAAGCATTGAAGAACAGGCCACTGAAGAGGCGGAGCGCTTACTGGAACAGCGCGGTAAAAGTATTGAGCAGTCTGCAAACCGCTTGTGTACACAATTGGAATCCATCGATCGACTGGAAAGCGACCTACACCAGCAGGTACCAGAACTCAGTCACTACGACATAGTGAAAGCCGGCCTGGTTGTCATCAATTAGGCCCTCTTGATTTTCATCCCCCCAAACTCGGCCGCACTGCGGCCTCTTTTTTAAATTTTTCACAGTATTGTCACAGCCCCTGACGCTGCAAAAACTCCATTGCGTCGGTGACACTTTGTTCAGCATTTTCGACATGGGACATATGCCCCATCTTCTGATACACGATTAACTCTCCATTAGGCAACTTGTCAGAGAAATACTTTCCTACGGACAAGGGAATAATTTGATCTTCTGCCCCCCAGATAAATAAAACTGGAATTTTAATAGTCTCCAAGTCCGGCAACGGCTGGAAATTGATTGTGGCATTAGCAACCAAATTGATCGCTGTACCGCGGTTCTTCTCATAGCGGGAAAGCAAATAGATTCGTTCCAACATTTCCCCCGGCAGAGCCTGCGGATTGTAGAAAAATTTGGAAGCCAGCATTTTTCTCAATAATCCACGACTACCAATGTGCGCAACCATTTTTCGCCCCCAATGGCTGGTGGCAAATCGAGCAATACCAGCAGGCATTTCCAGTCCCTTGCCACATTTATAACCACCGGGAGAGACAAGAATAGCGGCCTTGGGTATATTCGGATGTCCTGTTAAATAGCGTAAAACCCCATTTCCACCAAATGAATGGCCAGCGATCACATAGTCCCTAAGTTTCAGGGTTGCGACAAATTCTGCAATAAAATCGGCAAAATGCTTAGGTGTATAAGTGCCTCCTGGTAACGGGTCGGTCAATCCATGCCCAGGTAAGTCCACCAAAATAACATGATATTTTTCTACCAATTTTGTCGCCCAGGCATTCCAGGCGCTCAGTGAATCACCACCACCGTGAAGGCAAAGTATATTAACGCCATCAATTGGCCCCATCTCGCGATAATTAACGGATAAACCACCGGCTAGCGTAAGTTGATTAAAAGAGAATTTCAGTAGCTCATTGCGACTTAAACTGGGACTACAAAACGCCATCCACAGAAGCCAGAGTAGAATTAGAAAAAGAATTAAAACCAGCCAAAAAGTCATCGTTCTACCCGAGCCCCTCACCTTTATGCGCTGAAAAAGTGGCTGAGTTGGCGGAAATAGTAATACCGCAAGCAAAAGCTTGAAAATAATGGCCCAGATCCGCGCCCATTCAACAAGGATAGACGGCTCTCGTAACTGAAACTGGCTGCTACCGCCAAAGGTGGAAACAAGAGGGCCTCCAAATAATTCACCAACTACCCCAGCCTGACCTAAAAGACGTAAACATTAAGTGCTATTTACTTTAGAAGGCCCCCTAGTACTTCAAGTCACACAAAGGGTTATCTGGACATCTGAGCCTCCGTCGCCCGGCAAATAGCATCCAGGGTAAGGGCAATATCATTATCGGTAGTCGCCCAGGAACAGACGCTAATACGCAGGGCCGCTTTTCCTCTCCAGGTAGTCGTTCCAAACCAGCAAACGCCCTCCTCCTGTATGGTCCTGACTATCTCTTGAATGTCTTCCGCAGTGCCAATAGTTGCCACCACCTGGTTTAACACTACATCGTTAAGGATCTCATAGCCCATTTCTGCCAAGCCTTCGCACAGATGCTGGGCATGGATACAGCAGCGATCAATCATCGCCGCTACTCCCTTCGGGCCCATCTCCTGAATCGCCGCCCACACTTCCACCCCTCTGGCCCGACGTGAGAATTCTGGCACCATATCCTTGGGGGGCACCAGCGATCCCACTTGCAAGTATGGCGCCTGGGTTGTCATCACATTGTGTACAGCCCCCGGCTTTCGACAAATTGCCAAACCGCAGTCATAAGGCGTATTTAGCCATTTATGAGCATCTACAGCCCAGGAATCTGCTTGTTCTACTCCAGTAGTCAACACTGATTTCACTGGAGATGCCGCTGCCCACAAACCAAAGGCACCGTCGACATGTACCCAGGCACCTTTGGATTTAGCTTCGAGAATTATGTCTGCAAACGGATCAAAACTGCCGGAGTTTACGTTGCCCGCCTGAAGGCAAATAATGGTGGTTTCATCAACCTCGGGAAAAGTATCTGCTCGCACCCTCCCCTGTTCATCACAGAGCGCTTTAATCACCTGATCCATACCAAATCCAAGAATAGAGAGCGCCTTGTGAACTGTGACATGGGACTGTTCAGAAACAACAATACGCAGTGGCGGCGCACCGGCTAGCCCGCTTTTTGCCAGGTCGATATTTAATTTTTGATAAAGCGTATTTCGCGCAGCAGCCAAGCACACCATATTGGCCATAGATGACCCTGTGGTGAAACCCACACTACTTTCCATCGGCAAGGTTAACAATTCCAATATCCAGTTTGCCGCAATACGCTCCAGATAAATTGCAGAAGGCGCCGACGCCTCCAGAACCGCCACTTGGTCCCAAACGGCGTTCATTACCGCCGCGCCCATAGAAGCTGGCGTAGCCCCACCTACCACCAATCCGAAAAATCGCCCACCGGTACTGGCAACTGTTGCCGGAGAACCATAACGATGCAGGCTCTCGACAACAGCCTCTGCCGGTTCCCCAGCCCGGGCCAAGTCGCTGTTAAAAAATTGCATTTGATCAATATCAAAGGCGGACGGACTTACGCGGCGATCGCGAATATCGGAAACATACTCCTCAGCGTACCGCGCTGCCAGGGATAGTACTTCTATGGCATTAGAAAAATTTTTGCTGTCATTATTATCCATCTTCGCCCCCTCAACTCCTTTTCCAGTACCTGATCTAGTATAAAAAATTAATTACTCTATTAGACTTAAACTAATAAAAAATCAATTAAAACGATACGAACAATAAGGACAAAAACACCTATCTTTATGGCAAGAATCGCTTTTAGATAAAGTTGAAATAACAATAAACCTGGCACGTTTGAAGACAAGGATTAACTTGAAAGGACTTTTTATCTAGTGCTATCTTCTGCCCCAACATAACCAGTCGGGGCTCATACAGTGTTTGCTTACTTGGGGTTTATCTCGCTGGTATGGATGGTTGTAGGTGTTACATTGGCAGGAGCAAAATACTCTGGCTATAGCCATTCAAGACAATTCTGTAGCGAACTAGGAGCCGTTGGAAGCCCAACCCAGAAGCTCTCCCCCCTCATTAACAACTACCCACTTGGCATATTATTCTTCTTATTTGGCCTGCATATAATTCAAATTGAACAGGCCCCAGTTGTACTTACCATCATTGGAGTTTTAATTATCATCCACGGTATTGGAACCTGGGTTGCGGGTTATTTTCCTATGGATGCAGATCCCTATACAAAAACCCCTAGTCTTGAATGCCAGATACACTCCTGGGCGGGGATGCTTATGTTGTTGTCTTTACTCATTGCGCCATTGCTAAGTACTTTCAGTAGTTACTTCTCAATAGAATTCAGACTATTTAGTACAGCCTGCTTGCTCGCTTCTATCTATTTTACTGTTACCTTAAAAAAAGCCTACGAAGAAAAAACCAACCCCGGTCTGCACCAACGTCTCAGCTATGGAGCACAGTTGATATGGTTAACGGGGCTTTCCTTTAATCTGATAACGAACTGACAAATAATTTATAGCAACTTGGAGTGATCAATCTGATAACGCTTCGAGAACAGTAAAAGCCCCTTCTGGGAGAAAGTAATCGCCCTGGAGTCCGCTCTTCTTACCGCCCACTGCTTTGCCAAGGCATCTTCGAGTATCCATTGACCCAAGCTGCCTGCAAGGTGGCTTTTTCGTTCGCTCCAGTCTAGGCATGACTTGCAAACAGGGCGCTTACGCTGCTTAAAACTAGCTACGGCTACTCCTCGTTCCTGAAAAAATATTTCACCCTCTTTAGTCAAGGAAACTTGCTGTGATTGCTCAGAGAGCAACTCACTAGCCAAGAGGGCCTCGTACAATAGAACACCAGTGATTCCTGCTAAATGGTCATAGCAGATGCGGGACTTCCTTAAATCTGGATCTGCGGGCCCAGTGGTAACTTTTTGAGGTACTAGGGTGCTACTCAGATTGAGCAGTGCCTCTAGCGCTTCGGCAACTTGATGACTCGCCAGCTGAAAGTACTTGTGCCTACCCTGCTTACGAACTATCAGCAGCTTGCTATCTACCAGCTTGGACAGATGGTTACTTGCAGTCTGTGCAGTCACATCAGCCTCACAGGCTAACTCTGTTGCTGTCAGTGCTTTTCCACTCATAAGCGCCATCAATATTTTTGAGCGTGCCCGATCCCCTATCAAGCTGGATATTACCGAAATATCAGGTTCCATAGTTACCCCCACAATAGTTCGCTGGCCACCGAAGTATAGAAAATTAAACCGTCTAGAATGCCAGCAAATTATGAATAGAGGCAACTTAGATGACTGTAACCTGCTTTATTGAATACAAGATCGATCCGTTTAAGCTTGATGCTTTCCGACTGTATGCAGAGAACTGGGGCAAAATTATTCCCGATTGTGGTGGACGGCTATTAGGGTATTTTCTACCTTCTGAGGGCACCAACTTTCAGGCCTTTGGTATTATTAACTTCGACAGCTTGGCTCACTATGAACAATATCGAAAACTGCTGAAGCAATCTCCTCAGGGCAGTGAGAATTTCCAGTTTGCGATGAGAGAGAAGTTTATTCTTGAAGAGAAGCGCAGCTTTTTAAAGGCTGTGCCGGAAACCTACCTGAAGCTTCCACAGGAAAATCAGTGATGATTGCCGTCATATTTGAAGTTATACTAAAGCCTTCAGGAAAAGACAAATATCTGGCCGTTGCAGCCGACCTAAAAGAACACCTAACCAGCTTCGATGGATTTATCTCAGTCGAGAGATTTCAAAGCCTCAATCAGCCAGAAAAAATTTTGTCACTCTCTATTTGGCGGGATGAAGAATCTGTAGTGAGTTGGAAAAATCACAAGGCACATTGTGATGCACAACACCTAGGCAAAAAACAACTATTTGACAACTATCGTATAAGGATTGGGAAAATTCTTCGGGATTACTCTATGCAATAAATCAACAGTCAAATTTGACTCAGACTATAAAGCCTCTGCATCTTATTCTTTTACTGAAAAACAGAACGCAGAGGCCCCCATTCCTAAAAACGGACTGACCAAAATAATCGAATTACATTGGCAGAGAAACTATAAGCCGGTTCGTCACCGGGACTGATAGATGTAGCTGAACCGTGTACCGTGACATCGAGAAAGTCATCGTAGTCAAATAGAATATGATCCCAGTAAAGGTTAATTGTATTCCTGCGATTTAATAGAGACCAGCGCCGTGGTAACTCATAGGACACTCCCAGGCCAAGGGCCAAGGTTGTGAAATTGCTCAACTCCTTATCACGAGCACGAAAGTTGGTAGCATTGAGATAGGAAAAAAGGTTGCTGTAAAAATCTGCACTACTCTGCTGATAGTAACGGATCTTTCCTTCAAAAACCCACTCGTCTTGTTCTTTCCAAGGGTGGGTATAGCGAAACTCTACATTGTCTGCAACGATTCCCCAACTATCCGCATAGTGTCGATACTCCCCTTTAATCGCTGCGCGATAGGGCAATCTATATTTGGCCCTTAGGGCAACCGCATCACTGTTGCGAGTTCTGGGGTAAACCTCGGCCTGATAGCTAAATCCTGTTCCAGATGCTTCATCGAGATACCTAACACTGCGATAAGGGTTGTTGAGATACCCTTCATCCGACACAGTTTCGACACTCAACTCTGCAATCAACTTTTGCGTGAGAATCTGATTCCAACTAAGTGCGTAGCGACGGTGTTGCGCTTCATCAGCAAAATTATCGTCGCCATTGCGGAACACATCATCACTTCCATAACTAACCCGCAGGTCGATAGTACTTAAATCGCCAAAGAAACCCTGACTGATGCCGAAAGCAACGGTTTGGGCCTCGTAGTCATTCTCAGAACTGTTGGTGTACCCCACGCTGATAGTAGTCTTATCCACCAGGTAGTCAGCACCCAAGGAGTACTCATCCCGTTGCTCCGAATACTCACTGGCCGTGGCCTCCACATCAATAGAGGCCCCGGAAATCATGTCCACATAGTAATTGGCAGACAGAGAAACATTGTTGCCAACATTCTGGCGAATCAATACTGAAGGCCCATCAATGGTCACTCCACCACCGCTATAGGCGTGATACATATTGTCTGCCCGCTCTTCGGGAAGCACTGCGGCCACGGCAGCGAGCGGTGCCAAAAATGCCAACCCGCCCCAGCGAGATAGAAGCTTAGTTACAGCCACATCCACCTCCACTGCCTCCTTCAGCTCCACGCGCAGCTTCGCGAGCTTCATACACGTGATTCATATAGCGAGCAGCTACCGGATCCTGCTCAAACCCCATAATAGGATCCGCAAGAAATTGCCGTTCGTAGGGTGCAATCCACGGGTTAACAGTGCAACCTGTACTCATCAAGAAAGTGCAAACTAGCAATAGTGCACGCATGACACTACTCCCGAATCAATTCCTTAATCATTTTTTTATAGGCAGCTTCATCCCCATCACGATAACCTTTATGGATATAGCGAACGTTGCCATCACGATCAATAAATACGGTGCTGGGCATAGCGGCAACACCATACATTTTGCTCACTTCCCCTTTGCTATCAAAAAGAATCGGAAAATCCACTGGGATTTTCGCTAATAGCGAGTCCGCATCCTTACGCTGTGCATCCACATTGACTCCCCAAACCTGGAAGCCAGCAGCTTCATAGCGAGCATGTAGCTGATCCAACAGCGGCATTTCCTGGCGACAAGGGCCACACCAGGAAGCCCAAAAATTCAGCATAATGACATCGCCGCGCTGCTCTGCAAGCCTCAAATTTCCGCCCTGGTTGGAACTCAAGGTAAAATCCTTAGAGGGCTCTGCGGCGGAAGCCTGCGACATCGATAAAAGCAGCGTCAGGAAAGCAGCCAGGTATTTCATGGAAGAGTCCTTGTTATTTTTTGATGATCAATTAAAAAAAGATGGTAAGTCCCAATTGGGCAGACAGATTATTGGTGACTTGGGCCTCGCCAAATAATTCATGTTCAAAAACATGGTCGCGAACATCAAGGCGCACCGCGAGCCAATCGTTGGCAAGCATTCTCACTCCTGCACCAAAGTTGTAAGTGAAGTGCTCCTCATCAGCAAACGAGGTATTTCCCACACCTCCCACAACATAAAAATTGGCATTAAAAGCCCAGTCATCAAATACAAAATACTCACCCTGGAAAATATTCCAGCCCACAGAGGTATTGTAATAACTGAGTTCACGCTGCTCATCAGTCAGCAGTGGTGCGGCACCGCTCAACCTTTCAAAGCTGGATTCTCCCAACTCAGTCTGGGCATAGGTGGCCTCAATAAAGAAATCTTCGCTGATATGATAGGCCGCTGAAGTACCGTACAGGGAGTTTGAGCCAAAATCCTCGACATTGATAACACCAGCAAACAAACCAATTTCTATATTTTCACTATCTATCTGGGCGTCACGTATCTCTCGCCGCTCCAGTTCAGGTGCGACAATATCCGCAAGTACTTCATCATCCTGCTGAGCACTGCATACCTGGGTCCCCACCAATGCGGAAAGCGCCGCAGAGCCTACAGATATACGTCGAAACCAAGTTTCCACTCGACTATCTCCTGATTATTTTCCTGCGTAGTAAGCAAGTAGTGATTTGTGTATTCAGCCCTGATGGCAAAACGGCGCGATAAGTAAGTACGCAACCCTACGCCCGCCAACATCGTTGTATCTTGCCGATCTTCGGTGGCAACGATAGTTGCGTTTGGAGAGGTAATATTTATCCCAGCCCCCAAAACAAAATAAGGGGATATTTTCCAATGTGGGAATGGCTGGTGGACCATTGCCACCTGATAGACTTGGCTGTCTGAATAGGAACCTACCGCCTGGGTTGCACGTATTTCAGTAGCTAGATTGGCAGTAAATTGGTAGCCCAAGCTAACTCCCAGGGAGTCCGCTCCAGCAAAATCACCGTAATTCAAACCTAGGTAAAAGTAACCGTCGTCAACATCAGAAAAATCCGGCAAGGGAACTCGAACAATTTCTCCATTTTCTCCGTAGATTTCACGTAAGTCGTCAACTTTTACCCAGCCACTTTTATTGCGTGAAGTAAGCACTTTTACCCAGTCGGTGCGGCGTTTAAGCAGCCAAATTTGTTCACCATACTCAGCAACATAGAATATCGGGTAACCGCGCCCCGGGCCTCGGTAAATATTAATAAATGCATTACCGACTGTAACCGGCTCTGCATCCTCAAGGCCTTTATATTTTTTCTCAGTCTCAGTCTCAGTCTCAACCAATTCTTCTTGTGGGGTATCATCTGAAGAATCAGATTCCATCAAAGTTTGTTCAGAAGAAGCCTGCCCAGAAAAAAGTAGCAGCAATACAAATACCGCGAAACTGCCAATAGAATTTTGGTGTAACTTCAACATGGTTTAATCTGCCGGCGCCGCAAAAGGATCGTTATAGTATTGAGCGCCAATATCAAACCACTCAGCAATCAAGCGCAACTCGGCATCTTCTAAGTACCCTTGGTGTGCGCCACCATTTTCAAAGATAGAAAAAAACGAGCTCTCAAGAGCAGAGCTCGTCAAGGGAGAGGAAATATTGACGGTGACCATTACCGGAATCGGATCACCGTTACTGTCGAGAACTAATTCACCATCCTCATCAACCTCGTAAACAGGATTTCCATCATCATCAAATTCCTGTACAAGCCGCGGTGTTAGCACCCCACTGGATAACTCCAATTCAGCGCGATCGGCCACCAGCTCGGAATAGGAAACAAACCAAGCATCATTAACAGAGGAAGCCGAGGTTGTAAGATCTAATTGCCCATCGGGTATTTGGGTTGCCCCAGCAGCATCAACAGGAGAATGACAGCCTGTACAGGTATAATCAGCTATTACTGCTCCTGTACTATCCAATACTTCACGGGGGAAATCCCAGAGCGGCTGAATATGTTGTTCATAGTGAATGACGATTCGACAATTACTTTCCCACTCTGTTAAACAGGTGGATTCCACCGGTGCATCCGTACTCAAATCACCGTATGAAAGCAATAACTCATCATCCTTAGTCCGTACCGCAGGATCAGTCCATAAATCGGTAAAGTGCAGATCTCCTTCAAGTTGGGCCTCACCAATATACCGGGCCAATAATTGAGCCATAGTCTCGCCCATTTCCGCTAGTAGCGCGGGCTCAGTATTGGCAAATGGTGCTGCCGAGGTCGGCGCTCCAACCCAAGCTGATTCCAGCTGCATATCCGTGCGGCCATGAGGAGCTTCGCTATCGCTAGTATGACAACCGTTACAACTGCGCACTTCACCCGCTTGTAGCTGTAACCAGTTGTTATGACTATCGAAAATGCGTTTTCCATCCGCATCGACAACGGAAATTGCCAAGGGCATATCTGCGGGAACTTTTACCCTTGCGGAGCCGTCGGGCTGGATTGGGGTATAACCCAATATTTCACGCATGCCCTGATTACCATTGCGGCCAAATGCTGCCCCATCAAAGTCCAGAACATCATCGTCGGGAATGCCCACGGCCTTGGAAATTTTCAGGAATCGTGCAGGCCGCAAATCTGCTGTGGTTTGGGCGGGATCCGCCAAGGTTTCGATTCCGGCAATATCTTCACCATCAAAATCATAAACACTGCGAATATCCAGGATTCCGACAGATTCCTCCACCAGATCCGCATCGACATCGACTCCCGGGACGGGATCTGGAATATAGGTAGGTTCAGTGCGAGGCTCCAGAGTAACCCCTTCGGATATCATTTCTCCCTCTTCCACAACCACAATAGGAAGCTGGGTACCGGCGATATAATCGTAAATCCACAGACCGTAGAGTGGGTCTGCCAATTGAACTTCTTCGTCTTCGGCAAGAGTATCCGGGCAGGTCTCCAGCAGCTCGGTTTCTTCATTGATAACCCGGCATTCACTCCAGGTTACCAACAAACGACTTGTCCCATCGTAGAATGGCCATGCGGAAGCAAAAGTACCGTGGGGAGAAATAGTATCGTCGGTAGTGACTTCTCCAATAGTGATAGAAGCCTGCCCGACCATTTCACCACTTTGCTCCGGCTCACTGTAGGCTTCGCTATAAACAATGCCGTCGATAGTCACGAGATCGCCACCATAAGTGAGCCCAGAGGGAGCGCGCAACGTTACCAAAAGGCGGCCATCCGGCATTTCGTGCGGTCGATTGAAGGCGGCCTCAGTCTCTTCTGTACCCGTATTTTGACTGTGATAACCGTAATAAACCGCCAGGTCCGAACCATCCGGATTTACTGTATATAAGCTTAATTTATCGATACCTGCCGCATTGTCCCAGCGATTAAACAGGATCCGTCCATCGCTCAGTACAACTGGATTTAAATCATGGCTCTGATTAAACGATATCTGAGTGATATCGGTCCCGTCCGCTTCCATTACATGGAGTACAAATGCCGGCTCCTCTCGATTTTCAGTCAGGGCTGAGAATTGCGGTTTACCGTCATCCAGTAAAAGAGCTCTGGAGCGTCTCTGGCGGGTAGAAGAAAAAATTATGCGTCCATCGGGTAAAAAAGCGGGAGCGATATCCTGGCCTTCCTCAGCAGTTAAATCTGACTCAATTACCCGATTGAGTTCTTCTGTTTCGGTGTTGTATACCCAAATATTCCAGGTAGGCTGCTCATCGTCATCAGCGTCTTCTATTTCCGGTGCCCGCATCGCAAATATAAGCTGGCTGCCATCTGCTGAAGTATTCAGGTCTTTTACATCGTAATCACCGTCAAATATATTTGCAGTAATGACAGTTTCTGCAGCACTGGCGGTTGCACGGTCTTTTAAAATCAGTTGGGCTCCGGCAAAAAATTCCGCGGGCTCATAAATATTATCCTGAAGGAGGCTGCCATCATCGTCACTACTTAATTGACGAAGTACAAAAGCAACAGGATAGTCCTCCACCACGGGATCTTCGGCTTGGTCTTCACCACCACTGGAACTGCCACCGCCACTACAGGCCGTCATCAATAACAAAAGCGGTAGCGCACGCAAACATTTCATTTTTGTTATCCACCCGGGTTTGGCACGAGCAGCACACGCCTTTTTTGTGCTCTTAGCCTAAGAACTTTTTTATACGGCTTTGACCGCTGAGGCTAATTCTCGCAAGTTGCGCACAAAAAGTTTGCCAACTGGGACGCAAATATTGAAAGTCATTCTGACATTGTTGAAATCTGCTTTTAGACTGCTTTGCCACATCCCAGTGATCTCACCGACAAAAATAGTCCAATGAAAAATAATTCGTCTCGAGCGCGTGTACTCCGGCTCACCACGGTAACCGCACTGCTCGGAGTAGGTTTGTGGAGTAATTCTGCCCTATCAGCATCGCAGGACCAGGCTCTCCAAATTCACAGCCGCATCACCGGAACCATTCCCAGCGAGAGTGTATTGCTGGATATGGCAGAGGATATAGAAAACGGTGATCCCACCGCTGCGGCGTATACGGCAATGGAGAATGACGCCTTCTATAATGTCACTCTAAAAAATCTGGCCACTCCCTGGACTAATGAGGAGCAGGACGTATTTGAACCATTAAATGATTACACTGCGACGGTAATCGGCATGGTTCGGGACGATATGGACTTCCGCCAACTGCTCTCGGCAAATATTCTCTACACCGGTGATATTTCTGGCCTGCCCTCCTACAACACGGGAAATAACGACCACTACGAGACACTGGAAGCAGGGGGTTATTCCCTGCAGGACAATCTGGTGCAGGAAGCTCAATCCTCTCTCAATGGTCTCCCCGCAGATGCCACCGCCGGCGTTCTTACCAGCCGCGCCGCCGCCAAGGCTTTTTTTAGTGCGGGAACCAATCGCGCCATGTTTCGCTTTACCATGCTCAATCACCTATGTAACGACATGGAGCAGGTGCAGGATACTTCCCGCTCACCGGATCGTATTCGCCAGGATGTAAGCCGCAGCCCTGGGGGCGACAGTCGGGTATTCCAAAATAACTGTATCGGTTGCCACAGCGGCATGGACCCCATGGCACAGGCATTCGCTTACTACGACTATGTATACGATGCAGACAATGATCCCGATGGTGAAGAGGGAGCCCTGGATTACAACGCAGCCGGAGATATAGATCCAGAAACCGGCAGCCGTGTTAAGGCCAAAAACCTGATCAACAGCGGCAATTTTCCCCACGGTTTTATTATTCCCGACGACAGCTGGGTTAACTACTGGCGCGAGGGCATAAATATGCATCTGGGCTGGAGCGACACCTTGTCCGGCAACGGCAACGGTATCAAATCCCTGGGAGAGGAGTTGTCTAACAGCCGAGCTTTTGCCAAATGCCAAGTAACTAAGGTGTTTCGCCAAGTTTGTCTGCGCGAGCCGGAAGATTCTACCGACCGCAACCGAATCGAAACTATTACCGATGATTTCAGCAATACCGGCTACAAACTTAAGCAGGTATACGCAGACACTGCGGTTTACTGCGCGGGAGATTAAAAAATGAAAACCTATAAAAGTCTCCCCGTGATAGAAAATACACTGATAGTTCGCACGCTTCGTATCGCTTCACTGTTTTGTGCTGCCCTGGCAATCAGTGCCTGTAGTGGTGGCAGTGGAGAGGGCACCGAAAGCCAACCGGATACCAGCGACAACGATGGCACCGCTGCCTATTCCGGACCGGATCCTGAAACCGATGATGTCAATCAATATAAACAGTACATCTGGGATAACCTGGCGGCGACAAATCGATGCGGCAGCTGTCATATTGAAAATAACCAGAGCCCACATTTTGTCCGCGGCGATGATATCAATGCTGCCTACGATGCCGGACGCGAGTTAATTAACTTATCAGTTCCCGATGAATCCCGTTTGGTAACCAAGGTTGGTGGTGGGCACAATTGTTGGCTTTCCAGCGATGATGCCTGTGCGGAAATTATTACCAACTACATCGAGGAATGGGCTCGGGCTAGCGGCGGCCTAAGCAATACAATCACCCTTGTCGCACCTGTCGAGCGTGAGGTGGGAGCCAGTAAAAGCTTCCCCGAATCCAGCGGCAGCTTTAGCACTACAGTTTACCCTCTGTTGCGCAGCTACTGTGCCAACTGTCACAGTGAAGATGCGACAACGGCACAAACCCCCTACTTTGCCAGCTCGGATGTCGATCTTGCCTACGCATCCGCGGTCAGCAAAATTAACCTGGATTCTCCAGCCGACTCCCGTTTCTCTGTGCGCCTGGGCAGTGAATTTCACAACTGCTGGGATGACTGCTCAGATAACGAAGCGGAAATGACCGATGCGATCCAAGCCTTCGCCGACACTATCAGTGTCACCGAGGTAGACCCCGACTGGGTTATCAGTAAGGCACTGCGCCTCACAGACGGTATTGTTGCGAGTAGTGGCGGTCGCATAGAGAGCAATGCAATTGCTCTCTATGAATTTAAAACCGGCAGCGGCACCACTGCCTACGATACCTCCGGAGTTAACCCTGCAATTGATCTCGCCCTATCTGGCGATGTGGAGTGGATCGACTCCTGGGGGCTGCAATTGAAGGGGGGTAAAGCACAGGGGGCTACTGCAACCAGCAGCAAACTTTACGATACCCTCACAGCCACCGGTGAATACTCAATTGAAATCTGGGCGGCACCAGCCAATGTCTCACAGGATGGGCCCGCGCGTATCGTCACCTATTCCGGTGGCGATGATATTCGCAACTTCACTCTTGGCCAGGATCAATACAGTTACACCGTGCAAAACCGCAATGACAACACCGATGCGGACGGTATGCCTGCCCTGGCAACCGATGATGCCGACCAGGTTGTACAAGCCAGTCTCCAGCATGTGGTGGCCACTTACGATCCAATTAACGGACGCAAGCTTTACGTTAACGGTGCAAATACCGGGGAGCCGGACCCAAGTGAATCCGGTTTGCTCTCTACCTGGGACGATACCTTTGCCCTCGCAGTAGGAAGCGAAGTCAGTAACGGCAATAGTTGGGAAGGCTCCATTCGCCTATTGGCGATTCACTCCCGCGCCCTATCGGAAGAGGATATTGCTACCAACTACGAAGTTGGCGTCGGTGAAAAATACCTGCTGTTATTCAAAGTTGAAGAGCACACAGGCATTGCCGAAAGCTATGTCATGTTTACTGTGCAGCAATTTGATAATTATGCCTATCTGTTTAGTGAACCCACCTTTGTCAGCCTCGACGACAGTGTCGATCCATCTGGAATCGCCATTGAGGGAATGCGTATCGGTATTAATGGCCGCGAAGCGGAGGTGGGCCAGGCCTGGTCCAAGTTATCCACTGCAGTCGACAATAGCTACGTAGCAGGTGAAGGCCAGCAGCTTTCCAGGCTCGGGACCATTATCACTCTGGATAAGGGCCCCCTCGATGATGAATTTTTCCTGACCTTCGAAAAAATCGGCAGCGAAACCTATAACCGGGTTGAGGCTACTCCAGCTGAACCTGCGGATGCCGCTGATCTGGAAGCGCAATCACGCATTGGTCTGCGCCGATTTGAACAAATCCATGCAAGCCTGTCCCAGGCGACCGGAGTCTCCATGTCCCACCCGGAGATTTATGAAACCTGGGAAACTGTGAAACGCCAGCTTCCGGTTGAAAGTGACATTGAAGGATTCCTCGCTGCACAGCAAATGGGTATCACCCAGCTGGCAGTGAAGTATTGCAGCACCCTGGTGGACTCCAGTGAGCGCAGCAGCTACTTCAGTGGGTTTGACTTCAGCGCTTCCGCAGACACCGCCTTCGACAGCGCCAGCAAGCGCGCGCAGATTATCGATCCGCTCATGGAAGGTTTGCTTGGCCACGAGATGAACTGGCACGACGGCAGCGTCTCGCAGCTTGCCAGCGCCCCGGACCTGGCCTCTGTAGAGACAGAACTGGACACGCTTATCGACACCATGACCGCCTGTGGCAGCAGCTGCGATTCAGGTCGCACAGAAACTACGGTGAAAGCCGTATGTGCTGCCGCCATGGGCAGTGCCATGATCCTGATTCACTGATCGCATAAAAAAGACTAGCGGCTTTGTCGGCAAAACTTTCGCCGGTAGAGCCCCTCCACAATAAAGAGCCGGCACACCGAAAACTATATCCGGGAATATTATGAGCAAGAAAAAACACTTTGATCTGGACCAGCCCCTACGGCACCCGGACCACCACCGCCCGGTAACACGCCGCGACTTTCTCGCTCAAGGCTTCCGAGCAGGTATGGGAACAGTGCTGGGCGGCTCTGTCTTCAGCTTGTTTGCCAATCCCCGTAGTGCCCATGCAGCCCTTTCCTCGGACCTGGAAGCACTGCGAAAAACCAATGGCGGGCCCTGTGACGTCAGTGCATTCGGTGCCGGTAAAATTCCTTTTATTTGTTTCGATCTCGCCGGCGGTGCAAATATCGCAGGCTCCAATGTGCTGGTAGGTAAAGAGGGCGGACAAATGGATTTTCTCGGCACAGCCGGCTACAACAAGCAAGGCCTCCCCGGGGATATAGTTCCCTCCCTCGGTGATGAATTTATCAATACTGACCTGGGTCTCGCCTTCCATAGTGACAGCGGTATGTTGCGAGGCATTCTGGAAAAAATCGCTGCTGGCACAGCATCGGCGACCAACGGTGCAGTTATTCCCGCTCGCTCGGAAAATGACACCGGCAACAACCCACACAATCCCATGTACGGTATTAACCAGGCGGGAGCCAACGGTTCCCTGCTGGCCCTGATCGGCTCCAGCTCCAGTGATTCCGGTGGCAACTCTATGGCTCCTTCCGCCATGATCAACCCCGAAGTTCGCCCCACCAAAGTGGATCGCTCTTCCGACGTTACCGGCCTTGTAGATGTAGGAGACCTGGTGGGGCTGCTCAGCCAGGAGGATACTGTCGCAGTGATGGAGTCCATGTACCGTATCTCCGAAGCGAAACTCAGCAACGTAAATACTAAAGTCAGCACCGATGCAGTTATTAAAGACCTGGTGCGTTGCGGCTATATGAAAAGTGCTGACCTGGCTGATCGCTTTGGCAACCCGGCTGATTTAAATCCCGAATCCGATCCAGATATCGTCGGACCATCCGGTGTATTTACCAGCTCAGAATTAAGTGGAGACAGAGAGTTCCAAAAGACCGCCTCAGTGATGAAGCTGGTCGTCAATGGATATGCCGGTGCAGGCACTATTACCATGGGTGGTTATGACTACCATACCGGCGACCGCGCCACAGGAGAGATTCGCGATTTGCGCGCTGGGCGCTGTATTGGCGCTTGCCTGGAGTATGCCGCCCGCCGCAACCAGCCCCTGATGATTTATGTTTTTAGTGATGGTTCCGTTTTCTCCAACGGAATGCTGGACGACTCGGTAGAGGGCCGTGGCAAAGGCGTCTGGACTGGCGATGATCAACAGACAGCCGCCTCATTTTTCCTGGTATACAACCCGGCGGGCCGACCACAATTACTCGGTGGCACGGCGGACGAACAGGCGATCCACCAGCAACTCGGCTATATGCGCAGCTCCGGTGATGTAGAAACAACATCCACCCCCGCCGCTAACAACGTCAATTTATTGGTGGAAACTGTAGTACTCAACTATATGGCCCTGCACGGGGAGCAAGGTAATTTCTCAACCTTATTTCCGAATCACGGTCTCGGCGATAGTAACTTACAAGACAGTATGACTGCCTTCGCCCCCATTATTTAAGTTGGATAAGTGATGTTCCGCTTTTTTAAATTGCTATTACTGTGTAGTGCCACACTTTGCGCGATTCCTTCTGTGGCCGAATGGCACTACGCTGAACGTGCAATTATGGGAACTCAGGTTCGCCTACAACTTTGGCACGAGGACGGCATTGAAGCCGAGCACCTTATTGAAGAGGTCATGACAGAGTTTCATCGACTTGACGATCAGCTCTCGCCCTATAAGGAAAACAGTGAACTATCACTCATTAACCGCACGGCTGGCCGGGGAAACGTCAATATTTCCAAAGAGCTCACCAATCTGATTGATAAATCTCTTTGGTTTAGTCAGCTCACCGATGGTGCATTCGATATCAGCTACGCCACCCTGGGCAAGCACTATGATTTTCGCCAGCAGAAACAGGCAGACGCCCAGCTGACGGACTCGTTGTTAGAAGCGTTGAATTACCGCCACTTAAAACTGAATAAAAAGGCCAATACACTCCGTTTTGGCCACGAAAACACAAAAATAGATTTAGGAGGGATTGCCAAAGGCTATGCGGTTGATCGGGCAATTGAGATCCTCAAGCAGGCAGACATTTGCTGCGCCAGTGTCAGTGCCGGTGGCGATGCACGCATGCTGGGAGATAAACAGGGGCAACCCTGGTTAGTGGGTATTCGCCACCCCCGTGAAAAAAGTAAAAATGCTGCGGTTATCCCCCTGCGTGATATTGCTATCTCTACCTCAGGTGATTACGAGCGTTATTTTATTGATGAGCAGCAGGATAGAGTGCACCATATTTTTAATCCATCCACAGGAAAACCCTCGGAAACTTCTGCAAAAGACACTGATAAGTTGATTAGTGTCAGCATTATTGGCCCACGCGGCTTTGATACCGACCCCCTTTCTACCAGTGTGTTTGTTCTGGGAAAAGAGAAAGGCTTGGCACTTATTAATCGATTGCCCCAATTTGAAGCAGTAGTTATAGATAGTAACCGGAAGTTGTTTTTCAGTCGCGGTTTGGAGAATCTTTGAGTAATCCGTTTTATCTTCATAGAAAATTTGCCAACAAGATCACATCAGATCGTTGATCCCCTGACATAATTTGCGCCGACCAAAGAATAATGCCAATTCCTATCAAAAGGTCTGCCATGAGACGCCCCTTTCAGTGCTTTATTTTATTTATCGGCCTTTTAGGATCTGCGTTTGTGCAGGCTCAGGAAAGCGATTTCTCTGCGGAGAAATTGGAAGAATTAAAGCGCGATGTACTTAAATTAAACAGGGATTTATTGATTCTTGAAGAAGATTTGCTCTATCCCGCACAGAGCCAAATCGCCTTTTATGTGTCTATGGATGTAGGCCACTATTTTACTTTGGATGCAGTAAAGCTACACATCGATAACAAGCTAAGTGCAAGTCATCTGTATACGGAACATCAGCGGGAAGCGTTGATTCGCGGTGGTATTCAACCGCTTTACAAAGGCAACCTAAAATCCGGTGATTACACTATTTCTGCTTTTATAACTGGCCTTGGGCCCGAAGGGCGCGAATACAAGCGGGCAGCCAAGTTGGAATTGAATAAAAGTGATGAGCCCGCCGTTATTGAACTGGTTATCTCAGACAACTCCGGAAAACAACAGCCGGAGTTTGAGCTGGTGCAGTGGCCAACGCCCTGATTAGCCATGTACTACCCATCTTTTACCCGCACCCTATCCCTGGCGCTCATCCTTGCCGCAAGTAACCTTTGCGCTCAGGAAGCTGATACTGTGGCCGAAACAAACGGTCCCAGCAATGAGCAGCGAGCCCCACAAAAATACCAAAGGGCTCAAGACCTGGCTTATGGCGCTACGCTTTACGAGTATTTTCAAGGGAATTACTTTGATGCCCTGAGCACACTGCTGGTTGCTCAACAGCGGGATTCAATTCAAATTCACAGGGATAACGCCGCATTGATAGAGGGCGGGATCAGCCTAGGGTTTGGTTTACATAGACGAGCAGCTGAACTTTTTGAACAGCAGAGTAATGTCGAGGCTGCGCCAAAATATCGCCGCACTGCCTGGTTAAAGCTGGCCGAATTAAATTACCTGAACGGTGATTTTGTCAGCGCAGCAGCACACTTGGAAAAATCAGGGGTTGCCGAGGAGTCCTCTCTACCTCTCAACTTAGCGCTGCGCAATAAAGACCTCACCACGGCTCAAAAATTACTGGAAACCAGCGATTTATACCCTGCGGAAAAGTTATTGGGACATATCAACTTAGGCGCTGCCTTTGCCAGGTCCGGCCAATTGCCTGCAGCAATTCACGAATATCAAGTCGCTGTCGATTTTGCAGAAACAATTGATATTCCTTCATCTGAAATTCCCATACTCATTGATAAAGCCTATATTGGTATGGGGTACGCCCTGGCTCTTGCAGAGCAACACAGCGCAGCTAAAAAAGCCTTTTCCAGGGTTCGCCTCAACACGCCCTGGGCAACTCGCGCACTCCTGGGGATGGCTTGGTCCTCTATCAATGGTGAGGACTACCAAGCGGGCATAGACGCACTGCAATTTTTACTGGATAAACACCGCTACAGTCCCGCCGCACGGGAAGCGATGGTAGCCCTGCCTTATGGTTACGAAAAACTGGAAAATCGCTCTGTAGCCCTCGGAGCATATCAAAGCGCTGAAGCTTATTACCTGGAAACGCTTGCTGAGTTACACCAGTTACAACAAGACCTGGCGACGGAACCGCTGGCCTATGATCCTGTTCAGCGCGAGGCTTGGCGCTATGGCTGGTTACAACTAGCCCAGGCCTCTCCCCTATTGCGCGATAACCAGCACTTTCTGCGGCCAATCCTACAAAGTGACCACTTCCAATTGCGACTCACCGAGCTGCGCGATCTGCAGCAGCTCACCCAGGTCCTACAGACCTGGCAAGATAAACTACCCCAATTTGCCGACCTTATCGAAGAGCGTCACCTGCGCCGTACAACGATTATTGATAACTACAATAGCGCCCAGTTTGACCAGCAGTTGCAGATGGCAACACAGCAATATGATCATTTGAGGGCAGCTCTCGAGGATATTGAACAGGAGCGCGACGCACTCACTTTATTGGCGACCACCGCCATGCCAAATGAACAAAGTGAAACCCTCGAATTACTGGAAATTCTCACCGGCGCTCAAGAACGTCTTAAAAAAATCCAGCACAGCGGCAAGGCCAGCCAACAACAAGCAGAAACCCTGGCGAAAGCCCGGGGGATTTTGCTCTGGCAAGCCAGTGAACAGTATCACGAGAAGTTGTGGCAGCAGCAAAAATCCCTACAACTGCTCGAAGAGCAGTTACGCAGGGGGCGGGAACAACGCAAGAAAACAGATACCGAAGCACAGCGGGGGCCACAACTTCGCCAACTAGCCTATCGGGTGGTCACCGCCGGTGACGAAATTCCAGCTCAGCAAGCGGCGATTGGTCGAGCCAGCGAATTGATTGAAGCCGACCTGCGCCGAGAGGTTATCGCCCAGCTGGGTAGGGAGCAGCAGCAAATTCACAATTATATGGCCCACACACGCCTGGCTATCGCGCGTCTGCAAGACGCTGAAATGCAGGCGATCCCCGCAACCTCTCAGGCTGACAGTGACACGGATAATACCGGGGCCTCAGACAATGAATAACGCCCCGCATCCGGCAGCTGTGTTTACCCTGCGCTCCCTGGCTATTGGTATTTGCTGTGCCCTGACAGCTTGTGGCAATCAACCGGTACAAACCCTGGCTGACCTGCCCCGTGCCAACCCGCCCAGCTCCCAGGAAGAGGCACCGCAAAGTCCGCCCGTGCAAACCGCTATCGCGTTGGAAAACCTGGTGCAAAGTTACCGCACGGCACTGGAGAGCCACGCCGACCCCAAGGTTCGGCAACAAATCCATCTGCGCCTGGCTGACTTGGAAATGGAACGACTGGAGCAAAAACAGTCCGACAATCCGGATACCATTGTCGACTACTCCAGCGCGGTCGATTATTACCAAAGTCTCTCTGCACAGCGCCCAAAAGATGATTACATTCTCTATCGCTTAGCCCGCGCCCGGGCACTGGATGGGGAAATGCCTGCGGCCTTACAGGCATTGGAAAAGATAGCCGGTAGCACACCGGACTCACCGTTTATCGGCGAAGTCTTATTCCGCCGTGGCGAGGCGGCATTCAATCGCAAAGACTACCCCAGTGCCGCCCGAGATTTCCGTGCATTGCTCAAGCAGGGGCCGAGTCCATTTACGGATAATGCTCGCTATATGCTGGCTTGGTCAGAATTTAAATCGAGCAATTACCGCGCATCCACAGAAATTTTTCTCCAGTCGCTGGATATTTTGCACAGTGAGGAACAGGGGGAGGAACTCCCTGTTGGGCGGCAACGCCTGCGTGAAGACAGCCTGCGCGGGCTCGCATTAAACTTCAGCTACCTGGGAGGTGCTGAAGCCATTGAGTCTTTTAACCTCAATGGAGAGCCACGTCCCTATCAGCACCAGCTATACAGTGCACTCGGTACCTGGTATCGGGAAAAAGAGTTGTTCCGCAATAGTGCCGATACCTTTTTACAATTCGTCAATCACTACCCACAAACCCAGCAAGCCCCACAGCTTCATCTTCTCGCCGTTGAAACCTTGCAAGCGGGGAGACTACATAAGGAAGTTCTGCCCACGAAGCGGGACTTTGTGCGTCGCTATGGTGTGAACAGTGATTACTGGCAAGCAGCAGGTGAAACTCAACAACAGGAGTTGGCCAAAACCCTGCAACCATGGCTGTATGAATTGGCCCAGTTTGACCACGCCCGCGCTCAGGAATTGGCTCAGCAGGTCACAAAACTACCCGCGAATAAGGTGAAAGAACGTCGCCTTGTCAGCGCACAATCACTGGGTGCCTATCGCAGCGCCGCCGCGTTATATCAGGAATACGCGCAGACTTTTCCACAAGATCCACGCACGCCATCCATGGTTTTCCTGATGGCGGAGTGTCTTGAGCAGGCTGCAGATCACCCCGCCGCCTGGCGCGCTTACAGCCAGGTCGCCTGGGAATACCAAGATCCCAAGTATGCTGCCGAAGCCGGCTACGGAGCCATCCTCAGTGCAGCCAGAGTGCATGAACAAACTCCGGATCAAGAGTCGGAACAGAAAATCCTGTGGCTCGATCGCAATATCGAAGCGAGCCTGAAATTTGCACAGAGCTGGCCCCAAGACCCGAGAGCTCTGCCAGTACAGCTGGCCGCTGCCGATAAGTTGTTACAACAATCGCGCTTTGCCGAAGCCATCGCCGCTGCCGAGCACGCCGATCAATGGCAACCGCCAGCCAATAGGCAACAGCAACTAAGTATTGCAATAATACGGGCCCACAGCCATTTTTCCCTGAAGCAATATCCCCAGGCAGAGGCTGCCTATACCCGCGCGCTCGGCTACCAGCCAGACGATAAGCTGCGCAAAGACGCATTGCGCCAATTGCAGTTATCCATCTATCGCCAGGCAGAAATCATTTTGGCCCAGCGCGAGAGTGAGGATGCCGCTCCCAGTGAGGAAGCCCTCAATCACCTGCTGCGTATCCGCAATAGCGGGCGCACAGAGGTTGCGGCCACCGCCCAATACGATGCGATTAATTTTCTTATTCAATTAGGGGAGTGGCAGCGCGCCAGCACAGAACTCGCTGATTTCCGCCAGTTTTATCCCGCGCACACCTTGACGCCGACACTGGCTGCCAAAGCCATCGTTATCTTTGAAGCTCTGGAAATGCCAGCGGCCGCCGCCTCAGAATTACTGCAATTAGCCGCTACAGATCCGGATCGGGAAGTTCGCCGTCAATCCCTGTTTATGGCAGCAGAAAACCTGCAAAAAGCCGGTGAGTACAACAGGGCTATTGAAAGCTATCGCAACTACAGCAAATTGTGGCCAGAGCCCGCTGAGCAAAGTCTGGAAGCGCAATTTCAGCTGGTCGAAATCTACGCTCAGACCAAAAAGCCCACCAAGCGGAATTACTGGCTACAACAACTTGCACAGAACTCGCTGCAGTCACCCCGCGGGCGTTACCTGGCCGCTTATTCTCAAAGTGAACTGGCGGAACAAAGTTATGCGAAATTTGCTGAACTGGCACTGCGCTTGCCGTTAAAGACCAGTCTCGCTAATAAAAAGCGGGCCATGCAAACCACCGTGGCAGATTACCGCAAAGTCCTGGAATTTGGCATCGCAGAATTCACCCCTCAAGCAAACTATCGCCTCGCGGAAGTGTACCGACAGCTCAGCCGTGACCTGATGGACTCACAGCGCCCTAAAAACCTAAACGAGCTGGAATTGGAACAATACGAAATTCTACTGGAGGAACAGGCCTATCCCTTTGAGGAGAAGTCCATAGAACTTCACGAGGCCAATATCCAGCGCACAGTTGAGGGTATTTACGACGACTGGGTTAAACGCAGCTTCCATTCACTGGGAGAGCTGTTACCCGCACGCTACAAAAAAGAAGAAAAAACCCTGGAGTGGAGTGATGCACTGCACTGAATCTAGCACCCAGAAATTAGCTTCAATCGCACGGTTATTCACTGCTGCGCTATTGGTTTTTTTACTCTCCGCATGTAGCGGTCTGCAAAAGACGATATCGCCCACGGATAGCGACACCGCGCAACAACTGACAGAAAACCCCTACTTGCGAGATGTTAAAAGGGTACCGCAACAGGCCCGTGCGGCGATGGAACTGGCTCGCCAGAATTTTCAGGCAAATGATTTACCTGCAGCTGAATCGCAACTGCTCCAAATTACTGAAAAGTGGCCGGAGCTATCTGGAGCCTGGCTTAACCTGGCAATCGTGCAGCATTCCGGCGAGAAATACGAGGAGTCCGAGAGCAGCTTTCGCCAGGCTATTGCTGTAAACGATAACAATGTATTTGCCTGGAATCGTCTTGCCGCCCTGATGCGTGACCGGGGGCGGTTCGAAGATGCAGAGCAATACTACAACGCTGCCATAGAGCGTTGGCCACACTATGCCGATGCACACCTCAACCTGGGAATCCTCTACGACCTTTACCTGCAACAACCCGAGCGCGCCCTTCAGCACTATATGGCAGCGCAAGATTCCGGTACTGAACAGGATAAATTGCTCAGTGCATGGATACTCGAGCTGGAGCGGAGACTTTAACAATGAAATTATTTTCTAGCCTCATACTGAGCCTGTCTATCTTTGCACTCGGTGCAACAGCAGAGGAAATAACAACGCTGGAGTCCACCGTAATTGGCAGCCAGGAACAACCTAAGGTTTTATATATCATCCCCTGGAAGCAAGCCAACAGTTTACAAAGGCTCGACAGCGTTCTGCCGCAAACTTTCTCCTCTATATTTGAACATCAGGAATATTCGGAATTTCGGCGGGAAATAAAGCTGTTACAAGCTGAACAGGAAAAAACCGATTAGGCCGACCCATCAAAATAAAAAATAATTTTTTGCGGCGTATGGAAGCGGCGCTGCTGAATTTATACAGCGAAGACATGGAACCGCCGCAGCAGGCTTCAACGTCCCGCGGCCCTCTTTATACACCAAGGGTGGGAACTCAATTGCTCTCCTTTTGCACTACAAATTAATAACTTTATCTGTGGAGAATTAAATCATGGAATTCACTCAAGCGATGCTGCGTTTTTTCCAAAATGGCGGACCCTTCATGTACCCAATTGCAGTGGTCCTGGTTATCGGACTGGCAATGGTAGTAGAGCGCTGGATATTTTTATCACGCGCGCGGAATGCCAATAAAAAGGCGTATCAACAAGTATTGCCCATGTTGCAAAAACGCAGCTATCAAAGTGTGTTACAGCTGGCCCGAGACAACGATGCAGCAATGGGCCGTATCGCCGCAGCGGGCATCAACACTTTGCAATTTGCCAAGCGCGAGGAAAATATTGCTCTGGCTATTGAGGAAGGGATTCTCGAAGCAGTTCCCCGTCTGGAAAAACGCACCAGTTACTTGGCCACTCTCGCTAATATTGCCACTCTGCTGGGCCTACTCGGCACTATTATGGGTCTGATTGCTGCATTTACTGCAGTAGCCAGTGCCGACCCCTCTGAAAAAGCGACCATGCTCTCCACCAGTATTTCCGTAGCGATGAACACTACAGCATTCGGTTTGATTTCTGCCATTCCCCTGCTGTTGTTTAACTCAATGCTGCAAAATAAAACCAATGAGATTGTCGATAGTTTGCAAATGGCCGGGGTTAAATTCCTTAATCTGCTGACCATGGGACGCCCACAGAAAGCGGAACAACGCACTGCAAACAGCTAAGGGATACCGCCATGCTGAACATAAATATTCGCCGGCGTGGACATGAGGAAGCAGAACTTGATATCACCTCGTTTATGAGTTTGATGACCATTTTGGTTCCAGTGTTACTGCTAAATATGGTGTTTTCCCATATTTCAGTGCTCAAGTTGAATCTGCCGGGTATCAGTGATGGAAGCTCCAGTAGTGTGGAGGAAAACCGCCAGCTCGAACTCGTTTTGCGCACGCAGTATGTCGATATTAATTATCCCGCTGGACAGCGGGTTAAACGCATCCCACACGAGGAAAACTCACCGGATTTCGCCACGATATCTGTCGTTTTACAGCAGATAAAACGGCAGTTGCGGGAAAAATCTATCGACAAAGATGATCTGGTGATCCTGTCAGAAAAGGGAACGCCTTACAAAACTCTGGTCGCCGCCATGGATACTGCACGCAGCTACCGGGCTGTAGTGGCCGCATCTGTTGTTGATGCAGAACTGTTCCCCCAGATATCTCTCGGCGATGCACCGGAGCAGACAAAATAGCGGGGCCAAACTATGAAGATAAATGCAGCCGCAAAACTGCAAGAGCGCAGGCAAAGGCAAAAAAAGCAGCAGTCAAAACTGAACCTGGTATCACTGATGGATATCTTCACCATCCTGGTATTTTTCCTTCTGGTGAACTCAACCAGTGATGTTCAGGTTCTGCAGACTGATAAAACCATAAAACTGCCCAAGTCCACCTCACAACAGAAACCCGAGGTGACTACTGTAGTGCGGGTCAACAATAAACAGTTGTTTGTCGGGGACCGATTTATCGCCAACATCGATGATATCGATCCCAGCGCAGAGAATATTGAGGCCCTGGTAACAGAGCTTAAATACCGTGCTGAACGAGCGGGAGAGCTGAGCGAAACCCAGAAAACTCTGGGCCGAGCAGTGACTATTTTAGGTGATGAACAAGTTCCCTATGAATTGCTAAAGCAGATCATGCACACTTGCGCAGCCGCAGACTTCCGCGATATGTCTTTCGCCGTAGAACAAACAGCGCCGGAAGATCCTTCGGGGGTGGAATCCTGATATGAGTACAGCAACCATTAGTTACGCCCCCTGGCAACTACAGGAAACAGTACTTCCCTGGTCCGCCTCGAGAGAGGAGGATCAGCGATTTATCAAATTGCTGCGCGGTGGCCTGATAGCCCTGGCAATCAGTGGTATTGCCGTTGCACTGGCGCCAGTACCCGAACTCACCCGGGAGCAGGCCGAAAGGGTACCGCCACAGCTGGCCAAAGTGATTTTGGAAAAAAAGGAATTGCCAAAACCCAAGCCAAAGCCGAAACCCAAAGAGCAAAAGAAGCCCGAGGAAAAGAAAAAGTCCGAAGAGAAACCCAAAAAGAAAGCGGAAACACCCGACAAGCCCAAGCCTGTGGAGAAGCCGCGCAAGGTTGAAAATCCCCCGGTTGCCAAAGTACAGCAGGCCCGGGAGAAAGCGGCCAATAGCGGCCTGAATGCACTCGCCGATGATCTGTTGGATATGCGCGAGAGTTTTAATACATCGGATATTAGCCGGGGCCAGCTCAGCTCGGGGAATGCTACTGCCACTAAAATAGAACGCAGTATGATCGCGGATAAGTCAAAAGCCTCCAGTGGCGGCGTTGCCGCCGGCAGAGTGAGTCGCGATACCGGTGGTGTCTCACTGGCCGGTCGTGAGAACACCCGAGTGCAAAGTACCCAGGCAACGGGTTCAGCCAATGAAGCGGTGGCCAAGGCCAGAGGGCAAAAATCCATACGTACCGACGATTCCATTCGCAGTGTTATGGAAGCCAATAAAGAGGCTATTATTGGAATCTATAACCGTGCGTTGCGCAGGGATCCAACTCTGCAGGGAAGGCTCACCGTACAGTTGGTGATCGCACCGAATGGTGCTATCGCTTCGATCAAATTGGTAGAGAGCGAGCTCAATAACCCGGCACTTGAACGCAAGTTGCTGGCGAGAATCCGCATGATCAATTTTGGTTCTGCCAACGTTGAAAGTACTACCAAAAACTACTCAATCGACTTCCTGCCTTCTTAAGTTCCGAGTAGTTATCTTGTCTGTAGCGTGGCGACACAGGGACGTGCCGCCATTTGAAGGGAGTTAATAGGTGGACAAGAAGCTGATCCACCCAATTAACTAAAGTAAATCCAGCGCATAGCGACGCAATGTTTGCATAGGAATAATTTCCAGCGCCTTCACATGTGTACTCTGTAAAAATACCCGGGGTGCCATATCCAATTTCTCCGCTTCGAGCCAGCGCGCAGCACAGAGACACCAACGATCCCCTTCCTTTAAACCGGGAAAATTAAACTCCTCTACCGGTGTGCTCAAATCATTGCCGCGACTGCGGGAAAATTCCAAGAACTTATCAGTCACGGCAACGCAGACGGTGTGAGAACCGAGATCCTCTTTACAGGTGTTACAGCAGCCATCGCGAAAGAAGCCAGTCTTGGGGTCCAGGCTACAAGGCACCAGTGGATCGCCAAATACGTTAACTGAATTTTCTATCTCCATTCCTGACTCTCTCCACTTTTATCACCAATTAGCTGAATGTCCACCAGCTGCCAGCGCAGACCATTGCGTTGCATCAACATGCGCAATTCAGGCCGACCATGCTCACCATATTCAACACTCAGATGATTGAGGTCGGTAAAATGCCAGCCCATGCGCTGCCAGGAATCTTCATTCTCTTCCGCTGCAGAAGTCTCATTTCCGGAAATATCCGGTGTTTCACCACCCTGTCGATAAATTTCCCGCTGAAATGCCTCCAGATCCTCTCCCCCACGAAGAAGGTCGGCAATGCCCTCAGGAGTAATAAACTGTTGTAAAAGTGGATCCATAAAGAAATTTGCACCAGCACTGAGTAATTCATCAAATTCCTGAGGAATAGAATTACTAAGGGAATTCCTAAGTTGCTGCTGTAAGCGGACCTTTAAATTGTCACGTAAAACAGGAAAATCGACATAGCGCTCTAACGTGTCGATACTCTCAGCTCTAACCTGCGGTTGATCGGATTTAGCCATTATCGCCGCACGCTGCAATTGCTCGATGGAATAAAACGGCAAGGCGACATACCCAGCGGTAATCAACACCAAAACCAGGCCGCTCATCCACAGTATTTTTTTCATCAATTCTATTCCTTAGTCACTCCCTGGGGATTTTATGCTGAGAAAGATGTATCACCTAATTTGCCAATGTATTGGCGTGGCATTGTTCGCCACTCCTGCCTATGAGATATTTCCCTCCCAAGACTCTGCACCCCATTAATAATCTAAATCTCAATAAGGACAGCTAACAGGATGAGTGACATCTATAAGGCCCCTGAAGCAAATTTGGCCAATAGCCCCGTGAGTGACGACTCAGGCTCTATTGAAAAGGGCATTGCCGGGGATTATTCGTTTTCTATTGGGGAGACTCTTAGCGAAGCTTGGCAACGCACGAGTGGTAATAAAGGCACCGTTTGGGTGGGAGCATTGCTCTATTTCGTTGCCATTATTGCAATTACTATCGTCGCCACCTTAATTACTGGCGGCACTGCGGCTTTCAGCCCTGACAGCAACCCAGGGCCATTTGCCGAGGCTCTCTCTCAGCTGATCGTGACCTTTGCCGGCGCACCCTTGGCGGTGGGTATGACAATGATTGGTATCAAGATCGCCCGCGACGAGCAGACTTCTGGTACCGAGGTGTTTGCTCATTTCGACAAGATAGTGCCTCTCGGCTTTGCGACCATCGTTATGTATCTACTAATTGGGGTTGGTCTGATACTGCTGATAATTCCGGGTATTTACCTAATGATTGCTTATCTGATGACAATGCCCCTAATTGCCGATCGCAATCTGAGCCCCTGGGAGGCTCTGGAAACCTCCCGTAAAGCCATCACTAAGAACTGGTTTGCCTTCCTTGGTTTCGCAATTGTTATGATACTGATCTTTTTAGCTGGCAGCATTCCTCTGCTTATCGGCCTGATTTGGGCAATCCCCCTCTGTAGTATCGCTTTTGGTGTTGCCTACCGAAAAGTTTTCGGCGTTCCCAATCACAATTAAATTTCTCTACCAGACAGGAGCGGTGGCTTGCTGGATACCACCTATAACGTCGAAACACCCGAGGGGATTGATTTGCGCGCGCGGGCCGCTGGGCCTGTGCCGCGTATCCTTGCGTATGCAGTGGATGTGTTTTATCGATCATTGATATTGGCCGCGATCGGCTTTGCCTTGCTATTTGCCGGCTTTGCCGGTGCGGGTATCTGGCTCGTCTGCGCCTTTTTTCTCGAGTGGTTTTACCCGGTGCTTTTTGAAGTTTTACGCGGTGGGCAAACACCGGGCAAAAAAGCCTTTGGCCTAATGGTGGTCAACGACAACCTTACGCCGGTGTCCTGGGGAGCATCCATCGTTCGCAACCTGTTACGCTTCGCGGATTTTATGCCATTTGCCTACGCCACTGGCGTAATAAGCATGACACTGGGGCGTCACTTCCAGCGCCTTGGCGACCTGGCAGCAGCCACCCTGGTGGTCTATCGCGAAGAGGAAAAGGCACCAGTTGCCCTGCCGGATACCACCCCGCTCCCACCACCGCAAAACCTTCGCCAGCAGGACCAACAGGCACTGGTCAGCCTTTTGGAGCGCCACCAGGATTTAAGCGAAGCGCGTCAGCAAGAGCTCGCCAATCTGCTCGAGCCGATTACTCGGAAAAGGGACAGCGATGCCTTGAGCTACCTGCGCTCCGTGGGCAGTTGGCTACTCGGTGGCAGGGGATAGGCAGAGGTACCTATGAAGCAGAGAGACTTTGAGAATCGCTACCGCGACAGCTGGGAGCAATTAGAAGCCTGGCTGAAAGCGGATCAGAACAAGTCCGAAGTTGCGGCCATGGACCTACCCGTCGCCTACCGCAACCTTTGCCAACAGCTGGCAATGGCAAAGGAGCGGCAATATACCAACCGCCTGATAGACCACCTCAACCAGCTGGTTATGGCGGCACATCACCGTGTCTACCGCCAGGAAACCTTGCGCCGCAAGGGATGGTTGCACTATTTGTTGGCAGGTTTTCCCCAAGCCGTGCGCGCTAATAGCCGCGCAGTACTGCTGGCATCCGCTTTGTTTTTAATACCAGGCCTGATCCTGGGAGTCGGCACTTACAACAACGATGCCCTGGTGTACGCAGTAATGTCACCGGAACAGGTTATGGGTTTTGAATCCATGTATGATCCGGGCAACCGGGTACTGGGCCGCGAGCGCGGCTCTGATACCGACCTGTTCATGTTCGGTTTTTATATCAAAAACAATATTGGCATCGCCTTTCGCACCTTTGCCGGCGGTGTACTGTTTGGCCTGGGCTCAATTTTCTTCCTGGTGTTTAACGGCATCTATATTGGCGCAGCGTTTGGGCATATCACCCGGGTGGGCTTTGTCTCCACCTTCTACCCATTTGTGATTGGCCACGGCGCCTTTGAGTTGACCGCCATAGTACTGGCGGGAGCAGCGGGCCTGATATTGGGGCGCTCTCTAGTGGATCCGGGCCAACACCGACGCACGGTCGCACTGCGCCTGGCCGCTGTCGAAGCAATGAAGATTATGTACGGCACTTTCCTGATGCTGGTGATTGCCGCTTTCCTTGAAGCCTTCTGGTCCTCCAGTGCCAGCACACCGATTGCGATCAAGCTCGGGGTAGGCGCCCTGTTTTGGGTACTGGTCTTTGCGTACTTTATCCTGGCAGGACGCAGGGAGGGCGCAACTCATGCAAATTAAGAATCTGGCCGTGCGTGCCCGCTTGCGCTCTCCCTGGGAGTCTGTCGATCTCGGTATCGCCCTGGCACGAAAATACTGGTGGCAACTTTTTATAGTCTACCTGTTGCCTGCAGCACCTTTATTTGTCTTGTGTTATTGGCTCTTTCCGGAGTCACCAACGCTCTCCATCTTTTTTATTTGGTGGCTGAAACCCGTATTTGATCGACTGCCCCTGTTTATGATCAGCCGCGCATTATTTGGATCACCGGTATCCATTGGTGAGGCATTGAAGCATTTCTTTAGCCAAAATCGTCGCGACTGGTTTATGTGGCTTACCCTCCGTCGGCTGAGCCCCACACGCTCTTT
The DNA here is from genome assembly GCF_056311705.1 of Microbulbifer sp. ABM4_008. NCBI lineage: Bacteria > Pseudomonadati > Pseudomonadota > Gammaproteobacteria > Cellvibrionales > Microbulbiferaceae > Microbulbifer > Microbulbifer sp. ABM4_008. The sequence goes on along the minus strand of NZ_CM149970.1, from coordinate 58,335 downwards.
CGATATGCCAGTCACCGTGCTGGAGCAATCCACGGGCAAGGCCCGTACCTCGCGCCTTGGGGTACTGCACCGCAAACACTCTGGGGCCGCTACCTGGCTAACACTAACGCTTTACCATATTGAGATATTTCTACTTGCCGCATTAAGTGTGATGGCATTTCTGTTTATCCCTGAACAGTATTCCGATGGGATCGATTGGATCCCTCTGCTCCAAGGGGATACTCAATGGCTGGAATGGATGTATAACGGGCTCTACCTGTTTGTTATGGCAGCAGTAGCCCCCTTCTATATCGTTAGCGGATTTTGCCTTTATATTGGCCGTCGTATTGAGTTGGAAGGCTGGGATATAGAAATCCAGTTTCGGGACCTGCTGGAACGCCAGCAGCGTGAACAGGAGTCTCACCGCAGAAGAAAACCAAGCACTGCTGCCCTAATCCTGATCTGCGGGCTCACCTTTGGCTCATTAATTCCAGCGCCCCCCGCCAGCGCCGCATCCTTGGAAACCCCGCAGCAGGCCCAAGAGCATATTGACGAAATTCTCGCCGGCGATGACTTTCATCAAATGAAAGAGATCAGTGGTTGGCGCCAAAAAGACAAATCTGAAACAGAAGCCGTCAAAGAAAAGTTCCCCGAGTGGTTAATTAACTTTATCGAATGGCTTTTTGAGAACTCTAAAGATACGCCTGAAGTTGACGATGAAGTTAAATGGGGCCCAACAATTGCGAAAATCCTGGAGCTGCTGCTTTGGATTGGCTTGGTATTCGGCCTGGGCTATTTGCTTTGGAGACATCACGATAAAATTCTTCAGAGCTTGAAATGGCAGCCTAAGCCAAAGAAAAAGCAGCCCGTCCCCGAAACCCTATTCGGCCTGGATGTACGCCAATCGAGTCTGCCCGATGACGTTTGCGCTGAGGTCATGCGCCTGTGGACAGAGGGAGACAAGCGAGCCAGTTTGGGACTATTGTACCGCGCCACCCTCTCTCACCTGATTGAAGACTTCGAGTTTTATTTTGGCGATCACCTTACCGAAAGTGAATGCGCACAGCTGGTACAAGTAAGGCAACAGGAGCCGAATGAAGTACAGCGCCCAGTAAGTCCCGCCCTGAGTCAATTTGTACAAGAGCTTACTGCAAACTGGCAGCAGCTTGCCTATGCCCACCGGCCGCCAAAAGAGGCTCAGGTAAGCTCACTTTGTAGCCAATGGCAGGAGGAATTTGGCAATGACCGCTAAGAGAATTCTGTTGGCAGCTTTGGTCATAAGTGGCGTTGCACTTGTATGGCTATTCCTCACTTTCTACGAGCGCTACTCCAAGGAGATCGACAGCGGCTGGAGCATGGAAGCCAGACGAAATCCCTACCTGGCAGCAGAAAGATACCTCACCGATATCCAACTGGCGCCGCGTCAGGCAGATAATATATCTGTACTCCAAGGCCTCTCCTCCGATGCCACCCTGTTTATCAGCAGCTCCAGCCAGGTTTATAACCCCACCAAGGCCCAAGAGCTTCTCGAGTGGGTCGAGCGCGGTGGCCACGCCATCGTTGTAGCCTATACCGGCAACTTCGACAGCGACTCCGGGCGCAGTGAAAACCGCGATTGGCTACTTGAGTCCATGGACGTCTCCATCGAAGAGGGGCACAACAAGTTCGAACTGCAAGAAACCCTGGAGCAACTGCTCGGGGAGGATGCGGTACTCGAGCCTGAGCAGAGCCCCGCTGATGCCATGCGGGAGCACAATCGCAAACTGGACGAAGGCGAAACGGAAGATGAGCCGAAGGAACAAGAGGAACCTCGCAACCCCGATGTGTCAGAAGAGGATCTGGTAACCCTGCCTGTTGAGGGCGGCAGCGAAATACAGCTATACCTCGATGCCAGCCACCTGCTCTACCACCCTTCGTTTAATGACGAGACTATCACCGATGGACCTGTCTTCTGGGCAAAAGTACGACGCGGCGATGTCGGCGTACCGTTTATGCAGTTCGAGCGCGGCAATGGTGTGATTACCCTGATGACTGACAGCACCCTGTGGCAGTCCCAGCGTATTGGCCACTTCGATCACGCCTATTTCTTACAATTGCTGGCCGGCGAAGGAGAGTTTGTCTTTCTCACCCGCCCCCGCTTTGAAACCCTTTCTAAGGTTGCTCGTCAATACGCTGCAGAGTTTTTTCTCGCCGGCGCACTGGCCTTACTCGCTTGGCTATTACTACACGGGCGCCGCTTCGGCCCCTTGCAGCCGGAGCCAGAAGTGTCCCGCCGTTCTCTGCTAGAACATATATCCGCCTGCGGCCATTACTACTGGCAGGACGACCAGGGGGAAACCCTGCTGCGCGGCCATCGGGAAGAACTTCTACGTCGTCTTGGCGCCACCCATATCAACGCCACTAAAAAACGCAAACTGTGCGACAAGCTCTGTGCCTCCACTGGTATGGATGAACGGCTAATAGTTGAAACCCTGTGGGGCAAGCCCCCCACAACCGAAGAAACATTTACTGAACACATGCGTAATCTGCAGCGAATCGAGGCAGTCCTATGAACGAGACCACCCTTCAACCAGAACAACAAACCACGGGCCCGTCACCTGACTGGCAGGCTGCGTCCGCCAAACTTCAGATACTGCGCAACAATATCAACCGGTTGCTGATTGGCCAGGAGCAGGTGGTTGACCAGGTACTCGTAGCTCTGCTGGCTTCTGGCCACGTACTGCTCGAAGGTGTACCCGGACTCGGCAAAACCCTTCTGGTGCGCACCCTGGCCAACTGCTTTGGCGGCAATTTCCGCCGCATCCAGTTTACCCCGGATTTGATGCCCGCCGACGTTACCGGCCACGCCATGTACAACATGGGAGAGAGCCGCTTTGAGGTGCGTCGCGGGCCGGTATTTACCAACCTGCTGCTGGCGGATGAAATCAACCGCGCCCCCGCCAAAACCCAGGCCGCCCTACTGGAGGTGATGCAGGAGAAGCAGGTCACTATCGACGGCCAGGCATTGAAAGTACCCAGTCCATTTATGGTACTCGCCACTCAAAACCCCATCGAGCAGGAAGGTACCTACCCGCTGCCAGAGGCGGAACTGGACCGATTCCTGCTGAAAGTCCTCATCGATTACCCCAGCCTCGAAGCGGAACTGAAATTGGCCGCCGCCGCCAGCAGTGGCCGAATTGAGCGCAGCCTGCAGGAAAAGCTGGCCGGAGAAATTACTGTCGAGGGATTGCAGCAACTTCAGGCCCTGGTGCCCCAGGTGGGCTTGGACGAACAGGTATTGAATTACGCCGTGCGGCTGGTGCGCGCCACCCGCCAATCACCGCAGCTGCGCAGCCCCGCCGGCCCACGCGCCAGTATCGGCCTGCTGCAGGCAGCTCGCGCCAATGCGCTGTTACAGGGACGGGAATTTGTACTGCCGGATGATATCAAGGCCATGGCCATCCCGGTAATGCGCCACCGTATCGGCCTATCTCCAGATATGGAAATTGACGGTGAAACTGCTGATACGGCGCTGGCAATGATTATCGACAGTGTTGAGGCGCCGCGACTGTGACACAGACTGTAGCTGCAACAGAGCAACAGGCAGCACCAGCACAAAGCGGTCGCACCGGCCCGAGTCCGCGCCTGGTCAAACTGCTCGGCTACTGGTGCCTGGCGGCTCTGGCAATTACAGCAGCGCGAATTTGGTTTCCGCAAGCCAGCTCATTTATCGGCAACCTTTGGTGGGGAGCGAGTGCCCTGTTAATCAGCGCCACCCTGCTGGACTATCTCACCGGTTACCGTGTAACCGGTCTGCAGGGGCTGCGGCGATTGCCCGGCAACCTGGCCCTGGGCGTACGCAATACTGCGCGGCTAAAACTTCACAATACCGGCCCACGCCCACTATTACTCCAGGTTTCCGACTCAATCCCACAGCAACTGGGATCGACAGGGCTGCCGCGCTCCGCACAACTTAACCCGGACCAGGAAATCACCATCGAGTACGACCTGGTACCCCGTCGCCGCGGCAGCGCCTCTTTCGGACGAATCGAGGTACTGGCCAACTCTCCCTGGGGACTCTGGCAGACGAGGGTATGGTTGGGACAGGAGCAGACCGTCAAGGTCTACCCCAATTTTCTCGGTATATCCTCACTGCAATCTCTCTCCACCGAACAGAGCCTGCGCCTGATGGGGTTGCACCAGCAGCAGCGTCGCGGTGAGGGCATGGACTTCCGCCAACTACGGGAATACCGCCAGGGAGACAGCCAGCGACAGGTGGACTGGCGCGCGAGCTCACGGCTGCGCAAACTGATCAGCCGTGAATACCAGGACGAACGCGACCAGGAAATTATTTATATGCTGGATTGCGGCCGCCGGATGCGTGCGAAAGACGGCGAGCTGAGCCACTTTGACCACGCACTCAATGGCTTGCTACTTTCAGCTTATGTCGCCATCAAACAGGGGGACGCGGTCGGCTTGCAGGCATTTGCTGCGGCACAGGAGAGCAGTGGTGGACAGCTGCCTCCAGTAAAAGGCGAAAGTGCGATCAACCTACTGCTGAATAATGTCTACGACCTCCACTCTGGCACCAGTAGCGCAGATTACACTAGCGCCGCACAACAGTTGATGGCCCACCACAAGCGACGTGCCCTGGTAATCCTGATTACCAACTTGCGCGATGAAGATAGTGACGAACTCCTAGCAGCAGTCAAATTGCTGTCGCGCAATCACCTGGTGATGATTGCCAGTCTGCGGGAGACTTCTGTGGACAAATTGCTGCAACAGCCGATTCAGAACTTTGACAGTGCAGTAAACAGCGCAGCAGCGAGGGACTTCCTGCGCCGCAGGGAGCAATTACTTCAGCATTTGCAGGCACACAATGTCATAGTGGTTGACTCGAGGCCGGAGCTTTTGCACCAGTCTCTGGTAGAGGCCTATTGGCGCCTAAAGCGCAGCGGCAGAATCTGAATCGTCAAATTCACCGAGTGGGGACTCTCCGAGCCCCCACTATTTAAACCTTCTCTATAACCTTCCCACTACTCGCAATAATCCAGGGCTGTCCGGGAACTCTCCCCAATCCCGGGAATCTCTTATTGAGCGCGCTACCTCCTGGAACCTTTAGCTTCCAGCAAAGTTAGATTTATTTTTAGAATGCGCTGAAGAAAAGAAATTAAATTCCAACAAAACCTGATAAAGCTCAATTTACCTCGTATTAGTTCGCAAAAGTTAACTTGGGGCAGTGGCACTTTGCTGTATCACCCGTTAACCTCTTGTTACTCATCTCCGGGTATTTAAAATGGGCCCGGGCAAAGTACAGACCTTCTTATTTATGAGCGGTAAGCGCACCATCCAATACTGTTCCCGTCTGTCCCAGTGGCAGGCGCTATTGCTATTGCTGGTATTTCTCAGCGCGCGAGGCCTGGTTCCTGCAGGTTTTATGCCGGCAGATTTTGCAGCGGGAACGCCCTATGGGCTCTGCCATGGCGATAGCCGCAGCGCTTTATTGCTCAATGCCCTCAAAGCGAATTCCCACAGCGATCATCACGGCGACCACTCTGCAAGCCACAACCACGATACGCTTACCGCTCACTCATTTGCCGATAACCATTGTAATTTTTCCGCCGCTGCCAGTATTGCCAGCGCACCAACTACAGAACTGGAAATAGTCCTACCCGGTTTTACTCAACCGCCCTCTTGTCCGGCTTTTTTCCGCGTTATCTCTAACGCTTACAGCCGCCCACTAATTCGCGCTCCCCCGGTTTAATTCCTTTTTTATTCCAACATCATCACTCCGCAGTTCGCTGTGGACCGCAAGTCTCATTGCTGTCTTAACATTTTCAGCGCTTTGGGTCTTGCCAAAATACGACCACTTTTTCAAGTGGGGATATGTCGCGTGCGCCAAATGTTACTCAGGCCTGCGCGCTCACTGCTGCGTGTTCGAAACGCCAGCGAAAAGGATTGAAAACCATGCATCAGAGCATCAACGCAAAAATTTTTCTGAAAAAACCTCTCAGCCTGGCACTCGCTGCCTGCTGTACCTTTTCAGCACATCTCGCAGCGGAAGAATCCGAAGAGTCAGAGACATTAAAAGATAGTGAAATGGAACAAATGGTGGTTACTGGGGTAAAAACTGAACTCCCCCTCAACCTGGTAACCGACCCGAAAAAACCCCGTCAGCCATTACCTGCCAATGACGGCGCCGACTACCTGAAAACAATTCCGGGATTTTCCGTAGTGCGTAAAGGCGGCACCAGTGGCGATCCGATGCTTCGTGGAATGGGGGGCTCGCGCCTGGGAATGGTAGTGGATGGAGAAACAATGGCGGGTGGTTGTCCCAGCCGAATGGACCCACCTACAGCCTATATTTTTCCCGAGGCAATGGACGAAATTGAAGTTATTAAAGGGCCACAGAGCGTCCTCTATGGCCCCGGAAATTCCGCCGGCGTAGTTGTGTTTAACCAGCAGCAGGAGCGCCCCACTGAAAGCGACTGGAATATGCATGCAAGCCTGCTCGGCGCCAGTGCCGAGCGCCGCGATGGTCTATTCGATATCTCCTATAGTTCGCCGCAGTTTTCTATCCGCAGCTCCTCGACCTCGGCATCTGCGGACGACTACGAAGACGGAGATGGCAATGAGGTAAATTCCAGTTATGAGCGCTGGAGCAGCCAGGTCAATTTGGCCTGGACACCCAGCGACGATACACGGGTCGAGTTTGATACTGCATTTAGCGATGGTGAAGCTGCCTATGCAGATCGGGGAGTCGACGGTTCCAAGTTTGCCCGTGAGAGCTACAAAGCGAAATATGTCCGCAGCAATATCAGTAGCTGGCTCGACTCAATTGAGCTCCAGGCCTACTACAACTATATCGACCACATAATGGATAACTACAGCCTGCGCGAGTTATCCAGCACCGCTACCCCCATGGTCATGAATCTCGATAGTGAGACCACAGGTTTCAAGATGGCTCTGGTGTTTACGCCTATGGACGGTGTGGAATTGACCAGTGGAATTGATGCCCGGGAAAATCGCCACACCGGCCGCTCGACCATGAACCAGTCCACCATGGACTACCGGGATATGAAGCGAGAGGCCGATGCCGAATTTAGCCAGCTGGGGTTATTTTCTGAGGTCAGTTGGCAGGTCGCAGCCAATCAGCGCTGGATCGCCGGTGCACGAGTGGATGATTGGGAAGTAAAAGACCTTCGCGATGAGGTTGCTATATCCATGATGTCCTCAGTGGATAACCCCACTGCGGGAGAAACTCGCTCAGAGCTATTGAGCAGCGGCTTCCTGCGCTATGAATATGGTCTCGAAAGCGGCCCCAATAGTTCTGCCACACTCTTTGCCGGGCTCGGCTACACTGAGCGCTTCCCCGATTATTGGGAAATTTTCTCCTACGAGACAGCAGACTCCTACAGCGCACTGGATATCGAATCAGAAAAGACCACCCAGCTGGATATCGGCTATATCTATCGCGGTGAAAAACTCTCTGCCAGTGTCTCCGGATTCGTCAATCAGATTGATGACTACCTGATGATTGAGAAGGATTACGAAAAAGCGGCAGTAATGAGTAGCATGGACTCTATGGGTAGTATGAATATGGATGGTATGGACTCCTCCGATACTCGCACTACCTCCATTGTCAGAAACATCCAGGCACGCTCCTGGGGTTTGGAGTTTGACTCCTCATATCAACTCAATGAGCAGTGGCGCACTGAATTCACCGTAACATCTGTTCGCGGTGCCAACGAAACCGATGGCACTACCTTGGCACAACTGCCGCCTCTGGAGGGCCGCCTGGGACTCTACTATGAACAGGCCCAGTGGTCAGCAGGTGTTTTATGGCGCGCTATCGCAAGCCAGGACCGAGTGGATATCGGCAAAGGCAATATTGTTGGTCAGGATATTGGTGCAACTGACTCTGCCAACGTCGTTTCCATCAATGCCGGCTGGAAACCCAGTAAAAGTGTACTGGTAACTACCGGTATCGATAACCTATTCGATGAGACTTACGCTGAATATATCAGTCGCTCTGGAGCCAATATTATTGGTTTCGATCAGTTGACTCGGGTTAACGAACCGGGACGCACCTTCTGGCTGAAAGCCATTTATCGAATTTAAAAGCTATTGGGGCCCCAGGGCCCCTTTTCCATTCTCTAAAAAAATCAGTATTTAATTAAGAAATTTCTACGAATAAATTATTGAGAAAAATAGGTTAAAAGGCGGAGGGCATACTAAAAGCGGTAGGAAAAATTCAAACTCAGGGTACGCAGATGCCCGAGGTTAACACGTTCTATTTTGCCAATATTATTGTAGTTATACTCTAATGAAGTATCGAAATCTTGAGTCCACATAATTCGGTAACCCACTCCGGCGTTCCAAAAGGTATCACTGCCACTGGCATCAATAATATAGATATATCGATCATCCGGATAAAATGGTGGGTATTCTCGATACCAATAGCCTCTTCTTAAAACATTGTTCAAATCCACATCGGCATAATTATATCCCACCATCCAATAGAGACATTGAACGTGACAATTCAGGGTAAAATCAATTTTAAAATTTAAACCTACCTGATCTACTGTGACATGATTGTCATCAAAATGTGACGCCCGCAGCTCAACTTGCCAGACTCCTACCGCCGGCGTAATTCCAAGGCTGACATAGCCAAAAGAATCCCGCTGCTTATTTAACTGCTGCTCGCCACTCCCAAAACCAACAGTACCGATAATCCGGTACTCTCCCGTGGCGACACCATCAAAAGGATTATTCGCCTCGAATCCATAACTGGTCGCAGCTATAAAAAAGGAAAGCAGGTAGACGGATAGCTTTATCATCGCCACTCACATCAAAAAGCCAGTCATCAAGTTCAAGCTCAGTGAATTATTTCAAGTTGTTTCTACATCAATAATGGCCCAGACGCCTCCTACAAAAGCCGGGTTTTTCTTCAGGTTGTCTACATCGCCTGCTTGCGGCATTGGTTGTCCAGCCTGACGGAGCTCTTCCAACCGCTGAAAAATCGTTTCAGCCATTTTTTGCAGGGTCCCCTCAAGGGTATCGGCATAGCAGTGGCAATGCGGCAGATCCGGTGCAATGGCACCAAATCCGGCATATTCAATATTGTGCACCACAACCGGGTAGCGCATTGAAAAATACTCTTATGTATTAGCTTTCCAAAGCGTAGACTGCTTTACATTTTACGGGGGAATTTGGCAAGGAAATTAGCTAATTAGCCGGGAAATAATATTTCGCGCTGGCACAGATTCAACACTATAAGTGACAGCACTGAGTAGGAAGAACTGCCGTATTCAAATTAAAACCTGCAGCACTACAGTTTTTCACACTAGAAAATACTTGGAATTTAGTTAACGGGGCATCCTACCTAATAGGGCTCGGCGGGAAAATAGCATGCTGTTATAAGTGCGCCGCAGCGCAATATCATTTGCATCGACTGCATTGGAGAGGGCTTCAAAATGCCGCTGCAACCAGTTTATTTCCTCCTCCAGTTCCCGGCGCAAACAGCGAATTTCACCTTTATCCTGGTTAAAGCGCAGATCGGGTCCAGACATCAGTGAGCCTCCTGAATTTGGAAATATCCAAATCCCCTTTAAAGCCTCCACCAGTGGTGGTGGAGGCACAAAAATGCTCTCTATATATTTACTGGCGTCACACCCTAAGCAGCGGACTTATCCAGCAGTAGGGATTGCCAATCAAAAGAAGAATCGCCAATTACATAGAAAAAGGGATTTAGCAGAGAGTCTTTGGTGTTGTAGCGCAACAAATTAAACTCTTCATCCACAACAATACCACCTGCTGCTTCAACTACGGCTTGAGCTGCCGCTGTATCCCACTCGCAAGTAGGAGCCAGACGCGGATACAAATCTGCTGCCCCCTCAGCAACCAGGCATAATTTCAGCGAGGAGCCCATATTTTTGCACTCGACAGCTCCCAGTTCAGACTCGATACGTTGTACCAGCTGGTCGACGGTGCCAGTTCCATGGCTGCGGCTGGCCACAAGCTCAACAACTTCACTATTATCCAGGCGCGGCTTCAGTGGACGCACCCGAATTTCAGTTTCGCCATTGGCATCGCGCTTAAAGGCTCCTTCGCCCTTGCAGCCGGCATAAGTGATATTCAGTACCGGTACGTAAACCACCCCCAAAACGGGCTCGCCATTTTCGATTAACGCGACATTTACGGTAAATTCACCGTTTCGTCGGATAAATTCTTTGGTGCCATCGAGCGGATCGACAATCCAGTAACGCTGCCACTGACTGCGCTCTTCGAACGAGGGCATTTCCTGCTCTTCTGATAAAACCGGTACCCCCTCGATAAGCTGTGCTAACGCCGGTTCCAGTACTTTGTGAGCGGCCAGATCTGCGGCAGTTACTGGGGAATCATCTTTCTTTGTCTCGACTTCCAACTCAGCGCTGCTGTGATAAACCTCGAGAATCGCCTCTCCCGCGCGTTTGCAAATCTCTATCACCTGCTCCAAAAGTGCTTTATCCATTACAACTCCATACTCTGTGAACTCACCATTTTAAAATCTTAGGCGGAGAAAAGGTCCTGAACGGACAGGTAGCGCTCACCAGTGTCATAGCTGAACACCAGTACCCGGCTGCCCGCATCCATCTCCCCTTCGCGCTTTTTCAGGGCCGCAAGGCTGGCACCGGAGGAGATACCCACAAAAATTCCCTCTTTTAATGCGCAACGACGCGCCATTGCAAAACTGTCTTCCTCACTCACCAATACAGTACCGTCGAGTACTTCCGTATTGAGTACCTGGGGTACAAAGCCGGCGCCGATACCCTGCAAACGATGCAGGCCTTTCTCTCCACCGCTAATCACCGGTGATTTCTCCGGCTCTACCGCATAGACCTGTAATTTGGGAAAGTGCTCTTTTAAGACTTCACCACAACCAGTGATATGCCCGCCAGTACCCACACCGGTAATCATATAATCCAGCCCGTCAGGAAAATCTGCCAAGATTTCCTTGGAAGTAACATCCCGGTGCACCTGGGCATTGGCGCGGTTATTAAATTGTTGGGGCATCCAGCTATTCGCATGTGAGGCCAATAACTCCTCCGCCTTAGCAATAGCGCCGCCCATACCGCGCTCTTTAGGTGTAAGGACCAATTCTGCGCCCATTGCCTTCATGACCTGGCGACGCTCTACCGACATAGACTCCGGCATGGTCAGGATCAGGCGATAACCCTTCACGGCAGCAACCATCGCCAGTCCAATACCCGTATTACCAGAGGTCGGTTCGATTATTACCCCACCGGGCTGCAGGGCTCCACGACGCTCCGCATCCTCAATCATCGCCAAGGCAATTCGGTCCTTAATACTGCTACCCGGATTAAAACGCTCTACCTTCATCCAAACTTCTATATCGGGGCGGAAGAGGTGATTGATTCTTACGTGAGGGGTATTGCCGATTGTTTCCAGAATATTGGCCGCTTTCATCAGTGAGGCTCTCCATGACTAGTGCTCAAGGCAAACAACTGCCGGGCATGTATTTTCGATGCCCCATATTACCCCAGAAATGTCCCGCGGCCGGCACTGGAGAAAACTCAATTGGAATTAGAGAGTACAAGCTATCGATGATGCGGAGGAAAACCGTTAAATTGATGGGGAGGTATACAAAATAAAAATAAGGTAAGTACCTATGTCCGTAGAAAATTCCGCACCCCAGCACAACTTTCGCAATTACCTGGTACCGATGTTCCTGGCCAGTGCCACTTTATTCATCTTTCTGGATACCTGGAAGCTGGATAACTTGTGGATGCCCGCGCTAAAAGCGCTGCCGATACTGTGCCTAATGATGATTGCCAGACTGGAGCTGCGGGGCAAAACCCTGCTTTTCACTTTTCTAGCCCTCAGCTCCTCCGCCATCGGGGATGTACTCCTCGAAATGCAATTCCCCCAACACTTTGTGTTTGGACTGGGTGCTTTTCTTATTGCCCAGCTAATCTACGCGCTGGGCTTCCTGCGTTTTGCGGAGCCCCCCAATCGGCGCAACCTTATTCGGACACTGCCTATAGTGATTGCCGCACTGCTTTTGGCTCAAATTATCCTCCCTGCTGCTGGAGATTTAGCCCCAGCAGTATTAGCGTATCTGCTGGCTATCCTCGCCATGGCAGTCGCCGCCGCAATGCACAAGGGTGACGCCACCCTGCTATTTGCCGGGGCTGTCATCTTTATGGCTTCAGATACATTGATTGCTATTAACAAGTTCATCACCCCACTACCGCTAGCCGATGCCGCCATTATGCTCACCTACTACAGTGCGCAACTGTGTATCCTGTACGGAATCCGCCGCGCCCAGGCATAATGCAAACGATCCGGGAAGGCAGTGGCAAGCCAACTAAACTTGTCTTCCCGCCCCATTTCAAAGAGGTACATAGCTCCCATGCTCGACTGGCGAAGTATCGATACCGTATTGCTGGACATGGACGGCACCCTGTTGGATTTGCATTACGACAATCATTTTTGGCTCACGCACCTGCCCAAGCGTTACGCTGAAGTCCACGGCTTTGACCCGCAGGAAGCCCAGCAGAAGCTCGAGGCTGAGATCAATGCCCGCCGCGGTACGCTGGAGTGGTACTGCCTGGACTTCTGGGCGGAAAAACTGGAGCTGGATATCCTCAGCATATTGCGCGAAATCGAGACCCGCATCGCCCTGCGCCCTCACACTGAGGCGTTTCTGAGCGGCCTGCAACAACTGCAAAAGCCCACCTACCTCGTGACCAATGCGCACCGTCAAGGGCTGGATCACAAGCTGGAGATCACCGGTATCGACCGCTGGTTTGACGGCATCATCTCCTCCCATGATTATGGGCATGCCAAGGAGAGTGCCAATTTCTGGGACTCTCTGCGAGATAACCTGGAATTTGACCCGGAGAACACCCTGTTTGTCGACGATAACCAATCTGTTCTGAGCGCGGCCCAGGACTACGGTATCGCCCACCTATTGTGTATTCGCCAACCGGATAGCCGCGGGCCCAAACGGGAAATCACCAACTTCCCGGCGATCCATCATTTTGATGAGATCATGGCTTTTAACCGCAGCAGACTGGACACCGGGTCCGCCTGATTTCACAAGGAAACTATGGAAAAAGTACGTATCGATAAGTGGCTCTGGGCCGCGCGCTTCTTTAAGACTCGCAGTATTGCCAAGCAGGCGATCGAAGGTGGAAAAGTCCACGCCGATGGCCAGCGGGTCAAAGCCAGCAAGGAAGTCACTACCGGTGTCAAACTGAGCATCCGCCAGGGCTGGGATCTGCTGGAAGTTGAAGTAACCGCTCTATCGGATCAGCGGCGCGGCGCCGAGATTGCTCGCACCTTATACCGCGAGACCGAAGACAGTATCGCCCGCCGGAAAAAAGAGAAAACCGAGCGACAGGCAGCCAATGCCGGGATGCAACAGGAGCGACCTAATAAAAAGCAACGCCGTCAGATACACCGCTTCCTGCGGGAACAAGAGTAGACTCGGCAGACAAAAGTGGTGAAATTTCCGCCATTTCCCACTTTAGCTGCTAAACTGCCCCCACTTAACCGGATAGAAAACAGCCATGATGAAACGACTGATCGCCATTTCCCTGCTGATTTTGCTCGGTACACAAACCGCCCTAGCAGACAGCCGAGAACACGAGCAACTCAAGCGCTCAATCATCAAGATTTACACCACCGCCGCCGCCCCGGATTATTTCAACCCCTGGGCCCTGCTCAACCCCAAGCAGCTGTCCGGTTCCGGTGCCGTTATCCGCAACCAGCAAATCCTGACCAACGCACACGTGGTGGCCAACGGCAGCTTTATCCAGGTGCAGCGCCACGGCGATGCAAAGAAATTCCGCGCCCGAGTGAAATTTGTCTCCCACGATGCCGACCTCGCCCTGCTGACCGTCGATGACGAAAGCTTTTTCATCGATACCCGCCCCCTGGCCCTCGGAAAATTGCCCGACCTGCAGGAAGAGGTCACCGTCTACGGCTACCCAATTGGTGGCAAATCCCTTTCGATTACCCGCGGAGTACTCTCCCGCGTGGAGCACCAATATTATGCCCATGCGGAAAGTTACCTGATGGCGGGCCAGATAGATGCGGCCATCAACCCGGGCAACAGCGGCGGTCCGGTTATCTCCAATGGCCGCATCGTCGGCGTGGCCATGCAAACCAACCAGAGCGCTGAAAACCTGGGTTACTTTGTCCCCCCCAGCGTGATCGCTCATGTCTTAGAAGATGCCAAGGACAATGTGCACCAAGGGTTCCCCGAACTGGGACTGGTAACCCAGAGCCTGGAAAGCCCATCGATGAAAAAAGCGGCCGGTCTCGAGGAAGACCAGGATGGTGCCATGGTCGTTAAAGTGTTCGACAATTCCCCCGCAGCTGAAGTGTTTAAACCCGGCGATGTCCTGCTCGAAGTCGATGGCTTTAAAGTAGCGGCTGACCGGACTGTGGAATGGAGGGAAAACCAGCGCACCAACTACCACTATGCTGTGGACCGCCACCATGTCGGTGAACGTTTACCCGTGCGCTTCTCCCGCGATGGTAAAGAGCAGACCGCTGAGGTCACGCTGGCCGCAACACCTCCCTCACGCGCTATGGTGCTGGGAGAGCAATTTGACCGCCAGCCCCGCTACTATATCTACGGCGGTGTTGTCTTTGTGCCCCTGAATATGAACCTGATCAAACGCTGGGGCAAAAACTGGCACTCCAAGGCGCCTATTGACTACCTCTATGCCCGCAATCAATGGAGTGACGAGGAGCGCCGCGAGCTGGTCGTCGCCCTGAAAGTACTGCCCGCCAATGTGAACCTCGGTTACCACGACTGGAAGAACTGGATTATCGACTCAGTAAATGGCCACAGCATCAAGGACTTCGACGAGTTCGCTCAATTGATGGAAGGCAACAAACGGGACTTTGTAGATTTGCGCGACCGCTCCGGTTATCGGATGGTCTTGGATGCGGCAGAGGCCCAGGAGCAGCAGCCTCTGATACTGCAGACCTACCATATCCCCCAGCGCCATTCACAGGGGTTGTTCAGCCAGCTGGCCAATAAAGAAGAATAGAAATATAGAAGGGCATGGAGTAGCCGTGAAATTACTGTGTCTACGTTCCGTAATAGGCGGCCTTATACTGGCCGCTAGTGCAACCGCAAGCAGCGCAGAGATGTACCGCTGGGTCGATGAAAGTGGCCGGGTACACTTTGGCGATCGCCCCCCGACTGACGCCAAAGCCGAGGATGTTTCGGGGGATCTGGCCCCGATCAATTCTATTGGCTCCAATGGCAGTCGGCGGCCTATTTTAACAACCGCAACGAGATCGAGAGTTTCTCAAAAGGTTGATGATGAATACCGCGAGCGCCAATTGCGCGAGAAACAGGAAAAGCAGCAAAAGATGAAGAAAGCCTGCGACAAGGCTCGCAATGACCTTGAAGCCATTCAAGGGCGGGTTGTGTTTCTCGACAATAACGGCAAAGAGGTTCGTCGCACCGAGCGGGAGAGGCAGCAAATAGCTGAAAAGCTTCAGCGGGAAATTAAATACTACTGCGGCTAATTACCCTCCTCCATAAGCGCTGACCCATTGTGATAATGGGGTAGCGCTTTACATTCTTCCTCTACTACATCAGCAATGATCAGCGACAGCTACCATTTAGGCATATCCACCTCTAAAATCCTGCGGTTTTAATACCGAGAGCCCCCGACCTATGTCCGATCAGCTGGAACGCTTTATTTTCTCCAAACACGATATTCGCGGACAGGTGGTGACACTTACTGATTCCTACCGCGATGTACTGGAACACAACCCGCTGCCTACGCCAGTAGCCCGCCTGCTGGGGGAGTTCCTCACTGCAGCCAGCCTGCTTTCAACCACACTGAAGTTCGAAGGTGTCCTGAGCCTCCAGGCCCGTGGCGAAGGCGATGTGCCGATGATTATGGCGGAGTGCACTCACCACAGCGACCTGCGCGGCATCGCCCGAGTTGCCGAGGGTGCACAAATCGACGAAAACGCTACCCTGCGCGATATGATCGGCCCCCGTGGAGCCCTGGCCATTACCCTTGAGCCAAAGCGCGGTGAGCGCTATCAAGGTGTGGTTCCCATGGAGCAGGACAACCTGGGCGGCTGCCTGGAAGACTATTTTAAGCAATCGGAACAGCTGGCTACCCGCGTATGGCTGGAAAGCAGTGACAATACCGTCGCCGGTCTTATGTTACAGATTCTGCCGGGCAATAATGCCGCCACGGAAGAGGAAAATCAGGACGCCTGGGAAACAGCGATTCACTTAGCGGAGACCGTAACTGACGAGGAGTTATTTACCGTTTCCCACCCAGAGCTGATTCACCGCCTATTCCACCAATTGGAGCCGGCAACCCTGGGTACCGACACTATTCGTTTCAAGTGCAGCTGCTCGAGAGAGCGCAGCGCCCGCGCGCTGGTTTCCCTGGGTGCAGAGGATGTCTACCGCCTGCTGGAAGAGCAGCAGGGTGAGATTATCGCGGACTGCCAATTCTGTAACACCCAGTACCGCTTTGACCGGGATCAAATTGAGTCGCTCCTCAACGCTCCCCCCCACACTCTTCACTAATGCGCGCAGGGCTGCGCAACCGCCGAATCCTCAGCGCAGCCCTCTACTCCCCCTATTAAATTCAGAAAAAAAATAATCAAGACCTAGACCATAAATTGCATGAATTCAAGTCGACATTATTTTCCATGACAGCGCTGTCATTGACTACAAAATAGCCATAGTTGGTATCCGCATATTTTGAATTTTGCAATAATGCGCCCCCAAAATTTTCTACGGCTGTCTAAACCTTGGGCAGCCCCATTTTATTTACTGTCCAACTTTCACGGGTATTCCACGAATGGCACAGATCGACGACTCCGCGATGGTCTTCAAGAACCTATCACCGGCACAATTGGTAGAGCAGGCTCTGACGCGCGGCGAGGGCAAGCTGTCAGATACAGGCGCTCTGGTGACTGAAACCGGCGCACGCACCGGTCGCTCCCCGGCTGACCGCTTTGTTGTAGAAGAGCCCTCCACTGCCGACAGCATCGCCTGGGGCAACGTCAACCGTCCTTTCCCGCAGGATAAGTTTGACGCCCTGTGGGATCGTGTAGAGGCTTTTGTTGCCGGTCACGATACTTTTGTTCAGCACCTGCATGTGGGCCAGGATGAAGATCACTACTTGCCAGTGGTAGTGACCACCCAAACTGCATGGCACAACCTGTTCGGCCGCAACATGTTTATCCGCGCCGAAAAGTACAACCCCAAGTCCAAGGAAGAGTGGCAAATCCTGCACGCTCCTCACTTTGTCTGTGAGCCCGAGCGCGATGGCACCAACTCCGAAGGCTGCGTAATTATCAACTTCGGTCAGCGCAAAGTACTGCTGGCCGGTATGCGCTACGCCGGCGAAATGAAGAAGGCCATGTTCTCCGTACAGAACTTCCTACTGCCGGAAAAAGACGTGATGCCCATGCACTGCGCGGCTAACGTCGGCGAAGATGGCGATACCTGCCTGTTCTTCGGCCTGTCCGGTACCGGCAAGACCACCCTGTCCGCAGATCCCGAGCGCTACCTGATCGGTGACGATGAGCACGGCTGGACCAAGGGTGCCGTCTTCAATATGGAAGGTGGCTGCTACGCGAAAACCATCGACCTGAGCCAGAAAAATGAGCCGGTAATCTGGGATGCCATCCGTTTCGGTGCCATCGTTGAAAACGTGGTAACCAACGATCACGGCACTGCTGACTACTGCGACACCAGCCTGACTGAAAACGGTCGCTGCTCCTACCCGCTGGAGCACGTCGAAATGCGTCAGCTGGAAAACCGCGCTGGCGAGCCGAAGAACGTTATCTTCCTGACTTGCGATGTATCCGGTGTACTGCCACCGGTATCCATCCTCTCCAAAGAGGCTGCGGCTTACCACTTCCTGTCTGGCTACACCGCCCGCGTAGGCTCCACCGAACTGGGCGCAGAGGCCGGTATCCACCCGACTTTCTCCACCTGCTTTGGCGCGCCGTTTATGCCCCGTGCACCGCGCGAATACGCAGACCTGCTGATGAAGCGCATCGAAGAGTTCGGCTCCAAGGTCTACCTGGTAAACACCGGTTGGACCGGCGGCTCCGGCGACAACGGCAAGCGCTTCCCGATTCCGGTAACCCGCGCTGTCGTTGCCGCTATCCAGAGCGGCGCCCTGGAAGGCGTTGCCACTGAGCACCTGGATGCCCTGAACCTGGATATCCCGATGGAAGTGCCCGGCGTGGACAAGTCTTACCTGAACCCTCGTGAAGCCTGGGCTGACAAAGCTGCTTACGACGATCAGGCAGGCAAGCTGGCCAAGCTGTTCGCCGAGAACATTGAGAAGTTCAATGTCAGCGAAGACGTTAAAAATGCAGGCCCTAAAGCCTAAGTAGAGGTTGTCGGGCACAGTGCGCTGTCCGTGACCCAAAAGCCGCTGCTCCCCCAGGAGCGGCGGCTTTTTTTGTGGCTGATCCCAAGCCCGCAGCCCGTCGATTTTTGCGGCTATAGTGAGTAAACAGGCGCCGACGATTTTAGCGTCGGAGGAAAAACTCTCTCAGCAGCAATCGCGAGCACTATGTCCGCAGGTAACTCGTTTACTCGCTTCGAAACTCTGTTCCCACACAAGCCGCCCGGGCAAAGAGTCAATCGGGTGGTCGTCAGTGCCCTCACTTTAATACTCAGTGCCATCCTGTTTACCCTCTGGCTCTATCTATTCCTCTCCTCGCAAGAGAAGTCCTATGTCGAGCAGCGTGGCTATCGCCTCGCCAACGAGGAGACCTTTAACAAATTCCTGCGAGAGGGCAGTAACCGCTCCAGCGTACAAGCACTCAATCAATTGCTTCGGGACCGGGGTGTCGCCGAGGTTTTTCCTATTCGTGATCTTCTGCGACAGGGGGGGGACTGGCTGGAACTGGGGGAACCCCCATTCGCCATACCACCCAGGGACCAGTGGTCCAATATTGTGAAAACCCTCACCCTGGTGCGAGATCAGGTAATACCGCTAATTGGCCCTGTCACCGTAGTTTCCGCTTACCGCACTGATGCCTACAACCGAAAACTTGTGACCGAAGACCAGCCCCGCCACCGTGACTTTTGCGGGCTGGACTTAATTCCGAATTCCAATATCGGTAAAAACGAACTCGCTGAAGAGCTAAGCACACTGCACGCACGCCTCGGTCCCGACAGCAATGTCGGGATGGGCCTGATTGACGATGTCCTGTTTCATGTCGATACCTGTGGCTATCGCACCTGGTAATTGAGGGAGCTGCCCGATGGTTATGCAAAGTAACAAAGAGTGCGTAGAAATCGGCCAGCGTCAACTGCGCTGGCGGATCATCATCATTGGGGCAATCGCACTGGCGATTCTCACCGGTCTATTTGTTTTTACTTACGAACGAGCGCGCGAGGCTGATGACCGGATGAAATCCCCTATCGATATCCTACCGCTGCTAATGATCCCGGAGGTTTACGATATCCAGGGCTATCCGGCAGCTTCCGAGAGGGCATTCAGCCGCTTCCTGAGCAAAGGCAATAACCATGCACGCTTTACTCAACTCAAAAAATTCCTGCGCTCCAACCGGGTTGAACAGGTTGTACAACCCTATGAGCTATTGCGTCAGGGCAGTGACTGGCAGGATTTGGACGAACCCGCATTCGCCATCCCTCCCAAGGAGCTCTGGTGGGGCATCGTAAATACTCTGCGGGTAATCGAGCGGGAAATAGTGCCCCGCGTCGGCCCAGTAACAGTGGTCTCCGGGTGGCGCACAGTGGATTACAACCGTAAGGCCGGGGGTTCCAAGGGAAGTAAACATCTGCATTTCTGCGGGCTGGATATAGTTCCGAAAAAGAAGTTCTCCCGAGAGCAATTGGTGCCCGTACTGAGGGATATCCACAAGCGCAACGGCCGCGAGTGGCAAATGGGCCTCGGAATCTATCGGGGCATTCGATTTCACGTGGATACGTGCGGATATAGGCGCTGGTAAAACCCCACTGCATCTGCTTAGATAGAGCAAAAATTAGGCGCCCTACCACTGGGCTGCCGAAAGAGAAGCAGAGGAAGTCGCAGTGCAAGAAAAACTGGAAAGGCGCTCATTTATATTGACCTTATTATTGGTCAGCGTAGCTTTTTTACTCCTAATAAAACCCTTCTTTACCCCTATTTTTTGGGCTTGTGCCACCGCACTGATTTTCTACCCCGTGTACCGTCTGCTGATGCAGCGCTTTCCCAATTCGCCTAATTTAATGGCTCTGCTAACCCTGTTTATGTGTATCGTTCTATTGGTGATACCCGTATTGGTAGTGGCCACCTCTTTTATTAATGAAGCGGTAACTCTGTATCACCGGATCCAGGAAGGACAAATTGATGTTTCTAAATCCTTTGAGCAGATTCGCAGTGCTTTCCCCAGGGTTAACAGCACGCTCGAAAGTATTGGCGTGGATGTCGAGGAGGCCAAGCAGCGCCTGATGGGTGGAGTGATGAATGCCGGTAGCTTCGTCGCAAAAAATGCGATTGAGGTCGGACAGAATACTGTTAACTTTTTCGTTATGTTGGGCTTAATGCTCTACCTCACCTTCTTTCTGATTCGCGATGGTGAAAGACTGGTAAACCTGATTATCCACGCCCTGCCACTGGGTGATGAGCGCGAGCACCTTTTGTTGGCAAAGTTCGCTGAAGTCACTCGCGCAACCATCAAAGGAAATCTGGTAGTCGCTATTACCCAGGGCGGCTTGGGCGGAATTATTTTCTGGGTGCTGGGCCTACCGGCACCGGTCCTTTGGGGTGTTTTAATGACCCTGTTGTCATTGCTGCCCGCCGTCGGTGCCGCATTGATCTGGTTCCCCGCTTCTATTTACCTCTATGCTATTGGCGAACCCATGAAGGCAACGATTTTACTCGCCTATGGTTTCACCGTGATTAGCCTGGTAGATAACCTGTTGCGCCCAATATTGGTGGGTCGAGACACAAAACTCCCCGACTATTTAGTACTATTCTCCACTGTCGGCGGTCTGTTTATGTTTGGAATCAGTGGCTTTGCGATAGGGCCCTTACTCGCCGCACTATTTCTCGCCTTCTGGGAGATTTTTATGCGTGAGTTTGTGCATCCCGAAGATGTCTTAATGCCACAAAAACCTGAAGATCTTTAACCTGTTCCCCGGGGCGGAAAATCCTTAATTCCGCCCCATCCTATTAATATGCAAAGTCAACTCGCACAACAGCTCAGGGGGCAGCCTCCTGTAGCTCTTTCAGCTGCAAATTGAGATCGCTCATCGGCGACTGATCAACCAACAGTGCTCCCTCATTTGCCCGATCCAAATCCGCCACCAGTAAAATCACTGTTGAGAAAGTCAGGGCCAAAGCTATAACTACTTGAGCAGATCCCCCGCGACTTATACCCAACTGGTATCCAATTGCCAGCATCGCCAAAATGGTCATAAAGTACAGGGAGAGCCAGAGTGGACCCGGTATACGGTATTGCAGCCCAACCACAACCCTGGCGCGGTGCAGATCTACCATCCCGTTAACCTGCTCGGCAAACTGGCGTAAATAATCGGCGTTGTAATCCTGTGCGATGTGCGCCTCGATCATACGCCAAAGAGCCTGGTGAATTTCCTCACTGCGAGCTACATCTTCCGGAGTGACGGCGATTGATGGGTCAATATCCCTAAGATTTGCATATTCAGCTATTAGGTCTCGCGCCTTATCCTGCTTATCCAATTGCAGAAAGCTCGCATTTAAATATGCGGCCTGGATGGTATTGACCTCCTGCAACAGCAATGCCTTGCGTTCATTAAATCGGTCGGCTGTCATATTAAAGGTAAATGCCAAAACGAATGCGACCAGGCCCAAAGTGGCAGCTACCGCACTGCCCAGGGAAGAATCCTCCTTGATACTGGCATTCACTACCCGCCGCTGCCCCAGATAAATCCCCACAGCTAAAGCGCAAAGCACTACGGCAACTGAAATGGTATAGATCAGTGGAAGTGGCAGAGTATAGAAAAGGCTGTCAAAGCGCATTTAAGCCCCTGCAAAACGGCAAGTCCATAACGGTGCATTGACGCACCAATATTCTTACTTTGGCGCATAAAGCATAGCAGTTATAGCAGAGCTATTGGCCAGTTAGGCCTTAGGGCAGTAGCATAGGCGTATCGGTAAACTACAAGGAAAAAATATTCGTGAAATATCTGCTGACCCTCTTAATTACGGCGTTTATCAGCCTTCCCAGCCTCGCTCTGGAAGTTGGTGAAATGGCGCCAAATTTCACTCTACAGGGGTCTGATGGCCAAACCCACACATTGGCGGACCTCCAGGGAAAAAGCGCTGTTGTGATCGCTTGGTTTCCCAAGGCATTCACCCGTGGCTGCACCATAGAGTGTAAATCGCTCGCCCAAAACGGTCACTTGATCAAAGATTATGAAGTCACCTATTTTATGGCCAGTACAGATGATCTTGACGATAACACCCGATTTGCTGAAGAGAGCGAAGCGGACTTCCCGTTACTCAGTGACCCCACCGGTGAAACGGCTAAAGCGTACGATGTACTTATTCCCGTAATGAATATCGCCCGTCGCGTTACCATTTATATCGGTAAAGATGGCCGAATTAAAAAAATTGACAAGGATATTAAACCGGCAACCAGCGCAGAGGATATAGCGCGAACGCTTGGTGAATTGGGAATTAAAAAAGTTTCAACCTGAAGGGTAATCCAGATCAATTACTATAAATATCAAATAGCTCAAATTTTGGGCTATTTGTATTGCAAAATCACTTCTTAATAGAAAAAGAAATTCCAAAACAACATTGCTCTCCTTCAAAATCCGCCAGCCACTTACACACACTTAGATTAACTTCACCCAGGCTAGATTGAACGACATGCTCGAGAAGGTAATCGGGTTCCCCTGAGGAAAATACACGCTGGTCAGCTTCACGTAACGCTTTGGCATTCTCTGCCCAGGCCAATTGGACATCAGTTTTACCAACCACATCCTCTCCGGCCAATTCGCATATCCTTTGATTACCCCAAATATATTTCTCACTTTTATCTTTTACCCAAAACAAGAATGGAACGTCATCAACGACTTTCAATTCATCTCGAGTCATATAACACCTGTGGATTACTCACATTAAGCATTTAATAAAAATAATAATAGCTGAGTTAATCGACCCTATAAGTTCATAAAAAAATAAAAGGAAAACTTAGCTTTGCAACCTAATGCATGCGTACCACTATTATGCCGTGCAATTTAACTTCACAAAGGTATTATACGGCCAATAATTAATATTGAATATAGAGAGAGGTTATGAAGGAACTGACCAGACACCTAACAATACTAGCAGCATCATCGATTCTTGTTAGTGCATGTAGCGGAGGAGGAAGCAATTCATCTAGCCCAGAGCCGGCACCAGAAGAGTCATCAATTACCCTGCATGGAGTCTTTGACGAAAGCTTCTCTGAGTTTCCAGAAATAACAGTCAGCATTGGCGAAAGCCATTATACTGCCGAGCAAACAAACAACAATGAATTCACGGTTGAAATAGAAGGCGACCATAGCGACGAGCTAGTAACCATAATTGCGCAGGGTGCGGTCTCAGATGACTGGAGTTACAGTTTTAAATCCTATACTGGGTCATTTAGTGAACTCTCGAGCCAAGCAATAAATAATGAAGTAAGCTACCTCAACAATAACCCGGGTTTAGTGTTAAACAGCTTATCAGCGTCGATCTCCAACCTTGCAGAGATATCAAACAACAACAGTGAAATCACAACCACTGAAGGCCTAAAAAAACATATTTTCGAAGTGCCTATGGAGGATGCTATTAATTTAGCTATATTCCTAAAAGGTGCAATTAATGAAGAGTTCTCAGACAACACGAACTTTTTCTTTCTCGAAGATAGATATTCAAATACGACAGACTTCATCAGAGATTATTCATTCTCAAAAGCCTATATAGAAGACATAATTCAATCAAATCAAGAGTATGCAGAGGAGCTTCTACTGAAAATCCTAGACAATAATTACTCTCACCAACAGAATTACAGGCTGAATGAATCCTTAGAAACAATCTTTTTGACTGGAAGCTCAGGCAGCGACAATTTAATACCCGGGGTCATACAACTCAAGGAAGAATTACAAAATTCCGGCACAGCTAATTTTATTGGAATTGGAGAGTTCACTCTGTCACTGGATGAGGACGGTGACATTAATGGACAAATAGCTGACGGAGTAAGCTGGGGCAGGTTCAGCCTTCATAACTGTATAGATATTCGAAACAGCAACTTTAATACAAGGCATATTTATTCGACGCCATATAGCCAGGTACTGGAGATCAACCTCAATAGCACTTGTACAAGCCAGAGCGGGGAGCAATATGAATACAGCGAAAAAAGATACTTAAACACCATAAATACAAGTTATTCCGCCTCCTGGGAATCAATTCCCAGTCACTTTTCAACTAAAACTTACCATCCAAATTTCCACCAAAACTGCAACTGCAAATACTTCTCTGGAAAGTTCAGCATGGACTCTGAGAATACTGGTAAAGAGAAATTTGGGCCGGACCTAAAAGAAGAAGAAACATTTTCAGCAGTTCTAACTAATGAATTAGTCATAAACTACGAAAGTGGCCAACAAACACGTTACATTCCCATGAGTACATTCGGAAATGCGACCAGGGTCATTGCCGTTAGCACAGGTAGCGATGGCACAACAGATATATTTTCTAGTTTTTTGGTTGAAGAAGATGACACACTACTTGAGGCTCCTCCATTAAGAGTGGAGACTCACACTTCATTTCCAACTCCCAATATTTGGGCAGTCGTTTATTCCGATAATGGAACTATTCAACAAGAATTTACCTACCCTCTCGATCCATTCAATCCATTTTCTGACTATGACTGGATGACGGATGAACGCAAAGGCTCGTGGGAGATAGCAGCAGACGGCTCAATAGTTTCGAACCACTACTATGATCCAAATCTGGAAACGGAGGAGAATTCCACTGCTGCTTACCTGCCATCCTGCGAGGGACAATCTGAAGACTGCATACTATGGAAAAAAAGGCGATTACGACTTATCAATACCGATGAGGATATCTACTATCTTGAATCTTACCTTGAAATCTTCTCTTCAAGACTAGAAGAAGGCCAGACAGATTATAAAAACGGCTTCATTGGCCGCTTTAAAAAAGTAGATATCTAAAACCAGCTGCAATCTATTTTAATTGAAAAATGTGCTTGGAGAAAAATTTTCCCCAAGCACAAACTCTCTTTATTCCCCACCGATCTCCAATTCTTTTAGCTTCCGTGTCAAGGTATTTCTACCCCATCCCAATAGATCAGCTGCATCGCGTTTACGCCCAGCAGTATGCTTAAGCGCAATTTCTATTAACGCTTTTTCAAATGCGGGAACAGCCTCATTTAAAATTTCGCGCTGCCCAGAGGATAGGGCCTGGTCAGCCCACAAGCGCAGTGCTTTTTGCCAGTCTGCCGGTGTTTCTGTCGTCGCGCCCTGCTGATGCAACTCCTGTGGCAAATCTTCAATATGCACCTCGCGCCCAGAGGCCATCACGGTAATCCAGCGGCAGGTATTTTCCAGTTGTCGTACATTACCAGGCCAATCCAGCCCAGAGAGGTACTCCTCAGTTTCCTTGGTTAGGATCTTTGATTCCACCCCCAGATCTTTTGCCGCAGCATTAAAGAAATGCCTCACCAATCGCGGAATATCCTCACGGCGATCCGCGAGTCTTGGAATATGGATGCGAATAACATTCAGGCGGTGAAACAGGTCCTCGCGAAATTTATGCTGACATACCAACTCTTCCAGATCCTGGTGAGTCGCCGCAATAATACGCACATCCACTTTGACCGGGGTGTGGCCACCGACACGGTAAAATTCACCATCAGCCAACACGCGCAATAACCGGGTTTGCGTATCTGCGGGCATATCACCAATTTCATCTAGAAACAGGGTGCCACCATTGGCCTGTTCAAAACGTCCGGCACGCTGGGAGCTGGCACCGGTAAAGGCCCCTTTTTCATGGCCAAATAATTCAGACTCCATCAGGTCCTTGGGTATAGCCGCCATATTCAATGCAATAAATGGCTTATCCCTGCGCGGACTGTGATTGTGCAGAGCCTGCGCCACTAACTCCTTACCGGTGCCGGATTCACCGTTGATTAAAACGGTGATATTGGAGTGAGACAAACGGCCAATCGCACGGAAGACCTCCTGCATCGCCGGCGCTTCTCCAATAATTTCTTTATTACCCTGACCATTTTCCGGCTCAACCCGTTCTTCAGCACTCTGTTCACTGGCGTGCATCAATGCGCGCCGGGTTACCGCTACGGCCTCATCAATATCAAATGGCTTAGGCAGGTATTCAAAGGCTCCCCCTTGGTAAGCAGCTACCGCGCTATCCAGGTCCGAGTGCGCAGTCATAATAATTATCGGCAGACTCGGTCGTTCAGCCTGGAAACGCTGCAACAATTTAAAGCCATCGGAGCCCGGCATGCGGATATCACTGATTACTACATCCGGTGAATCGCTATAGAAATCATCCAGGGCGCGGTCGCCACTCTCGTAACACTGGGTATCAATTCCCTCACGCGATAGCGCTCTCTCCAGCACCCAGCGGATTGATCTGTCGTCGTCAATAATCCAAACGCGATTACTCATTCTCTAGGTTCCTGTATTAGCTAATTCGGTAGTCAGGGGCAGATAAATTTGGAAAATGCTACGGCCGGGTTGGCTGTCACACTTAATCAGCCCCTTGTGCTGATTAATAATGTTCTGGGAAATTGAAAGTCCAAGACCTGAACCCTCGGCGCGGCCGGATATCATCGGGAAGAATATCCGCTCGCGAATTTCCTCCGGTATGCCCGGGCCGTTATCTTCAATTTCTATACGGCAGACCAATGGGCAGTTGCGGCGGCCAATGGTGAATTGGCGCTGGATACGCGTACGCAATACCATCTCCCCACTACTGAGGCCAATACTTTCATCGATGGCTTGCATGGCGTTGCGGGCAATATTAAGCAGCGCCTGAATCAATTGTTCGCTATCGGCGGGAACATCGGGAATAGACGGATCGTAGTCCCTGCGAATTTGAAGCTCACCGATACACTCTGCATCCAGTAATTGGGCAACCCGCTCCAGAACCTCGTGCACATTAACCGGCTCCAGTACTACCGGCTGGCGTGGTCCCAATAAACGGTCAACCAGATTGCGCAGGCGATCCACTTCCTCGATGATAATCTGTGTATATTCGTCTAACTCCCGGTCCGGCAACTCGCGCTGCAATAGTTGTGCCGCCCCGCGGATACCACCGAGGGG
Organism: Microbulbifer sp. ABM4_008; assembly: GCF_056311705.1. Classification (NCBI taxonomy): domain Bacteria; kingdom Pseudomonadati; phylum Pseudomonadota; class Gammaproteobacteria; order Cellvibrionales; family Microbulbiferaceae; genus Microbulbifer; species Microbulbifer sp. ABM4_008. Next base: position 31,022 of record NZ_CM149970.1, on the reverse strand, counting down.
GTTCTTGACCTCATGGGCCATACCGCGAACCAGGTTTCGTGTCGTTTCCTGGGCACTGAGCAGCGCATCTTCCCTGGCAATTCGCAACAGGCGATCCATCGGCTGCACTTCCACAAGTAGCACAGAAAACTCGGGGACCGGGCTGACTGAGTAATCCACGGTCCGGGTTTCAAGATTGTTCAACCTCCAACTGGCCCGGCGCACTGTATACTTCTCATTTTTGCGCAATGCTTCCCGCATAGCCTCATAGGCAGTGGGAGATTCTCGCACCACCTCCTCCAACTTCGAGCCTTTAACCCGGGTACTGGAGGCGGCAAACAAGTCCTCAGCAGCATTGTTCAAATAGCAAAGCGATAAGTTTTCATCCAGCACCAACACTGCGGAAGTCAGGCTATCGAGTAATTGGCGCAACTGGCGATCATTCAGCATTCACAAAATTTCCGATTCATTCCGAGGCTCTGACCAAACTCCCTTTGGTCACCCCCAGCAAACTAGCGCTGTATCTAGTCAGTGCAAAAAGCAAACCAAAATGGCGCATAAGCTGGCATTTGTAGGCGGAAGCAGCTTCAACCGGACACAATCAGTGCGCGATTAGCAACAACGGCATTGCGAGTATTCAGTCTCAGAAATAGGATGCCGCCGACCACAGAGAGAATGCACCATTAAGGTGCATAGGTCAAAAAACAGGCAGGCGGACTTTAGAGCGAAGTAAGGGGTAGCGGGAGCTTTGCACTCCCTCAAACATTCACCCCCGAGCTATCGGGCGCTTGACATGAATTGTGATCGTTTGCGACTGGGCCAATACTTGCCCTTTGGGCCCTAGCAGAACCGCCTTGAGCGTATGGGTACCGCGGACCAGGGCGGAGATATCCAGGGAGTTACCAGCCGAACTTCCCTGCCAGCGCTGCCCATCAATAACCGCATAAAAGCTAGCGCCCTCTGGATAATTGGGGGCCACATCCACCTGAAGCGCTATCAGTGTCTGCCCTGGCGGAATAGTCGCCTCATTAATTGGACTCACAATTCGAATCGATACCGGCCCCAACTCTCCATCATCACTTTTGGGCGACAGCTTTCTTGTGGGCAGCTGGCGGGGCAGCGCAATTGGCTGAATATTGATTGGGGCTAAATCCACTTTCTCTGAGTTGCCATTTGCCGGTGGTGTATCGCTAAAACTGACCTGGCCATCGGGCCCAACCACTTTGTAGATCGCGCCAGCCTCTTCATTCTCTTGAGAAGCCGCAACTGCCACCAGAGGCATTGCGAGTAACAGGGCCTTTAATTGCCAAAACCTTGCCATAGTGTTTTCGACCGCAGGGCGGACGCTCCTTTCTTCCCAGATCGGGCCAATGGGATATTCCTGAGCCTCCGCATAGCGGCACTCAATTCACTTCCACTGACAGTGTACTCGCAATAAAAAAGCCCGCACCAGGGTGGCGCGGGCTTTTCGAGAACAGCTCGACGGCATCATCGTGATGCCGGTCGCCATTACACGGAGTAGTACATATCGAACTCAACCGGGTGAGTGGTCATGTTCAGGCGCTCTACTTCTTCACGCTTCAGCTCGATGTAGGCATCGATAGCATCGTTAGTGAATACACCACCGGCTGTCAGGAACTCGCGATCCTGATCCAGAGCATCCAGGGCGCCTTCCAGGCTGGAAGCGACAGTCGGGTACTCAGCCAACTCTTCCGGCGGCAGATCGTACAGGTCCTTGTCCGCAGCATCGCCAGGGTGGATCTTGTTCTTGATACCGTCGAGACCCGCCATCAGCAGTGCGGCGAAAGACAGGTATGGGTTGGCGGTCGGGTCCGGGAAGCGAGTCTCGATGCGCTTGCCTTTCGGGGAGGGCACGAAAGGAATACGGATAGACGCAGAGCGGTTGCGCGCAGAGTAAGCCAGGATTACCGGCGCTTCGAAGCCAGGTACCAGACGCTTGTAAGAGTTGGTGGAAGCGTTGCACAGCGCGTTCAGGGCGCGAGCATGCTTAACGATACCGCCGATGTAGTACAGAGCAGCTTCGGACAGACCAGCGTAGGCGTCACCGGCAAACTGGTTTACGCCATCCTTGCTAAAGGACTGGTGAACGTGCATACCGGAACCGTTATCGCCAACCAGCGGCTTGGGCATAAAGGTCGCGGTCTTGCCGTAGGCGTGGGCAACGTTGTGTACAGCGTACTTGAGGATCTGTACTTCGTCCGCTTTCTTAGTCAGGGTGTTGGCGGCAACGCCGATCTCACACTGGCCAGCAGTACCCACTTCGTGGTGATGCACTTCTACGCGCAGGCCCATCTGTTCCATCGCAGAACACATTGCGGCGCGAACGTCGTGCAGGGAATCCACCGGAGGAACCGGGAAGTAACCGCCTTTAACGCCGGGACGGTGACCAATATTGCCTTCTGCAAAGTTGTGACCTGAGGACCAGGCTGCTTCTTCGGAGTTGATCTTGTAGAAGGCGCCGCCCATTTCGGCACCCCAGGTGATGTCGTCGAATACGAAGAACTCGGGCTCGGGACCGAACAGAGCGGTGTCACCCAGACCAGTGGACTTCAGGTATTCCTCAGCGCGCAATGCGATGGAGCGAGGATCTCGCTCGTAACCCTGACCGGTAATTGGGTCGACGATGTTACAGCGAATGATAACAGTGCTCTCATCGGTGAAGGGGTCGAGGAAAGCGGTCTCGTCGTCCGGCATCAGGATCATGTCGGATTCGTTGATGCCCTTCCAACCGGCGATGGAAGAACCATCGAACATTTTGCCTTCTTCAAAGAACTCACCGTCAACTTCCGACGCAGGGATGGAAACGTGTTGTTCTTTACCCTTGGTATCGGTAAAGCGCAGGTCTATCCATTTCGCTTCACTTTCATTAATCAAACCGAGCGTTTTCGCTGACATTGCAGTCCTCCAGGTCTTGAAAAGTAATTGGTCGCTATGCCTTGCTGTCGCTGCCGGCATTCACTCTCTACCTGGCGTGAAATAAAGCAAGGAGTGTGCCAAATTAGGGCAATCGCCTCATAGTCCCGGTTGGCGCCGGTGCGAGCCCCAGCAAAGTGCTGACGCAGCCAGGATAGATGTATTGTGGCCGAGCAGCCACATAAATACGCACCAAAATAGAACATATTTGTTCTCGCTTCGCCCGCAAACAGTGCACAACCAACTTGGCTCTGGCTAGTTTATAATGCCGCACCTTCTATCAACATGCGGTACCCCACGGATTCCCATGCACTTTGTCGTCAAGTTTTTTCCAGAGATCACCATCAAGAGCAACCCTGTGCGCAAGCGCATGTCGCGCCAGCTCAAGGACAACCTGCAGCGCCTGCTGCGCCAGCTGGACGACCGTATCCAGGTGCGAAAGGATTGGGAAAAGATCGATGTGATCGCGCCCGATGCTGTGTCCCACCTGGGTGGACGTATCGAAGAGGTGCTCTCTCACACCCCCGGCATCGCCAACTTCTCCCGCGTGCGCCAGTTCCCCCTGGGTGACCTGCACGACATGTACGAGAAAACCCTGTCGGTTTGGGGCGCAGCCCTGAAAGACAAGACTTTCTGTGTACGGGTTAAACGCACCGGCAAACACGACTTCCAGTCTCTGGATGTGGAACAGTATGTGGGTGGCGGCCTCAACAAGAATACCGAGGCATCCGGAGTCAAACTGAAAAACCCCGACATCACCGTTAAGCTGGAGATCCGCCACGACAAGCTCAACGTGATCGAAGAGCAGCATCCCGGCCTGGGCGGCTTCCCCCTGGGCACGCAAGACCCGGTTTTGTCACTGGTCTCCGGTGGCTTCGACTCTACCGTGGCCAGTTACATGACCATGAAGCGCGGTATCCGCACCCACTTCCTGTTCTTCAACCTGGGCGGACGCCAGCACGAGCTGGGCGTGAAAGAAGTCGCCTACTATCTGTGGAACAAATACGGCGCTTCCCACCGGGTGCGCTTTATCACCGTGCCGTTTGACGAAGTAGTGGCAGAGATTCTCGAGCGGGTCGACGACTCCCATATGGGCGTTATTTTGAAGCGCATGATGCTGCGCGCCGCCGATGTGATCGCCAAGGAACTGGAGGTGGACGCCGTAGTCACCGGTGAAGCCATCGCCCAGGTTTCCAGCCAGACCCTGAAAAATCTGTCGGTGATCGACAGTGTTACCAATACCCTGGTATTGCGCCCACTGATCACCACCGACAAGACCGATATTATCCGCACCTCCCGGGCCATCGGCACTGAAGAGTTCGCCGCCAATATGCCGGAATACTGCGGCGTTATCTCGGTAAAACCCACCACCCGCGCCAAGATTGAAAAAGTGGAGTCCGAGGAAAACCGCTTCGATTTCACCGTCCTCGATCGCGCTATCAGCAATCGGGTGATGCAAAATATTGATCAGGTGATCGAAGAAGTCGATGGCGAAGCACCGGATGTGGAGATCCGCGAAGAGCCGGGCAGCGCTGTGGTTATCGATATCCGCCACCCGGATGAGGAGGAGCTGGATCCACTGGAGCTTGGCTGTGAGGTGCAGACTATTCCTTTCTACCGTCTCAACAACAGCTTTGCCCACCTGGACCAAGAGCGTGAGTACCTCCTGTATTGCTCCAAAGGCGTTATGAGCCGCCTGCACGCCTCACACCTGTTGGACGAAGGTTTTCGCAATGTGGGCGTGCTGCGCCCGCTGATTCCCCACAGACCGGAAACCATTAAGAAGTAACTTCTGCTCAAGGCGCGGGCAATTACCGCCCGCGCGGGTTTTAAAGCGATCAGCGCCCCGGGGCGGTGATTTTTTACTCAAAATCACTCCCAATTGTCATGCGGCCCCCCTATAATCGCCGCCTTTGGCCGGAATGCTGCTGTAGAAACCCCGCAGGCCCCCGCCCCGACTTACCAAGATTTAACGCCCAGAGGCCCCCAGTGATAGAGAATCTGCGCAATATTGCGATTATCGCCCACGTAGACCATGGCAAAACCACCCTTGTGGACAAGCTGTTGTCCCAGTCCGGCACTCTCGACCGCCGCGACGAAGGCGCCGAGCGCGTCATGGACTCCAACGATCAAGAGCGTGAGCGTGGCATCACCATCCTGGCGAAGAACACCGCTATCCGCTGGAATGACTACCGCATCAATATTGTCGACACCCCTGGGCACGCCGACTTCGGCGGCGAGGTAGAGCGCGTACTGTCCATGGTGGATTCAGTTCTGCTGCTCGTAGACGCAGTAGATGGCCCCATGCCGCAGACCCGCTTCGTAACCCAGAAGGCATTTGAGCAGGGCCTCAACCCGATCGTGGTGATTAACAAGATCGACCGCCCCGGCGCTCGCCCCGACTGGGTGATGGATCAGGTATTCGACCTGTTCGACAGCCTCGGCGCCACCGACGAACAGTTGGACTTCCCGGTTGTCTACGCCTCCGCCCTGAACGGCATCGCCGGTCTCGACGACACCGACCTGGCCGACGATATGACGCCGCTGTTCCAGATGATTGTGGACAAGGTTGAGCCCCCGAAGGTTGACCCCACCGGCGCCTTCCAGATGCAGGTTTCCGCTCTGGACTACTCCAGCTACGTAGGCGTAATCGGCGTTGGCCGTATCACTCGCGGTACCCTGAAGCCGAACCAGCAAGTGGTAGTTCTCGATCGCGAGGGCAACTCGCGCAAAGCCAAGGTCCTGCAGGTTATGGGTTACCTCGGCCTGGAGCGTGTAGAAGTGGAGCAAGCCAGTGCTGGCGATATCGTGTGTATCACCGGTGTGGGTGAGCTAAATATCTCCGATACCCTGTGCGATCTGGATACTCCAGAAGCCCTGCCCGCCCTGAGCGTGGACGAGCCCACCGTAAGCATGACCTTCCAGGTCAACGACTCCCCCTTTGCTGGCCAGGACGGCAAGTTCGTTACCTCGCGCAACATCAAAGAGCGTCTTGACCAGGAGCTGATTCACAACGTGGCCCTGCGTGTAGAGCAAGGCGACTCTCCTGATAAGTTCAAGGTTTCCGGCCGAGGCGAATTGCACTTGTCTGTCCTGATCGAATCCATGCGCCGAGAAGGTTTCGAGCTGGGCGTTTCCCGCCCCGAAGTGGTGCAGAGAGAGGTCGACGGAGAGATCCACGAGCCTTATGAAGAAGTGGTTATCGATGTTGAGGAACCTCATCAGGGGCCCATTATGGAAGAGCTGGGCCTGCGCAAGGCCGATCTCACCAATATGGAGCCCGACGGCAAAGGTCGCGTGCGCCTAACCTTTATCGTGCCCTCGCGCGGCATGATCGGCTTCCGCTCCCAATTCCTTACCATCACCAGTGGTTCTGGCATTATGACCAGTATCTTCGACCACTACGGTCCGGTGAAGCAGGGTGAGGTGGCCAAGCGCATCAACGGTGTACTGGTTTCCATGGTCAAGGGCAAAACCCTCGCCTATGGTCTGTTCGCACTGCAGGATCGTGGTCGCTTGTTCCTGGGCCACGGCGAAGAGGTCTACGAAGGCCAAATCGTCGGTATTCACTCCCGTGGCAACGACCTGGTAGTAAACCCTACCAAGGCCAAACAGCTCACTAATGTGCGCGCGTCAGGTACTGACGATGCGCTCACTCTGTCACCACCCATTCGTCACACCCTTGAGCAGGCTCTGGAATTTATCGAAGACGATGAATTGGTAGAGGTGACTCCCAACTTTATCCGCCTGCGCAAGAAAATTTTGCAGGAAAATATGCGCAAGCGTGCGAAGAAATAATTAGTATTTTCTTCAACTTTAAAAAGGGCCCTCTGGGCCCTTTTTTGTTTTTGCCATATCATGACATCTTCAATCCCTGAAGAGGGACAATCAAAAACTTCTCCGTAGCAACATTCCATAGTAAAGAGGTGATTGATTAACTCGACAGAAGCCGTGCTGCACTAAACTGCAGGGAGGCTGCCTGCAAGAGGCCGTAAATATCGCTCGCCAGAATCCGGTATTTTTTTCCAATCTCTTACCCAAAAAAGAAAATTTATCTTCTTTTGATATTAAATAATCGACCATTTTTATCGTTTATCTGCTCAAATATTTATTCCTGGAAGGTGCAATTAAATTTATGCCCGCACTTTTTATTGTCCCCATCATAAAATTACAGCGGAAATAAATATAACCACTCAGCCACTACCCTCCGTGGCTTGCACATTTATTCCACATTTCCTCGCGGAACTTTTACCTCTCCATTTATTCAAATTTTTCCACATATAACGACAAATTTCTTTATACATAATTAAGACCTATGGGAGGTCAATCTAATGTTTTCTTTCCTGCAATCTCAGGATCGAACAAGGATGTTGGTGGGCAGCCGCAGTGAACGCGGATCTAAATTTGGGTTTAAATTAAAAGCTGCGGCGGCACTCGCAGCAGCAATCGCCATCAGCGGAAACGTCAGCGCACAAGAAACCTCTAAACGTGTATCTGCCTATTGGGCCGATTGGGAATACTGGGCCGACTCATCCTTCACCCATGACAACGTGGATTTCTCCAAGCTCACTCACGTTCAGTACGCCTTTGCCTGGAATGACGAAGACGGCAACATCTACTTTACAGACCCCTACGTTTTCTACGGCCTGGGCGCCCAATCATTTTCCGGCGGCGCCGGTGATGGTCCCGTAAAATGCTCGCCGCAATTCTGGCACCCCTACAGCCAATACGATTCCAGTATTCAGCCCGCGGTCTGCCAGGGCTGGAATGACCACGAATCAGGTTTTGTAAAATCGGTACATGACGACGGTGCCAAGGCGATCCTGTCTATGGGCGGCTGGACCCTCTCCCACAAAGTCTCCGAGATGATGGAGAGCGACACCGCACGTGCAGCCTTTATCGAAAATGCAGTGACACTGCTTACTGACTGGGATTTCGATGGTCTCGATCTCGATTTCGAATACCCCGGCTATGCACCGAACGGCGGACGCTCGATCGACAAAGAAAACTTCACCACCCTGCTGCAAGAGCTGCGCGCGCGCTTCGATGAGGTTGAAGCGGAGACCGGCAAAAATCTGGAACTGACCGCTGCCGTGGCCTGTGGCCCCTCGATTGCAGAAGAGGGTTATGATTTTGCTGCTGTGGGCGAAGTCCTCGACTATGTCAACCTGATGACTTATGACTTTGGTGGCGACTGGGATACCGTAGCCCAGCATACCTCGCCGCTGTACCCCTATGAAGGCCAGGTCAACGAAGGCTTCGACGCAGACAGCTGCCGCAATATGTGGATGACTGAGGGCAATATTCCTGCTGAGAAAATCACCCTGGGTATGTCCCACTACGGCCGCAGCGTGGCTGGCGCCACCGCAATCGGTGAAGCCGCCTCCGGACAAGACGTCGCTCACTGGGGCTCTGACACCGAGACGCGCTACTACCAGATCGTTGAGAAAATGCAGAGCGACTCTTCATTCCAGACCGCTTACGATCCCGAGGCCGTCACCCACTATGGTTGGTTTGAGGATGGCGGTTTTATCTCTTTCGAAGATACGACTTCTATCGCCGCACGCGCCCAATATGTGCTCGACCAGGGCCTTGGTGGCGTGATGATCTGGCAGCTACGCGGTGGAATGCTATTGGAGAACAATGAATACCAGTATCCACTACTCGATGCCGCACTCGAAGTTTTCGGACAGGGTGGCTCCAGTGATAGCGATACCGGAGATACTGGCGATACCGGAGATACCGGAGACACCGGAGACACCGGAGACACCGGAGATACCGGAGATACCGGAGACACTGGAGACACTGGAGACACTGGAGACACTGGAGACACTGGAGACACTGGAGACACTGGAGACACTGGAGACACTGGAGACACTGGAGACACCGGAGATACTGGCGACACCGGAAGTGGCGGTGGCAATAATAATGGCGGAAGCAGCGCCTGCGTCGCGTTTGAGCAGCCCTATGCCGGCGACCCAGGTTATTCAGTCGGTGACGTTGTTGTCTTTGAAGGAGTCGCCTACGAGTCCACCCACGAGCCAAACTGGTGGTCTCCAGGTTCCGCGCCATCGCTGTGGACCGAAACCACCTGTCAAACTGAGGGCGAAGGCTCCGACAATGGTTCCGACAGCGGCTCTGACGATAGCAACAACAATGGCTCCGATAGCGGTTCTGACGACAACGCCAATAACGGTTCCGATGACAACACCGACAGCGATCAAGGTTCAGGTGAGACCGCTTCCTGCCCCGAATTCCAGCAGCCATATGCTGGTGACGAAGGCTATCAAGTTGGCGACCTAGTAACCTTTGAAGGCCAGGTTTATGTGTCTACCTTTGGTCCCAACTGGTGGTCCCCGGCTAGCGCCCCCCAGTACTGGGAAGCGAGTTCCTGCCAGTAACCTGGATACACTTTGACCGTCTTCTCAAGGAAGGCGGCTCAATATTTCAATAAAAGGGCCCTTATCGGGTCCTTTCCATTTATTATTTAGTCCGCCCTTAAAATAATTATTACGGCGTATCTTGTAAGATATGCATCACTTCACCAAAGTTATCCTTTGACAAAATATATCTCAGCCAACGAATACCATTATCTGTCAAACTTTGCTCATACTAAATGTGCTTTTGATCTCGCAGATAAATTCTGAGTCTGGGGTAAGAGGCAATAAATCTCTAAAACTTACAATCAATTAAATTAATTTTTTATTATCCATTCTTAAAATGTATTTTGGAATTCATCGGCTAGGTGCCGGACCAGTGCCATTAGCTGTTTCAACCGCCTGAATTTGGCTCCAATTATACTCTTTAGGAAAAAGGGAAAATAATGAGTTAAATTTCACTCTATTGGAGCTGGCAACAAAATAACTATTTATCCCCAAGACTATCAAAGTTAAAAAAACGATAAGATTCTAAAATTTTTACGAATTGATTGCCTCAACCTATAGTCTCCCAATATCTTAGACTTAACTCTTTATCAAGTTCTATTTTTCCGTAGGGATTAAGTATGCAAGCAGCTTAAAGAAGGTCGCAAACAATATTATAGAAACAAACATTACTGGCCGCATTGATAAAATATATCCCTCAGTAGTAAGGCCTGCCAAGATAGCGTTCTCAGATAAAGACTGTTCTCGCTGAGATACTAAAAATTTTAAATAAGAAGTAACTATAAGAGCCACTAATGAAAGTGGTAAGCAGAATGACAATCCAGTCCTACTTACAGTGAATAATAACGCGCTGGCTATTCATAGGCGGCATGGGAAACTGTAAAAAAGAGGATTTCTTTTTCATTTTAGGGGACACTCACCCCCGACACAAAGCACATCTACGCCCTATGCCTTCATAGATATTTTGTTCTTGTATGCAGACTTTGCAGTGGTCCATAGTTACTAAAAATTTTTAGGCTTAAAAAATACATATAAAAATAATGCATATTTATTAAGTTATTGACAACTATCTTTAGCGAATAGATGACTCATTACAACTAACGATTTCAATATTTAGTACGTTAGAACTAAATAGTTAGGTGGAGACATAGCACTTAATAATCAACGGAAGAGTTAGAAAAGACTGTATAGCACCTGAATAACTCTCAATTCATGAGATCAGAAGACGACTTGGTAAGTTATTGCTTGTTAGACTGACATGCCGTGGTTCGATCTGCCTGCACCGCAGAACTACTTTATATACGCCACATTAGGTTATTGAAGGAACCATTAACTGCATGGAATCAATAGTGCTTAACTAAACAATTAACACAATAGGCTGTATCCCATTCAATTACCCGTGACACATCAATTATGGCCATAAAAGCGCTGCTCAACTTTCTGCCACTGCGCCAATGCAGTTTGTGAGTGCAAACAAACTGTGAGTCTCTCGAACCTTGAGGCATAAGCGCGTAAAACGGCCAATCCCTGGTGTGCCGCAATCTCGTGAGGGAAGCGGTTAGTGCCAGCTCCCAATGCCGGAAACAGTATCGTTTTGCAGCCGCGCTCTATCGCCAACTCTAAAACACTTTCATAGCAGTGTCTCAACAGCACTATGGCCTGGCTCCCCCATTGATCGCCACTGCTCCACTGGGGCGTAACAGTATGCAATAAGTAATCGACCGGTAAATCATAGGCTCGAGTCACGCGAGCTTCACCAACTGGGCATGCTCTTTGATTGGCACATTGGGGGGTTAACCGAGTCCCGCACTGGGCATAAATCTGCGCTGAAAGCCCCCGCCCCCGAATAAGATGCTTGTGTGCCGGACACACCAGAGCATCTCCACGCATCGTCAAGATATCGCCAGAAGTCAGTTGAATTTGTGTCACGATTTCTCAGTTCTAAAGTTTGAGTTACTGATACTGTAGCTTGCTACTTTGGTCGGTGACAGATTCCCCCTATACTCACCATTGCTTCACTCCGGCAGTGGCTACCAGCATAGTTGTATGATGCAGGACGGTCCCGAGCAAGCGGAAGGTTGCAGTCGGTATAGCAACGGGAATGACTATGAGCTCAGGGTATAACAATCAAAACCCCGCGATATCCACCTCTATTGATGAAGTGCAGCGCATAGATCTGCGCAGACGGATATTGGCCTCCTCTTATATGCTGATATTCGCTATGGCTATCACCGGAGCCATGGCGATCATCGCCCTTACTGCAACTAATATCCTGCAGGCATCGACGCTTTTTATCGTCGCGGTGGTTATTTTATTTGCATATATCACTGTCAACATTATCGGTCCTACCGAGAAAACGCCATTATTGGTGGGAATTCTTTTATTGGCGCTGTATTTCTACTTACTAATGACTGGTGGTGTAAACAATACCGGATTGATGTGGGCAGTTATGCTGGTCCCCGGATTTATCAACCTTTACGGCTATAAAACCGGCACCACTGCACTGCTCGGCATAGGTCTCGCTACGGCAGCAATCCTGTTTTATCCGGATTTCCCAGGGCTCACGGCCAAATATGATACGGCCTATCGTGCGCGTTTTATTGCAGTATTTGGTGCACTCACGGCTCTAACTGCATTACTTGACAGTAGCCGTCACCAAACTCAACAGCTCCTCCAGCGATTAACAGGTGAATTGGAGACCTATGCTGCCACGGACACATTGACCGGATTAGCAAATCGCAGAGAAGCATTTCGCGCCATTCATGAATTAGAACGCCGGAATGATGAGCTGAAAGATCAATATGTCATCCTTATCGGAGACTTAGATAACTTCAAGACGATCAACGATACCTACGGACACTCCTTTGGCGACCGCGTATTACAAGATGTTGCCAAGATACTGAAAAGTAACACCCGGTCTGAGGATATTGTGGCGCGCTGGGGCGGCGAAGAATTTTTATTGCTATTGCCGAATACTGACTTGAAAGGCGGCAGTGTCCTTGCAGAAAAACTTCGTCGCAGAGTATCCACCCTCAGTCGCCGCTATACACGCCCGGTAAAAATCTCAATCAGTCTCGGAGTCGTCGAAGGCAGCACCAATGGCAAGCCACTCAATCAGCTATTGGCCGAAGCAGATAAACGTATGTATCGAGCCAAGAATGGCGGGCGCAACAAAGTGGTAGCCGCATAAATATTAAGTCACCAAGTGGCGCAGTAGATAGCCAACGACGAGTGCCAGGGCCGCTGCGCTACTGCCAAAAAACAGAGTTTTTAAGCCCGCCACCAGCAGGTGGTGGGAAAACACCAGTCCTTTGCACAAGCCAATAGCAAAAAAAGCGCAGACCGACAGAACGGCGCTCGCATAAAATTGTTCGGCGGGATTAAGGCTGTGGAAAAGGTAGGGCAGCAGGGGAATAGCACCTACACACAAAAAAGCGGCGAAGGTTATCAGTGCCGCCCCCAGAGGCTTATGCTCTAAGCGGCTTATACCGTACTCTTCCGCCAGCATTGTCTCTATCCACAGCTTTTGATTCGCAGTGATAGTGGCAACAATATTATCGAGAACTTCACCTCGAAATCCCTTTCGATAAAAAATCTGCCTGATCTCTTCCCGCTCTCCCTCGGGAATTAAAGCAATATGCTGACGCTCTGTACGCATAGCCGCGGCTCGTTGCTCACGCTCCACACTGGCAGCTTCATAATTGCTTACCGCCATGCTGAAACCATCAGCGATAAGGTTGGCAAAGCCCATCACGAGCACAACCGCTTCGGAGAAGCCTGCACCAAAAGCGCCTGCAACAATGGCAAAGGTAGTTACGCAGCCATCTATCGCTCCCAAAACAAAATCAGAGAGCCACTGTGACTGTGGACGACTTCGCAAGCGCGCCTCAATACGCTCCGGTCGATGCTCCTCAATTAGCGCTTCCCGGCTTTCCTGTTGGTGTTTTGGGTTTTGCCGGTCCATAACCAGGCGAGCTACTGTAAAAACCGCTGCATAACATAAGCATCTTGCAACCTTCCCAAAGGATCTGTAAATGCTCTATCTAGCGTTTTGATAATAGTGAAGCCCAGCTCGGTATAAAGGGTAATTACGGGCTCATTGTCGCTGGGAACGTAGTTGAACTGCATTTCCAAATAGCCGGCGTCCTGGGCTCTGGCGACTGCATGCTGGACCAGTGCACGATCTACACCGCGATCGCGCACATCCGTGTGCACGAGAAAGTTGGCTGTCGCGACATGGCTATGAATACCAGGGAAATTAACCCCTAATTTATACACCCCCAGCAGGTGAGGTAACTCTTCGGTAACATAAGTCTGTAAGTCGTCATTAAGCCATTGAGCAGAAAACACTTCTCGACTGATCTTATGCGAGAAAGGCAGATCCCCTCTGTTTCGCACAACACTAAAGAGGCTCCACATGCCTTCGAGGTCACTCTCTATAGCCTGCCGAATATCCATAGGAATCCATATCTCAGACGCCTTGCCGCACTTGCCTAGCGCACAATGAAGCTCCCCCGATCCACACCGGTATTTCCAGTCTTGGGATCATAGGCATATAGCACAATTTCATAAACACCTGGCAAATCCGTCGCAAAGGGCGCACTAAAGGTATTCATAGTCTCCTGTATCTCTAGCGGCACTCGAGCAAATGATTTGCCATCTCTTTTAACCAATGCCACAACTTCTATCTTACTGCCATCCCAAATCCCACCATCGGTAAGTGAACATCCGCACATCATTACCACATTAGCGCGAATCTCAAAGGGGCTCTGGTCCAAGCCTGTATAGAGATGGGTCTGTGGGCTGAGTAAATCTACCAACATTCCCGGAATTTCCACAATCAGCCCATCACCAGAAATAGGCTTTCCCGGAACCAGCCAGGTCTGTGTCTGCGCCACCACTCGGGCCTGCTTTTTGATATACGGTGCAAGAACTTCCACCGTCAGAAACACCGGCTCACTGATATTCAGTGTAGCGGTAAAATGTGCAGCGCCATCGGCGATAGGTTGGAACCTCTCTCGGGGCCTTTTCATAATTCTGGTGGTGTCACCGGTGCTCCCTTGGGTAAGCCCCTTGGCAAGAATTTCCCCAGAATCTGCATCGCGAATAATAACCATGGCACCACCGATGGAGGAGCCAATAAACTTGGCATCCATGGCCTTGGCGCGCACGGTAATTTCAGTGGGTGTTGGCTCCGCCCATAAAGCGGAAGGAAACAGTTGTAATAGCAGAGCGACGATAATAAATCCTGAACGTCTCATAGATACTCCTCTCTTATACATTGCCCAGCAGATAATAAGCCCCAAAAATACCCACTCCCCAAAACACAGCCCCTACAGCCAACCAAACAAAATTCCAGGGAGTAAATCTCGAGTTAGCCTGTCCTGAAATATCTCCATTAACCATATTGGCAGCTTTCTGTCCCTCATAAAGTGGCCACAATGTAAAGGGTAAGAGAAGTATGCTTACTATATCGATCAATGAAATTACATCGGAGTAATAGGAAATCCTGTCGACAATAGCCCCGGCAATCGCAAAAACTACATATAACGTAGCCCAAAGTGCCGGCACCCAGCGGTAATCCACCTTATCAATCTCGATACGGCTTTGAATCCTGGAAAAAAGGGAATGAGTAAAAAAGATAGAGAATATCGCCCGCATAACCGGCCACATATTCTCTCCACTAGCACGCTGATATTCTGCCCAATGACGGTAAAACCAATAAACTGAATAGATGCCCACTGTACCTAGGCTCATTACCCAGAATTTGGTTGGTGAAACTATATAAAACTGCGCTTCATCTTCTGAAACAGTATCTAATTCAGCCTCTGGGGCAGAGTAAATATTTGAATCCATTGGGACTTTTCCATAAACAATTATTTTAGGGAAAACCAGCTTTCCTCTATACACAGACGATATTCACAGAAATAAGCCCAATAAAAAAGCCGGGCTATGCCCGGCTTTTTAAAAGAGTCAGCTAAGAAGCTTATGATTGCTTCACTGATTCCACCCAAGAGGCTACGCGGCTCTCCAATACTGGCACTGGCAAAGCACCGCCACCCAGTACGGTATCGTGGAATCCGCGAATATCGAATTTATCACCCAACTGATCTTCAGCCTGCTTGCGCAGCTCCTGAATTTTCAGCATACCGATCTTGTAAGCAGTCGCCTGGCCCGGCCACGCCAGGTAACGACGTACTTCGGAACGAACTGCAGTCTCGGGGATTGCGGAGTTTTGCAGGAAGTACTCCACCGCTTGCTCTTCACTCCAGCCTTTGGCGTGCAGGCCGGTATCAACAACGAGGCGAATGGCTCGCCACATTTCAGCGGTCAGGTGGCCAAACAGGTTATAGGGATCTTCGAAGGCCCCCATTTCTTTAGCAAGCTTCTCAGAGTACAGCGCCCAGCCCTCTACATAGACAGTAAAGTGAGCTTGAGTGCGGAACTGCGGGATACCTTCCAATTCCTGAGCAATTGAGATCTGCATATGGTGACCGGGGTTGCCTTCGTGGTAGGCCACAGTTTCCATATCAGTCGTGGAATAGGCACTCATATCGGACAGGTGCGCATAGTAAATACCCGGGCGGGAACCGTCGGGAGTGCCGGGGTAGTAATGCTGGGCACCTCCATCCTGTTCGCGGAAAGACTCAACCCGCTTTACTACCAACTCAGCTTTCGGCAGAAGGCCAAAGTATTCCGGCAATTTCTTGGTAATGTTGTCCAGGAACGCGGTTGAGTCAGCCAGGTAGCCCTGGCGACCTTCATCGGTATTCGGGTAGTAGAATTGGCCATCTTCGCGAATAAACTTGAAGAAGTCCTGCAGGCTACCTTCGAAACCAACCTGCTTCTTGATAGTTTCCATCTCACCACGGATACGCGCCACTTCTTCCAGGCCGATATTGTGGATCTGGTCGGCAGTCAGATCCGTAGTTGTGGTGTTGGCCAGGCGTTGATTGTAGTAAGCCATACCATTGGGCAAGCTACTAGCACCTTGAGGCTCTGCTGAGGCCTTCTGCATATCCGCTTTGAGCCAGGTAACCAGCCCTTGATATGCGGGGAAGAACTCAGTCTCTAATGCCTTGCGCGCTTCCGCGGTCAGCTTGTCTGCCTGCTTCTGATCAATAGTACCGACTTCGAGCAGCTCAGCGATCTTTCCTTTGGCACCGGCCCACAGAGGTGCGTCTTCACCATCGGTAAACGGCGCGCCTTCAATCAATTTACTGGACTGATCAATCGCACCTTCATAGGCAAAGCGCGGGGGGCGGATACCTTCTTTGGACGACAGCTTGGCGCGGTCAAGCAGCTGGTTGATCGCGCGGGAGATACCACCGATACGGGTGATATACGCCTGCATATCTTCAATGTTGTCGACCTTGTGGAAGTTCAGCAGGAAGTTGGGCAACTGCGATTGTGCACCTCCCATCTGCTCAAAGATGTAGCCGTGACGGATAAACGGCGCAGCGGCCTTGGCCTGTTCAAACTGATAAATCCAGATATCGTAGGAAGTTTTCCCTTCCTGGGTCAGCTTGCTGTAGTCGAAATTCTTCTTGAGCTCTTCAACACTTTTCTCTTGCCAAACCAAGCGGCGAGCCTCTGCGGCTTCACTCATATCGTCGATTTGGTCGTAGTGGTCTTTGCGGCCCAGGTAGGACAGCTGAATCGGGCTGAACTGCAGCTGTTCCTCATAACGCTCATCCAGCCACTCAGTCAGGCGCTTGGTTTCGGCAACCGCATCTACAGTTACTGAGGCCTCGGCAACCGCATTTTGGGGCTTATCTGCGTTAGCTACAGTCTGGGTACTCTTGTCACCCTGACAGCCCGCAAGGATAGCGACAGCCAGCAGGCTGGGGATCAGTGGGTTGTTCAGCTTTATCGGCATCTTCCTATCTCGATCAAAAGTTGTACAAAAAAACGCCGCTAACTTTGACACGAATTCGGTGAGGTGTCGATTCATGCCCCTCAGAACGCCATATGTTTGCGTTGAGTTGAGGCAAATCGGAGATTTTGGACTAGGTGGACCCAATACCTGGAGCAGGATATTTCCACAAGTGACCCTCCGGTAATGGACTAACGCCGGCTTGTGACCCGGTCCACGATATGAAGCTCCCGTTGGGGAAAGGGTACCGTCAAGCCTTCTGCCTCCATGGCAGGCTTAAGCTTTTGCATCAGGGACCAATAAACATCCCAGTACTGATAATTGGCAGCCCAGGCCCGCAACTGTAAATTTACCGCGCTGTCAGCAAGCGCCTTAACAGCGAAACTTGGCTCTGGCTCAGCGAGAATACGGAGTTCCTGTTCTACCAAGCGACGTAATACTGTTAGACCGCGATCAATGTCATCGCCATAGGCGATACCCGCCACAATCTCGATACGGCGAGTCTTATTGCGACTGAAGTTGGTGAGCACTTGCCCCCAGATAGCACTGTTGGGTGCGGTAATACGCAGCCCATCCGTGGTATCCAGCTCCGTAGTAAATAGCCCTACCTCGCGAACAGTGCCCATTATGTTACCGAACTGAATCACATCCCCAACGCGGAACGGCCGCAATCCCAGCAGTAGAAACCCCGAAGCAATATTTTGCAGGGTATCTTTCAACGCTAAGGCTACTGCCACACCAGTAGCGCCGAGTAGAGCAATTAAGCTGGTAGTGTTAATACCAAATACATCCAATACCAGCAGTGCGCCAACAATATAAACTGCCCAGCTCGAAATACTGCGCAGTACCGAGCGCAAGGTAACATCAAACCGGTCCGGCAGACGATCAACCGCTCGGCGGGCAAGATGGGCCACAAACAGCGTCACCAAAACTACCAGTAGTGCGGCCGCCAACTTTAGGGGTAATGCAGTTACTTGGGGCCAATACTCATTGAGTAAGCTATTAATATTCATCGATCCCCGAAAATAAATCCCTATTTTAAATTCAAGCCAAACCTAAATTCTGCGCCTCATCGACACAACGCTGATGAGCCGGACAAGTTTCCAAGTGATCATTGACCATTCCAGTTGCCTGCATATGCGCGTACATAATGGTTGATCCCACAAAACTAAAACCCGCTTTCTTTAACGCCTTACTCATCGCATCAGATTCTGCTGTAGTGGCCGGCACCTGCTTCATGGAGCGGGGGCGATTAACAATCACTCTTCCACCGGTGAACTGCCAGAGAAAATCCTTTAAGGATATACCGCGATCGCGCAACTCGAGGGTTGCCCGTGCATTCTTGATGGCCGATTCAACCTTGAGCCGGTTGCGAATAATTCCCGGGTTTAGAAGTAATTTCTCTACCTTTTTAGGGGTGTAGCGAGCAATTTTTTCAGCATCAAAATTATTAAACAGTTTACGGTAATTCTCCCGCTTATTGAGCACTGTAATCCAAGATAAGCCCGCCTGGGCCCCCTCCAGCAACAAAAACTCAAACAGGGTTTGATCATCGGTAACCGGCCTACCCCACTCCTCATCGTGGTAACTTTGATAAAGTGGTGTAGACAGGCACCAGTCACAGCGCTTTTCCGCCATCATTATTTCCTTTTTATGACTAGCTTGCGCCAGAGAAAAAGTAATACTGAATAAGCTGTAAAACCAAAAGCAAGGCAACTAACCCAAAAATAATATTATTACGATTCACTTCGACTCCAACAAATTGTTCTGTACTAACCAATCGCGACATTCGCATAACATAGTATCCAAAGCCACCCCCGATTGATAACCGAGTTCACGTTCAGCCTTAGCACTACTAGCAACGACTCTCCGCGTTACCAACGTGGCCTTTTCAGGAGTAATAACCGGCTCTTGCCCACTCACCCGAGACCAGAGATCGGAAAACCAGGCGATAGATTGAATTAGAAATGCCGGTGTGGTGCGTTTTGGTACAGGTTTATGCAATAACTCAGCAATCTTTCCAAAGAATTCTAAAAAACTGGCATCCGTTCCGGCCAGGATATAATTTTCACCACACCGCCCTTTTTCAACCGCATCGATATGGGCTCGCGCTACTGCACCGGCATGGCAAAAAGAACCCCAGCCCGGTGGAACACCTGGTAATTGATTTTTATCAATCAGAAAAAAGGTCTGCGCCCAACTGGTGGTATCGTATTTACCCACAATTGCGCAAGGGTTAAGAAATACCGCATCCAGGCCCTGCTCAATTTCTTTGCGAACGGCAATTTCCTCTCTTTTTTTCGTGTAAAGATAGTGATGGTGAGGATCATCTGCCAGCTTATCACTTTCTTCAGTAATTCTTTCCTTATGGTAGCCATAAGCAGAAATTGAGCTGGTCACCACCATACGCCCTACATTTTTCTCCCTGGCAACTTTGGCAATATTCGCTGCCCCCTCAACATTATCTTTCCATTGCTGGGCATTACCGCCGCGCCACATACTGGTATTAGCCGCCATATGGAAAAGCGCATCGACGTTATCTGGGATTGCAGCTTGAAGGGACTGAGGATCATTCAGAGAGGCTTCAACCAGGTTGACGCCCAAAGAGCGTAACTTATCGGTATTGGAGGTGCGCCGATGCATAGCGGTAACTTTCCATCCATCACCAACCAATTGCTCTACTAAATTAGCGCCGAGAAAACCGGTTCCCCCGGTTACAAATGCATGTTTCATAAATCCACCGGATGAGTTGTTATCGTTATTCATACCCAGTGACTAGCTCTATCGAAGCCACCTCCTCCCGGAAGGGCAGACCGGTTGGTGATACCACCACTCCGACAGAGTGGGCGGCACACTAACTTCATTAGTGACACCGCCCCAAAACTAAACCCTATTTGCAATCGTCCTACCGGGAGTTTTATTGATTGATCCCGCTATTACTCTTGCTGGGTTAGCTGGAAAGGCTACTTGATTTTCATGCCCAGCTGGTAGGCAAGGAAGCTCCACTGATTGGCGAAGTCTTCCACCTGCATCCATACCGGCTTGCCTGCACCGTGCCCTGCCCGAGTCTCCACGGCAAGCCAGACCGGTCTGTCACAGCCCTGATCCCTTTGTAGGGCTGCCGCAAATTTGTAGCTGTGCCAGGGAACCACTCGATCATCGCGATCGGCAGTGGTGATCAGCGTGGCCGGATAGCAGGTGCCCTCACGGGTGTTGTGGACTGGAGAATAGGCATGCAGCGCTTTGAACTCATCGCGATTTTCACTAAGCCCATAATCGCTCGACCACTGCCGCGCATTGGCGGAGGCGGTGTGGTAACGCAGCATGTCCAGGACACCCACTACCGGTAATGCCGCCGCAAACAAGTCCGGGCGTTGTACCAGTGTTGCCCCCGCCAAGAGTCCACCATTGGAGCGACCACTGATAGCAAGCTTTTCAGGAGAAGTCACTTTCTCCTCGATCAGCCACTCAGCTGCAGCGATAAAATCATCAAAGACATTTTGCTTTTGCGTCTTGGTACCCGCCTGGTGCCAAGCATTGCCGTACTCGCTACCACCACGTAAGTTGGCCAGTGCCAGGGTGCCGCCCATATCCAACCAACCGACAAAGCGGTTGTAGAAGCGCGGTAACTGAGCGGAGTTAAAACCACCATACCCATAAAGCAGCGTGGGGTTGGAGCCATCGCGCTTCATTCCCTTCTTATGCACGAGGAATAGAGGCACCTGGGTACCGTCCTTACTCTTATAGAAATGCTGGCTCACAGTCAGGTCGGAAAAATCTGCTGCATATTTTGGCTGCTTGAACAGTTTGGTTTCGCCAGTCTGTACATTCAGGTGGTAGATACTCGGCGGGGTAATAAAATTAGAGAAAGCGTAGAAGGTCTCGACTTCATTCGGCTCACCGTAAAACCCCTTCACTGAGCCCACCCCTGGCAGCTTCAGCTCGTACTGTTTCTTACCGTTAGTATCGGTCACCAGCACTCGCGATTTCGCATCCTCCAGGTAGTGAAGCACAAAGCGATCACCGATATAACTGGCACTCTGCAGGGCACTAGTCGTCTCCGGCACCAGATCGCGCCAGTGTTTGCGTTGCGGCTTATTCAGATCAATAGCGATTACACGGCCCAGCGGCGCCCCCGCACTGGTCTCAAAGTAAAAGGTGCTCCCTTTATTTCCGAGATACTGGTATAGGCCATCCCAGTCATCCAGAAGCTTAACTACCTTGCCGCTTTCATCGCGTAAATCGCGATAGTAAAAGCCGTTCGAGTCATAGCCGTCGAAGATACCAAACAGGAGATAGTTGCCATCATCACTCACCGACGCCCCCGGATTGCGGGTGGGATGGTCAGTAATTTCATAGACCAGTTGATCACTCTCCTGGGCATCTTCCAGTCGGTGAAAATATACGGCTACCTGTTTGCTATCATCCGCCGTGCCATCTCTGTTAAACGGGTACCGGCTATAGTAAAAACCGGACTCATCCGGCGCCCAACTGGCATCACTAAACTTGATACCGGTCAGTTGTTCCTTCAGATCCTTGCCTGTCTTTAGGTCGCGAATACGATAGTCGGTCCAGTCAGTGCCACCATCCGAGATACCGTAAGCCAGATAGCGGCCCTTTGGACTGACTTTGAGGCGCTTGGCAGCAATAGTGCCATCTTCACTTAGGGTGCGTGGATCTAAAACCGTATCGCCCTCAGCAGACAGGCTAGAGGCCTTATAGAAAACATTCTGATCCCAATCACCGGTGTTGTAGCTGTAGTAATAGCTATCGCCCTTCTTGTACGGAACACCGTAGCGCTCGTAGCGCCATAGTTCTGCAAGCCGGTCATTGATTTTCTGCCACCCGGGCAGGTCCTTCAAACGCGGTAATGAATGATCATTCTGTTTGGCCACCCAACTCTTTACCTCATCACTGGACATTTTTTCCATCCAGCGATAGGGGTCAGCCACCTTTTGACCAAAATATTCATCAATTTGAGCACCCGGTTTACTATCCGGATAGCTATCAGCTGCGTGAACACTCACCGCAGCAAGTGCACCGGCAACTAGTGCCACTAGCTGTCTCTTCATACCGTTATTCTCGGTTTCTCTACTGGGAACAGTCCGCTAATCTAGGCGATTTAGACGATCGGTTCCAGAGCAGCAGAGAGAAGTGAGATGAAAGGATTGATCCAAAGGGTAAGCCATGCCCAGGTTAATGTAGCGGGAGAGGCCGTTGGGGCCATAGATAAGGGTATCCTCCTGCTGCTAGGTATCGAAGCCCAGGACACTACCGATAGTGCAGATAAGCTGCTGCACAAAGTCCTGAATTACCGTATTTTTCCCGATGATAAAGGGCGTATGAATCTCAACCTCCAAAAGGCGGGAGGTGGGCTCCTGATTGTCAGTCAGTTCACACTAGTTGCCGAAACTGATAGAGGTTTACGCCCGAGCTTTAGTCGCGGCGCATCACCAGAATACGCGGAGGAGCTCTACAACTATTTCGTTAAAAGTTCCAAAGCCCAATTTACACCAGTGGCCACTGGAATATTTGCAGCGGATATGCAGGTTTCACTAGTCAATGACGGCCCGGTAACTTTTATGCTGGAAACCTAGAGACCTTCCACAGGCTCTTTCTGTTGTTTCACCTAATCAGGAAAACTCTACCAGTTGGTTAGGTTGCTAATGACTAAAAATATCGCTAAGAAATAGAGAGGCAAAAGGATGACTAAGAAGCCTATAGTAGTAAACAGTGATATCAAACTCGATCCACTTTCGGATAGTGACACAGAAGTCATCTTTGCCTTAATTGAAAATAACAGACCACTGCTAGAGAAATATCTCTATTGGGCAAAGCTTGTTATCGACCTCCCGACCACTGAAAAATATATTACCGATAGAATATTCAGTAATAGCTTCGGAGCATCCTGGTACAAGATCCACTATTCAGGCAAAGTAGTCGGGATCTTTGGTATCAAGGAAATTGATCTTAAAAAACAAAATGCAGAAATAGGATATTGGCTATGTAAAAGCTGCCACGGCAATGGAATCGTGACTCGAATCGTAAATAGAATATCTAGCTACTTGAAAGATCTACACGATATTCAAGCGTTGAAAATTCACTGCTTATCTGAAAACAGTGCCAGCATAGCCGTAGCAGAACGCGTAGGTGGAGTGCATAGTGAAACTATTCCAAATTATTATTCGATTGATGGAATATTCCAGGACTTGAAAATCTACACAGTTCCTACCTGATTCATTATTTTAACTGTGGAGTACAGGAATATTTATTGCTGAATATTTACTGGGCTCCACTCAATACCATCTGACCCTTGTCCCGCATTAAATATACGCTTAACTTTCCAAGTTGCGGTATCTATTTCAATAACTTTTCCGTCTCTCTGAGAACCGGCAAACAAAAACTTTCCGTCCGGAGAGAAAAATAGCGACGCTGGCTGTCTGGCCCCTGCGCTGCCGACATCAATCTCATGTAACTGTTTACGGGTCTTGGCGTCATACACCAGTATACGATTACCATTTAAGTCTGCTACAGCTACCACTTCGCCATCAGGGTGAAATCTGATTCGGATAGGCAGAAAACCAACATCTATCGTTTCTTTTTGCTTTAACGTTTCAGTATCGAAAATAAAGATATTTTCTGACTGATTATTTCCTATCCATAGCTCGCTATTATCGGGGCTTACCCACACCGCCTCCGGCCCATCCCCTGCCGGTATTGTAGATTTCAACTCCATAGTCTCTGTATCAATTACACTGAACGTATCCGACCCCCGGCTAGTAACGTAGGCGGTCTTCAGATCAGGTGATAGTGCAAGCATATGGCTACCTACCTGATCAGTACGGGCAACTCCCAATACTTTTCCTTCAGCCACATCCACCTTTATCACGTCGCTGGTTTCTTCTGTCGTAACAATCACATTATTGCTATCGCCCAGCCAAGCGATACCGTGAGGGCCTTTGTGTGGACTGATATCAATTCTTTTCAGGCGCTTACCGCTCGCGATATCGAATACATTCAGCTCTTCTCCCACGTAGCCATCTTCAAGGTAAGAAACTACCACCACTTTAGATTTATCCGGCGACACTATTAATTCATGGGGCGAACCTCCAGTTTCCGGTTTCTTAACCTCTTGGCCGGAAGCCAGGTTAATAAAACTCACCGTGCCCTCATATTTATTTCCTACTACTAACGTCTGCGCCCTTAGCGATCCAGCAGCTAAAAGTACTAATGACATGGAAATTAAAAGTAGAAATCTCATTAGCAAGCCTCTCGGAGGAATTTGTCGCTAATAGAATGCTTCCTTAACAGCACATCCCAGCGAGCCTTTTAGAACTGAAAAGTCAGCCCTGGTTATCCACTGAAACACTGGATAATAGATCGTAAAAATAGAATTCTTTAGATGTTTTCTTCATTACAGGGACGTTACTAACAGAATTCTTGGATAGTACTGTGCATAACTTTTGGATAGAGGTCTGGAAGCCTTTAATTTCGTGCAATGAAATAATTCGATTAAAAAACCAACGAAAAAAGTGTCAGGTTATCCACTAAAAGTAAGACCAGAACGTTACTAACAGAAAGTCTGGATAGAGTTGTGTATAACTTTAATAAATGGGCTACAGGCCCCGTGGTTACAGGGGATCACTGCAGAGACTAAAAAATCACCGATATTTTTATGGGCTAATTTTAATTTTTGGCGGGAGTGGTATGGGTACTTTTCTGGTTTTTACGCGGGTTATTTTTGTTGGATGATTTTTTGAGTGAGTGCAAAGGCGTTTGGAGAGAAGATCGGTAAAGACCTATTTTTATAGGCTTTTTAGGAGAGTGTCTGTTTAAGGTGCTCAAGTAGTTTTAGGTTTTTATTTTTTGTTTACTGACTGATTTTTTAAATAGAAAGTTAAGCATTAAATTTTTTCAGAGTTACTTTTATTTTTTCTATTTAATTTTTGCTAAATATTTTCTGCTTTCTCTTTCTTATTTTTGTCTTTTGTTTTTTTTGTTTTTTAAAATATTTTTTCAGCCATAAAAAAAGGGCCACCCTATTGGGTGGCCCTTTTCGGATTAGAAGCCTGACGATGACCTACTCTCACATGGGGAAGCCCCACACTACCATCGGCGATGTTGCGTTTCACTTCTGAGTTCGGCAAGGGATCAGGTGGTTCCACAACTCTATTGTCGTCAGGCAAACTGGCTTGGGTTGGCATTGGTCTTATAAGCAAAGTGCTTGGCCTGCCGTGTTATCGCTGTTTGCCTCGGTCATGTTATTGACCGGCGATAACCCCAAATAAGTCGGTAAAACAATCTGTAGTAATACACCGCAAGCGATCGTATGTCTCTAACTCACAATCCGCTAGCTTAGCTAGTCGTTAGTAACCATCTCTGTTGTATGGTCAAGCCGCACGGGCAATTAGTACTGGTTAGCTCAACGCCTCACAACGCTTCCACACCCAGCCTATCAACGTGGTAGTCTTCCACGGCCCTTCAGGAGGCTCAAGGCCTCAGGGAGATCTTATCTTGAAGGAGGCTTCCCGCTTAGATGCTTTCAGCGGTTATCCCGTCCGAACATAGCTACCCGGCAATGCCACTGGCGTGACAACCGGAACACCAGAGGTTCGTTCACTCCGGTCCTCTCGTACTAGGAGCAACTCTTCTCAAATCTCCAACGCCCACGGCAGATAGGGACCGAACTGTCTCACGACGTTCTAAACCCAGCTCGCGTACCACTTTAAATGGCGAACAGCCATACCCTTGGGACCGGCTTCAGCCCCAGGATGTGATGAGCCGACATCGAGGTGCCAAACACCGCCGTCGATGTGAACTCTTGGGCGGTATCAGCCTGTTATCCCCGGAGTACCTTTTATCCGTTGAGCGATGGCCCTTCCATACAGAACCACCGGATCACTATGACCTACTTTCGTACCTGCTCGACATGTCTGTCTCGCAGTCAAGCGCACTTATACCATTATGCTCATTGCATGATTTCCGACCATGCTGAGTGCACCTTCGTACTCCTCCGTTACTCTTTGGGAGGAGACCGCCCCAGTCAAACTACCCACCATACACTGTCCTCGATCCGGATAACGGACCAGAGTTAGAACCTCAAACATACCAGGGTGGTATTTCAAGGACGGCTCCACAACAACTAGCGTCGCTGCTTCAAAGCCTCCCACCTATCCTACACAAATAGGCTCAAAGTTCAGTGCAAAGCTGTAGTAAAGGTTCACGGGGTCTTTCCGTCTAGCCGCGGGTACACTGCATCTTAACAGCGATTTCAATTTCACTGAGTCTCTGGTGGAGACAGCGTGGCCATCGTTACGCCATTCGTGCAGGTCGGAACTTACCCGACAAGGAATTTCGCTACCTTAGGACCGTTATAGTTACGGCCGCCGTTTACCGGGGCTTCGATCAAGAGCTTCGCCGAAGCTAACCCCATCAATTAACCTTCCGGCACCGGGCAGGCGTCACACCCTATACGTCCTCTTACGAGTTTGCAGAGTGCTATGTTTTTAATAAACAGTCGCAGCCACCTGGTCACTTCGACCGGCCTCAGCTTAGGGAGCAAGTCCCATCACCAAAACCGGCGTACCTTCTCCCGAAGTTACGGTACCATTTTGCCTAGTTCCTTCACCAGAGTTCTCTCAAGCGCCTTGGTATTCTCTACCTGACCACCTGTGTCGGTTTAGAGTACGATTCACTATTACCTGAAGCTTAGAAGTTTTTCCTGGAAGCAGGGCATCAACCACTTCACCCACTAAGTGGGCTTCGTCATCAGTTCTCAGCCTTAGGGACCCGGATTTGCCTAAGTCCCCAGCCTACAACCTTAAACATGGACAACCAATCGCCATGCTGGCCTAGCCTTCTCCGTCACTCCGTCGCAGTAATAGCGAGTACAGGAATATTAACCTGTTTCCCATCGACTACGGCTTTCGCCCTCGCCTTAGGGGTCGACTAACCCTGTCCCGATTAGCGTTGGACAGGAACCCTTGGTCTTCCGGCGGGGAGGTTTTTCACCTCCCTTATCGTTACTCATGTCAGCATTCGCACTTGTGATACCTCCAGCAGACCTCCCGATCCACCTTCAACGGCTTACACAACGCTCCTCT
The DNA here is from genome assembly GCF_056311705.1 of Microbulbifer sp. ABM4_008. NCBI lineage: Bacteria > Pseudomonadati > Pseudomonadota > Gammaproteobacteria > Cellvibrionales > Microbulbiferaceae > Microbulbifer > Microbulbifer sp. ABM4_008. The sequence continues at coordinate 3,747 of NZ_CM149970.1, read as the reverse complement.
ACCATGCTCCTAAGAGCATCCGCAGCTTCGGTTATCAGTTTGAGCCCCGGTATATCTTCCGCGCAGGCCGACTCGACTAGTGAGCTATTACGCTTTCTTTAAAGGATGGCTGCTTCTAAGCCAACCTCCTAGCTGTCTGGGCCTTCCCACATCGTTTCCCACTTAACTGATATTTGGGACCTTAGCTGGCGGTCTGGGTTGTTTCCCTTTCCACGACGGACGTTAGCACCCGCCGTGTGTCTCCCGCGATTGCACTCCTCGGTATTCGGAGTTTGCATGGGGTTGGTAAGTCGGGATGACCCCCTAGCCCAAACAGTGCTCTACCCCCGAGGGTGAGACGCGAGGCGCTACCTAAATAGCTTTCGAGGAGAACCAGCTATCTCCCGGCTTGATTAGCCTTTCACTCCGATCCACAGGTCATCCCCTAATTTTTCAACATTAGTGGGTTCGGTCCTCCAGTTGATGTTACTCAACCTTCAACCTGCCCATGGATAGATCGCCGGGTTTCGGGTCTATTGCCTGCAACTAAACGCCCTATTAAGACTCGATTTCTCTACGGCTCCCCTAAGCGGTTAACCTTGCTACAGACAATAAGTCGCTGACCCATTATACAAAAGGTACGCAGTCACCCCGAAGGGCTCCTACTGCTTGTACGTATACGGTTTCAGGTTCTATTTCACTCCCCTCTCCGGGGTTCTTTTCGCCTTTCCCTCACGGTACTGGTTCACTATCGGTCAGCTGGGAGTATTTAGCCTTGGAGGATGGTCCCCCCATATTCAGTCAAGATAACACGTGTCCCGACCTACTCGATTTCACTCTAAATGCCTTTTCGTGTACGGGGCTATCACCCTGTATCGCGGTACTTTCCAGAACCTTCCACTAAAACATAAAGAGCTTAAGGGCTAATCCCCGTTCGCTCGCCGCTACTAAGGGAATCTCGGTTGATTTCTTTTCCTCCGGGTACTTAGATGTTTCAGTTCCCCGGGTTCGCCTCCATAACCTATGTATTCAGTTATGGATACTCCTAAAAGGAGTGGGTTTCCCCATTCGGACATTCTAGGATCAAAGCTTGTGTGCCAGCTCCCCTAGACTTTTCGCAGGCTCCTACGTCCTTCATCGCCTCCAGCTGCCAAGGCATCCACCGTATACGCTTAGTCGCTTGACCATACAACACAAACGACTACTAACGACTTTTAACATCCAGGTAAAATCCTGGACGCCGGATTGTGTGCTTGAGAGACACACAA